>NZ_LR733274.1:0-1211 GCF_902506355.1 Maribacter litoralis | reverse complement strand
ACTCGGCTCCAAAGATCTTACGACATTTTCGCTTCGTTTCCCTTAGGTGTTTCCCTAAGCGGCTGCAAATATACAACTGTTTTTTAACCTGGCAACTTTTATCGAAAAAAATATCTTTCTTTTTTTTCGCCAAACCAAAACAACATATATGAACCTATTTCCAACGCCCGATTCCAAATTATCTTCCTCGTTTGCGGGGTGCAAATCTACAACCTATTTTCCATTACACAAGACTTTTTACATAAAAAATCGAAAGGAACTTCAAACCGATACCTACCGGGCTGATTCAACGTTGTTTACAGCCTAAGAAAATAATAAGATTATTGATGGGGATACATAATAGCTACTATTTATACCCTAGATTTTAAATAGGATAGAATAGAAGTCCGTCTTACTATATAAAAATTTCATGTTTTATTAGTGCAAAAAATACTAAGCAAAAAGGTTCCTAAAATATAAAATCAATAAATCGTGATATCATGATTAAATGGAAAGACCTATAATATCATCAAAACACCCCGAAAAAAAAACAAAATTAAATGGATAATTAGCAACTATCCGGTCTAACAATTTTAGTTATCCTTTATTAAATAGCAGAAAAACTATTACCTGATTAAATTAACAGCGTATACTATTAGAAATATTAACCTTGATTTGATTATTACAAATAGTTAACAAAAAAATACTGTACAAGTAAATAAAAAATCTAATTGCCCCAACTCACATTAAAGCATTAGACCAAACATTAAAAGATAAAATTCGTTTCAACTAAACATGTAAATAATTATAGCTTCGAGGGTATAAACTGCTCCTGTATAAATTTATATCCACAAGACTCATTGAACTACCTAAGCTAACTATCAACTATTCACAATGCATACGACAAACTATATTAATAATGATGAAGTTAAATCGAGAAAGCTCCGCTTATTAAGCTTATAATATAACAAACATAAACAAACTTAACAGCTGTAATAGTAATAGTAGTAGTAGTAGTAGTAGTAGTAGTAGTGTATTAGTCACGGCAACCAAGTTCCTTGGTACTACAAGGGTATCCCTCTCTTCTAAAGCTTGACTTTTATGAATAAAAAAAGCCCCTTACATTGATGTAAGGGGCTTTCGAAAAAGGCGGCTACCTACTCTCCCACTTGGTATAGCAGTACCATCGGCGCAAACGGTCTTAACTTCCCTGTTCGGAATGGTAAGGGGTG
>NZ_LR733273.1:0-1728 GCF_902506355.1 Maribacter litoralis | reverse complement strand
ATTGTGCCTGTTGCACAAGTTAACGAAAAAACCATATAGGGTCAACGTGATCTTAACGTTGGGTCGTTAACTTTAGGTATGCAAGGAAAAAAGGAGTATCAGGAAAAACTGTTCGCCCGTTTCCAATTGAGCGAGCGTATACCGAAGAACAATTTCTACAGGCGTTTAAAAGAGGTTCTGGACCTGAATTTTCTCTATAAGCTGACCAAAGGCTATTACGGTGAAAGCGGTCAAAAAAGTATTGACCCCGTGGTCTTCTTCAAGTTCTGTTTGGTGGGCTACCTGGAGAACATCATCAGCGACCGTAAGCTTATCGCCCATTGTTCGATGCGCCTGGATATTCTTTTTTTCGTAGGCTATGACATTGACGAGGAACTTCCCTGGCACAGTACCATAAGCCGTACCCGTCAACTTTTTCCCGAGTCGGTATTCGAGGAAGTATTCACCAATGTCCTTGCCTTGTGTGTTGAGAAGGGGATGGTCGCCGGTCATACCCAGGCGATCGACAGTGCGCCCGTGAAAGCGAACGCGAGCATGGACACATTGGAGCTGAAGGTGCCCGAAGAAGATTTGGAAGAGCATTTGAAAAAAGTACGTGCTATAAGCGCAATGGACAAAGAAGTGCCACACCGCAAGAGCAAGGGCGACAGGTCGGATAAAGGACAACGAAGTGTTACCGCCAACGATAATGAGCTCTCCGCGATAAAGGGCAGGAACAAAAAATGGGCGAAGGACCAGGATCAAAGACCTGGCGCCGGAAACAAGGGAGCAAAGTATACGAGCAACAAGACCCATTACAGTCCTACCGACCCCGATGCCAGGATAAGCGTAAAGCCGGGCAAGGCAAGAAAGCTGAACTACCTCAGTCAGTTGAGCGTGGATACCGCCCATCATGTAATTACCGATATCAGGGCGTACCATGCCGATGGCAAGGACAACCAGCAGTTACAGGATATCGTACGGCGCCTACAGAGAAGATTATGGCAACAGGGCTTCGTCTTTGAGAACTGCGTGGCCGATACGGGCTATAGCAGTGGCGAGAACTATGCCTTTTTGGAAAGTATGAAGCTCAAGAGCTTCATACCCGCCCACGGGACGTTCAAGGGAGGTCCCGATGGTTTCGTTTATGACCATGGGACGGACAGCTACCGCTGTCCCCAAGGGAAAACGATACCGTTCACCAAGGAGTTCAGGGATTATCGCACGGGAACAAGAAAGAAGGAATACCGTGCAAGAAAGCATATCTGCACCGGTTGCCCGATACGCAGTAGCTGCCTGGGCAAAAGTGCACAGGAGAAGAAGTTCGGCGTTACCTATTACCGTGCGGAGTATTTGCGTAACATCGCCCGGGTGGAGAGCCCACTGGGTCGGTATATGAAGAGCAAGCGGCAGAGCACGGTAGAACCCGTTTTTGGAACCTTGACCCAGTTCATGGGACTGAGGAAGATAAATACCATCGGGCTCGCACAGGCGAACAAGGTGATGCACCTCTCGGCGATCGCCTACAACCTCAAGAAATACCTGAAATTCGAAAAGAAACACCCGAAAAGTGGGGTAGGAAAGCTTGCCCTGCCATTATTCGTAAAAATCATGGTCCATTACGTGAAAAGCCTTTCTCCAGTGCATCTAAAATTTAGGTTCATCTTCTGACATGGCATAAAAAAAGCCCCTTAAAGAGGCTTATATCGATAGCAATTATCTCTAATTATTGGCTTGTGCAACGGTTAC
>NZ_LR733272.1:0-3423 GCF_902506355.1 Maribacter litoralis | reverse complement strand
AATATACTGTAGCAACTGAAATCAGTGCAGCAGCAGGAAACAATCTTACAGTAGAAACAGACGGACTTTTCGCAGCCGATGATCAAATTGCAGCTGAGGTTGAAGTGACCCCTGCAGGAAACATCACTACAAATGATGTACAATCAGCTTTAGAGGAGTTAGACGGTATTATTACGTCTAGCGAACTTACAACCACGGTTGTTGAGGGAGACGGGGTAGATGTTACATCGACGGTAGTTGGTAACAATACGGAATATACGGTGGCAACTGAAATCAGTGCAGCAGCAGGAAACAATCTTACAGTAGAAACAGACGGACTTTTTGCAGCCGACGACCAAAATGCAGCTGAGGTTAATTTAGTTACTCCATTAGATGTAGATGGAGATACTGTGAACGAAACAACAGTTGAAGAAGCTATTGCTGATATTGTTGCTAATAGTAGTGATAATCAAGATTTAACGGGAGCTAACTTAAATGGATCAAATCAACTTCAAATAGATATTCAAAGAGGGGCTTCTACAACAGTAGATTTATCATCTTTGAGCGAAACAGTAATTGCTGGTTCAGGTGCTGTAACTGTTAATGATGATGGTAATGGAAATTATACAATTAATTCTATTGATTCTGACGAAGATGAAACTAACGAATTAGCAGTATTAGCGCCAGGACCACCAAGTACAAACGGTGTAAACTCTGGTGATACTTATGTTGATACTGATAATGGTCAATTATACGCATGGGATGGAACAACTTGGCAACAGGTTGGTGGTAGTGCAGCACCAGATGCTGATCCAAATCCGGAAAATGAACTTTCAGATATATCATTAACAAATACTACGTTAGAACTTACGAATCCTGCACCAGGTGCAACTGGGGTTGATTTGAATAATATGTTCGCTACGGATATGGAATTATCAGATGCTATTACAGCTAGTGAGGCGTTAGATTTAGATAAAGATAATCAGAACGAATTACAAGATTTAGAAGAGGTTCTATTAAGAGACCCAAGTGCAGGAGGTATTGTTATTACTGATGTTGGTACTCCGGTTAATGCAAACGATGCTGTTAATAAGGCATATGTAGATAACCTAGCTGATGATGATGTTAGTGTAACCAACACGGCTGCGGGTAATAGAATTGCTACAATTTCTGAACCTGGTATTACTGCTGTAGATATTAATGAATCGGTTACGACATTAAGCGATGCTGATGCTGATGGAATTTTCGAATATGTATCTGAAAACAATACCACTACTTCTTTTGACGGTACTGATGACCAAAATGCTACTGAAGTTGATTTAGCCACTCCATTAGATGTTGATGGAGATTTGGTTAATGAAACTACGGTAGAGGAAGCTATTGCAGATTTAGCGAATAATAGTAGTGACAATCAAGATTTGGAGCTAAATAGCGGCACAAATATCTTGAGTCTGACCAATGATTCTTCTACAGTTGATTTAACTCCTTATGTAAATGATGATACCAACGAGATTCAAGATTTAGAATTAACGGGAGATAACCTAACGTTGACCAACGACCCAACTGCAACTGTAATTGACTTATCTGATTACCGAGAAACGGTAGTTGGCACAGGTGATATTTCTGTAACCAATAATGGAAGTGGAGAATACACGGTCGATTATGTAGACGGTGATAAGAGTGATACTAACGAAATTCAAAATGCGGCAGAGGTAGATTTAGTAACTCCTATAGACGTTGATGGAGATTTGGTTAATGAAACAACAGTAGAAGAGGCTATTGCAGATTTAGCGAATAATAGCAGTGATAATCAAAATTTAACAGGAGCGACATTAAACGGTTCAAATCAGCTACAGATAGATATAGAAAGAGGAAGTTCTACAAATGTCGATTTATCATCTTTGAGCGAGACAGTAACTGCAGGTACAGGAGCTATAAGAGTTGATGATGATGGTAATGGAAATTACACGGTAAATTCTACTGATTCTGATGAAGATGAAACCAATGAGATTCAAGATTTAACATACGATCCTGCAACTCAGATTTTAAATATTACAGACAATCCTACAGCTACTGATATTGATTTATCTGGATTAGTTAATACTGATGAACAAGCTTTACAATTAATAGGTGATAACCTGACCTTAACAAATGACCCTACAGCTACGGCTATAGATTTATCAGATTACAGGGAAACAGTTTCGGGTTCAGGAGATATTTCTGTAACAAATGATGGCAATGGTAATTATACGGTTGACTATGTTGATGGAGATAATGATTCGACAAACGAATTGACACAAAGAGGAAATGGTGGACCGACAGGAACATCAACTGAGGGTACCACGTATGTTGATACCGATTCGGGTCAATTATATGTTTATGATTCAGGAGCATGGCAGCCTGTTGGTGGCAGTGCAATTCCTGGCGATGCTAGTGATGCAAATGAGCTAATAACTTCTTTCGGAGTTGTGGGACCAAACCTTCGTATAACTGAAGCGGGCACTGATTTTGATGTTCCTTTGAGTGATATAGGAACGGACAGTCAAGATCTTTCTTTAACGGGAGATAATCTAACATTGACCAACGATCCAACTGCAACGGCTATAGATTTATCTGATTATAGAGAAACAGTATCGGGTACAGGAGATATTTCTGTTACCGATGATGGAAACGGTAATTATACAGTTGACTATGTTGATGGCGATAAGAGTGATACCAATGAGATCCAGGATTTATCTTATGACCCTTCAACTCAGACATTAAATATAACGAACAATCCATCGGCTACTGATATTGATTTATCCGCGTTAGTAAGTTCGGATAATCAGAATATTGAAAATTTAGCATTTTCTGGTACAACGTTAACCGTAGGAATTGAGGATGGAACTTCTCAAACAGTTAGTCTTGCTGAATTAGCGGATAATCAAAGTATTACTGGTTCAGGTTTATCGGGGAATACTTTGACAATTGGAATAGAAGATGGATCGAGTGAGACCGTCGATTTATCTCCTTTAGCGGACAATCAAAGTATTAGCGGTTCAGTTTTATCTGGAAACACTTTGACTATCGGTATTGAGGACGGGTCGAGCGAAACGGTAGACTTATCATCATTAAATGAAACAGTAGTTGGTACGAATGACATCACTGTAACCGATGATGGTAATGGCAATTATACGGTTGATTATATAGATGGAGATAACGACGATGAAAACGAAATAGAATTACCAGAAGGAGGAAATAATGGTCAAGTACTTTCTACTGATGGTTCAGGAACATATACTTGGGTAGATCCGGATTCAGGTCCGGCTGGAACAAACGGAGCAGACGGAAACGGCATAGCATCCACGACCGATAACGGAGACGGTACATTTACATTGACCTACGATGACGGAACAACTTTCACTACGTCGGATTTAACAGGTCCTCAAGGAACTCCTGGAAATA
>NZ_LR733271.1:2829478-4358553 GCF_902506355.1 Maribacter litoralis | reverse complement strand
CGTGAAAAGCCTTTCTCCAGTGCATCTAAAATTTAGGTTCATCTTCTGACATGGCATAAAAAAAGCCCCTTAAAGAGGCTTATATCGATAGCAATTATCTCTAATTATTGGCTTGTGCAACGGTTACCATTGTTGGCAATAGTTATTTTACTTTCTGTTCAAATTTAAAAGACTGTTTTTCATTTGTAACTACAATCTCATAAACTCCCTTTTTCAATCCGAGATTACAATTATCTTTTTTACTTTCAACTTCTGTAATATCAATTGGAACAGCTAAATTTATATCTTCCCCTTTTTTAAAAGCTAAAACCATAATTGGAAATTCAATTTGAATATCAGTTAGTGAAATAGAAACGTTTTTATTTCCATTTTCGAATAACCAATTAGGTCTATCATCAATATATTTTGTATTTGGATGAAGAACAGCTATATCAGTCCAAGCCTTTCCACGTTCATAGCTTAATGGTTTATTATCTTTGTCAATAATTACTGACGATTCTTTAATATCTAATGCTTTCAAAAGAGGATGATTGTATTCAGGTTTACTTTTTTCACTATAAACTACTTGATTAATAGTCAAAGGATTTATGTTTGTAAATTCAGTTAATCTTCCAGCCATTGCTTTTTCCCAAGAGCTATGATTTCCTTCTAAGGCGTGGTCATAACCGCAATGGATTAAGAATTTTTCATTTGGTTTGGAATTGATTACATTCTCAATATTTTTTGCTTGTTCAATCTCTCTTGGTTTCCCACTTCCTTTCCCCATATTTTCATAAGCAAATAGTATATATCCAATTTCAAGAGCATCTCTAACTAAATTACCAAATTGAGGGTCTTTTATATACAAACCCGTTTTTTGAACTGGGTATTTTCTTTGATTAAGAGCTGAAATTAAACTATCATTATTTTTTAATGCCTCAAGGCCTAAATTTTTATACCCATTTTCAAATAGCTTTTGAAGAAGTGATTTTGTAAATACTCGATGAAACGAATTGTGGTGAGCTTCATTGATAATTATTACTTGATTCTCCTTTGCTTTTTCTATAATATACTCACTTGCTTTAATTTTCGAATACTTCTGATTAATAGAATCTATTTGGGATTTTGAAAAGTTTTTTTCTCTTGTTCCCATTGCCAAATCCCATTGAATTAAAGCATTTTTATAGTCTCCTTTTAAAGCATAGTTAGAAGCTGAAATTTGATACTTCCAAGGAACAGTATCTTTTTCAACTTTATTCTCTATTTCAGTTGAAAACATATATTCTGGTTCAAAATCAATTTTTTCAATCACTCTTTTTTCTTCTTTACAAGAAGTGAATAAAATGATGATTGCAAATAAGTAAAATGTGTTTTTCATAATTATTGCCAACAATCGTATATGTACACAATTGCACATATATCATATATATAAGTTTTAAATCTAGGAGATTTTAACAATGTAAGAAAGAAAAATTGTACAAAAATTGTTATTCGTAAACCTGCAGTTTAGTTTTATGGTAAAGCTATCAACAGGTCAATATTACAGTTCGGTACCTAAAAACTACAATTGGGTTGTTATTTATTTTATTCCGGTGAAAAAGAGATCATGTTTGTTCTTTAATAGGGTAGCTTTAGAAAGCTAATGACTTCTAAAAGTAAATCCCTAATTTTAAAAATCAGAAACCGATCAATTTAAGCTTACAAACATGAGTAGTTTTTTAAAGGTAGTTAGAATAGCAATAATCATAGCCTTGGTTATGGAACTGGTTCGGTTGCTTCTATCTGATTGGGAAAGCATAACATTATATGGCGAAATGCAATTTACAGGTATAGCCTTTCTCTACTCTTTTATGCTATCTATGGTTAATATGTATTTCAGCGACTATATCTCTAAAAAATATAGTTGGGAGAATGAAACCAAAAAACGGCTATGGTACGGTGCTTCTGGCTCAATTATACTAACGGTATTGGCGTTTGGTGCGGTACGTGCGTTTACAGAAATTTATATTTTTGGGCACAGCTTTTATGAGTTTATAGCAGGGGAAAAAGTAGAATATTATTTTTACGCGTTACTGGTAACCTTGGTAGTATCGCTGTTTTTACATGCCTTTTATTTTTACAAAGCATTACAAGATACCAAGGTAAAAGAGCAGAAAATTATTGCTGGTTCGGCATCTGCAAAGTTCGATGCTTTAAAGAATCAGCTAGATCCACATTTTCTATTTAATAGTCTCAACGTGCTTACCAGTCTAATCGAAGAAGATCCTATGCAGGCGCAAAAATTTACTACATCTTTATCTAAAGTGTATAGGTATGTATTGGAGCAGAAGAGTAAAAATCTAATTTCGGTCGATGAGGAACTTAAGTTTGCACGAACCTATGTGCGACTTTTAAAAATGCGTTTTGAAGATAGTATCGTATTTGAAATTCCTGATGAGGCAACAGATCCCGAGGCTAAAATTGTACCGCTATCGTTACAGTTATTATTAGAGAATGCGGTGAAGCACAATGTGGTAACATCTTCAAAACCATTGCATATTAAAATCTATGAAGAAGACGGCTATTTGTATGTGGTCAACAATTTGCAAGAAAAGCAGGTTGTTAAAAAGAGTAGTGGTGTAGGGCTACAAAATATTCGCCAGCGGTATGCCATTCTTACCAAAAAGGAAATGCAGATTTTTAAGACCGCTAAAGAATTCAAAGTACGTTTGCCCATGTTGACAAATGCCATATCGTTTCGAGAAACCCAGGCATCGCACATTAGTGCCAAGCGTTATGAGAAAGCAAAAGAACGTGTAGAACTCATAAAGGGTTTCTATGGCAACCTTACATCCTATTGCATTGTTATACCCGTACTCGCCTATATCAATTTTACGACGACAAGTTTTGTTTGGGTCATTTTCCCTGCCATTGGTTGGGGTATTGGCTTAATTGCCCACGGTTTAAAGGCATATGGTTATAATCCGTTATTTGGCAAAGGCTGGGAAGAGAGAAAAATAAAGGAATTCATGGAGAGAGAAAACTTTTAAATGAATTTTAAATAGAAACACTATGAAGCTAACAGAAGACATAAAAGCAGCAATTAGTGATAGTGTTCTGTGCTGGTTGGCAACATCTTCTGCCGATAACATGCCCAATGTATCACCCAAAGAAATATTCAGTTGTTTTGAAGATGATACGATTATAGTAGCAAACATAGCGTCACCACAAACGGTAAAGAATATAAGAGCGAACAAAAATGTTTGTATCAGTTTTATAGACGTTTTAAAGCAAAAAGGATTTCAGTTGAAAGGTGAGGCTGAAATTGTAGTGAAATCATCTTTAGACTTCTCTAACATGGAAAAAGTACTTCTTCTACTTACAAAAGGAAATTTTCCGTTTGCTACCATTACCAAAATTACCGTTACTAATGCAAAACCTATTATAGCGCCTAAATATCTACTGTATCCTAATACCACAGAGCAAGAGCAAATTGAAAGTGCGAAGAAATCATATGGTTTTTGAAGTGATTTGTTTCTAGTAAAGACAACTTTATACAATTCAGTCGTAAAAAATTACAACTGGGTATTTCAATTTTTCAAAACCTGTTTAATCTGCCGAAATTTGAAGTAAGGAATTAAATTAACGATCACCTAAAACTTTAGAAAGATGGAATCAAACTTCACAACCGACAGAAATTATAAGTACGAAAAGGCAAAAGAAAAAGTACAAGCTATTAAAGGATTCTATGGCAATTTATTGGCATACTGTATCGTAATCCCATTTTTGGCATATATCAATTATAATACAACAAGTTTTCTTTGGTTTATTTTTCCTGCACTAGGCTGGGGATTCGGTCTATTGATGAACGGACTTTATGCTTACGGGTATAGCCCATTTTTCAGTAAGAAA
Organism: Maribacter litoralis; assembly: GCF_902506355.1. Classification (NCBI taxonomy): domain Bacteria; kingdom Pseudomonadati; phylum Bacteroidota; class Flavobacteriia; order Flavobacteriales; family Flavobacteriaceae; genus Maribacter; species Maribacter litoralis. The sequence goes on along the minus strand of NZ_LR733271.1, from coordinate 4,354,683 downwards.
TGGGAAGAGCGTAAGATCAAAGAATTTATGCAAGAATCATAACCTAAAAAACTAAAGATCATGGAAAACACAAAATATAGAAGAGCAAAAGAAAGAGTTGAAGAAATTAGAAAATTTTATGGTAAAGTAGCCTCGGCTATGTTAACCATTATAATAGTGGCATCGATCAATTATTATTTTAATGAATGGAGAAATGCCTGGTTTCTTTGGGTAGTATTCGGTTTAAGCATTAGCTTATTTTTTAAAGCGAATAAAATCTTTAACTTGAATCCGTTTATGGGCAGAGACTGGGAAGAGAGAAAAATACAAGAGTTTTTACAACAAGAAGAAAATACAAGAAGATGGAACTAAACGAATTTGAACAATCGGATAAATTAATAAGAGCCCAGAAGAAGGTCAAAGAATTAAAAGGGTTTTATATTCACTTACTTGTGTATGTACTGGTAAATTTATTTCTTATGACGATTACCATTACGGCAATTATGTCTGCAGGAGAATCATTTACAGAGGCTTTGTTTAATATAGGTACTTTTTCTACTCCGTTTTTCTGGGGAATAGGTTTGGCTTTTCATGCAGCAAAAGTATTTGGCTTTAATCCTTTCTTTAGTAAAGATTGGGAACAGCGCCAAATCAGTAAATATGTAGAGCAAGAGGAAAGAGATGCCGAAAATTTTAGATAATATGGAAACTAATCTACCAGACGATAATCTTGTAAATGAAGAATTTAGTAGGTTGTCTAAATATGAAAGAGCGAAATCAAAAGTGGCAAGTATAAAACGATTCTATAATCACGTATTGGTTTTTCTGATCATAAATATCATTCTGTACTTCTTAAGAAATAAGTTCGTTTTCATTTTGGTAAGTAAAGAAGCATTCGGTAATCCTGAGTTTTTAGATTGGATTGATTGGAATGTCTACGGCACTACCATTGTTTGGGGAATTATACTGGCCATACATGGAATTACTGTTTTTGGTAACATTTCATGGCACATGAAGAAATGGGAAGATCGAAAAATTCAGAAATACCTAAACTCCTACAACGATTAAAGCAAACCACTAAACCATAAATACAGACCATGAAGACCATTATCATTGAAGATGAAAAACCAGCAGCTAGACGTTTGGGCAGAATGTTAGAAAGTTTGGATCTAAACGTTTCTACCATGTTGCATTCTGTAGAAGAGGCTATTAATTGGTTTCAAGAGAATGAACACCCCGATTTAATTTTCTTGGATATTCAATTATCTGACGGACTCTCATTTGAGATTTTTGATGTCATAGAAGTACATAGTGCCATAATATTCACTACCGCCTTTGATGAGTATGCATTAAAAGCTTTTAAATTGAATAGTATAGATTACTTGTTAAAACCAATAGATGACGAAGATCTTGAACAGGCGGTCAAAAAATACAGAAAACGGTTTGCATCTGCAGGTGAGCCAAACAAGATCGCTTTAGATTTTGATGATATTAAAAAGTTATTGGTAAATCCGTTAGAGCGTGAATATAAGAAACGTTTTACGGCAAAGGTTGGGCAGCATTTAAAAATCATCAATTCAGAAGATGTGGAGTGTTTCTATAGCGAAAACAAAGGCACTTATGCCGCTACAAAAGATGGTCGTAATTATCTGTTGGATACTACCTTAGAACAGTTGGAAGATGAACTGAAACCACAGGTATTCTTTAGGGTCAGCAGAAAATTCTACGTGAATATTGATCATATAAAAGATATTGTTTCCTATACAAATTCTAGATTACAGATCAAGTTGAATAACAATCAAGATCACGAAATAATCGTAAGTAGAGAGAAAGTGAAAGATTTTAAGCTTTGGTTAGAGTAGAGGGGTTAATGTGTTGATAATAGGTTATTTGCGATAAAGGTCCTCCTCCTCGTCAATTCTATTTTCATCAAAAGCAGACGGTAATAATTTCGGTATCAACTTAATGAATATGGGTAGAAGAATGGCTCCGCCCGGTAGAATAAAAATGGCTAAAGACGGTATGCTTTTAAAAATATCTAAAAGCTGATTTTGAACCTTCTTTTTTTCTTCATCACTAAGATCTCGCACTGTTGATTTAGATAGCAGTGCTACCAATTCGGCACTTTGAGATAGTTCTTTATGTAACCTTTTGCTATTTCGTAGTATAAGTTTCTTCACCAACTTACCCATGCTATCATAAAATTGCATGGCTAAATTCTTTTCCTTTAAATAAGGTATGGTCTCGAAATTAAGTTTAAAGAATTCGGTAACGTCGGTAATGGAAGTTGAGATAATTGTTCTGTCGAAACCCAAATCCTTTCCTATTCCGAAAATAAACTCAGATTCTGTATAATCTAATGAATGATCTTCCCAAACGGTAAGGCAGGCCATATCAAGCAAATATCTATTTTCCCAATTGTCTTTATTGTTAAGTAATCTTTCGCGGTAAGATCCATCAAAGCTATTCTCGGCACAATTGATATAGGTTAAGGAAGAAGCCAGCAATTGAGATAGCTTATTGTCTTTTCTGTCCAGCTCTTTAGAACTTAATGCATGGTAAGTAATATTGATGGCTAAGTATTCGATTTCTTCAGCTTTTTCCTTTAAGGCAGGGTAGTCCTTTAAAAAGTGTTTAAAAAGCAGCACATCAATGAACAATAGCGAATTGGTAATAAGGCTATTAAAAGTTTTACTGATGATGTTGTCCTCAATATAAATTCTAGAGGTCATTAACTTTTCTAGCTTGGCAGAAGTTTTCTTGCCGGTAAACCACTTATCAAAAAAGCTTTCGTTGTTGATTTTTAAAAGTTCATAGAACTTGAATACCTGTTCTATAAAGATGGAATAATCTTCACCACCTTCAATACGGTAGGTAAAGTATAAAGCGTGCAATAAGTTGATTTTTGCCTTTTCGTCTTCAGAAAGGGCATGTTCAAGCTCAATAAACTCTGGTACGCCAGAATTTAACCCATATACGAATCCGCTTTTTTTAAGCGTACCATATAAAGCTTCAAAAGTTGGGAAAGCGTTTTGGTGTCTTTGAACCACCGAACCATATTTCTCGATCCAACCAGAGGAAGACGGGTTCATATCTTAATAATTTAACACTGCAAAGTTAGCTAATTATTACTTCACACATATTTATAAATAGTTACTTCTACGATACTGAAGGGTTTACGCTTGTACCGGAATATGGGATTAAAAATAAAATTTAATTTTTTTTAAGAAAAAATGAACCTTCTCTTTTTTGCTGCGTAAGTAAGGGTGATTCTAATCTAAAAAAAGAGATAATGAAAAAATCAAAATTATTTATGGGACTTGGGGCTTTGGCCCTTGTAGGAGGTCTTTTAGTGGCGGCAGATCACATTGATGCGCCAAGTGCTATGGGAACCACGGCAGATATTGCCGATTTTTATGCTTTTGAACCAACAGAAGGTTCAGACAATACCGTTTTTGCGGTAGACCTACAATCTAATGTACTGCCAGATTTGGCGTACGGTACATTTGATGAAAACGTATTATTGGAAATTAATATCGATACCGATAACGATTTGGTAGAAGATTTAGTAATTCAGGCAATACCAAGAGATGGTAAAATGTATTTCTTTGGTCCGGTTGCACCTAGTGAAACAGGTTTAAACGGAGCGGTAATGGTAGATGCACCATTAGGATCGGTAGACATTTCTGCAGAAACAGCCATTGTTGAAACTACCGATAGCGGAGTTTCTTTATTTGCAGGACCACGACAAGATGCTTTTTTCTTTGACTTCTTTCAGTTCAATGAGGTAATTGGTGGTACGGCTCCATTAGGTTTTAAACCGGCTGGTGACCCAGATTCTACTGATGACGACGATGAAACTGCTGTAGATACTTTCGACGGTGCCAATACAATGGCTGTAGTGGTTGAAATACCTAATAGTCTTTTAGGTGCTACAACAGGTCAAAATGCACTTGGTTTAGAAGTGTACAAGACTTGGGTAACTACAAATGTTAAGCAATAATAACTTTATAAAATATAGTAAGATGAAATTTAAAAATATAAAATATACGTTTTTGTCTCTTTTGGCAGTTGCCGCATTAGCTTCTTGTAGCGATGATGATGATGACAATACACCAGTAGTAATTACACCAACATGTGATGACGGAATAATGAACGGTGATGAAACCGGAGTAGATTGTGGTGGTACATGTACGCCTTGTGAAGATGCTATGGAGCCAGAAGCACCAGATTTTACAGGAACTTATGCCCAAGTAGATTTTATGGGTAGACCAGGTATCAATACCGTATTGAGTGCCGATGGAGATATTAAAGATTCTCATAATATGTCTATTCCTTCAGAAATGGCAGCGACTTTTCAAGCTGATTTTGAGGCAAGGTTAGAAGCATATCACGATGTGTATGCGAACATATTAGGTGCAGATCCAAATGACGTTGACTATGAGGTTAATATTTTAGGATTGGATGCTCCAACATTAACAGGATATTTAGCTGCCGATGTATTGGAAGTAGCACCGAATTTACCAACAACATACTTTAATCCAGGTACCGACGCAGATGATGATGGTAGAATTTTGGTTCCAGACGGTGATGAAGTAGCGTTAACTGGTAGATTACCACAAGATGATGTTATCGATGTTTCATTGATTTTATTGTTCGGTGGTATGGAAGGAGACCGTTTTAGTGGTCAAGATACCGATGATGATGGTATGGCAGACTTGCCAAGATTAACCTCAGATGGCGTTGGGCTAACCGCTACTGTAGGTACTACGTTCCCATATTTGGGAGCGCCAGAATAAGAAGTTGCCTTCACCTTACTTATTGTTAGTGGTAGGTAAGACTGGCACGTCCCTAAATTGTTTATGAAAGAGAAGGGAAGGGAGAGTTGAAAGGCTCTCCCTATTTTAAACAATCCACAAAAAACAACATTATGAAATTGATAAAGCTTTTAATTATAGTAGTACTGGTATCATCATGTAATACTAAAAATCATGAAACAGTTGCAAATAAAAAAGATTACGACAAGTATTTAGTCGCAAATGAGATTAAGACCACATCAAAATATTTTGATCTTTGGAATTCTAAAATAAGGCCAGATAGCATGCAGTTAACCAGCTTTGGTATCGTTGGTGGTGAATACAACAGGTATTTTCAACAAACTGGAGATATCGAGTTTTTGATGAAGGCCGAAAAAAGTTTAAAAAGGGCAGTTGATATCGCAAATATTGGTAAGCCTGGTTTTTACAGGGCTTTAGCAAGAAATTATATTTCCCAGCACCGTTTTAAAGAAGCATTACATTTAACAGATTCTGCAGCGGCAATAGGTGGCGATAAAACCGAAAACCAAAGTTTGTACTTTGATCTTCATATGGAACTTGGTAATTACGATTTGGCAGAAAGCTATTTAGATAGTTTAAAGAATATGTCAGATTTTGGATATATGATTCGAGTAGCAAAATGGAACGATTATAAAGGTGATTTGGATACGACCATAAACTTTATGGAAAAGGCTAGAGCAAAGGCAGAATTGTCTAAGAATAAAGATTTAATGCTATGGAGTTATACCAATCTTGGCGATTACTATGGGCATGCCGGTAGAATTAAAGATTCGTACGATCATTATTTAAAGGCTTTGGAAATAGATAATAACAATGCATATGCTAAAAAAGGTATTGCATGGATCGTTTTTTCAAACGATAAGAACTCAAAAGAAGCTATTCGCATTTTAGATTCGGTGACCAAAACTTATAATGCGCCCGATTACTTTTTGCTAAAGGCAGAAATAGCAGACTATGCAGGTGATGATTTAATACGCACAAAAAACTTAGATGAATACTTTACAAGAGTAAAAGACAAAGCATATGGCGATATGTATAATGCATATAACCTAGGCTTGTACATAGGAGAAACCAAACAATATGATAGCGCTTTGGCTTTGGCACAAAGAGAGGTTGATAATAGACCTACCCCAGAATCTTATAGTTGGTTGGGCTACAGTCACCTAAAAAATGGGGACAAAGAACAGGCTATGGAAATTATGGATACCTACGTATATGGTAAAACATTTGAACCTGCGTTGCTTTACCAAGCAGCCGAAGTTTACAAAGCAAACGGAAAAGACGCAAGGGTTAAGGAGATAAAAGGAGAATTAATAGGGGCTATATATGAACTAGGTCCCGGTATGGAAAAGCAAGTCCATGATTTGTAATTGATTGCCCAATTATATTCATTTCATGTTTGTTTTAGGTTGGATTGTTTTTTTTTCAACGCCACGACGTAAAGTCGTGGCGTTGTTATTATTATGCATTTCGTCGAATATTTGGTTTTTTTTAACAGGCGCATAGATGAAATACATATATTTATCGACCAAATGCATTCTAAAGTTCGCCCCACGACTTTATAATGCAGACTAAAAGTAACCAAGTAAAACATATAGTGTTATGGAATACCTACTCTTTACATTATGGATAAGTTTAATGATTTTCATGGTCGGCAGAGCAATATTCGCTTATAAATCGTTGCAAAAGACCCTTCACAAAAAGAATAGTTCTATTTAGATCAATTTTCTTAGAAGAACCGGTAACAGTAATAAGTCTAGTATCAACGCGGTTACTAGGGTTACGCTAATGATCAACCCTATGGTTACACTGGGTTGATGAATTGAAAATAGCATCACCATAAAGCCGAAGAACAAAATGATGGTGGTGATGACCAATGCCCTTCCTGTTTGGGCAAATGTTTTCTCAATTGCCGCTTCTTTATCCAATCCTTGGGTTATACCTAATTTATACTTCCCTAAAAAGTGGATAGTGTCATCTACGGCAATTCCGAATACGATCGCGAATACTACGGATAAGGATGCTTCTAACGGAATACCTAGAAAACCAAGCATGCCACCCGCAAACAAAATGGGTAGTACATTGGGTACCAATGATATCAAGAATATTTTAATGTCCTTAAAAACAAAGGCCATTATAACTCCGATCAATAATAGTCCGTAAAGCAAACCTTCAAGAAGGCTACTTCTTATGTATTCAGAATTTTTATCCAACAAAATACTTTTACCCGTTACCTTAATTGTAATGAGCGAAGAATCTAGCTTGGTTTTAGCAAAATCATCAATATTGTCATAAACAACTTTAAGGTTATCGGTGCCAATATCTTGTAATCGCCCATTAATACGGGCAATAGATTCATCTGCATTTACAAATTTGGCTAACTGTTTACGCGCCAGTTTACGAGTATCTTTCTGGTATTTTAAAAATGTTTTCTCGTCTTTTGGTAGCGTAAAATAAGCAGAGTTGTTAAGGTTATTGGCTTTGTTCAGAATTTTATAGGGCAGGTTAGAAGACTGTAAACTGCCAATACTTTCAATAGATTTTAGGTATGAAAGCAGTTTCTCTATCTCTAAGGCAACATTATAATCGGTTACTTTATGTCCGTCAGTACTCATTACGGCAATTTCCAAAGGTCTAAAACCTGCGTAATTGTTCTGAAAATATTCAAAATCTTGAGCAATTTTACTTTCAGAGGGTAAGGTCTGCTTTAGTTCTTGATTGGTCTGTACCAAATAGATGCCCAAAACACAAAGCGAGGTAAATATTACGGTACCGACAATAATGGTTTTAGGAAAGTTTTTAGTGAACGTATTGATCTTTAAAAGGTAGTTGACCCAATTTTCAGAAATGCTTCTGCGCCCTATCAATGATTTTTCAGGAAGACTGATGAGCAGAGATCCCGTTAAGAAAATTACCGTTATATATGCTACCAATACGCCAATAGCGGCATTTATTCCAAATTCTTGAATACTCACCAATCGAGATGAAAGCAAGGTAACAAAACCCACCGCTGTGGTAACAGAGGTTAGTAAGGTGGTCATTCCTACTTCCTTCAATGATGAGGTTATAGCGGCGTAACGTGGGATGTTGCTCTGTAGTTTTCGTATATAACTATCGGTTAAATGTATCACATCAGAAGTACCCACAATAAGCATTAACACCGGGTAAAATGCCGCCATGGCATTCAGTTCCTTTCCGAGCCAACCCAAAAGACCCATAAACAGTAAAAGGGACATAGCTATGGAAAAAACAGAGATTAGAACTACCGGCATACTTCTATAGACTAAAAGAAGAATAATGAAAACCAAAATAGAGGCTACTATTGTGGTGGTAAGTACTTCGCTCTTCTGCATTTCAACAATGGCTTCATAGAAAAATGCTCTGCCCAGAATATGGTAGTCTGTTAGTTCATGCGCTTTAAGCGAATCCCTTATTTGGTTTAAAAGAAGTTTAGACTGCTGATAGTTAAGGTTGTCTTCGGTTTGTAATGCCAACACCAGAGATTTTCGATTCTTATCTATAAGAGTATTTATGAATAAGGAGTCAGCTTTTAATTTGTCCCAATCTTTTTCATATAATGAAGGATCATTAATATGAACAATAGGTAGCGTGGTATACCCGAAAGACGTTTTTAAAGGATAAGATAGCGAAGTAATAGAACTACTTTCCAATACGAATTCAAAATCTTTACTGTCTTCGGAAAATGCCTTAAATTTTTGGAGAAAATCTTGTTGAAATACATCAGACTGGTTCTTTACGGCAATCAGTAAAAAGTTGTCATCGGTGCCAAATTCTTCAACATAACTGTCATAAAAGGCGAGGTCAGGGTCTTCCTCGGGAAAAAACTGACTAAAATCGAATGAGAATTGAAGCTCATCTAACTTAGAGGCTGCCAAAACCCCCAGAAGGATAAACAGTACAACAAAAAACTTTTTAAGGAAACCAAAGCCAACCTTCATAAAAAAGTATAAGATCTATTCGGGTGCAAATTTAACACACTATAGGGTAATCGTCATGATAAGAAGCAAATAAGAATACTTTTAGTTGATGAGAATTCATCTTTATACTAAAACTACCAGTATGTCTTATAGCTCAATAAAATTGTCTAGGTACAAGGTCCAGTCGTAGTTCGTGTATTCTATGTCTATATCTTTGGTAGTAGGTACAATCTCGTTTTCTTTCAAAATTTTCTTGATACCGCTTTTTCCGCCAAAATCTCCCCTAAACCAACTGAACAGAGATGTAACCTTAACAACATTGGTCTCTGAGTTGAACTCACTGGTTTTCTTTAAATGTCTTTTGGTGCCAATTTGTAATTGCTCTTGTACACGTTCCCACTCATAAACCGCTACTGGCGGACAGTCTTTGGCTCCGCAATTCAAGGCAAAATGTATATTATATATGGGTTTGTCAACTCTTAATTTACGCTCAAATTTATTGGGGAACCATTTACGAATATAGCCTAAACCGTATTCCCATTGAGATTTTCTAATGAGTCCGTGTTCAATTTTTGCGAAAGAGACCATTTCACCGGCGATCAAAATTTGCTCCATTTTGAAAAAGCTGCCGCGGTCATCATATAATTCGGGATTTTCTTGTAGAATTACCTGTAAATAGGCATTGTAAATATTTATCCAAAAAGCCAATCTTTTATCATTGGTGTCAAGTGCGGCCGCTAGTTCTTCTATGGTAGTATTCGCTAAAACGTTCTGTATTTCTTGTGTGCCTTTTTCAGCAATGATATTCTGTAGAAAAGATTCTGATAACTCATTAAAATCAACCGATTCTTCGGTCGTTTCGGTTTGGGCTTGTACATTGGTTCTTGCCGTACATGATAAAGCAAATAAAACTGCTAAAAAGTATAGTCTTAATTTCATAAAATAGTTTTAGGTTACTTTATCTACGTAAATGTATCGTAAAGGTTCGTTTCATCTTGGTCGAATACATTATATATCGATTACATTAAGCTTTAAAAATTATAAGGTTTTAAAACTATTTCTAACAACTTACGTAGATAAAGGTAATTGGCATTAATTAAGGCTATATTTAAGAACCAAAATTCTACGATTCACCAATTTATGATCAGTATAATTATACCTGCACATAATGAATATCAAAACTTGCAGCGCCTTTTTAGTATTGCAAGTTTTTTACGACATGACCGATTAATTGAGGTATTAGTGGCTTTGTCTCCTTGTAATACAGATGAAATTGAATTATTGGACTGTATTGATAAAGTTAAACTAGTACAGTGCAAGAATAAGGGTAGGGCAGCCCAAATGAACGAAGCAGCTGGTGTTGCAATGGGTAAAACCCTTGTTTTTTTACATGCCGATGTAGTACCGCCAGCTGAATTTATTGAAAATATAATTCAAACCCTTGATAATGGATACGATGCAGGCTTTTTTTCATACCGATTTGATAAGGACAAATGGTACCTGCGTATAAATGCAGCTTTTACGGCAAAGGACGGATTGTTTACGGGTGGCGGCGATCAATGCCTGTTCATTAGAAAAGAGGCCTTTGAGCAGTTAGGACGCTTTAATGAGAAACAGGTGCTCATGGAAGATTTTGAGTTTTTTGATAGAATGAAAAAAAAGAATCTACCATATACTATTGTTAAAAATGATTTGGTAGTATCTGCACGTAAATATGAATCCAACTCATATTTAAGGGTCAACTTATCAAATTTCATATTGGTTGTACTTTTTAAACTAGGATACCCTGGCAATAAGCTAAAATCTCTTCACAATAAATTGATACGCACCCCATATAATGGTTGAAAAAATTAATGGTATTCAACAGATAGGCATTGAAGTCTTAGATGTCAAAAAAGTATTTAATTGGTATAGAAAGCATTTAGGTTTTGATATTTTATTGTTTGAAGATGAGGCGGTTGCATCATTAATGACTCGTTACACAAACAATAAGGCAGAAAGAAGAGCAGCTTATTTATCCTTAAATATGACAGGTGGCGGCGGATTGGAAATTTGGCAGTTTAAAGACCGAGTTCCCGTTGCTCCAGAAGTTCCTGTAAATTTTGGAGATTTAGGTATTTATGCCATGAAGATCAGGTGTAAAAACCTACCAGAAATGCATGGGTATCTTAAAGAATTGGGAGTGTGTAATCTATCCGAAATTTCCATAACCAATAAACCTAACTTTTACTTTGAAGATCCTTTTGGTAATCGTGTTCAGATGGTAGAAGATACATATTCGTTTTCTAGACAATCGTCATTAAATGGGGGAGTGCAGGGTGCTGTTATAGGGGTTAGTGATATGGAAAAGTCCAAACAATTCTATGCTACCATGTTGGGTTATACTATAGTGTGTTATGATAATATTGACCCTGTTCTAGATAAGATCAAAGGGAAATGTAGACGAGTTATTTTGCAACAAGAACGAATTGGTATTAGTGGTTTTGGAGACCTTTTAGGTCCTACACAATTAGAACTTGTTCAAATTTTGGATGCTGCTCCGAATAAAATTTTCAAAAACAGGCTTTGGGGAGATTTGGGTTATATACACTTATGTTTTGATGTTTCTGGTATGTCGGCAATTAGAGAAAAAGCGCTGAACAATAATTGTTCTTTTACGGTAGATAGCGCCAATAGTTTTGATATGGGCGATGCCGCTGGGCATTTCAGTTATATGGAAGATCCAGATGGCACATTGATCGAATTGGTAGAAACCCATAAAGTCCCTATTTTAAAATCCTTCGGATTATATCTAAATCTTAAGAAAAGAAACCCGAATAAAACGCTGCCAAAATGGTTGGTAAAGATTTTAGCTTTTCATAGGGTAAAAACGGATCGATAACTATCGGTTGCTGTTTTCTTCCCATATTTTGCATGAGTGTTAAACACTAAAACAGACGGAGTATTTACAAACTATAGCGGATACATGACAAAAAAAATGGGCAGATTCATTTAACTGCCCATTTATAAATTACTTTTTAAAGCTTAAGAAGCGTTGACTACCCCAAGAGTATACAATTGTTCCAATGTGGGTGATTCACTACCACCGGCAGGTTCTAAAGTAATACCGAATGCTTCAGATTCGTTCGGGTTGTTCAATGCAAATACCTTGTTTTCATCCGTTGCAAAATCTTCTAGTAGCCCCATACTGGTAGGGGTAAGCGGTGAAAGTTTAAGAGACCATACTTGGTATACAAAATCATCTGGTGGTTCTGGTAGACCTTTTGCATCTATAAAAACCTTTTCTTCCTTTTTGTTCCAATAAGCTTTGGCATATGATGTTGGTGAAATCTCTTGTCCGCCTAACGAAATAACACTTATATCTTTATCACGTAAGGTGTTCAATAATTCTTGTGTTTGTTCTAAAGAAGAGTCGGTATCAGCAATTTGTTGTTCTAAATCTATGTTTTGCTTTTCTACAACTTCAATATCAGATTTAAGTTCTTGATTTTGCTGGTACATATAAAATAGGCCCACGGCAAGTAAAACAGATGCGGCCCAACCAATGTAAGATAAGAATGGCGAACTAGGTTTTTCATTCATATCCACCACCTTAACATCACCATTTATGCTACTCATCAATGCTTTAAATGAATAATTATACCCTGGTGAAGCTTTTTTGGACAATTCTAATATAGAAGCCTCTATCTCTTCGATTTCCTTCTTAATTTCTGGATATTCTTTGGCATATTCGGCAATTTCCAGATTTTCTTTTTCTGAAAGAGTACCGGCTATATAAACCTCCAAAATTCCCGATGCTATGTATTTTTCTACATCCATACTATCTTACGGCCATATTCTCCCTTAATTGGGAAATGCAACTTCTATTTCTTGTTTTTACAGTGCCTAGGGGAATTTCTAATTCTTCTGCAGCATCTTTTTGTGTATATCCTCTAAAGTATAACAGTTCAATGATCTGAACACATTTTTGCTTTAAATTTTTAACGAGTTTTCTCAACCCCTTGGTATCTACAGTAGAATTTTCTTCTTCTTCCTTGTGCTGTAAAATATTTACGAAGTAATCAGCAGAAAGGTTCTTTTTATTATTTTTATACGACCTACTGCGTAATTCATCGATAGCTGCATTTCTTGCAATGTTCAAAATCCATGTAAAGAATCTGCCCTTTGAAGCGTTGTAACTTTCACAGTTATTCCAAATTTTTATAAAAACATCTTGACAAATTTCTTGGGCTAGTGCGTCATCTTTAACTATGGTGTTGATAACCCCGCAGATATTTTCGCTATACATATCGTATAGCTTTTCGAAAGCCATAGTGTCTTTCTTTTTGAACTGATGAACCAAAAGGTCTAATTGCATATTAAATATTTTGTAGCGGTTAAAAATAAAAAAAGCTGTTCGAAGAACAGCTTTTATAAATATTAATATTAACCCTATTGAATAATACCTGCACAACTAACGCGTGCACCGGCTGCACCACTAGGTTGAGAAGTATAATCATCAACACCTTGGTGTACAATCACCCCCTTGCCCAATATGTTTTTATTTTCATCATCACAGCCTATACACCATTCATCTGTTTCAAATTCCACTTTTGCATTACCATCCGCATCAGCATTGAAATTACCTATATCACCTTTGTGATACCCTTCACTTGCGCCCCATTTACCATGAGGTTCATTGGTTGGGTTCCAGTGTCCGCCTGCAGAAGAACCATCAGCAGCAGAACAATCGGCGGTTTGGTGAATATGAATGGCATGCTCGCCTTCACTTAAACCAGATAGCATGGCTACCATTTCTACCTCGTCATCATCTTGGGTAAAGATTACTTCGCCTTTTACATTACTACCACTCTTAGGCTCTAGCATGAATCTAACAACGGTTTCATCATCATCCATTTCATTTTCTGCCTCGTCCATTAATTCTTCAACTTCTTCTTTCGCTTCAGAACCTTCTTTTTTTACCTCTTTGCAACTAAAGACAGCTAACAATGCCAATAGTGCTAATTCAACTCTTAATATTTTCATGTTATTCCTTTTTTAGTGTGAAAGAACAAATTAGCCAATAAAATAACTATTATCAAGTAGTTATGTGCATAGAGCACTATTTTTAATCTATTGTGATAAAAAAAGAGGTGCGATAACGCACCTCTTATATTCTAACATTTAAATTGAAATTATTTTTTTGCCAATAGCACTTCTGCTTTTACGGCAACTTCACTCCAAGTTTTGCTAACACCATCTTTACCTGTGTGTAAAATTTCACAAGCTTTATTGATAGAGGCAACAGCATCTAAAGCATTCCAATTTTCTAATTCCATAACACCATTAAAGATAATTTTGCTATCACCATCCATTTCATAGGAAAGAGGAATATTCTGAGTTTCTCCGTTTAAGGTAACATCCATAGAGCTTTTATCGCCTTCAACTTTAACTACACCCGAAATTAACTCGGTATCTTTTAATACACCAAAGAAAAACTCTAGGAGTTTAGGGTCTCTGGTTCCTGTAGGGTCGTTGGTAAATAAACTGCTTACAGGTATACTGAATTCCGTACCGTTTAAAGCCTCTAATGGAGTGGCACCGCTATTGGTGTTAGAAAAGTTAATTTCTTGAAACTTGCCTCCAACAGGTAACTTTTCGGTAGTCTTGTAAGCGGTAAAACTTACCTTGGTAGAATCTTGAACAAGGCTATACATTTCAGTTGCTTCGGCTGTAGCTTCAACACTTTTAGAATCCTCACCCTTTTTAGCCTCTTTACAACTTGCGAAAACGATCATTAACGCACTAGCGAAAGTCAATGCTATTTTTTTCATAATAATGTAGTTTGTTTATGGTATAAATTTAGTTCTTCTTTTTAAAAATGCCTCGTAGATCGGTGTTATAAAATACCCCAATTTGCAGGCGGTCGAAGTTAGCCCCTGTAAAGTGATTTTTTAGGTACCCGAACTGCATGCTCAAATCTTCGGTAACATTAACTCCAAGTGCGGCGTAGGCACGGTTTTGACCAAAAGCACTGTCTTGTAGGTTTATGAATATTTCGTCATAAAAATTCAAGAAAAATATATCGGTTAGGGGCAAGGTCATTTGTATTCTATACCGTGCTCTGTTTAATGTGTTGGTTTCACCCGTGTAATTATTTTGAACAAAGCGTTGCTCTAAACGATAGCGATGCTCAAACTTAAATTCCCACACCTTGTTTTTAAGAATGAATTGCTCAAAAATTCGATGTTCGGATATGGAATTGTTTCGCACTAAGTTATTACTGCTAATTTCATCGAACTCGGTAAAAGTGGGGTCGGTATCAATGAAGCCGTAGCCCAGAGTAGCGATCGCATCAGGATTTATATGATAGTTTAAACCCGTACGCAGTAAAGTTTGGTTAAAATTAGATGCCATTTCATAGTATCGAAACTGCGCCTCGGTATGTATACTCCATCTATCGGCTATTTTGTTGGTGCCAAAATACATGAACCAACTGCCGAAATCATCTTCTCCCGTTAATTCACTTTGAGCATTTGTACTTAAAATTGATGTTAGTAATACCAGTGCAGTAATAACTTTCTTCATTCCTTGTTTTCTTGATTTTTAATTTAAATTAAATACTTCTGTTTCTTTAAAGGGAGATAAATCTAAGCTTTTCATATTGTTTTGATAATCTACCCATTCTTTTGCGAAGAAAGCGTTTGTTTTTTGTAGTGCAGCGTCTAGGTCGTCTTTGGCAAATTGCATCAGTTGTTTTTCTGTAGCTGTCATGCCCGTTTTTCTTGATCCTACGTAGCGTCTTGCAACTTGTATACGCTGCATTACCGTCATTTCTTTACTACGTGTAATACCTTGTCGCTTATCTACCTTTCCTAAATAAATAGCGGTTACTGAATCTATTTGTTTAATGATATCTTTAGAAGCTTTTATCTGCTCCTTGTACTTTTTATCACCTTCTTTTTTAAGATCCTTTTGAAATTTTTCAGCAGTTTCTTTGCTCTTGGCCAATTGCTGTACGGCATCTGCTGCAGTTTGCATGTAAGATTCCAATACTTTACCATTGGCATAGGCTTCATTGATCGCTACCTGAGAAACTTCTAAGCGTGGGTCTGATTTCACCATAATTGTAGTTTCTTCTTTCAAATCACCATAAAGCATCTTTATCGTGTATGTACCAGGTTTTACTTCTAACCCGCCAGACTCTCTCTTTTTGGTCTGTACTTTTCTAGAAGGTCTATCGGCACCTTTTTCGTCCATTCCCCAATAAATTCTATGGAATCCTGCTTTTTCTGGAGTCTTATATTTTAAAGTGCGTATCAATCGTTCTCCATCATAAAAATCGAACTGGACGGAGTCTTTCTTTTGAACTCCCGTTAGTTCTATACTATCCTTCTTTTCTTCTATTTTTTCTTCGGATGCGTCTTTCTTTTTACCTTTTGCAGGCTTACCCTTTTTTGTAGCTTTTTTACCTTCTTTTAAATAGTAGGTAATCATAGCCCCAGATTTTCTATTCTCACCTTGGTACAGGGCATCTGCCCCAAAACGACTACCTGTAGGCTGTTGGTATGAAGCCTGATATGCCGTTGGCGGTGTAAATAATTCTATTTCCTTATTTAGAATAGAAGCATCTGATGCCAAAGCCCGTAACGGACGAATATCATCTAACACCCATGCAGCCCTACCAAATGTGCCGATTACCAAATCGTGCTCCCTTGGGTGAATGGCTAAATCTTTTGTGGATACCGTTGGGAAACCTTCGGTCCATTTTTGCCACTTCTCACCGGCATTGAAAGAAACATATAATCCATCATCGGTACCTAAAAACATTAAATTAGGATTTTCAGGGTCTTCAATAATAGATAAGGTGTAGCTCTCAACATCTGTGGCATCAACAATTCTTGTCCAGCTTTTACCATAATCTTTAGTGCGGTATGCATACGGAGTGTAATTAAATCTTCTATAATCGTTAGCGATTAAAAGTGCTTCCCCTTTATTGCGGGTAGATGCTTTTATTTGTGGAATCCAACTTCCTTTTGGTAAGCCTTTAATATTTGCGGTTACTTCTGTCCATGTTCCGCCACCGTTTTGAGTGTAATGAACTCTGCCATCATCGGTACCTACCCAAAGCATATCTTTTTCAACTTTAGAAGGTTCTATTACCAATATAGTTGTATGATTTTCTGCGCCTGTGGCATCCATAGATAAACCACCACTTTCGCTTTGCTTTTGCTTTTCAGGATCATTGGTTGTTAAATCTGGAGAGATTACCTTCCAAGTTAACGCCTTATCTGTACTCTTGTGTACAAACTGGCTCCCAAAGTACACGGTACTGGTATCAAAAGGATCTTGGCTAATTGCCGAGTTCCAGTTAAAACGTAGTTCTGTCGTAGCATCCGGTGGGGTAGGGCGTACAATATAATTGTCACCTGTTACATGATCAAAACGTTGCACGTTACCTTGCTGACTCATGGTATATCCATATCTAGAATCTACAGGATCGGGAACAACATCAAAACCATCACCAAAACTAATTTCTTGCCAATAGCTATTACGAATTCCCTGTGCTTTCCAAACATAGGCAGGACCTCTCCAGCTTCCATTATCTTGCATTCCGCCATACACATTATAAGGGAATTCGTTATCTACGGCAATATGATAAAACTGTGCAACGGGTAAATTACCCACAAAACGCCATGTTTTTCCGCCATCTTTAGAAATATTGAGTCCGCCATCATTACCGTCCATCATAAACTGTCCGTTTTCTGGGTGAATCCAAAATGCGTGGTGATCAGGGTGTACACCATTATCGGCACGGTAAGCAGGCATCAATTGCGTAAAGTTTTTACCGCCATCTTGCGAAACGTTCACATATGTAAATACAGAGAAAACTCTATTCTCATTTTCTGGATCTACGTAGATTTCAGAGTAGTAGAAAGGTCTATTTCCAATATCGCTTTTATCATTTACTTTTTTCCATTTGAATCCGCCATCTTCAGATTTGTATAGCGCATTCTTTTTTGCTTCAACTAAAGCATAAATAATATCGGGCTTTCCAGGAGCAATGGCTACACCAATTCTTCCTAAATCACCTGCAGGTAGACCATCTTCTTCTGTCAGTTTTTTCCAATTCTTACCGCCATCATGGGTCATATATAGACCGCTACCTGAGCCACCGGAATTAAAGAACCAAGGTTCACGCTTGTGTTCCCACATGGCAGCGATCAATTTATTTGGGTTGGTAGGATCCATAATAAGATCCGCCACTCCCGTTTTATTATTTACGAAAAGCACTTTTTCCCAAGTCTCGCCACCATCGGTAGTTTTAAACACTCCGCGTTCTGGGTGTTCTCCCCAAGGAGATCCAATAGCACCCACATACACAGTATTCGGATTCATTGGGTCGATTTTTATTCTATGGATATGTCTGGTTTTTTCAAGACCCATAGATTTCCAAGTCTTACCGCCATCAAGAGATTTGTAAACTCCGTAGCCACCATTAAGACTATTACGAGGATTACCTTCTCCAGTACCGGCCCAAATAACGGACGGATTACTTTGTTGAATAGCAACCGCACCAATGGAAGCAGTGACTTCTTTATCAAAAATAGGTTCCCATTTTACCCCGCCTGATGTAGATTTCCACAATCCACCAGAAGCGGTACCCACATACATAATATCTGGATTGTTATTAACGACATCAATGGCAGTTACACGACCGCTCATACCACCAGGACCGATGTTACGGGGTTTTAGGTCTTGAGCTAAGGCCATTTTAAATTCTTGTGCAGTAACGAAAACAGATGCGAAAAGCATCAACAGGGAGAGTAATCTTCTTGTCATTTGAGTGGTTTGTTAGTTATGTGCTTAAAAATAGCTGAAAAGAAAAGGAAGTATTCTTAAAAGGATGTTAACAGTGTTTGGTTTTGAAGAATCCGTAATCCTTTAACACTTTTTCGTTGCTCGTTCTTCGTTGCTCGTTCTTCGTTGATTTCAGTTTCAGTTTTCAGTGAGCCGTGTCAGTGTTCAGTTTGCAGTTTACAATACGTCATTGCGAGGTACGAAGCAATCTGTCAATATAGAACACCAATAGTTCTTGACTGCGCTCGAACGGACAACGGACAACGAACAGCCAACAACGAACAACCAACAACCAATCAACGAACCTCAAAAATTCCAAACAACTCCTTCCCCTGTCTTGGTGCTATCGAATTATAACAGGGATCAAAAGTGATCGTTTTAAAATATGGTGATAAGTATTTGGTATACAGTTCTTTGCTTCCTCCAAAAGGGCGCTTTTCCATGTCATTAGTAAGTGGGAAATTGAACCAGAGTCCGGCTAATTTTCCTTTTGGTTTTAGTAGACTTGCCATGTGCTTGGCATAGGCACTTCTATTTTCATCAATCGGAACAAAAGAGCAGAAAAAGGTTTGTTCTATAATTAAATCGAACTGTCCGCTGAATTCAAAAAAATCAGATTGATGCATGTTCTCCTTCGGAAAATCGGGGTTTCTTTTTTTAAATTCTTGTAGCGGAATTATAGAGATATCAAGAATGTGGGTATTGACAAATCCTGCTTTCCAAAGGTACTCGGCTTCGTAAGCGTTTCCGGCGCCCGGTATTAAAATCTGAATTGATTTATCCGTTAATTGATCGGCATATTCTTTAATTGGGGTAGACGGGTAACCAATATCCCAACCTGTATTATTATTCTTATACCGTTCTGTCCAATAAAGCTCTTCTTCTTTCAAGGTAAAATAGTATTTGCTGGTACAGTAAATTTAATCCAATTTTAGCCAATTTCTACCATCTATGTAGAATTGAATACCATTGATCATAGATTCATTGCCGTAGATAAATCAAATACTTATCTTTCGTATCTACTAAATACCAACTACTTAAACATATGAAATACTCTTTTTTATCGGTAATGGCAGTATGCCTTACGTATGTATGTTCAGCACAGACACAACCAAAGTGGGCACGTTACCCGGCTATTTCTCCCAACGGCGAAACCATTGCATTCACTTATAAGGGAAACTTATTTACGGTACCTGCAAACGGTGGCGTAGCAAAGCAGTTAACCTATCACTCCGCACATGATTACTCTCCGGTTTGGAGCAAGAATGGTGAGAAAATAGCATTCTCTTCCAACAGGTATGGCAATTTTGATGTGTATATTATGGATGCCAAGGGCGGACCATCAACAAGGTTGACCTATCATAGTAATGATGAAAAGCCATTTAGCTTTTCGGCAGATGATCAAGAAGTATTGTTTGGTGCCATGAGGTTAGACGCTGCCGAGCATCGACAATACCCTACGGGATCACAGCCAGAATTGTATGGTGTTCCTGTAACAGGAGGCAGAGTTGGTCAGGTGCTGACCGTTCCGGCAGAAGATGTGCAAGTAAATGCTGACGGTACAAAAATGGTATATCATGATAGAAAAGGCTACGAAGACGTTTTTAGAAAGCATCATACATCTGCCATAACCAGAGATATTTGGCTGTATGATCCATCCACAGGAAAGCACAAGCAGCTAACTACATTCGGTGGAGAAGACCGTAATCCGGTATTTTCTAAAGATGGCAGTGCCATTTACTATTTAAGCGAACAAGAAGGTTCTTTTAATGTTTTTTATATGGATGTGGACAATACGTCTAATATTAAGACTCTTACTAATTTTACAACACACCCTGTGCGTTCTTTGAGTATGGGTAATGGTATTTTGGCATTTGGTTATGATGGAGAAATTTATACGCTAAAAGCAGGTGAAGGTGCTAAGAAGGTAGAAATAATAGTTAGAACGCAAGAAGATAGTAATCCTATATCATATAAATCGGTTAATGGTGGTGTTCAAGAAATGGATGTAGCACCTAACGGTAAGGAAATTGCATTTATTAGTAGGGGAGAAGTATTCGTGACCTCGGTAGACGGATCTTTGACCAAACGTATTACCAACACCCCAGAACAAGAACGTTTTGTAAAATTTATGCCCGACGGTAAATCGGTTGCCTATTCAAGCGAACGCAATGGCAAGTGGAGTATTTTTAAATCATCAAAAGTACGTTCAGAAGAACCTTATTTCTTTGCATCTACCTTAATAAAAGAAGATACATTGGTGACCTCGAAAAATGATATCTATCTGCCAGAATTTTCTCCTGATAGCACTTATGTGGCATACATGGAAGATCGACGAACGTTGAAGGTCAAGAACCTAAAGACCAAAGAGGTGACTACGTTATTGACACCAGATGAAGTTATACATATGCGAGACGGAGACCAGTATTATCAATGGAGTCCAGATAGTAAGTGGTTATTGATAGATTGGAGTGTTTCGTTGAATAATACCGAGTTGCTTTTGATTTCTAAAGAAGGTAAGCAACGTAAAAATTTGACACAAAGCGGTTATTATGAGTTTTATCCTAAATGGATAAATGACGGTAGCCAGATTATGTATTTTACGAATCGTGACGGACTTAAAAGTTATGCCACCAGTGGCTCTTTTGAAACCGATGTGTATACCATGTTCTTGACCCAAGAATCGTGGGACAAGTTCAATAAAACAAAAGAAGAATTTGATCTTTTAAAAATGATAGAAGAGTCTTCAAAAGAGGACAAGGAAGAAGATGGTACCGACAATAAAAAGAAGAAGAATAAAAAGAAGGAAGAACCAGAAGTAACATCTGTCACCTTCGATTTAGAAGATGTAGATCGCAGAAAAGCCCGCTTAACCATACACTCTTCTAAGCTATCTGATGCCGTACTTTCAAAGGATGGAGAAAAATTATATTACTTGGCAAAGTTTGAAAAAAACTATAATCTTTGGGAAACGGAAATACGTACCAAGAGCACAAAAATGCTGATTCCTTTAGGTGCAAAATCTGCAAGTCTGCAGTGGGATGCTCCACAAGAAAACCTATTTCTATTGGCAGACGGTAAAATTTCTAAAATAGATATTGGCGGTAGTAAAACCAAACCTGTTAAGCTAAATGCCGAAATGGTATTAGATGCCGATGCAGAACGCAGGTATATGTTCGATCACATATGGCTAAAGACCAATGGTATTTTTTATACGGCTACCTTTCATGGTATAGATTGGGATGCTATGCGTACCGAATATGAAAAATACTTACCACATATTGGCAATGACTATGAATTCTCAGAAATGATTTCAGAAATGTTGGGCGAGCTGAATGTGAGTCACGCCGGAGGTCGTTACTCCGATAATATCGAAAATGGCGACCAGACGGCGTCATTGGGCATTTTCATGGATTACGATCATAAAGGCGACGGCATAAGAATTACCGAAGTCATTAAAGGCGGACCGTTAGATAAAGCAGGTTTTGATGTTGAGCCGGGCATGATCATTCAAAAAATCAACGGAGTAACTATTGAAAATACAGTAGATGCAGCCTTTTATTTAAACCGTATTGCAGGTGATTTTACATTGCTTGATATTGTTGATGAAAAGGGAAAGAAAAAACAACTAACCGTAAAGCCAATTTCACTTAGGGAAGAAGGTCGCCTATTGTATGACCGTTGGGTAAAGAACAACGAAAAAGAAGTATTGGCAAAAAGTAACGGCACTTTGGGTTATGTGCATATACCGGGTATGGCAGACGGACCTTACCGTACCATTTATGAAGAAATGCTGGGTAAGTTCAATGATAAAAAAGCGGTCATCATTGATACCCGCTTTAATGGCGGTGGAGACTTGGTGGCAGATTTGGCAATGTTCTTTACAGGTATACCATTTTTGTCTTATGAAACCGAAGATAGGGTTGTAGGTGGCGAACCAACCTCTCGTTGGACAAAGCCGACCTTGGCGATGTTCAATGAATCTATGTACAGCGATGGCTCTTGTTTTGCAAGTGGCTATGTAGATTTAAAAATCGGTAAAACAGTGGGTATGCCCGTACCGGGTACCTGTAGCTTTGCTGGTTGGGAGCGTTTGCCCAATGGTGGCGTATGGGGTGTTGTACCTGTAAGTGCTAAAAATAAGGCGGGCGAGTGGATGGAAAATAACGAAACCGACCCGGAAATCATTGTGAAAAACCAACCTGATGTCATCGCAAACGGTATTGATCAGCAATTGGAGAAATCTATTGAGGTGTTGATGAAAGAGGTGGAGCAGCCTTAGAATTTAGTAAATAAGAGACGATTACTATTGTACATATATATTTAAGAATATGTGCAATAGTGTACATATACAATAGTTGGCAGTAATTAGAAAAATGACGAACAAAATAGATAAGATAGAGAAAAAAGAATATGAAAATGTAGTTGAACTTTGGGAATCTTCAGTTCGAGCAACGCATCACTTCCTAAAAGAGGAAGATATTGAATATTTTAAACCACAAATTTTAAACACTTATTTAGATGCAGTCGAATTAAGATGTATAAGGAATAATGACAAAAAAATAGTTGGTTTTCTTGGAGTAGCCGACCAAAACTTGGAGATGTTATTTATTCACCCTGAATATAGAGGGAAAAGAATCGGAAAAACACTATTAGATTATTCAATTGACCACTTAGATGTAACAAAAGTTGATGTAAACGAACAGAATGAACAAGCAGTCGGATTTTACAAACATTGCGGATTTGAAACTATTAAACGCTCTGAATTGGATTCTTCCGGAAAACCTTATCCAACGTTACATATGGAATTAAAAAAGTAACTACTGCCAACACGGTGTATAAAACATAGCTAATAAGTGCTAAACCGAAAGGTTTGTGCTTATTTACAAAGACCGCCAAATTTTTAATTTGGCTTTTAAAAAATGATAAATTAAAAACAAAATATAAAAATTCGGCTCTGTGTTAATGCGAAAAGTTAGTGTCTTTTTGCACGCTACGTTCCATACACAAGTCCGTTGGTAGCAATAAGAAAACCGTAAAACTAATTGAGAACATATGAAAATAATAAAGAAAATAGGAAAGTGGTTTTTGGTTTTATTGGGAGTACTAATTGCATTTATTTTAGTGGTATTGCTAATCATCCGAATCAATAGTTCTGGAGAAGAAGAACCTTTTTTAGACGAAAAGGGTGATGTGCTTCCGAATAGTATTGCCATGCACGAGGACATGACGCTAAACGGAGTGCCACAACGAATTACAATTAGGGGAAAAGACAAATGTAATCCCGTACTACTAATAGTTCACGGAGGACCGGGTGCACCAATTTTACCGGTGATTTACAAACTCACGGGGGTTGATTTGGAAGATATATTTACGGTCTGTTATTGGGATCAAAGAGGGTCTGGATTAGCTTATAATGATAGTATGCCTGATTCTTCCATTACCTTAAACCAAATAGTGGAAGATGGTTTGCAACTATCAGAACATTTAAAAAAGACTTTTAAAAAGGATAAGATTTACATTGAAGGTTTATCGTGGGGAACTGCTGTAGCTGCTTATATGGTTCAAAAAAAGCCTGAATTATATCACGCCTATATTGGTAGTGGTCTAATGGCCAATCTTTCACTTTCAGAAGAATTATCTTATGAATTTGCACTATCGGAATCACAAAAGCACAATGATACCATTTCAGTTAATCTATTAAAACAAATTGGAAAACCACCTTATATTGAAAACTCAAAAAATTCAGTAACTGAAGCCTTTGAAATAGAACGACAAATTGTTATGAAGTATGCACCGATAAAATTAGAAACTGATTTTAAGTTTATTAAAAGTATGTTTTTAGATAATGGATTAACGTTTAGTGAAAAATTTACGGATATGATCAATAGTCCAGAATCTTACTATCCTGCAGCCAAGATTTTACAACCTACTGCAATCAACATGAATTTAATGCGTGATATCCCAGAATTTAAAGTACCCGTTTATATATTACAAGGAGACAATGACCATTTTACCGAAACGTCTGTAGCAAAGATGTATTTTGATTCCATTATTGCACCTTCTAAAAAATGGTTCTTATTTGAAAATGGAACACACGGAGTACAAGTTGAATATCCAGAAAAATATCGTTCAATTTATATTAATGAAATACTGAAAAAATAATTATTCGCTCGTGTATAATCCGAAACGAAAGCATCTTTTAACAAGCTCTAATTAAAATATGGAGACCGTTGTACTTCATACTGAAAAACGTAAGAGATAATAAAAAGGGGAAAGCCGAAAACCGACCAATGTAGGCACTAAACTATCAGAATTATGAAAAAACCAAGTGACCGATTGACATTACTCGCAATACTTTTTGCATTCGCTTTTGTATTTCAAAGTTGTGAACAAACACAAAAGGTAGAAACTAAAGAAGTGGAAAAAGAAGTAATTATTGCACCCGAAAAACCTGAATATTTTCTATTGCGACCAGAAGTAGAAAAAGCATATGGATATTCACACGCCGTAAAAATTGGGAATAGTATTAAAATTTCTGGAGCTGTAAGTATGGATGATGAAGGAAATCCAACTGCCATCGGCGATATTGAACAACAGATGAAAAACTGTTATGCTGATTTGGAAAAAATATTAAAACACTTTGACTGCACATTTAATGATGTTGTAAAAGAAGACATTTTCACAACTGATATGGCACTAATGTTGGAAAAATCAGCATATCGAGCTGAAATTTATAAAAACCGATTTCCAACTGGCTCTTGGCTTGAAGTAAAAGGACTAGCATTGCCTGAGTTTATGGTTGAAATCGAACTTGAAGTACATAAATCGAAATAAAAAGAATGAACGTACATCATTGAATCACCGCAATAACAGCAGATTCCACTGCGTCCAAATTTACTCGGTATTGCTAGCGTCTCTGCTAAAAAGAAAATTAACGCATATTAACCCGTAACTGACGGTTATACCAAGCCGTTAGTTATCATAGCATGAATGTATGAAACACGTAATCACTTTAGTATTCTTTATTCTGTTATTTTCATGTAATCAAAAACCCTCGGATTGGATCGATAGGTCCAAGCATGAGGGGCTTTATAAGCACGACATTACGAATAAATTTGAAGTTTACTCATCTGTTGAACATCCGGGAGATATTAAAAATACAGTAGAAGTTCTTGAGTTAACAAAGAAATATTACGACAGAATTTTTGATGAAAATCTTAATTTCGCAGTACTTTTTATTGATAACAAAAACTGGAATAAATATGCCTTTTCTCCACCTCCCGGTATGCCTCAAGCATTCTATGAAGGTAATATCGTTTTAGGTTTAGGAAAGTCAGTAATTGCAAGAAATGCTGAAAATGGAATTAAACAAGCTCCTCCGCCAGTTAAAGAGGTCTTAAAACAACATTTTGGTGAAAATATAGACCTTGACTACTTTTACAGAGATGCGCTGTCACTCCACGAATTGGGTCACCTATATCAATTCTACAGAACAGGTAAAAGCTCACAACGCAGGTGGCTAAATGAGCTTTTCGGAAATCTATGTCAAGTTGGTGCAGCCCGTAGTTTCGACACCCAAACTGTACTTGATCAAATGGACGTTTTACAAACTACCATGATTCGAGGAAATCAATGGGGTGAGCTTAAGTTCAAAACTTTGGGTCAATTTGAAACGGAGTATTTACAAATAATGCAACAAGGACAGAACTATGGCTGGTATCAAACTCAGTTCTACTTTAAAGCAAGGGAATTACACTCAAACTTCGGTGATGATTTCCTCAGGTTGTTTAGAGATTTTTTGATTGACACAAATCCAGACATAATTGGCGAATTAGACAATGCGGAATTGAATCAGCACATACTAGACACTTTTGGAAAGGAAGCAGCTGAAATTATGAAATGGAAATATGATAGCTGACAATATAAATAACTTACATTCAGTCGCTGCGTTTTAAATACGGTGACCGTTATAATACCTAACAAAATACCATTAAATATCGATGAAAGTTTACGGAAAATGTCTTCAGTGTAGTAATGAAATAGCATATGCAACGAGTGCAAATACTCGAGTAGAATTTGCAATGCAAGATGGGGAGATTATAAAATTGACTTGTAAAAATTGCGGGAAAATAAATGAATTTCATGTTGACAAATTACACGCAAAACAATCAAACTTAGCAAAAATTGGTGCGGGTATTATTTTCTTAATTGGTACGCCACTTATGTTTTTATTTGTTAGTCCAATTTTTTCAGAAAGTCGTAATCATTATGTGATTTTAATTATTGGCGGATTTTTAATTATACCAGTAATAGCCTATGGAATTATAAAGAAACAAGATCAAGTTAGGGTTAGTTCTTTCAATCGTAAAAAACTAAAAGGACGGATTCATAACATCTAGGTAAATACACTAAAACCAAAACAACCACAAAATGAAAAACTTATTTACCCTTCAAAATTTAAAATTCGTATTAGGTTTCGCTACCGGTTTTATAATTTATGATGCTTTTGCAAAAGATGAAATCGACTGGGTTAAAGCAATTGTAGTGGCTATTCTGTCAGTGGTTATCATGTTTGTTATTGAGCGGATAAAAAATATAACTGTTTCAGCCAACTAAGTAGACTAATATTTTAGCTCTGTTCTTAAACAAATATGAGTTTTATAAATTTAAAGTCAGAATTAGTCCGAAAAATAGCAGCTTAAATACCTTAAAAAACTGATAGAATGACCATAACTGACCTTTTCAGAGTTATAATTAAAATCTTTGGAATTTATTGTTTTACAACTCTTATATATCGATTACAGCCAAGAATGACGGTTAATTTTGGATTTGATTTTTTCGAATTTATAATTAGTATAATTCACTTGGTTCTTATGGGATTAATTGTTTTCTTTTTTCTGTTCAAAACGGATAGATTAATTAAACTCTTTAGACTTAGTAAAGGGTTTGATTCCCATATAATCGATATGAAAAATCTAAACGAGGTTGGACTTTTTAAATTTGGAATAATAATAATTGGACTTTTAATGATCGTTGACAATATTGCTCCCTTTTTAAACTACTGTTTTTTAGAGTTTAAAAAGCAAGTTTGGACAAACAAAATGGACGAAAGTTCAAGGATGATCTTGAACTTATCTATCGACTATAACAGGTGGTTTACTTGTGGATTTAATATTTTTATTGGAGCTATATTTTTAAACAATAACAATAGAATTTCAAAATTCTTAATGAAAAAAGGGAAAAACGTTGGGTAAGAATGCCTACTTCAAGAAGAGCTTAAAGGTTCAAATTTAAAATTCGTATTAGGTTTTACAACCGGTTTTATTATTTATGATGCCTTTGTAAAAGATGAAATCGACTGGGTTAAAGCAATTGTAGTGGCTATTCTGTCAGTGGTTATAATTTATAGAGTTAAGCACGTAATGCTTTACGTCTTTAGAATTTGTACTAGTTTATTTTCTTACATTTAAATAATACGGATTTAATGTTTGGTTAAAACGTTGGTATCTAAATTGCTATAATTTTAATTAGTTTTCAATACCAGCATTATAATGAAGATTTTAAATTTTTCGCTACCGTATAGTACAAAGATTTTAGGCTTGATACTGCTAATAATAGCATGCATTTCATGTTCAGAAGAAAATGATGACGATATCTTAGAAGCTGATGATAATGAACAAATAGAAAATGATAATCTCATAGTTTCAGGGAAGCCAGAAAATAATGATTTTATAGTAACCGCATCTTATGAGAGTCTGTTCACCGTAGATGCTAAAACAGGACAAGAAACACTTGTATATACATTTTCCGATCAAACAGATATAGAAAAACTTGCAGATTATGATGAAGGCAACCTATTTGTTACTACCGATGATAACAGTGTAAACGCAATAAATCTTGCCAACAAAAATCTACTGTGGAGTACTCCAATGCTAAATTATGATACGAGTAGTTATGGGATAACGCCACCTGCATGTGTAGATGGCAAATGCTATGCATCGGGTACTTATGGAGTTGTTGTAGCTTTAGATCAAAATACTGGAGAACTTTTATGGTATTATTCAACGCATCCAAATGGGGATTTGGATAATGGTTTAAACGAGAATAGAACACCTGTAGTTCATGATGATAGGGTGTTTGTAATGTCTGAAGAAAGCTTTTATGGGTATTTCCCTACCTATCTGCATATTTTAGATAAAGAAACTGGGCAATTATTACAGAAGATTGAATTTCCAGAAGATATAGAAGTTATCAATGAACCGTTGATTGTAAATGACATCCTTTACATATCAGCTAAAAATCTATATGCTATAGATTTACAAAGCTTAGAAGTTATATGGATTTTTGAAGCTGAAAAACTAGGCGATATAAATATTTTAAACAATAGTTTGGTGGTACAAGGGGAGCCAATGAGGGATACGGTTTATTCTTCACTTTTCTGTCTTGATTCACAGACAGGTGAATTACAATGGGAAATTGAAACTGGTTTTAAGGCCATATGGTCACCAATTATTGTGGAGAATGTGGTTTATGGGCTTTATGATAAGGGTAGTAGTTTATCTTTTTATGATTTAAGACCATATGCAGTTTCTTTGAGCAATGGAGAACAACTTTGGTTTAGGGATGATATCTCCGTTGATAACAGTCCCGTTTACGCCTATGGACAATTGTTTTATCATGGGCATGCTATTAATTATACAGATGAAACTAAAAATAATTCAGGTTTAATGGCATTGAACGCCAATAATGGAAATATAGATTGGTTAAATCCTGCTTATAGGTTTGGTACATCAATGGCTCCATTAGTAGTAGGTCAAAACGGTGTATTTGGTCCATCTTATTATAGAGGAGGAAATTGAACATGCACCTATTCTAATCTTCTGGTACTCGTCTTGACGGTTTGGGAGATGAATATTTTCTAAAAGCATTGTTCTAATTGATAGGCTTAAAAAAATAGAATTAAATTTGCTTTGACCTTAGGTTTTAAAATTCTTCTAACTCCCATACGGGTCACTAGTTAACGCAAACATTCAATTTATTTTATACCAAGCCTAAAACACCCTCATGATTACATTTATTACATCCATTATCCTTTTGGTGTTGGGTTATATCATCTACGGCAGATTTGTAGACAAAACGTTTAAACCGAATGAAACAGAGCAAACTCCCGCACATGCTATGGAAGATGGGGTGGACTTTGTACCCATGAATAGTAATAGAAATGCATTTATTCAAATTTTGAATATTGCAGGTGTAGGTCCCATTTTTGGTCCCATATTGGGTGCTCTGTATGGTCCCATCGCATTTATTTGGATTGTGCTTGGATCTATTTTTGCCGGTGCCGTGCATGATTACCTAACCGGTATGATCTCGTTACGTTTTGGTGGTGCGCATTTACCGGCATTGGCATCACGTTTTTTAGGAAAATCGTTTAGCCACGTTGTAAACTTCTTTGCGTTACTACTTTTAATTTTGGTAGGTACTGTTTTTGTAACCGCACCTGCGAATATGATTAACGACCTTATTGGTACAGATACCAGTTATTTGACCATTGTACTTTTTTCAATTTTTGTTTACTACATTATTGCCACATTATTACCAATAGATAAAATCATCGGTAAAATTTATCCTGTACTTGGTTTGTTGCTCATACTAAGTGCCATTGGTATTTGTATAGGTATGTTTGTTATAGGAAACCCTATTCCTGAGCTTACATTTCAAAATATGCATCCGCAGAACATACCCTATTTTCCAGTAATTTTCTTGACTATTTCATGTGGTGCCTTGTCGGGTTTTCATGCTACGCAATCTCCCATAATTTCACGTACCATCAACAATGAAAAAGATGGTAGAAAAGTGTTTTATGGTATGATGATACTTGAAGCCGCTATTGCCATGGTATGGGCGGCTGCATCAATGAGTATTTTGGACGGAGATTCTTTAAACGAGCTTTTACAAAATGGCGGACCAACTGCTGTGGTGAATAAGATTGCCACAATTTCTTTGGGAGCCATTGGTGGTACCATTGCTGTTTTGGGAGTAATCGTATTACCCATTACATCGGGAGACACTTCTTTTAGAGCTGCACGTATGATCATTGCGGATTATTTAAAAATTGATCAGAAAGTGTTGAAGAATAGATTTATGGTGGCTATTCCGCTGTTTATTATTTCGTTCATTTTAACCAATATGGACTTTCAGTTATTGTGGAGGTACTTTTCATGGGCAAACCAAGTAACGGCAGCCATTGCATTGTGGATCGGCGCCGTGTACCTGTATCAAAAGAAAACACATTACTTAATTGCCTTGGTTCCTGCATTTTTCATCACAACGGTTGTGGGCTCCTATATATTTTATGATCCTAACGTAGGTTTAGGCTTGGACATTGAAATTTCCAATTGGATAGGAGTAGGGATATCTACGCTAATTACTTTTCTGTTTTTCAATAAAAAGAGAGAACAGGATATACCACAATAAACTTCATCGCCATATAATAGCAATGAAATGTATTTTTGTCATCATGAGCGTTAATTAGAATTAATGGAAAACGAAAAGATATTTAGAACAAAAACAGGATTTTGCCATATTTTACCGGACAGAATTTTGCTTACAAGAGATGGGGTCAAAGGTAATATTGCAAATGCTACTGTTGGTAAAAATATCACTGGTATTTTAATTATTTACGGTGGTATGGCTGCATTTTTACTGTTTTCGGCATTTCAAAGTTTTCAAAAAGGAGAGATACCTATAACTGTGGTTTACATTGTAGTTGGACTGTTTTTGGTATATGGAATTTTTAAAAGTCTAAATAATTCGGCTACACCAATTATCCGAAGAGATAAAATTAAAAGTGTGAAATTTAAGAAAGCGATCATGGCAATTACGCGGTCTAGATTTGAAGTTGTTTTTGAAGAGGATGGGGCTATTAAAAAGCGTATAATTATGTTGCCAGGTATAATGTCTGATGGACAAAATGAGACAGAAAAGGCTAGAAAAATTATGATTGAGGAGCAATTATTAAATGAATAGCATTTAGTTTAATCGATGATAAGAGAAATACTTAAAAAGCTAATCTGGCTAATTCTTTATCTCCTGTTCAATGCGGTACTATTTTTTATTGAAATCAGTGTGTTGTTCACTACGAATGATAGTTTTACGGGCGGTAGCGGCTTTACGTCCGTTGACGATATTTTAGAAGCGTTCAATGTAGTATTTAACATCCTTGAAGGCATGGTTATGGTGTTCTATTTATATACAGCGATAGGCTTGGCTATTGTTGCTTTGTTACTGTTTATTCCTCTTCAAGTGTACTATATAAACCGTAAATTTAAAAATCATAAGAAGAAGTTTTTATATAGTTTACTAGCTTCCTTCGCTGTAGTAATGACCTTGAAGTTGCTATTATATGCTTGGATGTTTATAGATCTGAATTATCTGTAATATTGTTCTAGAATTTTATAGTTTGCCATAGGTCAAATAAAATATAATCAAAACCCACCAAACAAATAACCATGGGAAAGAAATTAGAATCCATCACTCCCGATTTACAAAAATTCATAGAAAAGCAAAAGATATTTTTTGTGGGTACGGCTGCTGCTGAGGGGAATGTAAATGTATCCCCAAAAGGAACGGACTCATTTCGGGTAATCGATAAGAATAAAATTGTTTGGTTGAATCTCACCGGTAGCGGTAACGAAACTGCGGCACATTTGATCAAGAACAACCGAATGACCATTATGTTCTGCGCCTTTGAAGGAAAACCTATAATTTTACGATTGTATGGTACTGCGGGTATATATCACAAAAGAGATATAGAATACAAAAAATATATAGACCTATTTCCTGCGAATACTGGCGCTAGACAGATTATAGAAATGCAGGTAGACTTGGTACAAACATCTTGCGGTTTTGCCGTTCCGTTCATGGATTTTAAGGAAGAACGCACCACTTTAAACGATTGGTCTAGTAAGCAGGGAGAAGAAAAAATTAAAGCGTACTGGAAAAATAAGAACACCAAAAGTATAGACGGATTTGAAACGAATATTCTTGGTAATTAATCAGTAAAAAGAAATACAGAGTGAAGCAATTTATAGCACGTATAGCATTAGTCGTAAATGATTACGATGAAGCCATTGAATTTTATACCAAAAAACTGAACTTTTTACTTGTTGAAGATACCAGTTTAGGTGAGGGTAAAAGGTGGGTGGTTATTGCTCCCAGAGGAGAAGATAATTGCTCTTTAGTGTTGGCAAAAGCAGATAGTGCTGAGCAGAAATCTAGAGTAGGTAACCAAACAGGTGGTCGCGTTTTTCTTTTTTTATATACCGATGATATCGCAAGAGATTATCAAAATATGACTGCTAAAGGAATCAATTTTAAGAGACTTCCAGAAAAAATGCCTTATGGTACTGTTGCCGTCTTTGAAGACCTGTATGGTAATTTGTGGGATTTAATTCAGCCCATAGACGAACAACAGCAACAACAGCAGCAACAATAGTATTGGCGTTTCGTTACTATGTGGAAATTTCTAAAAGACATATTCAATTTAAAGAGAAAAGAATCTTCCTTGAATTCTAATAGGTCTTTAGAGTTTTTCAATGCAAAAAAACTACTATGTGGTATTGGGAAATCTGAAATACGTGAAAGTGAAATTCTTATTACCGAGTATCCATTTGAGCCATCCATAGCCTACCCAACAGCTATAATTTCTGCTAAGGATATAGATAGTATGTCCTTGGAAATAGGAGTGTGTAAAGTGCATACAAAAAATGATATCATTTTTGTTTCGGCAGAACTCAAAGAAAAAATGAAACAGTTCGCCAAAAGTAATAACATTAGACTTATACCGCAAAGTTGGAATTGGGATTGGATTCTAGAGCCTTATCTAGATACCGAATTTACCAAAGAAAATGAGCAACGCGCTTTAGAACGATTACTAGAAAACGGATTCACGGCAAGTGAAGTAGATGCCATAAGAGCCGAGGTGAAAAATCAAATGTATGCCTATAATTTTGACACCATGCTGTGGGATTGGTGCAGCCTTGGTCTATCTGATATACTATCTGCTATGCGGGCAAAATATGGTAAAGAGCAATTCCGTGAGTTTTACAAAAGAGCTTTGGAAATAGAAAAGCGAACAGGTAACAGTACGACTTCTAATAGATTTTAATACCATAAAAAAAAGGGCAAAAATCTTGAT
Organism: Maribacter litoralis; assembly: GCF_902506355.1. Lineage (NCBI taxonomy): Bacteria > Pseudomonadati > Bacteroidota > Flavobacteriia > Flavobacteriales > Flavobacteriaceae > Maribacter > Maribacter litoralis. Next base: position 4,320,886 of record NZ_LR733271.1, on the reverse strand, counting down.
AGACTTTTACCCTTTTGTATAACTGTAAATGTATTTTATTTCAAGGTAGATTTAAGCATCCAGATTAATTTCTCTTGTCCGGATATTAAATCACTGATTAAGGTAACCGTACCTTCATCATCATTGTTCGATGAGAATTCTAATATTTCTCGTTCTTGGATCAATAACTCGTTTAAGTTGTCTATAAGTAAAGAAATACCTGTAGCGCCATCAGACACTTCTTTGATAATTCTAATGGTCTTATTGTCCAAATAATCTTCAAACGTATGTAAAGGCTGTTGGTCTAAAGTTAAAATACGCTCAGCAATTTCATCAACTGTTTCCGTAGCTTCAGTATATAACTCTTCGAATTTCTCATGTAATAGAAAGAAATTGCTTCCTTTTATGTTCCAGTGCATACCTCTCAAGTTCATATAATGAATTTGATAATTAGCTAATAGGACGTTTAATTTATCACTGATTTCTATTTTATAATCTTGGTTTAATCCCACGTTTTTATTTAAAGTTTCCATGATTTTGTTGTTTTAATTTCTTACTGTAAAATTACGCATAAAGCCCCTGTTTTAAGGTAACTAAAGTTACATAACCAATACGTTTTGTTTATACTGCTATTAAATTTTATGAATAAATATTCTTGTCATTTTAAGCAATTGTAGTTCAGAAAATAGATTCGTAAATTAGAAAGGTTAAAATGACACTGAACTACCATGCAAATTCCAGAAATTCCTAATTTAATTCATTATGCTATTCCTTTTTTTACGGTTACGGTAATTTTAGAAGTGATACTATCCGTAAAGATAAAACTACATGACTACGAGTTTAAAGACGCCGGTACCTCTATTGTTATGGGGCTAGGTAATGTTGCCATAGGTTTAATTACCAAAGGTATTGCATTGGGGTTTTTCTACCTATTGTATAATTTTTGGCATCTATTTGAAATTCCGTTTGCGTGGTGGTCATGGATCATTTTACTTTTTGCCGAAGACTTATGTTATTATTGGTTTCACAGAACCAGTCACGAAAGTCGGTTTTTTTGGGCGAGTCATGTGGTGCATCATTCTTCTAAAAATTACAATCTGAGCACGGCATTACGACAGTCGTGGTCTGGCGGATTTTACACCTTCATTTTTTGGATTCCATTAATTCTCATCGGTTTTCATCCGGTGATGGTTTTGGTGCAGATGTCCGTCAGTCTCATCTATCAATATTGGATCCATACCGAGTTCATCACTAAAATGCCCAAGTGGTTCGAAGCTGTTTTCAATACACCAAGTCATCACAGGGTGCACCATGCTACGAATCCGCAGTATTTAGACAGAAACCATGCTGGAATTTTTATTATTTGGGATAGAATATTTGGCACTTTTGAGCCAGAGGTGGAAAAACCGGTTTACGGTTTGGTGAAGAATATTGACACCTATAACCCTATAAAAATTGCTTTTGGGGAATGGTACAAGATGCTCGGCGATTTTTTTACCTCTAAAACCAATTGGCGTAATAAATTCAAATATCTAATGAAGCCACCCGGTTGGAAACATGATGGTACCAGCATTCTATCAGCTGATTTGCGGAGGGAGTGGGAGGAGCGTAATAAGGTATAATTATAGTTTTTATGTAACATACAGTTCTTTTTAGCGTCATATAAAAACCAACCACCAGTAGAATGACCAATAAACTAGTAGCATACATAGGAATTTTAGGAGTAAGTTTATTTGCGATAGCCGCCATCGTGGGACCGTTGTTAATTGATGATTACAGTGTAGTAAGTCAATATATTAGTGAATCTTTTGCGATAGATACCCAATACGGTAAATACTTGCAGTACTTCGGATATATACCTAGCGGAATTCTCATTACCATTTTTTGTTTTAGTGCTCCCAGAAAACTACCTAGTTCAAAACTGATTGTAGCCGGTTTTTTTGGTTTGGCGCTTTTTTACGGATTGGGAACTATTTTGGTAGGAATTTTTCCTTGCGATGCGGGGTGCCCAACAGATGTAATGGATTCCAGCCTTGCTCAACTTATACATAATGCAGTGGCATCTTTAACGTATATATTTTTTCCCATTTGTTTATTAGGTATCGGGTTAGGATTAAAGAAGTTTGAGAACTACGGTCGCTTATCTCAAATAGCTATCGCTATGGGAATCATTAGTGGAATTTTTATCTTCTCACTATTCTCTGATCCCAATTCAGGTTACCGGGGAATCTTACAGCGAATTATAGAAACGTCCTTTATTGTGTTTATGGTTTCTAGTGCGTTGCGAATTTCCAAGGATGCGGGAAAATAGTATTACGTATGGAGTATTAAGTGCAAAGTATCAAGTACAAAGTATTAAGTAAAAAGTAAAAAGTACGAGGTACAAAGTACAATGTATTTAGTATTAAGTACAACGATTAACGGTCTTTAAATAGCTGCGCTTGCTCGCTATGACGAACAACCAACAACGAAAAACGAAAAACGATTTTTAGTCACTAAGCGTAGTCGAAGTGAACGTGTCCAATAGAACAGATAGCCGCGCTCTGCTCGCTATGATGAGTAGCTTAAAGAATCGTCTTTGCGAGGAGTTTTTTACGACGAAGCAATCTGAATAAATTGTGTTTGTATGATTATTTCTGGCTATTAACTTAATAGTCACTAATTGAACGTGTTCCAAAAGAACAGATAGCCGCGCTTGCTCGCTATGACGAACAACCAACAACCAACAACGAACAACGAGCAACCAACCAACAACCAACAACTACTCCAAATAAACCACCCCATCTTTCATTACAAAAGATACATTCTTCATAACAGCAATATCCTCAACCGGATTTCCTTTTACCGCAATAATATCAGCTAGAAATCCCTTTTTTAGGTTTCCTAATTTGTTTAAGTGAAACATTTTGGCATTGTTTGCAGTGGCAGATTTTAGCACATCAATAGGCTTCATTCCGTAGGCAACCATTAATTCCATTTCACGATAGTTTTCGCCATGTGGAAAAACACCCACATCACCACCAAAAACAATTTGTACTCCAGAATCCAGCGCCATTTTAAAGGACTTTCTTTTTTGTTGAATGCGTTCGGGCTCTGGATCGGTTCCTTTGTTCCAACCTCTGTATTGGGTAATGGCATCGCCTGCAGCAAGGGTAGGGCATAAGCCAACACCTTTTTCTTTCATCAGCTTAAAAATTTCGGGAGTACCACCATCACCATGCTCAATAGTTTCAACACCGCCAAGTATGGCTCTTTTCATACCTTCGGGAGTGCTGGCATGGGCAACTACATATTTACCAGCAGTAGTTGCAGTGGCTACCATGGCATTAATTTCCTCTTGTAAAAAAGTAGGTTTAGAAGCGGCACCGGGAGTCCAACGGTAATCGGCATAAATTTTAATCAAATCGGCACCGTTTCCCATTTGTCTACGAACGGTTTCAATACACTGGTCAACACCACTTGCCGCTTCAGCACCTAATGGAACCGTTACACCGTCATGAAATCCCTTTGGTCCGTATGCACCCGTTGCCACAATTGCAGGTCCGGCAACCAATAACCGCGGTCCGTCAATAATTCCGTTATCAATCGTTTTCTTTACATAAACATCGCTATAACCGGCACCTTCGGCACCCAAATCTCTCATGGTGGTAACTCCCGCTATAAGCGAATTTTTTACGTGTACCGTACCTCTAATAGCACGTTCAACAGGAGATTCCTTAAGCACCTGGTCGTTCCAGTCTGTTTCGTTATAGGGGTGTAGTAGTACATGTGAATGTCCTTCTATAATACCTGGCATTAGAGTAGAACCGGCTAACTCAATTTCTTTTGGAGCATTAGTTAAGTCAATTCCGTTTACTTTACCGGCATAGGTAATTAGATTATCTTCTACTAAAACTACCCAATCATCATGCATTTCTACACCATCAAAAACGCGGTCTGGTTTTAAGAGTGTTTGTGAAAAACATAGGAAAGGAGAAAATAGGCAGATGAAAATAATTGATTTCATGGAATAAGTTGTTTAGTTGGCAATGGCAGTAGTTAATAGGCTATCTAAATCTTGTTTAGTATGCTGATTTCCATTAGATATTACCATGTAAATATCTTGGGTATTTTTAATGTTTTCTAGCGGATTGCTGTTAAGCAATACAAGGTCGGCAATTTTGCCTTCGGTAACTGATCCATAATCAGCATCTTGCTTTAAAAACTTAGCACCGTTATAAGCGGAAGCTTTTAAGGCATCTAGTGGAGGAATTCCTGTAGCGACCATTGCTTCAAGTTCTTTATGTAACGAAATACCAGGATAGGTGTAACTATTGTAAGCACCACTATCGGAACCAGCTAAAAGTGATACTCCGTTTTCGTTTAATTTTGATGCAAGTTTACCAAAGAATTGGTCCAATGCTTTCCGGTCTGCTACTTGCTTTTCAGTGGCATATTTTACGCGGTCAATTCTTCCTTGGTATGTTTTCTGAATTCCGTCGCTCATGTACTTTAAGTAGGTGTCTTCAGTATGGTCGACTTCATCTAAATAACTAAGTACACCACCAATATGCAATGTAGGCACTACAAAAACATTGTTTGCTTTAAGTTTTTGAAATGTAGCGAGTGCCGTTGAATCTGTATAAGAAGACTGTAGTAGGGGCATAGCATCCCAAAATCCTATTTCTTTGTCTATCAGTTTTTGTGTAATTTCTTTTTCATTACTTGAGCATCCTTTCATAATATAATACAGGTGCTCCACAGCATCAATACCGACATCGATGGTGGCATTAAGTTCCACGGTAAAAGGCATGTGCCCAGAAGTTATAAGGTTTCTCTTTTCTGCTTCTTCTATCACCTTTAAATAATTCTCGCCAGAAATACGACTATCATAAATTTTTACAAAGTCCGACGGTATCGCTTGCAATGAATCTAACGCATTATGAATATCCGAATCATTGTCCACTTCCAAAGAACCTGCCCAAGTACCGCCTGGTCCATCAATTTTTGGTCCCGATGTAAAAATCGTAGGTCCGACCAACTCATTGTTCTCAATAGCTTTTCTCCATTCCAAAACCGAAGAAGTAAGGTCACCACCGGCATCGCGAACCGTGGTTATTCCATTAGCCATAAATAGGTTTAGAAATTTCTTGTTCGCTTCAATTAACGAATCGCCACCTCTAAAATGGGTATGGTTATCCCAAAACCCGGGTACAATGAATTTATCTTTAGCATCGATTACTGTATTCGCTTCAATGCTACCGAACTCTTCGCTTGAAATAATTTTGGTAATTCTATCATTGTTGATCAGTATGCTTACAGTGGAAATAGAACCATCTTCCAAATTAATTACATTTCCGTTTTTAATAAGAACGTCATATGTGGTTTGTTTTTCGTGTTTGCAGCCCGTAAACATTATAAGAGAACAACAGGTTAATGCACATATCAATTTCGATAAACTCATAGTATTTAGGCAATTTTTAAGGGTAAGATAAAAAGAAAATATGGTGAATGTTAGTTCGGCATCCTATATTAAGGTATGATTTAGCACATGAACAATAAGGCTTATTTAAATTGGTAAAATGATGTTATACCGACTATGATTTTTACTTTTTCGCAGATTGCCATCCACCACCATCACGATACTTGATATTTTCGGCAGCATGATAAATTATACCCTCAATTCTTTTATTTCTAGTTTCTTCACGCTTTGCTTGATTTAACCAATAGAGGTAACTTTTACGTTGACTGTGTGTAAAGTTTTTGAAGTTGGTAAAAGCTTTTGGGTTTTTATCAAATGCCATTTGTAGCTCATGGGGAATAACACCGTTCTCCACATCATCTAAAGAAGACCAAGAGCCATTGGCTTTAGCAATTTTTATGGATTCTAATCCTTTGGCATGCATCAAACCGCTAGCTTTTAATTCCTTAATGTGTACTTTATTTACCTTGCTCCACACACTCTTAGGTTTTCTAGGACAAAAGTATTGTCGTCTTTTACCATCTCCAAGACTTTTTACGGTACTATCGATCCAGCCATAACATAAGGCTACCCGAACAGCTTCTTCCCAACGCATACTTTCCTGCTCATGTGCCACGGTATAAAATATAAGATGAACGCCTTTATGGGTAGAATGATTATTATGTAACCATTTTCTGAATTCATTATCGTTTTTAAAGTATATCTCCGGAATATTTAACATAATTCGATTAAATGAGCATTAATTTATCATAAAAGTACAATGTTTAATACAGAAAGTATTGGTTAATACAGCTACTCGCCCTATTTTTATGCATTCTTAAATCAACTAAACAACAATTAATAACGTATGAAAAAAATCTTCAATGCGCTGCTTTTTGGCTTTGCGCTTATTATTGTCTCTTGTGGTGGCAATAAACGAGAAGGAGCACCAAAGGTATTGGTGTTCTCTAAAACAATGGCTTTTAAACATGCATCTATTCCTGCTGGTGTCGCTGCAATTCAAAAGCTAGGTAGTGAAAACGGATTTGTCGTAGATACTACTAAAAATGCAGAACTATTTACCGATGAGAATTTAAAAAACTACTCCGCCGTAATATTTCTAAGTACTACGGGAAATATATTGGACCAATACCAAGAAGCGGCTTTTGAGCGCTACATTCAAGCGGGTGGTGGTTATGTAGGTATACACGCTGCGGCAGATACCGAGTACGATTGGGGCTGGTACAATGATTTGGCCGGAGCACAATTTTTAAGTCACCCAAGGGGTATGCCTACTGCAGATTTCATTATAAAGGATAAGAACTTTAAGGCAACCGAGTTTTTTACGGATTCAGTTTGGACCAGAACAGATGAATTGTACAACTACAAGAACATCAATCCAGATGTAAATGTAGTTATGACCTTAGATGAATCTAGCTATGAAGGTGGTAAAAACGGAGATTTTCATCCAATAGCCTGGTACCATGACTATGATGGCGGGCGCGCTTTTTATACGGGCGGCGGGCATGCCGATGCCAGCTACTCAGAAGATTTATTCTTAAAGCATGTTTTGGGCGGTATTCAATATGCAATTGGTGAGAATTTAAAGCTGGACTATGGTAAAGCAAAATCTCAAATACCACCTGATGCCGATCGTTTTACCAAAGTAACCCTAAGTGAAGGTCAGTTTTTTGAACCTACAGAAATGGCGGTATTGCCAAACGGAGATGTCTTAGTGGCACAACGTAGGGGAGAAGTAATGTTATATAATAATGAAACACAAGAGCTAAGTGAAGTATTAAAGCTTGATGTTTATAGCAAAACCTTGAATACTCCGGGGGTAAATGCGGAAGAAGGATTAATGGGCTTGCAAAAAGATCCAGATTATGCAAATAACCATTGGATATATCTATACTATGCGCCAACAGGTGATGAGTGGGTAAACCGTTTATCACGTTTTAAATTTGAAAATGGCAAGTTCGATACGGCATCTGAACAAGTAATTTTAGATGTTGATAGTCAGCGTGAAATATGCTGCCATACCGGTGGTTCCATCGCATTCGGACCAGATGGATTATTATACCTATCTACGGGTGATAATACTACGCCGTTTAATGAAAAAGGAGTAAAATATGTTCATAATGGTTTTGGACCAATGAACGATATACCGGGTCACGAACAGTACGATGCACGTCGTTCTTCAGGTAATACCAATGACTTAAGAGGTAAGATATTACGAATTAAAGTAAAGGAAGACGGTTCTTATGATATACCGGAAGGAAACTTATTTCCGGTAGGTACAGATAAGACCAGATCTGAAATTTATACAATGGGTCATAGAAATCCGTACAGAATATCCGTAGATATGAAAAAAGGATATGTGTATTGGGGAGATGTAGGTCCAGATGCAAGAGCCGATAGTCTAGGAGTTAGAGGACCAAGAGGTTATGATGAAATGAACCAAGCCAAAAAAGCAGGAAATTTTGGATGGCCAATGTTCATTGGTGATAATTATGCCTATAACGAGTACAATTACGAAACTGGTGAAAGCGGACCGGAATATGATCCCGAAAAACCAATGAATACCTCACGCAACAATACCGGATTAACGGAATTACCACCTGCTATGCCAGCATATGTGTATTATCCATATGCAGAAACGCAGGCTTTTCCACAGACGGCTACAGGCGGTAGAAATGCTATGGCAGGACCTACGTACTATTCAGATATGTTTGAGGGTGACGAGAAATTACCGAGTTACTACGATGGCAAAGTAATTATCTATGACTGGATGCGTGGATGGATGTTCGCGGTACATTTAGATGAAAACGGGGATTTCAGTAAAATGGAACCTTTCGCGCCAAATGTTAAGGTCAATAACTTAATTGATATGGAATTAGGACCTAATGGTAAAATCTACCTATTGGAATACGGTAGTGGTTGGTTCTCTCAGAATGCAAATTCCGCTCTAGGCTATATTGAATTCAATGGAGGAAACAGACCACCTTTAATTAATGAAGTTACCGTTAGTGAAACATCTGGGAAAACTCCATTGACGGTAAACGCTTCGGTAGAAGCAAGTGATCGCGAAGATGATGCCATTAAATACATATGGAATTTTGGAAATGGTGATACCAAAGAAACAACCGAACCGAATGTAAGCTACAGCTATGCAGATGCGGGCGTATACAAATTAAATGTAACCGTAGCAGATGATAAGGGTGAAGAAGCTGTAAGCGAAAGCACAAGTATAATTGCAGGTAACTCCAGACCCGAAGTTTCGATTTCGTTAGGTGAAAGTACTCCGGCATTTTACTTACCAGGACAAAAAATTGCATATGATGTATCGGTAACCGATCCAGATGGTACAGAAATAGACGAGAATAATATTTTTGTGAGTGTTGATTATTTAGAAGGTATGGATAAGGTGGCCATGAGTATGGGACACCAACAAGTATCTGCAACCGTAACCGGTAAAGCGTTAACGCAGGCGATGGATTGTAAGACATGTCATAAAGAGGCGGAAGCATCCATAGGGCCTAATTACAAAGATGTAGCTGCTAAATATAAAGAGCGTCGTGATGCTTTAAAGTATCTACAAGGTAAGATCGTAACTGGAGGTAACGGTGTTTGGGGAGAAGTGACCATGCCTGCACACCCTAATGTTACATCAGATGAATCTAGACAGATTGCACTTTATATCCTTTCCTTGAATGGTGATGATAAAAAAGAAAAATCGTTGCCAGCGAAAGGCACTATAACGGCCGAATCATCTGCGCCAGGTAATATGTTGGTCATAACGGCTAGTTATACCGATGCGGGTGCAGAAGGGACTATTCCTCTTACAGGTTCTAAATCTATCGCGATACCGAGTAGTACGGTAAAGTTTAATGATCAGATGAAGTTGGACGGAATGCAAGCGGTACAGTTCGGCGGTATGGATCTATTGTTGATCAACAAATCGGCAGGATGGTTTATGTTGGAGAATATGTCATTAAAAGGAGTAAAATCGGTTGCCTTAACTGCAGGATGGCAAGAAGCACCGAACATGTACTTTGATTTTGAAATACATGAGAATACCCCAGACGGACCATTATTAGGAAAGGGTCAAATGCCAGCTCAGGCAAAAGGGTCGGAAGGCACTATGATTACAATACCTATTACGGGTACGGTATCGGGTGAAGGTCCATATTATATAACCTTTAAAGGTGAAGAAGGTAAAGAGCTAGCACAAGTAGCACTTACCGGAGCTGTTTTTAAATAAGTAAATACTGATACAAATGAAAAGCCCGCTATTAGCGGGCTTTTTTATGTCTTACTTTGGGGTGGGTTAGCTTAATTTCTTGCTAATTAATGTTCCAATTTCCATGAGTAAATCTGTTTCAGCTGCGGTAAAATCATAAGGCACGGGCTTAGCGATGCCAATAGTTCCGTACAGCTTGTCATTATGCATTAACGGGGCCGCCAGCGATCCTTCTACTTTGGTATCTTTTGCTGACGGTTTGGCAACACCAGAATCATCTGTTTGAAGGTTGCACATTTCAACAGGCTTTCTTCTCTCTGCAGCAATGCCGGCCATGCCTTTACCTATGGGTATAGTAGCTAGTTTAGGAATAAGAAATTCAGGAATACCTACTTGGGTTTTTAATTGTAAAAGTGAATTGGTATCTAAAAAGTGTAAGGTGCCTGTAGAGCAATCAAAATGCGCTAAGGTCATTTGTAAAAGATTGTCCCAGTTTGGGGTTACCTTATTTAGTTCCGTTTCTATATTTGATTTAAAATCTTCTGGGTTCATTTTTAAGTATTCAAAATTTATCGTAATTCTAAATTAATCATTTCACTGATTTCATGTGCCCTGTCAACAATCATAAAATGTTCTCCACCTTGAATTAAGTGCATTTTAGTATTTCCTCGTGGGGGAATTAATTTATCACTAGTTCCATTTATTTTAACTATAGTATTGTAACGATTGATGTTTTTCCATGTTATGAATTCATGTAATACCCATTTCACAAAACTTAAGTCAGTATCATTTAAAATTTCCGTTAATAGTTTAGTATTTTTAGCTCCCATTAAATAATTAGCTAAAATGTGAGGGGGTTTAAATAAAAAGGTAGGAATAAATTTTATACAATTTAATTTACCAATCCACTTATAAATTGGTCTTATTTCCTGTTCAGTATGTACGGAAGATATGAGTATGATTTTTTTTGGTTTTAATAATTGGCTTATTTCCGTTGCTATTAACCCGCCAAAACTTACACCTATTAAACAAAATTCTTCGTTGTTATCTATAGCTGTGCTAAGCCTTTTGGAATAATCTTTAATTGATTCATTGGGATAAGGGGAAATCCAGTCTATAGAAATAAGTTCTAGTTCTAGATTTAAGTAATTGAAAACCCTTTTATCTGCACCTAATCCGCTAATACCGTATACCTTCAAACTATCTTTTTAATAAGCTCTAACATTTAAATAGTAGCTACAATAAAGATACATTTTTAATTCAGGTACAAGGTATATAATACTATGCTACTTTCTTTAACCTTGGCGGTCTTCGGTAGGCATAGTAGCCTAGAACCACTTCTAGTGCTTTTGCAATAGCTATTCTAATAGGAAACAGTTCGGCACCCAAAGATTCATCAATTGAACGTAACTGCATATAATAATTACTGATTAGCGGATAATTGTTCTTTGATGCAATATGAATTTCTGCTGCGGCTACAGCTTGTGGTTTTTGTTCCTTAATTGGTTTACAGGTTACTAGAGTCGGCGTATTGTTTTTATGCAACATAGCAGAGAAACCGAACAATCTACAAATGAGTCCGCGGTGTGCATACTCAGAGCAAAAACCTTTTGCTCCGGGTGCAATTACCGTATTAAGTACGGGACATAGTGTAGTTGAAGTATTGTTTTGTAAGAGTTGCAACCATTCTTCGGCTTTTCCATCTTTTAATAGATGGTAGGCGAGGGGTAAAAATTCTAACGCAGTAGCGTTAATGTCAGGTTTTAAACAGCAGTTTCCACAATTGGCAACACAACCAAGACCAGTGGATTTTTGAAAGGAGCCCAACTCCTTTTCCAGTTGATAGAACACACGGTCTACCGCTCGGACTTTTAGGTATATCGACACTATTTTGTATAAGGTTGCACGAAGATAGTCTTAGTTTATATACAAAAAGCAGAAAAACAATTTATTATAGAAAGGTTATGATTTGAGTTTATCTTGTTGATAAACAAATAATTAAAATTTTGAAGTCTTAAGCTTTAATGGTTTTTGATCTGTATTTAAAACAATATCGAAACCAATTACTCCTAATACCTGTTCTTCTTCGGTCAGCACTTGCACTTCCCATTCACCTGGCATTACATTATCTTTATAGGTATAGCCTCTAAAACCACCATCTCTACCGCCGGTAATGTCATAGCCTATATCATCTACCGTTTCCCAAGTTTTGGTTTGTTCATTATATTTTCTCCATCTATGAAAAATGGATTTTTTTAAATCTGTAGGGGCAAAAATCGAAGAGAAAATATAGACTCTTTGTTCGGGGGTGTAACTAAAATCTAACTTGTGCTTTCTCCAAAAAATATGGGATTCTTCCGATTCATAGGTAACCTCATATTTGCCGTTTTTCTGAACAATATTATGGGCAACAATGCCTTTATCCAAAGCCAAGGGAACTGGAGGAATTAATCTTAAAAAATAGAAGAGGTTGATTATACCGTAAATAGATATGATAATGGTAATCATTTTCCAAAGCTTGATTTCTTTTCGCGTGCTGGGACTTTTACCATAAATAAAAGTAAGTAAAACCAAAGTGCTTACTAAACTTGCGGCACCCGAAATCAAAAAAATAGTGGTGTTCAACTCTTTGATAAACACCGGTATCATGAACGTAAAAAAAGTAAAGCTTATAAAGTAATATACCCCAAACTGCAGGTATTTATTGGAAATTCGCTTTTTTAGAAATTCATTGGCTATAAGTAGTAGTACGAGTATTATGAAGAAAGATGCTGTTTTGGACAATGAAACACTTCTTGAAAAATATATGACATACGCACTGGATAATCCTCCGAAAAAAAACTGAATCGCTAATGGTAAATATTCTTCATAGCGTTCTAAAAAAGTACCTTTCCATTTACCATCATCTACTAAGTTGTAGAGGTATAATGTAATGGATAATGACGTCATATGTAAGCAGAGCACAGTGAGGTCATAAAGGCGATCAATACGCCCTAGCGTAAAGGTGTCGAATATGAATCCGCCTATAAAGAATAAAATAGGGGCATATTTAGAATGCCTTCTAATAAAGCTTCTAAAAGCGCTGTTTTTGTATCTAGCTAGCGTGTTCTTCATGTAGGGTTATAGGTGCTGAGCAAAATTAGGTGTTATTGGGTACCTATGTTGACCCTAAATACAATTAGGTGAACGTTAAAATTTATTTCATTAGTAATGTTGAATCAGTTTTTTGTGTCAACATAGAAATTTGGATCAACATGCAAAGAATCTAAGTTGCCTTTTATCTTTTTACTCAGCCATGATGTGGATGGATTTAACCAAACTGGTTCATCATCTATAAAAACCCGTATCGGAATTTTAAAATCTTTAACCGTATTGTTGAAACGATAGGATAATTTTTTACCATCAATTGAATACTCAAATACCGGAATTTTAATGGTGCGCAAATATTGGTCAAAAAATGGGCTGAGATCAAGGTCCATTTGAGATGAAATATAATCTTCAATCTGTGCCGTGGTCACTGTTTTATGGTAGAACTCTGAATTGAGTCCGCGTAAAATGGCTCTCCACTTTTCATCATCATTGACTATTTGACGTAGTGTATGTAGAATATTTGATCCCTTATAGTACATATCACCACTACCTTCATGATTTACATCGTAAATACCGATGATAGGTTTATCATTGCGAATATTTTTACGAATGCCCTGTACATAAGCATTTGCTGCTTCTGTGCCATAATGGTAGTCTAAAAACAAACTTTCTGAGTAACAGGTAAATCCTTCATGCACCCACATATCTGCAGCATCTTTATAGGTAATATTGTTGGCAAACCATTCATGTCCCGCTTCATGGATGATGATGAAATCAAACTTCAATCCCCAACCAGATTGGGATAAGTCCCTGCCTAAATATCCTTTTAAATACTGATTTCCGTAAGTAACCGAGCTTTGGTGTTCCATGCCCAAATAAGGAACTTCAACTAGCTTAAAGGAATCTTCATAAAAAGGGTATGGACCAAACCAATGTTCAAAAGCTTGCATCATTTTGGGTGCATCTTTAAAATGGACTTTGGCTTTCTCCAAATTGTCTTTTAAGACGTAATAATCCATGTCAAGTGCTCCTTTTTCACCTTGATATACTTCATCAAAATGAACATAATCTCCAATATTAACATTGACTCCGTAATTGTTGATTGGGTTAGAAACGAACCAATTATATGTATTACTGACTTTATCTACACTCCTCAATCTACCGTTAGATATGTTAATAAGTTCCTTTGGGGCCTTTACACTGATCAGCATACTGTCAACTTCATCATACATATGATCTTTATTGGGCCACCAAACACTGGCACCTAAGCCTTGGCAAGAGGTAGCTACGAAATCCTTACCGTTGTTATCTTTCTTCCACGAGAATCCGCCATCCCAAGGGGCATTTACAGCCTCTTTTGGGTGCCCGGAATACGTAACGATTATTTCATTGAACTCACCTTTGATTTGAGGTTTGCTCAACTGAACAAAATGTGCGTTAACGTCGTGTTTTACTTCAAGTTCTTTTCCGTCTTGAGTGACCTTTTCAATGGTTAAAGGTGGCTGTAGATCCACCTGTAAAACTTGATGAGGTTCCAAAACTTTATAGCGAATGGTATTACTGCCGCTTATAAATTTATCATCTGGGTCAACGGCAATATCCAAATGGTAGTAATTTAAATCCCACCATTCACGTTCTGGGGTAATACTGCCCCTTAAGGTATCTTGTTTGGTAAATGTTTGGGCTTGCGAAAAAGAACATAGCCCTAAAGCCAGTGCAACTATAAATTTGTTCATGTACAACGTAATTTGGTCTTATCTAAATATTCCATTTGGAAAAACAACCGGACTCTCAAATCCGTCTTCGCCAACAGCCGAAACTCCAAAGAAGTAATTATCAATAACAATGCCGTCCAGAACAAACTCGCTCACATCGCCTACGTATCTACTATGGTCCCAAGTAGGGGAGGTGGTATCTCTCCAATATATTTTATAACCTTTTGCCCCATCTACCTTGCTCCATTGAAATTTGGCGGCAGGTTCAACGATACCGCCAATTTTAACCGTTTCAGGAGCTGGTGGCGCCCATGCTATAGAGGCAAGATTAATAGCGTTCGCTGCCGTTAATTTAGCGGCATATTCGAAATTTACATGCTCTAACACATCGCCGTAGGCAATACCATCTTCCACACGAATATCTTGATGTTGTTGCGTGTAGTTTTCATGAGCTTCCATGATACGAATTCCTGGAAAACCTGCATCATTAAAAGGTCTATGATGACCACCACGACCAAAGCGATCTAAACGATAGATCATCATGGGGTTCATTTCTGGCATATATTGCTTTACGTTTTTATGAACGTAGCGTGCCAATTGTCTAGAAACACCATCGACCTCACCACCGTAAAATCTTCGGGCTTTACGTTGCTCTTCGGTTTCAGTTGGGGGTACAGGTTCAGAAAAAATCCTAAAATCTACATTGCTGATGGTGCCATCTACACCTTTTATATTACCGATCATGTCATTATTGAAAATACCAATGATTTCCCAACCTTGATCTTTAGCATATTGTGCAATACCGCCACCGCCAAAAAGACCTTGTTCCTCACCAGAAAGTCCCATATAAATAATACTATTCTCAAATTGATACTTAGAAAGTACACGAGCGGCTTCTAAGGTACCTGCCATACCACTGGCATTGTCATTTGCACCAGGGGAATCATCTGTAAAATTAGTTGGGTCACTAACACGAGAATCTATATCACCGCTCATAATAATATAGCGATTAGGATATTTTGTTCCTTTTTGAATAGCAAGTACATTTACTACTTCCACATCTTTTACGATACGTTTATTAGCACCTTTTTTTACTAAATCTTTTTGAAAGAACACATTTAAACAATCGTTGCATTCGGATGATGTTTTTTCGAACTCACTTTTGATCCATCTACGTGCAGCTCCAATACCTCTTGTGGTAGAGACGGTATCGCTTAATGTATGTCTAGTGCCAAAATTGGCAAGCTTGGTAACATCCTTTTCAATACGTTCGGCTGAAACGGCATCTATAATATCATAAATACGTTGATCGGTCTGTGCAGTTATCGTAAAGATTGTAGTTAGAAAGGCGAAGAGTAAAAGTTTTTTCATTTTAATTTTTTGATAAGTAAAGTTTGTTTGGGTAATCGGATTCTAAAATTAAGTAAAATATAGGGCTGATAATAATTTCATTTTGAAAAGTATATATGTATGCTGTAGAAAAATATTTTTTGAATAGGTATTTTCATAGGGCTGTTCGATTATTAGACTTTCTTCTGAATTAAATAATATACTCCAATTAACGGTCCAATACCTAAGGTAATGAACAGTTGATCAATAGGAATGATCGCTTGAAGTGATCCTAGAAGCTGTATACTCAAAATGGTTATTGCATACCCAATACAATTTACCAGGGTCAAAGCAGTTCCTTTTAACTCAGGTGATACTGCCGATGCTACCAAATTGGAGAACTGAGGTGAATCTGCAGTAACGGCAATTCCCCATAAGCACCATCCCGCCAAAAAAAAGTATACGGGTAAGGAAAACAGTAATGGAGAAATAAAACAAAAGAATCCCGATGCTATCAAAGCCACCAAAGCTACTTTTTTACTACCTGCACGTTGGGAAAGAATACCACCGTAGGCACAAGATAATCCGCCTAAGGCAATAACGATTCCCGTCCATAAAAATACCGAAATATCGTTGCCGGATTTCAGGGCAAACCACTGTATGGCAATTGGGGTAAACGCCCAAAAGGCATATAGTTCCCACATGTGTCCAAAATACCCGAATGCAGCTTTTTTAAAATTATAATTTTTGAAGAGTTTTGGTCCGGCATTTAACTGTAATGATGTACTTGCCACTCTGTAAGGACCGTTAGGGATGAGAAAAAATAAAAGAAAACCTCCCAACACCGTAATACCGGAGGTAAGTTTTATAACACTATCTGGATGACTGGCCCAAGTAGTACCCTTAATAAGAAACGGAAAAGCGGTACCCAAAACCAAGGCGCCAACTAAAAATCCCAATGCTTTGCCCAGTCCTTTTTCATAATAATCTGCGGCTATTTTCATACCCACCGGATATATTCCCGCAAGAAAAAAACCCGTGCCGAATCTAGCCATTAATAAACCCGTGACATTTAATTGCGGAAAAATGAGCGATACATTTGATAAAGCCGCTAAGCAAGCACACACCATAAATACTTTTGAGGGGGAAAACCTATCGGCAATCATAAGAATGCCAAAGATCAATGTGCCCATTATGAAACCGAACTGAACAGATGATATAACATAACTAACGATTTCGCCACCAAAATCGAGCTTTTTGGTCAATGATTCTATAATGGCATTACCTGCAAACCAAGTAGAGGTACAGGCAAACTGAGAAAGAATGATGATAGGGAGAATATGCAGTTTTTGCTTCAATAGATGATGAGATTTAACCAGATTCTAAAACGAATATTTAGAATCTGGCTGATTGATCTATCTTTTGTCGGCAAAACGTTTCAAAATTTCACGAACATTCTTTGTATTGTCCACAAAATATCTTGCTTGTGTTTTTTGGCGACCCACTTTAACGGTAATGGATTCTTCCGGTAACTCTTGAAACATAAATTCATCGGTCCAATCATCACCGATAGCGAAAACAAAATCGTATTCATGCTCTGTATATACACGCATAGAGGCTCTACCCTTGTTTACATTGCTACTCTTAATTTCCATTACCTTATTTCCGTTTAATACACTAAGGTCATCGTTAGCGATCAAACTGGTCAACACCGTATTTAATTCTACAGAACGTTTTTGGCCAAAATCTGGATCGGTATTTCTATAATGCCATGCTAAAGAGTAATTCTTTTCCTCAATAAAACTACCGGGCGTTCGATCTACAAAAGACTCAAGAACCGGTAATATTTTCTCCATCCAATCTTTTTTAACCGTTTCAAGCATTCTAAACTCCTCACCGCCCTGTGAGATCCAAACCCCATGCTCAACGATCATATTGTATTTTTTGGGTAAGAACCATTTTGTAAATGTCTCCTTGTCTCTTCCACTTATTAAATACATATCGGTATTGGGCTGAGATGAGATCTCGTCCAATAAACTATATAGTTCTTCATCTGGTGATGCTTTTTGCGGGTCGTTGTGAAAGCCTGCCAAAGTACCGTCGTAATCTAAAAATACCAATCGTCGTTTCGCGTTGGTATAACTATTCATCACCGTATTCATAATATCTACCGATAATCTTCTAGATCTATACGTTTGATCTTTCTCTTTTTGGTTGACAAGCGAGTTCATAAAGTCGTTGGCCCATTTTTCTACATTGTAGCGTTCCAATCTCTTCTGTAATAAGGTATTTCTAGAGATTTGTTCCTCTTCTGGCATATTGATAGCTTCAAAAAGAGAATCGGCTATTTGCTCAAAATTATTGGGGTTGATCAGCAATGATTCATTCATTTCATTTGCAGAACCTGCCATTTCACTAAGTATTAGTACCCCGGTTTTATCTGTTCTTGTGGCTATATATTCCTTGGCTACCAAATTCATACCATCTCTAATAGGTGTCAACCAGGCAATATCAGAAGAGGTATAAAGGTCGATAAGGTTATCAAAAGGCATTGATCTGTAGAAATACCATATCGGGGTCCAGCTTACGGTAGACAGTTCTCCGTTAATACGTCCTACCAATTCGTCTACTTCACGTTTCAATAATTGATATTGCGGTACGTTAGATCTAGACGGAACCGCAAGAATTATAAGTCTAACCTTTTCTTTGTACTGCGGATATTTCTTCAAGAAATATTCAAACGCATTCAAACGTTTGGCAATACCCTTGGTATAATCTAAACGGTCTATCGAAAGGAAAAACTTGGCATCTGGTGCAGATTTTTTATGCGTGTCCAGTCTTTTTTGTAATTCGGATTTTTCATCCTCGGTACGTTGAGAGTGTTCTTTTGCCGCGTCGCTAAATTTCTTATAGTCAATTCCCATAGGAAAGGAATCCACTTTTATCACTCTATCATCTAAATAGATATCGTTAAAGCTAACTTCTAAGCCCAATAGCCTTCTTACAGAGCTTAAAAAGTGACGTTCGTAGTCGTACGTATGAAAACCGATTAAATCAGATCCCAGCAGTCCTTGTAATACTTCACGCCTCCAAGGTAAGGTTCTAAAAATCTCGTACGATGGGAAAGGAATATGCAAAAAGAACCCAATGGAAATATCAGGTCTTTCAGCTCTTACCATTTGGGGTACCAACATTAATTGATAGTCATGGATCCAAATAGTATCTTCATTATCTGCCTTAGCAAGAATGGCATCGGCAAATTTTTGATTTACAGCTTTATAAATTTCCCAGCTATCCAATTCAAATTCAGAATACTCTAAAAAGTAATGAAACAATGGCCATACGGTTCTATTACTAAATCCGTAATAAAAACCATCTACTTCTTTCTCTGTTAAATTAACCTTAGATGAACCGTGTTCCGCTAAGGCACTATCTATTTTAGGGATTAGTTCTTCGGGTATTTCCTCATCTGTCAATCCGCTCCAACCAATCCATAAACTATCACCTCCAGAGTGAACAGATTTCATTCCAGTAGCCAGTCCGCCTACACTTGGTACCGCAGAAATGTCGCCATTGCTAATTTGTAATTGTACAGGTAGTCTATTTGAGATAATGATAGTTTTCGCCATAAAAGAGGATTTTTTGCTTCTTCTTGATAATTATTTCTCTAAATTTCGGGAAAAAGGAGGGCAATACCAATTGAAACCTCAAATGAATCAAGAATTTTATTGAATGGATAATTTAGACTACGGAATAATAGGAAATTGCAGAAGTGCAGCATTAATTTCAAAGACAGGAAGTATAGATTGGTGCTGTTTGCCAGAATTTGATAGTCCGTCTGTATTTGCCAAGTTATTGGATGAAAATATAGGAGGAAGTTTTGAAATAAAGGTGAATGACAGCTATGAGATTACCCAAAGTTATGAGCGGTACACCAATATTTTAATTACCTCATTTAAATCTGGTGACGACCATTTTGAAATTCATGATTTCATGCCTAGATATCGAAAATTGGATGGTAGTCATCATGCACCGCCAGAATTGATCAGATTTTTTAAACATATATCCGGTAAGCCAAGTTTTTCGGTTTTGTATGATCCAAGACTGGAGTATGCAATGGGTAAGACCGAAACCTACATCAAAAAAGATTTCATAGCCAGCTTAACCTACGATGTTAAGTTCGATACGGTATTCTTATATACTTCTTTTGATAAAGAAGCTATTGTCAATAGTGTTGAATTGGAGCTGGTACAAGATGAATTCATGCTTATGGGCTACAATGAAAAGTTGTTGCTGCCAACCACTCAGAGAGCTTATGTAGATCTTCAGAATACTAAGGTATATTGGTTAAACTGGACTGACTTAACCCCAACCTATAAGAAGTTTAATGATGAAATATCTAGAAGTGCTTTGACCTTAAAGCTATTGAGCTATGATAAGACCGGTGCCGTTTTAGCTGCAGCTACAACTTCTTTACCAGAAACCATTGGAGAAGTTCGTAATTGGGATTATCGTTTCTGTTGGATCAGAGATGCTTCTATGGTTATAAAGGTAGTATCAGAATTGGGGCATAAGAATGTTGCAAGAAGATATTTACAATTCATTATAGACCTGATACCCGATAAGGCAGAGAAACTACAGATCATGTACGGTATCAATAAGGAGAAAAAACTGACCGAGGAAACGCTAGAGCATTTGGCTGGTTATAAAGGTTCAAAACCGGTTCGTATAGGTAATGCGGCTTATCACCAAAAGCAAAATGATATTTATGGTATTCTGATGGATGTGATTTATGAACAAATGGTAAAGTTCAGCGTTGATATTGAAAATGGAGAAGATTTATGGGCCATTACAAAAGGTATCGTTTGGATTGTAAGTAATAATTGGAAGGATGCCGATAAGGGTATTTGGGAATTCCGTACAGAAGACAGGCACTTTACATTTTCAAAAGTACTTTGTTGGACGGCATTGGACCGTGCGATCAAAGTAGCCGAAATGTTAGGAAAGCAACACAAAATAGATAAATGGGAACCAATAAGAGCAGAGATTTGGCAAGATATCTATGATAACGCTTGGAACGAAGAAGTTGGTGCATATACCCAATCGTACGGTTCTAAAGACTTGGATGCTTCCGTTTTATTGATGGAGTCTTATGGTTGTGTTGAAGCCAAAGATGAAAGATATATAAAGACCGTCAATGCCATTGGAAAGGAATTAAGTAATGACGGATTGCTTTATAGATATAAAAATGAGGATGACTTTGGTTTACCTTCATCTTCGTTTACCGTATGTACTTTCTGGTACATCAATAGCCTGTTTAAAATAGGAGAAGAGAAAAAGGCACTGGAATATTTTGAGAGATTGTTAGGTTACAGTAACCATTTAGGTCTGTTCAGTGAAGATATTGATTTTAAGACAAAAAGGTTATTGGGTAATTTCCCTCAAGCTTATTCCCATTTAGCCTTAATAGAGTGTGCTATTAATTTCTCAAAGAAAGAAAGCGAAGACAAAATGTTAGAATCGTTGAGAGAATAATCAATGTAAAACTAAAGCCTTTATTTTAGTAACTAAGGCTTTAAAATGTTCTTCTGTTGTAAACGGATTCATGACGGTTATGCGCAAGAAATGAACATTTTTTAATTTCGTTTGTACAATATAAAATTCGCCATCTTCTAAAAGTTGCTGGCGAATTTTTATGTTTACTCCATTCTGCTCATCAATATTTAAGTTAGGTAGAACATACCTAAAGCATACAATATTTGACATAGGGCGTAATGCCAATTCAAAATTAGGTTCAGCTTTAATAATATCTGCGAACAAAGACCCTAAATCGTAAAGTAGTGTAACATTGGCATCAAAAACTTCTTCACCATATAATTTAAGAAGTGTAAACCAATGTATGCCCATCATGTTTTTGGTGCATTCAAAAGTCCGCTTTCCAGAATTGTACCAATCTTCATGTTCCGAATCGCTCAACAAGTAATCTGCTTTTTGACTGAACGTAGCCTTGGCATTGTTTTCATCCTTAAAGAGTAGGGCAGTGGTCAATGCAGGCATCATCATCATTTTATGACCGTCAATAACTACTGAATCGGCATGTTGAATGCCGTTTAAGGTATGTCTGTATTTTTTAGAGAAAATACCGGCACCGCCATGGGCACCATCAACGTGGAACCAAATATTATGTTCTTTGGCGAATTTAGCAATGTATTCAAGATCATCAAAAATACCGGTGGCTGTTGACGGTGCGCTACCAATTATGGCAAAAACCTCAATTCCCTTTTGTTGAGCTTCTTTTAACTTCAAGTCCAATAAATCGGTATTTATATTGTATTCATTGGTGACAGGAACTTTTATAATGCCTTGATCGCCCAATCCCATTATTCTGGCAGCACGATCTACACAGTAATGGGCTTCTTCGCTAACCATAATTCCTAACTGGTTTTGACTTCCTTCTCTCCACACGTTCTTTTTTGTGACAGCTTTTCTTGCGCTTAATAATGCGGTAAGATTTGCCAGGGTGCCACCTGAGGTTAAAAACCCACCGGCATTATCATTAAATCCAATTTTATCACATATAAATTCTATAATTATGCGTTCAATGGCATTGGATGACATACCCATTTCATAGACTGCGGTTCCATTGTTTAATAGGGAGCTCAATAAACTTGTTAGTGCAGTAATAGGCGCTGGCGGACTCACTTGATGACCAAGGTAATTGGGGTGATGTATATGAGTGGTACGCTGGTTTATTTCTTGAAACAAATTTTTGCTATCCCCATTTTTAAGAAAATCATTCCAAAATTGTAGTTCATTCGCAGGATTGTTCCATTGAATGGCATTTCGTGAATTTCCATTCAACTTATCTTCTAAATGACTGGTCAACTGGTCAATAAGTTCGTGACCATTGGCATTAAAATTCGAGGTATTGTAAACTTGTTCAAGTAATTTTTTATGCATGGTCTAAAAGTAGTCGCAATAAGAATGTTTACCAAACAAAAAAACCGCCCCAATGGGGCGGTTTAACATTCAAGTTACCAAACAACAAAAGTAATCTGAATTAGTCAAAGGTGTACCCGTTATCTGCAGCTACTTTATCCGCAATTTGCGTACGTAGTGCAACTACATTTGGGTAATTTGTATATTTTGTAAAACGTTTAAGTCCCATTAACATCATTCTTTGCTCATCACCTTCGGCAAAAGAAACTATAGCTTCTTTACCTTTCTTAATGATAGTTTCGGTAGCATTATACAAATATAACTTAGACATAGCAATTTGAGTAGCCTGAGCTTCTTCGCCATAACGTTTTGCATTTTTTTCTGTACGTAACAAAGCAGATTCTGCCATGTATACTTCAATAAGAATATCGGAAGCAGCAAGCATTAACTGCTGGTGCTTTTCCAATTCTGGACCAAATTTTTGTACTGCAGATCCAGCGACCATTAAAAATACCTTTTTAAGTCTCTTCAAGATATCTTTTTCCTCTGCAAATAGTTCAGAGAAATCAGGAGTGTCGAAAGAAGGAATACCCATTAGCTCTTCGCCAACTGCAGTTGCCGGTCCTAAAAGATCTACATGACCTTTCATTGCTTTCTTAACAAGCATACCCACCGCCAACATTCTGTTGATTTCGTTAGTACCTTCATAAATACGAGCAATTCGAGCATCTCTCCAAGCAGATTCCATAGGTGTATCTGCACTAAAGCCCATACCTCCAAAAATTTGGACACCTTCATCTGCCGTATGTTGTACATCTTCCGAAACCGCTACCTTTAGAATAGAACATTCTATTGCGTATTCTTCAACACCTTTTAGTTCGGCTTCTTGGTGAGTATTACCTTCGCTTTCACGTATTGCAATTCTATCTTCAATATTTTTTGCGGCACGGTAGCAAGCAGATTCACCTACGTAAGCGTTGGTTGTCATATCTGCCAATTTAGCTTTTATAGCTCCAAAATTAACGATCGGAGTTTTGAACTGAATTCTTTCGTTGGCGTAGTTTACCGCCTCATTGATTACTCTTCTTTGAGCTTCTAAACAAGCTGCAGCTAATTTTATACGACCAACGTTCAACGCATTCATCGCAATTTTAAAGCCATTTCCTCTTGTAGAAAGCATATTTTCAACAGAAACCTTGGTTTCATTAAAAAATACTTGGCGGGTAGAAGAGGAGTGAATACCTAATTTCTTTTCCTCATCACCTAAGGTAATACCATTACTAGGGTCATTTTCTACGATAAACCCAGTAATGTTCTTGTCATCTTCAATACGTGCGAATACGATAAACAAGTTACAGAAACCAGCGTTTGATATCCACATTTTCTGACCGGTAATGCTGTAAGTTTTTCCATCTTCGGAAAGAACAGCTTTAGTTTTACCTGAATTTGCATCAGACCCTGCACCTGGTTCTGTAAGGCAATAAGCACCAAACCATTCGCCTGAGGCTAATTTTGGAACATATTTTTGCTTTTGTTCCTCTGTACCATATAAAGTTATTGGCATAGTACCAATACCTGTATGTGCACCAAATGCCGTACTAAAAGAACCAGTTGCACCAGAAATGTAATCACATACCAACATGGTAGAAACAAATCCCATGCCCATACCACCGTAAGATTCTGGAACAGCTACGCTCAATAAACCTAATTCACCGGCTTTGCGCATGGTTTCTTCGGTATATGCGTAATCTTTTTTCTCAAAACGTTCCCAGTGTGCCCATAATTCTCGATCAACGAATTCTTTGGTGCTTTCACGCATCATTCGTTGTTCTTCGTTCAAATCTTCCAAAGTGAAAATATCATCACAGTTGGTCTCCTTAACAAGGAATTGTCCTCCTCTAAGAATGTCTTTATCCGATGTTTCTGTACTCATGTTGTTAATTGTATTTAGAAGTTAGAATTGAGAGAATAGAAAATAGATTTACGAAAGGCTATTTTGAAAACCCATTGTCATTTTCTGAAATTCTTCAATCTTTTCTTCGAGTAATTTTAATTTAATATCCGTTATATAATTTCTATGGTATGCTATTAGCAATTGTGTTCCTAGTTCAAAAGAAGAGCCTAAAGAAATACTTAAAAAATGGCTAAATGATTTATCTGTTCTTGCAGAACCTTCTGCAATATTACTTGGAATAGAAATTGAACATCTACTCATTTGAGAGCTTAAATCAAATCTTTCATGCTTTGGAAAATTTAATAGAATATCTGATATGTCATTAGCTATGCTGATACCTAGTTTCCATATTTTCAAATTTCTATAATTATGCCTTAAAGCCATTTAGCAATAATCTTATCTCTTTTTTCTATAATCTATCTTCTTTCGGTTATTTTAAAAATTCGAATATGCCGGCAGCACCTTGTCCCGTTCCTACGCACATGGTAACCATACCATACTGACCTTGCATATTTCTTTTACGCATTTCATCAAAAAGTTGAACCGATAACTTAGCACCTGTACAACCTAATGGGTGACCTAATGCTATAGCTCCTCCGTTTACATTAACTATATCTTGATTCAAGTCCAATTCTCTGATGACCGCTAAGGATTGAGAAGCAAAAGCTTCGTTCAATTCGATCAACTTTATATCATCTTGTTTTAAACCAGCTTGTTTTAGTGCTTTTGGCACAGCAGCTACAGGTCCTATACCCATTATTCTTGGCGGTACACCTGCTGCGGCATAATTTACAAGACGCGCAATAGGCTCAAGATTCAATTCTTTTACCATTTCTTCGCTCATTACCATTACAAAAGCGGCACCATCACTCATTTGTGAAGAGTTACCTGCTGTAACACTACCACCTGCGGCAAAAACCGGTCTAAGTTTGTTCAATATAGCGGTTGAAGTACCGGCTCTAGGTCCTTCATCTTTGGTTACCGTATATTTTTTAGTAGCCTTTTTACCATCAGCTCCAACATAGGTTTCTTCAACCTCTATTGGTACTATTTGATCTTGAAATCTATCTTCTGCCTGGGCGCGAAGAGCTTTCATATGAGAGTTATAGGCAAATTCATCCTGATCTTCTCGCGAAACTTTGTACTCATTTGCAACGGCCTCAGCGGTATTTCCCATACCCCAGTAATAATCTTCATGGCCCGCCTTAACTACATCATAATTCAATTCTGTCTTATAACCTGTCATAGGTACTGAACTCATGCTCTCGGCACCACCGGCAATAATACAATCCGCCATACCTGACTGAATTTTGGCAGTTGCAATACCGATGGTTTCGATGCCCGACGAACAAAATCTATTTACGGTAACTCCAGGAACATCAACGATATCCAATCCCATTAGCGAAATTAAACGTGCCATGTTCAAACCTTGAGAACCCTCAGGCATTGCGTTACCAACAATAACATCGTCAATTCGTTTTTTATCTAAGTTTGGCAATTCTTTCATCATATACTCGATGGTTTCGGCTGCCAATTCATCGGTACGTTTAAAGCGAAAGACCCCTTTAGGTGCTTTACCTACCGCTGTTCTATAACCTTTAACTATATATGCTGTTTTCATTTTTTAATCTTGCTTTTAGCTGTCAGCTTTTTGCTGCTAGCATTATTTGTTGTTAAAATAAGACTGCCACTAATTATAAGCTTATGGCATATAGCTGAGTAAATTAATTACGTAACGGTTTTCCAGTTTTCAACATATGCTGAATTCTTTCTAAAGTTTTTCTTTCTGTACAAAGTGAAAGGAAAGCTTCTCTTTCTAGGTCTAACAAGTATTGCTCGTTTACCAAGGTCGGCTCGGATAAATCGCCCCCGGCCATTACATAGGCCAGTTTATTTGCAATTTTCTTGTCATGCTCACTAATGTAGTGGCTGGCCTCCATAGAATCTGTTCCTACTAAGAACATACCCAATGCCTGTTTTCCTAAAACTTTAATATCTGAACGTTTCGGTTGTTGCGTATAACCTTGTTCGGCCATCAATTTCGCATAGGCTTTGGCCGTTGCAATTTGTCTGTCTTTATTAACTACAACAATATCTTTACCATGTTGCAATATGCCTAAATCATAAGCTTCATAGGCAGAAGTGGAAACCTTGGCCATACCTATGGTCAAGAAATACTCTTGAAGAACATTCAGCTCAACATCGTTCTTTTTGAAGGTATCTTGTGCGCGAACGGCAAATTCTTTAGATCCGCCACCGCCAGGAATTACCCCAACACCAAATTCTACAAGTCCGATATATGTTTCAGCGGCTGCAACTACCATATCTGCATGTAAAGAAAGCTCGCAACCACCACCCAATGTCATGCCATGAGGGGCAGAAATTGTTGGTATCGCAGAGTAGCGCATACGCATCATAGTATCTTGAAACATTTTAATGGCCATATTAAGCTCATCATATTCCTGCTCAACGGCCATCATGAAAATCATACCAATGTTTGCTCCTACAGAGAAGTTCGCAGCTTGGTTACCCACAACCAATCCTTGGAAATCTTTCTCTGCCATATCAATTGCTTTGTTCAAGCCAGATAAAACATCGCCACCAATGGTATTCATTTTAGACTGGAACTCAACATTTAATATTCCGTCACCTAAATCTTCAACAACAACACCGCTGTTTTTAAATACCTCTTTAGATTTTCTGATATTGTCAAGTATGATAAAAGAATCTTGACCAGGTATTTTTTCTACTGATTTTTTAGGGATATCATAATAATAGGTAGCCCCTTCTTTAACTGCGTAGAAAGAATTTATACCAGCGGCTTTCATATCATGAACCCAAGCAGCAGCTTCAAGACCTTCTGCTTTAATAAACTCCAATCCTTTATCAATGCCTACGGCATCCCAAATTTGAAATGGTCCATGTTCCCAACCAAAACCGGCTTTCATAGCATCATCAATTTTATAAAGCTCATCGGTAATTTCAGGGATTCTGTGAGATACATAGGCAAATAACTGTCCGAAACTTTTTCTGTAAAATTCTCCAGCTTTATCCTTTCCGCCAACAAGTACGGCAAAGCGATCAACTACTTTATCTATTGTCTTGGTCAATTCTAAAGTTGCAAATTTTGCACTCTTTTTAGAACGATAATCCATCGTATCCAAATCAAGGGTCAAAATTTCGGTTTTACCTTTATCATCTTTAGATTTTTTATAAAAACCTTGTCCCGTTTTGCTTCCTAACCATTTATTGTCCATCATTGTACTGATGAATTCAGGCAGTTTAAACAGTTCATGGCGCTCATCATCGGCACAATTATCATAAATACCGTTAGCAACATGTACAAGAGTATCTAAACCTACAACATCAACAGTTCTAAAAGTGGCCGACTTTGGTCTACCTATTACTGGACCTGTTAATTTATCTACTTCCTCCACGGTCATACCCATTTCCTTTACCATATGGAAAAGACTCTGAATACTGAATATGCCAATTCTATTTCCTATAAATGCAGGGGTGTCTTTAGCAACAACAGATGTTTTGCCCAAGAATTTTTCACCATACCCATTTAAGAAATCCAATACTTCAGGCGAAGTTTTAGGACCAGGAATAATTTCAAAAAGTTTTAAATAACGTGCAGGGTTGAAAAAGTGGGTACCACAAAAGTGCTTTTGAAAGTCGTCACTTCTACCTTCTGACATAAATTTAATAGGAATACCGGAAGTGTTCGAGGTAATTAAAGTACCTGGAGTACGGTATTTCTCTAAATTTTCAAAGACCTGTTTTTTTATGTCCAATCGCTCAACAACTACTTCGATAATCCAATCTACCTTGGATACTTTAGCGATATCGTCTTCTAAATTTCCAGTCGATATGCGACTAGCAAATTTTTGATGGTAAATAGGAGATGGTTTTGATTTTAGCGCTGCCGCTAATGAATCGTTCACCATTCTATTACGTACTACTTTGTCTTCTAATGTTAAGCCTTTCGCCTTTTCTTTATCATTTAGTTCACGAGGAACAATATCTAGCAATAAAACCTCTACGCCAATATTTGCAAAATGGCAGGCAATACCGCTACCCATTATTCCTGAGCCAATTACTGCTACTTTTTTAATGTGCTTGTTCATGTACTTTATGCTGTATTAATTGATAAGTTGAATTAAAATAATTTTTTGTCTGCAATAAGCTTGTTAATGGCTTCGGTAACTTCAAAAAAATTAGCAAGCTTTTCATCTGTCACTTCACTTTTAACCACTTCATTGAACCTAAGAACCGTGTTTTTAGAATCGTTTCTTTTTTCCAACCCAAATTCAGTCAAATAAATAAGAACGCCTCTACCATCGTTAGGGTTCGGCTTTCGTAAAATGAGACCTTTTTGCTCCATACTTTTTAAAATTCTGGAGAGGCTCGTCGCTTCCATTCCCATCTTCGGACCTAGAGATGTAGAAGGTGTACCTGTTTTTGGGTCTATGCTCAATAAAGTAAAGCCAACTGCCATAGTAGAATCAAACTTCTTTGCTTCTTCATTATACATTCTTGCTACCGCTTGCCAAGTAGCTCTCAACGCATAATCTATCGTTGCTTCTTTCATACTCATTTAGTTGGTTCCCAAATATAATAAAATTTATTATGCATGCATAATAAATTTTATTATATTTTATTTAAATGAATCTTACTAAAGTAATTTAAGCCAGCATCCTTTATATGTTGCTGTTGAGTTGGTTATAGCTTAAACCGCTGCTCAATTATTTGTACTGTTAAATGGTGAAAAGCAAAACACCCAACTAAAATATTATCATTATTTAGTTGGGTGTCATAGTTATAAGTTGAACTGTTATCTTAATTTATTATCGCTCGTATATATCATTGTAAAGGGAAATATATTTTTCCTTGATAACTTTTCTTTTCAGTTTCATGGTTGGGGTCAAATGACCACCATCAATACTCCAAACATCTGGGGTAAGTCTAAACTGTTTTACTTTTTCCCATTTAGCAAATTTCTCATTGGCTTCATCAATTTCTTGCTGATAACGAGCCAATACTTTTTCGTTTTTTATGATATCGGAATTTACGGGTATTTCAATTTTATGTATCGCCGCCCATTCCTGTAAAAATTCAAAATCTGGTTGTATAAGGGCAGCAGGCATTTTTTCACCTTCACCAACTACCATTATCTGCTCTATAAATCTAGATTGTTTAAAACGATTCTCTAACAATTGAGGAGCTACATACTTACCACCCGAAGTTTTGAACATTTCTTTTTTACGATCAGTAATTTTAAGGAAGCCTTCACTATCAAGTTCGCCAATATCTCCTGTTAAAAAATAACCGTCAACAATTACTTCTTTGGTTTTTTCCTCATCTTTATAATAGCCCAGCATTACTTGTGGACCTTTAATACAGATTTCTCCGTCTTGCGCAATCTTAACCTCGGTACGGTCAATGGGTTTACCGACTGTGCCAATTTTAAATCCGCCATCTCGCATATCATTTACCGAAACTACAGGTGATGTTTCAGATAAACCGTAACCTTCCATTAAGCCAAATTCCGCCGCATTGAAAATTCTTGATAATCTGGGTTGTAAAGCGGCACTACCTGAAGCTATTAAACTAAGGTTGCCACCTAAGCCTTCTTTCCATTTACTAAAAATAAGTTTTCGGGCTATGGAAAGTTGAGTTTCATACCACCAACCATTTTTACCGTACGGTTCATATTTTAAACCAAGTTCCACTGCCCAGAAAAATAATTTCTTTTTTAAACCGGTTAGCTCTGTTCCTTTGGCATAAATTTTATCGTAAACTTTTTCTAAAAGTCTTGGTACCGCTGTCATCACATGCGGACTCGTTTCTTTTAAGTTGTCGCTAATTTTATCCAGTGATTCTGCATAGTATATGGTAACACCTCTAAATTGATATAGGTAAATTAGCATTCGCTCATATACATGGCAAAGAGGTAAAAAGCTTAACGCCTTGGTTTCACCGTCAACTATTGGAAAACGCTTAGAGCTTTCAATGGCATTACTAACCAGGTTGTTGTGAGATAACATAACACCTTTAGGTCTTCCGGTAGTACCAGAAGTATAGATTAGTGTCGCCAAATCGTCTGGAGTAACTTTATTCTTTAATTTTTCAACCTCTTCTTGGTTAGCGGTATCTGCACCTAGCTCCAATACTTTTTCCCAATTGTCGCAATTAGAAAGATCGTCAAAAGAAAAAATGTTCTTTAGGCTCGGCACCTGGTCCTTTATTGAAACTACTTTATCATGTACTTCGCCACAAGAGACAAAACAGTATTTAGCTTCGGAGTGATTTAAAACATAGGCATAATCCTCTTCCGATATGGTAGGGTAAACCGGTACATTCTGGGCACCTAATTGTAATATACCGATATCCATGATATTCCACTCAGTTCTGTTCGTGAGAGAAATAACCGCAATTTTATCATTGGGCTGCACGCCTAGTCGTAATAAGCCACGGCTAATAGCATTTGCTTTGTTGATATATTCTTGTGTAGATGTACTAATCCACGTTCCATTTTTTTTTGACACCAAAGCCTTTTTCAAGGCATGCTTTTCTAGCTGATAATATGGAAAGTCAAAAAGACGGGTAACTTTTTGCATACTTAATTTATAATAAGAATTGCAAAATAGTGAAAGAACTCGATATTTTAAAATTGTATTATTAAATAAATCAGCTTCTTATTACAATATTCTTAATTCGAGTAGTTTAGGTGGTATTGTATCGATTTTTGCCATTCGACCACAATAAATTGTTATTGAGCGTGTTATGTATACATCTCAACCTTTTGTAGGAATTTTCCTTATTAAATAAGGTTAGGTTTGTATGGAAGATTATTATCCCAAATCGTAGAAAACATGAAAAATAACTACTTAACGAAAACATTTTTTAAGTCTATTGCAATATTTCTCGTCTCTTTTTCAGGATTGACGTTGATGGCGCAATCAGAACCTTTTAATTGCGATTACAACGCATATTTATTTCAGTATAATGATATCTATGCCTTAGACCTTGCCTCGGGCAGTTCTTATTTGGTAGCTGAAAATATAACATCGGGTAATGTAAACGGTGTGGGCTATAATCCAACAGACGGTTATTTGTGGGGTTATCTTTCTACACCATCTAGTACCATAGTAAGAATAGGTAAGGATTATTCAGTTGATCAATATACAATACCAGAATTGCCAACGGGTAATAAATATGTTGGCGATATATCTCCAGATGGAATTTATTATTTTAAAGCTGGCGGCTCATCATATTATAAGGTAGACATTAACCCTGAATCGGATACGTATTTAGAATACTTGGGTCAATTTCAATTAAGTCAGAGTATGGGAATAGCCGACTGGGCTTTTAATGCAGCCGATGGTATGCTATATACAGTAGAGGGTAGTACTAGATTATTATATAAAATAGACCCAGAAACGGGTACGGTTTATAATTTGGGTGCTGTTCCTATTCTTGATGGTTTAAAATATACGTTTGGTGCCGTTTACTTTGATGTTGATGGTAACTTTTATATTTCTGCCAACCAAACTGGTTCTGTTTATAAAATTGATAATGTTCAAGACATCACCTTAGGTGTCATACAATCTAACATATTTGCATTTGGTCCAGCAGCATCTAGTAATGATGGTGCGCGTTGCCCTACGGCACCTGTACCTCAAGAAGACTGTTTAAATGGAATAGATGATGATGGTGATGGGCTTGTGGATTGTGATGATCCTTCATGTTCTGGTGTAGCTGCTTGCCCCGTAATAGTTACCACCTCTAGTGCCAATAAGGGAGGACTGGAAAGTAACGACAGACTGGCGAATTTGATAAGCAAAAGAAATTTTAACCGTGCCAAGACCAACTATGTATTCGATAAAACAAAGGCTAAAAAGCTTGTTAAAAATGCATTTTACGGTCTAAGTTCAAAGAATGATGTAAATAATATTCCATTGAACTCTTTGGTACCATTAGGGGTAGTAGGTGAGACCAGTACTATTGAATCTTCACCTAGCGACCTGTTGGACTTGACCAATGCTTCAGATATTTACTCGGTTGATTATTTAAATGGCACTGAAAATCTGGGGTCGCTTATGGTCATCAAAACCGATAATAAGGTTTATGAACACAGTAAATTTATTTGTGACCGTTTTTTAGGCGCTCAATTGTTATCTGTAAGTAATATTCAATTAAGGGAAAAGGACTTTATTAAATCTATCATCAAGCAACCAGATGGTAGTCTGGAATTTGCCTTAACTTTTTCGGCTAGGGTAAATACAGCAGGGAACTTTACTGTAGAATCTCACTGGAATATTGATGCCTACACAAATGATACCTCATTTTACAATTTTCAAATTTGGTCAAATTCAGTAGATGACTTATTATTATTGGCTGATGAAATACTAGATCTTTTAGAAGCCAATTCAGAAATATCTGAATACACGGGATCTACACCGCCACCTGTTTTTGTAAAATCTGCTAGTTATAAAAACGGCGAGGTTTTATTAAATATCGTGAACAACAATAACTCAGAAAGTATCAACTTGGAGGGAGGGCTAAAGCTTACCGAAACAAGTGATACCGAAGTATTAGGAGTTTCTGCTGATATAGATGGATATTTAGATTCTGTAGCGTTGAAAACAGGTACACTGTTTGATCTTGGCTTTAGAATTAGCACTGGGGCAGGTGCTACGCCAGATGATTTATTTGTTGCCGATGCTCCATGGGGCTTAGATGATTCTGCCGATGGAACTACGGTATCCACTTACGAAGTTTTACCTGCTGAAGGACCTTACGTAGGCGATGGTTATCCTATAGAAAGAAATATTAAACTTGGTGGTACAACCAGTAATTATTTAGGTGTGTACAGAGCTTTAAATCCTAGGTTTACTGCAGTTGATTTAAGTGATTATTCTAAGATTAGTTTTGAGGCAAAAGGTACATCGAACTTAGATGTGCAGCTGATCAAAGGTAATGGTTCAATTTATAAGACTACTATTACATTAGATAGTGAACTTAAAGTATACACGCTTTCTAAAGATGATTTTACAAATGAATCTGGTGAAGCAACCGATTTTTCTGATATTAAAGTATTGTCTTTCAATTTGATTGCAGAGAATGGTTATGCTGAAGAAAAATCTATGGAGCTGCAAAATGTTGATTTTCATAACAGAGAGCCAGGTCAGGAATTTGTAGATACAGATTTAAACAAATCTGTTGTATATCCTAATCCTATGGTAGAAAGTACAAGCCTATACTTTTATGAGGAAGATGCAGATACTTATGAGTTGGATCTATATTCTCTTAGTGGAAGGCTGATCGGTAGTCACCATATGGAAGGAGAAAGTATTGCCGGGCAAAATGAGATAATTGTTCAAAGAAAAGATTTGGCCCCAGGGCTGTACCTCTATAAACTTCAAAACTCCAAAGAAAAAACATGGAGTGGAAGGTTATTGGTGCGATAATATGTTTTGGTTGAAGTAAAAAGCTGTGTATCCAATTTATTGGAAGTACACAGCTTTTGTGGTTATAATAGGTTGTAATTATTTCTGATTAAGTAACCATTCTTTGGCATTAATAAAAGCAGTGATCCATGGTGAAACTTCATCATTTTTATCTGCTGGATAATGCGCCCAGTTCCACGGAAAAATAGAACGCTCTATATGTGGCATGGTTACAAGATGACGCCCTGTTTTGTCACAAAGCATAGCGGTGTTAAAGTCACTGCCATTAGGGTTTGCCGGATAGCCTTCGTAACCATATTTAGCAACAATATCATAGTTCTCCTCAGATTGTGGTAAAGAGAATTTGCCTTCCCCGTGAGAGATCCAAACGCCCAGTTTGCTTCCTTCTAATGAGGATAGCATAACCGAGTTGTTCTTTTGTATTTCCACCGAAGTAAAGTTGCTCTCATGTTTATGAGAATCGTTGTACGTCATTTTACCGTGCGTTTCATGCTCTGGATTAATTAAATCCAATTCCATGAACAATTGGCATCCGTTGCAAATGCCAACCGATAATGTATCTGGTCTAGCAAAGAAGTTTTTAATAACCGTATTTGCCTTATCGTTGTACTTAATGGCTCCTGCCCATCCTTTTGCACTACCTAGCACATCGGAATTGGAGAAACCACCAACTGCACCTAGAAACTGAATATCCTCTAAATTTTCACGACCCGAGATAAGGTCCGTCATGTGAACATCCTTAACATCAAATCCTGCCAAGTACATCGCATTTGCCATTTCGCGCTCAGAGTTACTCCCTTTCTCACGAAGAATAGCAGCTTTAGGTCTAGTTGTTGATTCATTATGAGCTCTGCTTGGTAGCTTCAATGTAGTGGCAGTTGGAAAATTATAAACTAATGGTTGAACTTTATAATTGTCAAATCTATCTTTTGCCAAACCATTTGCGGTTTGTTGATTATCTAATAGGTAAGATGTCTTAAACCAAGTATCACGAAGGGTCTCAATATTCAAGCCCATTTCCATACCATTATTTTTTATGGTTAGAACAGCTTCGTTTGTAGTGGTTCCTAATTTAATGGCATCTATCTTATTCGATTCAAAAACAGTTTCAATGCTATCATCTTTTGCCTGTAAAACAATACCTGCGTTTTCAGAGAACAATACTTTAATGGTGTCAGATTCACCTAGCGCTGTAAGATCAAGATTTGCACCTAAATCTATATCGGCAAAACAAAGCTCAAGTAATGTAGTGATCAGTCCGCCAGACGCAACATCATGCCCTGCAACAATTTTATCATCTTTAATTAAAGATTGAACTGTATTAAAAACAGTTTTAAAGTAAGCGGAATCGGTAATCGTTGGTGTTTCGCTACCAATGCTGTTTCTGGTTTGTGAGAACGAAGAACCACCTAATTTAAAAACATCTTTAGAAAGGTTGATGTAGTAAATAGATCCGGCATCTTTTTGTAATACCGGTTCAATTACCTTATTGATATCGCTACAATTTCCGGCAGCGGAAATGACCACCGTACCTGGAGAGATAACATCGCCATCCTTATATTTTTGTTTCATGGAAAGTGAGTCTTTTCCTGTAGGTACATTGATACCTAATTCAATGGCAAAGTCAGAAACCGCTTGAACCGCTTTGTATAAACGGGCATCTTCACCTTCATTTTTACAAGGCCACATCCAGTTTGCAGATAATGAAACAGAAGCCAATCCGTCTTTTAACGGTGCCCAAATAAGATTGGTCAAAGATTCTGCAATACTATTTTTACTTCCGGCAGATGGGTCTATAAGGGCAGAAATAGGGGAGTGCCCAATACTTGTGGCAATACCTTCCTTACCTTTAAAATCCAACGCCATTACACCACAATTGTTAAGTGGTAATTGTAATGGGCCAGCACATTGTTGTTTAGCAACGCGACCACCAACACAACGGTCGACCTTGTTCGTTAACCAGTCTTTACTAGCGACAGCTTCAAGCTGGAGTACGGCGTCTAAATAATCATGAAAAAATTCAAGCGAATAGTTAGCGTTTGCATAGTTTCTTTCGACCGTGTTATCTGTCAATATGGTCTTGGGCGAGCTACCGAACATGTCCGATAATTCCAGATCCATAGGTTTTGCACCATTAGTCTTTGATTCGAAAGTAAAACGGTCATCACCGGTGACATCACCAACTTCGTACATTGGCGATCGCTCTCTATCTGCAATACGTTGAAGTAAATCAATATCCTTTTTTCCAATAACCAGTCCCATTCGTTCTTGAGACTCATTACCTATAATTTCTTTGGCGGATAAGGTAGGGTCACCCACAGGTAACTTATCCAAATCTATATTACCACCAGTTTCCTCAACAAGTTCTGACAAGCAATTGAGGTGTCCGCCAGCTCCGTGGTCATGAATGGAGACAATGTTGTTTTCCTCACTTTCTACCATACCGCGAATAGCGTTGGCAGCTCTTTTTTGCATTTCTGGATTTGAACGTTGTACTGCGTTCAATTCTATAGCAGAACTGAATTCTCCGGTATCGGCACTAGAAACCGCTGCACCACCCATACCAATTCTATAATTATCACCACCTAGAATTACAATTTTGTTACCCGTTTCTGGTTCAGCCTTAATGGCTTGTTCTATTTTGCCGTAACCTATACCGCCCGCTTGCATAATAACTTTATCATAGCCTAGCTTACGGTGATTTGAGGTAGTAGTATTTTTGTTTTCTTCGGATGAATCAAATGGAGATGAATTTTCATCGTACTCGAAAGTCAATACAGATCCAGAAATTAATGGCTGACCAAATTTATTTCCAAATTCGGAAGCGCCATTAGAAGCTTTTATAAGAATATCCATAGGTGTTTGGTACAACCAATCTCTTTCGGTCATTCCTTTCTCCCAAGGTCTATCTTTTTCTAATCGGCTATATGCTGTCATATAAACCGCTGTACCTGCTAATGGTAAAGAACCTTTACCACCAGCCAATCTATCTCTGATTTCTCCACCAGCACCCGTTGCCGCACCATTAAAAGGCTCTACGGTAGTAGGGAAATTGTGGGTTTCCGCTTTTAACGAGATAACGGAATCAAATTCTTTTTCTTGATAGAAATCTGGCTTATCAGCACTTTTAGGGGCAAACTGTACAACTTTTGGTCCTTTAACAAAAGCTACATTGTCCTTATAGGCAGATACAATATCATTTGGGAATTCTTGTGATGTCTTTTTAATTAGCTTGAAAAGGGAAGTGGGCATCTCTTTGCCGTCAATAACAAAAGTACCATTGAATATTTTGTGTCTACAATGCTCTGAGTTTACTTGGCTAAAACCAAAAACTTCAGAATCGGTTAACTTTCTACTCAGTTTTTTACTAAGGTTTTCTAGATATTCTACCTCTTCATCGTTAAGCGCTAAACCTTCTTGTTTGTTGAAAGCGCTAATGTCCTCAATATTCAGAATGGGTTTTGGCTCTACGTGAATAGTAAAGATATCTTGATCTAGGGCTTTATATTTTTGGGAAATCATTGGGTCAAAGCCCATGAAATTCTCTTCCACTGTATTGAATTCCTCAATACGAATGATACCGGCAATACCCATGTTTTGAGTAATTTCGGTAGCGTTGGTACTCCAAGGAGTAATCATTGCAGCCCTTGGACCAACAAAAAAGGCGTCAAGAGACGCCGCATTTATTTTTGGTTGGTTGCCAAACAACCATATCAATTTATTTGTATCTTCAGATGAAAGCTCCTTAGCGGTCTGTACCGCAAAAACCTTAATTGTAGGTTCCCCAAAAAAGTGAATCATTTTCGTGTGTCTGGTATTGATTTTTAAAGTACAAAATTAAGGTTTTACAAGCTAAGATTTACGGGAATTTAAAACACTTTTAAACACTGATTGTTAATGAAATTAATGAGATATTGTTTTATCTTTATCCATCAAAATCTAAAATCCTACTCAAGTTTTACTTTATAGGTCTAAAATGTAGACAATTACATTTAAATTTGTTTAAGTCTGAATTTTAGAGTTCATTGAATTTATAGTGAGTTAGCTACAATTGTAAGTGGAAAATATAAAAAATAAAATGACAAAAGAAAATTTAGAACCCAAGGCTCTCGAATATTGTATGGAAATGATAGGTGGTAAATGGAAACCTGTTATTCTATATCATGTTGTTAAAGGAACCAACCGTTTTAATAAACTTTTCAATGAGATTGAGGGTATTAATAGGCAAATGCTAAGCAAGCAATTAAAGTCGTTGGAAAAGACCGGTATTCTTGATCGTACCCTTTATGGGGAAATGCCACCTCGTGTAGAATATACGTTAACGCCTTTGGGGAAATCTCTTTTGCCAGTTGTACAGGCAATGACCAAGTGGGGGCAAAAACAAACCAAAGAGAAAGTTGAGGTAGTTGACCTACCACAAAATCAGCAATTACCTCTTTTTTAAAATTGTTCTGATGCGCTTTCTTAAAACGGCATTTCAATAGCGCTAAAATTTCTATAATTACAAAAATAGCTTAGTAAGTTTTGAATTAGATAAAAATTCAGGGGTACCGCTCATGTACCAATGAATTTATGTACCTTTTAGTAACTAATTCAAACTAAAATGAAACAAAAAACTACCTTATTTACAGTGGTGTGTTGTATGTTGACCCTATTAGGTACATATGCACAAAAGAAACGATCAAATAAACAGATCGAAAAATTAAAATCTGAAGTCTCGGTCCTTGTTGAAGAGAATAAAAAATTATCGCAAGTTATGGTCGATAAGATATTCAGCTTTTCTGAACTTGGATTTCAGGAAATTGAATCCTCTAAATATTTAACGGGTATTCTTTCTGAGAACGGGTTTGAAATAGAACATTCTATTTCAGGAATACCAACGGCATGGTTCGCTACTTGGAGTAATGGTGACGGACCAATAATTGCTTTAGGTAGTGATGTTGATTGTATACCAAAGGCATCCCAATATCCAGGTGTAGCATATCATAAACCTATAGTGGAAGGCGCTCCCGGTCATGGAGAGGGTCATAATTCGGGTATTCCGATGAATATTTCATCTGCCTTGGCGGTCAAGAAAATTATGGAGCGTGAAAATATTGGCGGTACACTATTAGTGTGGCCGGGTATAGCTGAAGAATTGGTGGCAGCAAAAGCTTGGTATGTTAGAGATGGACTTTTTGATGATATTGACATGTGTATTTTTACTCATGTGGGTAATAACCTAGGGGTGTCTTACGGTCCAACAAGAGGTACGGGTCTCATATCGGTAGAATATAGTTTTGATGGCGAAGCTGCTCATTCTGCAGGCTCACCTTGGAGAGGAAAAAGTGCTTTGGATGCAGCGGAACTTATGAATGTTGCATGGAATTATAAGAGAGAGCATTTACATCCCTTAAAACGGTCTCATTCCATATTCACCGATTCAGGTGATCAACCTAACGTGGTACCTTCAAAAGCTTCCATTTGGTTTTATTTTAGAGATATCAAATATGAGGGAATTATGGAAATGTATGCAATGGCCAACGATATGGCCAAAGGAGCTGCTCTAATGACTGGGACAACCATGACTTCAAAGGTTTTGGGAACGGCATGGCCTAGACATTATAATAAGGTTATAGCGGAAACCATGTACGAAAATATTAAAGAAGTTGGTTTGCCAGAGTGGTCTGATGCGGACCAAAAACTGGCAAAAGCGGTACAGACTGAAGTCAATTCGGAAAAAATAGAAGGTTTGCCAACTAAGTTGTCCGATTTGGGACTACCTGTATTGGAGCCCATAAGTGGTGGTTCTGATGATATTGGAGATATATCATGGAAAGTACCAACGGTTACCTTGAGGTTTCCGTCAAATATACCAGGATTACAAGGTCATCATTGGAGTAATGCTATTGCTATGGCTACACCTATAGCGCATAAAGGTGTGGTGGCAGGAGCTAAGGTAGAGGCTATGACCATTATCGACTTTTTATTAAAGCCAGATTTGTTGGAAGGGGCTTGGGATTATTTCAATAACGAGCAGCAGAAAGAAACGAAATACCAACCTATGATATCGGAAAGTGATATGCCACCTATCTACTTAAATAAAGACAAGCAAGACCAATTTAGACCGGACTTGGAAAAATACTATTATGATGAAACTAAATATGATACATATTTAGAGCAATTAGGAGTAGAATATCCAACGCTAAAGAAATAGGTGAGTAGATACTATCCATTAAAAAAGCCTTTCCGTTTTAAGTAACGGAAAGGCTTTTTTCATTGTCACTCTGACGATTAAATACTTTTTTCCAACAATGCCATGTAAAAGCCATCATATCCGCTTTTAGAAGCATATATTTTTTTGTCCTTTACCAAACTAAAATCCTTTCCTTCCTCTGATTTTAAGAACGACTGTACTTGATGACTGTTCTCTTGTGGTAAAATAGAACAGGTAGCGTATACCATTTTGCCGCCTGGTTTTACAATTTTACTGTAATTTCTAATGATTTCGTGCTGTGTCTTTACAATTTTGTCTAGAAACTCCGGTTGCATTTTCCATTTAGAATCTGGGTTTCTTCTTAGCACGCCTAATCCTGTACAAGGGGCATCAATAAGAACTCTATCTGCACTACCGTAAAGTTTCTTATACACTTTTGTAGAATCTATTTCGCGAACTTCAATGTTATGGGCGCCATTACGTCTAGCCCTTCTTTTAAGTTCTTTCAATTTACTTCCATAGATATCCATAGAAATTAATTGTCCCTTGTTTTCCATTAAGGCCGCTAAATGCAAAGATTTTCCACCGGCACCGGCACATGTGTCTACAACGCGTTGCCCTGGTTCAATATCCAAAAAGTCTGACACCAACTGTGAAGAGGCATCTTGAACTTCAAACATACCGTCCTTAAAAGCTTGGGTTACAAAAACATTGGCTCTTTCAACAAGCTTTAAAGCAGAAGGATAGCCTTTAATGGGCTCGGCAACTATATTTTCGTCCAACAGTGCTTTGCGTAAGGTTTCTTTGTTTGTTTTTAAGGTATTGGTACGTAAAATTACTTCTGCTGGCTCATTTAATTTGGCAAGCTCCTCCGTCCATAATTTATCTCCTAAAGCTTTTTCCCCAAGCTCGTCTATCCAATCCGGAACCGCTTCCCTAAATTTTCTAGTTTGCGAAAGTTCGTCGAATTTTCCTTTAATCCTTCTTTCGGGTGTTGGTTCTATTTGTTTCCAATTAGGTAGTTTAATTCCTTTTAAAACAGCCCAAACCGCCCACATGCGAAATAGATCCGGTCTGCTAAAGGGGGCTTTAACTTCTGCTATCTCAGCATAAAGGCGTTTATAGCGCACCATTTCATACGTAGTTTCCGCAATAAAACCACGATCTCGCGAACCCCAGCGTTTATCGAATTTTAATACTTTTTGAACTACCTTGTCGGCATACTGGTTTTCGTTAAATATAAGGTTAAGCGCATCTATTACGGCAAACACCAAATTTCTGTGTAATTTCATTAGAAGTGTTATTGTTACAATGTCAGAAGATTTGAAGCCGTTATTAATTTCAATTTAATTGATATAGGCTTTTATCCTCCAAAAAATTATGGCTGCAAAGGTATTGTTTTAGAAGCGATTCCATTTATTTTTGATAAACTTTATACCTTATTTACATGCGTTACATCATTCTTCTGGTAATTTTAATGGTCTCTTGTTCAGAAAATGTACAACGCGTGCCCTTTAGTTCGGTCAATATAGAGACGGTTTATTCAGATTCTATAAGTATTAGGGCCATTGAAATAATGGGGAACAGTTTGGCATTTGCAGCTAACAAGGGTGCGTTTGGTACTGTTGATTTCTCAACGGGTAAAATAAGAACGAACATTCAAAAATATCATACCGGTATTCCCGCTTTTAGGGCAATAGCCCATACTTCATCAGATTTTTTCATGCTGTCGATAGAATCGCCTGCATTGTTGTATAAAACGGGAGATAACGGACAAATGGAATTGGTATACAAAGAGGAGGGAGAGGGCGTTTTTTATGATTCCATGACTTTTTTGAACGATATGGATGGAATTGCCATGGGCCATACGGTTGATGGATGTTTGAGTGTTATTATAACTTCGGATGGCGGAAAATCATGGTCAAAATTACCTTGTTCGCAATTACCGGAAGGTATTGAGGGCGAAGGAGCTTTTGCAGCAAGCAATACCAATATTAAGACTATTGGCAACAACATTTGGATGGCAACCACGGCTGGGCGAATTTTATTTTCTTCGGATAAAGGAAAGACATGGAAAACTTACCGGACGCCCATTATAAATAATGAACCGACCGAAGGAATCTATTCAATTGATTTTTACGATGAAAATTTAGGGGTTGCTTTTGGTGGTGACTATACGAAACCAGAAAATGCAATGGCAAATAAGGCAATAACAACCGATGGAGGAAAAACCTGGAAATTATTGGCAAATGGTAAGCAGCCAGGGTATAAAAGTTGTGTGCAATTTGTACCAAATTCAAATGGTAAAGAATTGATTGCAGTAGGGTTTACTGGTATATCATATTCCTATGATATGGGTGAAAGTTGGAAAGAACTATCTGACGAATCTTTTTATACGATTCGGTTTCAAAACGATTCCG
Organism: Maribacter litoralis; assembly: GCF_902506355.1. NCBI lineage: Bacteria > Pseudomonadati > Bacteroidota > Flavobacteriia > Flavobacteriales > Flavobacteriaceae > Maribacter > Maribacter litoralis. The sequence goes on along the minus strand of NZ_LR733271.1, from coordinate 4,278,105 downwards.
TTGCATATGCGGCAGGAAAGAACCGAATTGCTAAACTCGTGTTCAAATAGTTATCTACCGCCTTTGTTTTGACGATATTGCTTCATTAATTGACGCTTAAACTCTTCTTCAGATCGCAGTAATAACAACGTCTTTTTTGCGGTTATAACCTTGCTTACGTCTTTTAGGAATTTAGTGTCCAGTGCTTCCTCTTCTTCTTCAATTTTAATATGCAAGGCTAAGAGGTTTTCTGCCTCTTTTTCGGTAAGACCATCGGCATCTTTTATTTTACCTCTAATTTGGTCGTGATTCTTTTTTCGTAATTTATTTCTATCCTCTTGATATTTGTTGTAAACAGGCCAAAAATCTTGTGCTTCTTTACTGCTTAAAGAGAGTTTTTCGGTTATAAAAGCTACTTTAAGGGTATTTATCTTTTCCCAATCTTGATTTCTTTGTGCAAAAGAAATAGAGGAGACAAACAGAAATATAATAAGTACAAGTCTATTCATTATCGTAAAAATTTAATTCGTCAAAATCACTTACATTTTCATTTAAGTAATCGAGAAGGTTATCGCTCTCAATAGGAGCGTTTAAAAAATCTGAAAACTCGGTATTCGTTACCGGTAGAACTTCGGCTATCTCGTAAGGAGATAATTCAAAATCGTTATTTTCAAAATAGGCTTCAATATCGGTATTCGCCAAGTCGCTAAAACTTAGTTCTTGTTCACTGTTCCAATCGTACCCTAAGGCAATTAGGGCAATTGCAGCAATCGATGCGGCTACAGCAATAATTTTCTTAATTGGAAAAAGCGGAATTACTTTTGATTCATTCTCAAGCTTCTTGTTTAACCTTTCGTTGAACGACTCAAAATAATTGTCAGGAACCTTAAACGCACTTTCTTCTGGAAAAGAACTTTCAGGTTGAGACAATTTATCCATCAACCTTTCCTCGAAGCTATTGAAATAGCCTTCTGGAGTTTTAAACGGAATGTTATTTTTTTTGTTCATGATACAAGTTTGACACTCAATTATATAAAAGGTTTAATCTTCTTTTAAATACTGTTCAAGTTTTTTCACCGCTAGGTGGTAAGATGCTTTTAAGCCGCCAACAGAAGTGTTCAATATTTCAGAAATTTCTTCATACTTAAGCTCCTGAAAATACTTCATGTTAAAAACCAATTTTTGCTTTTCAGGTAACGTAGCAATTGCCTTTTGAAGTTGAAGTTGAATTTCGTCTCCTTCAAAATAAACGTCTGCTTCTAAATTTTCAACTAATCTATCTTGGTAGTCCGTATCAGATACGCCTTGTATTTTTGCTCTTTGCTTTATAAAATTTAAAGCCTCGTTGGTGGCAATACGGTACATCCAAGAAAATAATTTACTATCACCTTTAAATCCGTCAATATTTTTATAAACTTTTATAAAGGTATTTTGTAGTACATCATCGGCATCATCATGGTTTAAAACAATACTACGTATTTGCCAATACAGACGCTCTTTATAGGTATTTACCAATACCTCAAAAGCTTGCGCTTGCTTGCTTTTAATTTTTAAATCCAATACTAATGTTTCCTCTTCGATCACTTAGAAATGAGGTTTGTTTATCTTTAGACCATGAAGTTGGCTAAAGGTTTAATCTTGTGGAAATTTAATCTAATTTTAATCGTTGTTATCTGCTATTTAAGCCAAAGATTGCATTTGCACCAGCTTATGATATGTACCGTTAAGCTCTAAAAGTTCATTGTGTGTGCCTTGCTCTACAATTTCTCCTTTTTGGAGCACTACAATAGTATCTGCGTTTTGAATAGTAGAAAGCCTATGTGCAATAACGATGGAAGTTCTATTCATCATCATCTTTTCTAGGGCATCTTGTACCAATCGTTCACTCTCGGTATCTAAAGCGGATGTAGCTTCGTCTAAAATCATTATTGGCGGATTCTTTAGAACAGCCCTCGAAATGGATAGACGCTGTTTTTGACCACCACTTAATTTATTTCCGCTATCACCAATGTTGGTATCGTACCCATTTGGTAATTCCATGATGAAATCATGTGCATTGGCAATTTTTGCGGCCGCTATTATTTCTTCATCCGTAGCATTTTCTTTACCTAACCCTATATTATTTTTAACCGTATCATTGAAGAGTATTGAATCTTGAGTAACCAACCCTAACAAACCACGAAGCGATTTTTTACTTAGATTTTTGATGTTATTTCCATCAATGCTAATATCTCCTTCGTTAACATCGTAAAAACGCGTTACAAGATTGGCAATGGTGCTTTTTCCACTACCAGATTGCCCTACGAGTGCTACCGTCTTACCTTTTTCAACCCTTAGGTTAAAGTTTTTTAAGACGTAATCATCTTCATACTTAAATGAAATATTATTGATGCTTACAGCCGTATCAAATGTATTTTGTTGAATGGGATTCTCAATCTCGGAAATAGGATTTCCGGTTTCTAAAATTTCTAAAACACGTTCTGCAGCTGCATTTCCTTTTTTAACTCCGTAAGATGCTTTACTAATTGCCTTTGCCGGAGTCAGTATTTGGTATGACAATGCCATGTAAGTAATGAATAGTTCCGCTTCAAGCGTTTTTTCTACAAGTACCATTTGTCCGCCATACCAAAGGATTACACCTATAGCGGCAATACCGAAAAATTCACTTGTTGGTGACGCTAAATTTTGTCTGTTCAACAAGCTATTTGAAAAATTAAAAAATCGTTTAGTGGAAGCTTGAAATTTCTTCGCAAATACAGATTCTGAATTAAAAGCTTTTATAACCCGTAAGCCACCTAATGTTTCCTCTAAAATAGATAAGAAATAACCTTGTTCATTTTGAACCTTGTCCGATTTTTGCTTTAATGATTTTCCGATTAGTGAAATTAAAAAGCCGGAGAGGGGAAGAAATAGAAAAACAAACAATGTCAATTTCGGACTTATTGCGAGCATGGCTATAATGGTGAAAATTATGGTAAGCGGCTCTCTAACAATTAATTCCAATATAGATAAGAAAGAATGTTGAATTTCTAAAACATCTGAAGTAATACGGGCAATAGTGTCACCTTTCCTTTTTTCCGAATAATAGGAGATGGGCAATTCTACTGTTTTATCATAAAGCTCGTTACGTAAGTCCTTAAGTACACCATTACGTAAAAAAGTAATGAAATACATAGCTAGGTAATTGAAAAGATTTTTTAGCAAGAACATGGTAATGATCAACCCCACCATAAGCATAAGAACTTCACCAGGGTCACTATGCTGGCTTTGTTCCGTTATATAAAAATTTAGCGAATCTGTTACATAATCTTTTAATCCGGTAATACCATCCCACTGTGGTTTGGTATATATTTTTTCCGTTTGTTTAAAAAGCACGTTCAACATTGGAAATAATGATATCATTGCCAATGTTGAAAATAGTGCATAAAAGATGTTAGATATAATGTTTAGAAAAGCATATACCTTGTAAGGCTTCGCAAAGCGAAGAATCTTTTTGAAATAGTTCATTAAGCTAAATTAAGCTCAGCAAGTATGTTCTTGATCTTTTGATCAAGTTCTGCTGCTACTTTTTTATAATCTTCAGTTTTTTGCAATTTCGTATTGGTGCTGATGTAGAATTTAACCTTAGGTTCTGTGCCGCTAGGTCTTGCTGCTATTCTAGTACCATCTTCCGTCTCGTATATTAATACGTTAGATTTCGGAATATCAATAGCTTTTTCTTCACCAGTTAATACATTTTTAGCAATTGAAGTGTTATAATCTTCAATCCACTTTACTTTAGAACCAGCTACCGATTCTACCGGGTTTTCTTTAAAGTCCTTCAACATCTGCTTAATTTCTTCGGCACCACTAATACCTTTTTTAGTGATGGAAACTAAATGCTCTTTATAAAAGCCATAGTCAACATAACATTGAATTAAGTCTTTGTAAAAAGAACTGCCATTGGCTTTCGCTTGGCTAGCAATTTCGCAAGCCAATAGGGTAGAGGTAACCGCATCTTTATCGCGAACAAAATCACCTACCATATAACCAAAACTCTCTTCGCCACCACCGATAAAATCGGACTCGGGGAAATCTTTGATCATTTTACCGATCCATTTAAATCCGGTCAAAGAAGTTTTAAATTCTACTCCGTATGCTTTCGCCATGGCTTCCATCATAGGGGTGGATACAATAGTTGTAGCAATAAACTCATTGCCTTTGAAGCCTTTTTCTTTTCTCTTTTCTAGAAGAAACTTTGTCATTAGTACCATTGCCTGGTTTCCGTTGACAATTTCCATTTCGCCGTCAAGGTTTCGTACGGCAATGCCTAAACGGTCACTATCGGGATCTGTACCTACAACCATGTCTGCACCAATTTCTTCAGCCTTTTTTACAGCCATTGAAAGTGCTTCTGATTCTTCTGGATTAGGAGATTTAACCGTTGGAAAGTTTCCGTCTGGTTTGGCTTGTTCTTCAATTATAGTTACGTTTTCATACCCGCCAAGTTTTAATACCTCTGGTATAGCAGTAATTGATGTGCCGTGTAGCGATGTGAAAACTATTTTAAAATCATCTTTTCCTGCAGCATTAAAATTACCGGCAGCAACTGATTGTGAAATAAAAGCTTCATCAACTTCCTTATCGATTACTTGAATTAAACTATCATTGGCAGTGAATTTGATATCTTCAAAACCAAGGGCGTTAATTTCGGCAATAATCTCTCCATCCTGTGGAGGTACTATTTGTCCGCCATCTGTCCAATATACCTTATAACCATTATATTCTGGTGGATTGTGAGATGCGGTCAAAACAATACCTGCATGGCAGTTTAAATGTCTTACGGCAAATGAAAGTTCTGGTGTGGTACGTAATTCTGAGAAAAGAAATACTTTGATTCCATTTGCAGAAAATACTTCGGCAACCGTTCTAGCCAGGGTGTCACTATTATTACGACAATCGAATGCGATGACTACTTTAATATCTTCGCCTTGGTATACTTTATTTAAATAGTTGCTAAGACCTTGTGTGCTCTTACCAAGCGTGTATTTGTTGATACGGTTGGTGCCTACACCCATAACGCCTCTCATTCCGCCGGTTCCGAATTCCATATTTTTATAAAAACGGTCGCTCAGTTCTTCTTTATCGTTAGCGATAAGGTGTTCAATTTCTTTTTTTACGGCTGGATCAAAAAAATCGGTTAGCCAGGTTTTTGCGGTATCTAGGATGTTATCCATAGGTTTATAGTTTTATGTGCATTTAAGTTAATGAGAATTTTATTATTCTAAAAGAGTCGTGTTCAATTCTTTAGATATTATATATCTCTTTTCTTCTTTCTTTGAACGTATTAGTATTTCACCAATAAAACCGGCTAAGAACAATTGAGTTCCTATAACCATGGCAACCAGTGAAATATAGAACTGTGGTCGGTCTGTGAGTAATCTTCCAAATTTATTTATGAATAGTTTGTCTATCCCTAAATATAAAGCAAATCCGAATCCGATTAAAAACATTAAAACGCCCAATGCACCGAATAAGTGCATAGGTCGTTTACCGAATCTAGAAACGAACCAAATGGTCAATAAATCTAGAAAACCATTTATGAAACGTTCCATTCCAAATTTTGTTTTACCATATTTACGCGCTTGGTGTTGAACGACCTTTTCCCCAATTTTGGAAAAGCCCGCATTTTTTGCCAATACCGGAATATACCTGTGCATTTCGCCAGAAACTTCAATATTCTTGACCACATTTTTTGCATAGGCTTTTAGACCACAATTAAAATCATGTAAGCGAACACCGGAAGTTCTTCTAGCGGCCCAGTTGAACAGTTTAGAAGGTGTATTTTTAAATATTACTGAATCGTAGCGTTTCTTTTTCCATCCAGAAACCAATTCATAACCTTCATTGGTTATCATGTTATATAACTCGGGGATTTCTTCTGGATTATCCTGTAAATCGGCATCCATGGTGATGATAACATCTCCTTCAACAGCTTTAAAACCGGCATGCAATGCTTGCGATTTGCCAAAGTTTCGTAAAAAATGGATTCCCTTGACCGAGGGATTTTGGTTGGATAATTCTGTAATTATGTTCCAAGAATTATCTGTACTGCCGTCATCGACAAAAAGTATTTCATAAGAAAAATGATTGGATTGCATTACAGATACAATCCAATCATGAAGTTCTTTAAGTGATTCTTCTTCGTTAAGTAAAGGAATTACTATTGATAATTGCATGCGCGACTTCTGGTATTATCTCCAAAAATACTACAATTACTTAGTATTAATAAGCTGCTTCTTCTTTTTTCAAGATTAATCCGGTGATTAGCCCCACTATAGTCGCAAAAATTGCGGAAATAAGCATAAAAACACACATTATAACCCAAAAGAAATCCTGTTGTACTTTCATTCCTTGATCAAATTGTTCAGGAGTCATTTTAGGATTTTCGGCTAATGTTTTAATTTTTGCCATTTCGGCGCTTTTAGCCATAAAGTCCGGTTCTATAACATTTGAAAATAGAAGGAACCAAATAATTCCTATTATAAAGCTTATAACAGCTACTCCAGGAGCAATTTTTACTGCTTCTATAACTTTAAGTAATCCGGAATTAGATTTTTTAAATTGGATTATAGCAAGAACAACAAATGTGGCTAGAATAAGAAATTGAATTACTTGAATTGCAAATCCTTGTTCGTACTGCATATCCATTATATAAAGCAATACCGAAAAGACTACTCCGGTAATTCCTGACAGCCCTCCAAAAATAAGTGCAAATTTTCCTGTTTTAGGTTGATTTTCTTCCATTTGATATTGTGATTATAGGTTGATTTATTTATTAGTATCGTATTGGTTTATTTTGTTACAAATGTGATGAAATATTATTTTTGTTTTTTTTACGATTTGTAATTGTTCATTTATAGAATTTCACTATTTTTGCAGCCTTAAAATGAGTGCCCGTCGGAATGGGTGCGTTAAAGTTTTTAAAATGAAAAAAGATATACACCCAGAAAATTATAGAATCGTGGCCTTTAAGGACATGTCTAACGAAGAGGTATTTTTAACAAAATCTACAGCGGATACAAAGGAAACTTTAGAGGTTGATGGTGTTGAGTATCCATTGGTAAAATTGGAAATCTCAAGAACTTCTCACCCTTTTTACACTGGTAAAGCCAAATTATTGGATACAGCCGGTCGTATCGATAAGTTCAAGAACAAGTACAAGAAATTCTCGAAAGAAGAGAAATAATCATTTTATTTCTTTAGATAAATATAACGCCTTCGAATTTTTCGAAGGCGTTTCTTTTTATTTTAACTTTTAAATAATGGAAGTTGTCCATTATATATAAACGCTCAAAGGATAATTGTTAATTTTGAAAAAAAATCATCTTGTATGAACTTTATTCTTTTTGATGGTCCGCGTAGGAATCATTTATTGCCTTTTACTTTTACCCGTCCGGTTTCAGAAATTCGCGTTGGTATTTTAACGCTTCGTGAAAGGTGGGAAGCATATTTAAAAGATTCCATTTCATCTCTAACAGAAGACTATTTAAGTATTAAATATCCCGTCAATATAAAAGGTGAAAATATATTTATAGATGCATCGGTTTTGCCTAATGATAATTTGCTTAAAGCAGTAAAATCTTTAAATAGCGGCGAGGTCTTAAAATTAGGGGATTTAACCATAGCTTATTCAAGTGATTCGGCAAAATCTGATGATGAATTGACTTCTTTTAAAATAGCTGAGTTTGCAGGAGAATTGGTTCAGATTAATAATACGTGGGATATTTTTGATAAGAATGCCGAGATTTTACAATCTGACTTTGATTTTATCACCAAAGGAAGAAAAAGTCAACCTATTTCAGAAACAAATCAATTGATTCACCCAGAGCGTATATTTCTTGAAGAAGGTGCCAAGGTTGAATTTAGTATACTCAATGCAACTGACGGACCTATTTATTTAGGGAAGAATTCCGAAATATGGGAAGGAAGTCTTGTGCGAGGAGCCCTTGCCCTTTGCAACAATGCAATTATAAAAATGGGTGGTAAGCTTTATGGTGCAACAACTATTGGGCCATATAGTAAGGTGTGTGGTGAAGTAAGTAACTCCGTTATTTTTGGCTACTCTAGTAAAGGTCACGAAGGGTATTTAGGTAATGCCGTATTAGGGGAGTGGTGCAACATTGGTGCGGATTCCAATAACTCTAATCTTAAAAATAATTATGCAAAAGTTCGTTTATGGGACTATGCAACAGAACGTTTTGAACAAACGGGATTACAGTTTTGTGGGTTAATGATGGGTGATCATAGCAAAACGGCCATAAATACCATGTTCAATACGGGGACTGTAATTGGTGTAAACTCAAATATATATGTTCCGGGTTTTCCAAGAAATTTTGTTCCTAGTTTTAGTTGGGGCGGTGCTTCTGGTTTTACAGCCTATCAACCGGCAAAAGCATTTGATGCAGCTAAGGTAATGATGGCTAGAAGAGGAGTGGAGTTTAATGAGGTTGAAGCCGATATTTTGACACATGTATTTGAAATAACAAAGAAATGGAGAAAGTACTAATTGCTTAATTCTGACTACCAATTAGTTGTAATTTTTTAAGCTAATATAAGATTAAGTATTTTTGCATTCTCAAAGAGATGATTAGATGAAGAAAAAAGTGGCATTTTACACTTTAGGATGTAAGTTGAATTTTTCAGAGACCTCTACCATTGCCAGAAACTTTACAGATGAAGGTTTTGAAAGGGTGGACTTTTCCGAAGAAGCGGATATGTACGTTATTAATACATGTTCTGTGACAGATAATGCCGATAAGAAATTTAAGACGATTGTAAAAAAGGCTCAAAAAATTAATCCTGATGCATTTGTAGCTGCTGTTGGTTGTTATGCGCAGTTAAAACCTGAAGAACTGGCAGATGTTGATGGTGTCGATTTGGTTTTGGGGGCTACTGAAAAATTTAAGATAACCGACTATATAAACGATTTAACCAAAAATGATCATGGTCAAGTGCATTCGTGTGAAATTGCAGATGCAGATTTTTATGTTGGTAGTTATGCTATTGGTGATAGAACAAGGGCTTTTTTAAAAGTTCAAGATGGCTGTGACTATAAATGTACTTATTGCACTATACCACTGGCAAGAGGTATTTCTCGAAGCGATACGCTGGAAAATGTACTTAAGAACGCTGCAGATATTTCTGAACAAGGTATAAAGGAAATTGTGCTCACAGGTGTTAATATAGGTGATTACGGTAAAGGGGAGTTCGGTAATAAAAAGCACGAGCATACTTTTTTGGATTTGGTAAAGGCGTTGGATGATGTGGATGGTATTCACCGTCTTCGAATTTCGTCAATTGAGCCAAATCTTTTGAAAAACGAAACCATTGAGTTTGTTGCTCAAAGTAAAACTTTTGTACCTCATTTTCATATTCCGTTGCAAAGCGGTAGTGATGATCTTCTAAAATTAATGAAGCGTAGGTATATGACCAATCTCTATAGAGAACGTGTTTCTAAGATTAGGGAGGTGATACCAAACTGTTGTATTGGTGTAGATGTTATCGTCGGTTTCCCGGGTGAAACGGAAGAACATTTTTTAGAGACTTATCATTTTTTAAATGATTTGGATATTTCTTACCTACATGTATTTACCTATTCTGAAAGAGATAATACTCCGGCGGCTACTATGAACGGTGTGGTGCCGAATAAGATACGTAACAAGAGAAGTAAAATGTTACGAGGCTTGTCCGTAAAGAAAAGAAGGGCGTTTTACGAAAGCCAACTCGGTAATGAACTTACCGTATTGTTTGAAGGGGAAAACAAAGAAGGTTACATACATGGTTTTACCGAAAACTATGTAAAGGTAAAAGCACCATGGAATCCTGCATTGGTCAATACTTTACATAAAGTGCAGCTTACGGAAATTGATGCTGATGGTTTGGTTCGGTTTAATTTTGTAAAAGAAGAAGTAGAAGTATAAAAAAAAACCTTTCGTAAAAGAAAGGCTTTTAAATTTTGTTAGATTCGAATACCTATCGGTAACATCTCTTTGTACTGTCTTCGGTTTTTACGAAGAAATCCGGCAATATGCGGACTAGTTGGAACAACTCTAAGGTTTCTTTCTTGAATAATACTTAGAACGGCTTTGATGAAGTTTTCTCTAAAACTCTCGTCTGTAATTTCTTCTGGAACTACCAATTTGGTAAGAAAGACTTTTCGTTCTTGAGAAGAGTATTCAATTCTCGCAAGATGACCGTTTACGGTAGTTTCAAATTGGCGCAGAAAAGAATTGTCATTAATGATAACATCGTTCATATAGATAATTTTAGTGTTGTTATTAGACAAAAAAATTACGATGTTCTCATATCGTAATTTTGTCATTTAGAAATGCTATAAAAAATTAAACACAATGAAAAGAAAGTGTTTTTCACATTCTCTTACAAAACTAGTTAAAAATTACTTAATTTCCTAGTTTTTACTACGTTTCATGGCTATGAAAGATAATAGAATTCATTTGTATTGTATGCCGGGTATGGCTGCAAGTCCTACTATATTTGAGTATTTAAATCTACCACAAGATAAATTTGTGTTGCATTTTTTAGAATGGATTATTCCTACAAAGGGTATTTCCTTTACTGACTATGCAAAGAAAATGAGCGGAGAAATCAATGAAGATAATGTGGTGTTGTTAGGTGTGTCATTAGGTGGGCTTCTGGTACAAGAAATGACCAAATATATACAGGTAAAAAAGGTAATTATCGTTTCAAGTGTAAAAACGCGACATGAGCTACCAAAAAGAATGTTGTTTGCAAGATACACCAGTATACATAAATTGCTTCCCACAGGGTTGATCAATAATGTAGAATTAGTTGCCAAATATGCCTTTGGTGAAAGCGTAACCAAGAGGTTGTCGTTATATGAAAAGTATCTGTCAATTAGAGATAAAAATTATATAGATTGGTGTATTCATGAATTGGTAAATTGGAATCAAGAAGTACCGTGTGATAAATTGGTACATATTCATGGGGAGAAAGACACTGTTTTTCCAATAAATCATATATCCAATTGTATTCGGGTTAAGAATGGAACCCATACCATGATAATTCATAGGGCAAAATGGTTTAACGAGAACTTGCCAACAATTATTTTGGAATAAGATAGTTCTATATATACCTTTGGTAGACTATAAAAGTGGGTAGAAACAAATTAAAAAATAAAATTCATGAAAACTATTAAGAATGTATTGATGTTGTTAGGAGTGGTATTTGTTGCGGGTACATTGATATTTGCCGTGGGTAATACCAATGCAGCCGTTGTTAAAGACAATTTAGTGGTAAATGATAGTGTTCAGAAAAATGTGGCAAAATCATATAAAATTTCGTCTATTGAGATACCTGAGAATTTAAATTTCGCGGGGGAAGTGGTTCCACAAGATGATCCAGAGATTTTAGAAAGAATTGATCGTGAGTTTTTGGTGAATACATACTGGCAGTCAAATGCCGTTTTACTTATTAAAAGAGCTCATAAATATTTTCCGGTTATAGAGCCGATTTTAGCAAAAAATGGTATTCCAGATGATTTTAAATATTTGGCTGTTGCAGAAAGCGGTTTAACAAATGTGGTTTCTCCTGCTGGGGCTACAGGATTTTGGCAAATTATGAAAGGTACGGGTAGGGAGTATGGTCTTGAAGTAAATTCTAACGTAGATGAACGTTATCACCTAGAAAAATCTACAGAAGTAGCTTGTAAGTATTTAAATAGATGGAAGAATAAATATGGTAGCTGGGCTTTAACGGCAGCTGCTTATAATGCAGGTCCTGGTGCGATCAACAAATACATGGGTATACAGCAAGTTGATAATTATTGGGATTTATTGCTGGGTAGTGAAACCGGTAGATATGTGTTCAGAATTATGGCTATAAAGGAGATTCTTTCTAATCCTGAAAAGTATGGTTTTCATATAGAAAAAGAAGACATGTACGAGGCTGTACCTACTTTTACGGTAGAAATAGATGAGCCAGTTGCTGATTTTGCCGACTTTGCTCAAGAGTACGAAATCAATTATAAAATATTAAAGCGCCATAACCCATGGTTGAGAGAGGCGCATTTAAATAATAGTTCTCGAAAAAAGTATACTATAGAAATTCCGAATAAAGGATATTATCGAGGAACCAAATAAATTTAGATTTTTTTCATTTGTTGCTGCATCATTTTAATTTGATCCGTCAACATATTGTTTTTGTCTAGCTTTTTTGCTTCGTTCAATAATGTAGTAGCTTCTCTTTTGCGTCGTTTCTGCATAGATATGCCTGCCAAGCTAAGTTTTGCCATAGCAACATCATAGTCCATCGTAAGACCTAGCTTTAATGCTTTTTTAAAGTATTTTTCCGCCTGGGTTAAATTGGTTTGTGAAAAAATGATACCGTGTAGGTAGTTATAATAACCTTGTTGTTTAACGGTTAATGCAGCTTCAGGGTTTTTAATTTTATCTAACCAGTTTTTTGTTCCGGTCAAATCTTGCTTACGCATTCTTAAAAATGCCAAGAGAATGATTTCATTTCTAAAATAAAGGAATATAAATATTAAAGAGAATAGGATAAGAAATATACCATTTCCAATATTACCTTCTATAAATTGGTATACGGCGTAGGCAATTATTAGTCCTGCAATAACTAATTTTAAATTTTTATTGAACATATTTTGAGTATTTTAATCTAGTTGATCGTTAAATTGAAATTTTAATTTTTATCAAAACCCTATTAAAATAAAGCGGTTTCAAGGCAAAAATTGAATTCGGGCAAAATTAATCAAAAGCTTCGTTTTCAGACGTACGGATTTATAAAAATATTTTTTTTCATAACCCTTGCTAAAGCAAAAACTCTTTGTATATTTGCGCCCAGTTTTACCTGTCCTTTGAAAAGGACGAATTTCAAAATTAATACAAAGCATTTAATTATATAGGCGATGAGCAAGAGAACGTTTCAACCATCAAAGAGAAAAAGAAAGAACAAACACGGTTTTCGTGAGCGTATGGCTTCCGTTAATGGAAGAAAAGTTCTTGCAAGAAGAAGAGCAAAAGGAAGAAAGAAGTTAACTGTTTCCTCTGAACCAAGTCATAAAAAATAATGATTTCATTGTTTTAAAAATATTTAGGTGTTACTTTTCTGAAAGTAACACCTTTTTTTTGTCCAATTCCCAAAATACAAAGTTTTAAAAATGCCAAAAAGAAAAGATTTAAACTCCATTTTATTAATAGGATCAGGTCCTATAGTTATCGGTCAAGCATGTGAATTTGATTATGCAGGTAGTCAGTCTTTACGTTCGTTACGTGAAGATGGTATCGAAACTATTTTGATAAATAGTAACCCAGCGACCATTATGACCGATCCATCGATGGCCGATCATGTTTATCTAAAACCTTTGACAACTAAGTCGATTGTGGAAATTTTAAAAGCACATCCACAAATTGATGCCGTTTTACCAACTATGGGAGGTCAAACCGCATTGAACTTGTGTATAGAGGCCGATAAAAAAGGAATTTGGGAAGATTTCGGTGTCGAATTGATCGGTGTAGATATTGATGCAATTAACATTACCGAAGATAGAGAGCAGTTTAGAGAGTTAATGTTGAAAATTGGTGTTGGCATGGCACCACAAGCAACGGCAACTTCTTTCTTAAAAGGAAAAGAAATAGCTCAGGAATTTGGTTTTCCTTTAGTAATACGTGCTTCATATACCCTTGGTGGTGCAGGAGCATCTATTGTATACAAGCCAGAAGATTTTGACGAGCAATTAAGTTATGGTTTGGAGATTTCGCCTATACATGAGGTAATGATCGATAAAGCCCTAATGGGGTGGAAAGAATATGAGTTGGAGCTTCTTCGCGATAAAAACGATAACGTAGTTATTATCTGTACTATTGAGAATATGGATCCAATGGGTATACATACAGGCGATTCCATAACGGTAGCACCGGCAATGACATTATCCGATAGAACCTTTCAGAAGATGCGAGATATGGCTATCAAAATGATGCGTAGTATCGGTGATTTTGAAGGAGGATGTAATGTACAGTTTGCCGTTAGTCCAGATGAAAATGAAGATATTATTGCAATTGAAATTAATCCGCGTGTATCAAGATCTTCAGCTTTGGCATCAAAAGCTACGGGTTACCCTATTGCAAAAGTTGCTACAAAATTAGCTATAGGTTATTCTTTAGATGAGTTGGATAATCAAATTACAAAATCTACATCGGCATTATTCGAGCCAACGTTGGATTATGTAATCGTAAAAATTCCTCGTTGGAACTTTGATAAGTTCGAAGGTTCTGACCGCACCTTAGGTCTTCAGATGAAATCTGTTGGAGAGGTAATGGGAATAGGTCGTTCTTTTCAAGAAGCCTTGCACAAAGCAACTCAATCGTTAGAAATTAAGAGAAATGGTTTAGGTGCAGATGGTAAAGGATATAAAAATTATGAACAGATCATAAGTAAGCTTACCATACCAAGTTGGGATCGTGTATTTGTAATTTATGATGCCATTCAAATGGGTATTCCATTAAGTCGTATTCATGAAATTACCAAAATCGATATGTGGTTCTTAAAGCAATATGAAGAACTGCACTTTTTGGAAAAAGAGATTTCAAAATATACCATTGCTACACTTTCAAAAGATTTGTTGTTAGAAGCAAAGCAAAAAGGATTTGCCGATAGACAAATTGCGCATATGGTAGATTGTTATGAGAGTGAAGTATACAATAAGCGAACAGAACTCAATATCAATAGAGTTTATAAGTTGGTAGATACCTGTGCAGCTGAGTTTAAAGCAATGACACCATATTACTATTCAACTTTTGAAGAAGAAATAGAAAAGCCAGATGGCACACGATATGTAGAGAACGATAGTATTGTTACCGATAAAAAGAAAATTGTAGTTCTTGGTTCCGGTCCAAATAGAATAGGTCAAGGTATCGAGTTTGATTACTGCTGTGTTCATGGTGTGTTAGCCGCTGCAGAATGTGGTTATGAAACCATTATGATCAACTGTAACCCAGAGACAGTTTCTACAGATTTTGATACGGCAGATAAACTGTATTTTGAACCTGTTTTCTGGGAACATATTTATGACATTATCCGTCATGAGAAACCAGAAGGGGTTATAGTTCAATTAGGCGGGCAGACTGCACTTAAGCTTGCTGAAAAGTTATCTAAATATGGGATTAAGATCATAGGGACTAGTTTTGAAGCTTTAGATTTAGCAGAGGATAGAGGTAACTTCTCCGATCTTTTAAAAGAAAATGATATTCCGTTCCCAAAATTTGGTGTTGCAGAAACAGCCGATGAGGCTTTAGCGCTATCGGATGAATTAGATTTTCCATTATTGGTAAGACCGTCTTATGTTTTAGGTGGTCAGGGAATGAAGATTGTTATTAATAGAGAAGAGTTAGAAGAACATGTAGTGGATCTTCTTAGAAAAATACCAAACAATAAACTGTTGTTAGACCATTACCTAGATGGCGCTATTGAAGCGGAAGCGGATGCTATTTGTGACGGTGAAGATGTGTATATCATTGGGATCATGGAACATATTGAACCATGTGGAATTCATTCAGGAGATTCAAATGCCACTTTGCCACCATTTAACCTAGGTGAGTTGGTTATGCAGCAAATAAAAGATCACACCAAGAAGATTGCTTTGGCATTGAATACAGTTGGGTTGATTAATATACAGTTTGCGATAAAAGATGAAGTTGTTTATATAATCGAGGCAAACCCAAGAGCATCTCGAACGGTTCCTTTTATAGCTAAGGCATATAAAGAGCCTTATGTAAATTATGCAACCAAGGTAATGTTAGGCGAGAAAAAAGTGAAAGACTTCAATTTTAATCCGCAACTAGAAGGTTTTGCTATTAAGCAACCAGTATTCTCTTTCAATAAATTCCCAAATGTGAACAAGAATTTAGGACCTGAAATGAAGAGTACAGGAGAGAGTATTTTATTTATAGATAGCCTAAAAGATGATGAATTTTACAATCTTTATGCTAGACGTAAAATGTATTTAAGTAAATAGTCCTATAATTAGACTAATCTTGAAAAGCAGAAGGAAAACTCTAAAATATTAGAGTTTTCCTTCTGCATACAATCTTCTTATTTCCTTCTTGTCAAATTTACCCACACTAGTTTTGGGTACTTGATCTATAGTAACAAAATGATCAGGAATTTGATACTTCGCAAAATCTTTTGCTAAATATTCTTTTAGCACTTCACTTGAAACAGTATTATTTTTGTCTGCTAAAACTATTGTGGCCAACGGTCTTTCTGACCATTTTTCATCGGGTATGGCAATAACGGCTGCTTCACTAATTTTTGGATGTGACATTAATGCCGATTCAAGGGCGACACTAGAAATCCATTCTCCGCCACTTTTAATCAAGTCTTTAGTACGGTCAGTAATTTCCATGTAGCCATCCGCATCGATTGTACTGACATCTCCAGTTCTAAACCATCCATCTTTCGTGAAGCTATCTCGGCTATTGGTTTTAAAATAGGACTTTATGACCCAAGCACCTTTCACTTGTAATTCTCCCATTGTTTTCCCATCACGAGGAGCAACTTCGCCATCATCGCCAACTATACGCATTTCTATACCGGGAAATTCAATTCCTTGTTTTGCTCTTATTTTAATTTGTTCCTTTTCGCTAAGATTCTCATGCTTTTGCTGTAATCTACTAGCGGTACCTAAGGGAGAGGTTTCCGTCATTCCCCAGGCTTGTACACCTTTAATACCAAAATCTTTTTCAAAATTTTCAATAAGACTTGCAGATAGGGCAGAACCACCAACAAGATATTCCTCTAAAGCTAATTTAGTTTTTGGCGGATTCTTTTTCATTGCTTCATAAACACCTCTCCATATAGATGGTACCCCATTAGCCTTATTGATCTTTTCGCTTTCTAGAATTTTTATGATCGCATCGGGTTGTAAATGTAGAGATGGCATTACCATATCTGATCCCGTTAAAAGGCACATATAGGGAAAACCCCAAGCCATAACATGAAACTGTGGTACAATGAGTAAAATTGTGTCCTTATTACTGTAATTGCCGGCATTTGGGGTAAGAATGGTCATGGCGTGTAAGTATGTTGATCTATGTGAGTATAGCACACCCTTTGGCATACCGGTAGTGCCGCTTGTGTAACACATACCGCTA
Source organism: Maribacter litoralis (assembly GCF_902506355.1). Classification (NCBI taxonomy): domain Bacteria; kingdom Pseudomonadati; phylum Bacteroidota; class Flavobacteriia; order Flavobacteriales; family Flavobacteriaceae; genus Maribacter; species Maribacter litoralis. The sequence goes on along the minus strand of NZ_LR733271.1, from coordinate 4,260,937 downwards.
GCATCGTTTTCATTTAAGGAAGGCCAGTCTATGGTTTCTATTTGCTCACCAATTAAATCTTCATAATGCATAATATTAGGCAGGGAAGTGGTGAAACCCGAAGCCGCATTTATAATGATGTACTTTTCTACGGTTTCCAATAGAGGGGCAATTTTTTCTAAAAGAGGCACTAATGTAGCATCAACAAATATGACCTTGTCTTCAGAATGATTGATAATGAATTCCGTCTGTTGCGATGATAGTCTAATGTTTATTGTATGGCAAACAGCGCCAATGCCTGGTATGCCGTAATACAGTTCTACATGCTGATAGTGGTTCCAGGCAAAAGTGCCTACCATATCGCCCTTCGTGATTCCAAGTTTGTTCTTTAAGGCATTTGCAAGTTGACAGCACCGTTTATATAGTTGTCCATAAGTGTATTCATGCCTTGTTCCATCAGGTAAATAGGATATTAATTTTTTATCGGGAAAAGCGCTCTTTGCATAATTTAAAATAGTGGTTGTGGTAAGCGGGTAATCCATTATTAATCCATTCATGATAATACGGTGTATTTTAAAATTAGATATTAATATGAAATTAAATACTTGATTAAATTAAGATATAACTAAAATTTTAACTATTAATATTTAAAAATAATAATCTTCTGTTAAGAGGTATGGTGTAACCGCTTTTTAGGTTAAAAAATAATTTTATCCGGTAATTAACTTTTTGATTTTATCGGTAAACTTGATTGTAGATTAAATAAAAGAACTTGAAAAAATTAATATTGGGTATTGGGGTGTTATTATTGGTTTTTGCCGCTTTGACTTATTGGTCACTATCAAGTACCGCAGAGACCTTTAAAACTTGCGAAATTTTAGGCATGCCAGATGTAGATAAGATTAATTTTAGGCAATACGATTCAGTTTTGATTGCGGCAAGTACTTTGTACGAGGCAAATGGGGTAAAAACCGTAATGCAGGGCGAACAATATAGAGAGGCGTGGTCAACACCAATTAAAGTTCCAATTTTATTCTTGAATGAAAAAGAAAATCCACTTAAAATTTTAGAAGAAGGTGGCGGAAAACAGACACATTCTTTAAAACTACAGAAAGAGGATGGAACATTAATGACTTTAAGGAGTGTAACCAAAGACCCATCTCCCTTGGTGCCTAAAATAGCGGAGACTTTGGGTATAGAAAACATAATTGTGGACGGAATTTCGGCACAACATCCGTATGCTGCATTGGTAGTTGCACAGCTATCTAATAAGGTGGGTGTGCTCAATACTAGACCGCAGTTAGTATTTGTGCCAAAACAAAAGTTTCTTTCAGATTATAATCATAAATATGGCAATAGACTATTTCTATTGGAATACGAAACCGAAGGAAATGCTAAGTGGTTGCAGTTAAAGAATGTTGATTCATTAATAGATACTGACGATTTGCAAGAGCTGAAAATAAAGCATCCGAGCAAGGTAGAGCTTAGTACTGAATCATTGGTAAGAGCTAGACTGTTCGATCTTTTAATAGGAGATTGGGATAGACATGCAAAGCAGTGGGGTTGGGCTATTGAAAATAATGGTGATGCCGTAAAAGCAATTCCTTTACCATGTGATAGAGATAATGCCTTTTTTAATTTAGAAGGTGTTTTGCCATCACTTATCTCTAACAATGCCTTTTTGCCAGAGGTGCAGAGTTTTGAAAAGGAAATCGATTTTTTACCTGGTCTAATTTCGCCTTTTGATATTTATTTTCTGCAAGATATTCCTTTATCGACCTTTAAGAAAGAGGCAGAAAAATTACAGTCATTATTGACAGACGATGCAATAGCATCATCATTTACAGTATGGCCGCAGTCAATTTATGAATTGGATGGAGAAGAGCTTATAGCAAAAGTAAAGAACAGGCGTAAGCACTTGGTAGCATATGCGACACAATTTTACCACGAGATTAAAAAGAGTGAAAGGCTGACCACGGCATTAAAAGGTTCAGAGGATATTGAAATGACCAAAGAAGAAATGGGTTGTTTTAACTGTACCGATAAATAAATTTCATCAAAAGGTAATGCCAAATTGTTGAAATTAGAAATATAAAATTATGACTGAGATTCTAGTAAAAAAAACCGAGAAATATATAAAGAACTTGTTAGCTGAACAGATGAACAAGAATTTTCTTTTTCATACCCAAGGTTATGCCAAGAAAACCATAGGTAAGGCAGAAAAAATATTGGAAGATAGTGAAGTGTCCAAGAACGATAGAAATGAGATCTTAATTGCTACTTGTTTTATTCATGCCGGTTATGCAGTAGATTATAACAATCATGTAGAGGAAAGTGTGCAGTTGGCGTCTAACTATTTGCGGGATAATAATGTTGATAAAGATAAAATCGACAAAGTACTCGATTTAATACGTAGCGCTTGGAACAATAAAGAACCGAAGAGTGTATCTGAGAAGATTGTAAAAGATGTTCGTACATGGTTTTACGCCTCAGAGGATTTTGAAGAGATGTTGCAGTTGTTGAGGCTTGAACTTGAAAATTTTGACAAATCTGTACCCGATATGGATACATGGCGTTTAGATTATGTAGAAGAGTTAAGGGTAAAACATCGGTTTTATACCGAATATGCGAAGGAAAATTGGCAAGAAGAGAAAGAAGATAATATTCTTTCGTTGATTTCTCGGTTGCAGAAAGCGGAAAAAACAGAAAGGAAAGAAGTTTTAAAAGCTAAGCTAAAAGATGAAAGTCCGCAGAGAGCTATTCAATCCCTATATCGAATTGAATTAAGAAATCATATAAAATTAAGTGATATTGCAGATACCAAGGCAAATATTCTTTTATCTGTCAATGCTATTATAATCTCTCTTTTGTTAGCTAATTTATTGCCTAAACTAGATACGCCATCAAATTCATATCTTATTTATCCTACGGTTATTTTCGTTCTATTTAGTATTGCTTCAATGATCATGTCGGTATTGGCTACTAGACCAAAGGTTGATAATGAAGATGTGGTTGAAAACGAAATCAATAAAAAGGATACAAATTATCTCTTCTTCGGTAATTTTCATACCATGAATGTGAAAGACTTTAAATCAAAGATTAGAGATATCATAAAGAGCCAAGATACTATTTATGATTCATTGAGTATGGACTTGTATTATCTAGGTAAGGTTTTACAAGAAAAGTACCGATTATTGAGGTGGACGTATACCATTTTCATTATAGGTATAATACTGTCCGTCGTTGCCTTCGGTTTTGCATTAAAGTACTATGGTATGGAAGATGAACTATTAGATGCTGTAACACCTATACCAGAGCAATAGGTAATTTTAATTAAACCAAACGGCATACTTTTTTCGCCTTAGCTCTAAAGCAAGCTCCTTTTCAATTTTTAATGCTTCTGCTCTTGTAGTTACAGGATCTATGTGGTTAAAAAGACTACCGCGTAGGTAGAGCCCATATTTGTTAACAATTTTAGAAGATATATTGTGTCCTTTTTTGCTTAAAGTTCCCTTTTTGTGTTGATCAAATCGTTCCTTTGGGGTTTTACTGGTCATGCCCACATACAAGCATTCTAACACACCGTTAAATTGTGGGTTGGCTTCTCTGAATTTTCTATGTTCAGTGTATACTTTTTTAGATAGTTCTATAACATAAATGGTATACATGAAGTGTAGTGTGATAAGTAGACTTAAGTATATTTTAAAAGCTTAGAGCTATTCTTCGAAAACTTCAATGCCTTCAGTGGTGAAAGAGAATGCCTGAGCTCCCAGACCACCTACCATAACAGCTTGAAACAATGGATTTAATTTTTTCTTTGAATACCAATCTATCATAAAATTAGCACCGCTACCACCCGAGGTGTCTTGTTGTTCTATGACATAATCAATAGTTTCCATTGGGGTAAGATAAATAGGGGAGTCTATATAGCTTCGTACCAAATCTCCTTCAGTATTGTAATAGTCGATCTTACTTACGAATAGACTATCTTTTAAACTAGTATTTCTAATACTCAAAGTAGCCGTCAGTAGCGTTCGAGAATCTCTTGTTTGATTATAGATATCTGAATAAATAGGAACGTAAACTTGTCTTTTAAAAGCATTGTTTGAGGCGGTATTTGCCTTTCTATTCAATGTATGATTATCTAAAATCTCAACAGGCACCTCTTCCGCAGATTTTTGTCTGCAAGAGAATACTGTTATTGCAAGAATACAAAAAAGGCAAATACCACCACTAAACTTTCTATTTTTCAAATGTCATATTTTAATCTTCCCATTCTGTATGGAAAATACCTTCGCGATCTAAACGCTCATACGTGTGAGAACCGAAATAATCACGTTGTGCTTGAATTAAATTTAATGGCAACTTGCTAGAAGTATACGCATCAAAATATGTAAGGGAATTTGATAGTCCAGGTAAAGGAATTCCGTTCTGTGCTCCAAATGCCACTAATTCTCTAGCTGCACCAACCGTTTCTTTTACTTTGTCAACAAAATTAGGCGAAAGCAAAAGGTTAGGTAATGATGGTTCCGCTTTAAATGCTTCTGTAATATCTGCTAAAAGTCCGGCACGTATAATACAACCCGCTCTCCATATTTTTGCAATAACCGATATATCCAAATCGTAACCATATTCTTTAGAAGCATCTGCCAATTGATGAAGACCTTGAGAATATGTGATAATAAATGAAAAGTAAAGCGCTTTTTCGGTAAGCTCTTCTAACTTCTCTTTATCCATATGTGTAACAGATGGTCTGTCATACAAAGCATCAGCTTTGATTCTTTCATCCTTTAGGGCAGATAGTTCACGCATACTAACAGCAACGTCTATAGATGGTACAGGAATGCCAAGATCCATGGCATTTTGGCTTGTCCATTTACCGGTACCTTTTTGTTTTGCCTTATCTAGAATTTGATCTACCAATCTGCCTTTGGTCAAATCATCTTCCTGCTCAAAAATTTCAGATGTAATTTCAACTAAAAAAGATTGCAGTCTACCTGAGTTCCATTTGGCAAAAGTGCTATGTAACTCATCATTATCATAATCACCTCCTTTTTTAAGAACATCATAAATTTCAGAAGTTAGTTGCATTAACCCGTACTCTATACCATTGTGAACCATTTTCACATAGTTTCCGGCAGATTTAGGTCCTAAATAGGCAACACATGGTTCACCATTATATTTTGCCGATACGGCTTCAAAAATTGGTTGAATATGCTCGTACGCAGATTTTGAACCACCAGGCATAATACTTGGTCCTCTACGGGCACCTTTTGCGCCACCAGATACACCGGCACCAAAAAAGTTGATTCCTTTTACTTGTAAATCAGCTTCTCTTCTATCGGTATCGGTAAAGAAAGAGTTTCCGCCATCAATGATGATATCACCCTTGTCTATATGCGGTAAAAGTGATTCTATTACCCCATCGACAATTTTTCCCGCCGGTACCAAAAGCATAATTTTACGTGGCTGCTTTAAATTTTTTACAAATGTTTTTATGTTGCTAGATGCACTTACTTTATCTAAATCTCCACCTAAAGTCTTTAAAGCCTCAACTTTTTCGTCATCTAAATCATATCCATAGGCAGAAAATCCGTTATCTGCCACGTTCAAGATAAAATTTTGTCCCATTACCCCAAGACCTACTAAACCAAAATCATACATAAATTGAATGTTTTATAATTAAAAGACATTGAAATGTTACAACTTAATAGCTGTTTGTTGTTTGTAACATAATGCGAATCAAAAATAATTTAAAATATTGACTTTAAATCCAAATTGTATCTTAATAAAGCCCGATAATGGCGTACTTTTTAAGATATTTGACGAATAAAAGAATATCTACCTAAAAATGAAAAAGACAGAAAATCATATGCTCATAATTTTTGGAGCATCTGGAGATTTAACGGCAAGAAAACTAATACCTGCAATATTCAATTTATATAAAGGAAACGATCTTCCTGAAAATTTTGTGGTATTAGGTGTGAGTAGGAGTGATTTGGGCGATTTAATATTTAGAAACAAAGTAGTTTTAGAAAGTCCATATTTAGAAAAGGAGCGAGAGGAGTTCGATGCGGATTATATTCAGAAATTTGCCGATAAGCTTTTTTATGAAGATTTAGGTTCAGACTATGATACCTCTTATGAGCGTTTAGAAAAGCGTATTTCAGATTTAGATCAAAAATATGGTACCAATGGTAACCATATGTTCTATTTGTCTACACCACCTAGTTTATATGAACCAATTGCGAAAAATTTATCTGATCAAGGGTTAAATGACGAATCTAGAGGTTGGAGAAGACTAATCGTAGAAAAGCCATTTGGCTATAGTTTAGAATCGGCTAAGGAACTTAATGATGGGCTACATACCTATTTTAAGGAAGGTCAGATTTTTAGAATTGATCACTATTTAGGTAAAGAAACGGTACAGAATTTATTGGTAACGCGTTTTGCCAACAGTATTTTTGAGCCACTTTGGAACCGTAACTATATTCACCATGTAGAAATTACCAATGCAGAAAGTGTAGGTGTTGAAAAAAGAGGTGGCTATTATGATAAATCTGGTGCATTGAGAGATATGTTTCAGAGCCATTTATTGCAAATTGTTGCATTAATAGTAATGGAGCCTCCATTAAGTGCAGATGCGGAAGAAATTCGTAATGAGAAATTGAAGGCATTGAAGTCTCTTAAAATTATGAAGGATGAGCAAACGCTTTTTGAAAATACGATCAGGGCACAGTATGTAGCCTCTAAAATTGATGGTCAAGAAGTAAAGGGATACCGTGAAGAAGAAGGTGTAGATGAAAACTCAACAACAGAGACATTTGCTGCAATTAAGTTCTTTGTCGATAACTGGCGTTGGGCAGATGTACCTTTTTATGTAAGAACGGCCAAGCGAATGCCTACAAAGGTAACAGAGGTAGTTATACATTTTAAAACTCCACATCATCAGATATTTAAAGAGTCGGGCATAAGTAATAAAGACAATAAATTAGTCATTCGAATTCAGCCCGATGAGGGAATCTTGATTAAATTTGGAGTAAAGGTACCTGGTCAAGGTTTTGAAGTAGAACGTGCAAATATGGATTTCTACTATTCTAGTTTAACCGAAACTCACGTAATGGAAGCATACGAGCGTCTGTTGTTAGATGCCATGCAAGGTGATGCTACTTTATATGCAAGAGCAGATGAGGTTGAAGCTGCCTGGGCATTTGTGGATCCGATTCTAGAGTATTGGAAAAATAGTAAAGATGTAAAAATGTACGGTTATGCGGCCGGTGTTTGGGGACCAGAAAATGCCAATGATCTTATAGAAGGATTGGGTGAGTGGCGTAACCCTAGCGAGAACTTGGCAGACGAATCTGGCTATTGTGTTATTTGCTAATTAAACGGCATTATAATTAAAGTAAAAGTTTAGAATGGAATTAAAAGTATATCAAAATAAAATAAAGGTAGCAGAAGAGTTCTCTAAGTATCTAATTGAAAAATCGGGTACTCAAGACGCTTTTCATATTGCCTTATCTGGTGGTAGTACACCTAAAATAGTCTTCGATGTTTTAGCGGATGAATTTTCAAATGATATAGATTGGAAAAATATTCATTTGTATTGGGGAGATGAAAGATGTGTTGCACCAGATGATGATGAGAGTAATTACAAAATGACGGTTGAGCATCTTATTTCTAAAGTAGATATACCGGAAGGAAATATTCATAGAATAAAAGGTGAGGCAGATCCAAAGCAAGAAGCAAAACGATATGGAGAACTGCTGGAAAAAGAATTACCAAAAGAATTGGGCTTGCCTCAATTCGATTTAGTGATTTTGGGTATGGGTGATGACGGGCATACGGCATCTATTTTTCCGCACGAAATCAATTTATGGGTTTCTCCAGATAATTGCGAAGTGGCTACACACCCAGAATCTGGTCAAAAACGAGTTTCACTTACCGGTAGAATAATCAATAATGCCAAAACCGTTACTTTTTTGGTAACAGGCGAGAGCAAGGCTGAAAAAGTGAAAGTAATTGTGGATAGGGAAGAAGGGTATATAGATTACCCAGCAAGTCACGTAGCACCTAAAACAAAAGACTTGGTCTGGTTCTTAGATGCTGCCGCGGCAAAATTGCTTACTTCATATCAATCTTAATATTCTCAGATTCCAATTCTTTAATATAATCTTCTGAGTTGAAGGATTTAGATTCAAACTTGGTGTCTCTTTCTTGAGCTTCAAGTTTACGGTATTTGCTGCGTGCAAATCTTCTTACTCCTTGATCATCTGTTATGATAAGACCTGGTACGGGAACATTTTTACCATCTGTTCCCTTAGCTACCATGGTGAAATATGATGAATTGCAATGCTTTTTAGTACCCGATGTTATATTTTCCGATTCTACACGAACACCAACTACCATAGATGTTCTACCAGTGTAGTTGATGCTTGCTTTCAAGGTGACCAGTTCACCCACTTCAATAGGGTTTAGAAAGTTTACTCGATTAACAGAAGCGGTTACACAATACTGTTGAGAGTGTTTAGAGGCACAGGCAAAGGCAATTTGATCCATTAAGTTCAATATATGCCCGCCATGTACCTTTCCTCCAAAATTAGAGTGGGACGGAAGCATCAACTCTGTTATAGAAACTCTAGATTCTTTTACACTTTTAAACTTTTCCATAAACTTGTTGCTATAATATTCTGGGGTTATTTAATTTCTAAAATGAGGTGATTTTTCAGGGTGTACTTCGGTAATGAAGTATTTGGTGTCGCCCAACCAAAAGAAAGTCGTATAGCGTTCTACATAATTTACTTTTACATACTGACCTTGGTATTCCTGTAATTTTTCTATGACCTCTTTATCCTTGTCCAATACGGAAAATGAGAAAATTTGAGCACCAGAAATTCCCTGGCTAATTTCACCTTCCCAAGTTTTAACCAGTACGCCTTTGTGGCTTATTTTAATGAGTTCTCCAGAGCGTACACCTTCGCTAAAGGTTACGAAGTATATAAAGGCATAATAAAGCGCACCGATTACGACAATGCCTAATAAAAATAATGAAACTATCTTTTTCATGTGTTTAGTTTTAATGTATAATAAGTGGTTGGTTTATAATTTTAATTTGGGTTCTTCTTCAAAATCCTCATCTTCCATTGCACGGTTAATTAAGGATTCTGGAATAGATTTTTTTGCTTTTGCACCCATTTTTTTAAGCTTTTCTATACTGGTTACGATATTACCTCTACCTTCAATCAATTTGTTCATTGCGCCACGATATTCACTTTTGGCATCGTCCATTTTTTTACCCACTTTCATAAGGTCACCAACAAAGCCTTCGAACTTGTCATAAAGAGCACCCGCTTGTCGGGCAATTTCAATGGCATTTCGTTGTTGTTTTTCGTTGTTCCACATACTGTCAATAGTACGTAGGGTAGCCAAAAGAGTAGAGGGCGTAACAATAATTATATTCTGTTCAAATGCTTTATTGTACAATGAACTATCATGATTTATAGCAATAGCAAAAGCTGGTTCTATTGGTACGAACATCAGTACAAAATCGGGACTCTCCATTTCATAAAGGTCTTCGTACTTTTTAGCGGATAATTGGTCTACATGTCTTCGAAGGGAGTTGATGTGGTCTTTTAAATACTTTTCTTTAAGCTCATCTTCGGCATTTACGTAACGCTCGTAATCTGTAAGGGAAACTTTAGAATCCACCACCATTTTCTTGCCGTCGGGTAAGTTGATGATAACATCTGGTAACACTCGGCTTCCGTCATCACGGGTAAAACTTTGCTGTACGGTGTATTCCCGGTCTTTTTCCAATCCCGATTTCTCCAAAACACGCTCTAATACCAACTCGCCCCAATTGCCTTGCATTTTGCTGTCACCTTTTAAGGCTTTGGTCAAATTCTCAGCTTCTTGGGTAATTTTAATGTTTTGGGTCTGTAGGTTTAATAATTGTTCCTTTAAAGCTGAATGAATACTGATGTTTTCCTTTTGACTTTCTTCCACCTTCTTTTCAAAAAGCAGTATTTTTTCATTTAAAGGAGTGAGGATGTTTTTTATGTTCTTCTCGTTACGCTCCGTAAATTTTAAACTTTTTTCTTCTAAAATTTTATTTGCAAGATTTTCAAACTCTTTGGTGAATTTTTCTTGAAGCTTTTCAACTTCATCTTTTTGCTCGCTGTTCTTTTGCTGCAAATTTTCAATATCTGCTTGGTAGCGAACAATTTTATGGCTTAAAAGTTCTTTTTCAGATTGTAGTTGAAGTTTTTGTTTTTCACTTTCCTGTAGTCGGTCTTGAAAAACAGATAGGTTGTTATGCATTTGCTGCTCACGTTCCTCTAACATACTTTGTCGGGATTTCGTTTTTAACAGCTGAATATAATTACCAAGAAAATAGCCAATGGCAAGGCAGAGGATTGTTATAGCTATGTATATGTAAATTTCGTTCATGTGAATGCTACAGTGATCTTGTAAAGATACTTGATTGCAAAGTAAAGTTTAAAAGAGCTGGTCTGTTTTTAATTAACATACCCTATCTAATTTCTGATAAATGTTAAAATAGCTATTTTTTAATCTTAAAAGAACCGGTAGTAGCATCAAAAGAAATAGTATCAGGAGGGAAAAGGGAGTCAAAACTATTATTTTCAATTAGTTTACAAGGTTGATCAAAGGCATTGGTGTCGCCATCTAATATCAACATTTTGTCGCATAATTGAATAGCAAGTTCAATTTCGTGACTGGTGTATAAAATGATTTTATTGGTTTGGTGGGCAATAGACTTTAATAGTTTTAAAATTGAAACTTTATGATATAGATCTAAATGCGTTGTGGGCTCATCCAACAATATAATATCGGTATCTTGAATTAATGCACGTGCTATTAGTATCCGTTGTAGTTGCCCATCGCTAAGTTGAAAACATTTTTTATTTAAGAAAGGCGCTAGCTCTAATAAGGCTATGCTTTTATAGATTACGGAAATGTCATTAGTACCTAGTTTCCCCAGCCAATTGGTGTAGGGTTGTCTACCTAATGCTAATAGCTCGTAAACCGATAAATTTTTAGAAGCGATAGGTTCTGTAAGTACCACACTTATTTTTGAAGCTATTTGTTGTTCATTGTAAGTAGCTAATTCTTTGCCATCTATGCGTATGGAACCTGCAATTTTAGGTTGAAAATTTCCTAATGTACGTAGCAATGTAGATTTACCAATTCCGTTGACCCCCACAATAGCGGCAAGCTCTCCTTTTTGTAAACTAAAAGAAATAGCTGAAGCAACCACCTTACCCTCATAGCCAATGCTAAGGTCGTTGATCAAAAGAGTGGTATGTTGAGAGTTATGGGAGATAATATCTGTTTTAAGTTAAAATATCATTTTACGTTTGCGAACCAATAGCCAAATAACTATAGGAGCTCCAAAAATACTTGTTATGGCGTTAATGGGTAAAACACTTACCGAACCAGGTATTTGAGCGATGGTATCACATAATAACATTAAAATGGCTCCGCAGCAAAGCACCGCGGGAATTTGGATTTTATGATCGGCTGTATGGAATAATTGGCGTGTAACATGTGGTACCGCCAAACCTACAAAAGCAATTGGTCCTGCAAATGCGGTTATTGACCCTGCAAGTAGCCCCGTTGCTATAATAATAGTGTAGCGAGATTTTTGTAAACCGATACCTAAGCTTTTGGCATAATTTTCTCCAAGTAAAAAAGCATTTAAAGGTTTAATTGATAGTACGCTAAGAAGAATCCCCAATAATGTACATAATGCAACAATCAACAACTGCCCCCAAGATAAATCGCCTAAACTGCCAAAAGACCAAAAAATATATTGTTGTAATTTTTCGGCTTTGGTAAAATACGATAATACACTAACTATAGCAGCGGTTATACTACCGAACATGAGTCCGATAATCAATAAAGCCATAGTGTCTTTAACCTTTGCGGCAACTACTAAAACTAACGACAAAACCAAAAAACTGCCCAAACTAGATGCCAATGCTAAGGTTATATCATTAAAGGCGGATAAAGTAATTAATGAAGCACCCATAATTAATAATGCGGCACCTAAACTTGCTCCGGAACTTATACCAAGTACATAAGGTCCTGCTAATGGGTTTCTAAATAAGGTTTGCATTAGTAATCCGCTTAATGATAATCCACCACCAACCATTATTGCCGTTAGCGCTTTTGGTAATCGGTATTCCCAAATGATATAATAGTTAGAGGAGTTTTCCGAAACAGTTCCAAATAATATTTTAAGGCTGTCAATGAATGCAATATTGACAGAGCCTAGGCAAATATTTATACAAGCACAAAGCAGCAATACCAGCAGCAGTATGGTAAAACGAATGCGATATGTAGGCAAATTTGACAATTAAAGCAGTGGTTTAAAGAAATAGGGTATATAGTTGGGTAACAGACCAGGATGTAAAATATGAATTAAATCTTTTAATACAAGATCTGGTCTTTGTGGAGCTAATTCGTAATATAGTGTACCACCGGTTTCACCTTTAGTATTTGCGGTAGTGAACACTTTTTGTTGTTTAAAGGCATCAAACTGTGCATAATGATGACTGGCAGATTGCATTTCTTGGTAAGAACCAAATTGGGCTGGACCTATCCAGTATTCTGCATGTTGACCTTTCTCTAAAACACTTTCCCAGCTTAGCGAAAGGCTTCCTTTTTCGTTGGTATCTTTCCAAAGGTAATTCGCATTGGCATCACGTAGAAAATTTGCGGCCCAACTTTTGCCGCTGGGCAAATACCATATATCTTTATACATTGCGCCACTAATTACAGTTGGTTTTTTCTCCGCTTTAGAAGCTAATTTCTTGGCTTCAAGATATGCCTTCTCGATACGGTTAAAAATGATGTCCGCTTCTTCGGATTTATCGAAAAACGGAGCAAAAAACTTTATCCATTCCGCCTTTCCTAACGGAGTTTCTTCTACCCATTCACCATTGTATACCACAGGTATGTTGGCACGTTGAATGGTTTTGTATGTATTATTGCCATTATTGATTGAAAATCCAAAAATAAGGTCTGGTCGTAATGCTAGAACAGCTTCGGTATTTAAATCTTCATTGACTCCAAGCTCTATAATTTGTCCTGATGCTATTCGTTCTCTTGCCGCTTTTGAAGATATATATTTCGTATCTGGAAAACCGATAAGCCGATTTAAAACACCTAATTCCTCCAAAGCGGGAATGTGGGTCGTTGAGGTAACGACAACCTTTTCTACCGGTGTAGAGATAATGGCATCGTACTCATTTTTGTCTAAAGTTATGCTTGCTTGAATATCTTTCGGGATCAAAGCGTAGCTATAAGTAGTTTCTGCATTTACCCAGGGTGTCAGTACATTAATAACCGTAATTCCATTAGCTTTTTTTACAATACTAAAACCATTTGCATATTGTAAATGCACATTGCTGGTAGTAGTTTGTTTGGGAATTGCATTTTTTTCTTTCTGCTTGCATCCGCATAAAAAGAGAATGGAGGTACTAAAAAATAATCGTTTAAGCATGGTGGGTTTACATCTAGTTTTCAAATGTAGTATTATAAAAGTTTACTTAGAAAGATTAAACTAAATGTTTACTTTCGCCGTGAATTTTGGTTTTCATTGCCTTGGTAATGAAATTAAAAGGGAATCTGGTGAAAATCCGGAACTGTTCCCGCAACTGTAAGTTTATTTCAAACGATTTTATTGGCGAATAGAATCTGTTGGTTACTTCTTTTAGAAGGTGCTATTTACTGCAAAGCCACTTTGTGATCCAAACCGGTTTGGATATCATGGGAAGGCAAAATAGTATTAAACAAGTCAGGAGACCTGCCTGGTTCAAACAAACAATGTTAAACTTTCGGGATAAAAGTTTGCGTATGGGTACAGACATACTACGCTCCCGTTTATGAATTTAAACGAATGAAAAATTATTTTTTGTGGCCAACGGTCACTGTATTATTATGTGCAAAAGTAGGAGCACAGCAAGAGCAAGATTCTACTAAAACGCTACAATTAGATGAAGTAGTCGTAAGTGATTCGCGTTTTGAATTAAAGCGTGAAAATTCAGGAAAAACAGTGATTTCAATTTCTCAAGAAGAATTGAAACAGAACCAAGGTCGTTCAGTAGCTGAAATCATCAATACCAAAAGCGGAATTGAAATTAACGGATCCAGAAGTTTTGCCGGTCAAAATCTTTCTACGTTTGTAAGAGGTGGTAACAACCGCCAAGTTTTGGTAATTATTGATGGTATTCAGGTATCTGACCCTTCAGGAACCAGTGCAGAATATGATCTTCGTTTATTGAATACAGATCAAATTGAACGAATAGAAATTTTAAAAGGTGCTGCAAGTACATTATACGGTAATGCAGCGGCAACCGCAGTAATAAATATTTCGACAAAGAAAGCAAAAAAAGAAGGTCTAGCCTTGGATGTTATCTCTAGCTATGGTACAAACCAGACCGAAGCAGATCAGAATTATAATATTTCCGATATTTCGAACACGGTGAATTTGACCGCTAAATACGGAAAATTATCTATTTTGGCTTCCGGAGGACATCAAAATACAGATGGTTTATCAGCTGCTATAGGAACAGAATCAGATGAAGTTTCTAGAATAGATGGTAATTTTAAAGTGGGATATCAATTTTCTGAACGCTTTGATGTTAACGTATCTGCTTTTTATAATAAATTGAATAGCGATTACGATAATGGATTTCCGATAGAAGATGCAGATTTCTACTTTACCAGTGAACAGTCAAGATTTGGTTTAAGTTCTGCGTATAAGTATGAAAACGGAAGTATTAATGTAAATACGGCATTTAATCAAATTACGAGGGCTTTTGAATCTAGTTTTCCTGCTAGTTATGATTCACAATCATATGTGTTGGATGTTTTTAATAAATACACCTTTACAGAAAACTTTCATACGATAATAGGTGTAAATTATATAGATTATAAAACTTTGTTTTTTGAAGATTACAATTCAAATACGGTTGACCCTTATATAAATGCGGTCTATGTAGGTAAGCAGGGCATAAATGTAAATGCAGGTCTGCGATTAAACAACCATAGTGAATATGGCTCTAATTTTATCTATAATATAAATCCGTCTTACAGAATTAACATCAATAGTGGATACCTGAAGTTTATGGGTAGTTATGCTACATCCTACATTGCACCAAACTTATCGCAATTATACGGACCATTTGGTGCCAATCCAGAATTGGATCCAGAGGAAGATAGTACTATAGAGGGTGGTTTGGAGTTTAAATTATCTGATACTTTTATAATCAATGCTATTTACTTTAATAGAAAAGAAGACGACCGTATAGAATATGTAACTATTGATCCGGTTACTTTTGAAAGCCAGTACAGAAATGCAGCCGAAACGGCACATTTTGATGGAGTAGAAGTAGGGGTGCAGTCAGAACTGGCAAAAGGACTATCTTTTGATGCCAACTATACGTATACAAATTCTAAAGAAGGTTTGGCTTTAAGGGTGCCTAAGAGTAAAATCAATGCAACTTTAGGTTATGTAATAAAGGATAAAACTTATGTTGGATTGGCATATCAATTTGTATCGGATAGAACGGATACTGATTTTGCTACCTTTTCAGAAGTGACCTTAGATAGTTTTAGCTTAGCTAATTTGCAATTGAAACATGAGTTTTGCAGTACCTTATCGGCATTTTTAGCAGTCGATAATTTATTGAACGAAGAATATACAGAATTGGTTTCTTATACCACCAGGGGCAGAAATGTACGCTTAGGGTTTACCTTGAGTTTATAATAAAAAAAGGGACAGCGAATTCGCTGTCCCTTTTTTATTGTTTGATTCCTCAATTTTAGAATTCTAAATTGTAGACCGTATCATCAACCATTTTATCGCTCATTAAACTATACTCTTTAGAACTGCTAATAATTTCTACGGGATAATTTACCGTAAAGTCGCGTTTACCGGTAGCACCAGTAATAACCTCTATGGCTTTTGCTAATAAAGGCTCGTTTTCTTCACCGATAATACCAAGATTGCTATAATCTTCTTTAAGCTCATAATCTGGCTGTAAACCGCTTGTAAAGTCATAAAAACCATCTGCGTTTTCATTTCTACCAATTAAAGGTTGTATTGCCCATTGGTTGTCTGGGTTAATATTATTAACTCTTGAAGGTGTATATAAATATGAATTTTCCCGATCATCTACCAAAGTAGTGGAGAATTCATTTTTTCCCCTGGTAACGTCACCAATCTGTATAACATCGATATAAGGTTCAAGACTATTGATCAATAACTCACTAGCGGATGCGGAACTGGCTGAGGTAATCACGTATAATTTATCGAAGCCAAGAGAACTAATTGTTTCCCCGTCAATCTCATCGGCAAAATATACTTCTAATTGACTATCTGTAAATTGCTCTTGTAACTTATCATTATATCTCTTTCTTAGAAATAGATCGGAAGTGTTTGTACCATAGATCATGCTGGCCAATAACCTAGTAGTATTTACAGAGCCACCAGGGTTGTAGCGTAAATCCATAATTAAATTGGTAATTCCTGCAGCTTTTAAATCTTGAACGGCAGCATAAAGGTCGGCGTCATATTCATTGGTGAATTGGTTATACATAATATAGCCAATGTTCTCACCGCTAATGGTAAAAGATTTGGATAGAAACACAGGGTTTTCAGCAAGTCCTTCCTCTTTAGTTAACGTTACCTCTGCTTCGTTAGGCACAATGTTTCCATTTTCAAAATCTGCCATGTTCAAGGTATACGTATCGTTCTCACCAAAAAGTAAATCGATATAATTATCAATAGTCAACGTTTGTCCGTCAACACCGGTAAACAAATCTCCACGTTGAATATCAACTGTACTTGCATTTGAATTCGGGACAATATAGCGTACAAACCCAAAAATTTCATCACTATCTTGAAATTGAACAAGACCAAATTCCAATCCGTTACTTTTAGAAATACCGGCCAATGAATTGGTAAGTTCACGGTAGTCTTCATTATAGAAGCTAAATCGATCTTCAATATACTGTAATTTATTCTCAAAAAAAGACGCTGGGTCATCTTCAGAGTCAAGAAATGCGGTATAATCGGCACTGCCTTCTTCGGTATTAGCAAAGCGATCATCTGCCAGGTCATCAACATTAGCTTGCCAGAAATACCAAAAGTTCATTGCTTTCCACATGAAATCTTGTACTTCTACATCTGCCGATCCATCTGGATCAACCGTATTTGGCAACGATAGATCATCGTCTTTAGAGCAGGATAAAGCCAAAACAGCAATAAATAATAATATCTTCTTCATAACAGTGTAACTAAAATGTTTTGAATTTATTTCTTTTCAGTTACAGGAATTTTGGCAAGTGGTACACTATTGTTCAATAATAATGTAGTATTTCTTGGGTTATGTAACTTTGAACTTGAAACGATCTCAGCTGGTAATTCCACATCAAAATTTCTTTTGGCACCGTTACCGTTAATCTCTTGAATGGCTCTTGCAAGTAAAGGTTCATTTGCATCGCCTAATACACCTAAGTTGGTAACATCTTCAGGAAGTTCAATATCGGGTATTAATCCATCTACATAATCTGAAAAACCTGCACTGTTCTCAACTCTACTAATTATTGGTTGAAGTCCCCATTGTACATTAGGGTTTATATTGTCTACTCTATCCGCATCATATACATTACCACCTTCTGGATCATCAACAAATAATACCGAACCTTGGTTTTTACCAACCGTTGTACCACCAATGTGAACTACGTCAATGTAAGGTTCTAAACCGACCATCACCAATTCACTTGCAGAAGCCGAAGCCTCAGTAGCAATAATGTATACCTTACTTAAGTTTAATGTATTTAAAGCGGCACCAGAATTACCATCGGTAGTGCCCGTAGTACTTACAAAATAATTATCGGTTAAGCTACTATCAAATTCTGCCTGTAATTTTGCATTATATACTGTTCTATAAAGCAGATCGTTGGTATTGGTACCTTTAATTAAACTGGCTAGAACAGAAGCTGTAGATCCTCTACCACCTGGGTTGTAACGTAAATCAAGTACCAATTCATTTACACCTTGCGCAATGAAATCGGCAAAAACAGCATTCATGGCATCTTCAGATCCGGCAACGAATTGGTTGTACATTAAATAACCAATTTTTTTATCGCCCGAAGTAATTACCGTATTCACATGAATAGGGTCTTCTACAAGTCCCTCAAATTTTGTTAGGGTAACTTTTTTGTCACTAGGACTTATTCCGCCATCCACAATATCTGCCATATTGAGAGTGTAAGTGTCGTTATCACCAAAAAGTAACTCGATATAATTATCAATGTTCAATGTTTGACCATCAACCCCAATAAATAAATCACCTCTTTTAATGTCTTTACTTGAAGCGTCTGAATCTTTAACAACATATTCAACAAAACCAAATACGTCTTCGGTGCCAGAGATTAGACCAAGGCCAAACTGTAATCCATTACTTTTAGAGATACCGGCAGAACTATTTACCAAATCGGTATAATCATCACTATAAAAGGTAAATCTATCTTCAGAAAACAATAGGTCATTTTCTAAGAAAGCAACCGGGTCATCATTTTCTGCAAGATATTCTTCGTAAGCAGTCTGTGTATCAAAACGGTCATCGGCCAAGTCGGGCACATCTCCCTGCCAGAAGTAATAAAGGTTTAGGGTTTGCCAAAAGAAGTTTTGGACTTCAATATCAACTTCAACTGTTTCTTCTTCTACAGGATTTTCAATTTCTTCTTCTTCAACCACTGGGTCGTTATCATCATTGCTACAAGACATAGTAATAAGACCAAGGCAAAGGAGGGACAAGAAAAATTTTTTCATAGTAATTTTTAATTTTAATAAAGGTATACTGCTTTAACGAATTTATGAACTATCATAAACTATACCGAAAAAGACATTTTAGTAAGTACGTATATAATTAGTAATAGGATGTTAAATTTACTTACAAGTCAAAGAAATAAAAATTAATTGTAACAAAAATCGTTCAGTGTCGTCTTCTTTTTGTAAACCGATAAGAAAGGTTACAGACAGCCAAACCAAAATGAAACAAACAGAGTTTTTAAATACAGTATTACCGTTTAAGGATAAATTGTTCCGCATGGCCAAAAGGTTATTGGTGTCTACGGAAGAAGCTGAAGATGCAACGCAGGAGATTTTAATTAAGTTGTGGTCCAAGAAGAATATGATGGACAGTTATAATAATGTAGAGGCATTTGCCATGACCATGACCAAGAATTTTTGTTTGGACCGTTTGAAGTCTAAACAAGCCGGAAATTTAAAATTGGTGCATAGTAATTACACAGATTCTAGTACCTCTTTACAAGGTCAATTAGAGGCAAAAGATAGTATTGATTGGGTAGAACGGATAATGGCAGAATTACCTGAGCAGCAGAAAATGGTATTACAACTACGAGATGTAGAACAATATGAATATGATGAAATAGAAAAATTACTGGATATGAAACCTACGGCCATACGGGTAGCTTTGTCCAGGGCAAGAAAAACCGTAAGGGAAAAATTAATGGAAAAGCATAATTATGGAATTGCATAACATAGAAAAATTAATAGAAAAGTATTTTGAAGCTACCACCACGGTTGCCGAAGAAGAAACACTTAGAAAGTACTTTACAGAGGGTAACGTTGCTCCACATTTAGAACAGCATGCACCTTTGTTCAATTACTTTACAAAAGCAAAAGAAGAACGCTTTACAAAGCAGGTACCATTAAAACCTAGAAAAAATTATTTGAAATGGGCATCCGTTGCTGCGATAGCAATCTTTATGGTAGGGCTTTATTTTTATCAACCTACACCACCTCCTGTTACTTTGGCAGATGAGTATACACCAGAGGAAATTGAATCTGCAAAAGAGGCTTTGGCCTTATTGGCAATGAATTTTAATAAAGGTACAGAGCAACTGAACCATTTAGAAGAATTTGAAAAAACAACGAATAAATTTTTAACGAAAAATAATTAAAATGAAAAAGATACTAGTATTAGCACTTTTAGTGTTAGCTCCGGTAATTAGCACTGCCCAAGATATTTTTGAAAAATATGAGGATAATGATAAGGTAACCTTTGTTGCCATGCAACCAAAAATGTTTCAGATGTTGGGTAAAATGAGTGTTAGCTCAGATGATCCAGAAGCAAAAGAATTTTTTGAGCTAGTGAATTCAATTACCAGCTTTAAGGTAATTACCACTGAAGATGCGGCCATCTCAAAAGATGTAGATAGTTGGGTTACCAATAGGCTAAAGAGTTCTGCTTTTGAAGAATTGATGAGAGTAAGAGACGGTAGCTCTAATGTAAAGTTCTATGTTAAGGAAGGTAAAGACAGTGATCATGTAAAAGAACTTTTAATGTTCGTTACCGGTTTAAAGGATATGGATATAGATGTCAATGGTAAAAAATTGGAAACTGTTCTATTGTCCTTAACAGGGGACATCAATTTAAGGTCGGTATCAAAGTTGACCGACAAAATGGATCTGCCAGGTGGTGATCAATTAGGAAAAGCGGCCCAAAAGGGAAATTAAAGTAAAAATAAGCGTGTCGGTGATTAAAACGGCACGCTTACCATAAAAAAGAATAATTCATCAATCGCCAGAACCTCAATAGGGGAAGGTATTTAAAATCAATAATCAT
Organism: Maribacter litoralis; assembly: GCF_902506355.1. Taxonomy (NCBI): domain Bacteria; kingdom Pseudomonadati; phylum Bacteroidota; class Flavobacteriia; order Flavobacteriales; family Flavobacteriaceae; genus Maribacter; species Maribacter litoralis. Next base: position 4,240,271 of record NZ_LR733271.1, on the reverse strand, counting down.
GAGAAAAGTAGCAGTAGTATTTTTAATGGCAATTTTACCCGCAATGGGTTTTTCACAATCTGTATTCGATAAATATGAAGATATGGATAATGTTGGGTCTGTAATAGTAAATAAGGGAATGATAGACCTTGTTTCTAAAATAGGTAGTATTAGCGACGATCCAGAGGCGCAAGAGTTTATGGAAATAGCTAGCGGATTAAAAAATGTAAAGGTATTTATGACGGAGGATAGTTCGGTATCTGCAGATATGTCTTCTACCGTTAAGAAATACTTGAAGTCTTCTAAGTTAGAAGAGTTGATGCGCGTAAAAGATAAAGATGTAAACGTAAAATTTTATGTTAGGGATGGTAAAAAGAAAGATCACGTATCAGAACTATTAATGTTCGTTAGCGGTTTGGAAAATGTTGAAGTGGGGCATAAAGGCAGAAAACTTGAAACTGTTCTAGTTAGCCTTACGGGCGATATAGATTTGAATAAAATAGGGACATTGACCAGTAAAATGGATTTACCCAAAGATTTGAACAAAGCATCGGGAAAATAATTGACTAAAGAAAAAGATCTTCCATGATAATGGAAGATCTTTTTGTAAAAAAGCAGAATATGAAAAACTTATATTGGATGACGGTCATGTTCATTACATTGGTCATATCATCATGTTCATCAGAACAAAGTTTACAAGAGTATTATATAGCAAACGCAGAGAATCCTAATTTTATGTCGTTTGATTTGCCTTCAAGCCTATTAAATTTAGATCAGGCAGAATTAAGTGCAGCTGAAAAAGAAGCTGCGTCGTCGGTAAAGAAACTGAATATATTGGCATTTCCTAAAAAACCTGAAAACGAAGCTGATTATTTAGTTCAAAAAAACACGATTAAATCCATTCTTAAAGGATCGGATTATAGTGAACTTATGAAAATGAATACTCCGTATGGCAAAGCGACCTTACAATTAAAGGAAGATGGTGACACCATTGATGAAGTTATTATCTATGGAGATAACGATGAAAAAGGACTCGTTTTGGTTCGTGTATTAGGGGATGATATGAACCCGGCAAGTTTTGTAAAACTAATACAGGCAATGGAAAAATCTAATTTTGATGGTAAAGGACTCGAAGAACTTGGCGATTTAATTAAAAGTTAAGAATATATTTTATTTGTCTTAAATACAGCCCGTTACAGTAATGTAACGGGTTTTTTATTTGCCCTTCGTGTGCTTTAACATTATTTTTAATGTGACCATTTAAGAATATTGGTGTCATAATAAATGAGAACAATTAAATAACAACCTAACAAACATTAAAAAAATGAAAGACGCAGAAATTTGGATGGATAAAGGAATTGATTTTATAGTACTCTATGGTCCAAAAATTATTGGAGCTATAATTATTTATATTATTGGTTCATGGATTATAAAAAAATTAATAAATGTTGCTAATAAGGGTATGACCAAGCAACAATACGATGAGTCGCTGAAAAGGTTTTTGTTGAATTTAGCAAAATGGGCACTTACAGTATTTCTTATTTTAACGGTCGTATCTACATTAGGTGTTGAGACTACAAGTTTTGCTGCGGTGATTGCAGCAGCCGGTTTGGCAATTGGTCTGGCATTACAGGGTTCACTGTCCAATTTCGCGGGTGGTGTATTATTGATCATCTTTAAGCCTTATAAAATTGGAGACTTAATTGAAGCGCAAGGTGTACTTGGTAGTGTAAAGGAAATTGAGATTTTTACGACCAAATTGGTTACACCAGAGAACAAGTTGGCTATAGTACCTAATGGTGCAATGGCAAATGGAAACATCGTTAATTATACTGCTGAAGGTAAAATTAGGGTAGACACTACAGTTGGTGTAGATTACGGATCTGATTTACAGAAAACAAAAGAAGTATTGTTGGCAATGTTAAAGGCAAATCCACAAGTATTACAAGATCCTGCTCCATCAGTTAACGTATCTGAATTGGCAGATAGTTCGGTGAATTTAGCTGTGCGTCCTTTCTGTAAGCCAGAAGATTATTGGGATGTTTACTTCGCAACTATTGAGGGAACTAAGAAAGCTCTAGATAGTGCAGGTATTGAAATTCCTTACCCACATGAAGTTCAAATAAATAAATAATTTAGTCTAGTTAGTTAATAAAAAGCCCGTTGAACTTGCTCAACGGGTTTTTTTATAATCGAGTTTTTAAAGCTCTGAGGATTATCTCGAAATTTTAGATCAAAATTTACGATGGTATCTTCACCTTATCACAAAGGGTTCTATTCTTTAACAATCTGTAAATTATTTTTTGCGAAGTCCAAAGTTCTAATTGGGAACGGAATGTTGATATCGCGTTCATCAAAGTGTTTCTTGATAATTTTAATGGCTTTATGTCTTGCAGCATGTTCTTGTTTTACGTTAACACAATCTGCCCAAAAACGCACCATAAAGTTTATGGAACTGTCACCGAACTCTGTAAAAAAGAATTCTACATCTTCACCATCATTTTGCTTAAAATTATCGGCAATAACTTTTACCGTTAAATCTTCTACCATTTGAAGGTCACTTTCATAGCCTACACCACAGTTAACAAATATTCTATTTCTGTTGTTCATAGAGTAATTGGTAAAAGAACTATCTATAAACTTTGAATTAGGTATCACAACCACATTGTTGTCCGGCTTCTTAATTATGATATTTCTTAAACTAATCTCCGTTACAAAGCCAGAAACACCATCAGCTGTAATAAAGTCGTTTATTTTTAGCTGTGGCATAAATGAAAGTATGAGACCGCCAAAGGTATTACTCAATGTGCCTTGCAAAGCTAGACCAATGGCAAGACCTACAACCCCGGCACCTGCTAAAATGCTGGTTAATACTTTATCTAGGTCCAAAACGCCAAGGGCTATAAAAAATCCTATTAAAATAATGGATACAAATACCACCTTTGCGATTATTTCTTGAATGGATACTTGAGATATTTTTCTTAAAATAGTTCTTTTAAGCAATTTGCGTATTCCTCTTGCCAGAAAATAAAATAGAAACATCACCAATATCGCCATAGCGAAATTCGGTAATTTTAAGATGATCGATTCAAGCCAACCATCTAATTTATCCCATAGATTACTTACTGATTCTTCAACTGAGAAATTTGTTTGCATACAATTTTAGATTTGTGTTCAAATGGAATATATATGATAAGAAGCACATTCTAAAATGCATATCGCCCAAAATGGGCGATATGAAGTATATGGACTAAAGAAAATTTTTAATGCATTAAAACAGCCTTAAATTCCAGTATAATTACTAGGTGAAATTTGCTTTAATTCGTTTTTGATGTCATCTGAAACTTCTAAGGTATCTATAAAGTTGGCTATTGAATCCTTGTTAATCTTTTCATTGGTACGTGTAAGACCTTTTAGCGCTTCATAAGGGTTCGGGTAACTTTCACGTCTTAATATCGTTTGGATAGCCTCGGCTACAACTGCCCAATTATTCTCTAAATCTTGTTCAAATTTCTCTTTATTCAAAAGTAATTTGTTCAAGCCTTTTAAGGTAGATTGAAAAGCGATAAGTGTATGGGCAAAAGGTACGCCTACATTTCTAAGAACAGTACTATCGGTTAAATCTCTTTGTAATCTAGAAACCGGAAGCTTAGCTGCCAAGTGTTCAAAAAGGGCATTGGCAATACCAAGGTTTCCTTCAGAATTTTCAAAATCTATAGGGTTTACTTTATGTGGCATGGCAGATGAACCCACTTCGCCTGCTTTGATTTTTTGTTTGAAATAGTCCATGGAAACATAGGTCCAAAAATCGCGATCTAAATCTAAAATAATGGTATTTATACGTTTTAAGGTATCGAACAAAGCAGCCATATGATCATAATGCTCTATTTGGGTGGTAGGAAACGAATGTTGAAGTCCTAATTTCTCTTGAACGAATTTTTGACCAAATGCTTTCCAATCAATGGCAGGATATGCTACTAAATGTGCATTAAAATTACCAGTTGCACCTCCAAATTTGGCAGCACTAGGTATATCGTTAAGCAAATTAAACTGCTCTTTTAGACGGGTTACAAAAACCATAATTTCTTTTCCTAAGCGAGTAGGAGAGGCAGGTTGACCATGGGTTCTTGCAAGCATAGGTATATCTGACCATTCTTTGGTCAATTCTTCCAATTTTTCAAGTACTTCTAAATATTGAGGAACATACACATTGTTCATAGCTTCCTTAATGGAAAGAGGAATAGCTGTGTTGTTTATGTCTTGTGAAGTTAATCCAAAATGTATAAACTCCTTAAATTCTGAAATGTTCAAAGCATCGAATGCCTTTTTTATAAAGTATTCAACAGCTTTTACATCGTGATTAGTTGTTCTCTCAATTTCTTTAATTTCTTGGGCATCGGCAGTAGAAAAATCTGTGTATATTTTTCTAAGTGTTTCAAACTTCGATGAGTCAAAAGAAGAAAGTTGTGGTAATGGAATTTCGCATAAAGCAATAAAATACTCTATTTCAACTCTTACCCTATATTTTATCAACGCTTCTTCTGAAAAATAAGCAGATAATGAATTGGTTTTTGAACTATAACGGCCGTCAATTGGAGATATGGCACTTAATGCATTGAGAGACATAAACAATGGTTAAATTAATAAGGGGCAAATATACCTATTCGAGTTAAAGTTTAAAACGATATACAGTAATAGTTATGGAGTTAATTACATCATTATTTTAAGTTGATAAATTAATTTTCGCTTGGTTGTCTCTTTTCAAGAATTTTAAGTGTTCGTTTTGCTCTGGCTTTATATGCTGCACTGCCAGTTTCATAATTTTGTTTTAAAATCTGCATTAATTCTGGGTGGATCCAACTTATACTATATCCTAACCACAGTAGTATTGTCATAGAATAAGCTTTTGGCGCAACTTTGTGTTCACCTATCAACCAATCAAAAGCAACTTCTGTAATTGTATTTAGTTGAGCGTTGGTCAATTTATGATTATGGGAAATTTTGTTATTTGAAAATTCGTTTAAAACTAATAATTCACAAATTTTTGCTGCCGGTCTTATTGATGATTCTAAAGAGATAAATGAAAGTGAATCTACAAAAGTATTTATATGTGATAAAATAGGTTGTAAATCTTTATTGGCCACATATTCTAAAATCCAGCTTGCTTTGCAGGATACCGGATTTATGTCGTCTTTAATAATATCTATAAGAATAGGAATCAATTTTTGGTCGGCTTCTATAATAGAAGCCATTTTACTGCGTTTTTCCCTTAAAGCTGTGACGTAATTCAGTGCTTCACAAAGCTCTAGCTTATTCATAAAATTGTATCTTTATTCCTTATTTCCCCCACAAATGAAATTACTTAAAAAAATTAGCCTAGTTGTTTTGGTCGTTTTTATTGCCATGCAATTTTTTAGTCCTACAAAAAATGTTTCTCCAGGTAATCATGCCAAAGTTTTCATCACAGAAACGAATCCTACACCAGAACTTAAAAGTCTTTTTGAAAATTCGTGTTACGATTGCCATAGTAATAATACAAAATATCCATGGTATAATAATATAGCACCAATATCTTATTGGATGTCAAACCATGTAAATGAGGGTAAAGAGCACTTAAATTTTTCTGAATGGGATACCTATTCCCTAGATAAAAAAGATCATCTGCTAGAAGAGATCGAAGAGGAGGTAGTTGAAGGTAAAATGCCATTGACCGAATATACCTATACCCATGGAGATGCAAAACTTTCAGAAAACCAGGTGAACGATTTGGTAGAATGGGTAAAGCAAACAAGAATTATCTATCAATTAGGGAAGCAACCAAAGTAGGGACCCCAATTACTGCATTTTCTGAAATAACGGTTAAATTTCTTCGTTCATCGCCAGAAATTGCTGGTTTAGGGTCAACAAAGTAAATTGGCGTATCTGTACTAACAAAATCAATTAAACTAGCTGCTGGGTAAACCTGCATTGAAGTACCGATTATTATTAAACAATCGGCTTTTTCAGTAATTTTTATTGCGTTTTCTAACATAGGTACAGCCTCACCAAACCATACAATGTGTGGTCTAAGTTGATATCCGTTGGCGCAAGTTTCGCCCAATAAAATATCTTTTCGGCAATCAAAAATTTCATTTTCAGTATTAACGCTTCTCGCTTTTAATAGTTCGCCATGTAAATGAAGCACATTTGAACTTCCGCCTCGTTCATGAAGGTCATCTACATTTTGAGTAACGATATCTACGTTAAAATGAGTCTCTAAATCTGCGAGTGCTTTATGTGCGGCATTGGGTACAACGGTAAGTAACTGCCTTCTTCGTTGATTATAGAACTCTAAAACCAATTCAGGATTTTTTTGAAAACCTTCTGGTGTGGCAACTTCCATAACATCATGTCCTTCCCATAAACCATTAGAATCTCTAAAGGTTTTTAATCCGCTTTCGGCTGAAATTCCTGCACCGGTTAAAACAACTATATTTTTCATGGCTACTAAAATAAAGCTTAAAAATATACTTTTCTTATCTTGGTTGCATGATAGATATGGAGCTTTTAAACTATTTAGAAGGGTTTATTTCAGAAAATAGAAAAGAAAGATTTACAGAAATTTTAAGTCAGCGAACAAATTATATTACAGTAGCCGTTGAAGATGTATATCAAATGCATAATACAAGTGCCGTGGTTAGAAGTTGTGAGTCTTTTGGGGTGCAAACGGCACATTTAATAGAGGGTAAGTACGGTAAGCGCTTAGATGAAGAAATTGCCATGGGTGCTCAGAAATGGGTAGATATAGAAAGATATCAAAATTCAGAAACGGCCATAGAGACCTTAAGGAATAATGGATATAAGATAGTGGCCACGAGTCCGCACGCAGATAGCTCGCTCTTACAAGATTTTAAATTGGACGGTAAAACCGCCTTGTTTTTTGGTACCGAGAAAAAAGGCTTGAGCCAATATGTGTTAGATAACTCCGATACTTTTTTAAAAATACCAATGGTAGGTTTTACCGAGAGTTTAAACATATCTGTATCCGCTGCTATCATTCTTCAGCAGTTGACTACGCAATTGAAAACTTCAAATATAGATTGGAAGTTAACTGAAACAGAAATGCTGGAAAGGCGATTAGACTGGACGAAAAAGTCAATAAAGAGTATTGATGATATTTTGGAACGTTATAAGTCTGATAATTAAAAAAATGTTAACTTGTTAATCAACAACTAATTAAAAAGATCATGTATACGGCATTAATTATTCTTGGGGTAGTATTGGTGTTGATAGTTTTACTGGCTTTAATAGCGCCAAAAACATATCACGTTTCTAGAAGTATCACATTAAATCATAGCTCGGCTAAGGTTTGGCCTCATTTAAAATTCCTCAAGAAACAGCAAGAATGGTCGCCATGGTCAAGAAAAGACCCTAATATGGAACTTACTTTTACCGGAGTTGATGGTGAGGTTGGCGCTGTTAGCCATTGGAACGGAAACAAAGATGTGGGTGAAGGTGAGCAAGAAATTACAAAAATTGTGGAAGGTGAACGTATTGAACAGGATTTAAGGTTTTTTAAGCCATATAAATCTCAGTCGGACTGTTATATGAATCTAGATACAGTAGATGAAAATAAAAGTAAGGTAACTTGGGGTTTTTCAGGAAAGAATAAGTTTCCGATGAGTATAATGATGTTGTTCATGTCCATGGATAAAATGGTTGGTAAGGATTTTGAGCAGGGATTAGAGAATTTAAAACATAACTTAAACAATGAGATATGATAGCATGGTTTGAAATCCCTGTAACGAATATGGAAAGAGCTCAAAAATTTTACGAAGCTATTTTTGATGTTACCATTACGGTAAATCAATTTGGTGAATTTGTAATGGGCTTATTCCCAGATAAACAAAGTGTTGGGCAGTCTAGCGGAGCATTGGTAGTACATGAAGAATATAAACCTAGTATGACCCATGGAGCTATGGTTTATTTTGGATGTGAAGATGTTGCCAACGTGTTGAGTAAAGTTGAAACAGCTGGAGGACAGATCTTACAGCCCAAAACCGAAATAGGCGAGGGGCACGGATTTATGGGTTTGCTAAAAGATACTGAAGGCAATAGAATTGCTTTGCATTCCAACACATAAAAAGGCTAGTTCAACAGCTCTAATAGTGCTACTTCATTTTCATTATCAAGAATTATTTTATTGTTTTCTACTGTTACTTCGGTTTCCGAATAACGGTCATAAAGTTTTGTTCCATCACCAAAAATACCTTTAACCGATATGGTCTTTTTTCCTTTTGCAAGGTCTAAACCAATTACGACTTTATCTACATATTCATCTTTGGAGAAATATCTGCTAAATACGTACGGAGTTTTGGTGATCCTTTTATGTATGCCTGCACCTATAGCAGGATGGTCATTTCTAAATGTTCCAAGTTTTTGCCAATGAGATAAAATTTCTTTTGTTTTTGGTAAACTATCCAACTCTTCCCAATTCATGAATGAGCGTAAGGTGGCATCGCCTTCGGTACCTTCAATAATTAAGCTACGTGCAGTTTCATCACCATAATATATTTGAGATGCCCCTGGGGTAAGCAATAAAATATTGGCAGCTTTTTTGGGGTTCTCCCTTGCTTGATCAAAAGGTTGACCGTCATCATGAGACGTTAAGTAGTTTAAGACACTCTTATCTTTAAATGTAGTATGTAATAGTTTGCTGTATTTACTAAAAATAGATTCATAGTCTTTTTCGGCATCGGTCTTTAGCTCGAAGTTGATAAGACTTTTGAATCCGTTGTCAAAATAGTTTACTTTTTTATCGCCTAGGTCAAATTCTTGTCCGCCCGAAATACCATAATTATACACTTCACCGACCATATAAAAAGGCTTGTTGTCCAATACTTTATTAGCATTTTTCTTTTTCCAAAGTTCAAAAGCCGCTGAAGCTTCTTTGTATAATTCTGCCCATGCATTTTCATTGGCATGTTTTACCGTATCGACCCTAAAACCATCTACGCCATATTTATGAACATAATCGGTTAGCCATTTAATAATATAAAAACGAGGAGCTCTAGGGTAACCGGTTCTATCAAAGAACAACTCTAGCTCATCTAGCTCTTCACTTAATCTACCTTCTTCTTTCCATTTTGCCATTAAAGCATCGGGTAAGTTTACCGCAGCATCAGATTCCGTTAGAATATCCGGTAAATTGTTCACCAAGGTACAAGCGGTCGTATTTTCGTAGGTAGTAAATTCGCAAGTAGGCGAGGTGCGTACCCATTCTTCTGGCCAGACAGGATCTTCATCGGTAACCGGACCGGTATGGTTTAAAACTACATCTAATAAAATACGTATTCCGTTTTTATGTGCTGTGTCAATTAATGTTTCCAAGTCCTTATCCGTTCCAAAATTCGGGTCAAGTGCAGTCCAGTCTTTAGCCCAGTATCCATGATAACCGTATGTGTTTCCGGTACCTTCATCGGTAGCACCATGAATTTGTTCAACAATAGGGGTAAACCATATGGCATTTACACCTAGGTCTGTAAAATAGCCTTCTTTTATTTTTTGGGTAATTCCTTGAATATCACCTCCTAAAAAACCTCTAAGCTTCCCTGTTTCCTCATCACGTTCGTAGTTGATATCGTTGTTAGGGTTGCCATTATTAAATCGGTCGGTTAAAAGAAAATAAACAGTAGCAGCTTCCCATTGAAAATTGGGGTTCTTCTTAGTGTTTTCTACTTGTTCTTGGGTATCAGCATTAGTTTTTACTTCTTGCTTAGAATTTGATTGGCAAGAAATTAGGATTATGGTGAATAGCCCTAGAAAGAATACGTTTTTCATTTTCCTGTTATTTGCTTTAAAGCTATAACAAGGATTTCGTTTTAAAAAATATTATTTCTTTCTGTTGAGAACTTTATATTCCTCATAACAACTACTAATGGCATCAAGTATCTGAAGATCATTGGCTGTTGTGATAAACGATTTGGAATAATTGCAATTGTTAAGAATGTCTTGAATATCCACTTTTTCCAATTGTAGAAATTCGGTCAACGTTTCTCGGTCAAATTTAGAGGCAAGAAGGTTACGAATGTCGTCATCTTCTCGCATTTGCCTAAGCTTACGCATTTGTGCAGGTTTTTTTCCAAAGAGGTTTCGTAGTAAATCGGCAGGATTCAAAATTGCACCCAATACCTTTGTTACGGCACTTGGGTTTTTGTTACCACCTTCATAACTTACGCCTAAACCAGATATGCTGTACTGGTATGCATTGTTTATAGGAAGGTTCTTTACGTCAATTTCTAAATAGCCCGTTAGTTGATAAGGTCTAACTATAACTTCTTCTAAGGCATATGCAAGCTCGGTCAACGCAATTTCGGTACCTTCAAATTTGAACATATCGTTGGTGACCCTAATTTTTTGGGATTTAAAACCAAGAAAGGAAAAGTACAAAGTATCGTTAACCGCAGCAGTAATGGAAAATTCACCATTTTCATTGGTAATAGTACCAAAAACCTGATTTAGGTTTACTACGTGTACACTTTCAAGAGGTTCGTCAGTTTGAGCATTTTTTACAACAGCATTTAGGCGTTGACCTTCTTCCGTTTCTTGTGAGAAACCCAAAAATGATAGAAAAATAAGTGCAAGCGATAAATAATATTTCATTGTACTAATGCGTAATTTAGTTGCAAACAAAATAAAAAAAATACGCCGAAGCGTATTTTTAATATACAATTAACTAAAAGAAATCTCCTTTTCTTTTGTTGCTTCGTCGTTTTCCGGAGTTTGGAGCACTAGATTCGCTTCTGTCTCTTCTGCGTCCTTTAGACTGAGAACCACCATCTCTTCTTCCTTTTCCGCCGCCTTCATCCCTGCGACCGTTTCTTTTGCCTCTGAAGCCGCCACCACCGCTTCTGCGACGACTACCACCGCCACCGCCAGGGTTTTTAGAAACTTCTACATTTACGAAACGTCCGTCAACCTTAAAGTCGGTGAACTTATCTAGAATTTGTTGTGTAACCTCTGCCTCGGTATTAAAGAAAGAAAAACTCTCTTTAACATCTACTTTGAATACGTCTTCTTGACCTAGACCTACAGTATCTCTAATGAAGTCTTTTAAAGACATCCAATCATAACCGTCCCTTTCGCCAACGTTTACAAAGTATCTTACCGAACCACTAGTTGGTATTTCAGCTTTTCCATTGTTACGGTCTCTACCGCTATCAGAAGAATTTAGATCTTTTGACTTGTTGTAATAGTTAAAGAATCTTGTAAACTCAACTGAGACAATTTTTTTAATCAACTCTTCTCTATCAATACCTTCAAGAACATCGTTAATAGCAGGTAAATAAGCATCTACCTCTTCGTTGACTTTCGTGTCCTTTATCTTATTGGCTAAGTGATATAGTTGGATCTCACAAATTTCCATTCCCGTAGGAATTTTTTTGGATAGGAATTTTTGATTGATCTTATTTTCAATTGCTCTGATCTTACGTTGCTCACTTCGAGTAACGATTACCATAGAAATACCAGATTTTCCGGCTCTACCCGTTCTACCGCTACGGTGGGTATACGTTTCTATTTCATCTGGTAACTGATAGTTGATTACGTGTGTAATATCATCTACATCAATACCACGCGCAGCAACATCTGTTGCCACAAGCATTTGAATTTGCTTCTTACGGAAAGAGTTCATGACCAAATCACGTTGGTTCTGACTTAAATCTCCGTGTAATGCACCAGCATTGTAACCGTCTTCAATTAATTTTTCGGCTACTTTTTGTGTATCACGTTTTGTTCTACAGAAAACAACTGAAAATATATCTGGATTGGTATCTGCTAATCTCTTAAGGGCAGGATAACGATCTCTACCACCAACAACATAATATTCATGTTGTACGGTAGATGCACCGGAATTTTTAGCACCCACTGTAATTTCTTGAGGTGAATGCATAAATTTCTTAGCGATCGTAGCGACCTCTCTTGGCATTGTAGCCGAGAATAACCAAGTTGATTTATCATTAGGCGTACCAGAAAGAATATCTTTGATATCTTCCATAAAGCCCATGTTCAACATTTCATCAGCTTCATCAAGTACACAGTAGTCAATTTTGGAAATGTCAACAAGACGTCTGCTGATCATATCTTTCATTCTACCAGGTGTAGCTACAATAATTTGAGCTCCTCGCTTTATCTGTCTTGCTTGCTCCGTTATGCTGGCACCACCGTAAATGGCAACAACATTAATATTGCGTTCGTATTTTGAATACGCTTGCATTTCTTTTGTGATCTGTAAGCAAAGCTCACGAGTAGGTGATAATATCAAACCTTGTGTGGTTCTACTATCACTATCGATTTTTTGAATTAATGGAAAACCGAATGCGGCTGTTTTACCAGTACCAGTTTGCGCTAAGGCAACTAGGTCGGTTTCACTCTCCAATAAAATAGGAATTGCTTTTTCTTGTACTTCTGATGGGGTTTCGAAACCCATATCAGTAATAGCATCTAATAAGGACTTCTGTAGTCCCAGTGCTTCAAACTTTGTCATAAATATGTTATACTAAATCGCAAATATGAATGTTGCATAGAGCGATTATCGTATATAACCTATTTAGACTCAGCGCAACACATGCTATACCAGCGGCGTTAATTAAGCGGCAAAGGTACTGCTAATATTTGAATCGGTATAATTTAATTAAAAAGTAATATTTATGGTGCCAGCGTATAGCCATATATAGATAAGAATGTACCGGTTGTACCAAAGATGATCATTAGTATAATTAGCCCTTTTTGTAGTGCCGGACTATCATAAATGATGATACATACTGCACCTAAAACAATACAGATTTGATAGAATAGCAGGGCATAATCGAATTTTTTGGTAGCGTAGTCATAGGTTTGCGTTAGTTTTTCCCATTCCTTTACTCCGGTAATGTTCCCTAACTCCCCTTCAATGTCCTGCACCCAATTTTCTTCGCCAACTTGCGAAGAGCCTAATAGAATTTCTGTTTTTTCAGAATCATATTTTGCTATCTTTTTTTCAACCTCGGTAATTTTCTGTTCAATTGCAGGGGTTTTGTCACCAGATACAATTCCGCTTTCAATTAAAGCGTGCAAATAGTCTAGTTCACTTTCTTTCAAACTCTCTTTAATACTTTTAGATTGGTACCAACTAGAATAACTCACTACATTGTTGTGGGCAATCATCATTTCTTCTTCTAGCTCTCCGTTTACCATTTGAGATATGGCCATTAGTGCGGCAAATAAGGCAATAAGAACACCGCCAATAGCTTCTGCCCGTTCAGATGCGACTGATACCTCTACCGTCTCCTTATTGTTTTTACCTTGTAACATGAATAGTATTTAAATATGCAATCAATTTTTTAAATGCCTGTGCTCTATGGCTTATTTCGTTTTTAATGGATAATGGTAATTCGGCAAATGTTTCTTTATAACCATTGGGTTGAAATATGGGGTCGTAACCAAAACCATTTTTACCTCGTTTACTTTCTGTGATTACCCCTTCAATTTTCCCTTCAAATATATGGGTTTCGCCATTTAAGTTCAATACAATTACGGTTTTAAAGTGAGCCGAACGGTCGCTTTTATTTTTTAAATTGACCAGTAATTTGTTCATGTTTGCATTAGAATCATTGTGTTCACCAGCATAACGTGCGGAGTATACACCGGGTTCGCCGTTGAGGGCGTTTACAAGAAGCCCCGTGTCATCTGCAAAACAAGATAGATTGTAATTGTTGGTTACAAAATCCGCTTTAATTTTTGCATTACCTTCTAATGTCTGTGCGGTTTCTGGTATATCAGTAGAACAACCAATAGTATCAAGGTTTATAAGTTCAATTTGGTCTGTGACCATTTGTTGAACTTCTTTTAATTTATTGGGATTGTGGGTGGCAAAAACAAGCTTCATGGGAACAATTTGGAATCTGGTTTGTCAATTTACACTTTCAAAAGTACTAATTTTATAAAATGGAATTAAAGGTACCACCGGTTTTAGTGTTTTTGTGTTTTGGATTAATGATGTATCTATTGGCAGAATTCTTGCCGATCGGATATTTCGATTTTTATGGTAGAATGTTACTGGCAAAAATTTTGGTTGGTGCGGGTATTATAATAGTGATGTTGGCTTTGATCCAATTTAAAATGGTGAAAACCACTGTAGACCCTACAAAACCAGATAAAGCTTCAAATTTAGTAGTTGGCGGCATTTATAAATTTTCAAGAAATCCGATGTATTTGGCTATGCTGTTATTGCTATTGGCTTTGGGTATTTTTTTAGGAAATGCATTCAATACATTGGTTGCTGCAGGCTTTGTGGCATATATGAATCGGTTTCAGATTATACCTGAAGAGCAAATTCTCTTGAATAAATTTGGGCGTACCTTCAAAGATTATTGTATATTAACAAGGCGTTGGTTTTAAGGGAGTTGTTAATTCTTTGCATTAATGAATTACCTAATAATCACAATTATTAACTAATTAGCTTATAATTTAATATATTAGCATTTTAACTAATAACAATGATAGCTATTATAACTGGCGATATTATTAATTCTGAAAATCATCCAAGTTCTCAGTGGATTGATTTGTTGAAGAATTACTTTAACCAATTTGGCGAATCGCCAATGAATTGGGAGATTTATCGTGGAGACGAGTTTCAGTTAAAGGTTACCGAAAAAAATGCGCTATTTACCGCAATACGTATAAAGGCAATGCTTAAAACTATCAAAGGGTTAGATGTAAGAATGGGTATAGGTATTGGGTTGGAAACATATATAGGTACAGGGGTTACAGAATCTAACGGACCTGCATACCAAAGATCAGGACGCAATTTTGAAACCCTTAAGGAAAGTAAAGTAAACCTAAGTATAGCTACAGGTGAAGCAAAAAATGATAGGACATTGAATTTAATGTTACGTTTAGCTTTGGACTTTATGGATGACTGGAGTGTGGTTTCGGCAGAAATTGTCACTCTGGTACTAGATAATCCGCATTCTTCCCAAAAGGAGATAGCCCAAAAATTAGGAATTAAACAATCGGCAGTAAGCCAAAGGTTAAAAAGAGCAAGATTAGATTTGGTTTTAGAAGTCTTGGCATATTACAAAGAATTAATTACCGCAAAATAAATATGTTGATTTTCATAAAACTACTACTGGCTCATTTGGTCGGAGACTTTATTTTACAACCCACACGATGGGTACTTCACAAACAATCTAATAAAATAACATCTAAGTTTTTATACTTGCATGTGCTTTTGCATTTTGTACTCTATATGCTGTTGTTGTGGAATTTGTCACTTTGGAAAATAGCAGTAATGGTAGCGGTACTACATTATGTTATCGATTTACTGAAATTGTATACTAACGACATGTTCAAGAATAAAAGCATTCCCTTTTTTATTGACCAAGCATTACATATTCTAGTAATTTATTGCTGTGCTTTTTACACAGATTTATATTCACATACCTTAGCTCTTTTTGAAAATTTAGATTGGTATTTAATTACGGCAATTGTATTTGTAACATATCCTGCCTCAATAATAATGGGTAAGATTTTAGAGGGGATGTCAAATCAAATAGAAACCGATCATAAATCATTGCCAAATGCGGGTAAATATATTGGAATTATAGAAAGATTATTTGTGTTGATATTTATAGTTATTGGCAGGTGGGAAGTTATAGGTCTGCTCATAGCGGCAAAGTCCGTATTTAGGTTCAATGATTTAAAGGAACGTAATAATAGAAAACTGACCGAATACATTTTAATAGGAACATTGGTGAGTTTTGGTATGGCAATTTTAGCGGGACTCTTGTATATTTCTTAAACAAAGTAGATGTTCAAAAAGCAATTCTTATGCTATTTTCTAATGATGATTTTTTTACAGAAAGCAGCAGCACAAATAAACATTTTCAAATCTTTTGATGGGGTACAAATAGCTTACACAGATGAAGGTATTGGTGCACCGGTTTTATTACTGCATGGCTTTTTAAACTCTAGGAAATCATGGGATAAAACAGCATTAAAGAAAGATTTGATTGATGCCGGCTACCGAGTTGTAATTCCCGATTTACGGGGCAATGGAGATTCAGATCATCCTAAAAATGAAGAAGCATATAAAAATGGGGCAGAGGTTAAAGATATTATGAGTTTAATTACTCACCTAAACATTGAAAACTATAAGGCGATAGGTTATTCTCGTGGAAGTATAGTTCTTGCTAAATTGTTGACACAAGACAATAGAATAGATAAAGCGGTTTTAGGCGGAATGGGAATAGATTTTACGAATCCGAATTGGGATAGAAAAATAATGTTCGCTAAAGCTTTTAACGGTGAGGTAAATGAAATGACCAAAGAAGCGGTAAATTATGCAAAATCTATAAATGCAGATCTACGTTCTCTTTATTTACAACAAAAATATCAGCCAGTTACCACTGTTAAAGAACTGAAAAGTGTAGAGATAGAGGTGTTGGTAATTTGCGGCACGGAAGATTTTGACAACGGAAACGCAAAAGAGTTAAAAGATAGCTTTATTCATGGTAAATTGGTTAAAGTTCCTGGTGGACATAATGGAACTTACAAGACAACGGCTTTTTCAAATTCTGTAGTTCAATTTTTAGAATAAAAGAAGCCATTTTGTTAATTTGCATCATAACCTAACCTTTTTGTTTTATTTACAAGATATCGCATAGCAGGATAAATTAAATTTTTACTTTTGCTTCTTATTTTTAGAACCAAAAATTCCTATCTAACCAAAAGAAAATGATGGTAGAAGTAAGTAGAAAATATGTTTTTGATTTTGATAGTACATTAACTAGGGTAGAAGCTTTAGATGTACTAGCAGAAATGACTCTAGAAGGAAGATCGAACAAAGAGGAGGTTATTCAAGAAATTCAAAAAATTACCAATTTAGGTATTGACGGTGATATTTCTTTTACCGAATCTTTAGAACGTCGCATTAAATTGTTACATGCTAAAAAAGAGGACTTAGATGGGTTGGTAGAGAATCTTAGAAATAAAATTTCAAAATCTATTGCCGCCAATAAAGAATTTTTTGAGAAGTATGCAGATGATATCTATGTGATATCTTGTGGTTTTAAAGAGTTTATTGACCCTATTGTAAAAGAATACAATATACCTTCGGAGCGTGTGTATGCCAACACGTTTAAATTTGATGAAGAAGGTAATATCATCGGTTTCGATGAAGAAAATGTGCTGTCTCAGCATAATGGTAAAATTGATTGCCTAAAACAGATGAATTTGGACGGTGAAGTTCAAGTTATTGGAGATGGTTACAGTGATTATGTAATGCGCGAAGCAGGTATAGCAGATAAGTTTTTTGCTTACACCGAAAACGTGCATAGAGAAAAAGCCGCTAACAATGCGGATTATGTTACACCCAGTTTAGATGAATTTTTATTTGTGAACAAGTTGCCAAGAAATATTTCGTATCCAAAGAATAGGATCAAGGTCCTTTTATTAGAAAATGTGCACACCGCTGCATTCGATAATTTATCAGAAGACGGTTTCTCCGTTGAGCTGATCAAACATAGCTTACCAGAAGAAGAGCTCATAGAAAAGATCAAGGGCGTTCACGTACTTGGTATTCGCTCTAAAACTCAGGTAACAAAAGCTGTTTTAGATGCTGCGGACAAATTATTGGTTGTAGGTGCCTTTTGTATAGGTACAACGCAAATAGATTTAGAAACGGCCAAGAAAAAGGGAATCGTAGCCTTTAACGCTCCGTATAGTAATACAAGATCTGTGGTAGAATTGGCCATAGGTGAGATTATTATGTTAATGAGAAGTGTTTTTGACCGTAGTAGGGAAATTCATGAGGGACAATGGCAAAAAACAGCTGCCGGTTCTCGCGAGGTTCGTGGTAAAAATTTAGGTATTGTTGGTTACGGTAATATTGGTAAGCAATTATCGGTTTTGGCCGAGGCTATGGGTATGCGAGTATATTACTATGATGTAGATGATAAATTAGCGTTAGGTAATGCTGTAAAATGCAATACTTTAGAAGATTTGTTAAGTGTGTCGGATGTAGTTACGTTGCATATAGATGATAATAAAGCCAATAAAAATTTCATTGGCGAACGTGAGCTTAACCAAATGAAAAAAGGCGCGATGTTGATCAACCTTTCTCGTGGATTTGTTGTTGATATTGATGCCTTGGCAGAAAGCTTAAAATCTGGACAAGTAGGTGGTGCGGCAATTGACGTATACCCAGATGAGCCAAGAAGTAATGGTGAGTTTAAAACAAAATTACAAGGTTTTCCAAATGTAATTCTAACTCCTCATGTTGGTGGTAGTACAGAGGAAGCTCAAAGGGATATTGCAGACTTTGTTCCAAATAAAATTATGGATTACATCAACTCAGGTAATACTGTAGATGCTGTAAACTTCCCGAACATTCGATTGCCGAAACAGAATAAATCGCATAGGTTCTTGCACATACATAAAAATGTACCTGGTATTATGGCGAAGATCAATAGGGTGTTGGCTCAGTATGAATTGAATATTAATAGTCAGTACCTTTCTACCGATAACGAAGTAGGTTATGTGATAACCGATTTGGATAGGGAATATAATAAAGAGGTTATAAAAGAATTAAAGAAAGTAGAGAATACAATTAAATTTAGAGTTCTTTACTAGTAAAGTATTTTGACTTTCGCTAATTGCGAAACAGGCGATAATTTATTATAAAGGTGTAAGCTATTTAGTTTACACCTTTTTTGTGCGCATTTTTTTAAATATCGATTACAACATTTTTAATATTATTCGGTTATGGTTATGATGCATTTTCAACTTGTAGGAAATATCTTTAATCATGATAAAAAAGCATTTATCGAAAATTAAATTACCTAAGGGGTTTAACAACTATTACCTTTTGGTAATAACCGTAATTGTATTGACAATATTGATACAGTCAATTATACAGTACTCTCTTTCCAGACAAAGACAAGACTCTCTTAGAATCAATGAAGCAGGGCGACAACGAATGCTATCACAAGCGATTATGAAACACGTCTACGAGTGTAAGTATGGAACTTGTGATTATGGTAAGCTTCGATTGGCAATGAATAAGCTATCTAATGCTAATATTGCATTGCAGAAAGGTAATGAAGCTACAGGTATTCCTGTTTTGGATAATGAGGAAATACAGGAGAACTTTAATAAAATGCAGCCGCACCTAGAGTATATGTTGGCCACTTTAGATGATTTTAATAATATTGGGTCTGTAGATATGGAAAAGCTATCTGCAGAAACGGATAAGTTTCTGGTTTTGATGGATACCATTGTGGGGCAATTTCAAAAAGCATCAGAAGAAGATATAAAAACCTTAATGATCATTGAATTGGAGTTAGCGGTATTTTCTCTATTAATTTTAATTTTTGAAATTTTTTACTTCATTAACCCGTCAATTAAAAAGATGGCAATTCAGAATCAAAAGTTGAAAGAAATTAATTGGCATCAAACCCATGCATTTCAATCACACATGAAGAATATTAAAAATTATAACCATGTGCTGAAAATTGAAAAGAATACAGCACATAAAGAAGAGCTTATCTCATTTTTAATGGAAGAACTTACAGATTTGGAAGGTGTTTCAGATAACATGGTAAAATCCCTAGAAAAACAGGCGTAAATCAAAATATACGGGTAGTTACCGGTGATGGTATGGTTCATTTTTCAGAATGGTAAAGGCTCTGTAGATCTGCTCGGTAATAAATAGACGTACCATTTGATGTGAGAATGTCATTTTTGATAAGCTTATTTTTCCTGAGGATTTTAGGTAAATCTCATTACTAAAGCCATAAGGACCACCAATTAAAAATACCAATCTCTTAATACCAGAATTCATTTTTTTCTGCAAATATTGAGAAAACTCTACAGAACTAAATTGCTTGCCTTTTTCATCAAATAGAACCAATACATCTGTAGGTGTTAGTTTTTTTAGAATAAGCTCACCTTCTTTTTCCTTTTGTTGCTCTTCAGACAAGTTTTTGGTTTTCTTGAGGTCGGGTATGATTTCTATTTCAAAATTGACATAATGCTGTAATCGCTTTTCATAAACATCAATAAGCTGTTGTAATTGGCCGCTATCGGTTTTGCCTATGGCCAAAAGTTTTATAGTCATACGCCAAAAGTAAATCAATTTCGCAAATGGATTTGTAAATTAGCATAACAATAGCGTATAAATATATGATTTCAGAAGACCAGTTTAAAGAAGAAATAAAATTAATCATTGCAAATGCCATTAGGGAAGATGTAGGTGATGGTGATCATAGTTCCTTAGCTTGTATTCCAGATAGTGCAACTGGCAAGGCAAAGTTGTTGGTAAAAGATGAGGGTATTATTGCTGGAGTGGATTTTGCCGAGCTTGTTTTTTATTTTGTTGATCCCAGCTTAAAAATAGACGTATTGATTAAAGATGGGGCTCCTGTAAGTCATGGTGATATCGTTTTTTATGTAGAAGGTAGTTCACAAAGCATATTAAAAGCAGAACGTTTGGTGCTCAATGCCATGCAAAGAATGAGTGCTATTGCGACAAAGACCAATATGTTCGTTAACCTTTTGAAAGGCACGGGAACTAAGATTTTAGATACTAGAAAAACTACCCCGGGTATACGTGCTCTTGAAAAATGGGCGGTGAAAATTGGTGGTGGCGAAAATCATAGGTTTGCACTTTATGATATGATCATGCTAAAAGATAATCATATTGATTTTGCTGGCGGTATTACAAAAGCAATAGATAAGACCAAAAATTACTTGAAAGAAACTGGTCGTGATTTAAAGATCATTGTGGAAGCAAGAGATTTAGATGAGATTAAAGAGATATTAAAATCAGATGGCGTATATCGCATATTAATAGATAATTTCAATTATGAAGATACGCGAAAAGCGGTCGAATTAATTGGAGATACTTGTTTAACAGAGTCATCGGGCGGTATTAATGAAAAGACCATAAGGGAATATGCAGAATGTGGGGTGGATTATATTTCTTCGGGGGCATTAACACATTCGGTATATAACTTAGATTTGAGCTTAAAAGCAGTGTAGATGTCTTTAGAGGTCGAAGAAAAGCTAGAGAAAATACCAATTGTAAATTGGGTGGTCAGGTTTTTAAAACAAATCAGGTTGCCTGGTTTTGAAGGGCTTTCTATTTACGATCTTTTAGAAATGTACGTACTTGGGGTATTGAGGGGAACACTTTCTACAAGAGCTAGTGCTATCGCCTTTAGTCTATTTATGGCCTTGTTTCCTTTGATTATTTTCATGGTAACCTTGGTGCCGTTTTTAGTGTCGTATATTAGTATTGAACATGGAGATTTTGACGTTCAATTCCAGCTTTTTTTAGAATCTTTTCTGCCAAGTGCAACAGGCGATTATTTTGGAGAAGTTTTTACACAAATTAAAGACCAAAAGCGTGGCGGACTCTTATCTTCTGCATTCTTACTGTCTATTTTTTTGATAGCAAATGGCGTAAATTCAATTTTTGGTGGGTTTGAGACGTCGTATCATATAGAACTTACACGACATTTCTTTCGTCAGTACCTATATGCTTTAATGGTCGGGTTGATATTGGCAATTCTAATAATCGTTGGTTTTGTAGCATATATTTATTTTGAATTCTATGTACTTGGTTATTTATCTGAGTTTGCAGCGAAACAAGGCAACTATATTTTAGGTGAAGATGAAGTAGTGGGTATACAGATTGCGAAAGTGTTATTCTTTATTATTCTATCATATTTTACAACGGCTATTCTGTATTATTTTGGCACACGCGAAGGTAAGCAAGCAAAATTTTTCTCTGTAGGAGCGTTAATGACGACTATTTTATTTTTAATTACGTCGTATCTTTTTGGTATTTATGTTGAAAAATTTGCCCGATACAATGAATTATATGGAGCCTTAGGAGGATTATTGATATTAATGGTTTACATCTGGTTAAATTCTAATATATTGCTACTTGGGTTCGAGCTGAATGCATCCCTTAACACTTTACGTAAAATCACAAGAAAAGAATGATAGAAAAAACTGTACAATTAAGTATTCTCTTTACATTATTTATTTCAATGAGCATTTCGGCTCAATCTGTTTTTGGAAAATGGAAAACAATAGATGATCGTACCGGTAAACCAAAAGGACTTATAGAAATTTATGAAAAGGATGGATTAATGTATGGTAAGGTATTGGAGATTTTAGAAGAGGGAAAGGAAGGGAAGTTGTGCGAGAAGTGTGATGGAGAATTAAAGGATAAACCTGTAAAGGGTATGGAAATCATTACGGCAGGAGAAAAAAATAACGATGGTGAATGGAAAGGAAAAAGATTGTTTGATCCAGAACAGGCAATGACGTTTCGTTTTAAAATATGGCTAAACCCTGAAAACTCTAATGAGTTAAAAGTACGTGGGTATTTGGCATTTATCTATAGAACCCAAACATGGTTACGGGTGGAAGGATAGCTATGGCAAACTTTGTTAATGTAATATTGCCAATACCTTTAGAGCGCAGTTTTACTTATTGTATTACTGCTGAAGAGGCAAAGGTGCTTCAGCCTGGCATGCGTGTGGCTGTTCCCTTTGGAAAATCTAAAATATATACCGCAATTGTTTATAATGTTCATCAAAACCCTCCTGAAGCCTACGAGGCAAAGGAGATTCATGAACTGCTAGATGATTACCCCATTGTAAACCCAATTCAGCTTAAGCATTGGCAATGGATAGCTTCTTACTATATGTGTACCTTGGGCGAAGTTGTGCGTAGTGCTTTGCCAAGTGCATTTCTTTTGGAAAGTGAAACGCTAGTATTAAGAAATACGGCATATGAAATTGATGAAAACGAACTGTTAGATGACGAATTTTTGGTTTATGAAGCACTTCAGCATCAGTCTATATTAAAAGTTCAAGAAGTCTCCGCAATCGTAGAGCGTAAAAATGTATTGCCCATTTTACAACGTTTGCTCGATAAAAACATTATCGTACTAAAAGAAGAGGTTTATGAACAGTATAAGCCAAAATTGGTCAGGTATGTTAAATTAGGAAACGAACATGCATCCGACGAAAAACTAGAAGAACTTTTAAAATCATTGACAAGGGCTCCAAAACAAAGTCAGGTAGTGTTATCGCTATTTCAATTGCAGGGTAAAACTCAAAAACCTATTAAGGTTTCTGAACTTGAACAAGCCAGTAATGCTTCTAAGGCAGTAATAAAGTCATTAGTAGATAAGGGAATTTTAGAAGAGTACTTTATAAAGACCGATCGTGTGAACTATGAAGGAGAAAATGATAGTTCAGATTCTAAAGATTTAAATGAATATCAAGAAGTTGCTTTAGCTGATATAAAATCTTCTTTTGAAGCTGACAAGGTTACCTTGTTAAAAGGTGTAACATCATCTGGTAAAACTGAAGTTTATGTAAAATTGATCGAAGAGTGTTTGCAAAAGGGTCAGCAAGCTTTGTATTTATTGCCGGAAATTGCGTTAACTACCCAACTTATTAGTAGACTTCAAGAATATTTTGGTGAGAAAATAGCCATATACCATTCTAAATACAATGTACAGGAAAGAGTGGAGGTTTGGCAAAATGTGTTACAAGCCAAACCTAAAGCACAGCTTGTAATTGGAGCTAGATCTGCAATGTATCTTCCTTTTAACAAACTGGGTCTTATTATTGTTGATGAAGAGCACGAAAGTTCGTTTAAGCAATTTGATCCAGCTCCTCGATATCATGCAAGGGATGCAGCCATAGTTTTGGGTCATCTTCATAATGCAAAAATTTTATTGGGTTCCGCTACTCCCAGTGTTGAAAGTTATTACAACACACAAACCGGTAAATATGGTTATGCAGAGATAACTAGGCGATATGGTAATGTACTAATGCCAGATATGGAATTGGTAGATATTAAAGAGGCGCAAAGAAAAAGAAAGATGAAGGGGCATTTTTCTGAACGACTTTTTCTTGAAATGGAAGAAACTCTCAAAGAAGGTTCGCAAATCATACTTTTTCAGAATCGAAGAGGGTTTGCTCCATTGATGGAGTGTTTAACTTGTGGTCATTCCCCTCAATGCCCAAATTGCGATGTAAGCCTAACTTATCACCAATACAGAAATCAGTTGCGTTGCCATTATTGCGGGCATCATACCGCATTGCCAGAAAGTTGTTTCGCTTGTGGCAGTCCAGAGTTGGATACCAAAGGCTTTGGTACCGAACAAATAGAAAAAGAGGTTAAAGAACTTTTTTCAGAAGCTAAGGTCGGTAGAATGGATTTAGATACCACACGTGGTAAGCATGGTTATGAAAAAATTATTACTGCTTTTGAACAGCAAGAATTAGATATATTGGTGGGCACTCAAATGCTTACAAAAGGCTTGGATTTTAGAAATGTGAATTTAGTTGGGGTAATGAATGCTGACAGCCTTTTAAACTTCCCCGATTATAGGGCGCATGAAAGAACCTACCAATTGCTGACCCAGGTATCGGGTAGGGCAGGGCGTACTAAGAAAAGAGGGAAGGTTTTAATACAAACCTATAACCCATATCATCAGATTCTAAAGCAAGTGACTACTGGTGATTATGAAGGTATGTATAAAGAACAGTTGTATGAGCGTGAGCAATTTAAGTACCCACCAATAAATAGAATAATAAAGGTAACTTTTAAACATAAAAATTATAATGTGCTTAATGAAGCGGCAGATTGGTTTACGGGAGCACTGCGAACCAATTTTGGAGGTACGGTATTAGGACCAGAATACCCACCCGTGGCAAGAATTCGAAATCAATACTTAAAGCATATAGTGGTTAAGGTGCAAAAAGCACAATCTTTGGCACAGACAAAGGCAAATATTAGAAGAATAGAGAAATCGTTTAAGTCCGTAGCGATGTATAGAAGTGTTAGGGTTATATATAATGTAGATCATATATAAAAAAAGACCGCTGATCAGCGGTCTTTTTTTTAGAGTAAAATTATGTCATATATTATACGTTACTAAGCGCTTCGGCAAGTTCTGTTTTCTTATTTCTACTTAACGGAATGGATCTACCGCTAACTTCAACATTTTTACTGTTGAATTTTTCAACCTTTTCAAGGTTAATGATGTATGATTTGTGAATTCTTAAAAATTTGTCTTCCGGTAATTGCTTTTCAAAAGACTTCATTGTTGATAAGATTACAATATTAGCTTCGTCCGTTACTAATTTAATATAGTCACCAAGAGCTTCGATCCACTTAATATCATTTAAAATAACCTTCCTTTTCTTAAGGTTGCTCTTTACAAAAATATGCTCTTCGTCTTCATTGACTCTATGCATTTGTTCGTAATTGGCAACGGCTCTTTTTACAGAGGCATCAAAACGTGCCATTGTAATCGGTTTATGTAAATAATCCGTTACATCGTAATCAAAAGCTTTAAGTGCATAATCAGGTTTACCGGTAATCAAAATTACCTGAGGACTGTTTTCTAGTGACTCGAGTAGGTCGAATCCTGTGATAATTGGCATTTCAACATCAAGAAATATAAGATCTATCTCATGGTTCTTGATTCCATTTTTAGCTTCGATAGCATTACTATATTCTGCTACCATAGTTAAATTTGGATGATTGTTTACCAACTTGGCAACGGCCATCCTTTGCATAGATGAGTCGTCAACGATGATACTTCTTAACTTCATAAGGGTTGATTTGTGGGGTTAAATCATCGACAAAGAACCGAAAAAACATGCTGAACTGCAACAAAAGATGTGAACAATGCGCTGTTGATCGTGTAATTGGTAATGATGATATATTTAAGATTTGGTTTAATTTTTAAATGTTTATACCATTCAATAACGAAGAATATTCGCATTTCTTATATTTATTTTAAAAAAATATCTATTTTTGCACTCCTTAAAAACAAATATAATATGAACCATTACGAAACTGTTTTCATTTTGAATCCCGTTCTATCTGATGTTCAGATAGAGGAAACAGTTAAGAAATTCGAAGATTTCTTAATTAACAATGGCGCCAAAATGGTAGCTAAAGAGAATTGGGGGCTAAAGAAATTAGCGTATCCTATCCAAAACAAAAAAAGTGGCTTTTACCACTTGTTTGAATTCACTAGCGATGGTGAGGTGGTAGCACCTTACGAGCAGGAATTTAGAAGAGATGAACGTGTTATGCGTTTCTTGACCGTTAAATTGGACAAGCACGCAATTGCATGGGCAGAAAAAAGAAGAACAAGAAACAAAACCGCTAAAGCTTAAGTATTATGGCAACATTACAACAACAGGCAAAAGGAAAAAAAGATGGAGAGATCAGGTATCTAACTCCATTGAACATTGAGACCAACACTAAGAAAAAGTATTGTCGTTTTAAAAAATCTGGTATTAAATACGTAGATTATAAAGATGCTGATTTTTTATTGAAGTTGGTAAACGAGCAAGGTAAATTGTTACCTAGAAGACTTACAGGAACTTCATTGAAGTATCAAAGAAAAGTGGCACAAGCCGTAAAGAGAGCTCGTCATTTGGCATTAATGCCATATGTTGCTGATTTATTAAAATAATAAGACAAAGAATCATGGAGCTTATATTAAAAGAAGACGTACAAAATTTAGGTTTTAAAGACGACGTAGTAAATGTTAAGAACGGTTACGGAAGAAACTTCCTTATACCTCAAGGCTTAGCTACTATGGCTACGGTTTCAGCTAAAAAAGTTTTAGCTGAGAATTTAAAGCAAAGAGCACATAAAGAAAAGAAAGTTGTTGATGCCGCTAAGAAAACAGAGGAGGCATTAAAAGCTTTAGAATTGAAAATTACCGCTAAAACAGGTGCTGCCGATAAGTTATTCGGTTCTGTTACGAATGGTGATTTGGCTAGTGCTCTTGAAAAAGAAGGTCACGCAATTGACAAGAAATATATTAGCATACAAGGTGGTGCTGTTAAAAGAACCGGTCCTTACAATGCTCAAATCAGATTACACCGTGAGGTAATCGTTGATTTCGGTTTCGAAGTTGTTGCCGAGCAGAAATAATTAACTCTCAAAGTTAATAACTTTAAAGAGCTATGCGTGCATAGCTCTTTTTTTTTGGTATTTTTGTTAAAGAACTCATAAATAACTCTAAACCAAAAATTCCATGAAAAACAACTTGTTTTTTCAATTGATGTTGTTGCTTTTTGTTAGCGCAACTTATGGCCAGGTTACCACCTCTAATATTAGAGGTTTGGTAATGGATGATCAAGATCAACCGTTATTTGGCGCTAATATTGTCGCTATTCATACCCCAACGGGCACAAAATACGGGTCAATTACCAATGAAGATGGTAGATTCAACCTATTAAACCTTCGCGTTGGTGGTCCTTACACGGTTGAAATTTCTTATGTAGGTTTTAAACCTTATTTACTTACAGACGTAGATTTATCATTAGGTCAAACATTTAATGTAGATGTTAAATTGGCTAGTGAAAGTCAAGCGTTAGACGAGGTTACCGTTGTTTCTGATCGATCAGGTACTTTTAGTAGTGATCGTACAGGTGCGGAAACAAGTGTAGGTAGAAGAGAATTAACTCGTTTACCAACAATTTCTCGTTCAGCACAAGATTTTACACGTTTAGAGCCAACTGCGAGCGGAAACTCGTTTGGTGGTAGAAACGATCAATTTAATAATTTCTCTTTGGATGGTGCTATTTTCAACAACCCGTTCGGATTGGATGCTGCTACACCAGGTGGTCAAACAGACTCACAACCAATTTCTTTAGATGCAATTGAGCAAATTCAAGTATCTACGGCACCATATGATGTAACTCAATCAGGATTTACTGGAGCTTCTGTAAATGCTGTAACTAAAAGTGGTACTAATGAATTTCATGGTACGGTTTACGGATTTTTCAGAAATGAGGATATGACAGGTGGTAAAATTAAAGGAGACGATATTGTTAAGCCTAAATTAGACCAAAGTCAATACGGAGTAAGTATTGGAGGTCCAATTGTAAAGAACAAATTATTCTTTTTCGCCAACTTTGAAAGAGATGAGCGTACAGATTTAGGTACTAACGGATGGGTACCAAATACAGGTTCAGGTGCAATTAACGAATCTAGAGTATTGGAAAGTGATTTAATTAATGTACAAAATCAGTTATTGGCGGTGGGCTATGATCCAGGTGCTTACGAAGGTTTTACACATGATGCTGAATCTACTAAAGGTCTTTTTAAATTAGATTGGAATATTAATGATAATAATCGTTTGGCTGTTATTTATAACTTTTTGAAATCTTCAAAAGAGAAGCCTGCACACCCAACGGCAATACAATTTAGAGGTCCTAATGCAAACACATTACAGTTTCAGAATTCAGGATATGAAATAAATAATGACCTAAAGTCTATTCAAGTTGAATTGAACTCGACCTTATCGGAAACGGCTTCGAATAAGTTACAAGTTGGATATACACACTTTGACGATTATAGAAATCCGTTTTCTACTCCGGCACCTTCTATAAACATTACAAAAGATGGTTCTAACTATATTATTGCCGGTCATGAGCCATTTTCCGCAAATAACAGATTAGATCAAAAAGTATTGCAGATTACCAATAACTTAAATTTTTATAAAGGCGATCATACGTATACAGTTGGTTTTTCTTTGGAGAAATTTATGTTCGATAATTCATTTAACCTAACCGCTTATGGTTTTGATTTATTTGGTGGTGTAGATATTGCAGATTTTGATGCAACTACCTATGATTTTGCTGGTCCACAAGCAACATTTAATGCAAATAATGCTGTGCCAGATGGTGAAGGTTGGGCATTGGCAGAAACTAATGTGGGTCAATTGGCATTTTATGTTCAAGATGAATGGAATGTAAATGAGAAATTCAAATTAACATATGGTGTTCGTTTTGATAAGCCTTTGTTCTTTGATTCTGCAGAGAAAGCACAAGATGTTATTGATAGAGGTTTTGTTATAGCTGATCAGCCATACCAAAATCCTAATACAGGTGAAACTGTATTTATAGATAACACGCAAATGCCTTCTAACGATTGGTTGATATCTCCAAGAGTTGGTTTTAACTATGATGTTTATGATGATAAATCATTACAATTGCGTGGTGGTTCTGGTTTGTTCACCGGTCGTTTCCCATTCGTATGGTTAGGAAATCAGATTTCTTCTCCAGACGTATTTTTCTTGCAGGCTGTTGACCCAGATTATAAGTTTCCACAAGTATGGAGAACAAACTTAGGTGCAGATAAGCGTTTAGATAATGGTATGGTGCTTACTGCAGATGTATCGTATACAAAAGATATCAATGGTCCTCATGTACAAAACTGGGCATTGACTTCACCATCAGGTAATTTATCTGGTGTAGATATAAGAGCAACATATACTGAAGGAGATTTATTAAACAGCTTTGGTTTAGGGGCTGGTCCTTATGTTTTTACAAACTCTAATAAAGGAAGAATTTGGAATGCATCTTTAAAAGCTCAGAAAAACTTCAGCAATGGTTTGTATGCTATGATGGCGTATAGTTATTTAGATGCTAAAGATGTGAATTCAATTGAAGCAGAAATAACATCAGATGCTTTTGCAGGTAACCCGATTGTAAATGATGTAAATGCAGATGTGCTGGCTCATTCTAAGTACGGGGATAAGCATAGATTCATTGGTGTAGCTAGTAAAAACTGGCAATACGGTAAATGGGCTACTACACTTTCTACGTTCTTTGAATATGCTCAAGGTGGTAGATTCAACTATACTTATGGTGGTGATATTAATGGTGATGGATCAGGTATCAACGACCTTATTTATGTTCCAACTTCTGCAGAAATTGGTCAAATGCAATTTTCAGGTGCTGGTCAAGGAACAGCTTTTGATGCATATATTGCTCAAGACGATTACTTAAGTGGTCGTAGAGGTCAATATGCGGAGCGTTACGGAGCTTTAGCGCCATGGAGAGGTCGTTGGGACGTTAAGTTCTTACAAGATTATAAAATCACTGTATCCGAAGGAAAAACAAATACAATTCAGTTTAGTGTAGATGTACTTAATATTGGTAATTTGATCAGTTCTGATTGGGGATTGGTTCAGCAACCAAATAATGTGCAACCAGTAGGTGTTACTGTTGATCCAGATACAAATATTCCTACATATACCTTTAATCCAGAATTGACCGAGACATTTGGTTACGATGCTAGCTTATTATCTAGATGGCAAGCACAAGTAGGATTGAGATATATCTTCTAAGATTATAAAATTAAGTTGTAAAAGCCCTAGCAAATATGTTAGGGCTTTTTATTTTTGCAAAATGAAATATACGAGGCTAACAAAAGAGCAATTAGAGGAATTACATCCAGAATTTATCAATTTTCTTGCGACACAATCAATAACGGGCGATGAATGGGAAGATATTAAAAAGAACGAGCCCAAAGTAGCAGAAGAAGAATTAGATGTTTTTAGCGATTTAGTGTGGGAAGGTGTTTTGGCCAAGGTTTCCTATTTGGAGAATATTTCCAATAATCAAATGCATCTATTTCATTTGACCGAAAAAGAAATGAAACTTATTTCTGTAAAGGTGATGAACCCTGAAATTGATTTGACTACTACTGTTGGTTTTGACTGGTTCAAGAGAAATTGGCAATCAGATTTCGTAGAATATTTGACCGCTGCAAAAGCTTATACTGATGATAAAAATGTAGATAAGTTTTTGTTGATTCAACAAGGTGCGGTAATCACCAAAGGAGAATTATACCAATGGTTCGAGAAAGTAATCGTTACCTCTTAAAATTATATAAATCTAATATTCATACTGCGTAATTATAACCTTATTTTTAGTAAGGTTATATTTGTGATACAATTATAAAATTAATGGCACAGAAACCATCTATACCTAAAGGCACCAGAGATTTCAATCCATCTGAAATAGCTAAGCGTAATTACATTTTTGATATTATCAAAAAGAACTTTCAAACTTATGGTTTTCAACCCATTGAAACACCTTCTTTTGAGAATTCAGATACGTTATTGGGTAAATATGGAGAAGAAGGTGACCGTTTAATTTTTAAGATATTAAATTCCGGGGATTTTATACGTAAGGTTGATGAAGCGACCTATGCAGATAAAAACTCCGCTACCATAGCACCTAGAATTACCGAAAAGGCATTACGTTACGATTTAACCGTACCGTTTGCCCGTTATGTGGTTATGCATCAAAATGATATAGATTTTCCATTTAAACGTTATCAAATTCAACCAGTTTGGAGAGCAGATAGACCGCAAAAAGGAAGATTTAGAGAATTTTTTCAATGTGATGCCGATGTAGTGGGCTCAGATTCCTTATTACAAGAGGTAGAATTGATTCAGTTGTATGATGCCGTATTTTCCGAGTTAAAATTGGAAGGGGCAACCATTAAAATGAACAATAGAAAAATACTGGCAGGTATAGCTGAAGTTATTGGAGCTAAAGATTTACTTATAGATTTTACCGTTGCTTTAGACAAGCTTGATAAAATAGGAGAGGACGGTGTTAAAAAAGAAATGCTTGCAAAAGGGATTTCTGAGGAAGCAATAGAAAAAGCATCTCCTTTGTTTTTACCTCAAGGTAGCAATGAAGAGCAATTAGAGCGTTTAGATGCCTTATTGAAAAATTCTGAAGAAGGTAAAAAAGGTTTGGAAGAACTTCGTTTTATTTTAGAAACGATAGCTGTTTTAGGCTTGCAATCCGCTAATTTATCTATTGATGTAACTCTTGCGCGCGGACTTAATTATTACACAGGGGCTATTTTTGAGGTTGCTGCGCCAGAAGGTGTGAAAATGGGATCTATAGGTGGTGGCGGTCGCTATGATGACCTTACCGGTATTTTTGGATTAAAGAACGTAAGCGGAGTAGGTATATCATTTGGTCTAGATCGTATTTATTTGGTTTTAGAAGATTTAGGGCTCTTCCCAGAGGCAATTGACCAATCTTTACAAGTATTATGCGTTAATTTTGGTGATAAGGAGGCTATGGCTGCTTTGAAACTGGTAAGTCAATTGCGAAAATCGGGTGTTAAAGCCGATATCTACCCTTCTAGTGCCAAGATGCAAAAACAAATGAAATATGCCAATAATCGTAATGTACCTTATGTAGTTTTAATAGGGGAACAAGAGTTGGATAATAATTCATTCGTTGTAAAAAACATGAAAGAAGGTACACAAGAAAAGTACAGTTTAAACAAAGTTCTAGACTTTGTAAATTACTTGAGCTAACTACTTTAAAATCAGATAAAATTTTACTGAGTCATTTTTGATTATATTTGGTTAACCAATCTGGTTGTGCAATTTTACATTGTACAATTGATATAGGCTTAAATCAATATTAAATCAAGTTTTATAATTACAATATCATGACGAATAGTAACAAATTATCTGGAAAGAACATTCTTATTACCGCTGGTGCCCAGGGCATAGGAGAGGCTATTACCAAACATTTTATAGATAGCGGAGCCAATGTTTCCATTCATTATTTTTCTAGTGCAGATACTGCAAATGAATTGGTAAAGTACGCGACCAATAAGGGTTTAAAAGCAATTGCAATATCTGGGGATTTGACCAAGGAAGAAGATGCAAATGCCTTAGTTGAAAAAACGGTTGAAGCTTTAGGCGGGCTTAATATTCTTATAAATAATGCCGGGTCTTTAGTGGCTAGAAAGTTACTAAGCGAAATGGAAACAGAATTTTGGCACAAGGTGATGGATATTAACATGACTTCAATGATGTTCGTTACACGAGCAGCAGCACCATATTTGGCAAAGAATGAAAATAGTAGCATTGTCAACTTGGCATCTTTAGCTGGGCGTAAAGGAGGTCACCCTGGATCATTGGTGTATTCTACCAGCAAAGGAGCTATTTTAACCTATACAAGGGCACTTGCTTCAGAATTAGGACCACAGGGAACAAGAGTTAATGCAGTTGCACCAGGACTTATCTTAGGAACCTCATTTCACAATACACATACCACTAAAGAATCTGCAGCAGAAACTACAAAAGGTATTCCTATTCAAAGAGCCGGTAATGCAGATGATGTTGCCAGAGCTGTGTTATATTTAGCCTCTGAATATGATGGCTTTATTACTGGAGCTACTCTTGATATTAATGGAGGAGTTTATAATATGTAAACATTATGTACTATTGATGTAGTCTTTTCATGATTTCTGTGCATATGGTATTGTAATAAGCTGTTTCATGAGGTACGTAATTGTTTTTCAAAACCTCTGTAATCTCATTTTTGAACTGATCAATGGAAATTAATTTAAAGGATTCTACTTCACTTTCTTGTTTTTGAAGAGCGTGAAGAGGAATTTTTAATTCAGCAATAAAAGTATGATGGTATTCGCAATCTATAAGAGTATCTGAATGTTTGTGTTCAGATTTATAAATTCCTATTTTCTGTAATGCTACCGGTTGAATAGAAAGTCCTATTTCCTCTTCGATTTCCCGTACTGCAGAAATCTTTATATTTTCACCTGCCCCAATATGCCCTGCAACGGAGACATCCCATAGTAAGGGGAATACATCTTTATTTTTTGAACGCTGCTGAAGTAGAATTTTACCTACCATCCAAGGTGTAGAACCATACATGTACTGTCTGGTGATACCATCCATTTTTATGTGCTTCACTTTTCATGGCAGTTCTGTTGGTTAGATTGCCATTAGCATCTAAAATATCAATTAGTTCATCCATAGAATAAAAAAAATCCCTCCATGTATTTGGAGGGATTATATCAGTTTATTCGAAATAATTAAACGTTTCGCCTTCTTTAATAGTAAGCAAGGTTTCGTAGATCAAACGAATTACATTTTCAACATCGTCTTTATGAACCGTTTCTACCGTAGTATGCATGTAACGTAACGGTAAAGAAATCAAAGCAGAGGCAACACCGCCATTACTGTACGCAAAAGCATCTGTATCTGTACCCGTAGATCTAGATGCAGCCATTCGTTGAAATGGAATATTTTTCTTTTCTGCAGTTTCAATAATACGTTCACGTAATTTATTCTGTACCGCTGGGGCATAGGAGATTACAGGTCCTGCGCCAATTTCAGTGTGCCCTTGTACCTCTTTCTTAATCATTGGGGTTGTCGTATCATGACAAACATCTGTAACTATAGCAACGTTTGGCTTAATAGTTTGTGTAATCATTTCCGCACCGCGCAATCCAATCTCTTCTTGTACAGAGTTGGTTATATAAAGACCAAAAGGTAATTCTACTTTATTCTCATGTAGTAGACGTGCAACTTCGGCAATCATAAAACCACCAGCTCTGTTGTCAATAGCTCTACAAACGTATTTGTCTTTGTTGAGAATTTGAAATTCGTCTGGGTAGGTTATTACACAACCTACATGTACTCCAAGTTTTTCAACTTCCTCTTTGGTTGTGGCACCAACATCAACGGTAATATTCTCAATTTTTGGAGTTTCTTCTTTATCTCCTTTTCGTGTATGAATAGCTGGCCAGCCAAAAATACCTTTAACTATGCCATTTTTTGTATGGATATTTACCCATTTAGAAGGAGCAATTAAGTGGTCGCTTCCTCCATTTCTTATAACATGGATAAGTCCGTTGTCCGTAATATAATTAACGTACCAAGAGATTTCATCAGAATGTCCTTCAATTACAACTTTATATTTTGCATCAGGATTTATAACTCCGACAGCAGTACCGTAAGTATCTGTGATGAAGGTATCTACGTAAGGTTTTAGGTAGTCCATCCATATCTTTTGCCCTTCCCACTCATATCCTGTAGGAGCGGCATTGTTCAAGTATTTTTCAAAAAAGTCTTCAGACTTTTTGGTAATTATTTTTTTCTCAGCCATCAATGTTAATTTAAGATACAAACTTAAGAATATTAGCGTTGTATTAATAATAACCTTCTTTAATATTCGTTAATTTTGGCAGGACTTTTGTTAAGCCTATGGTAATGAAATATAACTTTTTACTACTTTATTTACTGGTCTTCGGTGTTTTCATTTGTTCAGCTCAGGTTGAAGAACAAAAACTTGATTCTGTTGCGGAAAAAATGATTATTGTTTCGGGTGATTCATTGCTGCAAAGCTCTATAGCGTTAGAGGAAGCCTATGTATTCGGTAAATTAAAGTTTTCGTCTTATGATGAAAAATTGAGGTATTATATTTTACGTAGAAAAACCCAAAAGGTATATCCGTATGCAAAAATGGCAGCGGAACGGTTAGTAGAGCTAAACGATAGTTTGGCAAATATGAAGAACAAGCGCAAACGTAAAAAGTATACCAAAAAAGTACAGAAATTTATTGAAGAGGAGTTTTCTGAGGAGTTGAAAAAATTGACCAGAACAGAGGGGCAAATTTTGGTTAAACTTATATACAGGCAAACCGGTGCAACTGCCTTTGATTTGGTCAAGGACTTAAGAAACGGATGGCGAGCATTTTGGTATAATACAACAGCTAAATTATTTAATATAAGTATCAAGGAAGAGTTTCATCCAGATTTGGTAGAAGAAGATTACTTGATAGAAGATATTCTGCAACGTGCATTCTCTAAAGGAAAGTTAGAACGCCAAGAAACTGTTTTAGACTATGATTATGATAAGTTGTATAATAAATGGAAGAAAACTACAAAAGTGCCAAAAGACTAAGTCTACTTCGATTTTACACCAAATAATGCATTCATAATTGTCATAATACCTTTGAAACCCAAATATACGGCATAGGCTGCTAGAATCAGACCTAAAATACAAACCGGCCAATACATGGGGTGATCTTCGTTTTTAAACGCTTGCCAAAGTATAATTGGAGCGGTAAACATCAGCACAACGGTTAATGCCAGTCTTTTTAATCCTTTTACAAGTAAATCTTTATCAGTTCTCCTCATTGTTCGTAATTGTAATGCTATCAGTATATTCTTCTACAATGGCAAAATAACCTAGGGCGAAATTATCTGAACGCTCAACATTGTCGACAATTTCGTCGTTATCTATACCGGTTATATTTATGATGTTTCCGCGAACAGTTGCAGCAGGTGTTTGAAATGGACCTTGGTCGCCACCCGACTGTACAATAATCTGATTCATGTAATTGTAGAACTGTTCGTCGGCACCTAGTAAACTTATGTTAACTACAGAACTTGTATTTATGGCTAAATCATTGTCGTAAAAGTACGAGAATATAAAGGTTTGTCCTTGATAAAACTCATCTTCTGTTACTAAAAACTCTCCGAAATCTAAGTCCAACACATAAAAATCATCACTATCGGCCCGGTCGGTAAATGATACTATAACCTCTGTT
This sequence comes from Maribacter litoralis, assembly GCF_902506355.1. Taxonomy (NCBI): domain Bacteria; kingdom Pseudomonadati; phylum Bacteroidota; class Flavobacteriia; order Flavobacteriales; family Flavobacteriaceae; genus Maribacter; species Maribacter litoralis. The sequence goes on along the minus strand of NZ_LR733271.1, from coordinate 4,204,023 downwards.
TCATCACCTGAAAAAAGCGTTTCATCGCCTTGCTCTAAAGAATCTATAGGTACAGATTTCACATAAGTGGTTGTGGCAAAATACTGTTCTTCGCTAGTCTGTATAATCAATTGAAATACGTCACCTTCATCAATACTGCTTACTCTAATTCTTTGATCTGCATCAAAGTTAGGGTCTGGAACCCATTTACCGCTGCCAGGTTCCAATTCTGCTAAATTCGATACTCCGCCACCTTCTAGTATTTCTGGGGCATCAGGGCTTGGTGTTCCATAATAAATAATGGCACTTTCTATCGTGGCAGTGGTATTCTCATCGAAAAAAGAGCTGCTTTCCGAAACCACTATTTCAATAGGTAGAAATTCTTGAGATTCGTCAACGCGTATTACACCATTGACAATCAGTCTTGTGTCGTTTTCGGGTAGTTCTACGTCGATAACATCTTCACATGAAATGAAAAGAACTATGCTTAATGTAATTAATATATAGCGTTTCATTGCTTATAGTTTAAAATTATAAGTAACGGCGGGTACTATGCCAAAAATGGAAGTCCTTACCGCTTCATTTACTCCTGTATCATCATTTTGTCTAAAACTAATAGAAGCCGCATTTCGTCTGTTATAGACATTATAAAGGCTAAAGACCCATTCGCCCTTTAGCTTTCTGTTTCTGTTCTTCTGAGGGGTTAATGTTGCTGAGAGGTCCAAGCGGTTATATGCAGGTAACCGCTGTGTGTTTCTTAACCCATAGTAGGGCACCGTTAAGTCTTGAAATTCAAATTGACCAATTGGGTAATTCGTTGGTTGCCCTGTTTGATAGGTGAAATTTCCACTAAAACTCCATTTGTCATTTAAATCATAGCTTAAAAACATTGAAATGTCGTGGGTTTTATCATAAGGAGTGTTGTACCAATTTCCAAAATTAATTCCGGTTTCAATATTACTACGGCCATTATCGATAACTGAAGTTCTACCTGGGGTACGTTGTTCAGATTTAGATAAGGTGTATGCTAGCCACCCTTGAAGCTTACCTTCGTTTTTTCGTAATAGAATTTCCAGACCGTAGGCACGCGCTTCGCCATTTAAAATTACTTGCTCAATGGCATCATTGGCAATTAGATTGGCGCCGTCTATATAATCTATTCTATTTTGAACATCTTTATAGAAAATTTCAGTTTCAAAAGAAAAATCACCGTCATTAATATTTTTAAAGTAACCAAAGGCATATTGATCCAGAAGCTGTGGTTTTGTAAAAGGGCCACTTGGCGTCCATACATCTAAAGGAGTAGGGGAGCTGGTGTTTGAAAGGAGGTGTAAATACTGGGCTAACCTCGTATAGCTGGCTTTTATAGAACTTGTTTCATTTAATGTGTATGAAAACGATGCTCTAGGTTCAAAATTACTAAATTGAGCGAGTGTAGTACCTCTGCCGGGATTAATGACATCGATAGGGTCCGCTTCTTGGTAAATTAGTAATAATGGATCAAAATAAACTGGGTTATTATTGGCGTATACGTTCAATTCATCTTGACCTAATCGCATAAAATGACTAAAACGTAAACCATAACCTACACTTAAGTTATCACTTAATTTATGTTCAAAATCAACATAAGCGGCAAACTCATTCGCATATTTTTCGGTTAATTGGTCTTCAATTATTCCCGATTCGCTATTACTTGGTTCTATTTTACCGGGATTAAATTGGTAGTAAACGTTGTTAATGCCGTAGTTGACCTGTAGTTTGTCGGTGGCGTAATGTTTAAGATCGTATTTAATATTAAAATTCTGAATTCCCGAATTCCAATTAAATCCAACAAAATCAAGTTTTAATCCGTAGTAATAGTCCGAATATATTAAAGATAAGTTTGAGAATAACTTATCGGAGAAAAGATGGTTCCATCTAAAATTACCGACGGCATTACCATAGGTGTTTACAAAACTATCATTAATACCAAACACATCACGGCCAAAATACCCAGAAAGGAATATGTTGTTTTTTTCGTTTAATCTATAGTTCAACTTGGTGTTCAGGTCGTAGAAATAGGCGGTGTTGTCTACATCAAATAGAGGTAAAAAAAGATGGGCATATGAAGCTCTGCCACCAATTAAAAATGCTGCTTTATCTTTTTTAATCGGTCCCTCTAATAATAACCTACTGGCAACGGCGCCGATACCGCCATTCATTTTAAACTCTTTGCTATTACCTTCTTTTTGAAATATATCTAATACCGATGACACTCTACCACCATAACGTGCAGGTATACCACCTTTATAGAGTTTTACATCTTTTATGGCATCGGGATTAAAAACAGAAAAGAATCCGAATAAGTGTGATGAATTAAAGATGATAGCTTCATCTAAAAGAATAAGATTTTGATCGGCAGCGCCACCCCGAACATTAAAACCCGATGCGCCTTCACCCGCATTTGTAACACCAGGAAGTAGTAGTATTGATTTAATTACATCAGCTTCACCTAAAATTACGGGTATTTTTTTTATGGTGCCCACAGATAGTGTATTTACACTCATTTGTGGTTTTCTGATATCCATCTTTTCCACATTTTCCGTAACCACTACTTCTTCTAATTGTTCCGCCTCTTCATTGAGTGAAAAATCTATTCGCTTATTTTCGGTTAGCGTAATTTCCTGTATAATATTTTCAAAACCCAAGTAACTGATGAGTACGGTATAGGTACCCTCAGGAAGTGTTATGGAATAAAAGCCGTACTCATTAGTGGTGACCCCGGTATTTAATTCTGGTATGGCAACAGTAACACCTATTAGGGTTTCATTACTGCTTGATTCCGATATAGAACCACTTAAGGTATATTTTTGTTGCCCCCATGATGAGACTGAGAAGCAAAATAATGAGATAAGAATAAACGGTAAATATCCCTTCATCAATTTTTTTAGTAAAAATACTTAGAAATAGGAGATACTCCTACAATTAAATAAAGGGCAAAAAAAATACCCTTAACGTTAATTAAGGGTATTTATAAAATTAATTTCTATTAAATGGATTCTAATATACCATTTAATGTAGCGCTTGGTCTCATAGCTTTTTCAACCAATACAGGATCTGGTTTGTAATAACCGCCAATATCTTGTTTTGAGCCTTGTGCATCTATCAATTCTGATAGTATCTGTTCTTCTTTGTCATTGATATCAGAACTAACTTTAGAGAATATAGCTTTTAGTTCGGCATTGTCATCTTGTAATGCTAATGCTTCAGCCCAATATTTAGCTAAGAAAAAGTGGCTACCTCTGGTATCGATTTCCTTTACTTTTCTAGAAGGAGATTTATCGTTCAATAAAAACTTTTCGGTTGCACTATCTAAAGTATCGCCTAGAACCTTAGCAGCAGGATTTGAATTTTTCTCACCAAAAAACTCCAATGAAACGCCTAATGCTAAAAATTCACCTAAAGAATCCCATCTTAGGTGTCCTTCTTCCAAAAATTGCTCAACGTGCTTTGGAGCAGATCCACCGGCACCGGTTTCAAATAGTCCGCCTCCGTTCATCAAAGGAACTATGGATAGCATTTTCGCACTGGTACCAACTTCTAAAATAGGGAAGAGGTCAGTAAGGTAATCTCTTAAAACATTACCGGAAACAGAAATGGTATCCTTACCATCCTTCATTCTTTTTAACGTGAAGGCTGTAGCTTTAATAGGAGACATAATCTGAATGTCCAAACCTTTTGTGTCCTCTTGTGCTAAATAAGTATTTACTTTTTTAATAAGTTCGGCGTCGTGAGATCTATTTTCATCTAACCAAAAAATAGCAGGTACATCTGTTGCTCTTGCTCTTGAGACAGCTAATTTTACCCAGTCCTGAATAGGAGCGTCTTTCACTTGGCACATACGCCAAATATCACCACTATTTACAGTATGCTCAAGTAAAACTGTACCACTAGTAGTGTCAACTACCTGTACCGTACCGCTCTGGTTAATTTCGAAAGTCTTGTCATGAGAACCGTACTCTTCCGCTTTTTGAGCCATTAGACCTACGTTAGGTACTGTACCCATAGTAGTAGGGTCAAAAGCTCCATGTTCTTTACAGAAGTCGATTGTTGCCGTATAAATGCCAGCATAACTACTATCTGGAATTACTGCTTTGGTATCTTGTGGCTTGCCTTCGGCATTCCACATTTGTCCTGAGTTTCTGATCATAGCCGGCATTGAAGCATCTATAATAATATCACTAGGTACATGTAAGTTAGTAATTCCTTTATCGGAATTTACCATTGCTAAATCCGGTCCGTTTGCCAAGGCTTCATCCAAATCGTTCTTGATGGCATCTTGTTCTTCTTTTGGCAAAGCTTCTATTTTTTGATATAAGCTTGCTAAACCATCACTAGGTCTAATTCCTAATTTTTCAAAGGTATCCTCATATTTTTCGAAGACAGACTTAAAGAAGGTGTCCACAACATGACCAAATATAATTGGATCGGATACTTTCATCATTGTAGCCTTTAAGTGTACTGAAAAAAGTACGCCTTTATCCTTGGCATCTTTTACCTCTTTGCTCAAGAAGTCAAGTAGCGCTTTTTTGTTCATTACCGTTGCATCAATAATTTCAGCAGCTTGTAAGCTGATATTATCTTTTAGAATAGTTTCAGAACCGTTAGAAACTAATTTGATTTGTACGGAGGTTTCGTTCTTTAGAGTAACAGATTTTTCGTTGGCTTGAAAATCTCCTTCGCCCATCGTAGCAACATGTGTTTTGGAGTCAGAGCTCCATGCACCCATACTATGAGGATTCTGTTTAGCGTAATTCTTTACGGCCTTTGGTGCTCTTCGGTCAGAGTTACCTTCCCTTAATACAGGGTTTACGGCACTACCTTTTACAGTATGATATCTAGCCTTAATTTCTTTTTCCTCGTCATTTTTAGGCTCATCTGGATAATCGGGTAGTTTGTAACCTTTTGCTTGTAATTCTTTTATAGCCTCGTGTAATTGAGGTACCGATGCACTAATATTAGGTAATTTTATAATGTTTGCTTCTGGCTGTTTAGCCATTTTGCCCAATTCTTCCAAATCATTGGACACTCGTTGCTCTTCCGTTAAAAATTCGGGAAAGGTAGCAGCGATTCTTCCAGCCAAAGAGATGTCTTTAGTTTCAATTTCAATTCCTGATGATTTAGTGAAAGCTTTTACAATAGGTAAAAAAGACTCTGTTGCCAATGCAGGCGCTTCGTCTGTTTTTGTATAAAAAATTTTGGACATGTGCGGTTTGTTTTAATTTAAGCGGAACAAATATACAATTTTATACAGGTATGAAGGTGGAGATAATGCCTTAATATTTAAGGCGGGCGGGAAGTTTTGTTAAATAACAAAAGCCATATCAATGTACGCATACAATGATATGGCTTTTTAGAAAAAGTTTACGGACTGTTTGTTTTAATTTTTCATTAAAACGGCAACCCTTGATTGCATCCGCTTCACTGATTCAACGTTTAAAATATTTTTCGATTCCCAGATACGCAATCCGGCATCTACACAATATTTCTTTTTTATTGTCATCATTGAAAACTAAAAACCTAGTGTATAGTATTTTTAAAATTCAACTAATTTTAAACTTAATTGGCGACAGCCAACAAACTTAAAATTTACCCCATTTAATAATCATTAAATGATATGGTCAAACAATAATACGATAGAACGTAAACTTCGTAATGGTGTCGAAATGGATGCTTTTCTCAATCACCATTTTTTAACCACAGTTCAATTTACAAAAAATAGTAATATAAAACGTAAAATTGTAAACTTTTATTAATCAACACTTTATGAACATCGGTTATTCACTTTTGTTCATAAAAAAAGCACTGTCCTAAAATAGAACAGTGCTTATTATTATTGTGAAGAAGAATTTATCCTCTTACTTCCTTAATTCTAGCTTTCTTACCAGTTAATTCACGGAAGTAGTATATTCTAGATCTACGTACTTTACCACGCTTGTTCACTTCAATTTTTTGAAGAGCAGGTAGGTTAATAGGGAAGATACGTTCAACACCTACAGTTCCAGACATTTTACGGATTGTAAACGTCTCTGTAGAACCAGTACCTCTGCGTTGTATAACAACACCTTTAAAGAACTGTGTTCTTGTTTTCTCACCTTCCTTAATTTCGTAGTAAACAGTGATTGTATCACCAGCAGAAAATTTTGGAAATTCTTTTTTAGTTACGAATTCGTCTTGTACAAATTTTATTAATGATTCCATTGTATAGTTAAAATTGGAATTAAATTAGAGCAACATTCACGATTATCGTCAGAGGTTATTCTAACAGGCTGCAAAATTAGTGTTTATATTAAAATACACAAGTATTTATTTGCTTTTTCTTTATTTTTTTGGATTTTGATTATTCCAACAAATCCGGACGTAACTTTTCTGTACGTTCATATGCTTTGCTTTCTCTCCATTCTTCAATTTTACCAAAATTTCCACTTAGTAGAACGTCTGGAACCTTTGAACCTTTGTATTCAGCTGGTCTTGTATATACAGGCGGAGCTAATAGACCATCTTGAAAAGTATCGGTAAGTGCAGATGTTTCGTCATTGAGTACGCCAGGTAATAGTCTAATTATTGCATCGCATAAAACCGCCGCACCTAATTCGCCACCAGAAAGCACGTAGTCTCCAATTGATATTTCTTTCGTTATAAAAAGATCTCTTACGCGCTGATCCACTCCTTTATAATGTCCGCAAAGAATAATAATGTTTTTGGACATAGATAGGGTGTTGGCTGTTTTCTGGTTTAAAGTTTCGCCATCTGGAGTCATATATATGACTTCGTCATATTCCCTTTCAGATTTTAAACCTGTAATACATTTATCTATGGGCTCAATCATAAGAACCATACCGGCTCCTCCGCCAAATTGGTAATCATCTACGTTTCTATACTTTGTATCGGTATAATCCCTAAGATTATGAAAATGGACCTCGACCAAATCTTTTTCAATGGCTCTCTTTAATATGGAGGCTTCAAAAGGACTGGTGAGTAGCTCAGGTAACACTGTAATTATGTCAATTCTCATTTTTTAATTTTGCATCGTCATTTAACCTGCCAAAAGTAATGAAAACAGTGGTAATCTTTTTCCCAACCAAGCTTTTCGTATAATTTTTGAGCTGGGTTATCGATAGCAGTTTCCAAGGCAAGACCTTTATAGCCATTTATTCTGCAAAATTCTTGAGCTTTTAATAGCAGTTGCTCACCAACAGATTTACCTCTGTGCTCAGCAGCAACGAATAAGTCGTTTAAGATAATAGATTTCTCTAGGCTAACGGAAGAAAAGGTAAAATATAGCTGTACAAAACCAATTGCAATATTTGCTTCATAAGCAGCAAAAATTACAGATTCGTTATTTATAAGTCTATCGTTTAGAAAATCTCTTGCGGCTTCTAAGTCAGATTCCATTTTATAAAATACTCTATATCCGTCAAAAAGATGAACTATGTCATCTATTTGTGCTGCCGTAATTCTTTGTATCATTATTCAGATAAAAAAAGCTCCAATTTGGAGCTTTTTAAATTATTTAGTTTTCTTCTGTTTGTTAATCTCGTCTTGCAGTTGTCTACTGATTTTTTGTTCACGCTCTAAAGCTCTTCGCCTATGATCTTCGTATTCCACTTCTAATTCAGATAAATTCTGTTTTGCTTCCTGTGTAAGAATATTGCTATTTCTAAATTTATAGATAAATAAACCAAGCGTTAGAAATAAGATTCCGATAATGGTCCATAGTACAAAGTTATATGTTCCTTTGGAAACTGGTAAGCCAAGAAAGGACATGCTGTCTTTTTCCTCTGTGACCAAACCTAAGTTGGTAGTGGTCTCTTCTAATTTTTTATTTAAAGAGGTAATGGTAGTTTCATGCTCCGCAATAGTAGCTTTAAGCTCGCCCGTTTTCTTGTTCATGGCGGCTATGGAGTCCAAAACATTTTTTCTGATTTTAAATAAATTAGATTCTTTTACCACTTCATATCTAACACCATCTGCTCTATAGTTTCCTGATCGCTTGGCAATATAATCGAATTGATTGCTGATCGGTCCTTCGTCTAAAGACAACTTATCTTCCTCTTCTTCGGTATTTTGAGCAAATTGTACATTACTAGCTAATAAAAAGGCTAATAACAATAGTATTCTATAGAAATTCATGTAATAGATTCTTAGGTTAATTTGAATAATTTAGAGTTGACTAAAGTACTTTATAAAAATTGAATTATGAAAAAAATATAAAGCTTAAACTTTCTTTATTTACCTACGTTCTTAATTAACAAATGGATCTTTTGTTCGGCAAAAATTAATAATACGTATAACGTCTTACTTTGGCAATGTATTTTGCCAGGCGAATTACTTGATGAGAATATCCGTATTCATTATCATACCATATATATAGGATAACATTTTTTCCGGTACTTGAAACTATGGTAGCCATACTATCATAAATAGATGGAGCAGAAGTACCGATAATGTCAGAGGATACCAACTCCTTGTCCAATGAGTATTTTATCTGTTCCACCAAATCACCTTCCAAAGCATATTTTTTAATCATGGAATTGACTCCGTCCAAAGAAGTTTTTTGGTTGATTTCAAGGTTTAAAATAGCCAAAGAGCCATTTGGTACGGGTACTCTAATGGCATTAGAGGTTAATTTACCTTCTAAAGATGGTAGTGCCTTGGTAACAGCTTTACCTGCTCCTGTTTCGGTAATCACCATGTTTAGGGCGGCTGCACGACCTCTTCTGTATTTACCGTGCATATTGTCCACTAAATTTTGGTCATTGGTGTAGGCGTGTATGGTTTCTAAATGCCCTTTTTTAATGCCGAAAGTTTCTTCTATCGCTTTTAAAATGGGAGTGATGGCATTGGTTGTACATGAAGCGGCTGAAAAAACATCAGTATCATCCGGTGAATATTCCAAGTGGTTTACACCATGCACGATATTGGCAACTTCTTTGCCGGGAGCGGTTAACAACACCTTTGCAGCCCCATTGGCTTGTAAGTGTCTTTCTAACTGCTCTTTTGTTCTAAAAGCACCTGTATTGTCTATGACCAAAGCTTCTTTGATGCCATATTCGGTATAATCTATTTCTTCTGGCATGTTGGCATATATAACATGTACCGTAGTGCCGTTGATGATAAGTTTTAAATTGGAATAATCTACTTTGACCGTTCCGTTAAAAATACCGTGTACCGAATCTGTTCTAAGCAAGCTTGCTCTTTTTTCAAGATTTTCAATACTTGGTTTGCCTCTAACAACAATAGCTCTTAATCTTAATTGGTTGCCTTTGCCAGTTTTTGACATAAGTTCTCTCGCAACCAATCTTCCTATTCTGCCAAAACCATAAAGTACCACATCTTTGGGCTCTATACTTTTAAAATCTTGTGCAGATTGTAGTTTATCTATGACAAAAGATTTTACATTGTTAAGAATATTGGTGTCAGAATGGTATTCGTACGTTAGTTTACCGATGTCTAATTTGGAAGGCGGTAAGGCAATGTCAGAAATTGATCTCAATATTTCTACGGAATCAAAAATAGAAATTGGTTTTTGTACAAATTCACCAGCGTACTCGTGCAAGTGCATAATGTCACTTACATTTTTGTCAATAACCTGATTTTTGAAAAGAACAATTTCAATGGATTTATCATACCATAAATCACTTACGATTTTGATAAATTCTGTAGTAGCTTTTCTGCGGTCTGCTTGAAATGCCAGCTCTTTTTCAAATGTGGTTTGTGGAGCCATAATTAGTTGATTATTTTAGAATTCGCACAAAACTAGAAAAATTAAGCACTTTAAATAAATATTTTTCAAAAAAAAGCCTTCGTTTTTACGAAGGCTGTATTTATTAAGGGTTTTATTATTGAAAGATGAGTCGGTCTCTTTCACCATTGGATCCTAACATGGTAATGACCGTTTTTCCATATTTAGAGATACCGCCAAAAGCTGTATAAGCATCATCAATATTTCCTATTTCTTGATCATCTATTTTTACAATTACCTTTTCAGACAAGCCATAACCTCTATAACGTTCTGGTACACCTATAATCTTAACACCTGTTTTGGTCTTGTATACCTTTTTATCATGTTCGGTAAGGTTCTTAACTTCTAGCCCCATTTCTGGTACTACTAGCGTTTGTCTTTCTTTTAGGGTTAGGGGCAATACTAGTTGCTCATCTTTTCTGTTGATGACAAATTCTAAAGTATCCCCAGGTCTTTTGGTGGATAGATATCCGGTTAAATCAGGATACTTGTGAACATCGATTTCATCAACCTTTTTGATAATATCGCCTATTTCAATACCCGCTTCTTCGGCAGCAGATTCTTCTTCAATGTATTCTATATACACACCATCAATATTATTTATGCCTTTTTCAATGGCGTCTCTAGTGTTAACAGGTGCAGGTCTTATACCCATAAAACCTTTTTGTACATTACCGTATTCCAAGATGTCCTGAATTACTTTTTTCGCAATATTGCTAGGTACCGCAAAAGAATAACCAACATATGAACCGGTTTGTGATGTTATGGCTGTATTAATACCGATTAAGTCACCATTGGTGTTTACCAATGCTCCACCAGAATTTCCCGGGTTAACCGCTGCATCGGTTTGTATAAAGGATTGGTTCTTGCCAAGATTTCGTGCTTTTGCACTAACAATACCAGCGGTAACGGTCGAAGTAAGGTTGAAAGGATTACCAACCGCAAGCACCCATTCGCCGATTTTGGTGTGGTCGGAATCTCCAAACGCCAAATACGGTAATTTCTCGTCCGGGTCGATTTTTATCAAGGCGATATCAGAATTTGGATCGGTACCGATCAATTCGGCATTGTAAGTTCTGTTATTGTTCAAAGTAACCTGTAATTGATTCGCTCTACTGATTACGTGATTGTTGGTAACAATATATCCGTCAGAAGAAATTATAACACCCGATCCCGTACCAACCTGTGGTACGACTTTGCCGCTAGTTCCATAGAAAATATCAAATATATTGGTTGGTGCCTTGCTTATTGTAATATTCTTCACATGGACTACCGCGTTAACGGTGTTTTCTGCCGCATTGGTGAAATCAACCTCATTAATACCTGCTCCCTTAGCTGATGTAGGTGTGTAACTGGCGTTTACCACTCCGTTAGAATTTTCTTGAGCTATTATGGTAAAATTTTCCTTCTCGAAAAATAGTTTATAAGCACCCAATGTAATCGCACCTGCAAAAATGGAAACAAATAGGAGACTTGCTATTCTTTTCATATTCATCAGAGTTTTAACTTATTCTACACAAAATTAATCGTTTTTATGCTATAATATAAGCGTTTAACTACTTTTTAACTAGCGAAGAAAATCTAATTATGTGCTATCTTTGAGCCTTTAATAAAGCATGGAAAATACATTTTATAAATATCAAGGTACAGGTAATGATTTTGTGATGATCGATAATCGCAATGGTCAATTTCCAAAAGAAGATACGGAGTTAGTGGCAAAAATTTGTCATAGAAGATTTGGGGTTGGTGCTGACGGACTCATTTTACTGGAAAATGACACGGAAACCGATTTTAGAATGGTTTATTTCAACGCTGATGGAAAAGAGGGGAGTATGTGCGGCAATGGTGGACGATGTATTGTTGCCTTTGCCAATTTTCTTGATGTAATAGAAGAAGAAACCGTTTTCAACGCTGTAGACGGTTTGCACAAGGCTACAATAGTAGGTGATGTGGTTAGCCTTAAAATGCTAGATGTATCTGAAATTAAAGAGAAATCGAACGCACTTTTTATGGATACCGGGTCGCCACATCATATTCAATTGGTGAATGGTTTAAAGTCTTTTAATGTAGCTAAAGAGGGTGCACGCATACGCTATGGTATTTACGGTGAGAAAGGTAGTAATGTAAACTTTGTGGAGACAAATGTTGATGGTGGGTTCAGTATTAGAACTTATGAAAGGGGAGTAGAAGACGAGACATTATCATGTGGTACGGGAGTTACGGCAGTAGCATTAGGGATGTATCATATAGGAAATACGAAAGAAAAAACGGTTGCGGTAAAAGCGTTGGGGGGTAATTTAGAGGTATCTTTCAAAGAAGACCATGGTGCGTATTCCGATATATATTTAAAAGGAGAGGCTAAACAGGTTTTTAAAGGTGAATTAACGTGGTAACATTAAAAGGAAAACAGATTTATCTAAGGGCTTTAGAACAGAAAGACCTTAATTTTCTGTACCTAATAGAGAATGATACCAAAGTGTGGGAGGTAAGTGGCACCGTAACCCCTTATTCAAAAGATGTGTTGCAGTTGTATTTGGACAATGCCCACAGAGATATTTTTGATGTGAAGCAATTGCGATTGGTTATTTGTACCCATGAGCATAAAACTCTCGGTTTAATTGATGTTTTTGATTTTGAGCCAAATCATAAGCGAGCTGGTATTGGAATAGTTATCTTAGATGAAGACCAAAGAAACAAAGGAATTGGTGCGGAAGCCATAACCTTGCTTACCAATTATTTGTACGAAACATTGGGGTTACAACAAGTTTATGCCAATATTTTAGAGGATAATTTATCAAGCTTACATCTTTTCAAGAAATTGGGCTTTCAGGTAGTTGGGGTCAAAAAAGATTGGGTACGCTTTAAAAATACCTTTAAGAATGAAGTATTTTTGCAAAAAATAAATAGTTAATGTACATCAAGCGTATTTTATTGGGTGTAGTGCTCGTAGGTTTAATCGGAGGTGGAATTTTTGCCTATATGGTTTATGGTACTTTTTTTACTTCAAATACAAGTTTTAACAATGATGAAGCTACTGTATTTATACCAACCAATGCAACTGTTGTTGATTTAGAGGAGCGTCTTTCTCCTGTCTTAGAGGATTTTGATTCATTTGAGTCTGCTGCTGATAGAAAAGGATATTTGTCCAATATTAAGGCAGGGCGTTATAAAATTAAAAAGGGTATGAATAACAATGAGATAGTTAACTCATTGCGAAGTGGAAATTTACCCGTTAAAGTTTCGTTTAACAATCAAGAGAACATCAATGATTTAGCGGGAAGAATTGCTGCACAGATCGAAGCTGACAGTATCTCATTGGTGTCGGCATTTAATGATGAAGAATTTCTAAAAGCTAATGGTTTTGATGATGCTAATAAACTGTCATTGTACATACCCAATAGTTACGAGTTTTTCTGGAATACCTCAGCCGAAGGCTTTAGAAGCAGAATGCTAAAGGAATATAATCGTTTTTGGACAGAAACCCGTAAGAACAAAGCTAGTGCACTTGGCTTGGAGCCAAACGAAGTAATTGCATTGGCATCCATAGTACATAAAGAAACGGCTAAGGTTGATGAGCGCCCAACGGTTGCAGGTGTGTATTTAAATAGGTTGAGAAAAAGAATGTTATTGCAAGCCGATCCAACGGTAATTTTTGCCATAAAGAAAGAAACGGGCAATTTCGATACCATAATAAAAAGAGTGTTGTATAGAGATTTGGAGATGGATTCTCCCTATAATACCTATAAGTATGCCGGATTGCCTCCGGGACCAATTGCTATGCCCGATATTTCTGCTATAGATGCAGTTTTAAATCCTAAAAAACACAACTATTACTATTTTGTGGCTAATGTTGAAAAGTTCGGTTATCATATGTTTGCAGAGAGTTTAACGCAACACAACCGAAATAAAGAGCAGTACATCCGATGGATTAACGCTCAGAAAATCAAGAGATAAGCATTCAACCGAATTTTAGAACTTGTTAACTAATTCTGTATTCTTTTAACAGAACCTTCTTAAACTCTTAAAATTTCAGACCTACCTTTGCCCCAGAAATTTAAGCAGGCAAGTAGTAGTAGCTGTAAGTCTTAAGAAACTATATGTATGAGAAGATGGATATTAGCAAGTTGTCCTCTAATTGTTACGTTTATAATTTCTGGTTACGGTTTTAAACCTTTTAAGGTTGAAGTGCCAAATCAGTTAAAAGTAAACAAGCCAGAGTTGGTTTCTTTTCCTGAAGATGAATCTCTTTTGGCGAATTATCAAATAAATCCCCCTTTTCTTGGTCGCCAGTTTGTAGGTTTCAAAGAAGCGTTAGCTTTTAAGGAGTCTCAAGGAAATTATTTTGTAACCAATACTTTTGGTTACTTAGGTAAGTATCAATTTGGACTGGGCACTTTAGAATTGGTAGGTGTGTACAATGGAAATCAGTTTCTTAACGATCCTGAATTGCAAGAAAAGGTTTTTCATGTAAATACATCTCGTAACAAGTGGATTCTTAGAAGGGACATTAAACGTTATGTAGGTATTCGTATGAACGGCATTGAGGTTACCGAATCGGGTATTCTTGCAGCTGCTCATTTAGCGGGACCGGGCAACGTGAAACTTTATTTGAGATCACATGGGCGCATGGAGATTACCGATGGTTATGGAACTAGTATTTCTAACTATATGAAAAAGTTTTCTGGGTACGATGTTTCTATGGTAGAAGCAAAACGAAATCCTAGAATTTAAAAGTTTAAGTAGATATGAAAATGGGAAACCTTGGCACTAGTTTGTCAAGGTTTTTTTTTATGCTTGAATAATAAAGATTGCAGGTCTTTTATGAAGATCTACATTTTCCTTTTTCCAATTAATGGCTGTTTTGGTCTTAATATACTCTGTAGGTAAGGTAATATCTGCTGCTACACAAATTCTTGTGCTTGGAGCAAGGGTTTTGATCAACTCCTCTAGCATCTTATTGTTGCGGTACGGTGTTTCAATGAACACTTGAGACTGATTTTCGTCTTTTGATCTACGTTCTAAATTTTTAATATACTTTTTTCGATCAGAGCTGTCAATGGGTAAGTACCCGTTAAATGCGAAATTTTGACCGTTCATGCCACTTGCCATTAATGCTAACAAAATGGAAGAAGGACCAACTAACGGAATAACCTGTATGTTTTTGGTATGGGCTATTTTTACCACAGCGGCACCAGGGTCGGCAATACCAGGGCAACCCGCTTCTGATAATATGCCTATGTCATAACCTTCTAAACAAGGGTTTAAAAATGTAGGAATTTCTTCTGGTTCGGTAAACTTGTTCAGTGCAAATAACTTTAAACTTGGCTGAGATTTTCTAGGACTGATTTTCTTGATAAAGTGCCTAGCTGTTTTTTCATTTTCAACCACATAATGGTCAAGTCTTTCAATAGTTTGCTTTATTGAAATGGGTAAAACTTCTAAAGGAGGCATATCGCCTAATGTAGAAGGAATTAAATAGACTTTTCCAATTTTACCGTTTTGTGTACTCATTTATTTACTTTCTAATTTGTCGGCAATATTAGTGCAAGCCTTGTCTATCAGTTGAAATACAGTTTCAAATCCGTCATCGGCATCATAATATGGATCTGGAACTTCTTGGTCTGTTGCGTCTATTTCATTTAATAACAGCTTTACCTTTTCTGCATCGGCTTTATTACGAGCCATGCCGATAATATTGCCATAGTTGCTCTTGTCCATGGCGTATATCAAATCAAACGTATCAAAGTCCGATACTATAAATCTTCTACACACCTGTGAGCTAATATCAATATTGTGATTTTGTGCTACTTTAATGGACCTTGGGTCGGGTGCATTGCCAATGTGATAACCGGCTGTTCCTGCCGAGTCCACAAAAACCTTGGCGGTATCAACTTTGCTTTTAAGAATACCCTCTGCCAATGGAGACCTGCAAATATTACCTAGGCAAACCATTAACACTTTCATTTAAAGATAAGGTTTAAGAGAATTTCTTAGTTAAATCGTCAATATACTTACGAAACTGCTTATCGGTTTCTGCTAAATTATCAACGGTCTTGCACGCGTGAAGTACTGTTGCGTGATCACGCTTTCCTATTTGTGAACCAATACTTGCCAAAGAAGCTTTTGTAAATTTCTTTGCAAAGAACATAGCTAATTGTCTAGCTTGTACTATATGCCTCTTTCTAGTTTTAGATTGTAACGTAGCAACATCCATTTCAAAGTAATCAGAAACAACTTTTTGAATGTAATCGATAGAAACTTCGCGTTTGGTATTCTTCACGAACTTTTCTACAACTTGTTGCGCAAGCTCAATGGTAACTTCTCTTTTGTTCAAAGTAGACTGTGCGATCAAAGAAATAATAGCGCCTTCTAACTCTCTAATATTGGTTTTAATATGTTTTGCAACATATTCTATAATGTCTTCAGGTATTTCTACACCATCTCTATACAGTTTATTCTTAAGAATAGAGATTCTTGTTTCGTAATCCGGACTCTGCAATTCAGCCGATAATCCCCATTTGAAACGAGAAAGTAATCGTTGTTCAATATCCTGCATATCTACAGGAGCCTTGTCAGATGTTAAGATTACTTGTTTTCCGTTTTGATGCAAATGGTTGAAAATATGGAAAAATACATCTTGTGTACCAGATTTACCCGATAAGAACTGAACATCATCAATGATCAAAACATCTATCAGCTGGTAAAAATGAATAAAATCGTTACGTGTATTTTTCTTTACAGATTCAATATACTGTTGCGTAAACTTTTCTGCAGAGATATAAAGTACCGTTCTTTCGGGGTATTTATCTTTTATTTCTACACCAATGGCATGAGCCAAGTGTGTTTTACCAAGACCAACTCCACCAAAAACCAATAAAGGATTGAAAGAAGTGCCACCTGGTTTATTGGCTACCGCCATACCTGCAGAACGAGCCAATCTATTGGAATCACCTTCCAAGAAATTGTCAAAGTTGTAATTCGGGTTTAATTGAGATTCTATCTTAATATTTCTAATTCCTGGAATTACAAAAGGGTTACGTAATTCTGGATTTTTAGATTTGATAGGAACATCCATTTCTTGGGCTGCCATTGCACCTCTATTGGAGCTAGGGATTTTTTCGGTAAATGGTTCTTTGTTGCCATATGTATTTTCCATACGTATGATGTAAACCAATTTAGCAGTCTCTCCTAATTCTTTTGTTAAAGCTACCTTTAGAAGTTTAACGTAATGTTCTTCTAGCCACTCATAGAAAAATTTACTAGGTACTTGAATGCTTAATGCGTTCTCGGTAAGCTTTATAGGTTTAATAGGTTCAAACCATGTTTTGAATGCCTGCGGTTGGATATTGTCTTTAATAAACACCAAACAGTTTTTCCATACGGAATTTGCAGTAACATTCATAATAATCTATACTCTTTTAATGGTTAGCTTTTAGCTAAAAGAGATTGAAATTTTTCAATCTTAGTTCTCGTTCAACTTGGGCAAATATGTGAACAAATTATTTAAAAAAAAAATCGATTGTCATTGAATTTGACCTTTTTTTTTCTCATGTTCGTTTACCGCTTAGGGGAGCTTTTAAATATATACTTTTTACTTGAAATAAATGCGAACAAACGAAATTTCTTTTCGAATTAGATACAGTGAGACAGATCAAATGGGTGTGGTCTATCATGGAAATTATGCTCAATATTTAGAATTGGCAAGAGTTGAATGGTTAAGGCTGTTGGGTATTTCTTACAAAAGTATGGAGGAAGGCGGCATTATGCTTCCTGTGATTAGTCTTTCCATAAATTATTTAAAACCTGCGTTGTACGATGATTTAATAACGGTGAAGGTAGTTTTGAATAAAAAACCAGCAGTAAGAATAGAATTTGATTATGAAATTGTGAATGAAGCAGGTGAATTATTGGCTACGGCAAATACGGTTTTGGTTTTTATGGATATGAAGCGAAAAAGACCAACTAAATGTCCGCAAATACTTTTAGATAAATTAGAGTATTAAATTTTAGCCGTGTTCTTTTACCTCTAATTTGTGATGTGCCTTTAATAATTTCAAGGTTTTTGTGTAGTCACTTTTGTTAACACTTAAAATTACTTTGCATTTTAGATGTAAATCTTGTGATACAATATTCATTTGGTGCTTTTTGACCAAACGCATTACGATATCCATTTCAGAGTACTCAAAAATAACAGTTAGTTCTTTTTGCAAAACTTTGGTTATAATAGATGCGTTTTCTAAAGCTAACTTCGCAGCTTCTTTATAGGCGCTGATCAAACCACCGACTCCTAATTTTGTGCCGCCGAATATGCGTACCACTGCTACCAAAATATTGGTGACATCAAAAGATTGAATTTGTCCATAAATAGGCATACCGGCAGAATTGTTTGGTTCGCCATCATCATTGGCTCGGTATGATTTTGTTTCTATGCCTAATTGCCAAGCATAGCAAACATGATTCGCATTAGGGTATTCTTTTCTTAAGGTTTCTATATGCTCTTTTATGGTTTCTTCATTGGAAACAGGGAAACAATACCCATAAAACTTGCTTTTTCGTTCTTTGAACAAAATAGGTTCAGAAGGTGATGAAAGTGTTTTATAGGTGTCCATGTAGTTTAATAGGTAAAATTAAATATAAGACATTAGTTTTGGTCCAAATGCAACCAGAATAATACTGAAAACAGCTAAACCTATACCGAGCCAGTTTTTAAACGTTAGTCGCTCTTTGAATAATACTATGCCTAAGAGCGTTGAAAACATAACAATAGCTACATTGTTGATAGTAAATACCGATGCACTGTTCCATGTGGGGTGTTGTAATGCCTTCAAGAGAAAGTATATGGAAAAATAGTTTGGAATACCCAAGCAAACACCACCAATAACATTTTTTAAATTAATTTTTATCTGTTGTTGTACAGATTTATATCCTATAAATAATAATCCGAACATTCCTGCGGAGGCAAAAACTGTAGCGGAGAACAGTGCATATTCTTCTTCGGGCATATGTGCGTCTTGAAAATATTTAATACTGGTATCAATTGTACCTGAGCCAATAAAGACTAGAATTGGCAGGGCAAATGCCCATTTTTCGGCTTTAATTTTATTTTCTTTTAGAGAGCTAAAGTAAACTGCCAACAATGCCAATAGTATGCCTATAATTTCTAAAACGGTCAAAACCTCCCTATAGAAAAATACACCAAAAAGAACAGGAATGGTGAGAGACATCTTTGTAGCTACCGAAGCTACCGATACGCCCAGCTTTTGAGAGGTAGCTGCCATTAAATTAAATATTAGTATGAATAACAGACCGAGTAGAATACTGCCCCAAAACCAACTTTTTTGTAGTATTTCAAAAGCATTAATGGGTTTTTGGTAATAAAGTAAACCCACCACACAAGCAATAAAGTAATTTACTATTATCGCATATATCGTTTGAACTTTATATTTGGTATATAGCTTAAAAACTACAAAAATTAAGCTAGAAAATAGAATACTTAGTGCTAAATACATTGATTAGATACGGCTTAAGGTTTCCAGTACATCTTCTTTTCCAACTTGAAGATTCCAACAATGTATGCCTAGTTTAGATGCGCTATCTGTATTTTCTTTTGTGTCGTCTAAAAAGAAAGTCTCTTCTGCAATTAGATTATTCTCTTTCAATACAAATTCATAAATGTCTGTATTAGGTTTGCGCATTTTCATTTTTTGCGATAAATAGAATACTTCAAAGCAGTTTTTGAATCTATTAAACCGCTCCATTCCCATAGATTCTTTTACTTTCTCAATATGTAAATCATTGGTATTACTCAATAGGAATAAACGGTATTGATTATCGCTCTTTAATTTTTCAATGAAATTTAATCGTTCTTCAGGGAAATCTAGAATGATGGAATTCCATGCATCTTTAATCTGTTGTTTGGTTGCATTTGTGAAAATAGCCTGTAGTTTATCAATGAAAGCATCGGTCTCTAGTAAGCCCATTTCATATTCCTTAAAAACAGTGTCTAGTTCTGGGGTCAATTCGGTAAACCCAAATTTTGCCATTTCTAGTAAAGGGGCTTGTTTATCTAGATTGATGAAGATATCACCAAAATCAAATATGATATTTTTAATCATTTCGTACTATGGTTAGTTGGTCGGTTAAAATTGAAGTATGTACTAGAATAGGTCCAGCCACTTTTGGTGCGTTAATTCCTTTTGTGAAATTGTTTGCCCCTTTAAAAATTCGAGCTTCATCCCATAGGTTGGCGGTAATAAAACTTTGTAGTGTTTGCAAACCTCCTTCAATGATGACGCTTTGTATCTGTTCTTCGTACATCACCATACATAATTGCATTGGTAGTTCATGTTTGAAATCCAGCACTTTATAAATTACCCCTTCTATGTACCGTTCGCTGTCGTTTATTTCGGTGCAGACAATAGTTTTTTGTGTTCCATCAAATACATGATAGTCAGAAGAAATTTTTAAGTTTCTATCCAAAATTATTCGTGTAGGTGCCTTGCCGGTCCATTCTCTTACATTTAATTTAGGGTTATCGGCTAAAACGGTATTAGTGCCCACTAATATTCCCGGCTCCTCGCTACGCCATTTATGTACCAATTGCCTAGATTTGGTATTGGTAATCCAAAAAGGTTTCTTTTCTTCTCCTCGTTTGGTAGGTTCAGGGGCTATGAATCCGTCCGCGGTTTCTGCCCATTTTAAAATAATATAGGGTCGGTTTTTGGTGAAAAAAGTTAAAAATCTTTTGTGATGCTCCTCGCATTCTTTTTGTAGAATCCCTACATGAACTTCACAACCAGCTTCTTTTAATTTTTTGATTCCGTTGCCTGCTACTTTTTCATGTGGGTCCTTTAAACCGATAACAACTCTTGGGATGCCCATTTTTATAATAAGATCGGCACAGGGTGGAGTTTTGCCGTAGTGAGAGCACGGCTCTAGTGTTACGTATATGGTTGATGATTTTAAAAGATCAGCATTAGATACTGAGTTAATGGCATTAACTTCAGCATGAGAACCACCGTAGGCACTAGTAAAGCCCTCCCCAATAATTTTATCTTCACGAACAATTACAGCACCTACCATTGGGTTAGGAGCCGTAGTTCCCAATCCGTTTTTTGCAATTTCAATACAGCGAAACATATATTTCTCATCTGTAGAAAGATTATCTAAATGTGCCGACATTGAATTTTAAGAATCAAGATTATTAATGGACATCAAACTTTACCTTTATACGCATAACACGTATCTTCACACCTCAAAAATAGTACTTTAAAACCTATTGGCTTATTCATATGGAAAATGTCATTATACGTGAAATCAGAAAGGAAGATAACCCACAAGTTGCTAGGGTTATACGACAGGTGTTGGAGGATTTAGGAGTGCCAAAAGTAGGTACGGCTTATGAAGACCCTTCCTTAGATAATATGTATGAGCATTATGATAAGCCAAAGGCTACTTACTTTGTAATTGAAGAAAATGGCTCAATTTTGGGCTGTGCCGGTGTTGCACAATTAGATAATTATAAAGGCAATGTTTGTGAGCTTCAGAAAATGTACTTTTTGCAAGAAGCTAGAGGTAAAGGAGTAGGTCATAAAATGATAAATGTTTGTTTAGATAAAGCTAAGGAATATGGTTTTGATGCCTGCTATTTAGAGACAATGCCTTATATGGATGCCGCCCAGAAACTATATAAGAAAATGGGCTTTGAATATATTGATGCCCGTATGGGAGATACCGGTCATTATTCTTGCCCGGTATTTATGCTTAAAACTTTATAATTGTGCTTTTACGGGAAATCAGGAATATTTTTCACACAGAATTAAATGCTGTTTATGGTGCCGAAGAAGTGAGCAGCTTTTTCTATTTACTCATAGAGCATTATTTTGATCTAGAACGCTTTGTGCTTGCTATGCAACCAGATCTGAAAATTGATAAAGATCAAGAAACCATAATTTTTAAGGCACTATCGGAATTAAAATTAGAAAAGCCAATTCAGCATATTATAGGAACAGCTTATTTTATGGATATGGATTTTAAGGTCAACGAACATGTGTTGATCCCAAGACCTGAAACCGAAGAATTAGTACGGTGGATTTTGGATGATCATGATAACGATCATGCGCTTCGTGTATTAGACATGGGTACAGGCAGTGGTTGTATTCCCATTTCTTTGGATAAAAATCTAAAAAACGCAAAAGTATTTGGTCTGGATATCTCTACAGAAGCGTTGCAAGTTGCTAGGGAAAATAATGAAAGCTTGCATACTTCGGTTACCTTTTTTCAAGCAGATATATTATCCATAAACAACTCCACAAAAAATGAAGTTTCGGAATTGAATCAGAAATTTGATATTATTGTTTCCAATCCGCCCTATGTTAGGGAACTTGAAAAAGTTGAGATGCGTAAAAATGTTTTGGATCATGAACCCAATTTGGCACTGTTTGTTGCAGATGATAATCCATTGCAGTTTTACGATAAAATAGTTGAGTATGCCTCAAATCGCTTAGAACATAATGGGTGTCTATATTTAGAAATAAATCAATATTTAGGGGTGGAAATGCAAACATTGCTACATCAGTATGGTTTTAAGACTGTGGTCTTAAAAAAAGATATGTTTGGTAATGACCGCATGCTTAAAGGCGTTAAAAAATGAAAAGTATCGTTGTTTTTTGCGGTAGTAGCGAAGGTGGAAATACCGAATATGGTGAAGCTGCATTGGCGCTAGGTAGTACAATGGCTGAAAAAGATATTCAGTTGGTGTACGGAGGAGCCAAAATTGGTATCATGGGCAAAGTGGCAGAAGGCGTATTGCAGAATGGCGGAAAAGTTATAGGGGTAATTCCTGTTTTTTTAAAGAAGAAAGAAGTAGTACATGAGGGATTGACCCAATTGATCGTCACCCAAAATATGCACGAACGAAAATTAAAAATGCATGAACTATCCGAAGGTATTATAATGCTACCTGGCGGATTTGGGACCTTAGAAGAGTTTTTTGAAATGTTGACTTGGTCTCAGTTGGGGCTACATCAATATCCGATAGGAATACTAAATACCAACGGATTCTATGACTCCCTTTTAAATATGATGCATGACATGGTACAAGAAGGGTTTGTAAAACAAGAACATATAAATACTATTTTGGTAGATAACGATATAAATGCATTGCTCAATAAAATAAAATGCTATGTGCCGCTGCCAACACCAAAATGGATTAAAAAAGACCAGCTTTAAACTATATGAAAGCAAAAATTGAAGCACTAAGAAAAGAATTACGCGAGCATAACCATAATTACTATGTGTTGGATAACCCGACCATTTCAGATTATGAATTTGATATGAAATTGAAAGAATTACAGGAGCTAGAAGCTAAACATCCTGAATTTTATGATGCCAGTTCACCATCTCTGCGTGTAGGAGGTATGATTACCAAAAACTTTGCAACCATAGTTCATGAACACAGAATGTATTCTTTAGATAATTCATATTCAAAGGAAGATATAGAAGATTGGGAAAAACGTATTCAGCGTAATTTGGGCGATGTGCCCGTTGCGTTTACATGTGAGTTGAAATATGATGGAGCATCTATCAGTATTACCTATGAAAATGGGAAACTGGTAAAGGCGGTAACGCGTGGTGACGGAATACAAGGAGATGATGTTACGAATAATATCAAAACCATTAAATCTGTTCCACTACAGTTAAAAGGTGATTATCCGGATAAATTTGATATTCGTGGAGAAATTGTTCTTCCGTTTGATGGGTTCTTAAAAATGAATGAAGAGCGTATTGCAAATGGCGAAGACCCTTATATGAATCCTAGAAATACGGCATCTGGAAGTTTAAAGCTTCAAGATAGTAGTGCCGTGGCTCAAAGACCTTTAGATTGTTTGTTGTATAGTATTGTGGGTAGAAATCTTAATATAGATTCCCAATATCATATGTTGGAGAAAGCCCGTGAATGGGGCTTTAAGGTACCTACTGTCGCAAAGCTCTGCAAAACTACTGATGAAGTTATGGCATTTGTTGAAGAATGGGATGTAAAGCGCCATGAGTTGCCGTATGAAACAGACGGGGTAGTAATTAAGGTAAACAGTCTTCAATATCAAGAAGAATTAGGTTTTACCTCAAAAGCTCCTAGATGGGCAATGGCATATAAGTTTAAGGCAGAACAGGTATTTACGACCTTAAATGAGATTACATATCAAGTTGGTAGAACAGGTGCAATTACCCCCGTAGCCAATTTAGAACCTGTATTATTGGCTGGTACAACGGTAAAAAGAGCTTCGCTACACAATGCAGACCAAATTGAAAAATTGGATATTAGGGTAGGCGATACCGTATTTGTAGAAAAAGGGGGAGAGATTATACCAAAAATTATAGCGGTAGATTTAACCAAAAGACCTGTAGATTCAAAACCAACGGAGTATATACATAAATGTCCCGAATGTGGAACGGAACTTACCCGCACAGAAGGAGATGCCAAACATTATTGTCCTAATGAATATGGTTGTCCGCCACAGATCACCGGTCGTATTCAGCACTATATCTCCAGAAAGGCAATGGATATTGAAGGTTTAGGAGGTGAGACGGTAGAATTGCTATTTAAAGAAGGATTAATAGATGATTATGCCGATTTGTATAAACTCACTAAAGAAGATGTTTTACCATTAGAGCGAATGGCAGAGAAGTCCGCCGAGAATTTGGTGAAAGGGGTATCAGAATCGGTTAACGTACCATTTGAGCGTGTTTTGTTTGCATTGGGTATTCGCTTTGTTGGTGAAACCGTAGCAAAGAAGCTGGCAAAGGCATATAAGAATATAGATGCCTTAAAAGAAGCTGATTTGGAACATTTGACTTCGGTAGATGAAATAGGGGAACGCATAGCACAAAGTGTGATCGATTTTTTTGCGAACCAAAAAAATATAGATGCTATTGAAAGATTACGTAGTTATGGCGTACAATTGTCTATATCAGAAGAAAAGTTACAAAATCTGACCGATACTTTGGCTGGGAAAACCTTTGTGGTTTCGGGGGTATTTGAGATTTTAAGTAGAGACGAGCTTAAAAAGAAAATTGAAGATAATGGCGGTAAGGTAGGATCATCTATATCTTCCAAGACTTCTTTTTTAATTGCAGGAGATAAAATGGGACCTAGCAAGCGTACAAAAGCAGAGAAGCTTGAAATTCCGATTATAAGTGAACAAGATTTTATTAATATGTTAGCATAAACAACTATGGATATTTTTACAATAATTTCGGTACTAGTATTTCTTTCGGCCATTTTTGGCTATATAAATGCAAGATTTCTAAAACTACCCAACAGTATAGGTTTAATGCTTATTACCATAGTGTTTACCTTGGCGGTGTTTGCCATTGGTTACGTTGATGATACATTGATCAATGCAGAACGATATATCATAACCCAAATTGATTTTAAATCGGTTCTACTGGATATTATGTTGAGTTTTCTGTTGTTCGCAGGAGCGCTGCATACTAATTTTGAACAATTAAAAGTACAACGATGGCCAATATTGGTGTTTTCAACTCTTGGGGTATTGGTTTCTACTTTTTTAGTAGGTACAAGCATGTATTACCTTCTGCAATTGTTGGGTATGAATATCAATTTTATTTATTGCTTGCTCTTTGGTTCTTTGATTTCACCAACAGATCCAATTGCTGTATTGGGTATATTAAAAAAGGCAGGAGCACCAAAACAATTGGAAACAAAAATAGTTGGGGAATCATTGTTTAATGACGGAGTAGGGGTTGTGGTGTTTTTAACCATATTTCAACTGGCATCGGCAACCGAAGTTGCGGTTTCTCCTTTAGATATCATTGAGCTATTTGGTGTAGAGGTTATAGGTGGTTTGGCATTGGGTCTCGCACTAGGTTGGGGAACGTACAAGTTAATGCGGTCTATAGATGATTATGATATAGAGGTAATCATCACTTTGGCAACCGTAATGGTTGGTACTTTAATAGCTCAGAAATTTCATTTATCTGCCCCCTTGGCAATGGTGGCAGCAGGGTTAGTAGTAGGTAATGATACGGTGCGTAATTCGGCAATGTCAAAGACTACCGAGACCTATGTAGATAAATTTTGGGAACTTTTAGATATTCTTTTAAATACATTGTTATTTGTGCTGATCGGGATGGAAATGTTGGTGCTGAGCTTTGAAACGGAATATGTTATTGCAGGACTGTTGGCAATTCCTCTAGTATTACTATGTCGCTATTTATCCTTATTGACTCCTATTAAATTTTTTGAGAAAAAGCTAGACTTTGTAAAAGGAACTACTTTGGTAATGACTTGGGGCGGATTACGAGGTGGTATCTCTATTGCCCTGGCTTTAGGGCTATCTGAGGGCATGCATAGAGATGCATTTTTGGTTATTACATACATTGTTGTGGTATTCTCTATTATCGGACAAGGACTAACAGTTGAAAAACTTATTAAACGTGTGGTAAAATGATACCAAAGACCTATTTTGAATTTGAAAAGAGTTTAGAACTATCCGCTGTTCCAAAAGAATGGTCGGACGGACTAAAAGCTGCTTGGTATGATGCCAAAGGCGATTGGGAATCGTCTCACAATATTGCTCAAGACATGCATAATGCTTTAGGTAGTTGGTTACATGCGTATTTGCACCGTAAAGAAGGCGATCGTTTTAATGCAGGATATTGGTATCGTTTGGCGAATAAAGAATATCCCACAATTACCTTAGACGAAGAGCTTAAGGTAATTGTGGAGTATATTATTCAAAATTAAATTGAGTTACTAATTTGTTTCTTCCAATGATACTACGTGAGTAAACTCCGCGCTTCCTTTAGAGTCTTTAGCTTTCACTTTAAATACAGCATCTCCATTAAAATCTGAATTAAATTTAATGGTAGCAATAGATTTTAAAGTAGAATCAGTTGCGCTTTCTTCAATATTAATAATTTCTATACTTCCAGATTCAATAGTCCATGTGATAGTTGCTACACGAGCATTAAACTCCGTAGCGAATGTAATTGTTTCATTAGGTAATGCAAAGTCTGTACCATTGAAACAAACTTTAGTGCTTGTAGGGGAAAAATCCCCTAAATCACAAGAGGTAAAACTTTTTGGGTTTAAGCTTGCCTCGTTATCATCATCATCACTAGAACATGAAAATTGAAAAATTACTAACGCGGCTAACAGTAAAATATTTAATGGTTTATTCATTGTTGGTTGTTATTAAAGATAAATCAGTATTACTTAATTAGTAAGGATATAACTAACTCTAAAATAGGAAAATTAGTACTTTATATAGCTTTTTAACTGTTAAAATTTCTGGATGTTAGTGGGTTCTGAATTTAAAGGTGGTAATTTCCATTTTGGACTACCATTTTAGAAAATTCGCAAAGTACTTCAAGTGAATTAACTTGAACTTTGCAGTATGAAAAAAATATCAAACTTCGGAATATTTACACTGCTGTTAGTGAGCAGTTTAACGATAATGGTAGGTACGGTAATTGCACCATCGTTATCAGGAATTATACAACATAAAGATTTAAGTTTTTCACCCAGTTGGTTAATTACATTGCCTTCATTGGGCGTAGTGGTTTTTGCACCTTTAATTGGTTGGTTGTTGAATAAGATGAGCCCTCTTAAGTTGCTCGCATATGGACTAATTCCTTATGCCGTTTTGGGGTTAATAGGAGCTTTTATAGACAATCAATACCTTTTAATTTTAGATCGCTTTCTTCTAGGTGCCACGACCGTGGCAATACAAGTTTCGGTCACCGCATACATAGCTGCACAATATGAAGGTGAAGCACGTATGAAAATGATTGCTTGGCAAGGGATGGCAATAGAGTTAGGCGGAGTTGTTTTTTTGGCAATAGGTGGTGTTTTAGGTGAAATGTTCTGGCAATACCCCTTTTATATCTACCTCATAGCGTTAGTATGTCTTTTATTGGTTTTTAAAACCTTACCAAAAATTGAAGAATCCGTTAGAGAAGAGGAAACTTCTGCTGAGGTTACTACAAGGGAAAAACTTAAAACACGAATAATAATAGCCTCCTCTTTATTAGCAATGATGTTATTTTTTATAGGTTTTGTAACGCTACCATTGTATCTGCCAACAAATTTTGGCTTTAGCGAATCTGAAACAGGATACCTTATGGCGTTCATTTCTGTTATTGCTATTATTACAGCAAGTCAAATGCCTAGAATGGTTAAATTGTTAGGAGATGGAAAGACGGTGACTTTAGGTTTTGTTTTTTTTATGTTAGGCTATATAGTTCTTGCTTTGGCTACAAGTGTACCCTTCTTAATTCTGACAGCTATATGTATTGGGATAGGATTTGGGTTTACCATTCCACTTTTAAACCATATGACCATTGAGGTTAGTAATAGTCAAAACCAGGGAAAAAATTTAGGGTTGTTTTCTATGGCAGTCTTTGGGGGGCAATTCTTGTCAACCTTTATAGAATATATTTCTAAAAATTATATGGCGGTCTATGGGGTGGCTGCGGCTTTGGCATTAGTAATTGCGTTAGTAATGTATTATCAATTTCAAAAAGCAAGCAAAGACTAGTATTGTTTGAATTCTTTTTACTTTTATGGCTTACCATGAAAGTAAAAGAATTTGCATACCTGGAAAACCAAAATTAAGATTGATTTAAAATTCGATTCGAAAACTGAATTGTCGCATAACTCAATGGGTATTTATTTTGAATATATTCAAGAAAGTAGCGTTGTAGTGCACTTTAAGCCCTTAAACGAGCAATTTAACATGAACTTAAATGTAGGTTCTAAGGGTGTTTTATTGAATTTTGAACGCGATTTAATAGATGAAGATGATATTGAGTATTCGTTGGATGTGATGTCGCTCTTCAATAAATACCCTAAATTTCAAATAAAGGATGTTAAAAAGGTAGAACAGGTCAAAAAGTTGATTGAGTTGCTGAAGGAGGAATATTATAGTGATACGGTATCCTATATTATGCTTAAGACATTGTTGAAAGTTCTTTTATTACATTTAATAAGATATCAGAACAATGAACTATTACCACAAGACATTCAACAGAAAAGAGTTTTTCAGTTTTTAGAGTTAATGGAAATTAATTTTTTGAATGAAACCAGCGCAGAGTTTTATGCAAATAAGTTAGGCATAAGTACTAAACGATTGAATCAAGTTTTACAAGATAAGTTGAGCCTTACCGCTAAACAGATTATTCAGCAGCGTCAGATTACCGAAGCTAAGCGAAAACTTATTAAAAGTGAAATTACTACCAAAGAATTAGCTTTTGAATTGGGATTTGAATCTATCAGTAGCTTTTCCCGTTTTTTTAAGAAAAATGTAGGTGTAAGTCCAACAGTATTCAAATCTCAGCAACACTCATAATTACTACGGATTAACTAAAAAAAATCGGAACCAATTTATGGCTCCGATTGTAAAACTTCTTAAAAAGGGAGATTAAACCATTTTAAAATCAAGTAGAATTTCACCTTCAATAGAAGCTTGTAAATGGTCACCTTTAAAGATTTCACCTGCACCAATTGCGGGTGTTCCCGTAAATATCAGGTCACCGGGGTTTAAGGTCATAAAAGTGGATACAAAACTTATTATTTCTGCAAAATTATAAATGATGTAGCCAGTATTACCAACTTGCTTTTTTTCGCCATTAATAACCAAGTCAAAATTAATATTGTCCAGTTCTGGAAATTCAGAAATTGGTTTTAAACCTGAAATTGGCGAAGCACCATCAAAACCTTTAGCCAAAGCCCACGGTCCTTTCTTGTCTCTACTGGCGGTAAGCACATCTTTTGCGGTATAATCTATACCGATACCTATTTCAGAAATATATGAATTTGCTTCCTCTTCAGATACATTTTTAGCCAATTTTCCAATTTTAACCACCAATTCTACTTCGTAGATTAGCTGATTGGTAATAGCAGGGAATTCAACATCTTTACTATCTGTAACCAATGAAGAATCTGGTTTCGTGAAAATGAGTTGTACATCATTTTTTAAATCATTTATTTCAGATTTATCTAAAACATAGTTTTTGCCAATGCCTATAATTTTCATTACTGTGGTGTTAGTGTGTTATTTATTATGAAGTGAAATTAATGATTAAAATAAGTGTAGTAGCCTCTTTTTATTGAAATCACAAGAATCCATATTTTTGTTTTAAGACTCTTAGTTATAATCAGATTATTTAATGACCTGTAACGCTTTTAGTGCAGCAAGAGTAACCTCTTTTCTTGTTTGTATAAAATCACTTAAGTCTATATTGTTATTAGTAGGTTCTAAATTGGTGGCAAAGAAATAAACATTGTCTCTAACTTCTATATAGCCAACAAACCACCCGTTATATTGTTCGTTACTTATAGATAATCCTGTTTTTCCACTGAGTGTATAATTTTCGGTATCGATCACCATTATTTGCTTTACAATTTTTTGGGTTTTAACAGATATAGGCAGTTGACCACTATAAAATCGTTTTAAAAAATCTATCTGTTGCATTTGATTTATTCTAGATTCGCCTTCTAACCAAAAATTGGAAATATTGTTACTATCAATTTTTAAATCTCCATATTCAATCTTTTTTACATGCTCGTTCATTCGCTGAGGTCCAATTTTGGTTGCTACCTGTTGATAGCAAGGAACACAAGAATAATGAAAGGCATCACGTAGAATTAAATCTTGTTCCCAAAGGTCTAGCCATCTTTCTTGACCATCCCATTTAAAAATGGTGCTATCATTTTTTATTACTCCCGTTTCTAAACCAATTATGGTATTGGCGATTTTAAAGGTTGATGCTGGTAATTTTCCTTGTTTGGTCCAATTAAAATCATTTGAATAGAAATTATTTCTGTGCAGGTCGTATATTAAAATTGCACCATTAACATTAGCAGAATCAATTATAGTTTGAAATTCAGACTTTATTATTTTGTTTTCTTCTGATTTTGATAAATTAGTTTTATGTTGTTGCCTACAAGAAGATATAGATAAGATTAAAAATAGTAGTAAATATAATTTCATAAAGCTAATGCCTGTATTGAATGGTGATGATTTAAATATAAGTATATAGGTATTTAATTAATTACTGTAAATGTTTAAAAATTAAATGTAAGGCAATAAAAAAGCGACAGTGAATAACCATTGCCGCCAAATAAAATAAAACGTATTAATACCTTTTGTATGGTGATTAGTATAAACTTCCCATTGCTTCTATTTTCTTTTCTAGATATTCTTCTTTACTATTTTTCAATTGGTTTTGCTTTGCTAAGGCCGTCAACTTAAGATTGTTTTTTATAGAGAATTTGAGCTTCATATATTTCTCTTGTAAAACACCAAGATGATCATCGAGTCCTTGAGAGTGAATGTTTAAGTGCATAATAATTGAGTTTAGATGAATTTCTAAGTTAAAAATTAATTGACTGATAATCATTTATTTATAAATAAATACGCTCTAGGTAGTTGATTAATGCGAATATGATTTTTTAGTATAACTTAAATTGTGTTTCTCGTATATTTAGTCTGCTATTTTTACGCTGTTGATTATTGTAGACTAGAATTTATAGTTAGGTAGAGTTTGAAAATAATATAGATTTATAACACCTTCCTAAAACAAACACTATTAGCCATGTGCTCGTACGGAGGGTAATTTTCGATAATTGTGTAATTATTCTTTTTATAAAGTGCAATGGCTTCTGGCTGGCGCAATCCTGTTTCAAGAACGGTATTAGAATAATTCAATTCTTTTGCCCAGCTTTCTAGGGCCAATAACAGTCGAGAAGCTAAACCTTTACCACGGTGCTCTGGTAAAACATACATACGTTTAATTTCAACAGCCACTTTATTAAACTGCTTAAAGGCACCACAAGCAACGGGATTGTCGTCAACGTACAGTACAACACAGTTGTTTAGTTGTTCAATACCATTGAACTGTGCGTAGAAAGTATTGTCTTCACCATCTCGCTCAGCTAAATCGGCATCTAAAAGTGCCACCAGATTTTTGAAATGTGTATTGTCGCTAGATGTACGAATGATCGTTGTCATATTCAGTCTTAAAATTAGACCTTAATTGTATATCCATTAGCTGTGGTCGTTGTATTGTCAAAATAGAAATCTATACGACCAAGGTTAACGCCAAAGCATCCTACCTGATTTACAAGAACATCACGTTCGGCAGCGTTACTGATAACGGTTGGTTTATCTAAAAAGGTATGTGTGTGACCGCCAATGATTAAATCTGTGTATTTGGTTCTTTTCGCAAGCTTTAGATCATCTGGTTTTTGGCTACGGTATTCATATCCTAAGTGGGAGAGGCATATAACCAAATCACATTTTTCTTCTTCTTTCAATTTTGTTTCCATATCGGTCGCTAACTCATATGGATCAAGAAATACGGTTTCTTTATAAAGTTGTTTAGTAACTAAACCTGCTAATTGAATACCTAATCCGTATACGCCAACTTTAATTCCGTCTTTTTCATAAACTTTATAAGGCTGTGTTAATCCGTCTAAAACGGTATTGGAAAAATCGTAATTGGCACTGATAAAATTAAACTTAGCATAGGGCATTTGGGCTAAAAGTCCGTCTATACCATTATCAAAATCATGATTTCCAATAGTGGTGGCATCATAATTAAGCATGCTCATTAATTTAAATTCTAGTTCGCCACCATAAAAATTAAAGTAGGGGGTTCCTTGAAAGATATCTCCGGCATCAAAAAGAAAAGTGTTAGGGTTCTCTTTTCTAATACGATCAACCAAACCTGCTCTACGGGCTAACCCGCCCAATCCTGGAAAATCTGCATGGTCATTGGGGAAGGCATCTACATGGCTGTGTACATCGTTGGTGTGTAAAATGGTAATGTGTTTTTTTGAGGCAACGTTGCAAGAATTTAAGCTAAGTCCACCTAAAGTCAACAAACCAGATGTTGCAGCTGTATTTTTTATAAATTTTCTTCTTTCCATTTTACTGTAATTGATAATATCTTAGATCTACTTTTGGGGCTAGGGTATCCACTTTAGAAAAGAAATCTATCATGGCATTTCTTATTTTGTAATCGGTTTCCGTTTTTGAAATGGCATCCTTAAAAAATCCCATATTGTCGCCACCAGTTACCAAATAATCTGATGTAGCCACATAGTAGGATTTGTTTTTATCTAATGATTTTCCACCTACGGTAAATGTATTAACGGTGTTGTCGTTATTTAAAATGATTTGTGCACCGGCTATTGGGTGGGCTCTTTTAGATTTAATTAAATAGTCTACCATTTTCATTAACGATTCACCTTTTAGCTCAACGACGACAACGGAATTTTCAAAAGGCATTACCTCATAAGCGGTTCTAGAAGTAACGTTGCCTTTGGAGATAATTGAACGTATGCCGCCATGGTTCAATAAAACCATGTCTATATTGTGACCAGTTCGTTTCTTGAATATAGGATTGGTTTCACTTAGAACAATATCTGCCATTAAATTACCGGCGGTAGTATTAAATTTTCCGTCACTTTTAGAGATTACGTATGGTGCATATGCCAGTGTGCTGTCTAAAATACTTTCTACCCTATCGTGATACGGTTGAATAAAATTTTGAATACTATCTACAGATGTAAAACTATTATCGATTGCTATTTGCTTGCCAGTCAGTTCAGTAAGGTGCTCGGGAGTGTTCTTGCAAGAAATTAAACTGATAATTGTTATAAATATAACATAATGTTTTATATTTAAAATACCAAAGTGTTTTAACTTCGCCATATGTTGCAGGGATATTATTTACATTTGTCTAAATGTAAAAATACATGTTTTTAAAAGGAATTAAGGACAAGTTTAAACGGAAATCTGGTCGTAAGATCTTAAAACAGTTGGTGACAACACCAATAACTGTAACACGAGAGAGTAAAGGAATACGTTCTGTAGGTTGTATTGTGGATCTAGATAAGTTCGAGAAATCTGAGGTGTTTTTTCAGTTTCAGGAAGAGTTGTCTTTGCATCCAAATGCGGTTAAAATAATTGGATATAAGCGTTTTTACGATAAAAACTCGCCATATGCCACTCCGGTTTTTTCGGATAAGGATTTAGGATGGAACGGCGATATCGAAAACAGTTATGCCCTTGAATTTTTAGGGCGTGAATACGATCTTTTAGTGAACTATTATAACGAGGACAGCTTACTGTTAAATTTAATGTCGGTAAAGACAAGGGCTCGTTTAAAGGTAGGATTTAAAGAAGTTGGTCCTACTTATAATGATTTAATGTTAGATACGCCGTTAAAGGACTTTCAGATTTTTAAAAAAGAATTGAAAAAGTACTTGGGCATTTTTAAGGAGATTTAGTTATGAAGGAATTAAGAGGAGCAGGAGTAGCGTTGATAACGCCTTTTAAGGAAGATGGTACAGTAGATGTTGAAGCTCTTAGAAAAGTTGTTGCCTTTAATATAGAGGGTAATATAGACTATTTGGTGGTGTTGGGTACAACAGCTGAATCTGTCACGCTTTCAAAGACCGAAAAACAATTGGTAATGCGTACCGTAGAAGAGGCGAATGCAGGAGCACTCCCATTGGTAATAGGTGTAGGAGGAAATAATACGGCTGCATTGGTAGAAGAACTTCAAACCACCGATTTATCGGCATATGATGCCATTCTATCTGTATCACCATATTATAATAGACCCACCCAAGAAGGAATTTACCAACACTTTGCGGCACTTTCCAAAGCTTCTCCATTACCAATAATTCTTTATAATGTGCCTGGCAGAACCGGTAGTAATATGCTGCCTGAAACTGTTGTTCGCTTGGCAAAGAAATTTGATAATATTGTTGCCGTTAAAGAAGCTTGTGGTGATATGACCCAGGTTCAAGAGTTGATTTCAAAAAGACCGGAAGGATTTTTAGTATTGTCTGGTGATGATATTACGGCATTACCGACAATTGTTGCAGGTGGCGATGGTGTAATTTCGGTAATAGGTCAAGGTTTGCCCGAAGAATTTTCTAAAATGGTAGATGAAGGATTAAATGGAAATACCGAGGTTGCCTATAGTTACCATTATAAAATGCAAGAAGGTATGAAATTGATTTTTGAAGAAGGTAACCCTGCAGGTATTAAGGTAATCTTTGAATATTTAGGTATTGCAAAGCCTTTTGTGAGACTTCCTTTGATAGACGCATCAGATGCATTAAAGCATAGAATTGTATCATTTATGGAATCTATGATACGCATACCTGCATAAATATTCGTTAAATCTTCATTAGGTAGGGCATTCTTGTGGTTTAAAGCCTGTATTTTTATTGGATTAATTTGTTTTTTAAATCCATTGATAATCACTAATTTTGCAAAATGTTTTTTAAAATGAGGAGAGTTTTCCCAGTACTATTGATTGCCATTGCTTTACAATCTTGTAGCGAATACCAAAAGGTACTTAAGCATGATGATGTAAAAGCCAAATACGACATGGCAGAAACATTCTACGAAGAGGGCGATTTTAGAAGAGCGAATAGATTGCTTGAGCAAATTGCACCAAAATACGTAGGTAAGCCACAAGGGGAACGTGTTATGTTCTTTTTGTCCAACAGTTATTTTCAGCGTGGCGATTACAATATGGCTGGTTACCAGTTTGAACGTTTCGTAAAATCTTATCCTAAAAGTGATAAGGCCGTAGAAGCTAATTTTTTAGGAGCTAAAAGTTACTATAAATTATCTCCCGAATATTCTTTGGATCAAACCGATACCGATAAGGCGTTGTTGAAATTACAGAATTTCATCAATACTTATTCTGAGTCCGAATATTTTGCCGAAGCTAATGCAATGGCACAAGAGTTGACC
The DNA here is from genome assembly GCF_902506355.1 of Maribacter litoralis. Lineage (NCBI taxonomy): Bacteria > Pseudomonadati > Bacteroidota > Flavobacteriia > Flavobacteriales > Flavobacteriaceae > Maribacter > Maribacter litoralis. The sequence goes on along the minus strand of NZ_LR733271.1, from coordinate 4,168,452 downwards.
ACTAAAAAAGAAAGAAAGGCCTTTGAAATATTAAAGCAATATAACAAGCTTGGCGAATTTAACTACGATATGCTTAAATCTGCTGTTGCTGCAAGCGATAACTTTGTAGCGGACAATCCTGGTTCTCCTTACAGGGAAGAGGCTATGTTCGTAAAAGTACAAGCGTTGACACATATGGCGGTCAATAGTTTTGAACAATTAAAGGAAGAGCGTTTAAAAAAGGCAAGAGCGGCGCATTCCGCTTTAATGAAGCAGTTTCCGGAGTCTAAATTTGATAAGGAGGCAACAGATTTAATTGAAAAAATTGATAAAGAATTACAACGCATGCAAGCGCAGGTGGTTGAGTCAAAATAAATAATGTAATTATGAATATGAACGATTTAAAAAACTCTAAAGCATCAGTATCTACGGTAACCATTAATCGTAATGAGTTTGATCAGCCTACAGAAAATATATACGAGGCTATTTCAATTACTGCAAAACGTGCTATTCAGATCAATTCTGAAATCAAAAAAGAGCTTTTAGAAAAGTTAGAAGAATTTGCTACTTATAGCGATAGCTTAGAAGAGGTATTTGAGAATAAAGAGCAAATAGAGGTTTCTAAATTCTACGAAAAATTACCTAAGCCACACGCAATGGCAGTAGAAGAGTGGTTAATGGATAAAATTTACCACAGAAATACAGAAAAAGACGCTTAAGAAATATGTTGAACGGCAAAAATGTTCTTTTAGGAATAACTGGAGGCATTGCCGCTTATAAGACAACATTCTTAGTTCGTTTATTTATAAAAGCTGGCGCTAACGTTAAGGTTATACTTACCGATAGTGCCAGTTCTTTTGTTTCCCCACTTACCTTGGCCACATTGGCTAAAAATCCCGTTGTTCAAGATTTTGTTAAGTCCGAAGAAAATATGGTTGATTGGAACAACCATGTGGAAATGGGCTTATGGGCAGACTTAATGGTTATTGCACCTGCAACTGCCAATACCATGTCTAAAATGGTAAGCGGTAATTGCGACAACATTCTAATGGCTACATATTTATCGGCCAAATGTCCTGTGTACGTAGCACCGGCAATGGATCTGGATATGTATAAACATCCAAGTACAAAAAAATCTTTACAAGAACTTGCTTCTTTTGGTAATTTGATTATTCCTGCCACTAGTGGAGAGTTGGCAAGTGGTTTACATGGTGAAGGCAGAATGGCCGAGCCGGAAGAAATCATTGCATTTATCAATAACAACATAGCGCAAGGTTTGCCGTTATCTGGCAAGAAAGTTTTAATTACCGCAGGCCCAACATATGAGGCAATTGATCCGGTTCGTTTTATAGGAAATCACTCATCTGGTCTAATGGGCTTTGAGCTTGCCAAAACAGCGGCTAACCTAGGGGCAGAGGTGTTTTTGGTTACAGGGCCAACCAAATTAATGGTTGCTCACGATAGCATTCATGTTATTAATGTTGTGTCTGCAGATGATATGTTTCAAAATGCGCAAAAGTACTTTGAAACATCGGATGTTGTAATATGTGCAGCAGCTGTGGCAGATTATAGACCTAAAACCGTTGCGGAACAAAAAATTAAAAAATCCGAAGAAAACCTTACTATTGAACTAGTAAAGAATGTCGATATTTTAAAGACATTCGGTGATCATAAAACCCATCAATTTTTAGTAGGTTTTGCTTTGGAGACCGAAAACGAGGTTGAAAATGCAAAAGGAAAGCTAGCACGTAAAAATTTAGATGCTATTGTACTTAACTCTATGCGAGACAAAGGTGCGGGCTTTGGTGGCGATACCAATAAAATTTCATTTATAGATACCAATTCTAACATTACTGCGTTTGAACTAAAGACCAAGGCAGAAGTTGCCGTGGATATCTTCAATGAAATTATTAAAAGACGGTATGCGTAAAGCAGTATTTTTATTTTTTTTCAACCTTTTTTGTTTTGTTTCGCTTGCACAAGAATTAAACTGTGCCGTAACGGTCAATTCAGATCAGCTTTCGCAAGGCGATCTTCAGGTTTTTAAAACTTTAGAGCGTTCATTGAATGATTTTGTAAACAAAACAAAATGGACCAACCGTGTTTATAAGGAAAATGAACGTGTAAATGCACAAATGTTCATTACCATTACCTCTTATGAGTCTAATGTTTTTAGTGGCAATATTCAAATTCAATCATCTAGACCAGTTTATAACACATCTTATTCCACGCCTGTTTTTAATTATAAGGACAACGCGTTTAATTTTCAATACATAGAGTTTCAGCCGTTGATTTTTAATGAAAACCAGTTTGAGTCAAACTTGGTCAGCGTTATGGCGTATTACGTGTACGTAATTTTAGGTCTTGATGCCGATACTTTTTCTTTAGAGGGTGGAACGGAGTTTTACAGAAAAGCACAGAGTATTGTTACGCAAGCCCAAGGAAGTAATTCTGCCGGATGGAGCCAGTCTTCAGATTCTAACCGAAGTAGGTTTGAATTAATAGATAATCTACTTTCTAATACCTATAGGGAGTATCGTATTGCTATGTATAACTATCATAGAAAAGGTTTGGATATTTTGCCTGATAACAATAGCACTGGAAAGCAGGTCATTGCAGGTACCATGAATTTGTTTCAGACCATGATCAATAGAAGACCTAACGCTTTTTTAATATCTACATTCTTTGATGCTAAATCTGAGGAGATAAAGAATATTTTCTCGGACGGACCAAAAGTAGATATCGTTAAGCTTAAGGAAACCTTAAATAAAATAGCACCATTATACGCCACTACTTGGAACGATATTAAGTATTGAACCATTTTACAAAACCGAATTATAGATTACCTTTGTGTATCTAAAATTCTAACGCGTGCTTTCAACCCTTACCATTTCTAATTACGCATTAATTGATAGTCTAGAAGTAGACTTTAATAAAGGTTTTACTGTTATTACAGGAGAAACAGGTGCCGGTAAATCAATCTTATTGGGCGGTTTATCCTTGGTTCTAGGTAAGCGGGCAGATTTAAGCTCATTAAGGGTTAAAGACCAGAAATGTATAATTGAAGGAACTTTTAAAATTGACACCTACGGACTCCAAAATTTCTTTGAGGAAAATGATTTGGATTACGAAGATAGTACAGTAATAAGGCGTGAAATTTTACCAAGTGGAAAATCTAGGGCATTTGTAAATGACACTCCGGTAACCTTAGGCGTTTTATCTGTTTTAGGTGAAAACTTAATAGATATTCATTCACAACATCAAACCATGCAACTTACTGAAAATGATTTTCAGTTGAAATTGGTAGATGCGTTGGCAAACAATCAAAAGAGATTAGCTGAATATAGAAAAGGGTTAAAGATCTTTCGCAAGGCTCAAAAAGAGCTTCAAGAGCTTGTTGAAGTACAGAGTACTGCGATCAAAGAGCAAGATTATAATACTTTTATGTTAGAGGAGCTTGAAAAAGCGCCGTTAAAAGAAGGTATTGTTGAATTGCTGGAAGAGGAATATGAACAGTTGAACAATGTAGAGTTGATCATGGAGCAATTATCCAAAGGTGATCAATTGTTCAATGATGAACAAATAGGTGTTTTGCCATTAGTTACCGAAATGCGCCAATCGTTTTCTAAGCTGATTGATTTCGGTGTTCATTATAAGGATTTGTACGAGCGTGTTCAGTCCGTATTAATAGAGCTAGATGATGTAAACGCTGAGCTGCAGCGCTTACAAGATGGCGTAGAGGCAAACCCTAATCAATTGGAACAGGTTAATGGAAAGCTTCAACTATTATACGATCTTCTTAAAAAACATAACGCCAGTGATGTTTCGGAGCTGATTGAAATTAAGAACAAACTTGCCGATAAAGTATTTGAAACAGCTGGTTTAGATGAAAAGATTGCATCTAAAACCAAGGAGATTCAAGAAATGGAAGCAGTTTTGAAAAAACAGGCAATAGCAATTCGTGAAAAACGAAATGCTGTAATTCCGCAATTGAAGAAAAAATTGGAATCGGACTTAAATTCGTTAGGTATGCCAAGTGCATCGTTTCAAATTAGTCTAAACGATACCGAAAACTTCAATACCACGGGTATGGATGAACTTTCTTTTCTGTTTACCGCCAACAAAGGCGGTAATTATGGGGAGTTAAAGAAAGTGGCTTCAGGGGGTGAACTATCAAGAATTATGTTGGTAATAAAAGCATTGCTTGCCAAGTATGAAAAGCTGCCGACAATTATGTTCGATGAAATAGATACCGGGGTTTCTGGAGAAATATCAAACCGAATGGCAGATATTATGAAAGAAATGAGTGCAGACCTTCAGGTATTCTCCATTACGCATTTACCACAAGTGGCATCAAAAGGAAACCATCACTTTAAAGTCTATAAAACAGAAGGAGCTGAACGTACCATGACCAACCTGAAAGAACTGACCACAGAGGAAAGGGTAGTGGAATTAGCTCATATGCTGGGAGGAAAGGATTTATCAGATTCGGCATTGGCGCATGCAAAACAACTTTTAAATTAAGGGTTTTTACATCGTACTTCAATTTTGTTTTAACATATTTTAGATATCTTTGAATATTAAATCAAACAATAGAATTAACCATCATGGGATATAACTTATTAAAAGGAAAAAGGGGAATTATTTTTGGAGCATTAGACGAAAATTCTATTGCGTGGAAAACAGCACAAACTGTGCATGATGAAGGAGGTACTTTTGTATTGACGAATGCCCCAATTGCCATGAGAATGGGTCAAATAGATGAGTTGGCAAAGAAAACCGGTTCAGAAATTATTCCTGCAGATGCAACTAGTGTAGAAGATTTGGATAATTTGGTTGCAAAATCTGTCGAAATCTTAGGGGGAAAAATCGACTTTGTATTACACTCTATTGGTATGTCGGTCAACGTTCGTAAAGGTAGAGCGTATACGGATGAAAAATACGACTTTACTCAAAAAGGATGGGATGTTTCGGCATTGTCGTTTCATAAGGTTATGCAATCACTTTATAAGGCAGATGCTATGAATGAGTGGGGTAGTATAGTGGCATTAACATACATGGCTGCACAAAGAACTTTCCCAGATTATAATGATATGGCAGATAATAAAGCATACTTAGAGTCTGTAGCGCGTAGCTTTGGTTACTTCTTTGGTAAAGAAAAGAAAGTACGTGTAAATACCATTTCTCAATCGCCTACGGCAACTACAGCTGGTCAAGGTGTAAAGGGGTTTGACGGATTTATCAGTTATGCAGAAAAAATGTCTCCGTTGGGTAATGCCTCAGCTCAAGACTGTGCTGATTATACAGTAACATTATTTTCTGACCTAACAAGAAAAGTAACCATGCAGAACTTGTTTCACGATGGAGGTTTCTCAAATACAGGGGTTAGCCAAGAGGTGATAGAGAAATTTTAATCAATATTTTAATATTCCAATTTTATTGGAGCCTATTATAAAAGGAGAGTAATAATGAACTTATCGTTTTCTTTTATCATTCCCGTATACAATAGACCCAATGAAATTAAAGAATTATTGGATAGTCTACGGTTACAAACCTATGACCAACCTTTTGAAGTGGTTATCGTTGAAGACGGTTCTACTATATCTTCAGAGGAAGTCATAGGTGAGTACGTAGACGTTTTATCCATATCATATTACAAAAAGCCAAATTCCGGGCCTGGTGATTCCCGTAACTATGGAATGCAAAAGGCAAAAGGCAATTACTTTATTATTCTGGATTCTGATTGTATTGTGCCACCGCAGTATTTAATAGAAGCGGATAAAAGTTTGCAAGAAGATTTCGTACACTGCTATGGAGGACCAGATGCTGCACATGAATCGTTCTCTAATGTGCAAAAGGCAATTAATTATGCCATGACTTCATTTTTGACTACGGGAGGTATTCGTGGTGGTAAAAAATCAGTAGATAAATTTCAGCCCAGGAGTTTTAATATGGGTATTTCTAAAGAAGCTTTTGAAAATGTTGGTGGCTACGGAAATATACACCCAGGCGAAGATCCTGATTTAACTATTCGTATTTGGAACAAAGGTTACCGAACAAAATTGATTTCAGAGGCCTTCGTTTATCATAAAAGAAGAATAGACTGGAATAAGTTTTATATTCAGGTCAATAAATTTGGAATGGTAAGGCCTATTTTAAATAAGTGGCATCCAGAAACCCAAAAAATAACTTATTGGTTTCCAACTGTATTTTGTGTTGGTTTCTTTATTTCGTTGTTATTGGCGTTAATTGGCTTTAAGATACTTTGGTTTATGTATTCGACATACTTTTTGGTATTGTTTATTGATGCACTTATTAAAACCCGTAGTTTAAAAGTATCGGTATTGGCATTATTGGCAACTGTGATACAATTTTTTGGATATGGATACGGATTTTTAAAATCAACCCTGTATATTAACTTTTCTAATAAAAAACCCGAGGAGATATTTCCTAAATTATTTTTTAGAGTGAAGTAATGGAGCGTTTGCTAGAATGGATCAAAACAGGTTTAAAAAAAAGGAAGGTAAAAATCTTTCTTGTTTTCTTGTTATGTGCTTCACTTGCCTGGTTAATCAATAAGCTGTCATTGACCTATACTAGTAATACAAGTTTTAAGGTTGAATATGTAAATATACCAGATGATTTTTTATTGGCTACTAGTCCAAAAGATGAAATAGCGGTGAGATTAAAAGCTGTGGGGTTTCAATTTCTTGGTTATGAATTAAAACCTAAGCACATTCAGTTAGATGTGAGTAAGGTGAAGTTTGAGAATGACAGGTACTACCTAACATCAGATCAAATTAGAATTCAATTGGAAGCGCAATTGAGTAATTCGAGCGCTTTGGTCGATTTTGAAAGTGAAGCTATTTATTTTGATTTCACCTCATTGGAAACGAAAAAAATTCCTGTTGAAGCAGTATTGCAGTTAGGTTTTGCAACCAACCATATACTAGATGGCAAAATAACCGTTGATCCAGATTCTATTCAGGTTTCTGGTCCAAAGAGCCAAATAGACTCCATAAAAGTGGTGCGAACTTCAAAAGTTACAAAGAATAACCTATCCAATTCCTTTACTGAAGAAGTAGCTCTTAATTTGCCAAAAGGTTTAGAAGGCACTTCGTTTTCTGATAAAAAGGTTATGGTATCGGGAAAGGTGATTAAGTTTTCTGAAAAGGTAGTTGAAGTTCCTGTAAACGTAGTTAATTTACCTAGTAACGTTCAGGTACGTACTTTTCCTGAAGTAGTGGAAGTGCGTTGTCAAGGTACTATAGAACATCTAAAAGAATTGGAAAAAGAGGATTTTGTTGTTGAGGCAGATTATGAAAAAGCCACTAAAGAAACCGGTAATAGGTTATCTGTAAAATTGGTGCAATACCCTAAAACATTACACAATGTGGTCATCAATGTTAATGAGGTTGAATTTATTTTGCGTAGAGAATGAAGTATGTAGGGTTAACAGGCGGTATTGGTAGTGGTAAATCTACAGTTGCCAAAATGTTTATGCAATTAGGTGTTCCTGTCTATAATTCAGATGAACGCGCAAAACACTTAATGAACAATTCTACAGATATTAAAAAACGATTGGTAGAACTTTTAGGTAGGGAATCTTATAAAGAAGGTCAGTTAAACAGAGCCTTTATAGCTAAACAAGTCTTTAATGATACTGAACTTTTGGCACAACTTAATGCCATTGTGCACCCGGTAGTAAGAGAAGATTTTCTCAATTGGGCAAATCAACAAGATTTTTGTTATGTCATACAAGAAACTGCCTTGTTGTTTGAGAATGAAGCACAAAATTTATATGATTATGTGATTTTGGTAACTGCACCAAAAGAAGAACGTATTTCTCGGGTAGTAAAGAGGGACAGTGTTACCAGAGAGCAGGTAATTGCCCGTATGGATAATCAATTAGAAGATGACGAGAAATTGAATCTAAGTGATTATGTTGTTGAAAATATTGATATAGAAAGAACTAAGTCTTCAGTACTTCAAGTACATGCTTCAATCGTATCTGAATGCTAGTTATTTAGCAATTTTAACATTTTTGTTAAGGTTAGGTTAAACGTACTATCGTCTAACTGTTAAATCTTTAATTTTATCCCCCAATGAACAAAAAGTTATTTGTGCTCTTAGTAGTTTTAATGAGCCTTTCACTTATTGGTCTGATTTTCGTTCAAAGTTTTTGGATCAGCAAATCCATTGATAGTAGTGAAGAACAGTTTTCTAGCAGTGTTTCAGAAGCGCTGAACAGTGTTACCAATAAGATTACAGAAAGGGAGTCAAAAAACTATTTCGATAGGTATTTACATGCGAAGGATAGTGTTGGAGGTGAGCTAAAAGGGGCGCAGCTTACGAATTTTTTCTTTATTGATCGAGATATCAATTCCAATGAAATTTTACTGTATGAACACGGTATATTAGAAGAGGATTACGGAATCTCGTCTACGTTCTTTGATAGTAGTGATGGTGCCGATACCACCATCATTAAAAATTATACCAGCAAACGAACTACATCAATTTTCAAAAAAGATTTTGATTTAGAAGGTAACACTCCACGTTTGAACCCAATTCAACGAATTGAAAAAATTGGAGGTCTTAACAAAATGGAAAAGGCCGCCATGGAAGAAATGTTTATGGTTCATGCCAAACGCGTACCAATTCATAAACGGGTTTCCAAACAAGAAATTGAGCTGTTGTTACAGCGAGAATTAGAAAATAGAGGAGTAGACATTGCTTTTGAATATGGCGTATACAGTAATGGGTTGCCAACTAAAGTAAAGTCTTCAAAATTTAAGTATGCGGAAGCGAACATCTATAAATCTCCCATGTTCGTAGATTTTGAAGGGGTATCAAATTTTGATTTGTTAATTTCCTTTCCAAAGAAAAAACGTTTCTTGGTGCAATCCATACTTGGTTTGGCAATGCTTTCATTGCTTTTTACAATTATTATTGTGGTTGCCTATGCGGGTGCTATTTATCAGTTAATACGTCAGAAACAGATATCTGAAATAAAAACTGATTTCATTAATAATATGACCCATGAGTTTAAAACTCCAATTGCAACTATAAATCTTGCGGTTGAGGCAATTAGAAATCCAAAGATCATAGTTGATCAAGAAAAGGTTTTAAGGTATTTGCATATGATCCGAGATGAGAACAAACGTATGCATGCACAGGTAGAAAATGTTTTAAGAATATCTAAGTTGGAAAAAAATCAGCTAGATATTAGTAAGGATAGGGTAAATGTTCACGACATTATAGAAGATGCCATTACCCATGTTGAGTTGATTGTAGATGATAGAGGAGGCTATATCAATACGCATTTAGATGCAGAACGTTCAGAAGTTTTAGCCAATGAAATGCATTTTACCAATGTTATTGTGAACATGTTGGATAATGCCATAAAGTATTCTGAAGATGCACCAAAAATTGATGTGTATACAGAGCGTGCTAAGAATTATATCATTATCAAAGTTCAAGATCAAGGAGCTGGTATGAGTAAAGGTGTGGTCAAAAAAGTATTTGAAAAATTCTATCGAGAACACACAGGAGACATACATAACGTTAAAGGTCACGGATTAGGACTGGCCTACGTAAAGAAAATAGTAGAAGATCACCAAGGTGAAGTTTATGCCGAAAGTGAAAAAGGAAAAGGAAGTATATTTTACATCAAATTGCCGTTAATATAAAAAAATATGGAAACAATAAACAAGAAGATACTTTTAGTTGAGGACGATCCAAATTTTGGAATTGTGTTGAAAGATTATTTGTCAATGAATGACTTTGATGTCACCTTGGCCAAGAATGGAATGGAAGGTTTTGAGAAGTTTAAAAAAGACAATTATGACATTTGTATTTTGGATGTTATGATGCCTTACAAGGATGGTTTCACCCTAGCTAAAGAAATACGTGAAAAAAATGAGAACGTGCCAATTGTTTTCTTGACGGCGAAGACAATGAAAGAAGATGTTCTTAAAGGTTATAAGGCTGGTGCTGATGATTATTTGAACAAACCTTTTGATTCTGAAGTGTTATTGATGAAGTTAAAGGCAATTCTTCAAAGAAAGGCTTCTAACGGATTGGCAGATAGTAAGAAATTTGAATTCACTATTGGTGGATTTCATTTGAATTCTAAACTGAGGTTCTTGAAATATAAAGATGAAGAATCTATAAAATTATCGCCAAAAGAGAATGAGTTGTTACGTTTATTGGCTTTACATGAGAATGATTTAATGCCAAGAGAACTAGCATTGACAAAAATTTGGAGAGATGACAACTACTTTACTTCTCGTAGTATGGATGTTTACATTGCTAAATTACGTAAGTACTTAAAAGTAGATGATACAGTGGAAATATTGAATATTCACGGTGAAGGATTCCGTTTGGTCGTAAAGACTGAGGGGGAATAAGCTCACAATTTTCATAAATAAAAAAGCATCCTATAAATGGATGCTTTTTTGTTTTTACAGCTCTTTGATTATATCGTCGACTATTTCATTAGGAGATTGGTCTATTGAAACAATTAATGCTTCGGTAGGCGTTTCTAATATATCAAATTGAGATTGTAAAAGACCCGCCGGCATGTAGTGATTTTTTCGTGCGCTTAGCCTTTTATTAATAAGGTCAAAACTACCTTCTAAATAAATAAAAAGATGTTTGTTTTCTAAATCTTGACTTAGAATAGTCCTGTACTTTTTTTTAAGTGATGAGCAAACGATTACGGCACCTGTTGCCAAATTATCTTTTCCAACTTGATTAAGGCGTTCTAACCATCCTTGGCGATCATCATCGTTTAGTGGGTGCCCGGCTTTCATTTTTTTGACATTGGCGTCAGGATGAAAATCATCACCATCAAAAAATGGAAATTGTAATCTATCTGCCAAAAGTTTTCCAATAGTCGATTTTCCACTACCCGAAACTCCCATTATATATAGAATCTGTTTTTTAGCCATGTATTAATTTTTGAATTTCATTGTCAATTTTATCATATAGCTTACTAGGCTCATAATCATAATTGACCCACATTGTATGTTCATTTCGAGAAAACCAAGTAAGTTGTCTTTTTGCGAATCTTCTGGTATTTTTCTTGATTTCAGAAATGGCAAACTCTAAAGTCCATTCATCATCAAAATACTGGAATAATTCTTTATAACCAACCGTTTGTAAGGCGTTTAAGTGTTTAAATGGGTAAACTTTTTTTGCCTCGTCCAATAATCCGGCATCGATCATTAGATCAACTCGTTTATTGATACGGTCATAAATCATAGTTCTTTCTGCCTTTAATCCAATAGTTAAAACCTTAAAGTCTCTTTTCTTTTTTGGTTGGTTAATAAAAGAGGAATAAGGCGTTCCGCTACCTATAGTAACCTCTAGCGCCCTTATAACCCGCTGTGGATTGTTTATATCAACTTTACTGTAATATGCAGGGTCCAACTCCTTAAGTTTTTGTTGTAGAGCTGCAATACCAAATTGCGATAGTTCAGAATTTAATTCCTCTCGCACAGATGGTGAAACGGTAGGGAACGAGTTTAATCCGTCGGTTACGGCATTTACATAAAGACCGCTGCCACCTACCATAATAACTATATTATGTGTTTTAAACAGATCGGTTAACTTCTGGGTTGCCTCTCGTTCAAAATCACCAACAGTATATGTTTCGTTAATACTTTTATGTTGAATGAAATGATGTTTAGCTTGTGTTAGCTCTTCTTTATCGGGCACGGCTGTACCAATACTCATTTCTTTAAAAAACTGTCTAGAATCGGCAGAAATAATTTCTGTTTTGAAATGATTGGCTAATAGAATACCCAATTTGGTTTTGCCAATGGCAGTTGGTCCTACGACGGAAATTAGAATATTATTCATTCAACAAAGATCCACAATTATAGCAATGAGTAGCATCATCTCTATGCCCTTCCTTGGTACATGTTGGACAGCACTGGGTGTTTACGTGCACATATCTACCTGAGTTTTTTAGGTTAGAGGTGTTGTCCTTACCTTGCTTGGCAAACTCTGCGGTTACCATACCGGTAGGAACGGCAATGATGCCATAACCTAATAACATAATTATAGTGGCTATAGCCTGTCCTTGAGGTGTAATAGGGGCAATATCACCGTAACCTACGGTCGTTAATGTTACAATTGTCCAATATATACTTGTAGGTATACTGGTGAATCCGGCTTCATCTCCTTCAACTAAATACATTAATGTGCCCATCATCACAGAAGCAATTAGTACGGCAAATAAAAATACCGTGATTTTTGCCCTACTTGCCTTTAGTGCCCTTTTAAGTTGAGAGGCTTCTCCTAGAAAACGCGCAAGTTTTAGAATTCTGAATACACGTAACAGTCTAAATGCACGAACAGCTAAAAGCACTTGCGAACCAGCAAAAATATAAGAAATATAAAGAGGAATCGTAGACAAAAAATCTATTATTCCGTAAAAACTAAAGATGTAATTACTCGGTTTTTTAATACATATAATCCTTGCTATATATTCAATGGTGAAGAAGATGGTCACCAGCCACTCAAGAATAAATAGCACCTCGTGATACTCTGCATCTATAGCCTTTACACTTTCAAGCATTATAAGTATAACACTAAAAATGATAATTATAAACAAGATAATATCGAACAACTTACCCATAGGGGTGTCTGCTTCATAAATAATTTCATGAAGTTTTTGCTGCCATGGAGATAATTTTTGGTCTTCCTTCAAACTAATCGTTTAATTCCAATATTTTCACTACCCGTTTTTTTCTCAAGTAAGATTCAATTAAATAATTGGCATCTCTGGTACCGTTCATAGGGGTAATTATACTTTCTAAGATATGAATATTATTTATTTGATGGTTTAAATCATAGAAACCGACACCGACTAAAGATCCATTTTTGAGTAAAATAGCACTTTGCTCACCAATTTCCCGGCCCTTGTCTATTACCAACACTTTTTTGCCTTTAATGTTGTTTTTAGATACTGCTGCAATAACTCTCTTATTGTATTCGGCTACATTTTCTTTATTGACACATGCGCCCAAACAAGTACCTTCGTCATAACCGGAACAGTTGTTTCTAGCTTCACTAATACCATTTAATTTTTCACAAAGTTCAAATTCTTTAGTAATCTTGTATCGGTAATTTTTAGCACTGAATACTCCATTGAAAAGAGCTAAAGGTTCTTTACATTCTCTGTAGGGTTCTATTATTAATTTCATGTACCCATTTTCATCAATAGCGGTACAAATTGCATGGCTATACATTCTTTTCTTAGGAATGGTACTGTATTTAGGTCTGATCTTTAATAGCTCTTGATGCTCTTTTAATATGGCGACCAGCTCATTACCGGTAAGCTCATAAGTTACCTTTTTGGTCTCTTTGGCAAGTTTTTTAAATTTATCGTTAGTCTTGGTAAAGATTTGATTTACCCTTTTCTTTATATCGCTGGTTTTGCTTAAATGGATGATGTCCCCATCTTTATTATGCATATAAAACACCCCTGTTTCATTAGGTAAATCCCGTATGATATCCAATTGTTTTTCAGAAAGTTCACCTTGGGTTTCTTTTCTAATCGTGTCTTTGATAATAACTTTTTCAGAATCTTTCGCCAATAAGAGCTTAAATAGTTTTACGGTTGCCAAGGCATCTCCGTTTGCTCTGTGTCTATCACTTACAGGTATGCCCAATGACCTTACTAGTTTTCCTAAACTATAAGATTCTGCATCTGGTAACAGTAGTTTAGAAAGATCTACTGTACAAAGGGTTTTACGTTCAAAATTGTAACCTAAGCGTCTAAATTCCGTTCGTAAAATTCTGTAGTCGAACTGTGCGTTGTGCGCTACGATAACTGTGTCTTCGGTAATTTCAATAATACGTTTGGCAACCTCGTAAAACTTAGGAGCCGTTCTTAGCATTTTACTATTGATACCGGTAAGTTTAACTACAAAAGGTTGTATTTCCTTCTCAGGATTAACCAAACTGATAAATTTATCAACTACTTTTTGACCGTCAAACTTGTGAATAGCAATTTCAGTAATTCCTTCCTCATTAAATTTTCCTCCAGTTGTTTCAATATCTAAAATTGCGTACATGTATTATTTTCTGTTTTGGGTCGTGGTGGTTTTAGGAGTTAATTTCTTGATCCAAAGATACTACTTCCTATACGTACCATGGTGCTGCCTTCTTCAATTGCAATTTGATAATCGCCGCTCATTCCCATAGATAGGACATCGAAATCAGTATATTGGTCTTTAAGTTTTGTGTAAAGCGATTTTAAACCTTTAAACTCACGCCTTACCTGATCCATGTCATCGGTAAATGTAGCCATGCCCATTAGCCCTTTGACTTTTACGTTTTTATGGGCCTTAAAACTATCGGTATGCACAAGTTCAAGTAATTCCTCTTCATTAAAACCAAATTTCGTGTCTTCTTCGGCAATATGCACTTGTAACAGGCAAGAAATTGTTCTGTTGTGTTTTTCGGCCTGCTTATTTATTTCAGCTAGTAATCTAGGGCTGTCTATACCATGAACAAGCGATACAAATTCAGCCATATACTTTACTTTATTTCGCTGTAGGTGACCGATCATATGCCATTCTATGTCCTTAGGCATTTTCTCCCATTTTTCGGTCATTTCCTGAACCCTGTTTTCACCGAAAATTCGTTGTCCCTGATCATATGCTTCTTGTATTGCAGAAATAGGTTTTGTTTTTGATACGGCAACCAAGGTCACATTATCAGGTATTGTTTCATTAATAGCTAAAAGATTTTCTTTTACCGACATATATGTATTTCAATTACTATTTAGTTTGCAAATTGACTTGATACCACCTCGGCTTTTTTGCTTTCGGTGTAATCATAAAAGCCCTCTCCAGATTTTACTCCTTTCTTACCGGCCATCACCATATTGACCAATAAAGGTGATGGTGCGTATTTAGGATTCTTAAATCCATCATGCATGACGTTTAAAATAGAAAGACAAACATCTAACCCTATAAAATCGGCTAGTTGAAGAGGTCCCATTGGGTGCGCCATTCCAAGTTTCATTACCGTATCTATTTCCTGTACACCTGCAACGCCATGGTGCAAAGTTTCTATGGCCTCATTGATCATGGGCATTAATATTCTGTTGGCAACAAAACCAGGGTAATCATTGACCTCGGTAGGTGTTTTGCCTAATTTTTTAGACAATTCCATTATGCTTTCAGTGGTCTCGTTAGATGTGCTGTAACCCCTTATAATTTCAACCAATTTCATAATGGGCACCGGGTTCATAAAGTGCATGCCAATAACTTTATCAGCTCTGCTAGTAACAGCGGCGATTTGAGTTATAGAAATGGAGGAAGTATTGGATGCTAAAATGGTACTGCTATCACAAACTGCATCTAATTCCTTAAAAAGGTTCAGCTTTATAGTTACATTTTCAGTTGCGGCTTCAATGGCAAGTTGTACATCTTTTACACCATCCCTTAGATAGGTAAACGAAGTAATATTTTCCAATGTATTTGATTTCTCCTCATTGGTAATCTTTTCCTTGGCAACCATGCGATCTAAATTGTTGGCTATGGTAGCCAACCCTTTGTCTAAAGCCTCTTGTGAAACATCAATAAGGTGTACCTGAAATCCGCTTTGTGCAAAAACATGGGCAATTCCGTTTCCCATTGTACCTGCACCTATAACTGCTACTTTATTCATATTTTATTTGGATTAAATGCCGCTATAATTTGTAAGGCAACCTTTAGCGCCTGTGTTCCTTGCTTTAAACTAACTATCGGTGTCGTATTGTGCTCAATTGCAGCTGCAAAAGATTCAAGTTCATCTAAAATGGCATTATTGGTTTCAATAGATGGATTTTCAAAATAGATTTGCTTCTTTATGCCTTCAGCATTTTGTAGAATCATATCAAAATCTCCAGGTTCCTTTGGTGCATCCTTCATTTTTACGACTTCTACTTTCTTTTCTAAGAAATCTACCGATATATATGCATCTTTTTGAAAGAAACGAGACTTTCTCATGTTCTTTAATGAAATTCGACTAGCCGTTAAATTGGCTACACAACCATTTTCAAACTCTAGTCTGGCATTGGCGATATCAGGCGACTGACTTATAACAGATACACCACTTGCATTAATTTGCTTTACCTCAGAATTTACAACACTTAAAATAGCATCGATATCATGAATCATTAAATCTAAAACAACAGGTACATCCGTACCTCTCGGATTAAACTCCGCCAACCTGTGCGTTTCAATGAACATAGGTTCTTTTATGGCTTGTTTTACCGCAGTAAAGGCAGGGTTAAAACGTTCTACATGGCCAACTTGACCTTTAACTCCGAATTCTTTTTCCAAGTCTAGCAGAGCGTTAGCTTCTTCTAAGGTGTGGGTTATAGGTTTCTCTATAAAAATATGTTTGCCTTTTTCAATAGATTTTTTTGCACACTCGTAATGTGAAAGGGTAGGAGTAACAATATCGACCACATCTACGGCATCGATCAAATCATCAAGATTTTTGAAATAGGTATACCCAAACTCAGAACTGACTTTTTCTCCATTTGAACTATCGGCATCGTGGAAACCTATTAGTTCATATTTTTCAGATTCGTTTAGAAGTCTAAGGTGGATTTTACCCAAATGCCCAGCTCCTAAAACACCAACTTTTAACATTTGTTTCGTTTTCCTCAAAAATACACATAGTTAGCTACTTTTATCCTATGCGGTATTTCAATTTTTAGAAAAACCATGATAACTTTCAATAGGTTCTTCCCTCGTTAAAAGATCTTTGTTAACTTTGAAGAACAAACCGACTACCATTGAAAGATACCTTAAAACACAGGGGAATGCGCAACCATTTAGCGCAAGTATTGATAGACAAGGGAATAGCTGATAATAAAGTATTAGATGCCGTAAGGGAAATACCAAGGCATTTATTTATGGACAGTAGTTTTGAAGGGCATGCCTATCAAAACAAAGCATTTCCAATTGCAGCGAATCAAACTATTTCCCATCCTTACACCGTTGCTTTTCAGACAGAATTATTACAATTAGAGCAGGGGCAAAAGGTATTGGAGATAGGTACAGGTAGTGGTTACCAAACCGCAATACTTCTAAAGCTAAAGGTAAAGGTCTATACTATTGAAAGACAGCTAGAGCTGTTTAAGAAAACCAACATTTTTTTTAAGAAAATGGGCTATAGACCAAAACAGGTAATTTTTGGAGATGGTTATAAAGGTTTACCGAAAGAGGCACCTTTTGATCGAATTATTGTTACCGCTGGAGCACCCGAAGTTCCAAAGGCACTTCTGTCTCAATTGAAAGTAGGTGGCAGGCTAGTAATACCAATAGGGTTTGAAGAGCAAATTATGACCTTGTTCGTAAGAACAACCGAAAAAGAATTCTCGAAAACGGAATATGGTTCTTTTAGATTTGTACCCTTATTAGAGAATAAAAACTAATTATTAAAGCTCTTTTTAATACGATCGAGGTTTCTTTTATTGTCTCGATCTTTAATGGTTTCCCTTTTATCGTAAAGTTTTTTACCCTTTGCAAGTGCTATCTGCATTTTTGCTAGTCCGCGGTCATTAATAAAAACTCTAAGGGGTACAATGGTAAGACCAGAAGTTTTTACCTCTTTACCAAGTTTTTTAAGTTCCCTTTTATGAAGTAATAACTTACGTTCGGCCTTAGGCTTGTGATTAAAATGAGATGCATGCGAATACTCATCTATTTGCATATTGATCACAAATAGTTCGCCATTGTCGTTAAATTCACAAAAGCTTTCAGAGATAGATGCACGACCTTCTCTAATGGCTTTAATTTCGGTACCCGCCAAAACAATACCTGCCGTAAACTTATCTTGTAACTCGTATTCAAAACGAGCTCTTTTATTCTTTATGTTGATTGTATTCTGCATTACTTACAAAAGTAAGAACAAATCATTTAATGTTTTTGTCTTTTAAAAGTAATTACTGGTACTATTAGGTAATAGCGTATTATTCCGGACAGTTGCAGTTGAAAATAAGCTTATCTACGGTTGGTATGCCATTTATAATTTTTACAATGAACAATGTACCGTTTTCGCTATCGTCAATACTGTAGAATTTTTGTTCGTCGATCAGCATGTTTACAAACTTTGGCGTCGTATTACTGTGGCCCACTACCAATACATTCTTATTTAGGTTGTCTGCTTTAAATTGAGCGATATCAATAGTGCTTGGGTCATAGTATTGAACATCTATATTTTGCTTTACAGAAGTTGGTGCTGCGGTCATTGAAGTTCTGTTATAGTCAGTAGAATAAATAGCATCTAATTCTGTATCAGCCAAAATTTCTGCCCAGTGCATGGCTCTGCCTAAGCCTTTTTGATTTAGTTCTGGGTCAGCATCATCAAGATTGGTTCTATCTTTTTCGGCATGCCTAATTAAATAAAATGTAGATATAGAAGTTTCTTCTTGAGAATTGTCTACAACTGGTTCATCTTTACAAGAAAGATTAACAGACAGTAAAATAAAAAGAATATACTTGATTGCTTTCATGAAATTATGTTTGGTGTATTAATTTAATAACTAAAATTACTTCAAAATAGTACTATAAATAGTCTATTTTTTGTTTTTTTGCATATGAAAAAATTTTGTGGGGCACTTCTTATTGGTTTTGTAGTTCTAGGTCTTAAGGCTCAGGAAGTCGTACTTCCTACCGATTTTAGGCAGCAAAACTTAACAGAATATAACGGGAGCTTACTAAATCCTGCGTATAGCTTAGATAGAAATAATCCTTCTTCTGTTGCATTCTGGGCAAGATGGCAGTGGCAAACTTATGACGGTGACCCAACTTCACTCTTTTTAAATTATACGGCTAAATTAAATGATGTTTCGGCTGCAGGTGTTGGTTTTTTTCAGCATAATACAGGAATTTTTTTAAACACCGGAGCTGCCTTAAATTACGCTTACAACATAGAGCTTAGCGAGAAGGTTTTTTTAGGTGTTGGTATGAATGTATTCGCCTTTCAACAAAAATTGGCTGATGATCGCTTTTTTGTACCTAACCCAATACAGACTACCGCTGAGAATGATTTTATACTTCAAATGGCGCCTGGTATAAATTTAAATATTGATAGATTTAATATTGGATTGGTATCGGAGAATCTATTCGATTACAATTTTACGACCAATGAGCGAAACACAAGTCCAGATGATAGAATGTTTCAGGCATTGGTAAGTTATGATTTTCCCGTGAGTATTTTAAGCACCGACAATAATTCCGTTATAAGACCTATGGTATATTATAGGACCATACCAGGATTGGATGATCAGGTAGGTTTAACCACATTGTTGACTACGAACAAATATTGGGTACAGGCTGGTTATAATAGTTTTTACGGATTGTCTGGTGGTATTGGCGGTCGTTTTTTTAAGCGCTTGTCCTTTGGGGCGTTGGTAGAAGTTGGAACAAGTTCAGATTTAAAAGGACAAGATCCTACTTTTGAATTGGTGACTTCTTATAAATTAGGAAAACAACAAACGCCTGAAGATAAACTTGAAGAAGAACTAATAGCAGGTGATGAGGAAAAGGAAAATTTGCTTGATACACAGGATGAAGAGTTGACTTCAGCGGAATTGACCAAAGCCGAAAAGTTGGCTTTAAAGCGTGAAGCGAAAAAACAAGAACGTTTAGCACTAATTGAAAGTAAGAGAATAAAAGATTCCATTCAAAATGCATCCCGAAAATCAGATTTAGCTGTAAAGCAATCTAAAAGGGATATTAAGAGAAAAAGAGATTCTATTGAGAATGCCAAAGCAGAGCAGGCATTGGCAGCAGCAAGAGCCTTAGACCAACAAAGACAAAAAGATTCGATTGCTACTGTTATGAAGCGTGAGGCAGAAGCTGTTGCATTGGCTCAACAAAGAAGACAAGATTCAATTGCAGAAAGTAAGGCTTTAGCAATGAAGAATGAGGTTGTTGAAGTCAAGGCAGGGGAGAAGTATGAAGAAGTTACCAAAGAAGGGAATCTAGAACCAGGATATTATTTAATTGCCAATGTTTTTGGAACTAAAAAATACTTGGATGCCTTTTTAGCCGACATGAAAAAAAGAGGCATTGATGCCAAATCTTTCTTTAGGGATAAGAATAAATACAACTATGTGTATTTGGCTAAATATGATTTTATAAAAGATGCTAGAAAGGCAAGAGACTCCAAATTAAACGGTAAGTACACAGATAAAATCTGGATATTTAGGGTAACAGGAGAATAAAATAATCCTGACTTCTATTGCAAAATAAAGAATACTAATATGTTATTTTAGTTCCCTTTTAATAAGTACTTCTAGGTAGTTTACCGTATTCAATAGATATTTACGGTCTTTGGTTAGGCTTGCCATGGCAATTGAGCCTTGGATTATAGTAAACAATTGTTTTGAAAATTGTAAAGGAGTAACAGGTAATTTAAATTCACCGTTATTAATTCCGTTTTCAAAAACAAGTGCAATTTTTCCTTCGATTTCTTTGATGGTTTCTTTGGCTGCAGCGGCAAGTAATCTGTTATTGTGCTGGGCATCTATACCAACATTCAAAATAGGGCAACCACCCATTTTTAAGGTAAAAACATCGTATTTTTTGTAGAACTCTATTAAGTTCTTAATCTTCTCCATAGCATTTTCGTCAATAGACAAATGCTCATCTAGGGCATTAAGAAGTAAGTTTCTATTAAATTCGAAGGCTGCTAAGGCTAAAGCTTCTTTGTTTTCAAAATTTCCATACAAAGCACCTTTGGTAAGGTTGGTGGCTTCTGTTAAGTCGCTCATACTGGTACCTACGTAACCATGCTTGTTAAAAACAGGTGCGACAGTCTCAATTATATAAGCGGTAGTTCTTTCGGCTTTTGTGGACATATAAGACTGTTTTATGCGAATATAAAAAATCTATACTGTATGGTATATAATGTTCGCAAAAAAAAGCGCCCATATAATTAAATATGAACGCCTTTTTATCAATTTGTTAAAATTAAACCGTAATATCTTCTTGGTTTCTAAACACTAAACTATTGTCAAAAGCATCAAGTAGCACAACACTATCAGATTTTATCTCACCACTTAAAAGTGATTTGGACATATTATTAAGAACCTCTTTTTGTATGGTTCTTTTAACCGGTCTTGCTCCAAATTGAGGATCATAACCTTTATCTGCCAAATAATCTATTGCTTCTTCGGTGGCATCTAGAGTAATCTGTTGTTTATCTAGCATTTTCTTTAAGTGCTCTAACTGAAGTCTAACAATTTCCTTAATGTTGTCCTTGGTTAAAGGAGTAAACATCACTATATCGTCTATTCTATTAATAAACTCTGGTCTTACCGTTTTTTTCAAAAGACCAAGCACTTCAATTCTAGCGGTTTCAGATGCACTATAGACATCCGCGGTATTTTCAAAAGTTTCCTGAATAATATCACTACCCATATTACTGGTCATAATAATTATAGTGTTTTTGAAATCTGCCACACGACCTTTATTGTCGGTTAATCTTCCCTCATCAAGAACTTGTAATAAAATATTGAAAGTATCTGGATGCGCTTTTTCGATTTCATCTAATAAAACAACGGAATATGGTCTTCTACGAACAGCTTCGGTTAATTGTCCGCCTTCATCGTAACCAACATATCCTGGAGGTGCACCAACCAATCTACTGACCGAATGTCTTTCTTGGTATTCGCTCATATCGATTCTAGTCATTGCATTCTCATCATCGAATAAATAAGAAGCAAGTGTTTTGGCAAGTTCTGTTTTACCTACACCTGTGGTACCCAAGAATAGGAAAGATCCAATTGGTTTTTTTGCATCCTGTAACCCAGCTCTACTTCTTCTAATTGCATCGGACACTGCTTCAATAGCTTCTTCTTGACCTACAACTCTTTTGTGAAGTACACTTTCTAATTTTAAAAGTTTTTCACGTTCGCTTTGCAGCATTTTAGATACAGGTATACCTGTCCATTTAGCTACTACTTCGGCAATGTCATCACTGGTAACCTCCTCTTTGATCAGTGTACCCGCGTGCTGCTGGTTGCTAAGGTCGTCTTGCAATTGTGAAAGCTTTTCTTGCGCTTCCTTTATTTTACCATATCTAATTTCTGCAACTTGACCATAGTCACCGTTACGTTCTGCACGTTCGGCTTCAGCTTTGAAATTTTCAATATCCTGTTTTGTTTGCTGTATATTGTCAACAACCGATTTTTCACTCTCCCATTGCGCAAAAATTTCATTGCGCTCTTCCTTTATATTTGCTAACTCTAAATTCAAAACCTGAAGTTTTTCCTTGTCGTTTTCACGCTTTATAGCTTCAATTTCAATTTCGATTTGCATGATTCTGCGATCCAATACATCAAGTTCTTCTGGTTTAGAATTGATTTCCATTCGCAATTTAGAGGCTGCCTCGTCCATAAGGTCAATAGCCTTATCCGGCAAAAATCTATTGGTTATATAACGCTGGGAAAGTTCTACGGCAGAAATAACCGCCTCATCTTTAATGCGAACCTTATGGTGTGCTTCATATTTTTCTTTAATACCTCTAAGGATAGATATGGCACTTTCAGTATCAGGTTGATCAACGATGACCTTTTGAAATCTTCTTTCCAGAGCTTTGTCCTTTTCAAAGTACTTTTGATACTCATCTAATGTCGTTGCTCCAATAGAACGAAGTTCACC
The DNA here is from genome assembly GCF_902506355.1 of Maribacter litoralis. Taxonomy (NCBI): domain Bacteria; kingdom Pseudomonadati; phylum Bacteroidota; class Flavobacteriia; order Flavobacteriales; family Flavobacteriaceae; genus Maribacter; species Maribacter litoralis. The sequence goes on along the minus strand of NZ_LR733271.1, from coordinate 4,145,788 downwards.
TCTTGCAAGAGCAGGTTTAAGTATATTGGCTGCATCCATAGCACCTTGTCCGCCACCAGCACCGATAAGTGTATGGATTTCATCTATAAATAAAATTATATTGCCGTCTGCACTTACTACTTCTTTTATAACGGCCTTTAAACGCTCCTCAAATTCCCCTTTATATTTGGCACCAGCAATTAGTGCGCCCATATCTAGGGAATAAATTACTTTATCTTTTAAGTTCTCTGGAATATCCCCTTGAATAATTCTATGTGCCAGTCCTTCAACAATTGCCGTTTTACCTACTCCTGGCTCACCTACTAAAATAGGGTTGTTTTTAGTTCGTCTTGATAGTATTTGAAGAATTCTACGAATCTCTTCGTCGCGTCCTATAACAGGGTCTAGCTTGCCACTATCCGCTAATTCATTTAGGTTTTTGGCGTACTTTTGTAAAGAGTTATAGTTGTCTTCAGCACTTTGGGATGTAACTTTTTCCCCATTACGCAATTCGTTAATAGCCGAAGTTAAGTGCTTTTCTGTGGCACCTTGATCTTTTAAAATCTGGGCAATTTTACTTTTTGATTTTAGTATGGCTAAAAATAGATGCTCGATAGAAACATATTCATCGTCCATTTTTTTAGCGATGATGCTAGCTTCATTTAAAGTTTTACCAGCTTCTCTAGAAAATTGTAGCTCACCACCTTGTACTTTTGGGAAACTTGAAAGCTCTTTGTCAAGAATTTGCTGAACCAAGGAAAAATTAATGCCCAATTTTTTAATTAAAAAAGGCATCACATTTTCTTCAACCTCTAATAGGGCTTTAAAAACATGCTCATTCTCTATTTGCTGATGCCCGCTGTTTTGGGCGATCAGCTGGGCTTGTTGAATAGCCTCTTGTGATTTTATTGTGAAATTATTTATATTCATTATATCTAATTTTAGTTAATTGTAATACTTTTGAACATGGTATTTCAACAATCTTACCAATTAAGATTGCAAGACAAAATGGCGTAAGTTTCGTAAAAAAGAACGACAATTAGTCAGGTGTACTATATAGTAAGTATAATATTAAATTAAGAATTTTATGGGAATATTTGGTGGATTATTTGGTGGTTCAAAGAACGGTGAAGAAGGCGATTCGTCTAATATACCTTGGGTTCCGCTAACTTCTATTGAACAATTAAAAGAAATTAAATTAGCATCAAAGGGTAGGCCTCAATTAGTATTTAAGCATTCTACCTCATGCGGTATTAGTAGAATGGTGTTGAACATGTTTAAGAGTGGCTATGATTTGGAAGATGGTCAAATGGACATGTACTTTTTAGACCTATTGGCACATAGGGAAGTTTCAAATGCAGTTGCATCAGAATTTGGAATTACCCACCAATCTCCTCAACTTTTAATTATAAAGAATGGTGAAGTAGTGGTTCATGATTCACATGGATCCATATCGAATATAAATCTAGAACAATATGTATAAAAAAAAGCCCCGTAAAAACGGGGCTTTTTTTTAGTTAAATCGTTGGTTGCTCAGTATGTTTTTGAGGTTGTTCTTTAAGTCTTCACCCGCATCATAGACCATTTGTTCATTGCTTGGAAATGGTACTCTTGCTAACTGTAATAAAGAAACCAGATCATTATCTAAAGCTCTTTTATCACCATCATAATTTGCATAAATATGCTCAAAAACAAACTGGCTAGATAGTGGGTACTGATTAATTTTTTGTTGTTTCTTTAAATCGATAAAACTTACGACACCAGTAACTTTGGCACTTTTAAATTGGGTAAACTGATAAAAATCGCATCGTACAGTTTTAAACTTGTCTACTTTAATACTATTGCCAAGACTGTCTGAAACTACATTACCGTTACTATCTTCCACAAAGGTATAACCATCTTTAATCTGTTTTTCCTTACTTATTTGTTTTTCTCTAATTTGTTCAGGAGAAATACTGATGTCTTGAAAAGACACTTCCATTTGATAATCGTACAGTTGATTTTGAATTCTATTTGTATGATACTCCGTCCAATTGGTATTTAAACCATAAGTATTCAAGTTAAGAAGTTCTTCTTCTAGTCTTTTAGGAATTATCTGATCAGTATTATTGGTCATGTTGACAATTACATAATCCAAACCTTTTAAATAAGCTTCATCAATTTTGGCTACGACATCTTTGTAATTAGGATTAATTTCATTTAAATAGTTAAGGTCGCTATAGGCATTTCTATAATCGGATTTATAATTTGCGTTCGATAATAGGGTAGTGGCCTTATTATATAGAAATTCAGATAAATTATTTTTTGATGCAATTATTTCATCATCATAATTTTTGAAATTGAATTGAGCTCTTCTCCCTTCATCTTGAATCTGTAACGGTAACAAAGGACGAATTCTCTCTTGAATGGATTTCAACCTATTATAAGTATTGAAAATTTCTTCATAGTTAGCAGCATTACCGTCTTTTTCTAGGAATTTAATATGTTGTAATTCCCTTTCGGTATTCTTTTTAAATCCTTCCTCTAAAAGAACAATATATTGCTGATTGCTTTTTTTGGTCTTATTTTCTGCAATATTCATCACTGCCTTGTTAATTGCAGCTTCATAATTTCCAGAATTAAGAGCCTCCTGTGTTTTTTTAACTCCACTACAAGAAAGTAGTAGACCGATAAAACTAAATAGTAGAAATTTTTTCATGTCTATTGTTGTTTAGAATTTATAGTAGCTATTCAACAGCCGTGCCATAAAAGGGTTTTAATTAAACGTTATAGGATGTAGAATAGTATATTTTCGATGATATGCTTGTTTAAGTAAATTCTAAATCCCTAATAAGGTTGTAGTTATTAACTTATTTTGATAAATAAGTTATGCGTTTGTTTCGTTTTTTATATTTCTTTAAGTGCGCTATTTGTATTTTTGCCACTTATTTAAAAGATATATCACATGCAACGCGATACCACTATTTTTAATCTAATAGAAGAAGAGAAGCAACGTCAAATAAACGGCATTGAATTAATTGCTTCTGAAAATTTTACGAGTCCACAAGTTATGGAAGCCCAAGGTTCTGTGCTTACTAATAAATATGCTGAGGGATACCCAGGCAAAAGATATTACGGAGGTTGTGAGGTTGTAGATAAAGTAGAGCAATTAGCTATAGATAGAGCTAAAGAGCTTTTTGGGGCGGCATATGCCAATGTACAACCACATTCAGGTTCGCAGGCCAATGCAGCCGTATATCATGCATGTTTAAAACCAGGAGATAAAATTCTTGGGTTTGATTTGTCTCATGGAGGTCACTTAACTCACGGATCACCTGTAAATTTTTCTGGAAGATTGTATACCCCGGTGTTTTATGGTGTAGATAAGGAAACAGGAAGGTTAGACTATGATAAAATTCAAGAAATAGCAACAAAAGAACAACCAAAATTGATTATTGCCGGTGCATCTGCATATTCTAGGGATATGGATTTTGAGCGTTTTCGTAAAATAGCAGATAGTGTAAACGCTATATTACTTGCTGATATTTCTCACCCAGCGGGTCTAATTGCTAAAGGACTTTTAAGCGACCCAATTCCTCATTGCCATATTGTTACTACTACAACGCACAAAACGTTAAGAGGACCAAGAGGTGGTTTAATATTAATGGGAAAGGATTTTGAAAATCCATTTGGTATAAAACTGAAGAACGGAAACTTAAGAAAAATGTCTGCATTGTTAGATTTGGCTGTTTTTCCAGGAAACCAAGGTGGACCGTTAGAGCATGTAATTGCAGGTAAGGCTATTGCTTTCGGAGAAGCATTGACAGAATCTTATGCGACATATATAGCTCAAGTAAAGAAAAATGCCGATGCCATGGCTAAAGCATTTGTAAAACTTGATTACAATATTATTTCTGATGGTACAGATAATCATATGATGCTTATTGATTTAAGAAATAAAGGTATTTCTGGTAAAGATGCTGAGAAAGCTTTAGTATTGGCTGATATTACAGCTAACAAGAATATGGTGCCTTTTGATGATAAATCACCTTTTGTTACTTCTGGTATTCGTTTTGGAACAGCAGCAATTACGACTAGAGGTTTAGTCGAATCTGACATGGAAAAAGTAGTAGACTTTATTGATCAGGTGATAATGAATCCTGAAAATGAAGCAATAATAAAAGAGGTTAGAGGTAAGGTCAATGAAATGATGAAAACTAGACCTATTTTTAATGCTTAAGTAAGAATTGGAGATTTAGAGTTTTTATTCTGATAAAAACTCTAAATCTCCACTTACATATGTATTCTTATTTACATCATAAATAGATGCTTCATCATCTTTGTCTAGATATATGCCCCAAAATTCGGAATATGATTTAGGTGCAATATTTAACTCCTCTTCATTGTCGTCCATATGTTGAATGGTATCTTCAAAAATAGGGACAAAAATTTCATAAGGTTTCTGTGTTAGACCTCTTGTTAAAAATACATAGTTAAACGCTATTTGTTTTAAGATATCGTTTAATTGGGTTGCAATGCTTCGGTCGTAAATACGCTTTATGACTACACTTGTATCATTCAAGAAAAACGTAAGTTCTTCAATGTCAATATGATACTTGTTTTGTAAATCAAGTATTTCTAGAGCTTGTTCTAGCGGAGATTTTTCTTTACCGTTATATCCCCATCTATCTGTATTAAAATGAGCAAGTAATTCCAATAAGTCTAAATTACAGGAAATCTCCAATACCAAACTTATTGAATTGAAGGTGATGTGCTTGTTATTAAGCTTAACATCTGAGAAGTAATGGAAATCTAAAGACTTCAAAAAATCATCTATACCGATGATTTCCTTAGTGTACTCGGATTTTGAATTATTGATAAAATTTTCGTAATTAAATGGCATACGAGTAGAAATTTATAGCATTCTTTTACATAAAGATACTTTTCTAGCTCCATAATCTGATATAGAAAAACCTTAGAATTTCAGAGGATATTATTATAAAATGAAAATTAAAATTTTAACTTGCTGTAATTCAGGTAGTTGAAAATTGGGTGTTTTATAAGAATCCTCTTGTTTTAGCCTCGTTAATCAAAGCTAGGTCGTTTCCGTTCTTAACATCAAAAAGTGCTTTTAGCTGCCTTTTTCTCGCTTCTACGGTAGTATTTGCAGAGCCAATTAATGGAGCTATGTCTCTTGTATGTATTCCTTGAGATAAATGATACAATATTTTTTGGTCTTGTTCATCTATAACAATGTCAGTAGACATTCTTCGTCTAATAGCAGATAATGCACTGGCTGTGTAATATGGAGAATCATTAACAATGGTTTCTACCATAGTTTTTAGAGACATTTCATCAATCTCCGATTTCACCATATATCCATCAGGATTAACAGTTTTAAATATATTATTAATTCTATAATTATCACTGTAAGAAGACATAAATACAACTTTCGACTTTGGCACTTCTTTTCTAGCGACCATACCTAAATCAATACCCGTTCTTGGGTCTTTAGATTCTGGAGAAAACAATTGAATATCGAGTAATATAACATCATAAGGCACGGCTCTCTTAGACATTTCTATTTTGCTTTTGCCTTGATCAAAGTTTGTTGCAATTTCAACTTTTACGTTAAAGTCAGCAAATTCAGAATCTTCAAGGATATACTTATAACCAAGAGCCGTCATTTCATGATCATCTACCGCTAATATTCTTACAGTATTCATAAGTTGTGATTCTAATGTAATTTACTAAACGTTTTTAACTTAACTATTATTATTGACAAATTTATTACTTTCTATTTAGATTGGAATATTTAAAGAAATAGTAGTGCCTTTACCCTCGGTAGAGTCAATATGAAAGGTACCTTTAAGTTTGTCAATTCTAGAAGTAATGTTTCTGATTCCTATTCCCTTTCTGCCTTTATTAACGTTGTAACCTATGCCATTATCGCTCATAATTACATTGAACTGTTCATCATTTCTGTAAAAGGTAATTTCAAAAAACGAACATTTGGCATGTTTAATTGCATTTTGAAATGTCTCTTGTATTATTCGATATACATTAATTTTAATTTCACCGGCCAAGCTATCCCAATTTTCATCTTCATTAAAATGAAAAATAGTTTTAATCTCGGTATTACGGTTATTTGCAAGCAATGTTTCTACAGAATCTGTAAAATTGCTTATTTTCTGGTATGCACTATGGCTTAATTCGTGTGATATGGACCTAATTTCATTTTCAATTTCTTGTAATGATCCTAAGGCTTTTGATTTTTCTTGAATAGCTTCGTCAGTAGCACGTTTATTTAAACCTGTTAGTATCATACGAGCCCCAAGCATTTTTCCTAAAACGCCATCGTGCAATTCTTCAGAAATTCTTTTTTGTTCAAGCCTCTTTACTTCATCAACTTTCTGTTTCTGCATTAACATCAAGTTAAAAATCTCTTGGTTGTTGATTTGCTGTTGCTGGTCAAATCTTAGTTTTTGATTTTTAGCACGTTGATTAATAATAATGTAAATTGATAACCCTAGTAAAAAGAACCCGGCTGCAATACCGATCCAAATTTGCTTTTGTTTTGAAAGCACTTCTTTTTCACTTTCCAATACAATATTCTCTGCAATGAATTCATCGGTTTCAAAGCGTATTCGGGCAAATCTATTCTGTTGTTTACGTTCTTCTGTTAGTAGGCTATCGTTAAGTTTGGTAAATTTTTTGAAATAATCTGATGCATTGTTCTTGTCTAAAATGGCCAGGTATTGCCAAGTTTTTAATAGACGCTCATTTGACTCACCTTCTATTGCAAATTTTTCTGCCACTTTTGCTTTATGGATAGCTGCGGTAGTGTCATGGGCAAAAGCTTCTAATTCTGCATAATTGTAATAACTCGCAGCAATACTACCTAAATCATTCTCCTTTTTTTTAATTTTTATGGCTTGATCAAATAAATTACGAACATTAGAAGTATCTCTTTTGTAGAGTTTTGAAGTTGCTAAATTACTTAGGGCTAGCGCATATAAACTAGGTCTTTTGGTTAAAACATTATTGGTGCTTAATACTTCTTCAAAATTCTCTATAGCCTTGTCATATTGTTTGTAATTTCTATAAGTTACGCCAATATTGTTTATTACGCTGGCCTCATCAATATAACTGTTAGGAATTTTTTCAAGGTAAAATAAGGCTTCGTTATAATAGGCTAAAGATTTTTCATAATCTTTTAAGTCGGTTAAAATTATACCCAAAAGATTATAACTTCTATATAACTGCTGGTTATTATTTTCTAATGTTTTATAATATTCAATGGCTTTTACGGTATTGGCTTCACTACCAATATAGTCTTTAATCTTCATTTGAATACCGGCCATATTTAAATACATGTAGCCAACATCATCTATATAATTAATTTGTTTGAAAAGGTTAAGAGCTTCTGAGTAATAATAAAACGCACTATCGTAGGCTATTCTATTTTCCAAAAAATAAGCTAAATCCCAATAAATCGCACCTATAGCAGCGGTATCTTTAATTTTTTGGTTCGCTAAAATTGCTTCTTTATTTATTTGTCGGTATAATGAACTGTCAGAAATAAATTGTTGATTGTAAGAGAGATTAGAAAGGTGTAGACTTTTTAAAGAATCTGTTGGTGAATTTATTGCGAATTGGTAAGCTTTGTATTGTAGTTCCAATTTTCTCTTAGAGTCCGCCTCATAACTTTCGGCAGACCATATAGAAATACTATCATTTGTTACAGGTGTTGATTGTATCTCTTTTTTGGATTCAGATTTTGCACAGCTTAAACAAAGTAGAAAAAGTGCGGATATATATATATAAAGCTTGTTCAAAAATAGATGTTATCGGTATAATAAACCAAGGTAAAAAAAAAAGCCTTTAACAATCATGTTAAAGGCTTTTTTTGTATTAATAATTTTATACTTATCCTATCTTCTTTGGTGGTTTTCTATCTCCTAAAGGAGCGTCACAGTCATCACATGTTATTGTTTGAGAATTCTCAATTGCGTTGTCAAATTCGTTAGACGTGTTTTCTATTGAAATAGTAGCCATACCAACTGCCATTACTACTACTGCTAAAATACCTGTTACTTTTTTCATACTGTGTGTTTTTAGGGGTTTTGGTTTTATTATACAGCCAAAGTAGTATGATAAAAAGAGTTTTAAATGCTAAAATTAGAGTTGTAAGTGTACTACACAGTTCTGTGAGTAAATACGCTAGTTTTGAGAGGATTCTTAATTTAATGCTGAAAGTGTGTTTTTAGAAAGAATGGTTTTCAGGTTTTCCATATTTTCTCTGTATGTTTTTGAAAAAGGAATACTTTCGTTTACCTTCTTTATAGCACATATGGATTTACCAAAGTTGATACGTGAAACGTAACTTGTATTTACGATATAGCTTTGATGAATACGCATAAAGTTATCTGGTAAGGTATTCTCAAAGGTCTTTAACGTTTTATATGCATTAATAATTGTACCGTCATTCATGAAAAATTCGGTGGTATTATTATCTGCTTTAAGGTAAAGTATGTCATTGGTATTTAAATATTGAAAATCGTTATACGATTTTAAGCATAAGGTAGCCGGTGCTTTTTCTTTTGGCATTCTTTTTTGAAGCTTCAATAAAGATTTGCGAATATCAAATTCATTGAAGGGTTGCAGCCAATAATCAAAAAAGCCATTTTTGATGGCGTCATAAGCATATTTTTTGGTCGAAGCGATACCTATTAAAATTGGTAATTGATTCATATATTGATGAATCTCGGTAATCATCAAAAAAACAGCGTTGTAGTCATTATTCAGGTTTATAAAAACAATATCCGGCGAATATTTGAGAATATCGTTTAAACCATCGGAAGGATTGTTGGTCGTATTTATGCATTCAAAATCATCATACTCATCTAAGAAAGCATGTAGCTGTAAGTTTGAAACAGCATCAGAGTCTATTATGGTATATGAATAATTCAAATGTAATAGCGTATATCACGAAATTAAACATAGGTATTAAAAAGTAGACCTAGAATGTCCTTATAAAAACAGAGGATATGTTTATAAAATCAGTATTTACGGGGTTTGTGAGCGAAAAATCTTGCATTTAAACGAGCATTCTCGTTAATTTTCCTTATTTATTGCTTGATAAGCACCTAAATCTGGTTCGGGTAATCTAGAGGTTCCTATTATATCAATAGGTGATGAATTAGCAGTGTTTATATCACCTTTGTTTAATACATCACTGTCAAGCCCAATTCTAAAATCATCATCAGTAGGTGAGAAATAGTCTAATTCACCTGCTGTTATAATATGGGTAAAGTATTCCGTATTATTAAAGTTGTACAAAGGATTGTTTATGTTCGAGCTGTTGTCTTCGTTTAATTTTATGTAGCAATTTTGAAAATGGAAGTTAAAATCATTCTGTTCGTTGGTGATCAATGATATTTCATTTTGACCGTTACCGTCAATAATAGAGTTTTTAAATTCAGCTTTCTGTAAGTTGAACCCAACGTCAAAATTATTTCTGGAATGGTTTCTAATATCTAAAGCCGAATTAAATCGAAAGCCTTTGTTCCAATAATTGGCTACAGTGGTATGTATAAAGCTGTAATTGCCACCGTTTTCAATCAAAAAGGAAGAGTTGCCTGCATTACCTAAAATCACATTTTCTCCATATATTTTCGCATTTTTAGCCCATAGGTTTATTGTGGAACTATTGAAGATTTTACTGTTGGTTAGTGTTAATGTAGTTTCTATATTGTTTTCTTGCCCTTGAACAAAAAGACCAAGTTGTGCATTTTTTAAGGTTAAATGGTCAATGAAATTATTTTGACTTCCTTGGCTTATCCAGATTGCGCCCCATTGTCCGGGGATATCATCAAAACCGGGTTCAAGTCGGTCGCCTTCAAAAATTACTTCGCCCTCTAATTCTTCATCGTTTTCGCTAAGTTGTCCGTTTATAGTAAGGGTAGCTCCCTCTTTTATCAAAATGCCCGAATTTTCATGAAAATGTAGTCGTGATCCAGCTTCAATAATTAGCTCTTGATCTTCCTCAACTATGGCATAGCCATAAACCACATAAGGTTTTTGATTATTAAGGGTTAAATATTCATCATTTAAAACAAATCCTTCTATTTCTACAGGTTCGGTTGATTCGTCAATAAAAACATCTAAAATTTCTGTACTACTTTCAAGTTCTTCATTGGGATATAAAAAAATAGCATCTTTGGCTAAAGTCACTAGTTGAACTGATTGCCGGTAAGGTTCGCTATCAAAATCAATAGCATCAATATAAAGCAATTCATTTACCGCTGAATCGGTGATGTCTATAGTTGTTTCTATTAGTATAAACAGGCTGTCTTTGGCATAGATGGGCACATTGTTGAATTCTTTGCCTGCAACACCGTCAACATTGAGTCTATAAAAGCTTTCTAGACCATTTCTTAAGTTTAAAGTGGGAATAACAACATCATCTTTAGTGTCATTAAAAACTTTTAATAAGTAGGTGCTGCTACCAATATTTGAAAACACGGTATCTAAATAAACGGTATCTCTTGAAAAAGATAAATGACCGTTACTTGGTGCATAATCAAAATCTTTTCTACAAGATGTAATCCAAAGTATGGAACATAAAATGGAGAATGTTATTAGAATTTTAGTGCGCACGCGGGTATAGTTTTACAACACCTAAGTTATAGGAAAATTTCCTTTATATTATCTGGAATTCTAATGGGTCTATAAGATTTACTTTCTAACAGGCACCATTCTGTACTTGATTTTACAAGTAACTTGTTCGTTGTTGCGTGTTTCATTTCAACAATTCGTATTGACTTTGCACCAGAGCTAGAATCTATATACGTAGAGATTTTAATAGGGTCATTAAGTACCGCAGCGCGTTTGTATTCAATATGATGACTTAAAACCACCCATATAACCTGATCTTGCATTAAGCTAGATGCGCTTGCTTGCCAATGTTCTTTTGAAATATCTTGAATCCACTGCACGTAGCGTACATTATTTACGTGGTTTAAGTCGTCTAAATCGTCAACAGAAACGGTAATTTCCTTATGAAATGAATTCATTCTTATTTTTTCTCTATTTGAACTTCGAACATTTTGTCCCAAAATTTTCCGGTAACAAAGAATGTTTTTCGTTCTGGATGATAGGCTATACCGTTAAGAACATAATTGGTTTTGTCCCAATTTTCTGTTTTAGTAATTTTATCGCTTAAGCCACTAAAATTGATAACCCCTTCAATAGCACCGGTTTTACTGTCTATGATCATAACGCTGGGTTTTTGGTAGACATTAGCATATATTTTGCCATCAACATATTCCAATTCATTAGCAGAATTAAAAATAGAGGAATTGGTTACCGTTTCTATATGACTTTCCTCTGTCATGGTATCAGGATTTATTAGCCAAATTTTTTCAGTTCCATCACTTTTATAAATTTTAGACCCATCATTGGTCAATCCCCAGCCTTCGCGACTTTTTCCATATTGAAAATTGTCTAATTTTTCAAATGTGTTTAGATTATAAATAAAGCCTAAACCACTTTGCCAGGTAAGCTGATAGATTTTATCATTAAGAATAGTAATGCCTTCTCCAAAATATGATTCGTCCAAATCTATTTGCTTATAAACTTCACCCGTCTTAAAGTTTAGTTTTCTTAAAAAAGACTGACCTTTTTTACCTGTTGATTCGTAAAGAGTATCATTGTAGAACTCTAAGCCTTGTGTATAGGCTTTAGTGTCATGTGGGTACTCGTTAATGATTTTGTAGGTGTAAATTTCAGGTGCTTTCTCTGATAATACTTTAAGGTTTTTGTTTATCTCTACGGTTTCACCATCAAAAGTAATTTTAGCGGTCAAAACTTTATGCCCTAAAGTGGGTAGACTGACTTTAATTTTTCCATTATTTACAGGTATTGTTGTGTTATCAATGCTGTATTCAACACTTTCTATTTGTTTTTCTTTCTTGTTTTTTATTGATATACCAATTTCTTGATTTTGATTTATTTTTTTTAAATTATTTTCTAAATCAATTTCAAATAAGGATGAGGCTTTCTGATTACCACTGCCGCAAGAAGTGAAAAAGCTGGTAATAAGAAGAATACAAATTATTTTGGCGATATTCATGAAGTAAACAGGTATTTTAGATTAAGTAGAAACTCATTAAATGTATGAGTGATTGTTAATAAAAGGCAATTTAATTCATAAAAATTAGAAACTAAAAGGATTGTCAAAGTTTTAAAAGATTGTATATTTGCACCCGGCAAGTCCTACACGACCAGCTCCTGTAGAATCCCCCAGGGTGGGAACGCAGCAAGGGTATACGGTCGTAGCGGTGCGATGTAGGTAGCTTGCCTTTTTTTGTGCCCTAAAGTGAAATAATTTTGTTTTAGGTAACATATTCAAAACCAATTCTATATAATCTTTAGCATCGCTTATTTTCTTTAAAATGAAAACAAAAGTAGTACTAATTACAGGTGGATCTTCAGGTATTGGCAAAGCAATAGGCTTACATTTAAAAAATTTAGGTTATAAAGTTTACGGTACAACCCGTGACAAAAGTAAATACCCATCTTTTAAAGATTTTCCTCTTCTGGAAATGAATGTTAGAAATGTAAATACAATTAAAGAATGTATTACTTCATTATTGAAAATGGAGAATAGAATTGATGTTTTGATCAATAATGCCGGCGTGGGAATTACCGGTCCTATGGAAGAAACACCTCATGAAGAAGTAATTAATGCATTTGCGACCAATTTTAATGGACCGTTAAGCGTAATGAATACTGTTTTGCCGGTGATGCGCGAGCAGAAAGAAGGTTTAATTATTAATATCACTTCAATTGCAGGATATATGGGGTTGCCTTATAGAGGGATTTATTCTGCTTCAAAAGGTGCGCTTGAAATAGTAACTGAAAGCTATAGAATGGAGACCAAGCAATTTGGTATTAAGCTCACCACATTAGCACCTGGTGATTTTGCAACTAATATAGCATCGGGTAGGTATCATACTCCGGTATTTGAAAATTCACCCTATAAAAGTGCTTATAAAAGTACTTTAGAAGCAATTGATGCTGATGTCGATAGTGGAGGAGACCCAGCTGTAGTTGGTAGAAAGATTGCGAAAATCATTGAAACCAAAAACCCAAAACCACATTATAAAGTGGGATCTTTTATACAGAAGTTTTCATTGACGCTTAAAAATATATTACCAGGGCGTTGGTTCGAAAAACTTCTAGAGAGCCATAGTGCTCATTAATTCTTATAAATATTAGAAAAGCCATCAACTATTACTGCATTGTCGGTAATAATAGCTTTGTTGATTGGGTATAAAACTAATTTTTCGGTAAGTTCTTTAAAGTCGTTGCTATGGTACTGTAAAGAAGGGTCTACGCCAAGAGTCGTTAGTATGTTCTTCCATTGGTCGTAATCAGTTTTTATATTAATACCGATGAGTTCATGATCTGGCTTTTTTTCCTTAAGAATGTCAATTCTCTTGAAAATATTCAAATATTGTTTTCTGTTGGTTCCCGACCAAAAATAGAATAATACCTTCTTGTCACTAGCTATTTCGGTTAAAGTCTTAGGCTCGTTTTCAAAGTTGAGTACAGAAAGATTAGGTATCATATTGGTAGGTTGAAGATTTACAATACCCTGATAGAGGTTTTCAATTTCTTCTAGATGCATGTTGTTTTTCGAAACCTTCTTAAATTCTTTAATGAAAATCTCCGTGTTTTCAGGGGCGTCATTCTTCTTTAACAAATAGTCGAAGGCAACGTTTCTGAATAGGTTGTCCCGTAATTCCTTTTCCACAACAAGACTGTCAATTAAATGTAGCTTATGCTTCTTGTAATGTAACTGTTTGCTGTTATTCTCATGAAGGTCGCCACAGTTATCCATACAGGTCATGTAAGATAGGTTCCCCAAATGAGCTTTCATGAAATCGTAGTATGGTCTAAGGTATGTTAACGTATGGTCATCATAATTTATACTGCTTCTGTATTTATAGAAGTCTTTGGGTAAATCATGAAAGTTTTCTTCTGCAGTTCTTCTCTTATGTCTAAAAGGATAAATTTCTTTGTATCTGTTATATGTGTAGTCAATACTGCCCGTTAAAAGTTTAATGGCTTGGTTGGATATTAAATTTTCAGTATTTAGTTCATTTAACTTATTGACTTTTTCTTGTTTAAGAGCGTTTATTTTTGCCAAAAATTCCTTTGGTTCCAATTTGTAATATTCAGAGTACATATCAGAATCTTCTATTTCCGTTGCTAAGAAAAGATCTAAAAGAAAGTTATTCGTTTCTTCATTGCTTCCAGAGAAAACCAAAGATTCATCAAAATAAATAGTGTTAAGTCTAACCATTAGACTATCACCTTTTTCTAAATATACATATTGATGTTCTGGAGCGATATTGAAATGATAAAGACCATTTTCAATAGAAGAAAGTTTAAACTTGAATCTGTTTTTGTCATCAAGTTTCGCGGAATCTATTTTTGAACCGCCTTTTAATAAGATTACTTGGTCACTTGTCGGGTTAACAATTTCACCAGCAAAAAGTACCGAATCTGAATCTTTTTTTGTGGATGAACAACCCACCAATAAAGCTACGCAAGTAGAGAGTAAAATTCTTATCATATAATATATGGGACTGGTATTATCCAAAAATAATAAACCTGATCACCGGATGTTGTTAATAGCTAGTTAAATGTTATGAACCGCTAACTTAAGAATCTTTTATAGAATTTGATGTAAAACTACACACTGTAAGCCTATAAATTCTGTATTTTTGCACGGATTTTTAAAATTTAGTTTCTATGTTATCTGTTTCTAACCTTTCTGTTCAATTTGGAAAAAGAGTATTATTCGATGAAGTAAACGTTGCTTTTACCCAAGGTAACTGTTATGGTATTATTGGTGCGAATGGTGCTGGAAAATCTACTTTTTTGAAAATTTTGGCAGGTCAGATCGACCCTACATCTGGGCATGTGCATTTAGAGCCTGGTAAAAGAATGTCCATCTTAGAGCAAAATCATAATTCTGCTGATGAATATACGGTTTTGGAAGCAGTGGTAATGGGCAATAAGCCTCTCTATGAGATTAAGAAGGAAATAGATGCCCTTTATGCGGATTATGATGATAAAAATGCAGATAGAATAGGGGAGTTACAAGTGCAGTTTGAGGAAATGAACGGTTGGAATGCCGATAGCGATGCGGCTGCCCTACTTTCTAACTTAGGTATTAGTGCAGATATGCATTATAGTTTAATGTCTGAGTTAGATTCTAAATTGAAAGTACGAGTACTTTTAGCTCAGGCTTTATTTGGAAATCCTGATGTGTTGATCATGGATGAGCCTACCAATGATTTGGATTATGAAACAATTAGTTGGTTAGAGAATTTCTTGGCAGATTATGAGAATACGGTTATTGTTGTTAGTCACGACCGTCACTTTTTAGATACCGTTTGTACGGATATTGGTGATATTGATTTCGGAAAATTAAATTTATACTCCGGTAATTACACGTTTTGGTACGAAAGTAGCCAGTTGGCAGCACGCCAGCGTGCACAACAAAACAAGAAGGCAGAAGAAAAAGCAAAAGAATTACAAGAGTTTATTTCTCGATTTAGTGCAAACGTTGCAAAAAGTAAGCAGGCAACGTCACGTAAAAAAATGCTTTCCAAGTTAAAAGTTGATGATATTAAACCATCTAGTCGTAGATATCCGGCAATAATTTTTGATAGGGAACGAGAAGCGGGTGACCAAATTTTGAATGTTGAAGGTTTGTCTGCTAGCACAGAAGAAGGTGAGGTATTGTTTAATAATGTCAATATCAATCTAGCTAAAGGAGATAAGGTTGCTATAATTTCAAGAGATTCTAGAGCTTCATCTGCATTCTATGAAATTATTAACGGTAACAAAAAGGCTGATTCGGGAACGTACCAATGGGGCGTAACGACTACCCAGTCTTATTTGCCTGCTGATAATTCAGATTTCTTTACCAATAATATTAACCTTGTTGATTGGCTACGCCAGTACGCTAAAACAGAAGAGGAGAGAGAAGAAGTTTACATTAGAGGTTTTCTAGGTAAAATGCTTTTTAGTGGCGAAGAAGCGCTTAAAAAGTGTACCGTTTTATCTGGTGGAGAAAAAGTACGTTGTATGTTGAGTAGAATGATGCTAATGCGTGCCAATGTTTTAATGTTAGATGAACCAACAAACCACTTGGATTTGGAAAGTATTACGGCATTTAACAACTCTCTAAAGAATTTTAAAGGAACAGTACTTTTTACGACTCATGATCACGAATTTGCTCAAACTGTGGCGAATAGGATCATAGAATTGACTCCTAAAGGCAACATTGATCGATATTCTACGTTTGATGAATATATGTCTGACAAGGCATTGAAAGACCAGCGTAACAAGATGTACGCTGAGTAAGCATAGAATAAAAGATTAACCCAAATCAATGTTTTATGAAAACCTACAATTTTGTGGCCTACTTCTTGCTGGCCTTTAGTTTCGTTGCCTGCGAAAAATCTACCGATGAGCAACCAGAAGAAATAGTAATCGAAACCGATATAGCTGTTGATTATACGGTCTTTTTAGAAGCTAATGATAATATCAATGCAGCTGTTGTTAGTATGGGTCAAGACAATTTAGTTGTTGGTGAAGAGGTCGCATCTTTTGGTCTTATACCGGCAAATGCCATAAAATTCAAGTCATCAAGTAGTTTAGGTTACTACTATACTGCCAATTGCGAGGCTAGTTTACAGTGGTATAATGCAGAAGAAAAATTATCAAAAAAAATTCAGGTTTTTACTGACGACAATGCTTGTGATATTAATGTGGTTGCTGTAGCATATGATGAAATTGATATGTTTATTGCCTATGAGAGAGATTTATTAGGCAAGGATAAGCACTTTGTGGTTAGAAGAGGGTCATTGAATAATCCAGAAAACTACGCTGAAATTACCTTGAATAATAAACCGGTTGATGTTGTTGCGTCATCTAATAAGCTTTTTGTTTTAACCTTAAATGAATTTGTATCCAATGAATATCATTTAACCATTATTGATTTAAATAGCAATGATGTATTGATTACGTTAGATTTAGGCTATGATGCATTAAGATTATTTAAAAATAATTCTGATCAAATAATTGTTAGTTATCCTGAGCTGCACACAACTATAGACCCGATAACTTTAGATAAGACCTATACAACCTATGGTGAAGATACTGCTCCAGGGTTTATTAATACGAACGACTTTTTTATGGATGGTAATGGAAAATTCTATTTTCAAAAAAACATGCAGGGGGCAAATATAACAGAAGTACCTGCCACCTATGATTTTGAAAAGAACAGTACTGTTGTTTATCTGTATGAAAATTTCCTTTCAGATGCTGAGCTTAACGTAAAATTTAATATTGCCAATACAACTGCAATAGCCTACGACGATAAAAACAATTATATACTTGTAGGATATGAAAAAAACGGAAGTGGCGACAATGGTGGAATTTTAAGAATTACGCCGTCACCAGATTTTGAATTTGTAGATAATATAGATTTGTCCGGTATACCACAAACCATTTTCATAGACTAAATAGAAATGCCTAGCTATTATAATATTTACTGTTCCAAATAGCCGGATTAAAGTTTTTGCTTAAAGCAAAACCATAAAAAATAACTATTGAGGCTATGCATTTAAACATAAAGAAATATAAAATCCAGAATTGAGCATTTGTACTTGATTTTGAAAATAGACCGTTAGGAATCAATAATGTTACCAGAAAACTTACCAATAATACAAGAATAGTTAGGTTGATGATATTTTTAAAAGGCCACATCAATAATCTTCTTAATGGGTGCAGATCATTGCCCCATTGATGTATTAAGTAGTGATACCCATTGCCTATAGGGGCAAATAATAAAGGGTCGTCTTTATCTTCTAATTTAAATAGTTTAGAAGGCGCTATTATTTTAAAACCTTGTATTTCAATATGATGTTCTTTTTCGAGCGTTTTTATTTTTGATAGTGCTTCAGTTGGTAGTGGACCTTTAAAGTATTTAGCATCAAGAAAGCGTAAACGGTAGTCTATGCAAATCTGTTTTATTTCATCAATGTGGTAAATTTTATCACTGTCCAATAAATCAATATTGAATTTATTATTTTGAACACCATTGCTAATAGTTACATTATTTTCTATTCGCTCTAATTCATTATCAAGATTAGATAATATGCTGTAAACTTCTTTCAGGTGTGTTTCTTCGGCTGAAATTCGTTTTTTTCTTACTGTCGACAGCTTCTGTTCAATATTTGTTTTTGGCAGTAACATGTTCTCTTTTTTAGCAATACACTCAAAGTTAAGCAATTAGTATTTTCATGTAAATTTTGTCTAACTTAATTAAAAGTTAATAAAATGTTAAAATAGCTACAATCGTTAATTTTGACTAGGTGTCGATTGCTTCAAATTGTATATTGACGAAGAAATCGTACCATTTGTCGATTTTAAGAACATTTGCCCCTTAAGAACCAACTATTATGAAAAAATGGACATCCCTCGTGTCCTTGTGCGCCTTATTTTTAGGGCTTCAAAGCTATGCACAAGACAATAGTATTGATCTAAAGTTTGATCAATTAATCTCAACTATAAAGACGGAAAAATCTATTTTAGAACGTACGGAATCCTTTGAAAACCATTCTTCTTTATTAAATGCGCTTAAGGCGGTCGATTTAGATAAAGTATTGGATTATAAAGGAGAATTCACAGTTTTTGCACCCTCTAACCTTGCATTTCAAAAGTTATCAGAATCAACAATAGATAAATTGTTCGATCCAGAAAACAAAAGAATTTTAAGGGCAATGCTTTCATATCATATCATTGCTGACAAATTATCTGCCTCAAGTATTCTAAAAGCGATGTGCAGAGGAAATGGGATAGCCACATTTACAACCATTCAAGGAGAAGCGATAACGGCAACAATGAAAGGTATTGATATAGTATTGACCGACAAGTTTGGTAATCATGCTACAATTACAACGGCCGATTCAAATCAGTCAAACGGCATCATTCATGAGATTGACACCGTTTTTGTTCCTGAAAAGATGCTTTAATTAACGAAGGCTTGCTCCTAAATTACGTTCGTAGCTACTTTGTAGTTTAGACATAATTTTTTCGATCTGCTTTTCGGTCAACGTACTTTTGTCATCTTGCAGTGTAAAGCTTACCGCATATGATTTTTTTCCGTCCGGTAAATTTTTCCCTTCGTAAACATCAAATAAAGTCATGTCCTTTAAGAACTTTCTTTCAGTTTTGAATGCAATTTCATGAAGTTCACGATAGGTAGCGTTTTGATCAAGTAAAAGGGCGAAATCTCTCTTAACTTCTGGATGTTTTGGTATTTCTTTAAAAGAAATAGGGGTATTGTCAATTTGTTTCAGCACTGTTCCCCAATCAAAATCGGCAAATAATATATCTTGTTTGATATCAAAATGCTTTAAAATTGATTTTTTGACCAATCCAAATGACACTAACTTATTTTTCTTGTACGTAAACGTTATACCTTCAGAAAATATAGTAGAAGAAGTAGGTTCACTTTTCAAATTATTTAAACCAAGTCTTAAAAACACCGTTTGAACAATTGATTTAAGTTCAAAAAAGTTAGTGGCAACAGGCTTATTTGTCCAACTATCTTGTGTGGTATTTCCAGTTAGTAAAATACTTAAGTATTTTGGTTCAATTCTTTTACCTTCCTTTTCGTAGTACGTTTTCCCAAATTCGAATAATTTAAGATTAGGTCGTCTACGATTTATATTATAGCTAGCGGTTTCCAATGCCGAAAACAAAGAAGTTCTTCGTAAAATAGATAGATCCCCACTTAACGGGTTAATGATTTCGACCGATTTTCTCCCGTCTTCCTCAACTTCAATTAATTGAGTGTAATCTGGGTTGGTTAAACTGTTGGTTAATATTTCATTATACCCCTTAGCAGCTAATGCATTGCCTATAGTTGTTTGTATATTGTGATCTGCCGCTGTTGTTGTACTGGCTATGGAAGCATTTAGCTTTTGACTGAATGCAACATTGTTGTAACCGTACACCCTCAAAATTTCTTCTATAACGTCTACTTGTCTTTGTACATCTACGCGGTAAGAAGGTACTTCCAATCCCATACCGGCTTCTGTAACATTCTTCACTTTAATGTCTAATGAGGCCAATATAGATTTAATGGTATCCTGCGGGATTTCTTGACCAATTAATTTATTGATTTTTTCGAAAGCAAGAAATACTTCAAAGTTGGGGTGCTTTTTAGGGTAAAGGTCATAAATGTCAGAAGTTATTTCCCCGCCTGCTATCTCTTTAATTAATAGTGCGGCACGTTTTAGGCTGTACTCAACATTTTCAATATCAATTCCGCGTTCAAATCTAAATGATGCGTCAGTATTCAGCCCATGTCTTTTAGCCGATTTTCTTATTGAAACAGGGTTGAAATAAGCACTTTCTAAGAAAATAGAAGTTGTTTCTTCCGTTACTCCAGAACCTAAACCACCGAAAACACCAGCCAAACATAGTGGTTTTTCGGTATCGCAAATCATTAAATCATCTTCGTGCAAAGTTCTTTCCACTCCATCAAGAGTTGTAAACTTTGTGCCTTTAGGTAAAGTTTGAACAACAATCTTATGTCCTTTTATCTTGGCGGCATCAAATGCATGTAGTGGTTGACCGAGTTCGTGCAATACATAGTTTGTGGCGTCTACTACATTGTTTTTTGGTGTTAAACCAATAGCTTTTAATCTATTCTGAAGCCAAGTAGGAGAAGGTTGTATAATAAGATTGCTAATTGATACCCCGCAATAACGAGGAGCTAGTTCGGTCTTAATTACATCAACATCGATTTTTAAAGATCGGTCATTAATATTGAAATGACTGGTTGATGGCGTTATAAGTTCTTTTGTAATTTCCTTTTGCTTTAAGCCTGCTTTAAGGTCTCTTGCCACGCCAAAATGACTCATGGCGTCTGCACGATTTGGGGTTAGGCCAATTTCGAAAACTTCGTCTTCCTCAATATCGAAGATATCTGCACAAGGGGTACCAGGATTAAGGTCTTTATCTAAAACCATAATGCCATCATGGCTATCACCAAGCCCCAGTTCATCTTCGGCGCATATCATTCCAAAGCTTTCTTCACCTCTGATCTTTCCTTTTTTAATTGTCCAAGCTTCACCTTCTGGGGTATATAATGTAGTACCTATGGTGGCAACCGGTACTTTTTGCCCAGCAGCTACATTTTTTGCCCCACACACAATTTGTACGGGTGCTTCAAGGCCTATATCGACCATAGTAACATTAAGCTTGTCGGCATTTGTATGCTTCTCACAGCTTAAAACGTGACCTACAACAATACCTTTTAATCCGCCTTTTACAGATTCAAATTTGTCAATTCCTTCTACTTCTAAACCTAAATCGGTTAAAAGTTCTCCGGTTTTTTGAGATTCCCAATCAATTTGTATGAACTGTTTAAGCCAGTTGTATGATATTTTCATTCAAAACATTTATAGGCCGCAAAGATAAAACAATGCCCTAATACATTCAATAAGCTATGAAGTCTTTATTTTAATTTTTAATTCTGCCTTTTTAATTGTTTATTAGAAGCTATTTAAAAAATAAAATATGAGATTCAGTATTGCAGTACTTTCTATTTTGATGTTGTTGGTAGGGTGTAAGGAAAATAAAACCACCAAGAATTTAGCTGAAGGCAATTGGTTGGTAGCGTTGCATGTTATGGATAAGCAGGTGTTACCATTTAACTTAAAGGTCGGTAGGTCTGTCGGAGGAAAGTATTTAATGGAAATTCGCAATGCAGAGGAGGTTATACAAGTAGATGAAGTTGAAATAAAGGGCGATTCTATATTTATGTATACCCCGGTTTTTGAAGGATATTTAGCGGGTAGATTTACTGAAACTACGATTGAGGGTGAATTTATAAAGGAAAGTCTAGATAGAATTGTTCCTTTTACCGCAGTTCATGGGGTTGAAGATAGGTTTGAAGTCAATAACCGAGAAAACAATGAAAATGTTACGGGAATTTGGGAAACTTATTTTAGTCCGGACTTAGAAGCTGAATATGTTGGTAAGGGTATATTTTTACAAGAAGGGAATAAAGTAACCGGTACATTTAGAACTACCACAGGTGATTATAGGTTTTTAGACGGAGTAATGGATGGTGATTCACTTAAATTATCTGCTTTTGATGGTGCGCACGCCTTTTTGTTTACTGCAAAAGTTACTGATTCGAGTATGAACGGTATGTTCTATTCGGGTAACCATTTTAAAGAACCATTTACGGCTACCAGAAATGATGACTTTGAGCTTCCAAACCCAGATTCGCTTACCTTTTTAAATGAAGGTTATGATAAACTGGCATTTACATTCCCCGATAGTAATGGTGACCAAATTTCATTGTCTGATGAGAGGTTTCATAACAAAGTTGTAATAGTTCAGTTAATGGGTACGTGGTGCCCTAATTGCCTGGATGAAACAAAATTCTTAGTTGATTATGTTAAAGAGAATGATAATGTAGAAGTTATAGGTCTTGCTTTCGAATCTGCTAAGACCCAAGAAAAAGCTTTTAAAGGCATACAGCGTTTAAAAGATAGAATAGGGGTAGAATACCCGATATTACTGGCTCAATTTGGCACCTACGATAAATTGAAGGCTCAAGAGAAACTGCCTATGCTAAATCATGTACTTTCATATCCTACTACCATCTTCATTGATAAGAAGGGTGATGTTAGAAAAATTCATACCGGTTTCAATGGTCCGGCAACGGGAGAGAAATTTGAAGAGTTTAAAAAGGAATTTAATGCGTTGATCACGCAATTGAACAATGAGTAATAACGGTTAGTTTAGATAATGGTAGACTTACCAAGACCAATGTTTTCATCGTTGATATTGAAGCTTCCGTCCAATTCCATAATGTTATCGGCAATAAAGTCACCAACATAATTAGTTCCATATTTTGAACTTCCTAAAATATCTGGGGTAACAATTTTTTTAGAGAAGGATTTTAACACGGCAGCAACAACGGCATCAGATTCTTCGTTCATTTTAAAATGTTGAAGAAGCATGGCTACACTTAAGATCGATGCAACTGGGTTAGCGATATTTTTACCTGCAGCATTGGGGTAAGAGCCATGTATAGGTTCGAACATTGCATGTTCAAGCCCAACCGAAGCAGAGGGTAATAATCCAATAGAACCTGCAATAACACTACCTTGATCAGAAAGAATATCGCCAAACATATTATCGGTCAAAATAACATCGAACTGAGAAGGGTTCAATATCATTTGCACGGCGGCGTTATCAATGAAAAGGCAATTAAGCACTACATCAGGATAACTTTCCGAGATATTACGAACTACACGCCTCCATAAACGCGACGTTTCAAGAACATTGGCTTTATCTACTAGGGTAACTTTCTTTTTTCTTGACCTAGCAGATTTAAAGGCTAAGTGAGCAATTCTACTAATTTCAGATTCGGTATAGGTACAGGTGTCCGTTGCCGAATTTTTGTCTTCATCATTGCTTTTGTCGCCATAATAAATACCACCCGATAATTCCCTAAATATGATTAAATCTGTATTCTGTACCTGGGTTTTAGAAAGAGGCGATTGTTTGACCAAGGACGGAAAAACCTTTACAGGTCTAATGTTGGCAAACAATTCCAATTTCTTGCGAAGCTTTAAAAGACCTTGTTCTGGCCAAACTTTTGCTTTAGGGTTATCATCGAATTCTGGAAGACCCAAGGCACCAAAAAGTGTGGCATCGGTACTTTTGCAAAGTTTTAAAGTTTCTTTTGGTAAAGGGTTTCCGGTTTTTTTAATTGCTGATGCACCTATAAGACCGTTTTTAAAAGTAAAACTATGACCAAAAGTTTCCTCAACAGAACGTAGGCACTTAATAGATTGTGCTACCACTTCTGGACCAATACCATCTCCCTCTAAAACAGCAATGTCTAAATGCATAATTAGCTAATACTTTGTAAATCTATTTTAGAAGTCTCAATAATCTGATGGATATCATCGTCTTTAACTTCTTTTTTAACGTCGGCATACTTTAAAAACTCCTGGTATACTTGATCTAACTGGGTCTTGGTCAACTCATAGCCTACAATTTTAGCTCTGTAGGCCAATGCAGCTCTTCCACTTCTTGCAGTCAACACGATCGAAGATTCAGTGACTCCCACATCCGCAGGGTCTATGATCTCGTAAGTTTCTCTATTCTTTATAACACCATCTTGGTGAATACCTGAACTATGTGCAAATGCGTTGGCACCTACGATTGCTTTGTTGGGTTGCACCATCATGCCCATTTTTCTAGAAACCATTAAACTGGTATCGTAAAGTAATTTGCTGTTAATGGTCGTATCTAAATTTAACCCTGGGTGTTGGCGCATGATCATGACGACTTCTTCTAAAGAAGTGTTTCCTGCTCTTTCACCAATACCGTTAATCGTACATTCTATTTGTCTGGCACCATTGATCACACCGGCAATAGAATTGGCAGTGGCCAAACCTAGATCGTTATGACAATGGCAAGATAGGGTTGCTTTATCTATACCCTTTACGTTTTCACGCAAGTACTTTATTTTAGCTCCATATTCATCAGGTAAGCAATAGCCAGTTGTATCGGGAATATTTAAAACGGTTGCACCGGCTTTTACTACAGCTTCGCAAACACGTGCTAAAAATTCATTGTCCGTTCGTCCTGCATCTTCCGCATAAAACTCAACATCTTCAACAAAGGTCTTGGCATAGCTTACTGCTGCCACAGCTCTTTCTATAATAGCATCTCTGTTAGAATTAAACTTGTGTTTAATATGAGAATCAGATGTACCAATACCCGTATGAATTCTAGGAATTTTTGCATGTTTAAGTGCTTCTGCAGCTACCTCAATGTCATTTTTTACCGCACGGGTCAAACCGCAAACTGTGGCGTTTTTAACGAGCTTTGCAATTGCTTCTACAGATTGAAAATCCCCTGGGCTAGAAACAGGAAAACCGGCTTCAATGATATTTACGCCCAATGAATCTAATCGTTCTGCAATGACTAATTTTTGCTCACGGTCTAATTTACAGCCTGGTACTTGCTCTCCATCCCTTAATGTAGTGTCAAATATTTGTACGATATCTTTACTCATATAATTTACGTAGTTTTACTCGTCAAACGAATATATAACCTAAAACACAGAACACACAAATTTTGTGAATATGTTTACAACGTTAAGTCAGTTTTTTAGGTATATAAAACATTGAATTTCAATTATTTAAACTCTTATTTTTACGATGACAAATGCGCATAAAGATGCTTTGTTCGTTTTGGTTAAATCACTTTCAAAATCTGAGAAGCGTCAATTTAAGCTTTACGTGGGCAGATTAGGGGTGAATACCGATGCCAAATTTTTGGCACTATTCAATTTATTGGATAAAATTAAACAATATGATGAGAAAACAATACTTGAAAGCGGTATTGTTAAAAAAGCGCAACTTTCGAATCTAAAAGCACACCTGTATAAGCAGATTTTAGTAAGTCTCAGGTTAAATCCTGTGAATCAGAATATAAGGGTTCAGATAAGGGAGCAATTGGATTTTGCCACTATTTTATATCAAAAAGGACTTTACAAACAAAGTCTGAAAATTTTGGATAAGGTAAAGGCTATTGCAATAGAAAATGAAGAAAAGAATATTGCATATGAAATTGTGGAATTGGAAAAAATAATTGAAACCCAATATATTACCCGAAGCATACCCGACCGTGCCGATGAACTTGCTATACAGGCAAAGGAATTATCTGGTCATAATGTAATGACAAGTAAGCTTTCAAATCTTTCCTTGCAGTTATATGGCATGATGTTAAAGGTAGGTTATGTACGAAGTGATGAAGATTATCAAAAAGTAAAAACCTACTTCAACGATCATTTGCCATTATATAATATTGAGGATTTAGGTTTTCGGGAAAAATTATGGTTGTATAAGGCGCATCTTTGGTACAGTTTTCTTACTCAAGATTTTTTATCCTGTTTTAAATATGCCAGTAAATGGGTAGATCTGTTTTATGCGTATAAAGACATGATCTATTTAAACCCTGTATTCTTTCTAAAAGGGAATCATTACTTGTTAGAATCTCTTTTTTATGTTCAATATAGTTCTCAGTTTAAGGAGGTTTTAGAACGATTAGAGCTTACAATAAAAGAAAAGGAATTTCCTAATAATGACAATATTAATTCATTGGTATTCATGTACTTAAATGCAAATAAATTGAATTTGCATTTTTTAGAAGGAACCTTTGAAAAAGGGCTTTATTTGGTAAAAATTATTGAATACGGTATTAATAAACATCGAGATAGAATAGACGAGCACCACGTAATGGTGCTATATTATAAAATAGCGTGTCTGTATTTTGGAATAGGGGATAACAAGACCTGTATTCAATACCTGAAAAAGATTATTGATAACAAAAATTTAAAAATGCGTGAAGACCTTATGTGTTTTGCTCGTGTATTAAGTTTGGTTGCTCACTATGAAGCGGGTATGGATTATCATTTAGAAGTTCAATTAAAAAGCACTTATAAGTTCCTTTTAAAAATGAACGATATGCACGCTGTACAAAAAGAGATGATAAAGTTCTTAAGAAGTTTGGGCGGCATTTATCCGAGTCAATTGAAGGCGGAGTTCCAAAAATTGTATAATGAATTGAAAAAGTATGAAAATCATCCTTATGAAAAGAGGGCATTTTTATATTTAGATATTCTTTCGTGGTTAGAAAGTCATTTACAAAACAAACCTGTATCTGAAATTATTAGAGAAAAAGCATTGGCAAAATCACGTTAGGTGATACACGGGTAAATGAAAAGCAATCACATTCAACATTTATTGGAAATTAATTTGGCTATGCTCTTTATAGCCACTTCTGGAGCATTGGGCCGTTATGTACAATTGCCGGTGCCGGTTGCTATTGGTGCTAGGGCAGTTCTTGCTTTTATAGCATTGTTTCTGTATTGTAAATGGAAAGGTTTTAGCCTCAAAATCGAGAGAAAAGATACGTTGGTTATCTTCTTGAGCGGTGTATTAATGGGTGTACATTGGGTAGCCTATTTCTATGCGTTAAAATTATCAAACGTTGCAATTGGTATGCTCTCAATTTTTACATATCCAGTAATTACAGCTCTTTTAGAGCCCATTCTGTTAAAGACCAAGTTTCAACTAGTTCATTTGCTTCTTGCTTTTTTGGTTCTTGCAGGTATGTATTTTTTAAGTCCCTCTCTGGATTTTGAAAATTCATATACCATTGCTATTGGCTTCGGTGTTTTTTCGGCTTTAGCATATGCTTTAAGAAATATTCTAATGAAAAGAAAGGTTTCCAAGTATAATGGCTCTATGTTAATGACATACCAAACTGCAATAGTGGGAGTCTTGCTTTTTCCGTTTTTATTTTCGGTAACGTCTAATACACTATTAGGTCAATGGGAAGTACTTGTTGCATTGGCGGTATTAACT
Organism: Maribacter litoralis; assembly: GCF_902506355.1. Classification (NCBI taxonomy): domain Bacteria; kingdom Pseudomonadati; phylum Bacteroidota; class Flavobacteriia; order Flavobacteriales; family Flavobacteriaceae; genus Maribacter; species Maribacter litoralis. Next base: position 4,118,264 of record NZ_LR733271.1, on the reverse strand, counting down.
ACTGCCATTGGCCATACTTTATTTTTAATGACTTTTAAGCATTTTAATATTACTACGGTGAGCATATTGAGCAGTGTACAGCCTGTTTACGGTATTCTGTTAGGAGCTATTTTTCTTTCTGAAATTCCAAAAGGAACAACAATTTTAGGGGGTATTCTTATTTTAAGCTCTGTAGTTATAGAAAGTGTCCGTTCTAAAAAATCAACATAAACCAGTGTATTAATTTTCAGAGTTAATACCCGGTGTAGTGGCTCCAAATTGGTTAATAATGTTATCACCAAATTTAGTGAACTGCTCATTTTTTGCCAATTCCCTGACCTTCACAGGGTCAAAATCACCATTAAAATATAGAAAAGAGCCAGTTCGGTTATCATTATTGTAAACCAAAATTTCCTTAACGGAATTTTTCTTTTCGCGAATGGAAACCACATTGCGCTTTAGTTCATCGTTCTTACGGAACACTTCAATAAATGAATTACCGGTAATACCATTCATTTCTTTATTAAGAAATTGGGTTTTACTAGTGGTAGTGCTTGGAAATTGCATATACCTTAGGTCTTTGGTATTGCCGACCATAGCTTTCATTTCTGGTGAAATCTCACTGATCATCGATAACATAAATTGCGGAACGCGAACTGCAGTTACGTGATTGTCATTTTTGTGAGCATTGTAAAAGGTGTCGATGGAGTTGTAGCTACTGCATGAAACAATAACCAAGAATATACTTAAGGCACAAATTTTCTTTAACATGGTAATAGTGTTTGTGCTAAAAATAGTGAAATTAAAGACATGCATTCCAAATTGGATCATTCGGAGGTGGGGCTATAATTTCGATAGGCTCTTTTTTAACAGGATGTATGAACCTTAATTTTCTTGCATGTAGGTGTATGCTTCCGTCTTCGTTACTTCTATTGAAACCGTATTTTAAATCTCCTTTTATTGGGCTTCCTATTGAAGAGAGTTGAGATCTAATTTGATGATGACGACCGGTTTCAAGATCGACTTCTAAAAGAAAATAGCGGTCTAGTTTTTTTATGATCTTATAAGTTAGTATAGCTTTTTTGCTATCGGGAACTTCTTTTATGTTCGCGTACGATTTATTTTGTTTGGTGTTTCGCTTCATGTAATGAACCAGTCTTTTTTCTGGTTCTGTCGGAGCATTTTTCACTATTGCCCAATATGTTTTATTAGCACTTTTTTCTGCGAACAATTTATTCAACCTGGGTAAGGCCTTAGAGGTTTTCGCAAACAAAACTATGCCGGAAGTTGGTCTATCCAAGCGATGTACAACCCCTAAATAAACATTGCCCGGTTTGTTGTATTTCTTTTTTAGAAAAGCTTTTACGGTTTCGCTCAATGGTTTATCGCCAGTCTTGTCGCCCTGTACAATATCACCAGGGCGTTTATTGACGACTATAATGTGATTGTCCTCAAATAGCACTTGAAGATTATCGACTGTAGAATGTATTTTTTTTGACAAAAAATATCAGATATTAATTAATATTGCTCGTCATCATTAGGAAAATCTTGACTTTTTACATCACTAACATAATTGGAAATAGCATTTCCCATTTCTTCGTACAAATTCATGTATCTACGTAAAAAACGAGGGTTGAACTCGTGTGTCATTCCTAATAAATCATGAACAACCAAAACTTGACCATCAGCATATTTGCCTCCGCCAATGCCTATTGTAGGTATTGTTAGGTTTTCAGATACTTTTTTGGTGAGCATTGCGGGTATCTTTTCTAGAACAATACCGAAACAACCTAATTTTTGAAGTAATTTGGCATCTTCCATTAATTTTTCTGCTTCTTCCTCTTCTTTTGCACGAACGGTATAAGTTCCGAACTTATAGATAGATTGTGGTGTTAGTCCCAAATGTCCCATAACCGGAATACCGGCTGCAAGTATTCTTTTTACTGATTCCTTAATTTCTGCACCACCCTCAAGTTTAACAGCATGTGCACCACTTTCTTTCATGATTCTAATTGCCGATCGCAATGCTTCTTTAGGGTCGCTTTGGTAGCTTCCAAATGGTAAATCTACAACCACCAATGCGCGGTCAATAGCTCTTATGACAGAAGAAGCGTGGTAAATCATCTGATCCAATGTAATTGGCAAAGTAGTTTCATGACCCGCCATTACGTTACTGGCCGAATCACCAACCAAAATAACATCAACCTTGGCGGCGTCAACAATTTTGGCCATAGAATAGTCATATGCCGTAAGCATGGAGATTTTCTCTCCGTTCTTCTTCATATCCACTAAAGATTTAACCGTAACTCTTTTGTATTCTTTTTTAGCTGTTGACATAATTTGTTTTTGGTTTTGCGCCATAAAAGTAAGGAGTTTTAATGAGATTAAGCACTCTCTAAAAAGAATCCATTAGTAGGGTTCTTTTATAATTTCCCTAATTTTGACGCAAATAACTTTTAAAAGGTACGCTATGAAATATTTCTCTTTACTGTTATCACTTTTCATGGTTAACGTAATACAATCACAAATAGATGAAGAGGTAAAGGTAAAATATGCGGTAGAAACTTTTTTTTATGCATTTAATAGTAAAAATGAATTTGCAATGAAAGGTGTTGTAGATGCAGATGTTAAAATGCAGACGGTAAATTTAAATGTACTAGGTAATATGATTGTTCGAAATACGAATTTTAATGATTTAGTAAATTTCATGATTACCACACCAGATTCTATACCTTTTCATGAAAAGATATTGGACTATAAAATACAAATTGATGGTGGTATGGCCCACGTATGGGCGCCGTATGAATTTTGGTATAATGGAGAATTCAGTCACTGTGGGGTTAATTCTTTTCAGTTATATAAAGAGGAAGATGCATGGAAAATCATTTATTTAGTTGATTCCAGAAGAAAAGAAGATTGCGACCCGGATTCAGAGTAAGGTATAACTGTTATTTCCAAGGTCTTGAATTTGACGCATCTGCTGATGGAAAATCTACAGGTACCTTTTGAGTAACTTTTCCGGTTGCTGCCCATTCCGTGCCACGTTGAAGTGTTGTGATAAAGCCAACGCATTGCATAGAATAATCAAAGTGACCTAAGGTAGAATGAAAAACCCGGCCTTCACCATAATTGATTGCCATTAACTGTGGTACATGCTGACCTAAACCTGTAACATTTGGGTCCCATGGTGGTGCATTCTTCTCAACATCGGCATAAGCTGTTGCCAATATAGTAGCATTTTCAAAAGGGCCTCTCATACGCTCATACATTTCATCTGGCGTGTGTAACCATTTTTCAGGTATTCCTTTCATAATTGGGTGTTCAGGCGCTCTTGTGGTAAGTTGAAATTCATATTCTGGTCCGTGAGAGCCGCATACACCGGCTAAGGTATCTTTAATTAGTTCTCCTTCGTCATTGTAATACACGTAGGGTCCTGATTCTTCATTGCGACCTCCCCAAGCACCAAGGCCGATCATCTTATTGTACTCTTCCCAATCTCCCCAAGCGTTATCAGCGGCATGAATAACCACAAGCCCTCCGCCATTTTTCATATAACTTTCAAAAGCTTCTCTTGTTTTTACGGGCCATAAAGGAGAGTCGGAACCAAGGTTAGATATAATTACATCATAGTCACTGAAATTAAGTGTAAAGTCTGAAGTTTTTATTGGACTATTCGATACTTGATATGTCTTGTCTTTCAAAGGGTAGGTCTCAATAAAAGACTCATAGGCTTCTGGCCGTGTTTTATTATATTTTATTCCTAACCATACAGAATCCATTCTTTCAATATCTACAGTGAACAAGTCTGTTTGTTCTAGATAATCTTTCATCATCATTGTCGTTTTTGGCCACACGTAATGATTGTTCTGTCCGTCGATAATAAGGGCTTTTAATTTTACCGGGGATGACATATGTTGAGCAACTTCTTTCTTTTTTTCTCCGCAAGAGATAAGTATTAGACATAACATGGTAATTGCCATTAATTTTTTCATGATGATGTATTTAGGTTACGCTCAAATGTTGCCATTAAATGTACATGAAGTAGTTAAGATTGCAAAAATCTATATAGATTTCATAGGTAATAAACTAGATTTCTTTTTGCTGATCATAAAAACTGATCTTAAATTAGCGGTATATAAAAGTTGAAAACGCATGAAAATATTAGGAATAGGTTCTAGAATCTCACACTCGGAATTTGGTAAAGGTGTAATTACCAATGTTTCAAGTAATATGTACTGGGTAACATTTATGGACAGCGGCTTAGAAACTATTGACATTGATTCGGATTATGAAGTGATCGAGGCAATTGAAAACGAGGTAGATACGGTTAGTTTTTTTGATGTGGAAAGTTCATTGGTTTCCATTTTACAAAAATGGAGCGATGCTACCCAGCGTGTTGCAATAGCCGATAAATGGAAAGGTGGGAATTTGGTGTTAGAACCAGGTGAAGCTGGTTTAAGCAATAAAGAAATACCAATAAATACATTCTTTCATAAGATTGTAATGGTACGTGACCGTATTCGTGTTATGGAGCAAAAAATTAATGCAAGCAAGAATTTAGATGACCAAGAAAAAGTAGACCTTCAGCAGTATATAACACGTATTTATGGTAGCTTAACGACGTTCAATGTACTTTTTAAAGCCAAAAGTGATCACTTTATTGGTGAAAAGGGAGGAAAGTAAATCTTGCTTCAACTTTGAGCTTAATTTTGAACGCGAAGCGATTTTACAATTTCAAATTGTTTCTTTACAATGGCCTCGTTAAAGCCGTGGGCTGCATTTGAAATGGCCACATACTCTTTTCTAGGAGCTCTAATTTTTTCAAAGTAGGGCTTGTTTAGCTTTTGGGAGCAAAGAATATCATTTTCGCCTTGGATCATAAATACGGGTAAGCGAAAAGTAAGTGAGGTTTTGTTGAAATCTATATGACTAACCATCGATTTCACCCCAATTTGTTCATCGCCAACAAGATTTAAAAAGGAATAGTCATCACCGTTATATCTATCTGTAGCATCATCATTATTCTCATATGCAGATGCTATTTTCCACCATGATGATGGGGCAGGGGTGGCGTTAAGTTTTTCGTATTGTTTAACAACACGTAATAACTGTCCGTAGTTTTTTGCTTGTTGATACGGTGGTGGTCCCAATTCCTTTAGTTTAATAAGAATTTGGTCGTCTTCTTTTTCTTCTGCTATTTCAATGACTTCATTATAGGCATTTTTAATATTCGCCAAGAAATTAACAAATTGAGCGTGACCAATGTAGGCATGGAAAATTTCTGGTTGTTTTTGTGCCATTTCGGTCGCTAAAATAGAACCCCATGATGTACCTATTAAAATAACTTTTTTCTTGTCGAGTCGCTTCAATAAGTAGGTTGTAACGGCAATGCCGTCATTGGTCATTTCTTTTATCGATAAGGGGTTACGGGCATAAAAATCTTCGTTGACAGTTTTAGGGCAATTTTTGCCAAATGTTCTGCCGGCACCTCTTTGATCCCAATGAACAATGGTAAAATCTTTCATCCAATCAGCGAATATATCATCTTTATAATGGCTTAATGTACTGCCGGGTCCGCCATGAACAACCAACACCACTGGGTTAGCGCTGTCATTGCCATTAATAGTTATCCATTGTTCGATACCACCAATGTTTATATATTTTTCTTCCGATATTTTATTTTGTCCTAGTGCTACATTAAAGGCTAAAAGTAGGATGGTTAAAGTGAGTTTATTTTGCATTTTGATTGATGATTTGATGAAGTAAGATTAAGATACGAAGAAATGGCTGATTATTCAATTTGTGTAATACCCTATTCTTCTATGTGTGCGTTTCATAAGTTAAAGTGCTTAGTGTTCTACTTGAAATCGTAAAACTGTTTTTAGTTTATCCTTGGCAACCTTTCTAAAGTCCGACAAATAAATCTCTCTATGAATTTTTGATTTTCGCTTTAAGTTGTTTTCTTCGGCATATGTTTCCATCACCTTAAAGGTTTCATTTTCGGTATCGTAACTTCCAATATGTAGCATTTGTACGCATGGTCCTTCTTCTATTTCTTGTAATTTTAGCTTCTCTAAGAGTTTCTGGGGTTTCTTATTTTTTGTGAGCTCAAGCATTTCAGCAAAGAACTCAAATGTTATAAATTCTGGCTGTCGAATCATTAAATTAAATACCAATTCATCTTTGTTGATTTGTTCTGTAAAATGTTGTTTTGCCTTTTCCGAGATATCCCAAACACCTTCTAGTGGGTAAACTGTCCAGTCTATATAATTTTTAGGTAAATCATCCCTTTTTTTTAAAGACATTTTTATGGCATATGCTACACTGTATAGTGCCTGAATATGTTCTGTGAAATAACTACTGTTTGGATTGCCTTCTCCATAAATGGATACATATTTAAATCTTGGAATTGTAACAAGCTCCGGTATATTTTTGGGCAAATAAATGCTTTTTTCCTTTTTTCTCCATTCATGTTTTAGTGGCTGATTCATAATAACAAAGTAAATAAATATGTGAGAGGTAAGATGTTATAATTAGGTTAATGCATATTTTAAAATTTTATAATCATAGGTGCAGGGGTAATGTATCATTCTATACTTGTTTTGAGATATTATGAAATAAGCATAGTATTTTAAATGCACATTGGTTATTTTAGGTTTAAAATTATACTATGGGTCAAATAATAACATTTGGGGAAGTTTTAATGCGAATATCACCGCGCGGCAATAAGAAATTTGTACAATCTAATATTGTTGAATTTTATTTTGGGGGAACAGAACTGAATGTTGGTATATCCATCTCCAATTTTGGGGGTAAAGTAAAGCATATTAGTGCCGTTTCAGATGATTTTATTGGTGATACGGCAATGACTTATATACAAAAATTTGGAGTGGACACTTCTGCCATTGTAAAGTCAAAAAGACCTCTTGGGGTCTATTTTTTAGAGGTAGGTGCGGTAATAAGACCTAGTATGATTTCGTATAATCGTTCTCATTCTGCATTTTCAGAGATTGAACCTTCAAAGGTCAATTGGGAAACCGCTTTAAAAAATGGGGAATGGATGCATTGGACAGGCATAACACCCGCATTGTCACAAGGAGCTTATGATTTGCTGAAGGAAGGGTTAAAATTGGCAAGAGAAAAGGGAATGGCAGTTTCTGCTGATCCTACATACCGAAGTGGACTATGGCAATACGGGCAAGACCCCAAGGAAGCTTTAATTGAATTACTTCATTATTCTACAATCTTTATTGGAGGTGTAAATGAAATTAATGAAGTTTTGGGAACGGACTACGGCTATGAAAACGATGATTTTATTAAGGCAAGTAAACAGTTGATTCAAGAATTTCCGAGTATTGAAAAGGTTTTTGATAAAATTAGAACGTCTTTAAATTCTTCTTGGCATAAAATAAGAGCTCGAATGTGGAACGGTAAAGAGTTTAGGGAAACCGAAGATATCGACATTACCCATATTGTAGATCGTATAGGTACGGGAGATGCATTTGCGGCGGGATTGATTTACGGACTTCAGCAGTATGACGATTATAAGGCAATGGAATTTGCAAGCGCGGCTTGTGCATTAAAACATACCTATGAGGGAGATGTTAATTTCGCTACGGTAAGTGAAGTCAACAATATCATTGCCGGAAATTTAACAGGTAGATTAGTGCGATAAATTCTGTTATATCATGCGATATTATCGTAGAATTTAAGATGAATGCTTATTTGCAGATTAACTAGTGGTAATTATTTTTATATTACCTGATATGGAACATGTTTGTTTCACGGTATTATAAATGGTACCATACTTTTCGATATTCTTTTTCAAAAGAGATACATTTAATTTATCCTCATTACTGTAAATGGTTAAGGTGTACATAATGTCATCCATTCTCGGTGGGTTTTCGAAACGTGCTGCAGTAACTTCCAATGCTGTTTTTTCGTAATTAAATTTCATCATGACAGAAAAACGTTCAACATTTTTTAGCAAACAGGCGGCAAAAGAGCTCAAAAATAACTCTGCAGGGTTGGGTAGTGTATTTGCTGTTTTCGTTGTTGTGCCAAATGCTATGATTGATTCTTTTACTTGAATGGTAGCATCGTTCTGTGATAGGGAAGTGGCAAGTATTTTATAGTTCATAATGAAATAATTTAAAGGAATGTTCTGGTTCATCATTCATTTAGATATTTCAAAACTAAACTTGACAAAAAAAATAAAAGCTGATTTTTATCATGTTCAACATATTTACTCTACGTAAATACCTATTATGATGTGGGTGGGGCGTATTTGTTTTTAAAATCAAACACCTTTTGAGATGCTCCATTCTTCTGAAGGTAATCTAAAAGTTCCACGGCATTCTGTACGGTTGGGTAATCTCCTTCGGAAATCCACCACATTGCTGTAGATACCTTTCCAAATTTGTGAAACCATTCTTTTCTTCTTCTTAGAAAATCGGTATGAAAAGTTTGGTAAACGAATGTTTCTAACAACTCTACAGTTTTCCAAACAGATATGTTTATAATCACTTGTTCGTCATTATAAGGGTTGAAGTTAGTAGCATCGTTGGTTTCATCTTTTAAACGCCAAATGAACCCTTCACTGTGCTCGGCTAATTCATTTACCTTATCTAAATTGTCTACAAATTCTTTCATGATAGGATCATTGATATTAACACCCTTCATTCGAGCAATGTTGATTTGGGCTAACTGATACTTGTTTGGCATGATATCGACTTTGATATAAATGTAATAATAACAAGCGTAGATATTTGTAGTGGTCAGAAAGATAATTTTTTAAACAGCCTCTTTTTTTTCAGATAAATATTTCCAGTAACGTTTTGGCACATGTTGCACATGAAGCTTAGTGTTAATTCTAGACTTAATTGTAGTACTCTTAAAATAATTGTTCCATAAGTCTTGGTACTCATATTCGCTATCCGTGAAAACGGAACTCTTTTCTAGACTATTTGCATGAATATCGGTTAAATCTAGAGAGATTATTTCTACAGTATTCAAATTGTAAAAGATACCATACTTCCGTTTTACGTCATAAATAATCCACTGTTGGTCCGTATATCTATTTCTAAAATGTTTTGAGATTAAAGGCAACACGTCAAAATCTGGTTCTATGTTCGCAAAATATACGTCATCTTTAGTAAGTTGAAAACGAATAAAAGCCTCCATTCGGTGTTTTTCTCTTCCCACTTTATGTGCCATCTGATTAATTTTTAAAATGCCGTCATCACTAAAATCAGTAACTCCTTTATACTTGCTGCTCATTAACTTTTGAATGTAATGGTAAAGAAGAGCTTCTATATTACATTGTTCGCTTAAAAATGCAAAGTATATATTTTTTATCGCGGTATTACTTTTTTTTCGAACACCGTTCCACACACGTTGTGCTTTTTCAACGTTGGTGAAAATGGTTTCTGTCTCAGCGAAAAGTCCACTTTGTAATTGATTGTTTTTTTGAATATCGGCATGGGTTAACTTTTGTTCAAACCCAATAAAAACAGCAGTTAAAAATCCGTTGAAACTACCATCGTAAACCAAAATTTTTGAAGCGTTCATAGGTGAAGTTTTAAAAGTTAAAAAAGAATATTCTAGAGATAATTTTTAGTCGTTTTTTACACTTACTTTTAAGTAATACCAATTGGTACCCAAATGATAATATTTTACATTGAATACGGTTTATAACAGTATCGATTAATGAAGTATTAGCAGGGTTTAAAGTGTTAGATATATTTTCCATAGTTAAAATTAGGATTAAGTGAAACTTTAATTAAATAATGATAATTGACTGTTAAACTGTTTTTTAAATTTACCATTTTGAGACTGTAATATCATACCTTTGATTTTTGCGGCATCTAAATCTCTTCGTTCCCAATCGCTAGAATTACAAATAATAAAATACTTGGCACGGTTTAACGCAATACCCATTTTTTTGAGATGTTCCCAATTAAGATTTCTATATTTTCTTCCATTTATTATTTTGTGAACAGACCCCATACCTATACCGGGAATTCTGGCAAGCATACGAGCATCGGCTTTATTGATGTCGACAGGAAAATGATTGAGGTTTCGTAAAGCCCACATTAATTTTGGGTCAATATCCATATCTAAATTTGGGTTATCGGCGTCTAAAATTTCGTTCACGCTAAAACCATAAAACCGAAGTAACCAATCTGTTTGATACAGTCTATTTTCTCTTAGCATGGGTACCTCTGATCCTAAAGAAGGTAATCTACTATCTGTTGATATTGGAACGTAACCAGAATAGTAGACGCGTTTCATTTTGTAGTTTTTATAGAAATGAGTGGCAGAATACATGATGTCCTTATCACTTTCACCCGTAGCACCTACTATCATTTGGGTGCTTTGACCTGCAGGTGCGTACTTTGCTGTGCTCTTAATTATTTTTTTCTCTTCTTTAAAACGAATTATTTCATCTTTTACCTTTTGCATAGGTTTAATGAAATCCTCGTGTTTTTTATCTGGAGCTAAAAGTTTAAGGCCGGAAATAGTGGGGATTTCTATATTGACCGATAAACGATCAGCATATAAACCGGCCTCGTACATTAATTCATCACTGGCACCAGGTATTGATTTTAAATGGATGTAACCATTAAAGTTTTCTTCTTCTCGTAATTTTTTCGCCACCGCAATCAAACGCTCCATGGTATGGTCGGCACTTTTAAAAATACCTGAACTCAAAAACAGACCTTCTATATAATTTCTTCTATAAAAGTTTATGGTAAGGTCAACTACCTCTTGTATTTTGAAAGCTGCTCTTTGTATATCATTGCTTTTTCGTGTAACACAATATGCACAATCAAAAATGCAATGGTTGGTCAGTAAAATTTTTAAAAGAGATACACAACGACCGTCTTCCGTATACGTATGGCAAATGCCATTGCCGGTATCGCCTAAACCATTATTCTTGTTTTTGCGATTACTACCGCTGCTTGAACAGGAGACATCATATTTGGCGGCATCTGCCAAAATGTTCAGTTTTTCCTTAATTCGGTTAAAATCCATAGTACAAGTAGTATATATTCCAAAATTATGGAAATATTCCTAATTATGGAAATATTCCAAAAAATTAATTGGATATAATCCATATTTACTATATTTGAAGTATCGAGAGGGCTAATGTCTTGATAGAAAAAGGCTTACTATGGAAAATGAGTTGACATTAAAAAGATTTACAGATTTAAGAAGGGAATTGGGCTATACGCAAGCGGAGTTTGCGTCACTTATCGGCGTATCAAATACTACCGCAGATATTGAGCGTGGACGAACCAAATTGTCTGGGAAAGTAGTGTTGGAGTTATTGAAGCAATTCAAGATAAATCCGCTTTGGTTATTTGGTGAAAGTGAGGAGCAATATCTAGAAACTTCAAAAACCAGTGTAATTCCAAAAGTGGTTACGGTAGATTCTGCCAGTCGAGACAATATGGTATTGGTGAATGCCAAAGCGGCTGCAGGATACCCTCAAAACATTTCAGATACTAGTTGGTATAAACAATTACCTGCGTTTGATCTACCTATTCCAGAATTCAGAAATGCGACGTACAGAGGTTTTCAAGTCGAAGGTGATAGTATGATGCCAAATCTGCATCCGGGTGAGTGGGTTTTAGCTAGAGCTATTGAACATATAGATTATGTAAGTGCCAATAAAATGTACGTTGTGGTATTGCAAGACTCTATTATGGTAAAGAAGATAGAAAAGCGGCCGAACTCAAACAATATTACCCTAGTATCTTTGAACGAGACTTATCCTCCTTACGATATAAAGCCTTTTCAAATTCAGGAAATTTGGGAAGTGAGTAGTAAAATTACTTTTAATGTAGACGCTACAACAGATAGTGGTTTGTTGAGGCAATTGCAAGAATCTATGAAAGAGTTAAAAGATCAATTACAGCATGTTAAGAAGGTTAATTAAAGTAAATGTTTAATATAAAGTCCGCTATCTTTTAACTTAAAACCTAAACTTTTATATAGTGCTATTGCCGCGGTTCTATGATGACCGCTAAAGAGTAAAACGTTATCTAGTTTTTCGTTTTTTGCTTGCTCCAATAATTTCTCCATTAGTTTTCTACCTATGCCTTTTCCTCTGTATTTTGAAGAAACAACAACATCTTCGATCATCCCTTTGTGTCCAGATACTACTTTGTATTTTGCCATCATGGCTATTCCTATCAGTTTTTCTTGATCTAGGCATACCACAACATCGGTAGTGTTGTAATCCGATAGGGCAGTAGCGAGGTCCAATTGAGTCAGCTCGGCGTTTAGCTCCTTATAAAGTTCGGTCAATTGAGATTGTAGATCTGACGTTACTTCGTTGAAAGTGATAAGTTTTATATCCATCGATATTCTTTGACTTTTTAAATTATTAGTACAATTATTTTCCTTTTACTTCACCCATCGATATAGATAATGGACCAAGTTTATGCAGTGTAGGTAAATGTACTCCGCTATCGGTTTTGATCCATTCTTCCCATGTTGCTTCAACTCCGCCAATAGGAATAATTTTAGTCCATAGCTTAAAGCTTTTAGGCTTCCCGCTGGGTTCAATGATCCACATATAAGAATCTCCGGGGGTGTCACCACCTTGGGTGTAGGTGACTAACAGAGCTTCAGATCCATCTTCTAAATCCACTAGGTACCTTTCTGTTCCGCGGTCAAAAACTTTGAATGGCGCTACCAACCAAAAAGAATCATTGTTGAAATAACTTTGAGCTTTCTCTATTAAATTCTTAGTTTCTTCATAAGAAGCAGGTTGATTATTAATTGTTGCCTTGCTTGAAGAAGGAGTAATTAAATCTAAATGCACAACCATGTTATTCCAAGAAACGGAAACTATCTCTTTTTCCTTGTCCCATTTGTAATGATGATCACCCCGAAAAGACCATTCAAGTTCCTTGGTGTTATTGTAATTTTTATAATTAAGAGCATCCAACATTCTGTATGCAAGAGCGTCCGCTTCTGGTCCAGATTCCCCCTTAGGAATGGGCTCATTATACAGATAATACAAAACACCGTACCCAATGGCAAGTATCAAAATTATAGCGGCAATAAACTTAAATAGTTTCTTTATCATATTTTAGTTAAATATTTGATTTTAAAAATATTAAATGTTTATGTAAATACTTTGAATTTATAATTTAGACAAATCTAAAATCCTACAGCGGCATCATCTCCACGCTTATCTGCACCACCTTCCAGTTTACCATTTTCCAATACACGAATTGCATCGACCTTGCCTATAATCGGGGTTCTTTCTTTGTTGATAATATACCCTTTAGTTTTCAACTCATCGGTAAGTGTAGGTGAGAATCCGTTAGGTTCAAAAATAACCATATCGGGTAACCATTGATGATGAAATCTTGGAGCGTTGACAGCGTCTTGCATACTCATTTTAAATTCATAACTGTTTAAAATAGTTTGGGCAACCGCGGTAATAATGGTAGATCCTCCTGGGGTGCCGACAACCATCCATAATTTGCCGTTTTTTTCTACTATAGTTGGGGTCATACTACTTAACATTCTCTTTTCTGCGGCAATGCTATTTGCTTCAGCTCCAACTAACCCGAACATATTTGGAACACCTGCTTTAGCACTGAAATCGTCCATTTCATTGTTTAAAAAGAAACCTAGCTCATCTGAGTATAGTTTAGAGCCGTATGCTCCATTAAGGGTAGTGGTAACAGATACTGCGTTGCCTTCTTGGTCAACAATGGAATAATGTGTGGTTTCCATACTTTCTACAATTTCAATACTGCCATGTTCCACTTCTGAGGATTTGGTTGCTTTGTCAAAAGAAAAATTCGCCATTCTTTCTGCAAGGTAGTCATCACTCAATAATCGGTCATAGGGTATATCTACAAAGTCCGGGTCTCCTAAAAAGTAGTTTCTGTCTGCATAGGCCCTTCTTGATGCTTCTGTGAATAATTGTATCATTTTTGGACTATTATGTCCTAATTCGGCCACATCATATTTTTCCATCATCTTAAAAATTTGGTTGATGGTTACCCCTCCGCTACTTGGCGGACTCATTGAAATTATTTGTAAATCTTTATAGTTGAACGTAATAGGGTCCCTCCATACTGCTTGGTATTTTTCAAGGTCTTCTTCGGTGATATACCCTCCTTTTTCTTGAATAAATGCGGCTAACTTTTGTGCTACTTCACCTTTGTAGAAGCCGTCTCTTCCGTTTTTGGCGATACTCCTGAAAGTGTTTGCCAAAGCTGGGTATTTAATTGTGTCATTCTCTTTGTACACAGTGGCAAACTTGGTGCTGTCACTATTGACTTCAATGAATTTGTCTCGTTGACTAGCTAATCTTTTTTCTTGATTAGCAGTAACTACAACACCACGTTCTGCTAAAGCAATGACCGGAGCCATAATCTCTTCAAGAGGTAAGGAGCCAAATTTTTTGTGTACTTCAATAATACCGGCGACCGTACCGGGTACTCCGACAGCGGTAGCTCCCAGGGTGCTTTTATTTGGTATAACATTTCCCAAGGAATCTAAATACATGTCTCTGTGTGCTGATAACGGAGCCTTTTCACGGTAATCTAAAGCGCCCGATTTCCCATCCGCTTTTCTATATACCATAAAACCACCTCCGCCAAGGTTACCTGCAAAAGGGTAGGCGACGACCAAAGCCATTTCCGTAGCAACCATAGCGTCAAAAGCGTTACCTCCTTTTTGCATGATGTCACTACCTATTTTTGAAGCTTCTTTACGAGCAGAAACTACCATTGCTTTTTCTGTAACTGTACCGGTTGGTTTTGTCGGGTTTTCTTTGCAACTGCCAAAAATAACAAATGCAACAAGTAATAATGCTAATTTGAGTTGGTTCATAATTGGTTAAATTATTAGTTTATATAATTGGTTTTAGAATATTGATTATTAATGGATAAAATTAATATTGGTTTACTAACGAATTAAATTTATTTTTTGAGAATGTTATTAGTTCATCAAAGAACTCGGTAAATTCATCTTCAAAAGAGTCATAGTGTTCTTCAAGATCTAAAATGGCAAAATTCATTTTAGACCTATTTTTTGTTCTTCGGTTCATACCATTTAGTACATTGCCGATACCTTCCATTTTTGAGTAATTGTAAAGCCAATTATCAGAAATCATATATGGCATCATTTTTTTTACGCCTATGGGCAAAATTTCATAATTGTCTTCGAGTAGGTCGTAAAAATCATCCACAAAAACATCTAATGGAACATCTGAATATTTTGTCCAGTTTTTTGCTAAAAAGTGATCATAGTAAATATCTACGATGACCCTACTATAATGACTGTAATTTGCATGTAATCTTTTGCTGCTAATTTTTGGAATCAGATGGGTGTCGGTATAGGTATCAATCAGTCGATGCAGTTTTATGCCTTTTTGCACCTTAGTGGGTAGATGTTGAAATTTATTAGCACGTATGCTATCTGCAATAAAATTTCCGATAGTAATCTCTTTATCGCCAAAGGATAAATATATATGGGCTAAAAAATTCATTCCTCTAAATTATGCTTCGTATGTCGAATTTACAAAGAAGGGCAATAGCGATGTAGTACGATACCTTTATATTTGCAAAAACTTATGAAGAATATATGACACTAATAAAATCTATTTCAGGAATTCGAGGAACAATTGGAGGTAAGCCAGGCGATAATCTAACACCTATTGATGCGGTTAAGTTCGCAGCTTCTTACGGAATTTGGTTAAAGGCATATTCTAAAAAAGAGAAGTTAAAGGTGGTTATTGGTCGCGATGCCCGTTTGTCTGGCGAGATGATTCAGAACCTTGTAGTATCTACCTTAGTAGGATTAGGAATAGATGTAGTGGATTTAGATTTATCTACAACGCCAACTGTTGAAATTGCCGTACCAATGGAAAAAGCCGATGGCGGAATTATTTTAACGGCAAGCCATAATCCAAAACAATGGAATGCGCTTAAACTATTAAATGAAAGAGGTGAATTTTTAGATGCTGCCCAAGGTGCTAAAATTTTAGAAATAGCAGAAAAAGAAGATTTTGATTTTTCTGATGTAGATGATTTAGGGCAAATCAATAAAAACGATAGTTATATTGATATACATATAGACGAAGTTTTAAACCTTTCTTTGGTAGATGCCGAAGTGGTTAAAAAAGCGAAATTCAAGGTTGTTGTCGATGGTGTAAATTCAACCGGTGGTATAGTCATCCCTAAACTCTTGAAAGAATTTGGAGTAGAGGTAATTGAATTGTATTGCAAACCAACCGGCCACTTTCCGCATAATCCAGAACCATTAAAAGAGCACTTAAAAGATATTTGTGATTTAGTGGTGAAAGAAAATGCTGATTTTGGTATTGTAGTAGATCCAGATGTTGATCGTTTAGCATTTATTAGTAATGATGGTGAAATGTTTGGAGAAGAATACACTCTAGTAGCCTGTGCCGATTATGTGCTTGGTAAAACTAAAGGTAATACGGTTTCCAACCTTTCATCATCTCGTGCTTTGCGTGATATTACCCAAAAACATGGAGGTACTTATGAAGCTGCTGCCGTTGGAGAAGTAAATGTGGTTACCAAAATGAAAGCTAACAACGCTGTTATAGGAGGCGAAGGTAATGGAGGTATCATTTATCCAGAAAGTCATTATGGTAGAGATTCATTGGTGGGTACGGCTCTTTTCCTAATGTTAATGGCAGAAAAAGGAGGTACGGTTGCAGAACTAAGAGCAAGTTACCCCAGCTATTATATGAGTAAAAAGAAAATTCAGTTAACCCCAGGTTTAGACGTTGATGGTATTTTAAAGGCAATGGCTGAAAAGTATGCCAATGAGGAGTTGTCAACAATAGATGGTGTTAAGGTTGATTTTGCAGAAAACTGGGTACATCTAAGAAAATCTAACACAGAACCAATTATTAGAATTTATACAGAAGCTAAAAGTCAAAATGAAGCAGATGAATTGGCGGATAGAATTATTATAGAAATTAAGGATGTAGCAGGTTTGGAATAGCAAAATCTGTTTGAATAAAAAACCGGAAATAGTTTGAACTATTTCCGGTTTTTTATTTTATAAGTCTTTAGGTTACTTCTGCAAAAGCAGCAGGTTTTTTGCCTCGGTGCTTCCAGCGCTTATGTGTCCAGAGATAAAATTGTGGCTGCTCTAATATTTGTTCTTCTGTTAACCTTAGAAATTTATTGGTAATCTCATGTTCTTCGGTTTCTTTACTGTTTATGGCTATAGGGATAAACTCTGCCTTGTAGTGTCCGCGTTTTACCTTACTTACTTTTAAAAATACCGTAGCTAAACCTGTTTTGCGAGCCAATGTTTCGCCTCCAACGAATATGGGTACGGTAACCCCCATAAAATCAGTCCAATAATGGGCTCTGTGTGCTTGCGGAGATTGGTCGCTTACCATTCCATAAGTAGCTCTTACATTATCTCTATAATTTTTAATTACTGTTTTGGCAGTTTGGGCTTGTGTAATTAAAGTGGTATTCCAACGAGCTCTAACTTTTCTAATAAATTGATCAAAATATGCATTGTTTACTTTTTGGTATACGGCATAGCCCTTTGAGTTCACATAGTTGTTGATGCTAACATTCCATTCCCAATTGGCATAATGTGCGCAAAGTATAATGATACTTCGTTCTTTTTCAATATCAAGTAAAACTTCAGGGTTTACCACTTGGTATTT
Organism: Maribacter litoralis; assembly: GCF_902506355.1. Classification (NCBI taxonomy): domain Bacteria; kingdom Pseudomonadati; phylum Bacteroidota; class Flavobacteriia; order Flavobacteriales; family Flavobacteriaceae; genus Maribacter; species Maribacter litoralis. Next base: position 4,100,587 of record NZ_LR733271.1, on the reverse strand, counting down.
TTTGGCAACGGATGCTTTACTAAGGTTCATGGTCTTGACCATCTCAAGAAACATATCGCAAAGATGTTTGTAAAATTCTTTCTCAATACGATGAATTTCTTCTTTAGGTTTCTCCGGAAAAACCAAGTTCAAATTTTCTTGAACTACTTTTCTTCGGTAGCCAAAAACCCGATAAATAAAGAAACAGGCAATATCGGATAAACCATAAAATAAACGATGTGGCAAGATGGAAACTATCCATAAAAAAGGATAGATCAAAACAAAGGCCAATAGTTGCATACTAGAAAAAATTATGGGCAAATATAACTATATTTGATGCCAAATAAACAGAGTACAATGTACAACCTTGATCTAGCAACAATAGCATTAATTGCAGCAAATGTATTGGTTTCAATGAAAGGATTTAACGACCCAACCTTCTTTGAGCGGTACAAATTTAGTATTGGGGCCATTAAAGCAGGGCAAAAAGACCGCATGGCTACCTCTGGCTTTTTGCATGTAGATGTTTCTCATCTATTGTTTAACATGCTAACGTTGTACTTTTTTGCAGGAGTTGTAATCAATTGGTTCGGTCAAACTCAATTTCTTATAATTTATGCCGCTAGTCTTTTGGCGGGTAGTTTATTGGCTCTTAGTTTTCATAAAGATGAGCCATATTATTCAGCGGTAGGGGCGAGTGGTGCGGTAACCGGTATTTTATATGCCGCTATACTATTGCAACCAAATATGCAGTTGGGTATTATGTTTATTCCCATTCCGGTGCCTGCCTATGTTGTTGGTATCGGTTATTTATTATATTCTATTTATGGAATGAAAAAGAGATTAGGTAATATTGGCCATACCGCGCATTTTGGTGGGGCAATAGGTGGTTATGCCTGTACCTTGCTTTTCATGCCCAGTTTGCTACAGACCGATACTTTAATGGTGGGATTGCTGGCATTGCCTATTATTTTACTTTTTGTTTTAGGTAAAATGGGTAAAATTTAATTATTTCTCAAGTATTGTGATTTTTTCTGGTTCATGGGCTAAAATATAGTGCATTTCATCGGATTTCTCTGTGTATAGACAACAATACGGCAATTCGGGTCGTTATTGCCAAAACCCGAATTTATCATGAAATCAAACCTATCTATCAGAAAATCATGGCTAGTAACTATTTCGGCAGTATTTTTTATTGCAAGTTGTAGTGATGAAACCACAGTTTTTGAAAACCCCGAAGATAATTTAGTAACAGAAACAGATCAATCGAAGCTTACAAATAGTGTAAGTTTTGATGAAGCAGGTGTTTTGGATATATATGAAGACCCAGCCACCAGTGCAAAAAGATATAATGTCACAGGTAAAACAGAGGCTGCAGGTGACTATCCTTTGACCTTGGTGGCGCAAATTGCACCGCCGACATTTACGAATGGCGAAAATTTAGCGGCTACGCATGTAGCTTTAGATGGTGATTATGGCTATGTTTCATATAACACCGTTGGGCAGGATTATGTGGGCGCAATTGATGTTATCGATGTCAGCGATCCAAATAACCCAAGAGTTACGTCTCGAGTATATTATACGAATGCAGATTTAAATTCTATTGCATATGATAATGGATATTTATATGTTGCAGGTGGCGTAGATGCAGAGCAATCGGTAACCGCAACAGCAAACTCTTTAGTTGCTAAAATAGCAGTAAGCGGAGGTAGAATAAATACGTCAAATATTAGTTACGGCTTTCAAGAAGGTTTTAATGCAACAGATGTTCGTATTGTAGATAACGACGTTGTAGTAACTAGTGGTCAAGACGGTTTTGTGGTTGTCTATGATAAAAATGATCTAAGTGTCAAGAATGAGGCAGCTTTCGCAGATTTAAGGTCTGTTGCATATAATGGCAATGAAATAGCTGTTTTGGATGCCGCACAAGGCGTAAGCTTTTTAGATGCTAATCTAAATACGGCTAGAAGTATATCGATACAGTCCGATTTTGGAGTGGATGCCAAGCGTACATTAGATTTTTTAGGCGATAACATAATTGTCTCTGAAGGTACAAAAGGAGCTGGTGTTTATAACAGTGCATCCGGCAGTTTTGTTGAGTACTTACCAATTTTGACCAATCCTGAAAATGCGGAACCAGGAGAAATTGTAACTAACGGAGTTGCTGTAAACGACGATGTGCTTTTAATGGCCAATGGTGCTGGCGGACTCAGTCTTTCTGAAACAAAAGCTGATAATACTGTTGGTGTAGGCGTTATTGAGCTTACGGGCTCCATCAATTACGTGGCATCAAAGGATGATTACATATTTGCAGCTTCAGGAAAATCTGGATTTCAAATCATTAAACTGAATAGACCAAGTGAAAGTTTAGAAGAGAGATGTTCAGAACTGTCAAAATATTCTGGTAGCGCAAATCTGAACGTGAATAGCGGAGAAGAGTTGGCTTACAGTGGATCAAAGAGGTTTAATAATGTTAATATCAATGGCGAATTGTTGTTGTGTGGTTCTTGGACGGTTAAAGATGGCGTAGCTATTAATGCCAATGGCTTGTTTGAAATGAACGGTACCTTGGTTGTTGGTAGAAATAATCGTCAAAGAAATATAACCATCAATTCTGGTGCAACCTTAATTGTTGAAGGTGATTTGGTCATCTATGGTAATTTGGTACTAAATGATGGTGCTTCCATAGCTTTTTTAGGTGATGATTCTGTAGTTGCCGTTACTGGTGAGATAATTAAAAATGGTGATGTTGCCGTTTCGGGTAATTTTAATGACTATTACAACAAGTTTTAAGACTTAAATCAAGTTATAAAAAAATCCCCTAGGTTTCGCCTAGGGGATTTTTTATGAAATGAACTTAAAAATTAGTTCAGTAATTCTGCAACCTTGGCTTCCAATGCTGGTCCTCTTAGGTTTTTAGCTACTATTACACCGTTCTCATCAAGAAGAAAAGCGGCAGGTATAGCGTCTACATTATATAACTTAGCGATCTGATCATCAAAATATGCGATGTTTGAAATGTGGTTCCACTCCAAACCATCTTCTGCAATGGCTTTCTTCCAAGCTTCTTCTGTTCTGTCTAAAGAAACCCCTAAGATATTTAAACCTTTATCGTGGTATTTATTATAAACTGCTACAATGTTTGGGTTTTCAGCTCTGCATGGTCTGCACCATCCTGCCCAAAAATCTATAAGTGTAACTTTTCCCATTACATCTTTTAAAGCAAGTTCGCTACCATCTAAACTAGGTCCTGAAAATTCAGGAGCTTTTGCGCCGATACTTGAGTTTTTTCCCGCTTCTTCCGAGGCTTTTAGTTTTTCTATACCTTCTTGAACCTGCTTACCTGGTTTTGTGTTTTTGATGTCTTCAGACAATGTGTTGTAAATTTCTTCTACTTCTTCAAGACTAACAGCTTTTGTTGCGATAGCCCTGTCAAGAACCAATGCTGATATTAGTGCGTTAGGATTGTTTTTAACGTAATCCAGTTCAAAGGTTTTGTATTCCTCTTGCAATTCTTTCATTTCATCTTGAAGCGCGACTGCAGCTTCACCTGATGCAGATTTCATGTCTTGCTGAATAGATTGTGCTTGCATTGAAATTTCTCTAGACTGCTCCATATAATCGGCAAAAGCATCATTTTGAAAAGTACCGCTAATTTCTGCGAAGCCCATACTATCTCGTTGAGCATTGAATTGGATCTCACCATTTTCTAGAATAACCGCCGTATAACCTGGTAGTTGTTCTACGAAAATATAGTGCAGTTCTGGTATGTCTGATTTTCCTGTAAATGTAAATTCGCCATTAGTTGTAGTGGCGGTGTCTATATCCATTGGTTGGTTGTTCTCGCCAATCGTTTTTAGAAAAACTCGGGTGCCATCTGTTAATTCTCCTCTTAATTTTCCATTGAGGGTAAAGCTTTCCGGTTTAGAGTTACAGTTGAACAATAAAATTCCGGCAAGCAGTATTACAATACTATTTTTCATAAATTTCACTTAGGTTAAGTTACAAATGTACTTATATATAGGATATAAAAAAAGACCCTTAACGCAAGGTTAAAGGTCTTTATAGTAATGTGATTTTTGTGTTTAGAACTGATATCTAATACCTAGTCCGATATCAAAATCGAAATTATCCGAGAACCCATCATACCCTATAACACCTAATTCAGGTCTAAAGTCTAACGACAATATTAAAGGGATATCAAAGTTGTATTCGATACCGATATCACCGGCAGCAAAAACGAAAAGACCTCCATCGTCATCATTGTTGGGGTTTGTAGGGAAATCAACGCTTCCTAAACCACCACCTACACCGTAGTACCAATTAAAATCTCCTTCTATTGGTCTAACCCATTGGTAGAGTCCGGCTAATTTGAAAGCATCAAAATTTCTACTGTCTCTCCATCCTAGGTCGAACTCGGCCCTAGTGTATCTGGTCAATGATTTTTGGTAACTGATTTCAGCACCAAAGCCATCGCTGTCTCCTAATCTAAGTCCAAGTGCATGATCGGCAATATCTTGAGCCGATATTGAACATGTTGCTAGCAATGACAATGCAATAATACTTTTTAAAATCTTCATATAGTTATTGGTTTTTGTGATGAAAAATGAGCCTATTTATAATGTGGCTCACACAATAAAACTTAATTTAGCAATCAAAATTGTGTTACGTTGGATAATAATTTACTTGCAAAGTTAAGAGAAGATTTAGAGGGAGATGTGCAATTTGATAATCTTACCAAAACACTGTACGCTACCGATGCGTCAGTATATCGAAAAATACCATTAGGTGCGGCTTTTCCAAAATCCGTCGAAGATATTAAGAAGATTGTGCAGTTTGCGAATAATGAAGAAATTAGCATTATTCCAAGAACTGCAGGCACTTCTTTGGCAGGGCAATGTGTAGGTGATGGACTAGTGGTCGACGTGTCAAAACATTTTACTGAAATAATAAGTCTGGATCTAGAAAAGAAACAGGTAACTGTTCAGCCAGGGGTTATTAGGGACGAACTGAATCAGTATTTAAAACCGTTCGGTTTATTTTTTGGTCCGAATACATCGACATCCAATAGGTGTATGATGGGCGGTATGGTCGGCAATAATTCATCGGGGACCACCTCTATCCAATATGGGGTAACCAGAGATAAGGTCGTCTCTATGAAAACGGTATTGTCAGACGGTTCTATAGCGGAGTTTGGTAGCATAGCTACAGATGAGTTCAAGAAGAAATTACAAGAAGATACTTTTGAAGCTTTACTTTATAAAGAGGTGTATAAAGAGCTATCTAATAAAGATGTAGTTAAAGAAATAAAAGAGAATTTTCCTAAACCTGAAATTCATAGAAGAAGTACAGGTTATGCTGTAGATGAATTATTGAAAACCGATATTTTCGGAGGAGAATTGCCCTATTTCAATATGGCAAAACTGTTATGTGGTAGTGAGGGTACACTTGCATTTACTACAGAATTAACAGTGCAATTAGATACTTTGCCACCACCGCTTTCGGCTATGGTTGTTACGCATTACAACACTTTAGAGGATTGCTTAATGGATGTGGTTCCGGTAATGGAACACCCATTGCAATTATGTGAAATGATGGATAAGGTAATTTTAGATTGTACCAAGAATAATCGTGCACAGTTAGCCAACAGGTTCTTTGTGGAAGGGGATCCTGCGGCTTTGTTGATGCTGCAGGTATCAGCACATACAAAATTGGAATTGGAACAAGCAATAGCCGCTTTGCATGAAACCATTGAGAAATCTGGGTTAAGCTATGCGAATCCTGTTTTATACGGGGATCAAATTGCCAAGGCCATAGAGCTTCGTAAAGCAGGATTGGGTCTATTGGGAAATATTGTAGGTGATATGAAAGCGGTAGCCTGTATTGAAGATACTGCTGTGGCTTTACCGGATTTGAAAGATTTTATAGCGGAGTTTTCCCTAATTATGAAAGGTTATGGGCAAAGTGCCGTGTATTATGCACATGCTGGTGCAGGTGAGCTGCATTTAAGACCAATTCTTAATTTAAAGAAATCTGCCGATGTGGGCTTGTTTAGGGCAATTACTACAGATGTAGCTAAACTGACTAAAAAATATAGAGGTTCATTTAGTGGAGAGCATGGAGATGGTATTGTACGTGCTGAGTTTATCCCTTTAATGATCGGTGAGAAAAACTATGAGTTGTTAAGGCGAATAAAATCATACTTCGATCCCAAGGGAATTTTTAATCCGGGTAAAATAGTTGACGCTTATCCAATGGACAAGTCCTTTCGTTACGAGGTTGACCGAAAGGAGCCCGATGTGGAGACCTTGATGGATTTCTCTGATAGTGAGGGTATTTTAAAGGCTGCTGAAAAATGTAATGGAAGTGGCGATTGTAGAAAAACCGAAAAAGCAAAAGGAGGTATGTGCCCAAGTTATCATGCCACCAAAAATGAAAAAGATACAACTAGAGGTAGGGCAAATACATTAAGAGAATTTTTGACCAACCCAAATAGTACTGCTAAGAATAGGTTTGATAGTCCCGAAATTAAGGAAGCCTTTGACCTTTGTTTAAGTTGTAAGGCATGTGCAAGTGAGTGTCCCAGTAATGTGGATGTATCAACCTTAAAAGCTGAATTTTTATATCAATATCAAGAGGCAAACGGTTATTCTTTTCGTGGTAAATTGTTCGCTTATAATACAAAGCTGAACGGATTGGGCAGTAAGGTTTCTGGCTTGACCAATGCCGTGTATGATTCAAAATTACTTGGGGGACTTTTGAAAAAAACAAGTGGAGTTGCACAAGAAAGGAGCTTGCCAAAGGTTTATAGTTTTAATTTTGATAAACATCTTCAAAAAATTAGTAATCAAAAAGTTGATATAAATAAAAAGGTAGTTTTGTTTATCGATGAATTTACGCGTTACCTAGATATTGAAGTAGGGAAAGATGCTATAGAATTATTGGCGAAACTTGGTTATGATGTAGAGCTTTATTATGCAGAAAGCGGTAGAACATTCCTTTCAAAAGGCTTCTTGAAACAAGCTAAAAAACTAGCGGTTAAAAACTCCAAGGATTTGCAAAAATTTGCAGATGCAGGTTTGCCTGTATTAGGTTTAGAGCCTTCAGCAATTTTGTCGTTTAGAGATGAATACAAACGTATGACCGGTAATAGAGATATAGCACAGAAAATTGCGGATAATTCCTTTTTAATCGAAGAATTTCTGGCAAAGGAAATTGCAGAAGGTAATTTGAGTGCGTCGAGTTTTACCACAAAAGCTAAGGATATAAAGATCCATAATCATTGTCATCAAAAAGCATTGAGCAATCAGAAAGTGACTTTTGATGTTTTAAACTTGCCAACCAACTACAAGGTTACCATTATACCATCTGGTTGTTGTGGTATGGCGGGTTCATTTGGTTATGAGGAAGAGCATTACGAGACGAGTATGAAAATTGGTAGTCTTAAGCTATTTCCTGCAGTACAAAAATCATCGGAGGAAACTATTATTGCTGCCAACGGTACCAGTTGTAGGCATCAAATTTTTGATGGTACCAAAAGAATTGCTAAGCACCCGGTGAGTGTATTGAAAGAAGCTTTACTAGACTAAATATCGGTAAGACCGTCTTTTTCTTTTTTAGAATCCCTCTCCTTACGTTGGGTTATGGTAGCAATAAGCTCATTCATGTTCATGGACTTTAGTTCTTCGTCCATATAAAACGAAGCCAGTTTATCATTTTCGTATCGGTATAGTTTCCAACGTTTAAATGAATATTCAAGGGCAGTCATGTGTTTTACCCAGTCACCCGAATTTAAGTAGAGGCATTCACCTTTTTTGGTTTCGAACTGTTGTTTGTTCGGAGCATGGCTGTGACCGCATACGACATGATCGTAATGTTGGTTGATGGCCATTTTTGCTACATTGTTTTCGAATAAGGCTATTTGCTCGGGATCTCTTTCACCATAGTCTAATTCTGGGTTAGAAAATGGTTTGTTCTTCTTTCCGAACATGCCTAAAAACTTGGTTTTTAATTTTGCCAGTTTTAATAAGGTGTCAAACCCTGTTTCCCCAAAATTTAATAACCAATGTGAGTGTCTAAAGGAAAAGTCGAAAATATCACCGTGAAAAAAGAGCGTGTTTTTTCCATTTAGTTTTAAAGAAAGTCTGTTAGAAACCTGAATGGTACCCATATAAATATCATCAATCTTTCTTAAGGGTTCATCTTTATTGCCAGTAATGTAATGTACTACCGTTCCTTTGGCTGCTAAAGAAAATATTTTCTTGACCACTTTTAGATGAGAAGGAGGAAAGTAGTTATTGCGCATTCTTTTTGCGTCTAGTATATCACCGTTTAGAATTAGAATTTTCGGGTCGATACTACATAGGTATGTAAGCAATTCCTCAGCATGACAACCATATGAGCCTAAGTGAACATCAGATAGCACCGCTATTTCAAGACGACGTTTTTTCAAAGGGGATAAATTTTGGGTCAAAATTAAACCTAATGGTATACATGCCAATCATTTGGAGAGTCAATAATCTTTAATGATTAGGTTAATTAATCATTATCACAAAAGAGTAAGGTTAAGGTAATATTAAGCACTTTTTAAATTTTTCTTTCATGCATTTAACATTTACCTTTGAAGTCTGTGAATTTGTAGGTGTAAAAACCATACGTATTTAATAAAGAACATACTTATTATGGCCGGAAACAGCTTTGGGAATATTTTTAAGGTAACCACTTTTGGAGAGTCGCATGGTAGAGCCATTGGCGGAGTAATTGACGGCTGTCCATCAGAAATTGAATTGGATTTTGAGGCCATACAAAAAGACCTTGATCGTCGTAAGCCTGGTCAGTCTGCAATAGTAACCCAGCGTAAAGAGCCAGATGAAGTAGAATTCTACTCAGGCGTTTTTGAAGGTAAGACTACGGGTACACCCATTGGTTTTGCTATTCATAATACCAATCAGAAGTCAAAGGATTACGGACATATAAAAGATTCTTATAGACCATCGCATGCTGATTATGTTTATGATCAAAAATATGGCTTTAGAGATTACCGTGGCGGTGGCAGAAGTTCGGCAAGGGAAACGGCAAGTAGGGTAGTCGCAGGTGCCATAGCAAAGCAATTTTTAAAAGGTATAGAAATACAGGCCTATGTTTCTCAAGTAGGTAGTATGAATTTGGGTAAGCACTATACTGAACTAGATCTTTCTTTAACAGAATCTAATGCAGTTCGCTGTCCAGATGTGGCAATGGCCGCTAAGATGGAGGATTATATAAAATCGATTAAAAAAGAAGGTGATACCATAGGTGGAGTGATTACATGCGTTGCCAAAAATGTACCGATTGGTTTAGGAGAGCCTGTATTCGATAAATTACATGCGGAATTAGGTAAGGCAATGTTGTCTATTAATGCTGTAAAGGGCTTTGAATACGGTAGCGGTTTTGAAGGTGTAAAGATGAAAGGCAGTGAACACAATGACCAATTTAATTCTGATGGTTCTACAAAGACCAATTTTAGTGGAGGAATTCAAGGTGGTATAAGTAACGGAATGGATATTTACTTTAACGTTGCATTTAAACCTGTAGCCACGGTCATACAAGGTTATGAAACTATTGATAAAGAGGGTAATATGGTCAAAACGCAAGGTAAGGGAAGGCACGATCCATGCGTGGTACCAAGAGCTGTGCCTATCGTTGAAGCAATGACAGCATTAGTCTTGGCAGATTATACACTTCTCAATAGAACCATTAAATTATAGGTTCGTTTTTAGCACTTTTCCTAGCAAAATACTATCTTACTTCCCTAAACTAAATTTTTTATGAGGAAGCTTGAGTTGCATTGGCAAATTCTATTGGGGATGTTGGCCGGGGTTTTATTTGCTTTAGCAATGGTTCAATTCGAATGGGGACCAAAATTTATATCAGATTGGATCAAACCATTTGGAAACATTTTTATCAACTCATTAAAGTTAATAGCGGTACCCCTTATCTTGGGGTCTCTTATTAAAGGAGTATCCGATTTAAAGGATATTTCAAAACTCTCTCAAATGGGTGGCCGTACCATTGCCATCTACATCGGAACCACTGTTATCGCTGTTTCTATCGGTTTAGGGGTGGTGAACATTGTGAAACCCGGAGGCTCCATTACCGAACAGACAAGAACGGAACTTGTTGAAAACTACAGAGGCGATGCTGATGCCATAAAAACAAAAGCGGAAAAGCAAAAAGAAGCTGGTCCGTTACAGGCTTTGGAAGATTTGGTTCCCAGTAACATATTTAAAGCAGCTTCTGATAATGGTAATATGCTGCAGGTTATATTTTTCGCCATTTTCTTTGGTATTGGATTAATACTTATTCCGGAAGAACAAGCAACACCGGTTAAAAAATTCTTTGATGGATTCAATGAAGTAATATTGAAGCTTATAGATTTGATTATGTTGGCAGCGCCATACGGTGTCTTTGCTTTATTGGCTGCTTTAATAGTAGAATCGCCAAGTATGGATCTTTTTAAGGCTTTGGCTTGGTATGCATTCTGCGTAGTACTTGGTCTTACTTTAATGTTGGGTGTTTACCTAGTTTTGGTCTGGGTGTTCACCAAAACATCTCCAAGTAAGTTTATGAAAGGGATGTCACCGGCTCAACTTCTTGCATTTTCAACAAGTTCCAGTGCTGCTACATTGCCAGTTACTATGGAAAGGGTAGAAGAGCACTTGGGTGTTGATGAAGAAGTAACAAGTTTTGTATTGCCCATAGGTGCTACTATAAATATGGATGGTACAAGTTTATATCAAGCCATTGCCGCCGTTTTTATTGCACAGGCATTTGGTATGGATCTTAGTCTTTCAGCACAATTGGGAATTATTGTTACAGCTACATTAGCTTCGATTGGTAGTGCTGCAGTTCCTGGTGCAGGTATGGTAATGCTAGTCATTGTACTCGCCCAAGCGGGAATACCAGAAGCTGGTTTAGCACTTATATTCGCTGTAGACCGACCTTTAGATATGTGTAGAACGGTAATTAATGTATCTGGTGATGCCTCTGTATCTATGATGGTGGCGAAGTCGGTTGATAAGTTGCACGAACCGAAGGTTAAGAATTGGGACGACAACTATAAAAAATAATTGTTTTAATCATTGTACTTACGGTAGGCCGCAGTACTGAACATGAACAACCCGTAGCAAACCAACCCAGCGGCGACAAATCCCAATAAATATTTGCCATAAGCTTGATCTTGTATAAATGAAAAAGCTTCGGCAGTACCTTTTACTTGTTTGGAAGAGGCATTTAAACCAATTCCTGCTGCCAGAAAAAAATAGGAAATAATACTGGTGACTATGCCTCTTGATAGTAAACCGGCATAACCCATTCTTTTAATATATTTACGTGTGTTCAGTGATGTGACGGATTGTATGTCAAAGTTGTTAATGAAATTACCTTTATGGATCTTTATAAATTGATATACCGCTTTTATACCAAGCGCACATCCGATGATGATAAATATAAGGGAGCGGGTCGAAGTATTTAATTGAGTGTCTTGGCTATTGCTGCCAGTGCTATAAATAGAAAAGAAACCGAATGCATCAGCAATGGCAATTAAGCCTAGTGAGAGGTAAATAATTCCGCTTATGGAAAAACCAATTCGTTTTACCGCACCTTTAAAATCAGTTCCAATGCCTTCAGGGTCGTTTACACCTTGTATCGATCTCCAAATGCCATAGCAAATAAGTCCTAAGCCTAATAAAATTACAATGACAGAGCCTAAGCTTTGTTGTTCCAAATAATTAATAATTGAAATTTTACCTGCTTTTCTGCCTCCCATATTAAATGCGGATAAGAAAGCTAGAATTCCTGTAATAGAAAATACGATCCCTTTGGAAATGTAACCGCTAAGGGCAATTTTTTTTATCGTATCGTTCATTGTTGTTTATTTGAATAGATGGTATTAAGTATTTGTTGAAATTGGTGAATTGGATTTAGTTCTTTTTTGATTTATCATTCAACTTGTCGGCTCCATCGGCGGCGTCCTTAAAGTTTAAATCATCATCTGTAATATCTTTATAAGCCTGTATCCATGCATTTCTGAAAATTCGCGTAACTGTGGGCCAAATTTTTGTTTTGACACTATTAAGGTCTCCCTCAACAGGAATTTTAGTGGCGAGTGTATCTTGTTTATGATTCTTTAGGATGAACTTAAAAAAGCCAACAAAGCCTTCCCATAATGTTTTTAAGAATCCGTCGTCTTTACCTACCAATTTGGCATTTTTTAGAATAGGTTTAAAAGATCCTTTTAGGTATCCATCGGCAATGGCAAGTTCTCCGAACACATCGAACGAACCTTCGTCAAAATCAATTCCGGCGTAGTGGTTAGTAAAGTCGTTAAGGGCTGTTGCATTGGCATTTTCTAAACTAAAAGTAATATCCATGTCAGGTATTTCCTTTACTAGATTCATGTCGCCATCCAATACGACATCGCCATTACCTATTGAAGTTGCGGTCGCATGTATGCTAGAGGGTAGGGTTCTGCTTTTTTCTACTACGTTTCTCAGGTTGGTTGCAGATAATTCCACGTTAGAAAGGTGTAAATCAATGTTAGGGTCTGCTTGTAACTGTAAAAAAGCAAGTTTCCCATTTCGTACGGTTAAGCGGTTAATGTCAATAGGTACTAAGTCGGTTAATGCTTTGGTCCAATCTTCGGTATCCGCTTGACCTACGGTATCTTGTTGGTCTTCAAATACGTAAAGAACCTTAGGCTCTTGCATTTCTATTTCGCTTACAATTCTTCCATGCAAAAGGGCATTCCATTCAATAGAAATATCCGTTTTTTTAAAATCTAGAAAAGGAATTTCTGTATTACCATCTACTGTATTCAGGTACATACCGTGTATGGTGTATGCGCCACGTATGATCGATAGGTCTATGTCTTCTACCTGACCATAGTACCCTGGTAAGTCGGCAAGAACATTATTAACGTAATTTTTTACGAAAAATGGGAGGGAAAGTCGCAAGGAGATAAGAAGTATAACTATTATTATAGGTATTAAATATCTCTTTTTTTTATAAAGTTTCTTTTTCTCGGTACTCATCTTTATCAACACTAATTTCTAAGGTCGATAATATAAGTCATTGAATTTTAATGTATAACATTTAGTGCGAAATGGGGTAAAAGTAATTCTAATCGAATTAAAACCTAAAAACAAGCTCAAATTTTAAGAAGTCTAAATGAATTTGCTTTTCAGCTCTTCTGTAGGGATCATACAATCAGCCTTTTTACCGTACCATTTGTATCTGTTCTTAGCGATAAAATCGTATACGATATTGCGAAAGGATTCTGGTAACCATAGTAAAATGGAGGAAATTGTTCTAAGACCTTTCAAATTCTTACCAATTTCTAGAGCGGCGGTAGATTTTGTGTAATAGGCGACGTTTGGTTCTATTAAAATAATGGAATCAATTTCATTGGAGTCAATATTTCTTTCAGCCAATAACTTTTTTCCGGTTTCACTTTGTAGTGCAGCGTATCTGAATACGTCATTTTTATCTCGCTTAATAATAAACTGAACGCTACTATCGCAAAGATTGCAAACACCATCAAAAAGAATAATTTTCTTATTTATATCCACAGGATAAAATTAAAGGTTAATTCAAAAATTATTTCCTAACACCATTATAAAATTTGTTACAATATACTGTCAAATTTATATGTTGAATGTCGATGGAACAAAAAAGAAAGTCAACACAAAATCGTATATGATTTTTTGTAAGGTGTTGATTTTCAACGTTATTTTTTCTTTTCAACCATTTCTAGTTGGTCAACACTTACGTTGGTGGTAAAAATGCCATAATTTACGATTGCTTTTCCTTTTTCAAGGGAATCTATACTACCTACAGCTTTTCCATCTTGCATTCTTACTCGGTCACCAACCTTAAAAACCGGTCTTGGTTTATTCTTCTCTTTTATGATTGCTTTCTTTTTCTCAACCTTCTTTTTTTCGCGGATAACTTTAACCTCTTTTTGCACTTCTTGTGCTACTTTGGCTTTTTTTGTTCTCTCTAGTTTTGCTTGGTGGGCCGACTTCTTTTTCCTTTTACTGTTCTCGGTTTCTACAATACGTAAAAGCTCAGAAACCAAAGATCTTTTTTTGTTGTCTTGAAAATATTTATCAGCGGCTACATTCACTTTATTCCCTAACTGAATCATGCGTTGATCGTGATCATAGAGTTCTTGGTAATTTTCAAGCTTAGATTTGATTTTTGCGTTTAATTTCTCCAATCTCTGATTTTCTTCTCTGGCTTTATCCTCTTCCTCTTTTAATCTAGAGCCGGTTTGCGCCATCTTATTCCGTTCTTTCTGCAATTTTGCAATAGTGGCATCAAATCGCACCTTGCCACGTTCTATTTTCTTTTTTGCCTTATTGATGAGGGAGTAGGGTATACCGTTCTTTTGGGCAACCTCAAAAGTGAATGAGCTACCGGCCTGACCTAAAATCAATTGAAAGGTAGGCTCTAATGTCCTTCCATCAAATAGCATGTTGGCATTGGTTGCATGCGGTAATTCGTTAGCAAGGGCTTTTAGGTTTGCATAGTGGGTCGTTATTACCCCATATGAACCTCGCTCATAAAATACCTCTAAAAACGCTTCTGCCAAGGCACCGCCCAATTCTGGGTCACTACCAGTGCCAAATTCATCGATTAGAAATAAGGTATTGTTGTCGCATCGCTTTAAGAACTGGTTCATGTTCTTAAGTCGATAACTGTATGTACTTAAGTGGTTTTCAATACTTTGGTTATCTCCAATATCCGTTAAAATCTTTTTGAAGAAGCACACTTCACTTCGTTCATGTACAGGAATCAACATGCCGCTCTGAAGCATCACCTGAAGCAGGCCTATGGTTTTTAACGTTATACTTTTTCCTCCAGCATTTGGACCGGATATGACAATTATTCTGTTTTCCTGATGTAATTCAATGGTCTGTGGATATGTATTTTCACCTTTTCGTTTATTATTTAAAAATAATAATGGATGATAGGCTTCTCTTAGAAAAAGTTTATTGGTAGAATTTATTTTGGGTAGTAATGCGTTAATATCTTCTGCGTATCTGGCTTTTGCGGCTATTACGTCTATTTGTGTTAGAAAATTTTGATAATCGCTTAAAAGGGCTCTAAATGGTCTTATTTGAGCTGTTAGTTGCTTTAAAATGCGTTGTACTTCTTCCTTCTCTTCAAATTCTAGGTTATTCAGCTCTCTGCTATACTTTAAAACTGCCTCAGGTTCAATATAAACAATGCTCCCTGTTTTAGAAGTGCCCATTACGGCACCTTTGATTTTCTTGCGGTACATGGCCTTTACGGCTAATACACGTCTATTTTCCACGACAGACTCCCTGATCTCGTCCAAATAGTCCGACGCTTGATAAGTGTTAAGTGCCGAACCAAAGCTTTGACTGATTTTTCCTCTGACCGCATTAATCTGTCTTCTAATGGAGAATAATTGATCGGATGCACTGTCTTTTACCTCGCCAAATCTGTCTATAACGTTGTTTATCAGTCCTGGTATTTCTGTATTGGACTCTAGTTTTAGAGCATAATCATTCAGCAACGGGTAGTAATTCTTAAACTTTTTAAAGAATTTTTGATGTTGCACAACGGTTAAGCAAATACTGGCAATACGCTTAAAACCTTGGAGTTCTAATGTGGTATTTTCGATTTTCAATAACTTTAGGTCAGCATTGATACTATCAAAACCATGGTTTGGTATGCGGTTTTCGCTGACCATTGACGATAAATATTCCGCCGTTTTACCCAGTTCTATTTTTATGACTTCTTCTGTTATGAAAGGGGCGATATGCAACGCCGCTTCTTTACCCAACTCGGTATGGCACCTAGCCGATACTTGTTGTAATACTGAAGGAAACTCTAGGTCTTGTAATGTTTTGGAATGTATGTTGGCCACGTGATGTCTAAATAAGTTACAAAGGTACGCATTGCCGATGAAATCTAATAAGGCAAGGCACTTATAGCTTTATATGCGCTATTGCATTTTCATGGTAAAAAGAAAAATTATTGAATAGCGTTTAATTGGTTTTTATTTTTTGATTGGTGAATGTCATAATATTAAATTTGAATTTTAAAGAGGAAAATATTTGTTAGCATGAAAATGAACCTATCTCAAAGTTGGCAACAACAGCTTAATGATGAATTTGAAAAGCCTTATTTTAAAAATTTGATGCAATTTGTAACTAAAGAGTATAGCCAACACACATGTTATCCTAATGAATCGGATGTATTTGCGGCTTTTAATCATTGTGAATTCGATAAGGTAAAAGTGGTTATCATTGGTCAGGATCCGTATCACGGTCCTAATCAGGCAAACGGATTATGTTTTTCGGTGAAAGATGGTATAAAACATCCGCCTTCCTTAGTCAATATTTTTAAGGAGTTGGAGAGTGATATTGGCAAAGCCTATCCAGAAAGTGGAAATCTGGAAAAATGGGCAAAACAAGGTGTGTTGCTTTTAAATGCTACGCTTACCGTTAGGGAACATGAACCAGGTAGTCACCAAAAGATGGGATGGGAAATGTTTACGGATACCGTGATTTCCAAACTTTCTGAAAATAGCGAACGCTTGGTTTTTCTGCTGTGGGGCGGTTTTGCCAAGAAAAAGGCAAAGTTGATCAATAAAAAGAATCATACCATTCTAACATCGGGGCATCCTTCTCCATTAAGTGCCAATCGTGGCTATTGGTTTGGCAATCGACATTTTTCTGTGTGCAATAAAATTTTAGATGATTTAGGCAATAAAAAGATCACGTGGTAAGTTAGATAATAAATAAATTCTTTAAATTTAGTTGGTATCGAAGGGTACACCACTCAATCTAACAACTTAAAAACTACTAATTAAATGAATAACTTAGAAAGGCTGAATACGATTTTACTGGTCGATGATGATGATGCAAGCAACTTTTTGCATTCCATTTTCATCAATAAGCTTGATATGGACGTTAATATTAATTCGGCTTTAAACGGTCAAGAAGCTTTGGATTTTATTTTAGGTAAAGGTCAAGAGAAGTTGGAGTTGCCCTGTATGGTCATGTTAGATCTTAGGATGCCCGTAATGGACGGATGGCAGTTTATGAAGGCTTATGAAGATATGGTACCTAAAAAGCTTAAAGATCAAATTACCATAGTACTTGTTACTATTAGTGATAATCAGGATGATAAAGAAAGAGCGAACACTAATAAGTATGTTGCAGATTATGCACAGAAACCTCTTTCAGACGAAACCTTTAAAGCGCTGATACAAAAGCATTTTAGTTTAGCGGCAATATAAAATTTCTATTTCAAAATATCCGTTACGGGAATTGAATCTTCTATAAGGTTTAATTCCCGTAATGTTTTTTGAACATTGCGTAACACCTCTTCTGGTAGTTGTTTTTGGCTCCATTCCGTTATTTGCAACCATTCTTGAATATCTTCCAATTTTTGATGATACCTGTTGGCAAGGGTGGTATCTATTTTAGGAATTTGCTTAAATTCTGCTGTATAGGTATTGATGACGTCAAGAATATGATTTAAGATTCCGTTGTTTTCCTTAATAAAAGAATCGGTTCCTACAAGTACAAAACAAGGCCAGGGTGTAGGGCAATTTCCTAAATGCTTAAAAGTGCCATTATCCACTAGAGGTTTAGTGGTAAAACGTTCCCACATAAAATAATCTGCTTCGCCGGATGCCAAGCCTTCGATTGCTCCATTAAGATTGTTGATGATGTTGAATTTTAAGGTGTTGGTATCCCAACCCATCTGTTTGGCTTGTACGTAAGCCATTAAGTGGCTTCCGCTGCCAAAGCGACTTATTGCAGCTGTGGTATCTTTTAATTCATTTAATGAGCTAAATGAACTTTTCGCGTCTACGTGAATACCCCAAAGTAGAGGAGAGGCAATATATTCCTGAATAATTTTTACCGGATTGCCCTCTGTAATACTCTTTATAATACCTTCTGTTAGAATAATAGCTAGATCGGTTTCACCATCCTTGAGCATTTGGCTCATTTTACCAGTACCCTCGGGTATATCTGTCCATTTTAGCTGAATACCACGTTCTTCAAATGCACCTTCTTCTATGGCTAAATGCCAAGGAAGATTAAAATGCTCTGGTACTCCAATAATTCTAACGGTTTTCATTCAATTTATTTTTTAAATAGTCATAGATGGCATATTGTGATCTAATTGGGGTATCACCATCATTAAGGCTAACCTTTTTATTCGTGTTGTTTATGTCCAATACACGCGCTTTCTGATTGTCGTTGAGTTGTAAGGTTAAAATATGCTTTAATTCATTAAAAATATCCTCATCCAATATTGGGGTTAGCACTTCTATGCGCCTATCAAGATTTCGCGTCATCCAGTCGGCAGATCCAATATACATGAGTTCGTTTCCGCCATTTTCAAACAGGTATATACGCCCATGTTCCAGATAGCGATCTACAATACTGGTAATGAATACATTCTCTTTCATACCATCACCAGGGTTTTCGTTGGCAGTTAGATAACAGCAAAAGCCTCTTACGATCAACCTAACGTTAACACCGGCATTGGCAGCTCTATAGAGAGCCTTAATCATATTGGAATCCTCTAAGCTGTTCATTTTTGCCGTAATACTAGCTTTCTTACCGTTTAAAGCAGAATTAATTTCGTTTTGAATAAGATTCATGAACGTAATTCTGGTAGTAAACGGTGAAACTAGTAAGCGTTTTAACTTAGGTACAATTAACTTACGCTCTAAAACTTGAAATACCTGTCCTAAATCTTTGGTGATTTTTTTATGCGCTGTAAATAAGCCGTGATCACAATATATTTTTGATGTCTTAGCATTAAAATTGCCAGTGCCGATATAAGCGTACCGTTTTTCAATCTCAGCTTCCGTTCTATACACCATGGCAATTTTTGAATGCACCTTTACTTGTGGGATACTGAAAATAACTTTAGCTCCTTTCTCTTCAAAAATTCGTCCCCATTTAATATTATTGGCTTCGTCGAACCTTGCTTGTGCCTCTACGAACAAAGTAACTTCTTTGTTATTGTCCAAAGCAGTTAATATAGCATCTGCTAGTGAGGAGGACTTGGCAATACGGTAGATTGTCATTTTTATGGCAGTTACCGTAGGGTCGGTTGCAGCTGCGGACAAAAAATCTTCGACTACCTTAAAATCTTGATACGGAAAATGTACCAATTGGTCTTTTGTGGCAATACTTTTGAAAATATCGTCGGTAAAAGATAGTTCTGGGTGAGGTAAAGCCGGTTTTTCTTCATATTGCAGAGGTTCTGTGCCTTCTGGAGCAGGAAAAGAGAAAAAATCGGATAAATTATGATAAGTTCCTCCTGGAGATAGGTCAACATCGCCTAGTTTAAAATCACGCTTCATGGCATCTAATAGCCAGCTGGGCATTGTTTCATCATACAGTAGCCTAGTTGCTTGCCCGAACAAACGCTTGTCTAACGAATTGTATATTTTTTCAACGAGCTCAACATCAGAATAATCATCATCTAAATATAATTCGGCATCTCTAGAAAGTTTAATGGAATAGCAGTCTGTAGCCTCTTTTGTAGGAAGCAATTTTTCTATATTCAATCGTATTATATCATCTACATAACAAAATTGATGTCCGTTACCGGGTAATGCAATAAAGCGATCTTGTTCTTCGGTAGGTATTTTTACAATGCTATACTCACTGTTCGGGTGTGTAACTGCAAGATACAGTGCGCCGTCGGTCAAAATGGCGTTCCCGTCATGTATTTCACAAGCTTGCTTAATATCTTTATCGAACAATTCTTCTAGAAAATTCTTTTGCTCTGGTGTGAAGTTAGACGTATTCCTAATGAAAATATTATGTTCTTCAAGCTCCGATAGGGTTGAGGCTATTACCTTGCCAAATTCCACCTGCTGTTGGTTGATAATTTGTAGAATATGCTGAAGCGTAGAATTTGCCTTGAACATTAATTTCTTACGGAACTTCTTGTCAAGGTTTTTTATTTGACGTAGCTGAGATACACGAACTTTAAAATACTCATCAAGGTTTGAAGAAAAAATGGCCAAGAATTTTAACCGCTCCAATAATGGGGTGTCGGCACTTTTAGCTTCAAGCAGTACACGCTCATTGAAATAGAGCCAATTAATATCTCTATGCTTTAGGTTGTCTTTTTTCATGATTGGATTTGCGTAAAAATAAGAAGTACAATATTAAGAATATTGTAAATGTATGTTAAGCCAATCGTTTCAAACAAAATTCAATTAACCTATCGACAGATTCTGTTGGGGTTACCGAAAATTCTCCTGTAGACCTATTGGCTAAAATACAATTTAGAGACACAGCTTCGTGACCTAAGAGTTGTGAAAGTGCGTAAATGCCAGATGTTTCCATTTCTAAGTTGGTCAACTGAATGTTATTATAGCTGAACGTAGATAGTTTTTCCATCAATTCCATTTGACTAGGTTTAATTCTCAACTGGCGTTGTTGTGGTCCGTAAAACCCCGTGTTTGTTGCGGTAAAGCCTAATCGTATACGATTATCAGTAAATAATTTTCCTAGCTTTTCGGAGTAGGAGAGTACATATGGCCTAGCTTTATTAGCGTTCCACGAAGTATGGGCAATAAATGCGTCTTCTATTTTTGGGTAGTTGATGCTACCATGTTCGTAGAAGTGTAGAAGCCCATCAAATCCTATAGCATATTTGCTTATTAAAAATGAATCGATTGGAATATCGGGTTGTATGGCGCCACTAGTTCCAATTCTTATGATATTTAATGAGGTGTGTTCTTTTTTAAGTGTTCTTGTTTCAAAATCAATATTAACAAGCGCATCTAACTCATTTAAAACAATATCGATATTATCGGTACCGATACCGGTAGAAATGACGGAAATACGCTTACCGTTTAAATGACCGGTATGGGTATGAAACTCACGTTTTCCCTTTTTTACCTCAATGGTATCGAAGAAGCGGGACACCTGGCTGACCCTGTCAGGGTCACCTACGGTAATAACGGTAGTTGCAATATCTTCCGGTAATAAATTTAGATGATAAATACTGCCATCTTCATTGATGACAAGTTCAGCAGGCCTTAATTGCATGCTATAATTTTAAGATTCGGTTCGTGGTAGTGTTATATAGGAAATTGTACTTTAAAGCACCTCCTAAATACACATCGTTGTCTTGAATGCAAGAATAATAACTTGTTTTGCCTGCTAATATCTCTTTTCCTTTCTTGGAAACACGAACAGGGTTTAAGCTGGTGATCAAAGGTTTAAGGCGAGACAAGGCACGGTCGTACTGTGTATTGGAAAAGCCAAGGTTTCCTTGGTTTTTTAGAAGAACGTCCATGTATTCCGTTTTGGATTTAGGTTTCTTGTCGATTCCCAATTGCAAAATAGTATTTTCCATTTCATTTAATCCGTTGTTAATGCTAGGAAAACGTTTTAAATGAGATTTTACTGCATCACCTAGATAATCGAACTGATAATCTTTAAAATCGGTAAGATTCTCTAATCGTATAGGATTATTGCTACAATACAATTGCCAAACATAATCGGCGTATTCTGTATCGTCTTGTGTTAATACCTTTTTATTTTTGTAAAGGCTCAATAGTTGGTCATCGGTCAGCTCATTAAGACTGTACATTTTATCTGTTTCGTCTTCTTTACCACTGCAAACCAACGATATTTGAGCATATTTTCTATGGGTAAGCAGCCAGCTGATCACCGCTAGCATATTCACCTGACAAAAAAGATCATATTCGAACCAAAGCACGATATGATCTTGTTGTTTATGGCTACATAGCGACCTGTATTCCTTTAGGGTCTTTTCTATAAACCAAGATTTTGAAACTTTATAATTTTTATGAAGAAACTCAAAACGGGCTTTCCAGAAGGTTTCTGTACCTACGTTAGGTAGTGTTTGACCTTCACATAGCATTTCTCGCCATGTAATGACGTCACCGTCCAAGTTTAATTTTTGAAGGCGTTCGGTGAAAACATCTCCATTGGTAATGTGTAAGAGAGAACTCATACCGGGGTTTGATTTAGTTAGAATGATTAAAAATAATACTTATAACAACGTTATAAAATTATTTAACAGAAAACAAATGATAGGATTAAAGACTGAAAAAATGTTAAATTAGCCGCCTACACGCTTCACTGCGAAGCCTTTATCTTTAAGTATTGCCATGATTTTATCTCTGTAATCTCCTTGAATGATAATTTTATCATCCTTAAAACTACCGCCAACACTCAATTTTGTCTTAAGTTCTTTGGCTAATTTCTTAAAATCTTCGTCGGCACCGGTATAACCTTCCAATATAGTTATTGGTTTACCCTTACGTTTTTCATACTTACAAATTATAGGGTCATCTTGAAGCCAAAGAGAATTTTTTTCTTTGCTCTTTATAGGAGTTTCCTCGGGTTCGTGATCGGGAAATAGATTTTTTAACTGGTCTTTAATATCCATGTCCGTTATTTTTTAATTAGCCCTAATTCAATTAGTCTTTCATGTAAAAACTCACCTGCGGTTATATCTTCATATAATTTAGGATGGTCTTCATCAATACAATTTTCTAAACAGTTTAAAGGCATTTCACTAACCGGATGCATAAAAAATGGTACAGAATATCTAGAAGTACCCCATAACTCCTTTGGTGGATTAACGACCTGGTGAATGGTTGAAAGTAATTTGTTGTTGGTTAAGCGAGAAAGCATATCGCCAACATTAATCATTAATTCATCGGGTTTTGCGATGGCATCTACCCATTCGCCTTCATGGTTTTTAACCTGTAATCCCTTACCATGTGCGCCCATTAAAAGAGTGATCAAGTTTATATCGCCATGTGCGGCCGCTCTAACGGCATTTTTTGGTTCAGAGGTAATTGGTGGGTAATGTATGGGACGTAGAATAGAATTTCCGTTTTTAATGAAGTCATCAAAGTAGTATTCATTTAAATTTAGGTGAAGAGCCAATGCACGTAAAACGTATTTTGCAGTTTTTTCAAGCATTTTATACGTTTCCTTACCTACTTTATTAAACTCCGGAAGTTCCTTAACTATAACATTTGCAGGATATTCTTTTTCAAGTTTATCATTATCCTCTACATATTGTCCAAAGTGCCAAAACTCCTTTAGGTCGCCTTCTTTTCTTCCTTTGGCATGTTCCTTTCCAAAAGAAGTATATCCGCGTTGTCCACCAATACCTTCTATTTGGTAACCATCTTTTACATCATCGGGTAGATCAAAGAAGGCTTTTATTTCAGCATATAAAGAATCTACTAATTCATCGGATAAGAAATGTCCGCCCAAAGCAACAAAACCTATTTCTTCAAAGGCTTTTCCAATTTCATTTATAAATTTCTGTTTTCTTTTTGGGTCGTCCGAAAGGAAATCCGACAGGTCAACACTAGGTACCAAGCTCATATTTTTAAAGATTTTACGTAAAATTAATAATTATTGGCGATTTACGCGCGTTGTTATAATCGATACTTGCTATATGCATTTTTGTTACATTTATGGTTTAATAGTCAAAACTGACCTTATCAATGAATTATACCGATTTTAAAGTAACTAAAGACGTTAAGTTAACACTTTATAAATCAATGCTTAAACCTCGAATGGTAGAGGAGAAAATGTTGATTCTTTTACGACAGGGCAAAATTTCAAAATGGTTTAGCGGTATTGGTCAAGAGGCTATTTCAATTGGGGTTACATCGGCTTTGAAGAACGATGAGTACATTTTACCCATGCATAGAAACTTAGGTGTGTTTACTACAAGAGAAATTCCATTGTACAGATTATTCGCGCAATGGCAAGGTAAGGCAAGCGGATTTACCCAAGGTAGGGACAGAAGTTTTCATTTTGGATCGCAAGACTTTAAAATTGTAGGTATGATCTCGCATTTAGGTCCGCAATTGGGTGTTGCCGATGGTATTGCGCTAGCACATAAATTAAAAAATGAAAAGAAAGTTACGGCAGTTTTTACAGGAGAAGGGGCAACTAGCGAAGGTGATTTTCATGAAGCCTTAAATGTCGCGGCTGTCTGGGATTTACCTGTACTTTTCTGCGTAGAGAACAATGGCTACGGTTTATCAACTCCAACAAATGAACAGTTTAAATGCAATGATATTGCCGATAAGGGTATTGGTTATGGAATGGAATCTCACATCATTGATGGAAATAATATTTTAGAAGTCTATTTTAAAGTGTCGCATTTGGTGAGGGACATGCGTATAAATCCAAGACCCGTACTATTAGAGTTCAAAACGTTTCGTATGCGAGGGCATGAAGAAGCTAGCGGAACAAAATATGTTCCCCAAGCGCTTTTAGATACGTGGGCCGAAAAAGATCCATTGGAGAATTTCACAAAATACCTATTGGATGAAAACCTATTAACGCAAAAAAGTATTGCCAAGTATAAAGCAGATATTCAAGCAGAAATTGATGAGCATTTACGAATTGCTTTTTCTGAAGACCATATTGTACCTAATGCAACTAAAGAATTAAATGATGTATATCAAAAATTTGATTTAAAAGAAGTTAGACCAAGTAAATTTGTTACGAATATAAGGTTGGTAGACGCTATTTCAGAAGGATTAAGACAGTCTATGTTGAAATTTAACAACCTAGTTATCATGGGGCAAGATGTTGCCGAGTATGGTGGGGTTTTTAAAATTACAGAGGGTTTTATAAATGACTTTGGGAAAGAAAGAGTGCGTAATACCCCAATATGCGAATCGGCAATAGTTTCTACTTCTATGGGCTTATCCATTAACGGTATGAAAGCAGTTATGGAAATGCAATTTGCAGATTTTGCAAGTAGCGGTTTCAACCCGATTGTCAATTATTTGGCGAAGAGCTATTATAGATGGGGAGAAAAAGCAGATGTAGTTATTAGAATGCCTTGTGGTGGCGGTGTAGCGGCTGGGCCTTTTCATTCTCAGACCAATGAAGCTTGGTTTACCAAGACTCCTGGTTTAAAAGTGGTGTATCCGGCTTTTCCATATGATGCAAAGGGGTTGTTGGCTACCTCTATAGAAGATCCCAACCCTGTATTGTTCTTTGAACATAAAGGATTGTACAGAAGTATTTATCAAGAGGTACCGGTAGACTATTATACATTACCGCTGGGTGAAGCCAGTCGACTAAGACAGGGTGATCAAATTACTATAATTACATACGGTGCCGGCGTTCATTGGGCATTGGATGTTTTAGATAAGCATGCCGATATTAGGGCAGACTTATTGGATTTACGAACCCTTCAGCCTTTGGATACCAGAGCAATCTTTGATTCTGTTATAAGAACCGGTAAAGTCATCATTTTGCAAGAGGATAGCCTTTTTGGGGGCATTGCGAGTGATATTTCTGCGATGGTCACGGAAAATTGTTTCGAGTATTTGGACGGACCAATCAAAAGAGTGGCAAGTTTAGAGACGCCTATTCCGTTCAATGCCAAACTAGAAGAACAATATCTTGCCAAATCTAGATTTGAAAATGAACTTCTTGAACTAATCGCTTATTAAGGATACCGGTCAACAAAATTGTTAAAAGAGGTAATAGGTATTGATATTTAAAAGCATCTTTGCTGAGTCATTTGGTCGAAAAGTTAAAAAATAATCCGTCCAAAAAATGACGATCAACGTATATAGATCAAACCTAAATAATTTACTTATGAAAAAAATAATTTTGCTTTTTAGTGCCGTACTCTTAATCTCCTCATGTTCAGTTTCAAAGGATGCAAGGGCTAAACGAAACTTATTAAGCGGTACTTGGACTTTAAACAATGTTTCTTTTGAAGGCAATACGGGCAATGTAAAAGCTGTACTGTTCAACGATGTTGAAGATATTTGTTTAGAGGGCAGTGAATGGTTCTTTCGCGACAATAACAGTACTGGTCGATATACCATTGACCAATCTACCTTTTGTACAGGAGGTGATCGTTATATAAGATGGTCTGTTGTAGAACGTGAAGAAAATTATACCAGTCAATTACAGTTTAAGTTCATAAACGAAAAAAATCAAGACATATCAGGTGGTGCAGGTTACCGTTTAAATATTGAAAACCTAACGGAATATGCTATGACCTTAAAATCTAATGTGATGGTAGAAGGCGCACCAGTTAACGTTGTTTATGAATTCAGTAAAAAATAAAAACCTACTCAAAAATTAAATTAAGTATATGAAAACAATGATATTACGTAGAACTAGTTACATTCTTGCTCTTGCCTTGGTAATGAGCTGTAGTACGGTCAAAAACGCAAATAAAACACAAAAAGGAGCTGTAATTGGTGCATCGGGCGGTGCGGTAATCGGTGGAATTTTAGGAAACAATGTTGGTAGTGGAAACAACACTGCTTTAGGTGCAATATTAGGTGCTGCTATTGGTGGTGCAGCCGGTGGATATATCGGTAATAGAATGGACCGTCAAGCTGAACGTATTGAAGAAGAAATACCTGGAGCAGAAGTAAAAAGAGTCGGTGAAGGTATTAATGTTACTTTCAATCAAGATGCCGGAGTATATTTTGACACGAACAAATCTAATGTACAAGGTACTTCTGCGACCACTTTGAATAAATTAGTGAGTATTTTTAAAGAATACCCTCAATCTAATATATTGGTAGAAGGTCATACAGATAGCGCAGGTGCTGAAGAGTATAACCTAAATCTTTCAAAGCAAAGAGCAGAGTCGGTAACCAATTATTTGATAAGTCAAGGTATAGATGCCAGTCGTTTTGATACCAAGTGGTATGGAGAGGCACAACCTGTAGGTGATAACTCAACTGCTGAAGGTAAAGCAAAGAATAGACGTGTAGAATTAGCAATTGTAGCTAGTGAGTCGTTAAAACAAGAGGCAAAAATGCAAACAAACTAATAATTTTCAGTTTTGTATTGAGTTAAAAATAAAAGCCCTGCATTGCAGGGCTTTTTTGTTTTTGGTGTAACTTCCATGCAGTGAAGGAACACGACATACTTATTATCGGTGGTGGTTTGGCGGGGTTGACCGCTGCTATTCATTTAGCTTTAAATGGATTAAATGTTGCCGTTCTAGAAATGCAGTCATATCCACATCACAAAGTTTGTGGTGAATACGTATCTAAGGAGATTGTACCCTATTTACAACGTTTAGGTGTCAATTTACAAGCAAGTGGTGCTATTGATATTTCCCGGTTCAACATTAGCACTTCAGATGGACTTTTACTTGAGACCGATTTACCATTGGGCGGATTGGGAATAAGCAGGTATGCTTTTGACAATCTATTGTTTCAACGGGCAAAAGAACTTGGGGTCTTTTTTTACTTTGAAAAAGTGATTGCTACTACCTATAAAGAAGATTATTTCATAGTTGATACAAAAAACCAAACTTTTACTACTAAAATTGTCATTGGAGCCTACGGAAAACGCTCTGTATTAGACAAAAACCTAAATAGACCTTTTAGTAAGCAAAAGCAGTCGTGGTTAGCTGTAAAAGCTCATTATCGCATTTCTGATTTTCCTTCGGAATTAGTGGCATTACATAATTTTAAAGGTGGTTATGGCGGCTTGTCCCAAACGGAAACCGGAGCTATAAATTTTTGCTATCTAGCCCATTACAAAAGTTTTAAGAAATATAAAGATGTACATAGCTTTACTAAGAAAGTAGTTGCGGAAAATCCGTTGCTCAAAGATTTTTTGCATAATGCACAACCCGTATTTGAAACTCCGTTAACTATAGCCCAAATTTCATTTGATAAGAAAGATAGTGTCGTAGACCATATTCTTATGTGTGGAGATACGGCCGGTCTTATACATCCGCTTTGTGGAAATGGTATGGCGATGGCTATTCATAGTGCCAAAATTGCTTCAGAACTGATAGTTCGATTTTTTGACGAAAAGGGGTATGGTCGTTCAGCGTTAGAGCAAGATTATAAAAAAGCTTGGTCAATTGCATTTAGTAGAAGGTTGTGGTTTGGTAGACAATTACAAAAGGTATTAATGAATGACAGACTGGTCTCTTTCGGATTAAAATCTTTTGGCAGATCGAATTCGATATTGAAGTTCATAATTTCTAAAACACATGGAGAATTGATATCATGACGGTAGATTTTAAACATAGAAGTGATGAAATAGAGGTTATGGATACCTTTTCGGGGACAGTTGCTGAGCTTGAGGTTATTCTGAACGATATTAATAGGGTAAACAAGCTGCTGGGCGGTTATAAGATTACCTTAAAAGCTGTTTTTGAGTTACTTAAGAGTGAAAATAAAAAATCGTATACGATATTGGATATGGGTTGTGCCGATGGAACTATGCTAAGAAAGCTGGCAACGGAAGCAAAAAATAAACAAATCGATCTAAAGCTCGTTGGGGTGGATTTAAATGGGAAAGCATTGCAACTGGCACGGGAGTGTTCAATTGATTTTCCAGAAATAAGTTATATCCATGCCGATGTTTTAGCAACAGATTTTTCAGATTTACATATTGATGTGGTCATGACCACCTTAACCCTTCACCATTTTACAGATGAAGGCGTACAGCAGTTTGTAAATCGATTTGTAGAGTTGGCATCACTTGGGGTTGTGATCAATGATTTGCAGCGCAGTCCCGTTGCTTATTATTTATTTAAAGCATTCAGTTTGTTTTTTATAAAAACCGAAGTCGGAAGAAAAGATGGTTTGTTATCCATCCGTAGGGCATTTAAAAAAGAGGAATTGTTAAGTTTTGCACAACGAGTTTGCAATGCATCACACCAAATACAATGGAAATGGGCATTTAGATATGTATGGATTTTAAAAAAGAAGTAGTAGATTGAAGATTAAGAAAAGCTATGAATTACACAAGAATTGTTAGTGTTGCCAAGGAGTTACCACCGTATTCTAGAAATACCAAGGATATTATTCCGCTTGTGGAGTTGTGGCTAAGCGGTCAAGATGAGCGGTTCTCTAGAAAAGTGGTTAAAATTTTTGAAGGTGCGGCAGTGGACAAACGTTACTCTATAATGCCTCCAGAAGACGTTTTTGTCTCAACATCCTTTGAAGATAAAAACAAGATTTATAGTAGAGAGGCAAAGCGAATGGGAGCCAATGTTTTAAGAAACGCGTTGCAAAAAACAGATTGGAAACCTTCATCCATTGACTATATTATTACGGTAAGTTGTACAGGTATTATGATTCCGTCCTTAGATGCATATTTGATCAACGAATTGGAAATGCGACAAGATGTGGTTCGATTGCCCGTAACGGAAATGGGATGTGCCGCTGGGGTTTCCGGTCTTATTTATGCGCACAATTTTTTAAAGTCGAATTCGGGTAAACGCATTGCTTTGGTATCCGTAGAAAGTCCCACCGCTACCTTTCAGTTGCAAGATTATTCCATGGCAAATATGGTCAGCGCAGCAATTTTTGGTGATGGTGCTGCCTGTGTATTGTTGTCTTCTGAAGAAGATGCAGTAGGACCAAGGATTATAGGGGAAGAGATGTATCACTTTAAAGATGCCACACAGATGATGGGCTTCGACCTGACCAATCACGGATTAAAAATGATACTTGATCCGGCAGTTCCGGAAACGATATCCAACCATTTTGAAAAAATCGTTCATCCTTTTTTAGAAAAGTATGGAAGTAACATTCAGAAAGTAGATCATTTGGTATTTCATCCCGGAGGAAAGAAAATAGTACAGACCGTTGAATCGTTATTCGGTGCTTTAGGAAAGAATATTGATGATACCCGAGAAGTTTTAAGACTGTATGGTAATATGAGCAGTGCTACTGTTCTATATGTTTTAGAGCGCTTTATAGAAAAAAATATACCGATAGGAGAACAAGGTTTAATTCTCAGTTTTGGTCCGGGGTTTTCGGCACAGCGGGTTTTAATAGAATGGTAGCATAATTATAGACATGAAAAACAATTACTGGGCATTAATAGTAGGAGGTAGTAGCGGTTTGGGACTGGCAACCGCAAAGAAATTGGCAAAACATGGCTACCACATCATCATCTTACACAGAGATCGACGTGCAGATATGGATGTCATTGAAAAGAACTTTGCGGAAATTAAGGCTATGGGGAATGAATGTATAGCTATGAATGTAGATGCTTTAAACGCAGAAAAACGAACAGCTATCATTTCTGATATAAAAGAGAAATTACCATCTGGGGAGCATATTAAGGTTTTGGTGCACAGCGTGGCAAAAGGCACGTTAAAGCCTATGTATTCCAAAGATACACCAACATTAACCGCTACGGATTTCAAAATAACTTTTGATGCCATGGCATTAAGTTTGTACGATTGGACAAAAGCATTGGTATCGGCAAATTTGTTTGCTAGTGACACAAGAATAATTTCCTTTACCAGTGAAGGAAATACCAAAGCTTTGCCCAATTACGGTGCAGTTTCGGTCGCAAAAGTAGCATTAGAGGCACTAACACGAAGTATTGCTTTGGAATTTGCCCCACTGGGGATAAAGGCGAATTGTATACAGGCAGGTATTACCATGACAAAGTCGCTATCTATGATTCCTGGTTTTGAGCAGATAAAGGAAAATGGTTTAAAGAGAAACCCCAATAATCGCTTAACCACTCCCGAAGATGTAGCCAATGCGGTATATATGTTGACTACCGATGAAGCAAAATGGATTACCGGTACCGTTATCAAAGTGGATGGGGGAGAAAGTTTGATGTAAATGTAAAATGATGAACGAATCGTTTAGTTGGATTTTGGACCGATTGCCCTATTCAGAGCCATTTTTGTTCGTAGATAAGCTTTTGCAGTTGGATGATGATGGAGTAGAGGGTTTATATACATTCAAGGAGGATGCAGGTTTTTATACCGGTCATTTTAAAAACAATCCTGTGACTCCAGGAGTGTTGTTGACAGAATGTTGTGCGCAGATTGGCTTGGTGTGCTTGGGTATTCATTTATTGGAGAAAGACACAATGTTTGATGATTTGCTGATAGGAATGAGTAGTTCGCAAATGGAATTTTTATTGCCTGTATTTCCCGATGAGTGTGTTAGGGTGGTTTCCGAGCTTGTTTATTTTAGGTTTCAGAAATTGAAATGTAATGTGAAAATGTATAATGAAGAAGATAAATTGGTCTGTAAAGGCACTTTAGCAGGCATGATAAGTATTACAAATGAGTAGACGTGTGGTCATAACAGGTTTAGGAGTGTGCGCACCAAATGGTGTGGGGCTTTCTGATTTTACTCAGGCTTTACTAAATGGTAAAAGCGGAATTCGGCATCAACCAAACTTGGAAAAATTAGGTTTTGGTTGTCAGGTAGCGGGAGAACCTTTGGTTAAGGACAAACTAATTGATAGTTACTTTACACCTCTAGAACGTAGAGGATTAAACGCAACTGGAGTAGTATACGGAGTAATTGCCGGTGTAGATGCTTGGAAAGATGCTGGTCTGGATAAGAACTTGACCAATGAGCCAAGCTGGGACCGCGGAGTTATTTTTGGAACAGGAATTCTGGGAGTGGATAAATTTAGGGAAGCCATTCATTTAATTGATGATGGTAATGTACGGAGACTGGGCAGTACTTCGGTTATACAAACAATGGCGAGTGGTATCAGTGCTTACTTAGGCGGTATGTTGGGGTGCGGTAATCAGGTAACCACCAATTCCGCCGCATGTACTACGGGAACTGAAGGTATCATTATGGCTTATGACCGCATAAGTCAAGGGAAGGCAGAAATTATGTTGACCGGTAGTTGTAGTGATAGCGGACCTTATGTATGGGGAGGTTTTGATGCCATGCGTATTTTGCCAAGGGGATATAATAATGACCCCACCAAGGCAAGCCGACCTATGAGTGCTACTGCTAGCGGTTTTATACCTGGTAGTGGCGCAGGGGCTTTGGTTTTGGAATCTTTAGAGAGTGCCCAAAAACGGGGTGCACACATCTATGCCGAAGTCTTAGGGGGTGAAATTAATAGTGGAGGACAAATAGATGAAGGATCTATGACCGCACCAAATAGTATGGCCGTACAACGCTGTATTAGTAATGCTATTTCCAATTCGGGTATTAAGGCTTCTGAAGTTGATGTGATTAACGGACATTTGACTGCTACAACCAAAGATGGGCTGGAGATATTAAATTGGAGCAAGGCACTTAACCGAAAAGGTAAAGACTTTCCGTTTATAAATTCGTTTAAAGGGGTAATCGGTCATTGTCTAGCTGCAGCAGGTAGTATTGAAAGTGTAGCTGCAATTCTTCAGTTTAAGGAGAAAGTGGTTTTTAAAAATATAAATTGTGAAGATATACACCCAGAGATTACCGACGTAATTGCTGGGTCTTGTATTCCGAGAGAAACAGCATTTTATGAACCAAGGGTGATAGCCAAAGCAAGCTTCGGATTCGGAGATGTAAATGCCTGTGTTATTTTTAAGGCATTTTCAATGTAACATATAGAGAATTAAATTTGCATACCAATTGGTATTTTAAATAAAATATACTTATGCTTAAAGAGGAAAAATATCAAAAGTTAAAAGACATTATAAAAGTATATCTTCCGGAAGACGTAGCGGTTACTGATATTACGAAAGATAGTCACCTAATGAACAACCTCAATATCAACTCCGCCAACTTAGTGGATATTGTATTGGATGTTGAGGATGCCTTCGATATCCGCCTTGAAAATGAAGATATGGAGAACATGCAGACCGTTGGTGATGCCATGGCAATTATCGATGCCAAATTATCGGCAAAATAATCTAATTGTCGATGTTATGTTCTGAATCCTTTTCCTTGATTAATGTGGAGGCAAGAATACCGGATATCAGTGCAACGGAAATTACGGTCAACGAAACCCATTCTGGTAAATGAACGTAATGGGAAAATAACATCTTTAATCCTACAAACGCCAAAATAACGACTAGGCTATAATTAATGTATCTGAACTTTTCAAGCATTCTTGAAATAAGGAAGTACATGGAACGTAAGCCTAAAATTGCAAGTATATTAGAGCTGAACACAATAAACGGATCGGCTGTAATGGCTAAAATTGCGGGTATACTATCTAACGCGAAGAGAATATCGGTCAATTCAATAACGATTAAAGCAACAAAAAGAGGCGTAGCAGCATTGAGTCCCATTCGCTTTACAAAGAAATCGTGACCATGTAATGTGGTGGTCACCGGGTATATTCTTTTAATCTGTTTGAATACAAAAGAGTTTTTGGGGTCAAAGTTTTCATCATCACCTTTCAACATTTTAAAGGCGGTATATAACAGGAATACGCCAAAAACATATATGATCCATTCGAATTTGGTAATTAAGGCAACACCGAAGAGAATCATTAAGGCTCTAAATACGATAGCACCTAAAATACCCCAAAACAATACACGGTGCTGATACAAAGGTGGAATTTTAAACGAGGAGAAGATGACGGCAATAACAAAAACGTTATCCACACTTAATGAAAGCTCGATCAAGTAACCCGTTATATATTTTAGAACGGCGTCGTTGGGAGTCAATGCAGTTGGGTTGTCAACAATGCCAGCATTGAAAAGCCAATAAATAACTCCACTAAATGCCAAGGCAACAGTTACCCAAATAGCGGTCCAGATACCTGCCTCCTTCGATTTGATAACATGTTCGTTCTTGTGAAAAACCCCTAAATCCAAGGCAAGGAATACAAGTACAAATGCAATAAAGACAATCCAGACTATCATATAAAATTTTTGAAGTTGCAAAGGTATTAAAAAATGGAAAGTAGCACTGTCATTTATTTAAAACGTTAATGCTTGATTATCATTTATTTAAATACCGTATCGTTTTTGCAAAGGTGATGTTTGCATTTAAAAAGCATTACAACTTTTGCCTATATTTTTAGCCTATTTGCAATAAGTGACTAAAAAGCTTGGTAGATTGCCTATTACAGATAAAGCGAGCAAAAGGTTCGATGAAGTGCAAGTAGGCTTCTAGTTTTTTGACCATTGGCTTTAAAAATGCTACTTTACGGTTAGAACAATTATATGAAATGAAAAAACTAACTCTTTTGGGTGGTGTTTTCATGTGCCTTTTTTTGGGAATGAACACTGCTATTGCACAAAACTCAGATACTGTTAGTGCGCAAGTAACCAAACGCCCTTTGTTAAATCAATTTGAGTCAGATTATGTATTAACAGCCTCTGAGCGTATTGCATTGAAACAATGTCGTATTGCGTATCAGTATCGCGTTAAGGAAATATTGGATTCTGTAGAAATATCCGATAGAAAAAGAAAACGTTTACTATTGGAACTAAAACGAAACCCTTTCTCCGAGAAAATTAAGGAAGTGGTGGCAGAATATACCCAGGTAGAAAAAGAAATTGAACAATAAAAAAATGCAGTCTAATGAGACTGCATTTTTGCTTTTCGTTTTTCCAATTGCCGATGTAAATCCTCTATAGATGAAGCAATGGATGCTTCAAAACTAGCTGAGGAGGATTGTGCGAATAAACGCGGACCGGGTGCACTTAAGCGTATGTTACAAACCATACCTGTGTCTGGGGAAGAGGTATTCTCCTTTTTGAAAAAAACATCGGATCTTACAATAAAATCATACTTGTCCAATAATTTCTCTAATTTTTGTGCTGCCATAATCTCTAATCGATTGCTGGCTTTTACATCGTCGTATTCAAAATTGATATTCATAGGCTATAAGTTTAGTTTAAGGTACTCATTTTGAAAATGCTTCACAATTAAAAATATCTTAATAATAAGGAAGATTAATATTAAGCTATGCTAACTGTTTTGTTTTAATAATGTTAGCACTATAGGTTCCATTTTAAAATAAAGTTAAACTTACACAAACATAGTATAAATATGAAGTGTTTATCTTAAATTGAAGTAAAATTCCCACATTTTTACTTCTAAATCAAAAGCCATGGAAAATGTACAGGATAAATCAAAGTGCTTAGGTAAATTAGAACGGTGTAAGAACACTATTCAACACTTTAAAATAAGGGTAGACTCTTATCTTTATGAACCTACAACTATGGCGTTGTTCGAAACTAAATTCCGGTTAAAAAATACCATTAAGAAGCTTTCCGAGGCAAATAAAAGTCTATTGGATTATTTGAAATCTACTAATGACGTATTACCGGAGCAGCACAAAATGGTAAATTTACATATTAGGGAAACTTCTGAACTTGAATTCGACTTTATGGAGTATACCTTAAAGTTTAGAAAACGTGCAGATTCTAGGCACATCGTCTAAATACTTATTTCTTAGGTGATTGGTAAATTTGATGTCAATTTTTATGCTGGTGACAGGTTTCTGTACAATTTTAAATAAATGTTCTTAATTTAGAGGTAGAACACTTATGAAATTGATATGAAACTATTTATGCGGCTGGCAATTTGCTGCACATTTTTTTGTACGGGTATGTTGTATTCACAGCAGAACAATACCCCAGCTTCAAAAACAACAGAAGAGGATGAAGGACCAATTATGTTTCAGTTTGAGCCCAATTATGAGACCGCTGTAATGTTACAGAGAGCGGCTTTAAAACAAAAAATAAAAGCTCTTGATACATTGGATATTTCAGACCGAAAGAGACAGCGTTTGATCAAAGCGTTGTATAAAGAATCACGCAACATCAATTTTGAGAAATCGGTTTTAGTGAATACCGAATTCGAAGAGGAAGAATTTGAAGATTAAACAGCACCCTTTGGCATAGAATTGGCAGTAGATAGGGTGATTAAAAAGTGTACCTTATGAAACCATTTTTATATTTCATTTTAAGTTGTGTGTTGCTTAGTTGCAAATCATCGAAAACAATAATTGATGATTCGCATCCTATACATGGTATCATGTCTTCAAAGAATTTTGAATTTAAGGCAAAATCTTCCAACCCTTTGGCGACCCAAAGTTTAACAGCAGTTGCCAATAGTGGTCTTTTGCCGCCAGGTAGTAATATTTCAAGGATAGATTTAAACGGTAACGGTAATTACATAAAAGTTACGAATGATAGTGTATCCGCTAATTTACCCTACTACGGAGAAAGGCAATTTGGAGGAACTTATGGTACAGCAGATGGTGTTGAGTTTAATGGTGTTCCTGATGATTACAATCAAACTTTTAATGCAGACAAACAAAGGTATATGGTTACTTTTCAGATAAGTAATAGTACAGACCGGTATACAGTGAACATGCAGGTTTACCCTAATAAATCTTGTGTGGTATCGGTGAATACCAGTAATAGAAATACGATACAATATAATGGTATTATTGAATCTTTAGATTCTAAAGATTAGTATTTTAAATGAAATGGATCAAAGTATACATTTAAATAGTATCAATACTTGACAACACTATTCATTATAAACAAGATATCATAGATTTTTTTATTACAAATTACTTGCAATTAGTTGGTTTTTAGTGTGTTTACCCTTCATTTATGTTAAGAATAGGCTAAAAAGGGAAGGTTTTTCCATATTCTTCGTTATTCCCTATTGAGAACAATACCTTTGTGCCTTAATTAAGTGAAATAGTAGAAATTAACAGTATGAGCAAAGTAAAAGCAGATAGTCAAGTACGTGTACATTACACAGGAAAATTAAGTGATGGTCAAGTATTTGATAGTTCGGTAGACAGAGAGCCTTTAGAAGTAAAATTAGGACAAGGTAGTTTAATACCTGGTTTTGAAAAAGGTTTATTGGATATGGAAGCGAATGAGAAAAAAACTATCGTTATAGCTAAGGAAGATGCATATGGTGAAAAGCAAAAAGAGCTTTTTCAGACAGTACCAAAATCTGAATTGCCAGCAGAAATAGAGCCAAAAGTAAATATGGCGTTAATGGCAACCAATGCAGACGGTAGCGAAAGACAATTACGTGTAGCGGAGGTAAATGAAAATGACATTGTAGTAGATGCAAATCACCCATTGGCTGGTGAAGATTTGACCTTTGATCTAGAGCTTGTAGAAATCAAGTAATAGACTTAAATTATATAATGAAAAACCGCCTAATAGGCGGTTTTTTTTTGGTTCAATACCAACTGTTTTAATAGTTTGAAATATTATATTTGAATATGTATTTAAGAACATTGTATTTCTTGGTTTTAACTGTTGCCATGGTGGTAGGTTGTAAAGAGGTGAAGACCAAGGCGCCAGAATCGGTAACAGCCGAAAATAACAAAGAGCAAGTACCCACAGCAACTTATGAAGATTTAGAAGGTAATCCCATTGAATTGAGTGATTACAAGGGTAAACGTGTATTGTTGAATTATTGGGCAACCTGGTGCAGGCCTTGCATTGAGGAAATGCCGGATATGGAAAAGGCACAAGCTATTTTAGAAAAGGATAATTACGTATTTCTGATTGCATCAGATCAATCGGTCGAAAAAATCAACAAGTTTAAGGAAGCCCGTGGTTTTCAATTGAATTATATAAAATTCAACGGGGCATATGCCGAAGAAAATGTAAGTGCCTTACCGGCAACATTTATTTATAATG
This sequence comes from Maribacter litoralis, assembly GCF_902506355.1. Classification (NCBI taxonomy): domain Bacteria; kingdom Pseudomonadati; phylum Bacteroidota; class Flavobacteriia; order Flavobacteriales; family Flavobacteriaceae; genus Maribacter; species Maribacter litoralis. The sequence continues at coordinate 4,063,174 of NZ_LR733271.1, read as the reverse complement.
AAGTAGGGGAGCAGGTATTACGTTTTGATGGCGGATTAAAGTGGGATAGTCCTGAAATGATCGAAAAACTCAAAGCGGTTCAGTAATGCATAAACCAACCTTATTCTATATTTTTTTAGTTGCTTGTAGTTTTATAAGTGGATGCAAAGAAACATCCGAAAAAAAAGATATAAATCCTCTAACGGATAATTCAGCTCAATTGGTTACGGAAATGAATTCTCCTGCAGGTACTACATCGGCATTGCCACATCTTGTGATCAATAAAGATGTAGCCTTATTATCTTGGGTAGAATCACCTAACGATTCGTTGTCAACAATGAATTACTCAGAATTGATTGATGGCGAGTGGCAAGAAGCACAAAATATACTAAGTGGTACAAATTGGTTTGTGAATTGGGCAGATTACCCGATGATTTCTGAAAATAACGGCAATTTATGGTCGCACATACTTAAAAAATCCAGCGCGGGTACTTATTCCTATGATATAAAAATGAATATAAAGCCAAAGGGGGAAATGCTATGGAAAACCGATTTGGCTCTACATACTGATGAAACCCCAACCGAACATGGTTTTGTAAGTATAGTGCCATATCAGAACCATTTCTTTGTCAATTGGTTAGATGGTAGACATACGGAAGAAAATGAAGAAGGCGAGAGGGGAGCAATGACGCTGCGTGGGGGAATCGTGACTACAACCGGTAAACTAATAGAAGAATACGAGCTAGATGATAAAACCTGCGATTGCTGCCAAACTACTTCTGCTATTACCGATAATGGACCCGTGGTCATTTATAGAGACCGATCAGATGGTGAAATTAGGGATATCAGTATTGTTCGTCAGGTAGAAGGGGAGTGGACGGCACCTAAAGTAATACATGAAGATGATTGGCAAATAAAAGGTTGCCCGGTGAACGGACCAAAAGTCGATGTACTGGGTAATAATTTGGTCGTAGCATGGTTTACGGCAGCTGAGAACAAACAAAAAGTACAACTGGTATTTTCTTCAGATGGCGGCGCTACTTTTATAGAACCTGTTATAATTGTTGAAGGTAAGGTTATGGGTAGAGTAGATGTGCTTTGGGCAGATGAGGAGACGGCTATTGTAAGTTGGATGGAAGTGAATGATAAGGTAGCCCTGTTCAAGGCAATGGCGGTAAGTGCCGACGGTAAAACTTCTCAGAAGCAAGTAATTACCGAAATGGCAGATTCCCGAAAATCAGGATTTCCCCAAATGGAAATAATGGAAGAAACCTTATTCTTTGCTTGGACGGAACAAGTAGGAGCGACCACTCAAGTAAAAACGGCTAAAATGCCTATAAAAGCGTTTTCGTTTAATTAACGGAAAGTAGTTCAATATCGAAAACCAATACCGATCCACCGGGTATTCCATTATAATCAAAACTACCATAGCCCAGGTGAGCAGGAATCAGTAGCATACCATTGCCACCTTCGTTGAATAACTGAATACCTTCCGTCCATCCCGAAATAACTTGATCAAGACCAATGGTGATTCCTTCTTCGCTTTGATCAAAAACCGTCCCGTTAAGAAAATAGCCTTTGTAAGCCACTGTAACATTAGATGTTGCCGTTGGTGCTGCACCCTCACCTTGATTTTCTATAATATAATGTAAACCCGATGCGGTTTTTTGCGATTCTAACGAATTGTCTTCCAGATAAGCATTTATTTCTGCTTCGTTGGTTTCGGTGTAATCAATGGGTTCAACAACAGTGGTGGTATTGGTGTCATCCGATAGTTTACAAGAAACCAAGGAAGTCAATAAAAAAAGGAATGCGATATATTTCATTTTATTTTTTTTGGATGATAAGTTTTTGATGTTTGTGTAGACTTACATCTTACCGATGTATGACTTTTTTTGAATCAAGCTAGATATTGGTGTGTTAGGCGATAAAAGTATTTACCGAGAAACGGACACTACAATGCTTGTACAAGTATTTTTGAAATTTAAGGGCTTGCGATTGCGATTCAAAAATAACAGCTTCGGTAATACTGTTGGCTAAAACAAGATGCCCAATAAGGTATTCTACGTAGTAGGTATTGTTTTCAGAAAGGAGAACAAAATTTGGTTTCTTTGTCACGCTAAATTAATTATTGTACTAAAATAAAGTTTTTATTTTATTGATCCTAATTTTTTCACTTTTCCTTGTTAAAACGACTTGAAATTGTTGTGGTTTTTACCTTTGCTAATAGAGATGCAAAATATGCTTTCATCGATTTGTTTAGATGGTACTTGATTAAATCAGATGGTTTTTGTAACGGATAAAATCAATTGAATAAGCAAAATAGCATCTTTTGTATTATTATAATTAGTAATTTTGCATATAATGAAAAAGTTAATTCACAAATTTCTCTCTGTTACTATGGCAGTTGTAGTGTTTTTATCTACAATGTCATTTAGTGTCGACATGCACTATTGCGGAGATATGCTGGTTGATTTTTCTATCATGGAGCAAGTGAAGACTTGCGGTATGGAAAAAGTTAAAACTGATTGTGATAACACTACTTATACCGAAAAATCTTGTTGTACAGATACCCAATTGAATGTTGAAGGAGCTGAAAGCATGAAAGTATCGTTTGATCAATTATCTTTTGATCAACAGGTTTTTGTGGCTACATTTACTTATTCTTATATCAATCTTTTTCAAGGAATTGATTCTAATGAATTTTCCTATAAAGATTATTCCCCTCCTTTTGTCAAACAGAATGTGCAAGTGCTGCACCAGACATTTTTAATTTGATTTATTAAATAGTTCCGGTTTTTGATCGGAAACTGAGCCCTACAGGATACTTGTTTTGGGCATGTTTTGTTTGTTATTGTTTTAACATCTAAACTTTTGATTTAACTATTTAATATCAATGATATATGCTAAATAAGAGCATTAAATTTCTCATAGAGAACAAGTTGGTTGCTGTATTGTTACTGGTCTTGTTCGTATGTTGGGGTGTTGTAAGCACTCCTTTTAATTGGAACACGGGTATTTTACCATCTAATCCGGTGGCAGTAGATGCCATACCCGATATTGGCGAAAACCAACAGATTGTTTTCAGCAAATGGGAAGGTAGATCTCCTCAAGATATTGAAGACCAAATTACCTATCCTTTAACGACTACCCTTTTGGGTATACCGGGGGTTAAGACCATACGTAGCTCATCTATGTTCGGTTTTTCCAGTATATATATCATTTTTGAGGAAAATGTTGAATTTTACTGGACCCGGAGTAGAATTCTTGAAAAACTAAATTCACTACCAAGTGGTCTGCTACCGGATGGAGTAAACCCCACTCTAGGTCCAGATGCCACAGGGTTAGGACAAATTTACTGGTACACCTTAGAAGGTCGTGATAAAGATGGTAATGTAACAGGTGGTTGGGATTTACAAGAATTACGTAGCATACAAGATTATTATGTAAAGTACGGTCTTGCATCGGCAGGCGGGGTATCTGAAGTAGCTTCTATTGGTGGTTATGTACAGGAATATCAAATAGATGTTGAGCCCGAAAAAATGAGGCAGTATGGTATTGGATTGGGAGATGTAGTTAAGGCGGTAAAGGAGTCTAATCAAGATATTGGGGTGCAAACCTTAGAGATGAATCAGGCGGAATATCTGGTTAGAGGTTTAGGCTACATAAAATCAATTGCAGATATAGAGAATGCCGTAGTTACCTCGAAAGATTTTGTTTCAATACGTGTTAAAGATGTAGCTAACGTTCACTTGGGTCCACAAACCAGAAGAGGTATTTTAGATAAGGAAGGTGCAGAAGTTGCTGGTGGAGTGGTAGTGGCTAGGTATGGCGCCAATCCGTTAGAGGTAATTAATAATGTAAAGGAACAAATTACAGAGATATCTTCCGGATTGCCTTCAAAAATATTAGAAGACGGTCGTACATCTCAATTGACCATAGTACCATTTTATGACCGTACAGAACTTATTCAAGAAACCTTGCATACTTTGGATGAGGCCCTAACCTTGGAGATTCTTATTACAATTCTTGTAATTATTGTAATGGTTTATAATCTGCGTGCTTCTATTCTAATATCAGGATTATTGCCCGTTGCCGTATTAATGGTATTCATAGCAATGAAACTTTTTAATGTAGACGCTAACATTGTGGCTTTATCGGGTATAGCTATCGCTATTGGCACCATGGTAGATGTTGGTGTAATTCTGGCAGAGAATATGATAAGACATCAAGAGGACGATAAACTACGCCTTAATGCCAATGGGGAAGAATACACTACCAATGAAATTATATATAATGCCACTTCAGAAGTTTCTGGAGCGATATTAACGGCAGTTTTAACTACTATCATTAGCTTTTTGCCTGTATTTACCATGATAGGGGCAGAGGGAAAACTTTTTAGGCCATTGGCATTTACAAAAACCATGGCATTAACGGCATCACTGGTTATTGCTCTTTTCTTAATACCGCCAATTGCTGCATTTCTTTTCAGAAAAAGAAGTATAAAAACGGGTACGGCCTATGTTGTTAACGGTCTTTTCGTAATACTTGGTATCACTGCGGTTGTATATGGATTTTGGTTAGGTCTGCTGTTAGTTGCCTTTGGGGTAATTGCTTTTTTAAGGTTGAAAGCATTTATCTCTACAAACCAGGAAAATCTTATCAATATTGGTGTTTCAACTTTAGCAATCGTAATGTTATTGGCGACGTATTGGAGACCACTTGGTTTTGATCGAAGCATTATTCTGAACTTGATTTTTGTCTCCATTATTTGCTTTGGTCTTTTAGGTGTTTTTGCAGTTTTTAGAAGATATTATGATCAAATTCTACGTTGGGCACTTAATAATCGTCTTCTCTTTTTAACGATTCCCACTACTGTTTTGCTATTGGGGTTCTTGATCATGAGAAATACGGGTAAAGAATTTATGCCGGCCCTTAATGAGGGTTCTTTTCTTTTAATGCCCACTTCTTTGCCACATGCCGGTGTAGCAGAGAATAAGCGTGTATTGCAGCAGTTAGATATGGCCGTTGCCGGTATTCCTGAGATAGAAACGGTGGTAGGTAAGTCTGGTAGAACGGAATCTGCACTTGATCCAGCTCCGCTATCCATGTATGAAAATATGATTCAGTATAAGTCTGAATATATGCGGAATAGTAATGGTGATAGACAACGCTACAAGGTAAATAATGATGGCTTGTTCGTTCTCAAAAATGGTCAGTTTGTCATTAACCCGAATAACAAGATTAATGAAGATGCCAGTTACAAAGCTTCACAGCTTAAGACAACTGCCACAAACAAAGATTTTATCGAAGATGAAGACGGATCATATTATAGAAATTGGCGCCCCGAAATTAACAGTCCAGATGATATTTGGAACGAGATCGTTAAAGTGACCAAATTTCCAGGTGTGACTTCTGCTCCAAAATTACAACCTATAGAGACTAGGCTTGTAATGCTGCAGACCGGTATGCGTGCGCCAATGGGCATTAAGGTGAAAGGTCCAGATCTTAATACCATTGAAAACTTTGGGCTGCAATTGGAATCTATTTTAAAAGAAGTAGAAGGGGTCAAAAAGCAAGCTGTATTTGCAGATCGCATTGTGGGCAAACCATATCTATTAATTGATATTAAACGAGATCAGCTAGCACGTTATGGACTTTCAATTATGGATGTGCAAGAGGTGTTGCAGGTTGCTGTTGGGGGTATGCCATTAACACAAACCGTTGAAGGAAGGGAGCGTTATGGTGTTAGGGTTCGTTACCCTCGGGAATTAAGGTCGAATCCCGATGATTTAAAAAGTATATATGTTCCTATAAAAAATGGTTCTCAAGTACCATTGGGTGATCTTGTTACAATTAGGTATGAACAGGGTCCGCAGGTAATTAAAAGTGAAGATACTTTTTTAATTGGCTATGTATTGTTCGATAAGTTAGATGGTTTTGCCGAAGTAAATGTTGTTGAGAATGCACAAGCTTTAATTGATAGGAAAATTGAAGATGGTAGCTTAACGGTACCTCAAGGCATAAGTTATCGCTTTACGGGAACTTACGAAAACCAACTAAGAGCAGAGAAAACTCTTTCTATTGTAGTACCTATGGCACTATTAATTATTTTCTTGATCTTATATTTTCAATTCAGATCGGTAACCACTTCATTAATGGTGTTTACAGGAATAGCAGTGGCTTTTGCCGGCGGGTTTGTAATGATTTGGCTTTACGGACAAGATTGGTTTTTCAACTTTAGTTTGTTCGGTGAAAATTTGCGCACACTTTTTAATATGAAAACCATTAACTTAAGTGTGGCCGTTTGGGTAGGCTTTATTGCCTTGTTCGGTATTGCTACAGATGACGGTGTGGTAATGGCAACCTATTTGACCCAGACATTTGACAGTGAGAAACCAACGGACAAAACAGGAATTACAAAAGCAACTTTAGATGCTGCAGGAAAACGTATTCGTCCTTGTTTAATGACTACAGTAACCACAATATTAGCATTGCTACCGGTATTGACTTCCACAGGAAAAGGTAGCGATATTATGATACCTATGGCAATTCCCATATTTGGAGGAATGATTATAGATATTACTTCATACTTTTTAGTTCCGGTATTGTTTAGCTGGAAAAAAGAATATCAACTTAAAAAATTAAACGGATGAAAAATAGTATTCTAAATCTCTGTTTTTGGTTTGTTGTTCTTTCTGTAAAAGCACAACATGTACAAAAGTATATAGAAGAAGCAGTTGAAAATAATCCTGAGATTCAATCTCTAGAATTAAGATATCAAATTGCGGATGAAAAAGTAAATGAGGCGGCTTGGGTTCCTAATACCGAAATAAGTGCCGGCTATTTTGTAAGTGAGCCAGAAACTAGGGTTGGTGCACAACGTGCCCGAATCGGGGTAAAACAAATGTTGCCATGGTTCGGTACAATTACCGCCCGTGAAAATTACGCTACTTCAATGGCAGATTCGGAGTATGTGGAAATCGTTATCGCAAAAAGAAAATTGGCGCTATCGGTATCCCGGTCATATTATGAGCTATATCTAATACGTTCAAAGCAAAGAATACTTGAGCAGAATATTCAACTATTACAAACCTATGAGCGCCTGGCATTGACCTCAGTGCAAGTGGGTAAGGCTTCTGCGGTAGATGTTTTACGTTTACAAATTCGCCAGAATGAGCTACAACAGCAAATAGAAATACTAGAAGAAGCTTTTATTTCTGAACAGGCAAACTTCAATATTTTACGCAATAGTGAAGCAACCACGGTTGTAGAAATAGTTGACTTATTGGACATGCCCAATGAAGATTTTGGTATAGATACAGAAAAACTTGCCCTTAACCCAGAACTATTAAAATATGATAAACTTTATGAGTCTGTTGTAAAGTCAGAATTGCTTAACCAACGCGAAAGTGCACCTACAATTGGGTTTGGTATAGACTATTTACCGGTCAGCGAACGTACCGATATGGTCTTAGATGACAATGGTAAAGATATTTTAATGCCTATGGTTTCAGTTTCAGTACCCATTTTTAATCATAGATATAAATCGATTTCCAAGCAAAATGAATTACGAAAACAAGAAATAGAGTTTCAAAAGAACAGTCGCCTTAATGTGTTAGAGTCTGCTTTCGCTAAAGCTATTTCAGAACGTAACCAAGCTAGAATAGCCTACAACATTCAAAGTAAAAATGTAGCACAGGCCAAAGATGCCGAGCAAATTCTAATTGCCAATTACGAGACCGGCACAATTGACTTTAATGATGTGTTGGACATACAGGAACTACAGCTCAAATTTGAGTTGAATCAAATAGCATCTATTCAGCAATACTACCTGCAATCGGCAATTATTAATTACTTAATAGACTAGGCTATGGACAAGAAATTATTTGTAAAGAATATGGTGTGTAGTCGCTGTATTAAAGTCATTAGAAGTGAAATTGAAAAGTTAGGTATTACATTGAAAAACATTGAGTTAGGTACAATTACTTATACAGAAAGTTCTAATGATGACTTTGTGAATATACAATCGGCATTAGAGCAAAATGGTTTTGAAATATTACTTGGTCAAGAGCAACGATTGGTAGAACAAATAAAAATTGAACTCATTAAGTTGTTACAAACATTACCGTTTCATTTAGAACATACACTGTCTAAGTATTTAGGGGGTTTAATGGGCTTGGAGTATTCAAAGATTAGTAAGATATTTTCCGTTAATGAAAATGTTACTATTGAAAAATACTTTATAAAACTTAAGCTGGAAAAGGTGAAAGAATTGGTGCAATTGCAAGAATACAACTTTACCGAAATTTCACAATTACTTGATTATAGCAATGTAAATCATTTAAGTAGGCTTTTTAAGAAAGAAACGGGTATGAGTTTAACGGAATATAAAAATAATCAGTTGAATAGAAGAAACACCTTAGACGGAATTACGTAGATAAGAACCATAATTATGACACAAAACTTTTTAACTAGATAATAAATTTGAAATTAAAACTAATATGATGAAAACAACTAAAAGAAATATAGGGTCATTGGTATTTATTACTGTTTTGATGCTATCAGTATCATGCAAAGAAACCAATAAAAAGTCAACACCATCGGCTAAAGAAAGTGTAGAAAAGCAAGAGGTTTTGGATGAAACAGGGACTATGGGCAGTGAACAGAATGTAAGTTCAGAAAGTGTACTTGAAGATTATTTTAATTTAAAGAATGCTTTGGTTGAAGATGATAACAATTCTGCTAAAAAAATGGGCGGTGTACTTGCAGCCTCATTGGGTAATCTCAATAAGTCCGCTTATACGGATAGTCAACAAGAAACCTTAGCTGCCATAGCTGAAGATGCTCAAAAATATGCGGTAGAAATTTCAAGTAGTGATTTAGATAGTCAACGGGAACACTTTAAATATTTAAGTGTAATTATTACTAATATGATCGCTATTACAGGTAGTGAAAGTACGGTATATGAGCAGTATTGTCCAATGTACGATGGTGGTACCGCTTGGTTAAGCACAGAGAAAGCTGTATTAAACCCTTATTATGGTAGCTCTATGCTGAGATGTGGTACGGTACAGAGGGAAATCAACTAAGTTTAAAAGATAGTAAAGAATAAAGTCCTGGTACAGGAAGTGTATTTCTTATGTTAATGGTTAGTGTTTAATCACTTCCGTATCAGGCATTTTTTAAGGTTTAATAACAGTTATTTTTCGGTTCAGGTTAAGCTGTTCCCTATTAATTGTTGAATTTATGGTAGTCCAAGTAAGGCGTTATAGAATCGGTTTTCTATGCTACACCTTATGATTAAGAAATTAAACTAAAGTGCATTATGAAACACGTTTATCACATACACGGAATGACATGTAACGGATGCCGAAGTCATGTTGAGCAAACACTTTCAAAAGTTGATGGTGTTACCAATGCATCTGTAGATTTAGAAAAAGCGGAGGCAACTATTGAAATGCAATCGCATATACCAATAGAGACTTTTCAGAACGTACTGGAGAAAGAAGGCGGTACATATTCTATTCATAGTTCAAGTGAAGTTTTTGATAAGGGTGTATCTAAGAAGGATAACCATGTAAAGAAATCAAAGAAAGGGAACGGCACCTTTTATTGTCCCATGCATTGTGAAGGTGATAAAACATATGATAAGCCGGGTGATTGCCCGGTTTGTGGTATGGACCTGGTTGAAGAACAGAACCTCTCTTCTACATCATCAGAACAGTGGACTTGTCCTATGCACCCAGAAATAGTTAAAGATGAAGCGGGATCATGTCCTATATGTGGTATGGATTTGGTTCCTATGGAGGCTGATAGTTCTGCAGAAGAGAAAACCTATAAGAAATTGCTCAAAAAATTCTGGATCGCATTAGCATTTACCTTGCCCATATTCATTATTGCTATGAGCGAAATGATTCCGGATAACCCGTTATATAAGGTTATGCCCCAGAAAAAATGGAACTGGATTCAGTTTGCCTTATCAATTCCGGTGGTGTTCTATGCTACGCGCATGTTTTTTGAAAGAGCGTATAGAAGTATAAGGACATGGAATCTTAATATGTTTACCTTAATTGGTATCGGTGCCGGTGTTGCATGGCTTTTTAGTGTCTTTGGTATGTTGTTTCCAGATTTTTTTCCAGCACAATTTAAAACGGAATCCGGTGCAGTGCATGTGTACTTTGAAGCCGCAACGGTGATATTGACGTTGGTATTAATGGGTCAGGTATTAGAGGCCAGGGCACATAGCAAAACAAATTCTGCAGTAAAGGAACTATTGAAACTTGCCCCAAATAAAGCCATAAAAGTTGTGGATGGCAAAGAGGAAGAAGTAGCTATAGATACCATTGAAAAAGGAGATGTTTTACGAGTTAAGCCAGGTGATAAAATTCCTGTAGATGGTAAGATTACTGAAGGAGACATTACTGTGGACGAGTCCATGATCTCTGGTGAACCCATACCGGTTAATAAAACCGTTGGTGATCATGTTAATAGTGGAACCATAAACGGAAACCAATCATTCTTAATGCAGGCGGAAAAGGTAGGTAGTGATACCCTTTTATCTCAAATTATCCATATGGTGAACGATGCTAGCCGTAGTCGTGCGCCTATACAAAAGTTGGCCGATACCGTTTCCGGGTATTTTGTGCCGGTGGTTGTCCTTGTTTCCCTAATAACATTTGTAGTATGGGCGATCTGGGGTCCTGATCCTGCGTATGTTTATGCCTTGGTCAATGCAATAGCGGTTTTAATAATTGCTTGTCCCTGTGCTTTAGGGTTGGCCACGCCCATGTCAGTAATGGTCGGTGTTGGTAAAGGAGCTCAAAACGGGGTGCTCATTAAAAATGCTGAAGCACTTGAGAAAATGGATAAGGTAAATACTCTTATTGTTGATAAAACAGGTACCATTACAGAAGGAAAACCAACTGTTGATAAAATAGGGGTTTTCTCTAAAGATTATACAGAGCATGAGATTTTACATCTAATTGCATCTCTGAACAACTCCAGCGAGCATCCACTGGCCCAAGCCACGGTAAAGTATGGAAAAGAGAAACAGGTAGAGATATCTAAAACAGAACTGTTCAATTCCGTAACAGGTAAAGGGGTAGAGGGTAGTGTAGACGGTAAGTCTCTCTATTTAGGCAATGCTAAAATGATGGAATATGCAAATGCACCGGTATCGTCACAAATGCAATCAGAAGTTCAGGACCATCAAAAGCAAGGTAAAACAGTTTCATACTTAGCGGTAAATGAAGAAGTAACAGGGTATGTTGTTATTGGTGATAAAATTAAACCCTCTAGTGCAAAGGCCATTAAAGAACTACAGGATAAAGGCATAGAGGTGATAATGTTAACCGGTGATAACCACAATACGGCACAAGCTGTTGCCGGTGAATTAAACCTTACCGATTTTAAAGCTGAAATGTTACCCGAAAATAAGCTCAATGAAGTTGAAAAATTGCAAGAGCAGGGTAGGGTTGTGGCCATGGCCGGTGATGGTATTAATGATGCTCCTGCCTTGGCTAAAAGTGATGTGGGTATAGCCATGGGCACAGGAACGGATGTTGCCATTGAAAGTGCCATGATCACATTGGTAAAAGGAGATTTACATGGTATTGTAAAAGCTAGAAACCTTAGTCATAAAGTAATGCAGAACATAAAACAAAATCTCTTTTTTGCTTTGATCTATAATACACTTGGTGTGCCCATAGCGGCGGGAGTGTTATTCCCATTTTTTGGCATACTGTTGTCGCCAATGATCGCGGCTTTAGCAATGAGTTTTAGTTCTGTATCGGTAATTGCAAATTCATTAAGGTTAAGAGGTTCAGATTTAGATTGATATAAAAAATGGTAAAGCGTAAAACGGCATTAAGAATAAGAAAAGCACATAGGTATTTGGGTATCTTTTTAGGTATTCAGTTTTTGATGTGGACGATTAGTGGAATGTATTTTAGTTGGACGGATATAGATGAAATACACGGGGATCATTATAAAAAGGTAGTTCCTGAACAGGCATCTTTTTCAAATTTGATAGGAAGCTCCCAAATAGCTATTCAAGAACCTATCAAAACTTTAGAATTGCTGGAAATTGCTGGGCAACCTTATTATTGGATCAACAAAACAAAGCTTTTTAACGCACGTACAGGGGTAATAAAAGAAGGGCTCACAGAACAAGAGGCATTAAAAGTTGCAGACCGCTTTATGCTTTCTGACTTAGAACGTGGGCAAATACAGAAAATTGATGCTGTGGGCAAGCATCATGAATATCGCGGAAGACCTTTACCTGCTTATGAAATTTCTTATAAGACAGATAAAAACTTAAAGGCTTATGTAGCTGTCAATAATGGCAGGTTTCAAACAGTTAGATATAGAGATTGGCGCTGGTTCGATTTTCTTTGGATGACCCACACTATGGATTATCAAGGCAGGGACAATTTTAATAATATAATACTTAGAGCCTTTTCCCTTTTGGGATTGATTACCGTTGGTAGCGGATTTTTACTGTGGTATACAAGTTCGCCTACTATTAGGAAAATTAAAAAGAAGTTGAATTAAAACTAAAAAATCATGAAAACAGAAGAACATAAAAATCATAAAATGGATACCAATAACTATACAAAATTTGCATTGATGCTAGGGGCATCGTTTGTGGCCATGTACATCACCATGTACCTAAACACCTATGCTATAGACCATGTTTATTTTAGTCTCACAAGGTTTTATATGAGTTGTTTGGGTATTTCGACCATGGCATTGATCATGTTTTTTGCAATGCGTAATATGTATAAGAATAGAAAAAAGAATATAGTTATAATCGTTGGTAGTATAGCTTTGTTTTTAGGTGCTTTGGGCTTGGTTAGGGTACAAGCACCCATTGTAGGCGATGTGTTGTGGATGAAGGCAATGATACCGCATCATTCTATTGCAATTTTAACCAGTGAGCGTGCAGATATTCAGGATCCAGAGGTCAAAAAGTTGGCCAATGATATTATCAAAGCACAAAAAAAGGAAATCGAAGAAATGAAGGCGATGATCAAGCGCCTTGAAAACGAAAAATAAGTATGAAGAAAAATGTTCTTTACCTAGTTGCCGCCGTGTTCGTAGGGTTGCTTTGTGGCTATTTTATATTTGGCAATAATTCTACTGCACCGGGTGAAAAAGTGCTCAATGATCATGACCATGAAGAGGTTGGGTCCAGTGAAATGTGGACCTGCTCTATGCATCCACAGATTATGCAGCCAGAACCAGGCGATTGCCCTATATGTGGTATGGATTTAATACCTGCGGAGACAAGTGCGGACGGACTTTCGGCCAACGAAATTAAAATGACCGAAAATGCCGTTGCCTTGGCAAATATTCAAACAACGATAGTTGGCTCGGTTGCCGGTGAATCTGGGGAGAACAGTATTTTACTTTCCGGTAAAATTGTACCCAATGATGAAAATAATGCGGTACAGGCCAGTTATTTTGATGGTCGATTAGAACGTTTACATGTTAATTATGAGGGGCAAAAGATCCAGAAAGGCCAGCTATTGGCGACCATTTACTCCCCTAATTTGGTTGCGGCACAACAAGAGCTTTTGACCACGGCAACCCTAAAAGAATCTCAGCCGGCGTTATATGAAGCGGTGAGGAATAAATTGAAATTATGGAAATTATCCGATGCTCAAATTGCCGCAATTGAAACTACAGGTAAGGTTAAGGACAATTTTCCTATCTATGCTACGGTAACCGGTACCGTTACAGAGGTTACGGCTAGGGAAGGAGACTACGTAAAACAAGGTCAGCCTATATTAAAAGTGAGTAACCTTACTACGGTTTGGGCAGAATTCGATGCTTATGAAAATCAAATACCAAGTTTAAAAGTTGGGCAGAAAATAAAAGTAGTGTCAAATGCTTATGCAGCAAAAGAATTTGAGGCAATAATATCTTTTGTAGACCCAATTTTAAGCAATGCTACTCGTACGGTAATCGTTAGGGCCATTCTTAAAAATACAGATGATTTATTTAAGCCAGGTATGTTCGTTACCGGTAAAATATCTGGTGACACCAACCATAATGAGGAATTTATTACCGTACCGGCAAGTGCCGTAATGTGGACGGGGGAGCGGTCTCTAGTATACGTAAAAACTAGTGTGGATCAACCCATTTTTGAAATGCGGGAAGTAAAAATCAATGGTAGAAATGGTGAAAACATAACTATCGCTAACGGCTTACAGCATGGAGAGGAAATTGTTACCAATGGTACGTTTACCATTGATGCCGCTGCACAGCTACAGGGTAAAAAATCTATGATGAACAAAATGGGAGGAAGGGTAATGACCGGTCATGAAAATCATACTGGGGTGGAAGCTACTAGTAATAAAGCTGAAACATCATCTCATATGGAGATGGAATTTTCAAAGTCTTTTCAAGATGATTTTTCAAAGGCCTTGCATACCTATTTAGAAATGAAAGATGCATTTGTTTCTGGTGAACCCCAGCAAATTACTTCTTTGGCCAAAAAAGCGGCTGCTGCTTTTGAATCATTACCCAAAAAAGATTTGGGTACACTTGAAAAAGAACATTTGGAAAAAAGTATCGACATGTTCTCGGCAATCGGTAATAGTGGTAATCTAGAACAACAAAGGGAACATTTAGTAGTCTTAAATGAACATATAGTAGCTATTACCATGAATTTGAAATCACCTGCTGAAAACTTATACGTACAGCGATGCCCTATGGCCAATAATAACCAAGGTGCGGTTTGGCTAAGTCTTGATGAAGAAATTAGAAACCCATATTTTGATAGTGGTATGTTAACCTGTGGTAGTGTAGTACAAGTGATTCAATAGACCGCAGAACATAAAAATGACATGAAAAAGCAAATTAAAGAATTTACAGGTGCAATTTTAATGCAGTTGCAACGTAAAAAAGCTGAATCTCTAATAAAAAAAGGAATCAGTTTTAATGTAGGTAACGAACTGAATTTAAATGAGCGGCTAATACGCGCCGCCCTTTTAAAACAAGCGGAGAAAAATGAAGATTTCAATCTACTTGCCGATTATCATAAAAACTTTTGGAAGCAAACCGGCAGAAAATATTTTTCGGAAAAAGATAGTGTATTAAACGATTTCTTTTTACCACATTGCTTACCTGTATTTGAAGGGCTAAAAAAACTTCTTAACGACAATCCTAAAAAATACCATACCATGATAGAAATTGGTACCGGTAACGGAGAGGTTTTAGGGTATTTGAGTACACAGTTTCCACAAATAGAAAAATTCGTCGGTATAGATTTGAGTGCACCGCAAGTAGAAGTTAACATCCAAAAGTACCATCAATTTACAAATATTGACTTTGTAGCCTCCGATGGTTCTGAATGGATCAGGAAAAACGGAACGGACAATATGATCATTTTAACTTCGGGTGGTGTTTTAGAGTATTTTACACAACAACAGTTAAATCAACTGTTCAGCTATTTAAACCATTTGAAAAACATCATTTTCATAGCAATCGAGCCAAAAGGGGTAGATGTTGATTTTACTAAAAATCCAAACTCGCAACCCTATGGAATAGAGCGGTCATTCTCTCATAACTACACGCAGCTTTTTGAAGAATCAGGGTTTAGCTTATGGTATCAATCTGTAATTGAAGGCGTGCAAAAAGAAGCTGATTTTGAAGTGTTCGGCGCCATAAATCTATAGAATCTGGTATAAAGACTCAGCATAAGATTTTAACTAAATAACCAAACCACAACTACGAGAATACCGATGACCACAAAAATGATTAACTTTTTAAAAAAGTACGAAATCTGGGTGTTTTTAACCCTGGCACCATTGTTGAATTTTGCTATAACCTTTGCAAAGAGTAGGGGGCTTATAGAGTTTTTTCCATATACCAACGGTAGGTTTTATGCATTGTTTTTCTTGTTAGTTTTCATTGTGAAAATTACAAAGGGCAATGAGGGAATCAAGAATTTGTTCAGACCTATGCTGGTTTGGAAAGTACACCCAAAGTGGTATGTATTTAGCTTACTGTTCGCATTTACAATAGGGCTCATCACCTTATCGATCAAAGCCATATACCATAACGATATATCTTTTCTTCAGTTCGAATTATATATACCTACTTTAAAATTCACTTTGTTCTTGTTGTCATGGGCATTTTTGGGTGAGGTGGTTTGGATCGGGTATGCTGTGCGTGTTCTTTCAAAGAAAATTAATCCTTTTTTGGCTACTCAGATTATTGGTTTTGTATGGTCTTTATGGTGGTTGCCTTCTGTTTATATTAACGTGGGAGTAATAGAAGATTTACCGGTGTGGCCGTTATTCTTGAATATGATGGGCGCAGCAGGTATGTGTGCCATAGTGTATTCAAAAACTAAAAGCGGTATTTGTGTTTTGGTGATACAATCTATGTTGAACATGTCTTTGGTATTATTACCAATTTCACCAGATGCCGGGGATTATACCTATACCATATTTGCCGTATTATATTTTCTGATCATGTTGGTTTTTATGTATTTCTTGCCACTTAAAATTCACTCAAAACCAAAAAAGGTTTCTTAGTTTGAAATTTGTTAACGCGAGCTTCTAGTTATCCTGTGGATGATTTAGAAGTCGGTAAGACGATGTTGGTGGACTTGTAAGTTGGATTTTAAATTTTTCTAATAGCGATGAAATATATAACTAATAGTGGATTGTTAAAAAGTCTATTTTACATACGCGAGCTTTTGAATTATCCTATGGATGATTTAAAAGTCGGCGAGATGCAGACTTTGGACCTGTGAAGTAAGAATTTTAATGATTGTATAAGTTTTAGAATAGTGGATATTAAAAAGTCTATTTTACATAATATAAATTATAGTACATTTTATAATATTGGTTTATCCAGTGGATGAAGCAATATTTAAGAATGATGGCGCGCTGGCGATTCACGTGCATATTCTATGTAGCTATAATGATACTATGTAAAATAGAGCTTCTCGTATAAATTGGATATTCTGAACTATGGTACAGAAATTTTCAAATAAATGATTCTCGTAAATTTCATGATTCATTAAAATGTACCATAATTTGCCGTTATGTAAAATATCCGCTGCCAACGTTAATTGCTTTATAAAGCCAAATTGCATAATGCAATTTATTTTAAACACAATTTCCAGCCGCTTGCCAGCGCATTATAAAAGCTTTGTTTTTCGTCTTGTTTTAAAATTCGCGTATTTGATAAAATGTACGTCAAAAAAAATTTTACGCGATTACTCACGTCGTTTATATTGTATTAGAGGTGTTCGTGAATGCTTCGCATTTCTCGTGAGCTTGCCACAAGAGTATAAATTATTTAAAAAGGAATGTATTTAAAACCAATCATCCACTGGATAATCGATTTTAAATAATCTATACACTTGTTATATGTAGAACTCTAATTCAAGTTTTCTTTTTAGTGTTAAATATCTTTTGCCTTGATGCAAAAGAAACAAAAAATCAAGGCTGCATATAATTTTGGAAACAATAAACGGTTCCTTCCACTATATTTTAGGAAACATCGTAACTATTAAGATTATGTAGAAATATTATGTAAAATAGAATCTCCTAATAAACTGTATTACTAAACCCCTAAAATATGGCCGTTCCACTCGCCTATTGTTTTGTCCAAAATTTTATGAGGCCTATTAAAGAAGCCTGAAGAAGCATCAAGATTCAAAAGTATATGCTGAATACATCCATACTAATTTTTCTTGCTCTCTTATATAATCACTCATCAATGCATTAGTTCCTTCATCGTTTATCTCTTCTGAATATTTGAGAACCTTCCTTTGTTTTTCAAGTAAAACCTTAAGAGAAAAAAGGAGTTCTTCAACAATTTTATCTGCTTTAAAAACTCCTTTACTTTCTAGTATTTTAGATTTTTCTAAAAAATCTGTAAATCTAAATTCTGGTTCAAAGCCTAAAGTTAAAACTCTTTCAGCTATATCATCAATTTTTATGAAGAGGTCATTATACAATTCTTCAAATTTAAGATGTAATTCAAAAAATTTGTTACCTTTTATATTCCAATGATATCCTTTGACATTTTGATAAAATATAGAATAATTGGCAAGCAGATCATTTAATAAATCTGCTAGTTCTTTACTCTTTTCTTTGTTTAAGCCTATACTACTTATATTATTCATATAATCTATTTTATTATCGAATTAAAATTTCTTTAGATAAGGTTTTATGTACTGGACATTTGTTTGCTATTTCAAGTAATCTGTTTCGTTGTTTATCATTTAGATTACCTCTTATCGTTATGCATTTATCTATAACGTGTACATAACCTTCTTCTGAAGAACACTCTATACAGTCCTCATGATATACTCTATTTTGAGTTAACTCAACTTTTAGTTCTTCTAAATCCCAATTCTTTCTATCTGCATACATTTTCACTGTCATACAAATACATGCACCAAGTGCATTTAGCAATAAATCATATGGTGTTGGTCCTAAATCTTTTCCGTGTGGAATGGGTTCATCTGCAATGACTTGGTGAGTTCCATTTGTAATAGTTGTCTTGTAAGGATTTTTGCCTATAGTAGCTGTAACTTTTCTCATTAAGATTATTTTTGAAACTATAATTATGGTTTATATACTTTAACTTCTAATTCTTGAGTGGCCAAATTGGCTACTCCTCTACCCCAAAAAAGCATATTGTTTACCCAATTGTACTTTTTATTGTTTGTAAACATTTTTATTTCCTCGTTTAAAAACATTTGACCAGTTTCTGGATTTGGTAACGCTGTACCTGAAGCGCTCCAAGCAATTTTTATTCCTTCTTCAACAGTGATAGTTCCAAATAAACTTAGTTCAAAACCACCATCATTTCTTACTCGCATATAATCTATTGCTTCAAATTTTCCGTTAAGTTTTTCACCTTTTACTTCACCTTCTAGCAAAATATTAAACTGTGAACCTTCCGCAGGTATTGCTTTTTGCCCTGTAATCATATCTTCAAAAGAATACCCAAATTCTGTTAGTCCTTTAATCCCAAAATTTGCAGTATATATTAACTCTTCTACTTGTATATTCATTTTAGTTATTATTAATAATTATAATTTTCTATCTTTTTCATTAATTGCCAAGTCATTAATACTGGCATATCTTTTTTGCATTAAACCATTTGAATCAAATTCCCAGTTTTCATTTCCATAAGCTCGCCACCATTGTCCATTTTTATCTTGATATTCATATTCAAACCTTACTGCGATTCTATTTTCTGTATGTGCCCAATATTCCTTTTTTAATTTATAGTTGAGCTCGTTTTTCCATTTATCAACGAGAAAAGCTTGCACTTCTTCCCTACCATTAACAAATTGATTTCTATTACGCCATTCGGTATCAATTGTATAAGCCATTGATATTTTTATAGGATCTTTGCTATTCCAGCCATCTTCGGCTGCTTGAATTTTATGTTTTGCCGTTTCCAGAGTAAATGGAGGCAAAGGATATTTTATTTCCATTTTTAGTTGCTCTATTAAAATATTTATAATTCAGGTGCCATTGGAAAGTCAATAGGTACATCTGTTATATTGTGCAGATAATTCATAACTACTTTGTCTGCTATGGCTATTACTAAATCTACTAAGCTTCCTTTTGAATAACCAGAATTGAAAAATGATTCAAGACTTGATTCTGTTGGATTACCTTTTGTTTCTGCAATTTCTTTAGCTAAACGTACTAATGAGTTTAATTTATCATTAAATGAGGCATATCCTCTTCTTAGTTCAAGAATTTCTTTATCATTAAAACCGTTCATTTTTCCAAGCATTGTATGTGCACTTAAACAATAATTGCAGCCATTTACTTGACTTACAAGCAAGTTTATTGCTTCTTTTTCCTTATTGGAGAAAGATGTTTTTCCTTGTTGTAATTTCAAATAATTTTCTAAACCAGTATCAGAGTATGCCATAGTAGCGTACAAGTTTGGAACCATGCCAAGTTTACCTTTTAAGGCATCGAACAGGTTTTGATTAACACGAGATACTTCGTCTTTTGATGGTATGTTAAATTTTTGCATTTTTTTTTAATTTAATAGTTCAGCTTTAAGTTCTTTGATTACTGCATTAGGATTCTCTTCTTGAGGAAAATGTCCTACTCCTTCAAGTTTTACAACTCTGGAGTCATTATATTCATTTGTCCAAACATCTAATTCGTTCTGCGTAAAGGCGGGATCTAACATTCCCCAAATCATTATTTTTGGAATGTGAGTCACTTTTTTACGTTTCTCCCATAAACTTGCTAACCACTCACTAGAGCCTATGATTTCTCTAGGAAATACCCAAGATCCCTTTCTATCTTGTTTAGTTGTCAGATGCTTATAATAATGCTTATGTGCATTTTTAGTTAAACCTTTTCCAGCCACTTTTTTAGCTACCACTTTTCCGAAAATATTAAAGTTTAGAATTAGAAACTTCCCAATTTTACCTCCTAATTTTTTACTAAAATCTTCCATATGAGGTATTCCTTTTACTGACCAGAAATAAGTATTTAAAACAAATAGTTTTGAAACTTTTTCTGGATATTTCAATGCATAATGCATGCCTATAGGGCCTCCCCAATCATTAATCATTAATGTGAATTTTTCAAGATTTAGGCTGTCTAAAAAAAGTTCAATATTTTTAGCTTGATTTTCTGGTTTGTAATCCCAATTATAGGGTTTGTCTGAAAAACCAAAACCAATATAATCTGGTACTATACAGCGATGAGTTTTTGACATTTCTTTTACAAGATTTCTATATTCAAAAGACCATCCTGGATTACCATGAAGCATTACTATTGGTTCACCTTCTCCTTCATCTATGTAATTCATTCTACCCACAGGTAAATCAAAATAATTTCTTTTGAAAGGGTATTCATTTGTATCTAACCAACTAGGGTTTTGGTTTACTTTAGAATTATTCATTTTGTTTGAATTTAGTTAGTATTTTTTCTTAAATAATAAATGCATCCAAGAATACAAATTGGTAATGCAGATAAGTGCATCCATGCATCTAAAACATTATTCCTATTATATCCTAAAACGATCCATGCATCGGTAGCTGCAATTACGCCAGAAACTAATAAGAACCAACCCAATAATTTATAGTGCTTGTAATAGACTAAAATCAAGAAAAATACTCCTACAATGACGTCTCGTATACCTTTGATGTAATGGAATGAAAGGTTACCATTTGTCTCAACCTGTGGAATTCCGAAAGCATTTTGTCCACCAATTGGATCGAAAAGAAAACGACCTCCAGCGAGTATTATCAGGAAGAATCCGGTAGCTATGATAATAGGGTTCATTAGTTTAGATACATTCATAATTTTAAATTTTAGTATTAATGATTAGATTTTTATTTGCTTAAATTTTTGGCCTTTTCAAGAGCAATACTAAATTCTTCTTTTGGGTTAGCTGTTACAGCAGAAGGCTGGAATCTTACTTCCTTAATATCCGTAATACCTATCATATTTAGCCACCATTTGAGATATGTAGAATGGTAATCTTCACCCCAAGAAGGCGGTGTATTTAATCCATATACACCAGAAGTAAAAAATAAACGAGCACTTTTGTTCTCTAGAAGTCCAGAATAGCCAGTATCAGGATGAAACTTGTATGTAAAATGAGGTTGTGTTATAACATCTATATATTGCTTTAATTTATAAGGAATGCTACCATTCCACATAGGAACAGAAATAACATACTCATCTGCTCCTTTAAATCTGTCTATCACTTCCACAACCTTATCCCAATGTGTTTGAAGTGTATTTGTCATTTCTCCAAATCCAAAGAAAGTACCTTTTGCTGCTGCTTTATCACCATCGAATTCGATTAGTGGCTCTTGCCAAAGATTTAAAGTGTCCACTTCGATATCTGAAAGTGATTTTAAGTAGTTATTAGCAAGTTTAGTTGAATCCGAGTTCATACCTCTTGGTGAAGCGATAATGTGAAGAATTTGTTTCATTTTAAAGAATTTATATTTAGTTAATTATAGTTGTTTTCTTATTATGTAATAAACATTACAAAATAGGATATTCATATACCTGAAAAGGTTTGAATATTCTCTATTATGTAATAAGCGTTACAAAATAAAAACCAATAAAACACAAAACGTTACCTATGGCATCTTGACATAACCACAAGTAACGAATTAAGATAAATTTAGTGAAAATATATTTAATCGAAAATTTTTAAATTTTCGTCCAACATTTTTTTAAGATTTTCAACATCAGGATTAATTCGTTGCGTAATATTGAATCCATTAAATAAATTCAATAAATATTTAGCAGTAACACTCGCAGATTTTTCCTTGTCATATTTTCCTAATCTCTGTGCTTCAATTATTAATTGTTTTAATTCTTTTTCTAAAAAAAGCATTAATTCAGATGTTAAATCCCTCGTCTCCTTATCTACATTTCTAAATTCCACAACGGCATTTCCAAAATAACAACCATTCATAATATCCTGAGTACTTCTTTCTAATTTAGAATAATATAAAGTTCTAATAAAATCGATTGGGTCACCAATTGTCTTCACTCCTTCATCAATTTCTTTTTTTGTAATTGCCCAAAATCTTTTTAATGATTTTTGGTATAATTCTTTTTTCCCTCCTTTAAAAATATTATAAAAACTGCCTTGGCCTATATCAAGAGCCTCCATTAAGTCTTTAGCTGTTGCACCATTATATCCTTTTTCCCAGAAAACAGGAATAGATTTATCTATTAATTCTTGCTCTTTATAGCGTCTTGGTCTTCCTGCCATATTATATAATTAGTTTTATCAAAAATAATAAATGTAATAGTTATTACAAATTTAATTTATTAGCTTGAATTCCATTTCACACACATTCCACTACTCTCCTATCGTCGTTTCGTGTAAAGAGTGTTTCATTAAAATCGTAAAGAAACTTTTGAGAATAAATTTTTTTAAGAAACTTTAGTAACAACTTTCGCTTTTATCCAAAGCTCAAGTTACATAACGCAGAACATTATAATACAATTATTGTAGTTTCGTGTATAGCGCATTTCCGCGCTATTTTACATAGTTACGTTATAAATCCCGCAGGAGAATTATAACAAAGTAATTATGTAAAAACGAAACTACGGTAAGTTCAACTATATGCTAATTGAGGCAGCCGTTTCATCTCGCCACCAAATAATATCAGCCACTGGCTAATCTTATTTGTCACGAATTTAAAAGCTATCCTTTTAGAATTGTTTAAAATTCTCATATTCGAGGAAATATGTTCAAGATTTTTTTTCTAGAGCATTCTCGTAAGCTTGCCGCAACAGCTAACGGCAGTATTTTGGAAGGTCTGGTAGACCTTTTAAAATATGAGCGAGACGGTGCTTTGGCATAGCGAGATAATTTCTTAGCCCTTGCTAACCTCTCGTCTTGTTTGAATCTTTTCTTAAGGTACTTCTAACATTATGTAAAATAGGACATAAATTTTAGAGATTAAGTATCTCTGAAATTTTGGGCCAGATGTAGCGTTGGCATTGACTAGCACGGCGTTGATTGAAGTCTCTTTTCTTTTTTTCTTGATACGGCAAAGTATACTTTGAGCGAGACGATGCGCTGGCGAAATCGACGAAGGAGATTCATGAATACCTTTATAAACAATAAACATGCATTGAACTAAACAAAAAAAATCAAGGCTGAAAGTTCCGATAGCTATCGGAATTTAGAAACAACCAGCCTGCCGGCAGGCAGGTGTACGGCTTAGTCCCTAAATTTTAGGATCCATTGTAACTCTCAAGACTGCTTTAAGGTAAAAGAACCAATATAGGTGGTCAACAATTATTGTAACCAACCCCCTAAAATTCTTAACGCTACTCTCCCCTATTGTTTTAGCCAAAATTCTCTTTGGCATTAAACTCCCGAAGAAATTAAAGATTTTAGTTTATCTAAAACATTCTCTGGTAATTTATTCTTATTAGATTGGTTATCAATATGTTTTAGCATTTCAAGATATTTGGGTTGATTATTTATATTTGTAATAAACCGTTCATTGATAATTGATATAGTATAATCCAAGAGTTTAGAAATAACGGTGGTATAGAAATTATAATTGCCAGATTGGATTAGATAATTACTAATATATTCTACAGAATTACTGGTATCACATATTTCCTTATCAAACTGTCTTTTATAAATACCAATTTTGAGGTTTAAAATGTTTTCAAATTGTTTATGATAGGCATTCAAATTGGTAATAATAGAAAATAGAAAGGGTACGGCTTTATTTTTTAGATCTTGGGTTACAACATATTTGCCATTTTCTAAGTATTGTTTTATTCCTAGTTGATGTAGATTAACATCTGTACTGCAAACAATATTTATTATCTGGCCAGAAAAATCAGTTTGACTAATTTCATCTTTACTTAAATCTAGCACAAAAAACGAATCATAAAAACCTTCTCGTTCATTAATATTACTTAGGGTTTTTGTTTTCTGTAATATTCTATTTCCAAGCTTTAGTTTATTTGGAATATCAGAATCCGAACTTTTTAAAACCTCCTTGAATTCATCGGCAGATTTTGGTATCCAACTCTCCAAAAGAGATTGTTTTTTTCCATCATTAAAAAATTCATAAAACTCGTTGAAATATTTGGTATCAGATTTAGCTCTACTATAAATTTCATTTTCATAATTAGCTTCTAGAGCAATGAATTCCTCAACAGGTTTAATTTCCTCAATATTATCTTTTAACACTTTGGCATTATTAGTAACTTTAAAATACGTCGCTATTGTTGTTTTTATACCAGTTTCTAAATTGTTGTTCGATAATTTTTTATCATGGAAATGAAAATAAAATTTGAACCAGGTTGATGCATTCTTGTTATTACTAAATAAGAACATTTGTTGAACTTTTTTAAACATGCCTTGATATCTGGTCTGTTCAACTTGCTCAATTTTTAGGCCATCGACAACTTTTTTAAAAAAACAAAACAAAACATTCAACTCTTTTACGAAATCATTAGTCTTTCCTGTGTTGGCAACTTGTTTATCGACTAACCCAAATACATAAGTTAGAAATCCAAGTGATGCAGTTCTAACCTCAGCGGTAATAAATCTATCCTCATGTTTTTCAACCTGTTCGAGTATAAAAAAAATATCTGTAATTATTTCATCACTTCTAAATTCAAACCTTTGTTCCTCTACGGCTTTAATTATTTTATTCCATAGTGAGGATGAACTTAATAATGAACGCGTCTTATTTGATGAACTTATCTTCCCTAATATTTCATAGTCATCATAATAATTTTCAATTATTACCGCCCTTACGGAAGCAAACTCTTTCGGATTATAAAATTCTGGATGTTGAATGAAGTTCTCTAATAGTTCATTCTTTTGCAGTTCTGTAATTTCTATCGCCATCTTAATTAAGCAGTTTTTTTATGTGCACCGACAAAATCTTCTATATGCTTTATTGATATTAATTCTTTGAAGGTTTTCCTATCTGAAATGTCCACAAGTTTAGAATAGCACTTCTCCAATAGAAGTTTAGGATTAATTTCACTAATGTTATTTCCATTTTGCTTTAATTGGTTATATATAATTCTAAAAACCTCAGGCTCTAAATCAATATTTCTATATTCAAGAAAATATAAAAGACCTTGCACAAATTTTGCTAGTAAAATGGGGTTTTTGATTTTCCTGATTTTTTCAGTCATTATTTGACTCAAATCATGAATTTTTCCTTCTAAATCTAGATTGTCAACGAATTCCTTGGTTGATTCTATAACCTCATAATATTCATCACTTCCCTTCTCCTTGCCCAACTTAACATATTCTGCCATTTCGCTTATTTGACCTGTAGCTATTAAGTTGATTAGCTTCGCACTATTTTCTAACTTACTTTCAAAAACACTTCTTCTTAATTTAAAAAAAATGTCAAGCGATTCTATTCTGACATGTTCTGTTCTTTTTAAGAAACTATTAAATTCCGCTACTCTTTTCTTTGAAAATTTCCTTTCTTGATCAATCTCTTCATTGAGCTCAGAGGGAAATGAATCTAGGTCATAATTTAGTGTGTTTCTATATAGACTAATTATATCAGGAAATTTTTGGATTAACAATAGATACTTTGCCAGCTTTGCTATATCCTCTTTGAGCGAAAAGCCTTCAATCGGCCTCTCTTTAATTAATAAATAATTTGATATCAATATGTTTATAAATTGAATAATTTGTCTTGGGTTCTTATCAAATACTAGAACGATTAAGGCTGACAGTTCATCATTTTTGAAATCACCAATTCTAGTTTCTACAAGTTTTTTTTCCGCTAAATCTTCTAATTCGCTAATGTAAAATTCTGGAATCCAAAGAATTGTATTGAAGAATTTTCTGAGGTATTCTCCAGCATACCTATGATAGTCATCCCCTTTAAAATCTTTAGAATAGTTTAGTGTTTTTCTTAAATGTCTTTTAATTGCTGTTTCATCACAGGGAATCAGAAACACTATATTCTTATCTTTTATTGATTTATCAATTGGATCCAAAAATGTTTTTATTGTCGACATAATTTGAATAGCCTTTTCGCCGCTAACTCTGTCCAAATTGTCGAATACAAACACTACTTTCTTTATTTCATCATCTAGATTATTAATTAATTGTTTAAACATATTTTCAAATTCAATTGGATCTTGAATTTTTTCTTCAATGTATTCTACTTTATCGCCTTTAATGTTTTCAATAAATTTTTGAGCATATTTAAATAAGAATGAAACTGAGAATAAGCCTAAAAAAGTAGTTACGGCCCCTGGAATATCATCTTTTTGAAAATAGTCTAGACCTAAAACCTTATCCGTTATCAACCAAACCAATAAACCTAAAACTAGTATTGATACAGGGAGAAATATTGCACCTCTAAGAAGTTGCCAAACTGTAAGTGGCTTTCTTTTAATACCTTTTTTAGACCTAGATAAATTATATAACAATTCATCTTTTCCCTTATATTTTTTCTTCCAGATTTTACTATTCTTAAAAAAATGATGAGTTTCCTTGATAAATGTTCTCCTTAGAGCATCTCCTTCGTGTTTCCATACATCAAAAATTAATAATGGAATAGTGTTTATTTGTAGTTCACTTTGAAGTGTTTCAGCAATAGAGCTTTTCCCTGAACCCCAATCTCCAAAAAGTCCTATGGTAAATGATTCAGGGCTTTTAAAAATTACACGCTTTAAGGTTGTCACCATTTCTCCATGTCCGAATAACAGTCCCTTATCTAAGGGTTTTTCAGAAATGAATTGAAATTCATTGGCAACATCTTTTTTATTCTTATTCATACGCCTTAGGCATTTTCTAAACTTTTCCTTTAATTCCATACGCTGTTATTGCAGAAAAACTGCCGAATGAATTTTAAATTTCTAAAAGAAGAGGGGGTATGTAAATATATATTTTTTTAACAAGTAATCAATTACGGGAATCCGTTATTAAAATTAATTTTTGTAGTAAAATACCATTCCATACACATTACCACTCCCCTCCTACCGTCGGCTCGTATAATAAGTGTTCCATTACCTTTGAAAGAAAGTTTTTAGAAAGAAAAAAATCAATTAAGATGGTAACAACTTTGCTAGCGCTCCATCTCGCTCAAAAATATAAAGGTCTCCCAGACCTTCATATTTTATGCTGTAATCAAAGCTCAAGTTACATAATGCGAAACATTATAGTACAATTTTTCAAAAAAAGCGTATCGTGGTAACGACGCATACAAAGTAGAAATTATCCTGTGTAGACAGTAACTTAAAATTTCTTAAATATTATCTAGAAATATAACAATACAGACTAAAACTCCGGCAATACAACCTCTTCAATTTTAGCAATAGCCTCACTTACGGGAGTTTCAGACTTTCTTAGGTTGATTGCCATATGGTTGACTCCTACATTTTCATAGGACTTTAAATATTCGGTAAGATTATTAATGCCTACCGTACCTCCAAAACGCTGTGGTCTAAAAGTAGCATTGTCATCTTTAGATAGGTTTAAATGTATAGCCGAAATATAAGGTTTTGCTGCTTGGTCTTCATCATATAAAGCATTACACCAGTATTTTCTGCTCTCCAAAGTTTCGGCAACAGGTCTAGGATAATTAAACCAAGCTTGCGCGTTTTTAGCAATCCAATTAATGCTTTGTCCGGAATGACCAGCTACTACAAGCGGAATGTCATTTTTCGGTTTAGGGTACACTTCAATACCACTAGTTAAAAAATCATATTTAGATTTTAAATTACTATTTGTTTTCCAAGCTTCTTTGATGATATCAAGATTTTGTCTAAAGATTTCAGGCCTTTTTTTATAGTCGATATTATACATTGGGAACTCCACAGGTCTGTCTCCCAAACCTAAGCCTAACAATAGTCTGCCGTCACTTAAATTTTCTATGGTAGCAGCAGCTTTCGCTAATTTTATAGGTTGTTGTAATGGCAATACTATGGCAGCTGTACCCAACAAAATGTTTTTAGTAGCGGCAGCTAAATAACCTAAATATGGAAGCGTATCGAACAATTGCGCACCATCGCCAAAGTTTGGGTCGTACACAGGAACATCTCGCATCCATAAAGCTGCGAATCCTGCTTCGTCAATTTGTTGTGCTAATGCTAAGTGATTGGAGATATCTGGAACTCCGAAAGGTCTGTTATCTTCCAAACGTTTGCGATTTCCATCGGTTGACCAATCGTTATCTAAAGGAAACTCTATACCAAGTGTCATTTTACCTGGTTTGTATAGTTTATCAAATGGATTCATAGTGTGTTTTTATTAAATTCATCAGGTATCCGTTAAGACACCTGATAAATTATTTAGCATTAAGGGAATCTTTCTATTATGTATGTAGTTTTTGATATTTATATTTTTTCTTTTTTGAATAAAACTAAGGTTAACAAGAATCCCACAATTACTAGAATACCACCTACCCAAGGAGTCGCTTCAATACCTAAGCTCGATTCTACAACCATTCCGCCTACATAGGCACCAATAGCAATACCGACGTTAAAAGCTGCAATGTTTAAGGCAGATGCTACATCTTCGGTTCCTGGTAAGTGTTTTTCAGCCATCTTCACCACGTATAATTGCAATGCAGGTACGTTTGAAAACGCTAATATTCCCATAAAAAACAAGGTTACTATAGCAAAAATCTGACTAGAAGCGGTGAAGTATAACACAAACAATACTATCGCTTGTAAAGCAAACATTACTAATAATGCTTTGCCTGGTTTATTGTTAGATACTTTACCACCAATGATATTCCCAATCGCGATGGCAATACCATAAATTAAAAGAAATACACTAGTCATATCCGAAGAGAAACCAGTCACTTCTTCTAACAGCGGAGTTAAGTAGGTAAAAGTGACAAACGTACCACCATAACCAAATGCAGTAATGGCTAACACCAATAAAATAGACGGATTCTTAATCACTTTTAATTGGTCTATAAGTCGTAATGGAGCCGATTGTTTAATGTTTTTAGGAACCAAAGCTAAACTAGCTATTGCACCTACTAATCCTAAAAGGGCAACACCAATAAAAGTAGCTCTCCATCCAAAATTCTGACCGATATATGTTCCTAAAGGCACACCAGTTACAATAGCCACAGTAAGACCTGCAAACATTATAGAAATAGCTGTTGCTCGCTTATCTTTTGGAACCAAACTAGCAGCAATGGTAGACCCAATAGAAAAGAATACACCGTGTGCAAAACCTGTTACGACTCTAGATAATAGCAACAACTCAAAACTTGGTGAGATAGCTGCTAAACCGTTACCAATTATAAATAGTAACATTATACCCATTAGTAATTGTTTTCTTGGAATTTTACCAGTTAAGGCAGTTAAAATGGGTGCTCCAATGGCAACACCAATGGCGTACAGACTTACTAATAATCCTGCTGATGTTAATGATGTGCCTAGGTCGTTTGCAACGGTAGATAATAAACCTACAATTACAAATTCCGTTGTTCCTATGGCAAATGCACTTATGGTCAATGCCCATAATGCTGCTGGTAGACTCTTCTTTTTGGCTACCGTTTGGGAGCCCTGTATTGTTGTAGTTTTCATAGTACATTGTATTTAATTGTTCGATACAAAATTCTATGAAAACAAAGGGGTGTGCGAGGACATACATCACGGATTTTTTGTGAGGTATATCAATTTTGAAAAGTGATTTTGGTCACTTTTAGCTGTTAAAACGACTTAAAGTCTCTCTGGATACACCTAAATAGGAAGCGATTAATTTTTTAGGAACGCGTTGTATTAATTTTGGAAGTTTATTTAATATATACTCATACCTGCTTTCTGCAGTCATTGTAAGCAAAGACAAGATTCTTTGTTGCAGATTGATGTAACCGTGGTTTGATTTAATTCTGAAAAAGTTGGCAACGGCAGGGACTTCAAAACAAATTTTTTCCCTGTTCTCTAAAGACAAACAGAAAAACTCAGAATCTTCAAGACAATCTACAAAAATAGTACCTGGTTCTTGATGTTGAAAAGCACAATGGTCGCTCACCCAATAGTTTTCCATAGCAAATTGAAGAATGTGTTCTTTGCCTTTTTCGTCTATGGAATACGCTTTTACTAAGCCTTTGATAATCCAATATTCAAAATCTACAGGTTGACCTACTTGTATTAAAAATTGGTGTTTTTTAAGACTTTTAAATTCAAAGTGCGATTGTACAAAATTCCATTCATCATCAGTTAAAGAAACGATTTCTTCAAAATGTTGTTTTAGTAACTGTAACTGGTCTTCCATAAAACAAAAATACTTTTCTTTAACAAATACCCAAGTAAAATAATCACCCTAATTAATGATAACTAAAGCAAACAGAGAATAAAGAAAAATTAGAGTGTATACACTTGTTGCTATTGTCAACTCTAATAATACAATCTAAAATCTAACATTTTACAGACATTGTAATGCCTTTGGTGCAGCTCTTCTACGACCTCAAACATATCATCATCTTCTTTAAACAAGTTAAAGAATGCTTTATCAAGATTTGCACTGCTTACGCCGTTAAAAGCATTTCCGTAGCCAGAAACGGCTTTGGCGTTTGTAATATCTAAAAAGTACTGGGCTTCTTCTTCGTCTAGGTCAAGAATTTTTGCATTTGAAAAATGCAGGATTTTGCCTTTTAAGCGACCTTCAAAAATTTCGGCAATTTCCTGTAATGTATAGTAATAGTCGTTTAAGCAGATACTATTTGCTTCGCCATGCATTACTAAATAAATGATTTCATAATCCTTAAAATTATGATCATCTAACACCAATGCGTTTAGGCTATCTTCAAGTCCTTCTATAGTATCGCACGTTTTGTAGATACTTGCAATGCCATATTTCATGGCGAGTTGTTCCAAGCTTTGTTGTGCTTCGGTAAGTTGTTCGGTTTCTATATCATCGACACCTTCTAAACAGTATATGAAATGGTCTTCATCTGTTAATTGGGTTTGGGGTAATTGTCGTCTTTTTTCTAGCAAGCTTTTGAATTATTTGGGGTGCATGAAATACAAAATTACAGTAATGTACTTACTCTTTTTAGCCTTTTTAGGATAAAAATAAGTTCTTATGGCTAGTGCTTCCCTCCTACTGATAGTTGTTGGGTTTTGCTAATGCTGCTAATTTTTGCTTCTAGATTTCAACCTACGTAAACCAAGTATAATCAAGATGACTATTAAAACTAAAAAATATATAGTGGTAGTACTACTTTTAATAACTGAAAATAAGCTTGTGATATGTACAGAAGTTTCTGTAACGGTTGGGAAAGCATTTAGCATGGAAATAATACCGATGTTTTCTATATAATCCGCTATACCGGCAATTATAGGCAATAGACACAGGTATAAGTAATTAGGGTTCAATTTAGGTAGTTTCGTGAGGAAATAAGCCAGTACTGCTGCATAAGAAATACCAAAGAGTAATGGGTAAATCATATCTACAGGAAGTTGTTTGTTGAGATACGTTTGGCGACCAATATGGCCTAGTGTATGAAAAAGGGTGTTTACAACCTCTAAATCATATCCTGCGGGCATCATATCCAATAATTGCAATCCGTTCGAGAAGGCCATCGTTGCCGGAATGGTAACTAACAGCATATACGCATAAACGATATTGGTGAGTAAAAAAAGCACCAGCACCTTCTTGCCAGAATGTTGTTTTTCTAACTGTTTTATAAATCTTTCCATTTTACTTTTATGTTGTTTAATTAATTGTCCTGCGGTGAACTATAGATTACCGGCATTTGCCCCTTCCACTTATTCCATAAACTATGGTTATTGATTAAATCAGCCATAAAATGGGCAACATTAATACGGCTCACTTTACCGGCATTAAATATGGCGCTACGTGTAGGTGAAGGAAAAATTTCATAATCACTAACCTGGTCTTCATTTATTAATCCGTCTGGTCTAACAGCTACCCATTCAATGGCTTTATTGTTTTGACCAATTTGGGTACGTAGATAATCTGCCGCTTTTTCATTATCTACATGAGGCGGAAGTAATAAGCGAAGCAAACCAATAACGAATTTTTGGGCGAAAGAAATCCGTTCGTTCAAATCACGATTTCGATTCCCGGTGGTATTCATCAGAACATACTTTGTAGTACGTTCTAATTTATTGGATTTTATGGCATTACACAGGCGTTTTGTAGCATCGGTAACCAATTTTCTGGGTTGCCCGTAAATACCATTCCAGGTTAAATTATGCCCTAGGCACGATGCTACTGCATCGCAATCATTTACTATTATCCGCATTTCATTTTCGCTTAGGTCAAGAATGCTAGCTGTTATAATTTGTAGATGCTCATTGTTCTTCCATGATTCAGGAAGCTTATGGGGAGAACGTACAATTACTTTAACAAAGTGTTGTTGCAAAAGAAGTTGCGCTACCAATTGGCTACCTGTGGCACCACTGGCGCCGACCACTAAAATTTTCATACTAATTTGATTGATTGATTGATTGATTGATTGATGATTTGCCTGTAAGACGATGTAAAACTATACTTGTTACAAGTTTATGTATGTATTTAATTATAAGTTAGTTATAATATTTTTTAGCTATTTTCCTTCACGTAGTATTTTAACCACTCTGCTATGAGTTATTTCTAATAAGTTCCATTGATAGCCTTCAAAATCTGTCGTATTCATAAATTGCACGACCACGGCATCAATATCTTTATGGTATTCTGCCAGACATTGGTAACCAGCAGCCAAGCCTCCATGATTAAATTCATAAAGTGAGGTGTAGATTTCCATTTCCTGTTCATTAAGTAAAGAGCCGTCGTTCAATGCTCTTAAGAATTTACCAACATCTTCTGCGGTAGCCAACATCATACCGTTATCCTCGTTTTTAAAGTCTTTATCTATTCCTACATAATAACCACTCATAACATCTTCGATATTCACTTCGTTGATAGAT
Organism: Maribacter litoralis; assembly: GCF_902506355.1. NCBI lineage: Bacteria > Pseudomonadati > Bacteroidota > Flavobacteriia > Flavobacteriales > Flavobacteriaceae > Maribacter > Maribacter litoralis. The sequence continues at coordinate 4,029,788 of NZ_LR733271.1, read as the reverse complement.
CCGTACGTATTGTTGAGTCCAAGTGGTATTAAGATTTCCTTTTTGAAATAATCTTGTCGGCTACCACCAGTAACCTGTTCTATAATTCGGGAAAGCAGTAAGTAATTGGTATTGGAGTATCCATAATCTTTGTTGGGTTCAAAGTTCGCTGGTAAATCCAATGCATATTTAAGCACATCTACATCGGTGTTCGGTTGGTTTTTCCAATACTCAGGATTGTCGGTGAAATTGGGAATACCGCTTCGGTGCTGTACCATCATTCTCAACGTAATTTTATCGGCATTTTCAACTCTACCTGAAAGCTCAGGAAAATAATCGGTAAGCGGTTTATCTAAAGAAATACGATTTTCATTAGCTAATCTTGTAATGGCAACAGCGACATACAGCTTACTAATACTTGCAATTTTGAATAAGGCGTTTGGTTTGGCAGGTATTTGCTTTGCGCTATTGTGATAACCTGCGGTATAGAATGCCGGTGGCTTACCAGCTTCATCAACGTAGACAATGACACCGTCAAATCCGTAGCCTAAGGTTTGATCTACTTGCTCTTGTACCGTATTCGGTAATGGTAAAATCCATGCTTTCACTAAAATCCACGGTACAAACCATAACGATATGAATGTACTTGTAAATAATATGATTCTGAAAATCTGTTTTTTCTTACTGGTTTTTGGTTTAGTATTTTCCATGTTTCGATGCTGTCCGTTTGATTGATGATGCAAACTTATAATGGAATCAAGATAACATTAAATTGAGAATTACCGAATTGTAATTTATTGAGGATGAATTGTTTTGTGCTATAAAAAACTCATATATAAAAGTATTTTATAATGTATCGTATTTAGATTTCGTGTTAAACTCTAATTAAATAATCAATCAATGCTACTTTCAGAATCATATCTCACATCAAATTCTTAATTTAGCGATGTAAACTTTAGGAGTAGCTATTTCATAGTTTGAGAAATATCCTTAGAACCTGATTTGATTAAGATCAACGTAGGGAAAAGTTAACAGGATTAATCTCCTGAACTTTCCGTTTTTCAATCCATTAGATCAATTCTTTCTGTTTACACCGTAATCCATATCAATGTTGCGTTATGCACTTTTGATTAATTAATGAAGCAGATGATACACATAAAAGTAAACGACACCCCTAAAAAAATAGCAGAAACTACTACGCTAGAGGAAATCATTAAAGAACTGGACATTTCTGTGAACGGTATAGCAGTTGCCGTAAATGAAAACATCGTCTCTAAAGCAACATGGGGAAATAAAACGTTAACCGAAAATGATGAGGTACTGATTATAAGGGCTACACAAGGAGGTTAAAGAAAATAGAACTGCTAACCGCATAAACCAAAACAAATGATCGTAGTAATAGCACCGGAAAAAGATATACCCAATGAGAAAGTCATTTTACATGAGCTGTTTCAAGAGGGCTTGGAGTATTATCATTTGAGGAAACCATTTAAAGACTATCAAGAACATTGTGATTACTTAGATGGTATCGATAAAAAATACCATGATAGAATTGTGGTGCACTTACATCATGAACTGATCAATAGTTATAATCTTAAGGGATTGCATTTTCAAGAGCAAATGCGAATAGATCATATTGATAACCCTGGGCAGTATTTTAAAAAGTTGAATATGTATGGTAAAACCATAAGTTCCTCTTTTCACGATCCAAAAGTTTTGGAAGAATGCGAGTTCGAATTTGATTACCATTTACTGAGTCCGGTATTTTCATCTATTTCTAAAAAGGGATATGAAGGCAAAGGCTTTGATGTCAACCACATTGACAAATTGATCGTAGGTATGGGCGGTATTAGCGATAATAAAGTAGCAGCCACGCTGAAGCTGGGTTTCAAAGGAATAGGCGTGTTAGGAGGAGTGTGGAATATGGAAAACCCTGTGGAAAGCTTCGTGGCATTGAAAAAGCAATATGAAACTGTTGTTCAAGAGCAGCGAAAAACATCGCTAAGAAATACAACAAAAGACATTTAAGTTAAAGAAATTATATGATTCCAACATTACATTATATATCACAGGGGAAAACACCAGAAGAGCATTTAGATCATATACAAAAAGCCTGTACGGCAGGAGCTGAATTGGTACAGTTACGACTTAAAAAATTACCTGGTAAAGTGGTATGGGAAACGGCAAAAAAAGCAAGGGAAATCACTGAGAAATATCAAACTAGATTGATAATCAACGATTTTTATAAGATTGCTGCAGCGGTAAAAGCCGATGGTGTTCATTTGGGTAAAACAGATACGTGCCCCACTGTAGCTAGAAAAGAACTTTCTTCTTGGCAGATTATAGGCGGCACTGCCAATACCCTCGAAGATTGTGAAGCTTTAATCGAAAAGAAAGTGGACTATATAGGTTTGGGTCCTTTTCGCTTTACAGAGACCAAAGAAAATTTGAGTCCGGTTTTGGGCTTAAACGGTTACTTGACCATATTGGAAGAACTGAAAGCAGAAATACCGGTTATTGCTATAGGTGGTATTGTTATAGACGATGTTGCCGAAATAATGAAAACCGGTGTTCATGGTATTGCCGTATCGGGTGAAATAACACGGAATTTCAATACAATATCAGAATTTAAAAAATTGATTAATGGAGGTCCACTTGACGAGCAGCGTTGGATATCCGAAGAAAAAAGAAAATAATATGTTACAGATAGCGGACAAAAAGTTTAACTCCAGATTGTTTACGGGAACGGGAAAATTCAGTTCATCTATCGTAATGAAAGAGGCCATATTGGCTTCTGAGAGTGAGTTGGTAACAGTGGCGTTAAAACGTGTAGATGTTGAAGATAGTCAAGATGATATTTTACGTCATTTAAACCATGCACATATCAATTTATTACCGAATACATCGGGAGTACGTACGGCAAAAGAAGCGGTATTTGCAGCGCAGTTATCCCGTGAGGCTTTAGAGACCAACTGGGTGAAATTGGAAATTCATCCGGATCCAAAATACCTACTCCCCGACCCTATTGAAACCCTTAAAGCCGCTGAGGAACTTGTAAAATTAGGGTTCGTTGTGATGCCTTACATACATGCAGATCCCGTGTTGTGCAAACGTCTGGAAGAAGTGGGTGTTCAGTGCGTTATGCCTTTAGGCGCCCCTATAGGAAGTAACAAAGGATTAAAAACACAAGAGTTTTTGGAGATCATCATTGACCAAAGCAATGTGCCCGTAATTGTAGATGCCGGTATTGGTGCACCATCACATGCTGCTTATGCGATGGAATTAGGTGCAGATGCAGTTTTGGTCAACACGGCGATAGCTGTTTCCCAGAATCCCGTTGAAATGGGCAAAGCGTTTAAAATGGCAGTAGCTGCGGGCAGAATGGCTTATGAAGCAAAGTTGGCTCCGGTAGTCCACAAAAAAGCGGAAGCCAGTAGTCCGTTAACCAGTTTTTTGAATTAAAGTAATATGGGCAGTTTTAAAGATATTTTCGACACCTATAATTGGGACGATACCCTAGCCAGTATTTTTTCTAAAACAGAGAACGATGTATTACGGGCTTTGGGCAATACGAAAAGAGACTTAGAGGATTTTAAAGCATTGATTTCACCCGCTGCCAAACCGTATTTGGAGCAAATGGCACAGCTAAGCCGTCAATTGACAAAAAAGAGATTTGGGAATACCATACAAATGTATTCGCCCATGTACTTGAGCAATGAGTGCCAGAATATTTGTACGTATTGCGGCTTTAGCATGACGAACAAAATTCCAAGAAAAACGCTAACGGATGCCGAAATCTTAAAAGAAGTAGCTTATATAAAATCTAAAGGCTATGACCATATTCTATTGGTAACTGGTGAGGCAAATAGAACAGTTGGCGTTGATTATATCGATAATGCCTTACAATTGATTCGTTCGCAGTTTGCTAATATTACCATAGAGGTACAACCATTGTTACAAGATGAATATGAGCAATTGATAGAGAGCGGACTCTATGCGGTTTTAGTATATCAAGAAACCTATCATAGAGATGAGTATAAAAAACACCATCCGAAGGGTAAGAAATCCAATTTTGATTTTAGACTGGATACTCCCGATCGCTTAGGCAAAGCAGGTATTCATAAAATTGGATTAGGAGCTTTATTTGGGTTAGAAGATTGGCGAGCCGATAGCTTTTTTACAGCATTGCACTTAAAGTATTTGCAGAAGACGTATTGGAAAACAAAGTACTCCATTTCTTTCCCAAGATTACGACCACATTCAGGTGGCTTAGAACCAAAGGTTGAAATGACCGATCCAGGTTTGGTGCAACTAATCTGTGCCTTTAGATTATTGGATGAAGATGTAGAACTCTCTATTTCTACGCGTGAAAGCGAAATCTTTAGAAATAACATTGTCAATTTAGGTATCACCTCAATTAGTGCGGAGTCCAAAACCAATCCCGGTGGGTATGCAGTTGCGCCCGAATCTTTAGAACAGTTTGAAATATCTGATGAAAGACCTACGGAAGAAATCACCGCTATGCTAAAATCGCAAGGACTTGATGTGGTTTGGAAAGATTGGGCTAATAATTGGGAATAGACAACTTACGTTATTTAAGATATTCATCATCCGTAACGGGTTGAAACCATTCCGCAGCACCTTTTTGGCGGTCAGATATGGCAATATGTGCAAACTCGGAATTTGCAGCGGCACCATGCCAGTGTTTTATATTTGGTAAGCACTTTATCGTCTCTCCTATACTTAATATACGTTTGGGCTTTCCTTCTTCTTGATAGTAACCTTCACCTTGGGTTACGATTAATATTTGCCCTGCCGGATGTGAATGCCAATTAGTACGTGCGGCGGGTTCAAAAGTAACCAAACCGGCATACATGGTATTTAAACTGTCCGGCGCTGTCAACATATTTAACCACGCGGTACCCGTAAAATTCGAGTTTTCTATTTGAGTCCCTTTCTCGAACAGTTCAGCTTCTTTTTTACTTTCTTTTGGCGTCATGCATGCGGACAAAAGTAACAGTAACATAGCGATAGTAAAGTATCCGGTATTTTTCATGGCTGTTTTATTCGGTTCTACTTTTCAATACTTCTGTAAGTACTGTTTTTGTTGCAAGAACATTATCTTCAGTTGTAGTTTTTACTAAGATTTCGGTAAACTCTATCAATTGTTCGGATAGCCAACCCACGTTCAATGAAAGGTTTAAGTGGCTTCTTAGCATAGGCTCTAAACTTCCCAAACTTGCAATGACCGAAATGGTCACTAGTTCACGTTGTTTATAGGTAAGTACATCTCGCTCAAAAATATCCGCAAATAGATGCTCTTTAAGAAACCTGTCCATTTCAGGTGAAAACTTCTGGTATTCTGGTTTTCCATCCAACGGTCTACCAACAAGTTCTTCCAAAACAGTCTTTCCCCGTTCATATTTACTGCTGGAATCGTCAATAGTTGTGGCTTCTGGTCCCCACTCATCATCTATACCTTTAGCTGTTCTTTCTTCCAGCACTTCTAAAAGTGTTTGCAAACCGCGTATACTTCTTGGGAACCCTGCATAGGCATACAAATGAACCAATATCTCTTTAACTTCATTTACGGTGAGCTTATGGTCTAAGCCTTCATTTAGAACATCCTTGAGCTGAGATAAATTACCTTGGGCAGTGTGACTTGCAATTTTGATTATACTTTTCTCTTGGTTGGATAAAGCATTATCTGATGTTGCTTGTTGTGCTATTGATTGACAACTGATAAATAATACTACCCAAACCAAAACTGTCATCGTGCTAAGAATACTTCTTAAAAGCATGATAGGTTTAAATCTAAATATCTTTAATTTCATGATTAATGAATTAGTCGTTCAGTTGATCGGCAACACTATCATAATATTCTTGTGTTACCACTTCGGTCCATGTGGTGGGTTGTCCTCCTCCATAAATCGCTAAATAGGTAACATCACTATCTTTAGTTGAAGCGTGCCAGTGCTCTGTTTCTTTATCACATTTGATCACATCGCCTGCTTTAAGTATCACAGGGTCTTTTCCTCTTTCTTGATAATAGCCTTCACCGTCTACGTAAATAAGAATTTGAGAGGTTGAATGTTTGTGCCAGTCTAACGTAGAATTTGCCTTAAAAGTGGCTTTGGTAATATTAAAGTCGGTTTCATCATCAGCCTGTAATACACCGTTCAACCAAGCTTCGCCAAGGTAATGCGTATTTGGTGCCTTAAAGCCCTCGTCTTTGTATGAGGATACTTTGTAGTCCGTATTTTGGGCAAAAATGCAGATAGGAAGCATAAACAGTACTGTTGTAATTAGATTTTTCATTTCTTTTATTTTTTAGTTTAATTTCTTCTAGCCAATTGTACATTACATCGGCTATTTCTTGATTATTTAAATCGGACATGGGAAAGTGCGTGTTTCCCTTGATTCCTATTTCAGGTAACACTACTAAAGTAACGTCACCACCAGCGTCATTTACGGTTTTTGTCCATTTACGTGCCATGGAAAGAGCGGCACGCCATTGGTCTTGACCAGGGTTTTCAACTTCAGTTTCAGGGATGTAATCCCCATAATAAATTACAATGGGAATTTTGGTCAGTTTTTGAAACTCTACCATAGCAACACCTTTAGCACGTAATGTTCCGCCTACATTGGAAATAGGCTCAGGAATGTTATCTTCCGGAAAAACAAAATTACTACCAGGTTCGTACGCTACTATAGCTTTTATACGATCGGTCTTTAGGGCGGCACTCCAACCTTGTCCGCCACTATGGGAATGGGTAACAAGGATTCCGTCACCAATTTTTCCGAATAATTGAGAAACCGCTTCAATATTAAGATTGATGTTTAAAGGTCCCGTATCTGGTGTACTACGACGGAAAAATTGATCTAAAGCTTCAGGGTCCTTAGAAAATTGAACGTTCGGATAAAAACGTGTACCCTCGCCCATTCTGAATATGCCGAACCAAAGCTGATCTTCAGTTTTAGATTCCAATGTTTTTGGCTCTAAGCTTTGTCCTGCCAATCCCCTTCTGGGTTGATCTAATAAATAGACAGGATACCGTTTCTTAAGGAATATACTTTGAAATCCTTCCCTGTTATCTGGAGTGCTTTGCCAAGTTCGCATGGACTGACCGTAGCCGTGCCAAAACACTAGCGGAAGATTGCGAGGTTCTGTAGGAATTTGATAGAATACCGACGCGTGGTCACCATGCAAGGTCTGCCCTTCGGTACTTTGATTTGTGGGATTAAAAGCACCATGGGCAATGGGGTCGAAAGTGCCAGAGCTTTTCTTAACCGAACCACCAACGGCAAAAGTCCCTTGTTCTTGAATAGAAATAATATCATTCGATTCAACAGGATTATCTGCTATTTGCTTGTTTTGTTCATTACAGCCAATACATAAAAGTATGCTTGTAAGTACTACTGTATATTTTAGCTTTATCATGTATTACTTTGTTTATGTATTCATTTTATTAAGGGGTTATGCCTTTTTTTAAATCTTTCTTTTTGTTGGAAAACTATAGTTCAATAGCACGCTCCAAGTGAAATCATCATCGGGCAATATTTGGGTGCTTATGCCTTTATTTATAACACCTGTCAACGAAAGTGGACATTGCTTTTTACCAATGGTCAAGAACGCTGAGATATAATATCCGGTTAAATCGTCAGAGGTAAGATAGTAAACTTGAGGTGTAAAATTGATAAAAAACGATTCTGAAATGGGAATTTGACTAAAGGCAGCATTGAGCACCAAAAAATTAGTTTCTTTTACCCCAGCATCAAAACCGCGACCATATAGATAATACATACCAATACTCGTATGCTTTGATAATTTATAACTGGGTACCACTTCGGCACCCAAATACCTTCTAGATTCTAAAAGTTCTTCGGTATTTCCGTTTCTAATAACATTTACAGTTCTAAAATTCAGTCCGGGATGCGCCCCTACCCTCAGTGAAAACTTTTCTTTTTCAATCACTTTATAGCGAAACCAAAAAAGCATCGTCCACGGTTTGGCATCAAGGGAAAAACGGATGTCAGGCTCAAAACTAAACTTATTTTTGATGAATTTTAAATCGAATAGCAAAGCGGGATCACCTAAAGAAAAAGAAGGAACCAATGAAACGCCATTGTGGGTGATGCTAGCACTTCCTCTAAAGTCATCTAAAAACCTATAGTTTTCATCTTTTGCATTTTCCTGTGCATTAGCGGTACTGAATAACAGCAATAACATTAAAGTTCCTATCTTCTTCATTGTACGTGATTACAATGTCAAAATTAGACTAAGAAAAAGGGTAGTATACTACCCAAATAACGGATGTTTATACCAAAATTACAGATAATACATATGTAGCTTGATGATGTGATCATCAATAGGTTATCTTTATTTTAAATACAATGAGTTGTGAAGAATATTTTAGAAATTAAAACCATTGCAGACTACTTTAAATTAAGAAATTACGAAGTTCTGCATCCTTTGGTAGGTATTGTCGATTTTAAAAAGGTAAACCAATCCGGATATACCAATAAATCCTACGACGGATTTCATTACAGCTGTTATGCTATTTTTTTGAAAGATGCAGTGGGTTGTAAACTTAAGTATGGCGGTAACTCATATGACTATGACGAAGGTACCTTGGTTTTTATGGCGCCCAACCAGACTATTGAACTTGGCGGCTATGAACCGGGTTTTGTACCCAAAGGCTATGCTTTGCTTTTTCACCCAGACCTATTGCTGGGTACAAGTTTGGCAAATAAGATTCACGAATTTAATTTCTTTGCGTACTCAAGTAATGAGGCTTTGCATTTATCCGCTAAAGAGCGAAAGCTAATCTTGAGTTTATTGGAAAAAATTCAGTTTGAATTGGAACAGCCCATTGATAAACATAGCAAGAAACTGATTGTGACGAATATTGAACTATTTTTAGATTATTGCCTTCGTTTTTATGACAGGCAATTCATTACACGTGAAGTAGTGAATAAGGGTACTTTAGAGAAGTTTGATCATCTACTTTCTCAATATTTTTCATCGGAAAAGCCAAAGATCAATGGTTTGCCTTCGGTAGCTTATTTTGCGGATCAGCTTCATTTATCCTCCAATTATTTTGGGGACTTGGTTAAAAAGGAAACCGGCAAATCTGCCCAAGAATATATTCAAGCGAAATTGATAGATGTAGCTAAGGAAAAAGTATTCGACCCTAACAAATCGGTCAGTGAAATCGCCTATGAACTCGGCTTTAAATATCCACAGCATTTTAGCCGTTTGTTCAAACAAAAAGTAGGGCGTTCCCCTAAAGAGTTTAGGGCGACGTTGAATTAAACAGATTAAAACTAGAAGTTTGAAAATCACTATTTAAACAAACCTTCTAAGTTTTCCAGTACACCATGAGCCGCACTTTCTCCTGCTAACATTGCGGCATTTAAGGAACCGTTCAATTGTACATCTCCTGCTAAATAAATGGTTTCGGTCAAGCGTGTTTCAGAAGGCGGTACTTCGTATTGCAGTTGGCTCAAGTTTGGTAAAGAAATAGGAATATGGTAATGTTTTATAAATGTACAGGGGGTTATGCCAAAGTATTCACTTAATTCTTTTTGAACGCTTTTTACAAGCTCTTTTCCAGTTACCCCTTTATTGTTAACTACCTTTACCGAAAGCAATTCCTTACCGCCGCTAACCATGGTTTCAAGACTTGTGGGGTAAAAAATGTTATTGATTAACGAGTCGGTTTCAGGTAGAAGTCCGATTAATTTTTTATTGATTTTTCTGTTTTCGGTTTCAAAATATAAGGTGTCACAACTATGCCATTCCGTAGCTTGATTCTTTAGATTTCTGATTAGTTGACTAGGTTCTGTTGCAACAATCGTAAAATCGCTTTCTATTTTAGTACCGTTGGTAAGTAGGATTTCTTTTTCGCTTATGGAAGCTACTGCGGTATTGTAGTTTATAGAAGTGTTTTGTAGCTGACGGACTAATTGCTTTGGAATTTCTTCCATCCCTCCTTTTGGTACTGCCGCATCACCTTCGCCGAACATTTTATAAACAAACTCAAACATTCTACTAGATGTTTCTAATTGGTCTTCAAGAAAAATTCCACCGAAGAAAGGTTTAAAAAAGTCATTTATCATATCGGCTGAAAAGCCAAAATCCGTTAAGTAAGAAAGAGTCGATTGCTCTTTGGTTTCAAAAATATCTGAAAGGGATTTATTTTTAAGTTTTGTATTTAATCGTAAAACTTTCAATTTATCAGCAACGGTACCAATATTTGCGAATAGTGTTGAGAATATGAGGCTTATATCTCTAAGCGGGTCGCCTATAACGTGTTGTTTTGTATGCTTGAAAATTGCTGCGCCAGGTAAAAAGCGTTGTAGGTACAAAGATTTATAATTTAGATATTTTTGAGCGGCAGGATAGGCTGTAAGTAGCACTTGAAACCCTTGGTCTAATTGATATCCGTTTATAATATCCGTTTTTACCCTACCTCCTGCTCTTTCTGTTGCTTCAAGAATTATGGGAGAAAATCCTTTTTGTTCTAATACAGTCGCAGCTATTAATCCGCTAACACCGGCACCAACAATATGTATTTTATAATTCTGCTTTTCCATAATTACCTTCTACGCTTTAATACTATTCCTAATTAGAAAGGTGAAATTAAGGAAGCATTTCAATTTTTTTCATTATTTCATCAGCTTCAAAAGCTTTTTGATCACTCATTTTTCTGTTTGCCGTAGACAATGTATGAGCTTCTTTCAGCAGCTTTTCATATTGAGATTGTAATTTTTCTTTTTCCGACTTCTTTTTAAAAATTCTGAACATATTTTTAGTATTTCTATGAATTAATCTCAATAAATGATAATTCAAAAATACATAATGTTTAATTATTTATATAAAAAATTAAACAAATAGTTAGAAGTAACTTTGTAATAAAAGCTTTGCAAAAGTTAAGAGTGGCATACAAAGGATGAAAATTAACTTTAATCTTCCCGCAACCTAGAAATTACCTTGCCCACATTCTTTTCTTCGAACTTTCCTATAAACTTAAGGGTATAAGTGATAAATGATGATTTTGGAGATTTGATGAATTCTCCCAATCGTAAAACAGTTAAATCCATATTGCGTATCGCATCATCTTGGTGCCCAACTCCCAAACCCCATAATAAATTGGCATTATACCATGATAGTGCCCTTGCTTTACCTAAACTAAAATTGATGATTTCTTCATCGGTATTCTTACCTGCAATGTCCAATATAAATAACAAGGGAGAAACCCTACTTAATCTGTCTTGCATTTCATTGACGATATTACCAAGAATATTATTTACGATATTAAAATCATTTTCTATATCGCTAATTTGTTTGCCTTGCATTACAGCGCTTGCGGCTAATCCTAAATCAAGATTAATATGGGTATTGATACCTAACATGATATGCTGTAAAATGGTTAAAGGTTCGTTTTTAGCACTAAAAGCGAACTGCCAAGATTTACTTATGGGTGTTTGTCTGGTATAGCCATTATATGCATCAATATAATAGTTGGCAAAGGCAACATCAAAAATTTCCATGCGGGCATTGTCCTCAAAGTTACCTAACACTATTTCATTTTGAATTTCAGCGGTAACCCTTCTATAGAGATAGGCGAAATAACCAATGCGGCTATTCGTTGTAATGGCATCATCAATAATGATATCCAATTGATCTAGTACTTGCTGTATGGTGGTTGGTCGGCTGATTTTCTAAGAATAAAATTTACGAATGCTAATTTTTAATTACTTTAAAAATATTCAATTCAAATAGTTTAGGTGCTATATAAAATAGGTTTTTACAATTCCCTTATTTTTACATTTCTAAACCAAGATTCAAAATACCAATTTTGAAATGCAATTTTACCTTGGGTTGCTTTACCGAAGTCAGGTGCGTCTTTAAATTTGGAGTTGGCAACTTTATTTTTCCAAACGGCGGAGTTTATCTCTTCTTGGGCCGTAAGTACGCCGTTAAGATAGAACTGAATTTTTCCGTTTTGTTGAATAATTCGTGTGGTATTCCATTGCCCAACTGGGTTGGCTTCCACAGTATTTAATTGTGGCGCTAATCCCCATATAGTACCAGGTCTTTTTAAAGGAGTTTTGGTATCCATATGTTCAGGTTCCAATATCTGATACTCAACACCAGTATTGTAAGTTGCTTTGTATTCCGGAGTTTCTTGCACATTGATAAATGCCCCACCGTTTCCTCTAAGTGCCATTTGCCAGTCAAATTGCAGCTCGTAGTTTTCATAAACTTTATCGGTCACTAAATCCCCAAATACTTTACTTTCATCCGTAGTATTACAAAAAATCATACCATCTCTTACTTCCCAAGCCGAGAATTTGGTGGAATCTGGTTTGTTGAAAAGATGCCAGCCTTCTAATGATGTACCATTAAAAAGTAAGCGCCAACCTTGTTCCTTTTCAATATCCAATAATTGATTATGTACCTTGTTTTTAGCTGCTATTTCTTTAGAACGATTAATTTGGAACTCCTTTTTCTTTTCAGTTTTGCAAGAGATGATGATAAAAATGAATGATACTAGAATATAAAGGGAGGATTTGGTCATTAGTGTAATTTATAATATTGATTTGATGAATTCGGTCAGGTAATATCAGAAATAATGTGGTGATTTCAAATAGAAATCACCACTTGAACTAGAAAGAAACAATTTCAATTGCTTTATTGCAAGTGGTTTTTCATTAAACTATAACTAGTTACGCTATTATTATTTTGTCTAAAAGGTTCGTGATAGATTTAGTATTCAAAAAGATGATGTGTTATAATGTATATAGTTTTGGATAACTGTTATTTCATTTTTTTAAGGAGAATTTTACATCAAATGGTACTTATGTAGACCATTTATGCTTTTTATCTGAATTAATTTCTCACTTTGTGACAATGGTATACTTTTCTTGTTCTAAACTCAAATAGTATGAAATTGGAACTGGTAATTGTAGATGACTCTACGTTGTGGTTGTCGTTAGCAGAGAAACTTGCAAAAACCCATCCATTAGTAGGTAGTGTAACAACTTTTGATGATTCTTATGACGCTTGGGTACACATACAGATCAACAAACCACAATTTGTGATTTCGGACATTGAAATGCCGGGTATGAACGGACTCTCTTTTTTGGAAATGTTCGCTGATCGATTACCTTTTATATCAAGTTCAACAAAACAAGAATTCGAAGATGTAGCCAGAGAGCTCGGTTGTGTAGATTTTATAACCAAACCATTTACGAAATCAGGACTTCATAATTCTATAGATCTAGTATATGAAAAACTATATGGTAAAAGTGATAAGACCATATCTCGTAGTAACTATCAAAATTATAACGCATATAACCAATAATCGGCTTATAAATTAATCAGCCTCATTTTAATATTCAATTTTCTCCACACACTTAAAAGTAAGAATATACCTACATTAAATATCTTTTCACAACAAAAATGTTTTAATCTAAATTTCTGTTTGTAATTTTTCGGAAATAAACGGTTAAATGCTACATATTTTATTTGCAAAGAAAAGCTTCCCCATTGTTTTTTTACTGGTTCTTGTTTGTACCACAAAACTTCTAGGACAATCGGAAAAAAGTACTCTTAATAAAATTAACGAGTTGCGTTTGGCATCCAATTTTAAGCCAAAAAGTCCACAGTATATAGATTTGATTCTTGAATTGGCAAAAGAAAAAATTCGCGAAAATCCTGATACAACGGCAATTTTATTAAAAGAAGGACTTGATTTAAGTCTAAAATCCAATTACAGAGCAGGAGAAAGTAGAGCCTTATCTACTTACGGTTATTATTATTTTGAAAAAGGGGAAAAAGACAAAGCTTTGGATCACAATTTAAAAGCTTTGAATATTGCCGAAAAATATAATCTTGGCGCTGAAAAACTAAAAGCGTTAAACAATATGGGCTTGGATTATACCATTCAAGGGGAAGATGCTCTTGCGCTTACCCAATTTTTAGAAGCTTTAGAAGTAGCCGATAAAATTGGTGATATTGGTATGAGCATTAACATCAACGTTAGTATTGGTACCCTTTACGGTAAGAACGGAGACTATCAAACAGCTGCTACTTTTTTAGATATAGCCCGTGATTTAAGTTTAGAATCTGAGGATAACAAGGCTTTACCTTATACATTTTTAAACATGGCTTCTCAATATGCTGATATGGGCAATTATGAGCGTGCCAATGAATTAATTGATAAAAGTATAGTCTTTTTTGAAAAGAAAAATATAAAGGATTGGTTGTCTCATTCTTATGAGCAAAAAGGTAGTATTGCGCTACGACAAAAACAATATGAAAGAGCACTAAAATACTTGCTAAAAGCAGAAGAATTATGTGATAAACTGAACTTTACTTATGGTTATGCTTTGGTATACTTAGCATTGTCAAAATGTTATCTTGGATTAGATAATATAGACAAAGCAGAATATTATGGTTTAAAATCATTAGAATTTGGCGAAGATTTAAATGTTGAAAATGTAATTAAAGAGTCAAATTCAATTTTAGCACAAACATATCATAGAAAAGGTGATAATACGTTGGCCTATAATTACCAAACGGCATATTTGGAACTATATAAGATCGGTGCAGATGAAAAGTTTAAAAAAGGTCTTGGCATTCTACGAAGCAAAATGGAATTTGAGAACCAGAAAAAACAGTTGATAGTAGAAAAGAACAAAGAAATTACCAAACAAAAAAAATACATATACATTACTATCGGTGCTCTGGTGTTACTTCTAATATTTTTAATTTCTGTTTATAGAACCAATAAATTACAAAAGAAATACACACAAGAACTACAAGAAAAGCAAGAGATTCTATTGCAACACGAAACTGAGTTAAGTGAAGCCAATAAAACAAAAGACAAGCTTTTTTCTATTATTGCCCATGACCTAAGAGGACCTATAAATTCTTTTTACGGATTGCTAGAATTGTCTTTGACAGAACAGATGACTAAAGAACAATACAATGTGTTAATCCCCAAAGCTTTAAATAATATACAGGGAATTTCGGTAATGCTAAACAATCTATTAGAATGGGCCAAAGCTCAAATGAACGGTATTGTGGTAGAACCCCGTGAATTGGAAATAAACTCAGTTCTTGAAAATACCATAAAAGTATTGACTCCCCTAGCCTCAAAAAAAGATATAAAGATTGTTAACGAAGTACCAGACACAAAATGTTTCAGTGATCAAAATCATTTGACTATTATTCTTAGAAATCTAATAAGTAATGCTATAAAGTTCACTCATGTCAATGGAACTATAAATATTAGCGCTACTAGAAAAGACGATTTCTTAGAAGTTGCTGTTTCAGATAATGGTATTGGTATGAGTACGAAAAAGGTAGAACAACTTTTTAAAAATGCTCATGTAGATTCTACTTTTGGTACCAACAATGAAAAAGGTACAGGTTTAGGTCTTTTTTTATGTAAAGAAATGGCAGAAAGTAATGGTGGTAAATTATGGGTTACCAGTATTGAAAATGTAGGAACTACAGTGTTCTTCACAGTGCCATTACATAAGTAAACACTATTTAATTAGATGTATTTTATTTATTGAAATTATTCTCAAGGGATGGTTTAAGTACTTGCATTTTATTTTAAAAAGATAATTTTTTTGTTAAAACTGCGTTTTAGCAACTCACAAATTATAAAACCATTAACCAATGAATTTCAAGATGTTACCGATTACCGTATTGTTTCTGTTTATTACAAATGTTTTCGCACAAAATAAAGGTGTGGTAACGTTTAAGAATGGAGATGTCAAAGAAGGATTTATTGAAAATAAAGGCAATAAGATTCTGTTTTATGCAAGTGAAAGTGCAACACCAGATAAAATTGCCCATGAAGATATAGAACATATTAAAACGGGAGATATCGAATATTTTAGAACTTCACCAAAGTCTAAAAAGTTAGAAGAATATCAAGTAATGGTTTCTGGAGAAACTATGCTTGTAGCACGTAATATTCAAACGAATTATGGTAGCATGAAAGTTGAGCATGAAACTACATACGTACAAAATGGGAATTTAACGGCAAGTCAAAGTATGCAGGTTTCAAGAAGAGTTGTAAGGGGACCAAGCAATAGAGGTACTATTATAAAGTATTACATTAAAAAACCAGGAGCCAATATTGAACAAGTATACAGATTAATTGTTGGTGATGTTGATTGGATCGGCTACAAGAAAAAAGTGAAGAAACAATTGGGCGATTGCAAAGAACTTATCAATAAAATGAACAACGGAGACTTTAAAGATGAAGAATATGGTAAAGGAGCAGAATTGGCTGCTATCGTATTGTTCTATAATCAGAACTGCGGTAAGTAAACTTAGCTTGTTGTAAAGATTATTACATCCTACAATATCAAAGCCTATAGTAATCTATAGGCTTTTATTTTTATAGTATATTGCACTATACGCTATTAAAGGTTTCTCTAAATAGCCTTATAGACCATTTAGGTCTTAAAGAATTTAATACTTAAGAATGGGGCAAGAGCCATCTGTTTGCGAAGAACGTGTTTACAATCAAATTTATAGAACCCATGCAGAAGTTTTGCGAAATTACCTGTACTATAAGTTTGGTGACATGCAATGTGCAGAAGATATTGTACATGATTCTTTTGTGAAATTATGGAACAAATGTAGTTCTGTAGTGTATGATAGGGTAACTGGTTTTTTATATAAAATAGCCCGCAACCTTATGATAGATAACCTTAGAAACAAAAAAGTGGCCTTAAAATTTGAAAAAGGCCTAGTACACGTACAAGAGAACGAGGACCCTTATTTTAAATTGAGAACTAAAGAATTTAGGTCTAAACTAGAATCTGTTATTTCTAACTTGCCCGAAAAGCAACGTGAGGCTTTTTTAATGAACAGGATAGATAAATTAACGTATAAAGAAATAGCCTTACGATTAGAAGTTAGCGAAACGGCCATAGAAAAACGAATTTCAAAAGCATTGATAAAACTGAACAGTATTACAGAAATTAAAGATTTTTCTATTTAGCAGGTTGGTTAAATAGTTTTTAAAACGTATTACTAGTATGAGCAAGCATTTAGAAGATAAAAATTTAATTGCACGTTGGATGGATGATCGTTTAAGTAACGAGGAGAAAGAACAACTGAAGAAAACGGGAGAACTAGATGCGCTCAAAGCTGTAGTCGATGATATCGACACATGGAAGGTTAAACCATTTGATGTAGACGCAGGGTTGGCCAAATTGAAAAATAAAAATGCTAATGTTGTACCCATTAATAGTAGTAAAAACAAAACATGGTGGAGTATTGCAGCAGGGGTTGCAGTACTATTTACATGTAGTTTTTTATGGTATTATCTTTCTAATGGGGATACAACGGTAGTTACCGAAATTGCCGAAAATAGAAGTATTACATTACCAAAGGGTACTCTGGTGGAGTTAGACGCAGCTTCAAGTATTTCATATAATAAAAATGAATGGGACAATACAAGGCTCATAGAACTTAAGGGGCAGGCATATTTTAATGTTACTAGTGGTAGTTCTTTTATAGTTGAAACACCTACAGCCCAAATTTCCGTTTTGGGCACCCAGTTTAATGTTAGTTCACAGAAAGAACAATTTTCGGTCTATTGCTATGAAGGTAAGATCAAAGTATCGTATCGAGATGAATCTGAAATTATTACAGTGGGGCAAAGTGTTATATTGAATGACGGAAAACTTCAAAAATCAACCCACCAATCCTCTGGACCAGAATGGATGAAAGGTATTAGTACATATGATAGAACTTCACTGAAAACAGTAATTTCAGATGTTAAAAGATATTACAACGTGAATATCGATTTGCCGTCAAAATATGAAAATCAACAATTTACGGGTACTATTGCACATAAAGATTTACAACATACATTGTCCACTATTTTTACCACAATGGAAATAGAATATAGCTTAAAAGAAGATAATACCGTTATTTTTGAATAAGAATACAATTGTAAAAGCATAGCATGATCAATACTAAAAGAACAAAGAATACAATAGTTCAGTATCTCATTCTTCTTTTCATGTGTTTTTTCTATTCTCATGCATCCTACTCACAAAATCAATCCGCACAAAAATTAGTCGATCGCCTAGAAACTTTGCAAAACACCTACGTTGTAGCATTTACCTATAACAATTCGCTTTTGGATCAGGTACTACTACCAGCAAATTTTAACTGCGATAATTTAAGTAACTGCATAGCGGCTATAAAGGAAAATGCTCCAATAAATTTTTTGGAGAACGGACCTGGTTCTTTTATGGTAGTACCTATAAGAAAAGATGTCACATTTACCGTTGTGGATAAAGATACTGGCGAGTCAATAGGAGATATTACTGTTCAGGTAAATAAGGGTGAAGAGCGCTTTTTGTATCCTATAAAATCTACATATACCGTCAAGAATCTATTCCCACTAGATTCCGTTCATATTCGTTCGGCATTTTACAATACCTTGCATGTAAAAGCTTCTGAACTATTGAATTTGAATACACCCTTGCGCCTAGAACATGCGATGATCCATTTGAACGAGGTTCAGATAACCGATTATCTAACACGTGGTGTAAATACTAAAATAAGTGACAATACCTTTCAGATAAACATGGAGTCTTTGGGTTTACTGGCAGGTGAAACAGATGGAGATGTTTTTAATGTCGTAAAAAATATACCGGGCGTGCATACACCAAGCGGAAAACCTGGTAATCTTAATTTTAGAGGTAGTACATTTGATCAATCCCTTATTGAAATTGATGATATTCCTATTTATCACAATGGTCATTTCTATGGTGCAATTGCACCTTATAACCCTACTACGGTTAGTAACATAGAAATTCAAAGAAATACCCTTGCCGCTAAATGGGGAGGTCGTGTGGGCGGACTTATACATATGACCACCAAGAATAAAGTGCCAGATTCCACGTCTTATACCGTTCAGGCTAATATGGTTTATGCCGGTGCAACAGTTGAAATACCAGTAGTAAAAGATAAATTGGCTTTTTATGTAGCAGGTAGGTCTAATTATCCGGGAATCAATTCTCCTAAGTTAACGGCATTTTCTAACCTGAATTTTCAAGGTAGCCGTTTAGAGGACGTTGCCGATGAAGTAAATAGCGATAATTTTGAAGTTGGTTTTTATGATATAAATTCCAAATTAGTATATGATATCAACGAAAACCATAAAGCTACCGTTAGTTACATCAATATTCAAAATCGCTTATCTGCAACCTTAGAGGACTTTGAAGATAAGGATAACAAAGACTTTCGCGATTTGTATTTAGATAATTGGGGAATGACCATTAAATGGGAAGGTACCTTTTCTGATAGACTTAGTGCACAAGCAAGATTAAGCAAATCGTCATTATACATCGATAATAAAAGTGAAGGTTTTTCAGCCGAAGAAAGGTCAAGTTTCGAAAAATATTCCAATACAATAAACGACACTCGGTTTATAAGTGAAGTTCAGCTACAAATAAACGAATTCACCGCGCTTGAAACCGGCTATACACTAACTGACTATAGTCTAAGATTCGATGAACGAAATGATGAGGAAAGTATTGACAGTGGTAGAAATCAAGATGCTTTGAACCACAGTATGTTTGCATCTATCAATAAGAATTGGAACGAAAAAGTAACGGCAAATTTTGGTCTGCATTCAGACTACTATGGTCCTAATAAAAAATTATATGTAGACCCTAGGGTTTCTATAAACGTAAGAACAAGTGATGCTTTGTTTCTTAAAACTTCTGCAGGGCGTTCACATCAATTCATACAAAAGAAATTACGAGACGATTTTGATGATTTTAATGATGATAGTCAATTTTGGTTTCTTCCTGATCAGACCACATCGGTATTAGAGGGTTATCAAACCATGTTAGGGGCCTTATATACTAAATCGGGCTGGTTGGTAGATGTAGAGTTATATGTAAGAAACACCAATAATGTAACACTGCAAACCAATACCGAAACACTAAAAGAAGGGAAGTTAAAAAGTATAGGAGCCGATTTCTTTGTAAAAAAAAGATGGAACAATTTTGAAGCCTTATTTAGCTATTCACTAAGTGAAGTCGATACCGATTTTGGTGAGACCCTGCCCATTTACTTTGATCAACGTCACATTTTACATGTTACTGGGTTATGGCATTTAGATCCGTTTTATTTAGCTGTTACTTGGGGATACTTTTCTGGCATGCCAGTAGTTGTTCCAGAATTTGAAACAGATGAAGGTACTTCTCAGAGCGATTTGGGTATTGTCTATACAAATAGATTTCCAAGTATGCATCAATTAGATGTTTCTGCCACTTATGCTTTCACCAATACCAGAAAAACTTGGAAGGGTATTGTGGGCTTATCTATTCTAAATTTATATGATCAAGATAATATTGTGAATATATTCCAGAATGAACCTCCAGTTGATGACCCCTATCGTAAAACTATTGACTTTGCTCCTAATCTTCAATTGAGTATACAGTTTTAAACAGCTTTTTTAAATATTTCAATAGTTTGTTTTTCAAGCATTTAGATTAAAATCTATGTTTAATTCATTTTTTTTTAGAATATAAGGGTTGGGTAAATCCGTAACCGAAACGTATTAAGGAAAAGGCACTAAAAAATGCCTTTAGTTAAACATTAACCTTAATACAAAAGTTATGAGAAATTATAGTGTTAGATGGGTGCTGATCATCCTATCGGTAATTTTAGTAAACGCCTGTGCAAAAGATGAATTGGATGTTCTTGAAATTAGTGAGACCGATACAGATGATTTTGAAACAGTAGCACAAGATTCTTTAACCGCCAGAAGACAGAATGACCGAAATAACAATTTAAACCCTTCAGAGGAAACCGTTCAACTTATTGTGGATTGGAATGACCTTTGGTTGGTGCTAGATAGATATACCAACGGGTTAAGACCCAATACAACGGCAAGAGCTTTAGGCTATATTCACTTAGCAGGTTATGAAACCGCTGTAGCGGATATGGACGGCTATGGGTCTACAGAAAATCAGCTTCAGGGCTTTAATCTTGATCAAGATGAAAGAGCTGATAATGTAGATAGAAATTTGGCTCTAAATACCTGCTATGCCTTGGTTTTAGACCATTTTATGTTCAGTGTTTCCAATAATGCCAAAGCAGGTATAGCCACTTTAGAAGATGAATTGGAAGAAGAACTATCTGAAGATCTTACACAAGAAGAAATTGAGAATTCCATAGCATGGGGAACTTTGGTAGCAGAAACGGTAATTGCCTATAGCCAAACCGATACCGAAGCCGAGTCTCAACAATTGGACCCTAACCCTGCATCTTACGTGGCACCTGTAGGTGAAGGCTTATGGGCGGCATCTGAAGGGGAAAGTGCTTGGTTTCCCTATTGGAACAGGGTAAGAACATTTGTTATTGGTCCTGATCAGACATCTAGTACGCCACCACCATTCGCACATAACACCAACAGAAATAGTGGTTATTACGAACAAATGGAAGAAGTGGAGATTTCTGCTACAACTGCCAGGTTATCGGATAATGAAGATCTGTGGATTTCAGAATTCTGGTCAGATGATGTAGAAGGCTTAATGATGAGTCCGCCAGGGAGACAGTTTTCCATTGCCAATCAGCTTATAGAACAAGAGGACTTGGATTACGAACAAGCATTAGAGTTGTTGTTAAAACTTGGTTTTGCAATGAATGATGCCGCGGTTTCCGCATGGGACGATAAATACACCTATAATACCGAAAGACCCAGTAGATTCATTCTGGAATACATCAATGACGATTTTCAAACGAATTTAGCTCGTTTTATATCTAGCCCTAATCCTGCTTTTCCTGCATATCCATCGGGTCATGCAACATTTGCAGCAGTAGCATCGGGAGTGTTTATAGACATATTTGGGGGAGACGCCATAAACTTTACGGATAGAACCCATGCCGGCAGATCAGAGTTTGATGGAACACCCAGAAGTTTTAATTCTTTTTCTGAAATGGCAGAAGAAAATGGATATTCTAGAATACCACTGGGCGTGCATATTCAAGCGGATAGTGATGAAGGAGCACGTTTGGGTTATGAGATATCTGCCGCAGTGAACAATTTTAGTCTGTCCCCTAATTTTTAATACTTAATCTATTGATTGTAGAAGTTCCGCCGGTAATGGCGGGACTTTTGCAATTTAAACTTTCCTACCTCTACCCTACTTTAATTTTAATGACCTGAATGACAAAAAACTACTTTTTAATTTTTATCAATCCTTTTTAAAAACAATGTAATATGAAAAAGTATTTTGTCCCGATTTGCCTAATGGTAACTATTTTAAGCTCCTGTAGCAAAGATGAATATGTAGAAATTACCGAAGATGAAGAACAAGCTCTGGTAGATGATGATACTAATGAAGCAGATGTTGAAACTGAAACTGATACCAACAATGATCTTGCTGTCGATTCATCTATTTTAGTCTTGCCCGACTCCCCTTTTAATTATGCCAATATTCTGTTGCCCAATTTCTTTTTGGATAATGATGTTAGAAATGAGGATAATACCCCTAACAATAATCAAATTACAGATAATGGTGCCACATTAGGTAGGGTATTGTTCTATGATAATAATTTGTCTAGAAACAATACCATTTCTTGCGCATCTTGCCATATTCAAGAACATGGGTTTGCTGATCCTACAGCCTTAAGTACAGGTTTTGATGGGGAGTTAACATCAAGAAATTCTATGGGACTGGCAAATGCAAGATTTTATGAAAACGGAAGGTTTTTTTGGGATGAAAGAGCAGAAAGCCTTGAAGAGCAAACATTGGTTCCCATTCAAGACCTGGTAGAGATGGGGATGACGCTACCCGAATTGGAAGATAAGTTATCTGAGTTAGACTATTACGGCACCTTGTTTACAAATGCCTTTGGAGATGAGGCCGTTACGAGTGACCATATTGCGTTGGCATTATCTCAATTTATTCGCTCTATGGTTTCGTATGAATCTAAATTTGATGAAGGTTTGACACAGGTAAACGATATAGACGACAACTTCCCCAATTTTACAACTTCGGAAAATAGAGGAAAACAACTTTTTATGAGCAACCAGACCAGGTGTTTCGATTGCCATGCTACCAATGTTTTTGTGGGTGATGATGCTAGAAACAATGGCTTGGATGCTACAATTACAGATCTTGGCGTTGGTGGTATAACGGGTAATAATAATGAGCTGGGTGAGTTTAAGGTACCCTCATTAAGAAATATTGCATTAACCGGTCCGTATATGCATGACGGTAGGTTTGAAACATTAGAAGACGTCATTGAGCACTATAATAGTGGTGTACAGAATAACCCTAATTTAGATAACAGACTTACACAAGGTAATAATGTTCGTCGCTTAAATTTATCGGATGATGATAAACAAGCATTGGTAGACTTTTTGAACACCTTGACCGATGATGAGTTTGTCAATGATGAAAAGTATGCGAATCCGTTTGTAGAATAGTAAAAGCCTATAAAAGAATGTAATGCAAAAAATCAGATGAAATTAATTAGTTAAAAATTCATTTGAGCAAATACGTAGTATTAGAATGGTGTAAATTTGGCGTTCATTTTAAAATAAAGTCGTTTTTATAGAGCCAATAGTTACAAATTTGTTCACTCTAAAATAAGTGCTAACGTAATAAATATTAGGTTTTTGTAAATATTTGAGACTTACATGTTTAAAATGATAATGACTTAATAACGGTATAAAAAAATTAGTATGAAGCGTATATTATTAGCATCAATTTTGGGAATGATCGGCACTATTTCTTACGGACAATGGCAGGTTTCTGCAAGTTCTGGCTATGCAATAGGTAGTGCAACTATGAAATTAGGAGAACGCATTACTGCATCTGAAACAGAAAATTCGTATGGTAGTTATGGTGAAGGCACAAACTTTCAACTAAGGGGAACCTATTTTTTCGATGATTCTTTTGGTTTTGACCTTGGGGTTGGTTACTTGCATGGTACTGATCAAGATATATCTGTAATAAGCCTACCAAGTACAGAAGTAGATGCTGTGGCAAGGGCGCGTGCCTTTGGAGCTTCGGCATCTGTAGTATATAAGTTTACCAATAATATTTATGGTCGTTTTGGTGCCTTATTAAAATTAGGTGGTAAAACAGAGGGTGTAATATATCAAAAATCTGTTTTTTCCGAAGAAGAGGCAGAAGCTTTGGGCGTACCAGATGGTTCGTATTCAGAAACCAATTATAAGGAAGATTTTCACGGTCATTTTCCATTAGGTTTTGTAGGGGCACTTGGATATAAGTATGATCTGGATGATAATTTTAGCCTTTTCGTAGAAGCTGAATATTACGGTATTAGTTTAAAACGTAAAGATTCTGAGATTTCGGAGTTCAATACCGATGTAAAGCTACCTGACGGCTCTGTTGCCGTTAGTGGATTATATACCATTGATAATTTGCCAGAAGGAGTAAACAAAAATACTACTTATGTAGATGAACTATCAAATACGAATACCGATACCACACAAGAATTATCTCAAAAAGTACCATATTCTTCATTTGGATTAAATATTGGTATTACATACAAATTCTCGAAAGCTTCGAAATAAACCTTTCAACAATTATTACGCAGCAATATAAAAACCCCTGTTTGTTACAAACAGGGGTTTTTTGTAATGAACTAAAAATGAAATAAACGTATTCGGGGGGAATACGTTTATATGGAAGGTTTTATTTTAACAAACCAAGTATACCTTCCAATTCTGTAAGATTTAAACTAGAGTTATTATTTGTATCCAGCACCTCAAAATTTTCAGATACTTCTCCAATAGCTTCGGTTGAACTAATAGCTTCATCGTTATTAGTATCCAATAAGCTAAATAAGCTCGCCACTTGCTGTACAGTAGAATTAGAACTTAGTGAGCTTAATAATGTAGCAGCATCGGACATTGATGACGTGTTCATGTTCTTTACACTGTTACAACTGGTAATTGAAGCAATAATGATAAACGTTGCAATTACTTTTTTCATGGTTATGTGTTTTTAATATTAATGTATTACAAAAGTATCTTTACCTCTTAGTAAGAGAAAACATTATATACCAATAGTGTAATTATTACTACGTATCTATAGAATCAATAGATGAAAAGTGATGTATTGCTTAATTGAAGGCATCAGCCTTAAACCAAATATTGATGGAGACTTCTTCAGGTCGTTCATCTTGTGGTGGAGCGCCTTGAGAACCTCCTCGACCGCCACCACCAGGACCACCTCTGCCGCCTCCCGGTCCGCCACCTTGTCCTCCACCACCAAAGCTTACATTTGAGCTTTCAGTTTTTGTTTCGGATGTTATTTTTGGAGTCACAATACCAATAGATAATTTGGATAATTTGGTGTCATTATCAGCAATACTATTTTTTGGTATTTTTAATTGATAACGAAGTTCTTTTGAAGCTTCGTCATAGTTATAGTTTATCGTAACGCCCAAATTGTTTAGGTCTAAATGAAATTCTTCTTCATAATCAAAATTAATAAAGCGTGCCGTTCTGGGCATTTCTTCCAATAGCTCGTTCATGTCTGGTCTTTTCCGCTCTTGTTCATCCGTTTTTTTACGAGTATTATTATCTCTTTCATTTCTTTCTGGACGTTGTGGCGCAGTACTATTGATTGGATATTGAATAGAAACATTTTTCTTCTTTTTTCCTTTAGCATCAAAATATACATAAAAGCCACGGTGCAACATAGACATCATAGTAGCTTGGTCAACTGTACTTAACTCGACAATAATATGCTCTTCGTCTACAATGCTGTGATATGTAATGTTATCCCCTGTATTTTGAGCTTGGCCAATAGCCAAAACAAGTATCAATATTAGCGTAGTATATATTTTCATTTTTTTTGATCTTAGTAATTTTTTGGAATCGTAAACCTATTGATTAAACAAGGACTAAAGAAGAATTTTAAGTGGATGCCATAAGATTTAAAGTGAATACCTGAATCTTTAATGGTAACATGTTTGAACAATGCTAATTGTTTTGATTTCATAATATAGATGGATTAAAAGTAGAAAAGCTCCAACATTGCTATTGGAGCTCTTCATCATCAATCAATCAATCAATCAATCAAAAAAACTATCGTATTATAGACCCAATGCAGTTATGGCATCATCATCTTTGGTGAACGCATAAGCTCGCCAAGGTCTAGTGTAATTTGTATATCTCCATAAAACGTCCCCGTCACTGTTCACTTCCCAAATCGCTCCTGTTCCTTCACTGATAAGAGTGTTGCCATTGCTCATTCTAACACCGCTGCCTAAGCCATTACTATATAGGTCGCTATCTGTAAATTCCCATATTAATTCCGGTTCATTGTCTTGACCGGCCACCAATTCGTATGGCGGACTCAGTTGATATTCCGCTACTGCCGACTGGTTATCGTATTTGTTATTTACAAAAACCAGCATTTTATTGTCATCAAAAAGGTTAGGGTAATGAACTCTGTTCATGGTCACTTCACCAACATTATCATAAGCAAGAGGATTACCAAAACGGTATACCAAATCGCCACCCAAATTGTAGTTTCCTCCAGTACTTGTGGCAGCTTCTTCTGTAGTGGTGCTGTGATCAATGACCCAAACCTCACTATAAAAGTTTACTGTCATATATAACAGGTCATTAGTTTCATCTAGTGTAATACCATTAACGTGCATGATATCGCCATCTGTTTGATCATTATTATAATTAACATCGATTAAGTTGGGTACATCGCCAACAACACCAAAATTAGACTTACTTTCATCGTAATCTTGTACCAAATGATCTGTAGCATGCCACTCCCATACTATTTCTTGGGTTAAAGGGTTCATTTCTATAATGGCTTCGGGGTATATATCAAAATTGCCGGAAAAGCCCATTTCAGCAGCATCTGCTGCACTTACTTCTTCCCATACCGGAAATATGATGTTACCGTTGGACAAATAATTTATATCATGGTGAGCTATATAGGTGTTAGAAGAATATTCAACTTCCCATTCAATAGATTGATCAGCATTGATCTTTCTAAATGCCCCACCATAACCTCCAAATGATATTCGGGGATTATCCACTTTTATCGTAGATACCAGACTACCATCAGATTGAAGCATGGCATCATTACCCAATTGATCACCGTTAAAGTCCCAATCGAACAAGGTATTTCCGTCATGGTCAATTAAATATACTCCGGTGTCTGGCGCAATGGCAAGAATATAAGAATCACTATCAACGGTACTGCTTGCTTCAGTAGTATCGCTACTATCATCGGTTATATCTTCTTCGGTAATAGAGACGTCATCAGAATCATCACTACAAGAGGCTAAGGATAATAAGATCAAGAATAAAGAGACGGTACCTAAATTAAATTTCATTTTACTCATCATTCAAATTTTTAAAGGTTGTTAAATTGTTTAAGCATCTAAGTTTATAGTTGCGAGTCTCTGCTTAGATGATAAAGGTAGATAGAAGTTTAAATGAGAATGAGGTTTCTCAGTGAATGAGATTCGTTATTCAGTGAATGGGTAATTTGGCTAGGTTAAAATATTTGAATGTAGCCTATGTGATAGAATCAAGACACAAGCGGAACAATTAATGTTATAATTAATATAAAATCTGATTTTATGAGTTAACAGTTGATTATTTTTGCGCCCTTAATTTATCAAGAATCTCAAATAGAGATAGCAACCTGCAATAACGAGCAAGGTGCTAAAAGTGATAAGCCAATACCTTTGGAAAAAACGTTAACCCCTTCCTTTTGTATTTGCTATTGCGTTAGTTGAGGTTCTGTAAAAAGAATTTTATGAGCCAAGTTAAAGCTGTAGTTGCCAATTATAAGGCATTATTTCCATTTTTAGTATTCATTATCGTGTTTTTAGGTGTGGGTATTTTTCAGCAAGATTTTTATGCACTCCCCGCTCCTATTGCCGTTATCGCAGGAATTTTAGTGGCATTTCTCATGTTTAAACAAGCAATGGACGAGAAAATAGCTGTTCTGTTAAAAGGTTGTGGTAATGATAAAATACTTACGATGTGCCTAATATATTTACTTGCAGGGGCTTTTGCAGCTACAACCAAGGCAATGGGTAGTGTAGACGCTATAGTGCATTTAGGGCTAGATGTTATTAGTGGGCAGTTTATTTATGTAGGTGTATTTGTGATTGCCGCATTTTTGTCGATTTCAACAGGAACTTCTGTAGGTGCAATTGTAGCATTGGCTCCAATCGTTATGGGTTTTGCAGATACCGGTAATTTTTCATTGGCAATTTTGTGTGGCGCATTATTAGGAGGTGCTATGTTCGGTGATAACCTTTCTGTAATTTCAGATACTACAATTGCGGCAACACAATCGTTGAACGTTAGAATGAGCGATAAATTTAAAGCCAATATCAAAATAGCTGTCCCAGCGGCCGTTATAAGCATGATAATTTTAATCTATCAAGGGTTGGTCATGAATACACAAGGGTTGGAAATGGAAGCATACAGTTATTCCATACTTAAGATCGTACCTTATTTAATTGTGATTACACTTTCTGTAATAGGTGTAAACGTATTTGTAACTCTTGTATTAGGGGCAATTTCTGCGGGAATTTTGGGAGTTTTCTATGGAGACTTTACAATTTTAGAATTTACACGAATATCGTATACCGGATTTACCAATATGACGGAGATATTCTTGTTGTCTTTATTAACTGGAGGATTGGCTGCTTTAGTGACATACAATGGCGGAATAGAATTTATTCTACTTAAAATCAAAACCTTTGTAAAAAGTAAGAAGTCCGCCCAATTTGGTATTGCCGCCTTAGTGTCTACCATAAATATGGCAATTGCGAACAATACGGTCTCAATAATTATATCTGGACCAATTGCAAAATCCATAAACGATGAATATGCATTGGAAAACAAGCAAACTGCATCAATTCTAGATGTTTTTGCATGTATAACGCAAGGATTACTCCCTTATGGAGCTCAGGTGCTTATGATTTTGAGCTTTGCAAACGGCAGTATTAGCTATATTGATTTGGTAAGTAATACCTGGTATCTGTTATTGTTACTGATTTCTACGATATTATTTATTGGTTTACGACCAAAACAGAACTAGCTAGAAACAACAAATCCCCATTAAAAATGGGGATTTAAGTTGCTGTAAAAGTACCACTTTCGTCTTCTACCTGCTTATGCCATTGCCAATTCTTGTAATTCTTTGGCTGCATTGGCAGGATCTTCTGCACCATATATAGCGGCACCGGCTACTGCAACTGTAACACCAGAGTTTTTAACCGCGGTAATACTGCTTAAATTAACACCACCGGCAATAGAAACTGCCACTCCTGCTCTAGTTGCTTCATCAATAAGTACCTGTATAGAGTAACCATCTTCTGCTTGCTCATCTAAACCGGCATGTAGCTCAACAAACTCTGCACCTAATGCAATAGCTTCTTGCGCACGTTTAACTCTATCTTTTACACCGATAGTATCGACAACAACACCTTTACCATGCTCTTTTGCCGCTTTAACAGCACCTGCAATGGTAGAATCGCCTGTTGCACCTAATACCGTAATGTAATCTGCACCAGCTCCAAAAGCCATATTTGCTTCTAGTTCACCTGCATCGGCAGTTTTAAAATCAGCCAATACCAATTTATCTGGGAAAGCATCTTTCATTTTTCTGATACCAGCTAAACCTTCACTTTTTATAAGCGGAGTTCCTAGTTCGATAATGTCGATGTAAGGAGCAACTTTTGTTGCTAGTGCTATTGCGTCATCTATATTCAATAAATCGATCGCTACTTGTAATTTTGCCATAATATGCTATTTTAATGTTCTAATTATTATATATTTAAACTTGTTCTTATTCCATGTTTGCGTGACGTTTCCATAATTCAGATGCTGTGCTGCCGTCTAGATCCCAAAGGGTTTGTATCAATGCATCGAATGTCAAAAGCAATGATTGTTCAAAAAGGCTACCGGCATACTGTTTAGAAACATTTTCATCTCTTGCCTGTTTTTGTGCTGCGGGTATAACAACTGTTTGGTCAGACATAGTTGCCAAAGGAGATGTGTTGTTAGTGGAAAAACAAATTAACCCTGCCCCTACTTTTTTAGCAGTTTCAGCAGCCCTAACGATACCACTCGTTGTGCCTGATCCTGATCCAGCAATCAATAAATCACCCTCTTCAATCGCCGGTGCGGTAGTTTCACCAACAACATGTACTTGATACCCTAGGTGCATCAGTCGCATTGCCGATGCTTTCATCATCAATCCTGTTCTGCCTGCTCCTATTACAAAAATGTTTTTGGCATTGTTTATTGTCGGAATCATACTTGCTATTTCATTATAATTAATGGAGTGTGTCAATTTTATATGCTCATTTATAATAATGTTCATTGCACTTTCCACTAATTGTGTTTCCTTATTTCTAAGTGTATCCTCCATAGCTAAATTGACTTTGTTTGTTCTTCTTTTTCTAACTGGGTACAAAGTTATTGTGAGTTTAGTAAGGAAAATGACACTATTTGGTAGATGTCTGGTACAATTTGCCAATACCTAATTTATTGATGGTGGAATTCGCTATTTTTGTGGTACATTTTGGAAACAAGGTCATTTTGATGGATTAAAATGATAACTGATAATTAATTAGATCATTTATAAATTAAAGCTATGCTGAGTGATAAAGTATTATACATTAAAGATTTAGGTAACTGTCCACCAGCTTATTTAAACGACCCAGCTAGAAGAGATTTTTTTGAGATCGTATGGTTGGTCAATGAAGATGCACTTCATGAACCACAGCACGATTTTCAAACATTAAGAGGAGATTGGATTTATCTAATACCGCCATACCGGGTTCATCAATTGAACAAGGCAGGTAAGAATGGAGTCTTGATTTCTTTTAAACAAGAATTGTTGGAAGGCGATCTAAAGGAATTTTTGTTAGACGTTTTTAGAATGTTCAATATACAAGGTGAGTTTTCGTGTCTTCAGGTAAATGAAGAAACCAGTAAAGGCTTAACGACCGTATTGCAGTTATTGAAAGATGATTACAATAAGGAAACCGTAAACCTGGTTATGATCAAAGCCCTTTTAAAGGTCTTTCTATTAAAGCTGATACATTTAAAAGAGCAGCATTTTACCCTGCAGGATATTAATGAAAAAAGGGTTTACGAGTTTATGTTATTATTGGAAAATAACTATAAAGAAGAACGAAATGCAAAATTCTACGCAGAGCAATTAGGTATAAGTGCCAAGCGCTTAAATCAAATATTAAAAGAAAAGCTGGATAAAACCGGAGTACAATTAATTCATGACCGTTTAATTCTTGAGGCAAAACGCCAAATTATTCATAGTGAGAATACCATTAAAGAAATTGCCTATAACCTAGATTTTAAAGATCACTCCTATTTTAGTAGGTTCTTTAAACAGCATGCGGAACAGACGCCACAGGAGTTTCAGAACAAGGTGAAAGAGCATGTGATTTCTCATGATAATACCTTGTATAGTTAATATTTTAATTTTCTATAGACTAGGAGCCAATTCTCTAAACTCGGTACGATAACCAAATTCGGCTAAAGTAATAACAGATATAGCCATGTAAAAAAAAGCCTGCATCATAATTATATGATGCAGGCTTAAAATCTAAATGATTATATTAATTATTTGCTCGTATTGACAAATCCTCTAATACCTAATAAAACCTCCATTTTAGCAATATTAAGTCCAGGATTTTCAGCCGTACCTTCATCACCTAATTCATTGATGTCTACTCCTTCTGTTCCACGTGGTAGGTCATAAGACTCTCCAACGGAAGCAGAACCATAACCAAGATCTCTCATAGATCCAGCTGTAATTCTACTTAATGGATTCTCTCCTAGATTCAAGAAACCTGTCATTAGTTCATTATTTAAAGTAGATTCTCTCCAATGACCTAAAGCAGTACCTGGTCCTCCCATATTTTCAATAGGTAACTCATTTGTACCACCTTCAGCATTCCAAAAAACGTTTGCTTTTTTTCCTGTAAAATATGGATTGCTATCTGGACCTGCCCTTAGGGTTCTATCAAAACCAAAAGGAACTGTATTCCAAAGTGTACCTATTCCTAAAACATGCCCCATTTCATGAACAATAACCTCTTCAAATAAGTCTATTTCTTCAAGAAAATCTAAATCATCCACGTCAAAGAACATAACTCCTGTCAATGATAAGAAATCTTCTGTTCTTACAAATTGAGGTCCAGCTTGACCAAGAATTCCACCAGGGCCATCTATTGGTGCTAATGCTACTTCAATAACGAGGTCATCTATGGTATCAATATCAGGAAAACCTTGAAAAGCAGACGGTATTGGACCAGAAACATCTGGTACATCTTTAATAATAATTCTTTCCCATCTGGCGGCTGCAGCTTCGAAAACTTCAACTTGTCTATCTGTTGGAGGCAATAAATACTTTAAAGTGATATTATAACGACCTTTTTCTGCATTACTGGATTTCGCAGTTTGAACATCTGTAATTCCTAAATCATCAATAATTATAGGATTATCAGTGGGGGTTTTTAAGGCAATTTCAAGCGGTTTAACTTCTTGTACTAATTCGACTTCAGAATCTAATTTATCTTCTGTACAAGATGTGAAAACGAATGCACCTAATGCACATCCGATAGCTAAAAATTTACCAGTTCTTTGTAAAGTGTTTTTCATAAAAATATAGTGTTTAGTGTAATTATTTGATAGTTTATCTCATGTAAGTGAGCTAAAAAATCAATTATGTTTAATTTAACAAAATCTTTTCGTTTATTCTTTCTTGTAATTAAAATTATTTGCTTTAAGATTTTCTATCCCAAGTAATCCACCTATCCATACCGTCTTTGTACCATTTATCGCCCTGTAAGAATAGAAGGTCATTACTACGTTCTACTCTAAATTCAATAGGCTGATTATAGATCAGTCCGTTTTTCCAACCAATAAAACACTTTATTAATTTATCGATTTCTTCATCTGTAGTTAAGTCCATATCCATTTTATAGAGCTGTTGGATCAATGGAATAATTTCTTCAAAACTATGGCTATCATAATGAATTAAAGGAGATAATCTAATAATCTGCTCATTTGGTTTATTGCCCGTTGCAGCTTTTAAAAACATCATAGCAATGTAATTGGCGGTGTCTGGCGGTTGATATAATATGGTTTTAGCTTGGTGCAGTACCGTTTCTTTAAAAAAATTAAATTGAGGTTTCCACTTTGAAAAATGGAATTTCTTTCTTCTGAATTGAAGCGCAATTTGTTTCCAGTTCCAAAAGTCCCTTTTAGAATCTGCTGACATTAAGGAATTACTGGTGCCTAAAGAAACAACGCGAATGGTATTTAGGTCTACTCCCAATTTATAAGCTTCAATGATTCCTGCTAAAATAGGATTGTTGAATCCGCCGAGAGCACCGTCCCAAAGCTCATAGAATATATCGCTACCCTTAGCCTTAAAGCGTGCAGGAAAATCAAAATATTGTACGGGAGCGTTAGATGAAGCATTTATGGCCTGTGTAAGTCTAACGGAATCATCTCCTTCGGAATTCGATGAGAACGATTTAAAAAATTTTGCACGATTGTTCAGTGCATCGTATGTTGCAACAACAATTTTAAGGGAATTCTTTCCAATGAGTTTTGGAAGTTCATCCATTTGTATTTTATCGATTTCGGGAAACAAGCTCTCAAACGCTTCCTTTTTTCTTTTGGCACTATATTTAGGTCCGAAACCTGCATTGAAGAGGCCGAGATAATCCACCGGAAAATAGCGGTCTTTAAAAGTATTTTTATGAAAAATAAGCTCCCTATTACTTTTCTCCTTAAAAAGGGCAATTGCCTTGTCTAAAAAATAATTTTCTGCCAATGCCGCCAACACGATACTGCCCCCTGAGTTTGCAATAATTAAATCAAATTTTTGAAGTATTTGGTGACCGTTTAAATTTCCGTAACGATCTTTTAAGGTAAGCAATTGAATTATTGCCCAACTTCCGCCGCCATCTAAAGATAGAATTTTATACATGTGTTATGGAATACCTAGTAAGGTTAGTAGATGTGGTAAATAAAAAGGACGTGGGAACTACCTTTATTAGACATCTTAAAGTTAGTGAATTATGGTATAAAGTTATTATAGGAAGTTCTTAGAATTTATGAGGATATTGTATTTTAATGGTATGATTAAAGTTGTGTTAATAAAAAAGAATGAACATTCATTTTTTGTAACTTTGTGTAAAGAATTAGACTTATGGCAGCACTTCAAAAAAGTATAGACAAACGTAATGCACTTATTAATGCAACCATAGAACTTGTGAACAACAATGGTTTTCATGCCACGCCAATGAGCAAAATAGCTAAAATGGCCTGTGTATCACCAGCTACTATATATCTGTATTTTGAAAATAAGCAAGACTTGGTCAATAAAACTTATATAGAAGTGAAATCTAAGTATACTGAGTATGCTTTTGCCACTTATGACGAAAGCATGACAGTAGAAAAGGGTTTTGAGGTCATTTGGAAACGTATTGCAGAATTTAAAATGAAAGAGTGTGCCAATTCTATGTTTTTAGCACAATGTGATAATACTCCTATGATCGATGAAGCTAGTAGGCAAGAAGGTATTAAGCACTTACAACCCCTATTGGATCTTTGGAGGCGTGGAATAAAAGAGGGTGTTATAAAACCCATGTCTGAGTACATGCTGTATGCATACGCCATAAATCCGCTTTCATTTTTGGTCATAGCCCAAAACCGTGGCTCTGTACAATTAGACGAGGCTCAATTAAAGCAAGCCTATGAAGCAGCTTGGAATAGTATAAAAGTGTGTGAATAGTATAAAAAAGACAGCTATAATATTAGGAGCATCCGGTTTAACCGGTGGATTACTTTTAGATCGCCTAATAGGTGACGAAAGGTACCAAACCATAAAACTATTTTCAAGGTCTAGAATTGATGGTTTGCCCAATAAAGTACATCAGCATATTGGTAATTTGTTGGCCTTGGATCAGTTCAAGAATGAGTTTACAGCAGATGAAATGTATTGTTGTATAGGGACTACCGCGAAAAAGACTCCCGATAAAGAAAGGTATAAAGCCATAGATTATGGTATACCGGTAGCAGCGGCCAAGCTTTCTAAAGAAAACGGAATCAAAACCTTTATAGTGGTTTCTGCCATGGGCGCCAATAAAAAAAGTAGCGTTTTTTATAATCGTACCAAAGGTGAAATGGAGCAAGGTGTTTTGGATCAGGGCATACAAAAGACCGCTATTTTGAGACCTTCTTTAATTGGTGGAAATAGAGATGAACGTAGGGTTTTGGAAAAGATAGGTCTCGTTGTATTTAAAATTATACAACCCTTATTTATCGGTCCGCTGAAAAAATATAAAATAGTCAATGCCGATTGCATAGCGCAGGCGATGTTGAATATAGCGAATACTACAAGTAATACCAATGTAATTATTACATCAGACGATATAAAACAATTAGCAAAAACAACTTAAATAAATTATAGCATGGAATTATTAGATAAATTAAACTGGAGATACGCAGCTAAAGCAATGAACGGCGAAAAAGTGGCGGAAGATAAGGTAGAGCGTATATTAGAAGCTGCTCGCCTTGCTCCTACTTCAAGCGGTTTGCAGCCATTTGAAATCATTGTCGTAAAAAATCAAGATATAAAGGAACAAATAAGACCAGTAGCTTGGAATCAATCTATGATAACCGACTGCTCCCACCTTTTAGTTTTTGCTGCTTGGGACACCTATACCGTTGAACGTATTAATTACATGTTCGATCTAACAAACGAGATACGTGGATTTAAAAACGAAGGATGGGAAAACTACCGTAACATGTTATTGGACTCATACCCACAGAAAGATGCTGAAGAAAACTTTAACCATGCCGCAAAACAGGCTTACATTGCTTTTTCTCAAGCCATAGCCGCAGCAGCTTTTGAAGAGGTAGATGCTACCCCAATTGAAGGGTTTGATCCAGATGCCGTAGACAAAATTTTAGGCTTACGCGAAAAAGGATTACGTAGTGCTGTTTTGTTGCCACTAGGTTATAGAAATGAAAGTGAAGATTGGTTGGTTAATCTAGTAAAGGTTAGAAAACCAATGAAAGATTTGGTCACGGTTATAGAGTAACCTTTTATCAAATTATAAATATAGATTACAAATTAGAAAGAAGAGAAAAAATGAACAATTTTGAATTTAAGAACCCTACCAAGATTATTTTTGGAAAGGATACCATAGCGAAATTAGAAAGTGAAATACCTGCTGATGCTAAAGTTTTAATGCTTTATGGTGGAGGTAGTATTAAAAAAAATGGAATATACGATCAAGTAACAAAGGCATTATCAGATGTAGATATGATCGAGTTTGGTGGTATACCAGCCAATCCTGAATATGCAACCTTAATGGAAGCATTAAAGGTCATAAAAAAAGAAGATATAAATTATCTACTTGCTGTTGGTGGTGGTTCTGTTATTGATGGAACAAAATTTTTATCGGCAGCTGCGGTCTATGATGGTGATACGCCTTGGGATATACTTACCAAAAATGTGAGAACCAAAAAAGGGATGCCTTTTGGCACCGTATTAACATTGCCGGCTACAGGTTCTGAAATGAATTCTGGCGCGGTAATCACTAGAGCCGAAACCAAAGAAAAATTGGCTATGGGCGGACCAGGATTGTACCCAGAGTTTTCTATCCTAGATCCACAGGTAATTACATCTATACCAGAGCGCCAATTGGCAAATGGTATTACAGATGCTTTTACCCATGTTCTAGAGCAATATATGACCTACCCGATAGATGCATTATTGCAAGATAGGTTTGCCGAAAGTATTCTACAGACATTGATCGACGTGGCACCAAAAGTTTTGAAAGACCCAACAGATTATAAACCAGCTGCAGATTTTATGTGGAGCTGTACAATGGCACTGAACGGTTTAATTCAAAAAGGAGTTCCTGGCGACTGGGCCGTACATATGATGGGTCATGAGTTAACTGCTTTGTTCGGTATTGATCATGCACGTACCTTGGCTATAGTGGCACCAAGTCATTATAAATATAATTTTGAAGCTAAAAAGGAAAAATTGGCACAGTACGGTGAACGTGTTTGGAATATAACCGAAGGAAGTGTTGATGATAAGGCTTATGCGGCCATTGAAAAGACCGTAGCATTCTTTCATGAATTAGGAATCGATACCAAATTATCGGATTACACGAAAGAATATGAAGGTACTGCCGAAGAAATTTCTAAACGCTTTACAGATCGTGGTTGGAAATTAGGTGAACGACAAGCTTTACTGCCAGAAGACGCTGAGAAAATCGTTAAGATGGCTTATTAAAATTTAGTTTGAGTGTTGAAAAAGGGGATGTCTTGTAGAGAGGCATCCCCTTTTTTTATTTTCAATAGGTTGCATAAAGTTTTCTTAATATGAACTAATAGTAGAAAACCAATATCTTCGCGCGCATTATGTGGATGTACCTTGGACTTTTAGCGGCTTTATTTTTAGGATTACATAACTTATGCAAAAAGCATGCGGTGCAAGGCAATGAAGTTTTTCCTGTACTACTGGGCACTATCTCATCGGGGTTTTTATTGCTCCTGCCCTTTTATCTTGGGTCTTTGT
The DNA here is from genome assembly GCF_902506355.1 of Maribacter litoralis. NCBI lineage: Bacteria > Pseudomonadati > Bacteroidota > Flavobacteriia > Flavobacteriales > Flavobacteriaceae > Maribacter > Maribacter litoralis. Next base: position 3,992,123 of record NZ_LR733271.1, on the reverse strand, counting down.
TTTTTAAGGATTATATGGTATCCATAGATTTTTATATTACCAATATTCCTCTTAAAACACACGGGTTTATCGCAATAAAATCGGCTATAATGGCGGCATCATGGGTGTTGGCTTATCAGGCATTAAAACATTTACCTATAACCATTGTTACGCCCATACGATCTGCTGGTCCGTTTTTTACTTTTATAGGTGCTATTACCATTTACCAAGAAAAGCCGAATTCGTGGCAGTGGATAGGTTTTTTTCTCATCATATTTTCGGTGATTTTGTATTCCAGAATAGGAAAAAAAGAAGGAATTCATTTTAAGCGAAATAAGTGGATTTTTGCCATAGTCGGAGCAACTTTTTTAGGAGCTTCTAGCGGATTGTACGATAAGTTCTTAATACAAAGTTTAGCATTAAATCCGCAAACATTACAATTCTGGTTTTGCTTATACACCGTTTTGTTCTTATTGATCATACTTACCATAACCTGGTTTCCTTTTAAAGAAAAGAGAAAAGCCTTTACTTGGCGTTGGACCATACCGTTGGTTGGTATTTTACTGCAAATAGCCGATTATTTCTATTTTAAGGCATTACAAGATCCAGACGCGTTGATCATGCTTTTGTCCGCCATAAAACGAAGTCAAATATTGATTGCTGTAGTTATAGGAGGTTTTATATTTAAGGAACAGAATAAACGTAAGAAACTGGTACCGCTGGCAGGGATCATGCTAGGCGTATTTCTAATACTGTACAGTTAGTACTTAAAAGCACTATCTAATTGGTATAGCCCTTTGTAGATAGTATCTTTGTGAACTAGCAACTTGTTTAAAAAGAGGAGCAATTTATGGCATTTAAAAAACTGAATCCGCATTTACTTGAAAGGTTGTCAAATTTTTCTATTGAAGAACCTACAAAACTTCAGAAAAGGAGTATTCCTGTAATAAAAAGTGGTGCAAATGTGTATTGCACAGGACCAAAAGAAAGTGGAAAGACGACAACTTTAATTTTGACCACCCTACAAAAACTACAATGTAAAGCCGAGGGAAATGCGCCTAGAGCTGTTGTGGTTGTTGAGAATAAGGAAAAGGTATTGGAACTTTATGATAAGTTTTTCGAATATACCAAGTATACGGATATGAGACTATATGCCAGTTATAAGGAATTGCATATTGATATTCAAAAATCGGAAATATTTGAAGGGATCGATATTTTAATCACGACTCCCCCCACCTTGCACAAATTGTTTTTATTAAATGGTGTAAGTACGTCACAATTAAAAATATGCAGCATTGATGATGGCGATTTTCTAAGTCAAAAATCGAATTATACTGCAATGATTACCGTTTCGCAAAGTATAATGAAATGCCAGTATGTTCTATATGCTGAAAAGCTAACTCCAAAATTGGAACGATTCGAAGATTTCTTTATGGAACGTTCGCAGTATGTAAAGGTGTAAATTAAAGCTTACTTTCCGTAACCTACTTCATTTAAAACATTGATGGTACTATCATAGCCTATTTTGAAAATGGAATCAATATTTCTCATATCAAAAGTGGCAAACTCACATAACTCGTTAGGCGAGATTACAAACTTGCAGGCAGAAAATTTTGCAAGCGACTCAGCGGCTGATTTTATTTTATATGCCCTATCAAGCACATTATATGAATGCTTTAAATCGGTAATTTGAACAGGTTTTAAAGCATTTACATAACTTCCAATAAGGGTATCACATCTAGTTATAAGTGGTTCTACCGGAAAATTGTTCAACACTCCCCCATCAATGTAAAAATTTCCGTCAATATCGATTGGTGAAAAAACACCCGGAAAAGTTGCAGAAGCTAAAACCGGTATGATCAGCTGGCCTTCTTTAAAAATCACCAATTCACCTTTAATAATATCTGTAGCCGTTATAAACAAGGATTTTGGTAACGATTTAAAATCATCATTTGGAAAGAATTTTTTAAACTCGTCATAAAATTTCTCTGTATCCAGCAAACCTGGTTTTCTACGTGCGAATCTATTGGTATGGAAAATGGGTATTTCTTTGAAAAATTTTAAAATCTCTTGCCATGTTATGCCTCCGGCATATAGTGCACCCACAATTGCACCAGCACTAGTTCCAGAAATATGATTGGGGAAAATATCATGTTCTTCCAAGGCTTTTATAGCTCCAATATGTGCAACACCCCTTATACCTCCTCCAGATAAAACTAATCCTGTATTCATGTTCGAATTATTGAAATTTTCAAATTATGTTTTACATCAATTCTGGGCTATTAATTCAAACTTTATTAATCCTCCATTAATTTCCGCTTTTTGCAAAAATCCGTCTGTATAATAATATACATTTTCATGATTTTTGGCATTTATCTTTTTATAGACGTGGTTACCTAAAGAAACAATACTATTAAAACTACCGTCTTGCTCAGAAAAACAGCGATCGACACCAATAGGTTCTTTGAAATATAGTAATATGGTCGCATAATCAATATCACCTTCTACGGTCTTTTCTTTCTTACTATTTTTAATAATCTGATAGGTATTCTGCTCTTTGTGGGTAATGATATCGGCATAAGGTTTATCATTGACATCAATAACAACACTTGATTTTTTTAAACGTTCATTTTCGTATAACACATCGTATTTATAGTCTACCTCAATTTCTTTGATTATTCTAGTTTTTATAGCCGTAATACTTTTGTAACGAATAGTAGCATCGCTTATCGTCTTTGTTGCTGTTAAATTACCAATGACTTTATCTTTATGTACAATATTAAATGATAGCACATGCTCTTTAACATCTATATTGCTCGGCATGGCACTAACTAAAACAAGGGCAATCATAAAAATTAAAAACTGGTGACTTCTAGATGGCATGTATTGTTGTTCTTTGGATTATGATGTAATTTTTTAAATAATAGTAAAACTAAACAAATGAATTACTATAAAAACTAACGATTGTCATTTTTCAAAAATATACAAATGATAAAGGGCTTATCAATTAAGATAAGCCCTTTAAAACTCCATTTATAATCTTTATTATTCCATATCAATGATACCTACTACTTCATAAGCTCTAGAACCATCTATCTGTATTTTTTCATACAGGATGTTTGCATACTCGTAATATGTAAAACCGTCAATAGTTACTTTTTCATACCCATCTGGCAATTCATAGACCACTGTGCCAATTTCTGGCTCCACCACTTCGTATCCAGAATTTGATTCTATATAAAAAGTTCCTCCAACATTAAAATATAGGTGATTATTAAATCTGACCCTAACGGAATTTGGAGGTAGGGTATTTATTCTAAATCCAATTTTAGGAGCAATAGCGATATATCTACCTCTTGATTGCGTGTAATATTTGTTATTGGAATAGTAATAGCTTTGACCGTTATGTCTAACCACGGTTTTGTTTGGTACCGATCTTACCGAAACCACTTTCTTGGTAGGTGTTTTGTACACTACTTTTTTACTTGAAACCCTACCAGGCGTTCTTGTAACTGTTTTGGTAGTAGTGGTTTTTGTTGTTGTTCTTTTACGTGTTTGCGCATTACTTGGTAAGGCAAATGCAATTAATAACACACTAAGTACTGCATATGTTCTAGTAATTGTTTTCATCGTTTAAAATTTAAAAGGTTAAACTTTTATTTTTACGTTCAATACTTTGACAGTTTATTGCTGCAGTGGTTTAATCGGATACCTTTTAAAGTGAGAGAAAATAGACGATATGGACTTTTTTATCTACTAATGAACATATTTTATAGAAGTTAAAACTCCATTTTTTTACCTTTTAAGCGATGGATAAGTTAAGGGTTAGTGTTGTTTTGTTGATTCTTTAATACTTTTCTAATGGACTCACTGTCCCAATGATTATCATATTCTACAATTCCTCTTTTAAAGTCTTCTTCCAACAATCGCTCTTGCTCTTCCAGTTCTTTACGAGCTTTAAAAATGTAGTTTTCATCTTCTTTAGATTCAGATGCCAATCTTCTTAAACTAGATTCATCATATTTAATAAAATTCTGAACTTGCCTATTCAGCGTGTATTTTCTAAAGCCTAATTTGCTAAGCACATCCCTTGCCAGTGAAAGTGATGTATCAAGAGATTCCCTATAAATATTCTCAAAGCCCATATTCAGTAACTCATAGGCATCATATCGGTTTTGTGCCCTAATCATTAGCTCCACATGAGGATAATGTTCTTTTACAAGAGAAGTAATTCTTTTTGTAATGCTTGGGTTATCAATGGCGCATATTAAAATTTTGGCTTCTGCTATTCCTGCAGATTCCAAAAGATCTATTCTGGTAGCATCACCATAATACACTTCAAATCCCATTTTACGAAGAAAGTCTACCCGATTGGAATCTTGATCCAAAATAGTAGCTTCAATACCATGAGAACGAAGAAATCGCCCCACAGTACTACCAAAATGCCCAAAACCAACCAAGATTACGTTTTGTGTTTTTGCAATATGGTCCATTGGTCTCTTAATCGATTCTTTAGTACCGATTTTAGGTAAAATAAAACGTTCGTTAATAATACTTATGATGGGAGTTAAAGACATGGTCAGTGCGGTGATTACCAAAAGAATATCCATTTGCTCTTGTTCAAGAATATTTAGTTGAAAAGCAAAGGATAAAAGAACGAATGCAAATTCCCCTACTTGCGCTAATCCAAAAGTCAATAATAGTTTTTGGTCCAATTTCAATTTAAATACTTGTCCGGTAATGAACAGCACCAATGCTTTAATGAGGATAACGGTAATTAGAATACCTCCAATCGTCCAAGGCATTTTTGCGATTACAACAAAGTTGATAGATGCTCCAACTGCAATAAAGAACAGACCTAACATTAGATTTTTGAAAGGCTCTAAAGTACTTTCGAGTTCATGTTTATATTCGCTGCTAGATAAAACCACTCCGCCTAAGAAAGCGCCCAATGCCGGAGAAAGACCAACGTACTCCATTAAAAACGAAATACTGAATACGATTAGAAAAGCAGATGCGATCAACAACTCACGAACACCTGTTTTTGCGACTCTTCTCAACATGGGTACGATCAAATATCTACCAGCTCCAATAATCAGAAATACCGATAGAATAATTGCCAAGGTCTGGTAGCCCATAGGTAAGCTATCTAAAAGATTTCCGGTGGCTTCATGTTCATTGCCGTTGGTTTCGCTATTTGTATTGGAAAGCAACGGAATCGCACCCAACATGAATATGACAATAATATCTTGAAAAAGTAAAATTGAAAATGCCGAATTACCAAACGTGGTATCCATTAAACCTTTTTCCTTAATCGTCTGCATTGCTATTGCGGTAGATGACAATGCAATGGCCATTGAGATGACCAATGCAACTTTCCAATCATAATCTAAAAAGATGAAGAACAGGTAAGATAGTATCATGGTTCCGGCAACTTGAAAGCCCCCCATGCCAGTAATGCTCTTTCTCATATTCCAGAAGTTCTTAGGCTCAATTTCCAAGCCTATAAGAAATAACATGATGACTACTCCAAATTCAGCAAAATGAAGAATATCATCCCCTTCTTCACCAATGAAACCTAACACATAAGGACCTATTAACACACCTGCAATTAAATATCCAATAACAGAACTTAGTCCTAATCTTTTGGCTAATGAAACACAGATAATAGCGCCTAATAAGAAAACAATGGCAACAAAAAGTAGACTTCCGGTCATAGTTGGTTTGGTTTTTTATGGTAAACGACAAGCTTGTGTGCTATGAAGAACTAAGCACGGTTATTTCTTTTTGCAGGCGATCTATCAATGAGCTGTATTGAACACCGTATTCATTTAGGTGATCATCAGACAATTTATAAGTGCCCATAACGGTAAATGGTTTATGGTAGTTCATAAGACACAAATTTGCGGTTTGCTCAAAAGGTCTTAAAAATTCTGTTATGGTATAGCTATTACTACCTTGTGTACAATACAATTCTTTACTGCCTCCAGTAGTTATTGCGTTTAAGCATATTTTTGATTCCAAGGCCTTACCATTTGGTCCGTACGCCCAATTAAACTCCAAGACCATATCTATCCATTGTTTTAATAAGGGAGGACAACTATACCAGTACATAGGATGATGCCATATGATAACATCATGTTCTTCCAACAATTTTTTTTCAAAGTGGACATCAATATGAAAATCTGGATACTGTTCGTACAGGTCATGAAAAGTTACCCCCTCTTTATCTTTAATATAATTCACCAAAATGCTATTTGCACGTGATTTCTCAAACTTCGGATGCGCAAACAGAACAAGTACTTTTTTCATGTCGTATAAATTAAGAACCTATAGCTATGGTCATTTAAGCCAATTAATTTGTCATTAGATCAAAGGAAAGTTTAATGCCCTCTATAATCATACCTGTACCGATTATGGCAATGATCAAACCCATAATTTTACCGATTACCGATATAACATTAAAGCCAACCAATTTTACGATCAAGTTACTAAGTCTAAAAGTGAAGTAGGTTAATAGACTCATGAATCCAAATATTGCGATTACGATGGCAATATGAACAGGTTGGGCACTAGATACAAAGTTCATTGCGGTTACTATGGTACCAGGACCCGCTAAAATAGGAATGGCAAGTGGTGAAACAGCGATATTTTCATCGATGTTCACATGTTTAATATTTTTTACGTTCGATTGTTTAGATTGTAGCATTTCAAAACCGATATAGAAAATAAGGATTCCACCGGTTATCTTAAATGCAGGAATACTGATATTGAACAACTCAAAAATATACTTTCCTAAAAGAACAAAAACCAATACAATTATAAACGCAATTAAATTTGCCCTTTTATTGATATCCTCCTTGGTTTTAGTATCGGCACCTTGGGTCAACGATAAAAAAACGGTCATATTGGAAATTGGGTTTGTAATGGCAAAAAAGCCAGTAAAAACGGCAATTGAAAATGTAATTAAGTCATCCATTATTTTGAATAGAATTTAATCGTGCAATAACTTCAATTCCATTTGAAATTCCTAAATTATTTTGAAACTTTTGGCATTATTTAATCGTTTTATAATATAGCAAATGCCGAGACCAATTAAAATTAATCTCAGCATTATAATTTAAATTTCCTGAAGTATAATTTAAGCTTTATACATATAATTTATTCTAACATTTAGATTCATTAATGCTAAAATGCATAACAAACCATCTGAAAAAGACTAATTACATGTAACCGCACTACTGTCGATGGAGTCTGCTGTTGCCTCATTCATGGTCCAAGAAGAAGAAAATAAAGCAAATTTATCTATGGCATGGCCCGAAGAACGTGCCGAGACTTCCATTGTGTAAATTTTAGGGGTATTAAAAGTCACGTATATTTTATGGGCATCATTATCGCTTGTTGATGTATTCCATTTAAAATCCAAGTCATTACCACTTCTATAAATTTTAAACCAGCCATCTTTAGACGACCCATTAGGGTTAGGGGTTTTGCCTGTATCTTTTGGGTATACTCTACTGTCATTTTTTTCTCCAAAGAAATCATCTGCATCGGCAAATCTTAACCAAGAGTCATTATGTTCTGTACCCTGATCTCCCGTTGTTACAGAAGAGCGCCATTCAAATCGATATGTACCAGGTGTGGTAATGTTCAATTTAAAGGTTACCGTCCCATTTCCGGGATTACCAAGAAACTGGTCTCCTGTCCAAACCATGTAACCATCTCCTGTGTAGTTATCACCTTGTGTTTTCAATTCCCAATCGTCACTAAATTGGCCACTTTCAAATTCAACCATTACAAGTCCGTCAGCCTCATTATATACACTATTTTCAGCATTACATGGTGATGAGTTATCGGTTTCTGTAGCATCATCATTTTCTCCAGTGTCACTAGTGGATGCCTCCTCCTCATTCGGTTCAGCATCTTCAATTAGGTTTTCTTCCGTTGTGTTTGTCGCGTCTAAATCATCACTTGTATCATCACTGGAACATGAAGAGATAAAGGCAAAAATCAAACAAAACAAGACAGTATTGTATTGGTTTCTATTCTTCATCGAAGTTTCTTTTAATTGATTGAACATTAATCCTATTAAATTGATAACCAGAAATAATACCTTATATTTTGATATTAGCCCTCTTTTCGATGAATTGCTAGCATTGCAATGGAAAAATTAACCAAACAAGATTGCTTAAATCAATTGATCTGTAGTCTTCAAAAGTTCCTTTATTTTTTCACTGTTATATGCATCTGGATGTGCAGTTGCGTACGAACCTTTATCATTATCGAAATACTGACCGGTTTTTGCTAAATCTGTCATGCTTAAATCATAAAGAATATCTACACCTTTTTCAGCGGGCGACCAATGTTGTCCGTATGCTTCCTTCGCCATTTTAGTGTTTAGCAATGAACCAGGGTTTACGGCAACTACGGTAATGTTTGGCTCTTGTTCTGCCAAATCAAAACTCCACATGGTAAGTGCCAATTTACTTTGGGCGTAGGCCTCATTAGCACCTAAATTCGCTTTTCCTTCTAATGCAATCAATGAAACCGGAGACTGTGCCGCTGAACTCAAATTTACCACGCGTGGGGCATCTGATTTTTTAAGTAAACTTAAAACTGAATTGGTAAGTTGATACGGTGCTAAATAATTTACTGCCAAACGAATATCAATTCCCGAAGAAGTACTATCTACCTTACTGGTAAAAATACCTGCGTTATTAACCAGCACATCAATTTTCGACATTTTTTCAATGACATCTGTAGCCATTTTTTTTACATCTGCTAGGTTTGAGAAATCCGCTAAAAAGCCAATTATATTTTCGTTATTGGATTGCTCTTTTATTTCTTTTAATGTAGTTTCTAATTTTGTTTGGTTTCTACCATGGATAGCCACAAAGTTTCCCTCTTTCGCTAAACGTAACGCTAAAAGTTTGCCTATACCATCTGTACTTCCTGTAATGAGTATATATTTTTTCATGCTATTTCTTTTTATTCTTATAATGAAATTGTAGCAGTAAAATAACCGCTACAATTTTATATGTGTTTCTAAGCAATAACGCTTTTCAAGTCTTATTAAAATGGTGCAATGGTATCTTTAGGACCATCTGGTAAACTCCAACGCTGGCGTGCAGTAATGTCTTCCGCCGAAACAACGTTTGTTGCGGTATTATTGCCACCATAGCTACTGGTACTACCTCGTGGTATTTGCATACGATCTCCGTATAACCATACTACTAAATTACTACGTTGTCCACTGGTAATTGGGTGTGTAGCATGCGGCACATTACCACGGTGTAGTATTGCCTTACCTGGTTCAAAAGTTGTTTGTACCGTTTTTCCGGAAGATTTATCATAGAAATCAACTTCTGATCCAGTAAATTCTTCATCAGGTAAGTTAATATTAATATTTAAGGTAGCTGCCGAGGCATCGGTATGTGCATGCAAATCTTTATCCTTATCTGGATTGTACTGAATAGAGAAACCAAAGGTTTGGTTATCGTAGCCATAAGTGCCAAGTAGCAAACGCGCAATTGGACGCATGTAACGATCCATCATTTCATTATAAAATGCCTGAAAATTAGGAGCTGCAAGATGACCTTCAGATCGTGGATCTAACATCATACCATAACGATTCAACTGAATACCGTAAGGTGCGCGTTTCGGAATCTTTGAGTTGACCACATCTTCTAAATAACTGCGGAATTCTGCTAAACGTTCAAGATCAAAAAATTGTGCAACATAAACACCAGGAATAATTTCTTCCCACAAATCGGCAACAGCAGATTCTTTTTCAGGATTTTCCCAAGCGTCTTTAATTGCTTTACGTAAACGTGGGTCAAGTAATGATTCATCAGGAACCAGCAAATCGTCTTTATTTTCAGTTTCCCATTCTGCCCAAGCGTCTTCTAACAATGTACGGTTGTCATTCCAAAATTGAGCAACAGATGGATCGCGTCTTAATGAAGCTTCTCGTGTAGGAACTTCCAGTGCAAGGGCTTGTTCAAGTGCATTTGTATTTGTTATTGTTTTCATGATTTTTATTTTTTAAAAGTTGTATAACTGCTTTTGTTCTTTTTATTTAATACAAAGTTAAGGACCAACACCGGTTGGCGTTTGGTAACAAAAATGGAAGTTTAGGTAAAAAACAAGGTTGACTTTCTAAAAATGAAAAATGCCTCTAAAAAAGAGGCATTCATCACTATTAGTCAGACATAAGGATACATTGCAAATCCCTATTATTTTTAGTTTTCTACTACTATTTTACCAATAGCTTTACCACTTTGTAAATGTGCGTAAGCATCACCAACTTGTTCTAAAGAAAAGCTGTTTTCATCTACAATTGGAGTTAAGTGTCCTTCGTTAGAAATTTCAGCTAAACGCTCTAAGATATTTCCATGTTCCTCTCTTTTAAAATTGTGCAACATTGGTATTAGCATAAATACTACGTGTAATGATGCACCTTTAAAGTGCAACGGAGTTAAATCTAACTCACATAAAGAAACTGTCGTAGAAATATGTCCGTTTAAAGCAACAGCCTCAATAGAATTGTTCAAGTTTGCACCACCAACGGTATCAAAAACAACATCAAAACCACCATCGGTATATTTTGCTGTGTAATCTGCTACCTTTTCAGTTTTAAAGTCAATAAAGGTTGCACCAAATTTTTCTACAATCGCTTTTTGGTTGTCGCCTGTTCCTGTTGCAAAAACTTCGGCTCCAAAATATTTAGCCAGTTGAACCGCTAAGTGACCAACACCACCGGAACCTCCGTGTACCAATACTTTTTGACCCGCTTTTGCACCTGCTCTTGTTAAACCTTCGTATGCCGTGATAGCTACTAGTGGTAATGCTGCAGTTTCGTGCATTGTCAACCCTTTTGGTTTGTGGGCCACAAGGTTGCTATCTGCCACAATATATTCTGCCAATGTACCTGGTAAATCGCCGAGACCGCCCGCACAACCATAGACTTCATCGCCCACATTAAAACCTTCAACACCATCGCCAACTGCTTCTACAATTCCTGAAAAATCCATTCCCAATAATGCTGGAGTTGCAGGTGACAAAGGCAAATCATTACCCATATTTTTAATCATAGTGTCTATAGTATTTACACTAGATGCCGCTATTTTTACTAAAACGTGATTTGCGGTAACTTCTGGTTTCGCTATTTCTGAAAATTCAAAATTTGCATTTTCTCCGTAACTGTTTAATAACATTGCTTTCATAATCTTTCTTCTTTTTATTGTTTTAATCTATTTATCTGTGAATATATCTCTAGCCTAAGGACAGAGTCTATATTTTTTCGCTATTCGCAACACGCTCTACGCAACACGCTCTACGCAACACGCTCTACGCAACACGCTCTACGCAACACGCTCTACGCAAAACTGCGATATGCGATAGGCGTAAAGCGTGTAGCGCAAGGCGCTACAGCGTCCTTAATTTACTTCTTGAATATCCATCACCATTTGCTCCCAATTCTTTTGGTTGTTATGGTCAAACTGGGCACCGTTCTCATCGGCATACCGGAAGCGTCTAACAGCTGGTGTTCTACTTGTAGCCTGAAACAATTGGTACGCTTCTTCTTTTAAAGCTTCTTTTATTGGCAAATCTATTGATGCATACACCGCACGTTTGCTAGCCGCAATAGAATCTGCAGGAAATTTTGAGATACGTTCTGCCAAAGCATCCACATAAGGTCCTATTTCATCAGCGTCTAAAGCTTTGTTTATGGTTCCAAATTTTTCAGCTTCATCAGCATCCCAATCTCTTGCTCCTAATATTATTTCTAATGCTTTCCCCAATCCTGTTTGCCTTGCCATACGGGAAGCACCGCCACCACAAGGCAAAATACCCATACCTACTTCCATCTGCATAAACTTGGCTTTTCCTCTCGCGGCAAAACGCATATCTAATGCCAATGCCATTTCATGTCCGCCTCCTCGTGCAAAACCTTCAATTTTCGCTATAGTTGCTTGTGGCACCTTGCTTAATCTTTCAAGTACAGCTTGTAAGTCCAATAACTGTACTTCGTTTCTTGGTACCGCTTCTGTAGACATATCTTTAAGTAAGTTGGTATCATAATGGCACACCCAATAATCTGGATTTGAAGATTCAAAAACGACTACTTTTACACTTCTATCGCGTTCTAATCGCAAGCAAAGGCTACTTAAATCTGCCAGCATTTCTTGCCCTTGTACGTTTACAGGTCCAAAGTTGATATCAACTGTTAAAATTCCTCCTGTTTGTGTTGCCGTAAATGTTTGAAAATTCTTGTAGTCCATAATATTTAGTTTTTGGTTTTTATTTGTCCTGTATTAGTTACAGTACAAAGGTATCTTGGACTTACACTTTCAAATGGGTAAAAAACAAAGGGCTTCTGGTAAAAAAAGAGGTAAATAGTATTTTTTTAGGTGGATAAAATATAGAATACAGTAAAACCATCGATTTTGGAGACCGATAACAGTGTTGATTAAAAAATATTCTATTGAAAAATTATGCAGAAATACTAGCCTTATACGAACCAATAGTCATCCCTTTATAACTTTGGAAAGTTTTGTTAAGGTGACTAGAATCTGTAAACCCTAATTCCATTGCAATTTCTGAAAACTGCAAATCGGTATATTTTAAACGGGTTTCTACCAGTTTTAATTTGTAGTTAAGAATGTACTTTTTTAAAGAAACATCGGTATGCTTTTTAAAGTACTCACTAATATAATTGTCCGCCATATGAAACTCTTCTGCCAAGTATTTGGTGGTAAGTAATTCTGAATTGTAAATATTTGCGTGAATAAAGTTGATGATTTGCTGAATTTTAGACGATTCAACAATTTTAGTACTCATATCGGCATTTAAAAACTGGATGTTACGCGCAATTAAATGAAGAATTACAGAAAGTGAATTTTGAATGATAAAGAGATCATGCGATTTCTTTTTATCGTTTTCAGCAGCCACCATTTTTATCAGTGATATCAGGTGTATTTTGTCCGATTCCGTTTCAAAACGCATTTCACGTAATTGATGACTTTCGCTATTTAAAATACCTTCAATTTTACGAAACCAATCGTTTATCGGAAGATTTGCATTCTGCGGAGCATCTCCCCTAAAAAAGCTCTTTAAAAACTTAATGGCTACAGTTGTAGTTGCCGATTCCGGATTTACGATGTAAATATCGTCCGGCACAAAAACGAAAATACTGTTAGCCGAATAGTTTACCGTTTTCCCATTAATTTTAATGGTGCCCGTACCTTTTTCAAAGTAAACAATTTCAAAAAACCGAATGGTTGTGTATTTACAAAATTCAAAAAACGTTTGCTCTTTGTATTCTTGAATTACAATATTTTCAATTATGGTACGTGGCATGGTCTTTAAAATTAAGATATAGTATTCACTTCGTTTTCCAGAGCCAAAAACTTATGGATATCACTCACCACAATAGACCCCTCGCCTACTGCCGAAGCTACACGTTTTACCGAACCTGAACGCACATCGCCCACAGCAAAAAGTCCGGGTAAACTGGTCTCGAATGTATAAGGCTTTCTATTGTTGAATACCGTTTCGCTTTTAAGGGCATTATCGCAAATAGTGAGACCCGTGTGTACAAAACCTTTTTCGTCGGTATCGATAATATTGTCGAGCCATTCGGTACAAGGTTTGGCACCAACAAAAGTGAACAGGTAATTGATGTTATTCTCCATTAACGTATCATTCTTTTTGATTTCAACCTTTTCTAAATACGTATCTCCAAGAACTTTAACCACGTTACTACTGGTCAATACTTCAATATTTTCGCAAGCGATGATGCGTTGCACCAAATAATCGCTCATTTTGGCACCAATATCCTCATTTCTGATAATTACATAAACTTTGTGCGCATAATTAGCTAAAAATAATGCTGCTTGACCCGCAGAATTACCACCGCCAACAATACCAATTTCACTATTCTTGCACATATTGGCATGCATAGATGTGGCGCTATAGTAAATGCCAGAGCCTTCAAATTTTTCAATTCCCTCTAAAGGGAGTCTTCTATATGCAGCGCCAGTTGCAGCAATTACCGTTTTGGCTTTTAAAGTAGAAGTGTTGTTAGAGTTGATTTCATAGTAACCTTCTTTACGTTCAATGCCTTCCACTCTATGCGGAACGGAAATAGTACAGCCAAACTTTTGAGCTTGAATGTAGCCGTTGTTGGCAAGGTCACGTCCAGAAATTCCGGTTGGAAATCCAAGGTAATTTTCAATCTTAGAACTCTTTCCGGCTTGTCCGCCAGGAGAATTACTGTCAATGGTCAATACACTCAATCCTTCTGAAGATGCGTATACGCTAGCAGCCAAACCTGCAGGTCCAGCGCCTACGACCAAAACATCATAGATTTCATCATCTAGTTCTAACCGAACTCCCGTACACATACCAATTTCATCAATCGAAGGGCGAATAGAAATTTTATTCTGACTATTGATCAATACCGGTAAATCCGATTCCTTTAAGTTGAAAGTATCTAACATCTGTACCAATCCGTCCTCCTTATCAGAATCTATAAAATTGTACCAGATATCATTCTTATCCATAAAATCTCGGATAGCATACGTTTCATTAGAATGTTCAGAACCTATTAGTTTTATGCCCTGAACGTTGTTTTTAAGAGCATCTTCCCGCAATAAAAAGGCATTCAGTAATACGTCACTAATATCGCTGAATTTAGCAATGGCGCTTTTTAGCTTTTCGGGACTAATACGTATTAGTTGTGTGTTTTCTAAAGTTTCGCCACATACACCAACCGTTCTATGAGAGAGAATACTACTTGATCCAGAAAATTGATGCCTTCTATGTATGGTAAGACTGTCATCTTTTTTATCCGGATCAATAATTCTTATTCCACCAGTGAGCACTACGAAAAAATCGTAGTGTTGATCACCAAAATCCAACACCACGGTGGGCTCTTTATAAAATTCGATTTCACCGTAAGATTTAAGCTTCTCTACTTGCAGATCGGTAAGTTCTGGATATTTAGGATCAATCATAATTCTTCTTCTATTAGTAGCTTAACTAAAATACGTAATTAAACCAACCAAAGACAATTAATATCGTTTAAGCCAGTTAAGTAATTTCTACTATTTACTTCACACATCCTATAGAAATGCAATTGGCTGTTTTACTTCACTTCAAAATCACCATTACTTCTAATATAAATTACCGTTTCTTTAGTTGTTGAAATGATAGAGGTTGCGTTTTCTTCTGCCCCAAAATATGAAGGAGCGTCTAATTGATTTTTAGTTCCCTTTTTAGAAAAATGATGTGATATTCCCCCAGAAATAACTACAGCTCTAAAATTCAGACTTAAATTTTTAATGCTTCCACTAAAACCTGCTGGTAACCTCAAAAGTGTTGCACGCAATTGATTTTCCTCGTGGCTTCCCCATAAAAAGGCAGTTTCAACATTACTCTTTGCAGAAACCCATTCAATATCCTTAGCGTTTAACCATACTAAATTGGTTTTGTCTACATTAATTGGTCTTTCGCCATTATCAAAAGCTTCCGATGTTGGTTGTACCAAATATGGACCTTCTTGAATATCTAAAAAAGCCATATTTTCATTATCGTCAGCAGCTGTAATATGTGCTTCTCCTGCTGGCTGCTGCCAATAAGATCCTGCCGGTAACCATTGTTTTTCCGCATTTTCATCATCATTATGTAATAATCCTTGAATCACAACACCACGGTAGGTAATGTTATGAATGTGTGGAGGCGAAGAAAATCCTTTTTTAAATTTTACTAAAAAACCTGCAGGTTCATTTTTTGTACGATCTCCCCAAAGTTTTCCGGCAGCCGGACTTTTATCGCCTCGTAACGGATTTAACCATCCCCATTCTACGTTGTCTGCTGTTACTACCTCATTTACAGATTTGGTGGGATCTGTTGTTGGTGTTTGTGCATTAATATATACTGTTGTTACTATTGCCAATGCAATTAATAGCTGTTTTTTCATTTTGATGTTGTTTCTTTATTTTCGTATTGTTATTTGATTTATTAAGGTTAGAACCCTTCTAAAACAATTTTACCTTTTGCTTTACCTGTTTCTAAAAAAGCGTGAGCTTTTCTAAGGTTTTCAGCATTTATAGTTCCAAAATTTTCACCTAACGTAGTTCTAATAGTTCCGTTGTCGATTAATTCAGAAGCTTTGTTCAATATATTATGCTGCTCAATCATATCTTCGGTCTGAAACATAGAGCGTGTAAACATTAACTCTATATGCGTAGAGACCGCTTTGCCTTTAAAAGGCATTACATTTAGTGATTTTGGGTCATCTATAAATCCGAATTTCCCTTGAGGTTTTATCAGTTTAGCAATTTCATCTACGTGGTGTTCCGTAGCATTTAAGCTTACTACATACTCCGGAGCCGGTAAATTGTATTTCTCGAACTCTTCGCTCAATTTATTTCTGTGGTTAATAACCGTATCTGCGACTAATTCTTTTAACCAAGACGTAGTTTCTTCACGAGAAGCCGTACCTATAATATTCAACTTGGTCAGTTTTTTAGCCAATTGCACCAAAATAGAACCTACACCACCAGCGGCACCGATGACCAAAATAGATTTGTTGGCATCTTCTTTAGATACGTCTAACCTATCAAACAACATTTCATAGGCTGTAAGCGTGGTTAATGGTAATGCAGCAGCTTCAGCATAAGATAAGCTTTGAGGTTTTTGACCAACAATACGCTCATCTACAATTTGGTATTCTGCATAACTACCTTGACGAGTAAAATCGCCTGCGTACCAAACTTCATCTCCTACATTAAACAAGGTTACATCTTCTCCAACAGCAGTTACAATTCCCGTTGCATCCCAGCCAATAACTTTCCAGTTGTCACCTTCTGCGGGCATTCCTGCACGTACCTTATAATCTGCCGGATTTACGGAAATAGCTTTTATTTCTACTAAAATATCTCTTCCTGTAGCTTTTGGAGTTTCCAATTCTACATCTTGTAAAGACTTTATATTGTCAATTGGAAGGTTCTCTTTGTATCCTATTGCTTTCATACTATTTCTTATTTCCAAGTTACAATGTCCTCTAATGGTCTTCTAGACTTAGGGAATTCAGGATCTGCTTTTCTGTATCCGAATGCAGCCATAAAAGAAATTCCATATTTATCTGTATCCACTCCGAATTTATCTCTTAATAAAGCTTCGGTATCTTCAATATGAAAACCTTCAATAGGACAAGAATCTATTCCTGTAAGTGCGGCAGCAGTCATCATATTACCTAGAGCAATGTAAGTCTGTTTTGATGACCAATCGAATAACTTTTTATCTGAATCTAAGGTAAAATCACGCTCCTGAAACTCTCTGTAAAATTTAGAATACATTTCAACAACATCTTCGGGCATTTGTTTTACCTCTTTCATCATATGTTCAATATATGGCGCATCATGCTTTACCATAGGAGCTTTCATTGCCAAACCTAGAATAAAGTGACTAGCAGTATCTAATTTTACGGGAGCGCCCCAAGCTACTGGTTTTAAAAGCTCGCGTAATTCTTTATCCTGTACAACGATAAAATGCCAAGGTTCAAAACCAAATGAACTTGGAGATAAATTTGCTGTTTTTAAGATGAAGTTGATTTGCTCATCGGTTAATGTTTTTGACGCATCAAATTCTTTGGTTGCATGTCTGTAATTAAATGCGTTTAAAATATCTTCTTGTGCAATGTTTGGTGTATTCATTATTATGTCTTTTTATAATTGATAGTTTTATTGACGACAAAGATAATTGGAGAACACACCCTAAATAGTGTACAAAAAAAGGAGAATAAGGTATAAATGAAGGTTTTTAAGTAGTGAAATCTTAAAATATTGCCAAAACGAGCTTATTACAGGTAAAATTACCGGTTTTTAATACATTAATTTAATGTTAAGCCTTTATAATTACAATTCTAATTGGTAAGCTCTGTCATTTTATAAGCAGAAACATTCTCAAGTTTATCTTTAGAAGCAAGTCTATAGGCCGCAATGTGGTCACTTTGTGAATGCTTGGTCAAATAATCTTGATTCACCCATTTTTCGTGGAATAAGAACAGATTCGGGTTATCGTTATCTTGATGTAAATCGTAAGCAATACAACCTTCTTCTCCTCTAGTGGGACTAATAAGTTTTAGCAATTCGGCTTTTATTTCTTCTCTAAATTCTTCTTTTACTAAAATGTGTACCACTAAGGTTAAATAAGATTTTTTCATAAGATGCTTTAAATTGGTTCTAAAGTTAGAACTATAAAAGTAAAGATTGATGTTGGATAAATTAACCGATCCATCTAAATGTTAGGTTAATTCTAGGGGAAATCTGTTTTGCGGTCTTCGGTACTTTATGCTTCCAATTTTCCTGGGTAGCGCCTTGCATCAATAAAAGACTGCCATTTGCTAATGGGATATCTACACGTTTTAAATCTGTTCTTGATACATGTTTTAATTGAAAGGGTCTGGTTGCACCAAAGGTAACTGAAGCAATAACTGTATTTTTTCGTTGTTCTCCTTTATAATCTTGATGCCAGTCCACACTATCTTTTCCGTCGCGATAATAATTGAGCAAACAGCGTGTAAATTTGATATCAACTTCTTTTTCTATACGTTCTTTGATGAAAAGTAAATCGTTATTCCACAAATGCATTTTACTCTTGGTATTCGTGTATTTAGTGTCTTTGTCAACATCTCCATACCAAGCTGTCAACCTAGGGTAATCTACTAATTTACCGTGAATGCTAATTTGTTCTTGCTGCCACGGCGTGTTACGAAGTAGACTTTCATACAGCTTGTTACTCTCTACAATACTGAAGAAATTTTCGAACAACGTAATATCCGCTCCTGGTAAATCAAAAGTAGTTTTACGAACTTCTTCCGTTGAAAATAAATTGGTTTGATTAAATAAATCCATTTGAAAATAAGACCTAGTAATTATCTATTCTTGCAAAGATACTGGCTTTGATAGTACTATGTAAGTAGTTGCAGTGGTTTAAATTGTATAAATAAAGGTTAATATTTGTAACGAGTATTTGTTTTAAACTATTTTCGTTCATATATCACTTAATTATCCTAAAATGCAAGTAATAGAAGCGTATAAACCTTTTGAAATACAAGAAATTGAACTGACGGATTGGAAACAACGACCCGTTAAGAATAATTTTTTTGAGCTGGTTTTAATAAAGGAAGGTGAAGGTACCCAGTGCATCAACTACAATGATTATGCCTATGGCAAGAATAGCATGTTTTTATTACCTCCGTTAAAATGCCATTCTTTTACCATTGAAAAACCGACACGTTTTGTCTTTTTAAAGTTTACCGATTCTTTCTTTAAAAATGCGAACAGAATCACTATTGATAGAAATGAGTGGTTTAAAGAGGCATCGTACATCTTATCCAATTACAATCAGTTACCGGGTGATATCATTAAGAACGAATTAGACCGTAATTATCTTGAAAACCTTATTGAGATGATACTTCAAGAGTCTAGAAATTATGGGGAAGAGTCTATAAATTTAGTAACTAGTTTAATGACTAGCATATTGGAAATTTTGATCCGTAATATTAAAAAGAGCAGTTATTTTGAATTGGCAAAAAGTAATTCAGATGATAGAATTACTAAAATGCTTACCTATATCAATACCAATATAGACAAAACGGAATTGCTAAAAGTTGAAAACTTAGCCGATGTTTTTCAAATGTCGCCTACCTATGTAAGCGAGTATTTTAAAAAGCAGGTGAACATGTCTTTACGCGAATACATTATAAAGGGAAAGCTTAAATTGGTAGAAATTCGTTTATTGAATTCCGACTTCCGTTTAAATGAAATAGCCGATGAATTGGGTTTTACAGATGTAAGTCACTTATCCAAAACCTTTAAACGCTATACCGGTACATCGATACGGGAATTTAAGAATAATGGTGAATATATGTTATTGAAAAGAGCATCGTGCACACCAACGCCAAGTGCTTAGGCGATTATTTCCATTTTTTTGGATTCTCTAATTAACGCGCTAGCTAAAACGGTTGTGGCATCAATAATTAAGCTATCCTCTATTTTTTCGTATTGTATAGCAAGCGGAATCTCGGTACAGCCTAAAATTACGGCTTGGGCGCCTTTTCTTGATAAGTACGTTGCCGCCATACCCAAATTTTCTTTTGCTTTTTGATTTACAGGATTTGAAAAAGCCTTTATACCATATGATGTATCATAAATGGATGGATGCACAAACAAATCTTGTATATCTTCAGATGGTTGTATAACTTCAATATTGTACCTGGACAATACTTCTGGGTACACTTTGGCAAGAATAGTACCTGTAGTACCTAAAACCCCTACCCTAGTAATTTCCGGATGCTTTTCAGAAATATATTTCCCCACTTCTTCAATAAGGTTGACCAAAACACACGATTCTGGTATGCTTTTCTCAATTAAGCTTAATATTGGTTTAGCGTGTGCCGTGTTACATGGAATGCCAATAATACTTGCTCCGCTAGCGATTAAAGAAGCAATGATTTCAGATATGGCTATACCTGGGTTAATTTCTGTTTCACCCAAAAGATATTTGGTACGGTCAATGATCTTATGAGGAACTGATAGCATAGATACCGGTAAATGATCTTGATCAGAACTCGCTTCGGTAAGGTCGTAGACTTTTTTGATTAAATCGATACCTGCGTAACTACCCACACCACCAACTATGCCTATCATTTTATTTGTCATCATAATCTAATCTTGAGCTAGAAAAAGAAATAAGGCACCAAATTAAGAGCATTTAAATCAGTAATGGTCTTAATAAATCTATAATTTCTAATATATCCTTTGATCAGTTATAATTACAACCGTTTTTTTGACTTGAATAGGTGAAAATGTAGCGCAATACTATATCCGTCAATAGTTAAATTCTTATGGTCAATACTAGCCGATTATAGCTTCTATATTGTGATAAATCAAATAAAAACACAATGAAAATAGAAGATAGCGTAATAATTATAACTGGTGCATCTAGCGGAATTGGTAGAGCAACAGCAATCAAGTTAGCCGATAACGGAGCCAAGGTAGTATTAATGGCCAGAAGCGAAGATGAACTGAACGATTTAAAATCCGAAATCACTAAAAAAGGTGGAGAAGCCATTGTAGTGACAGGTGACGTGACCAAGAAAGATGATTTTCAAAATGTTGTTTCAAAAACAAAACGAGAATTTGGAAAAATAACCGGTCTTATCAACAACGCCGGTCTAATGCCTTTGTCATTTGTAGAAAAGCTAAAGACCGATGAATGGGAAAAAATGGTAGATGTTAATATTAAAGGTGTACTTAATGGTGTTGCCGCTGTTTTACCAGAATTAAAGGAGAATAAGGGTGGTAATATCATCAATATTTCTTCTATGGCAGCCAATAGATATTTTCCTGGAGGAGCGGTGTACTGCGCTACAAAATCTGCCGTAAAAATGTTTTCGGAAGGATTACGTCAAGAATTGGCACCTAAATACGGAATCAACATTACCTCTATTGAACCAGGTGCGGTAGCTACAAATTTAACCAGCACAATTACTGATGAGGATATCAAAGAAAAAATGGAAGAAATGCAAAAAATGGAAACATTGGAAGCGGAAGATATTGCAAACTCCATCTATTACGTGTTAACACAGCCAGAAAGAGTGAACATCAACGATGTTTATTTGGTGCCAAGTGAGCAACAATAATTTTAATCTAATAATATAACATATGTCTACGACAACAAAACAAGATACATTTAAAACAATAAACCCAACATCGGGAAAAGAAATTTCTTCACATACCTACATGACAGATGAGCAGGTTGAAGAAAGCATTCAACAGTCGCATGAAGCATTTTTAAAGTGGAAAACTAAGAGTGTTGAAGAACGCGGGGAAATTATTAAATCTATTGGTAAAGAACTTCAGAATTATAAGAAAGAACTTGCTGAGTTAATGACCGATGAAATGGGAAAATTGCTAAAACAAAGTAATCAAGAAGTTGATTTATGTACGGCAATTTGTAATTATTCGGCAGAAAATGCGCCAGAGTTTTTAAAGAGCGAAAAGCGTGAACTTTCCAATGGAGGAAAAGGTATTGTAGCCTATTCGCCTATGGGAATCATCTATGGTATACAACCATGGAACTACCCTAGTTACCAAGTATTACGCTATACGATAGTGAACTTGATGGCAGGTAATAGTATTTTGCTAAAGCATGCATCGAACGTAACAGGAACAGCCAAGTTGCTGAAGAACATTTTTGAGACAGCAGGTCTACCCGCAAATCTTTTTAATGTAATGGTGATAGAACATGAACAATCTAATGCTATTATAGAGCATAAACTAGTACGTGGTGTTACCCTAACAGGTAGCCCGGTGGCTGGAGAAAAAATTGGAGAGAAAGCCGGTGCACAATTAAAGAAAACAGTGTTGGAATTAGGTAGTAATGATGCCTATTTGGTATTAGATGATGCAGATATAGATTTAGCCGTAGAAAAAAGTGTTATGGGGCGTATCTATAACAACGGAGAAACTTGTATTGCCGCAAAGAGATTTATCGCTACGGAAAAAGTATACGATGAGTTCAAGGAAAAGTTTGTGAAGGCGATGGATGCTCTAAAAGTTGGTGATCCTAAAAATGAAGATACCGAATTGGGACCAATGGCACGTGAAGATCTTAGAGATAAAATTCATGAGCAAGTACAGGAAAGTGTGGAAAAAGGAGCCGATGTATTGTGTGGAGGAAAAATTCCTGAAGGGGAAGGTTACTTCTACCCTGCTACTGTACTAAGTAATGTAAAACCAGGTCAACCCGCTTATGATGATGAATTATTTGGACCTGTTGCTTCTTTGATAAAAGCGAAAGACAACGAAGATGCTATGCGTATTGCCAATGATAGTAGATTTGGTCTAGGTGGCGGAATATTTTCCAAAAATGTTGAAAAGGCTACAGAACTAGCAGAAAAACATTTTGACACGGGAATGGTATTTATAAACTCCTTCGGATTGGCAGAGCCAAGTATGCCTTTTGGCGGAGTAAAAGATTCCGGTTATGGACGCGAACATGGAGGATTCGGTATGAAAGAATTTGTCAATGTGAAGTCCATCATGATTATGGATTAACTATTTGAACATTAAAAAGCACCTCAACAGGTGCTTTTTTTTAGACCGTAATTATGGTCCATTCTATAAACCTATGTTAAAAAATGAATGTTCATTCTTTTTTTTGAATACCTTTGAACTGTAGTTATGGTCAAACATAAATACAAAAGAATTTTCAATAGATCAATACCTTATTTAATAAGGGTTGACCAAAATTCTAACTAGAAATTATTATAAAAATTAAAACATAACTTATGAGCAAGTCAATTAATTTAAAACAACGTCCGGTAGGTACTCCTACCCTGTCCGATTTTGAATTTAAAGAGTTGGACAATGATTTAACCGTCTCTGAAGGTGAAGTCTTGTTAGAGGCAAAATATATATCGGTAGACCCTTATTTACGTGGTAGAATGAGCGATGCTAAATCTTACGTACCACCATTTAAAGTTGGTGAGCCAATCAGTTCGGGTATCGTAGCAGAGGTGTTGGAGTCTAAACATGAAGATTATAAGAAAGGGGAATTCGTATCCGGATTATTGGAATGGAAAGAGCAACAAATTTCGAACGGAGAAGGCTTACAGAAAGTGGATAAAAGTAAGGCTCCTTTAAGTGCTTTTTTAGGTATTGTGGGTATGACCGGCTTAACAGCTTATTTAGGTCTTCATGAAATTGGAAAACCTAAAAAAGGTGAAACTCTAGTAGTATCTGGTGCAGCAGGTGCCGTAGGTAGTGTTGTAGGTCAGATTGGGAAAATTCTCGGATTGAACGTTATCGGTATAGCCGGAACAGATGAAAAAATTGATATGCTAAAATCGGAATTCGGTTTTGATCACGGTATCAATTATAAAACTACTGACGATATGAAAGCGGCAATCGAAGAAGCAGCACCTAACGGTGTCGATATATATTTTGATAATGTAGGCGGACCAATATCTGATGCCGTATTGTTCAACATAAATCAGTTTGCACGAATAATTATATGTGGAGCAATTTCAGTGTATAACAAAACCGAAATACCAATGGCGGTTGCCGTTCAACCATTTTTGGTAAAGAACAGTGCATTGATGCAAGGGTTTATTGTACGTAATTATGCCGACAAGTTTCCACAGGCAATGAAACAATTATCTACATGGTTAGGAGAAGAAAAACTAACCTATAAAGAAACGATTGTTGAAGGTTTTGAAAACACTCCCCAAGCATTTTTGGATATGATGGATGGTAAGAAAAAAGGCAAAATGATAGTTAAAGTCTAATTTGTAGATTAATTATAAATCAACATTTAAATAAAATAAAGATGAAAATATTGTTTGTATTAACCTCTCATGATCAGTTGGGAGACACAGGAAAAAAAACAGGATTTTGGGTTGAGGAGTTTGCTGCTCCCTATTACGCATTATTAGACAAAGGAGCTACAATTACAGTAGCAACACCAAAAGGTGGTCAAGCACCGATTGACCCAAGTAGTGATACGGAAGATGCACAAACAAAAGATACCAAACGCTTTAAAGAAGATAAAGCGGCACAAGATGTAATTGCGAACACAAAAGTACTTTCAGATTTAGATGCGAGTGATTTTGATGCGGTTTTCTACCCTGGTGGTCACGGTCCTTTATGGGATTTGGCTAATGATGTTACTTCTGTAAAGCTAATAGAAGCATTTAACGAGCAAGAGAAGCCTATCGCATTTGTTTGTCATGCACCAGCAGCGCTTAAAAGAGTTTCTGGTACAGATGGTAATCCTTTGGTAAAAGGCAAAAAAGTTACCGGTTTTACCAATTCAGAGGAAGAAGCCGTTCAGTTAACGAATGTAGTTCCTTTCTTGGTAGAAGACATGTTACAGGAAAATGGAGGTATCTATTCTAAAAAAGAAGATTGGGCAGCATATGCGGTTCAAGATGGTAATTTAATTACAGGTCAAAACCCTGCATCATCTGAATTGGTTGCAGAGAAGTTATTGGCAGCACTGAAATAAGAAGTTTAGTTTGGTTGTTAGGTAATAGTCCAGAAAATCACTTGGTTTTCTGGACTATTTTGTTTTAAAATATTACGAATTATAATTTATAGAATACGTATTAAATACCAGTCCACCATCATAAGATTCGGTGTCCGTGAGTACTAATTGATAACCAGATGTAGATTCCCCAAATAATCGTACACCAGCTCCTAAGATCAAGGGGTTGATTTTAACCTTAATAACGTCTATAAGTTGATTATCGAAAAGCCATCCGGCAAAAACGCCACCTCCACATAAGTAAATATCTGTGGTTGAGTTTTGTTTCAGTTCTTTAATCTTATCTAAGTCGTAATCAGAAATAATATGTACTTGATCACTTTTACTATCGAACTGTAAAGATTTAGAGAAAATATAATGCTGCATGTGCGCATACGCTGGCTGCCCAGGTTTTAATCCGTAGACATATCCAAATTCATAGGTGTCTTTACCCATGATCGTAGTTTCAAATCCCTTTAAATCAGACATATATTTTGTGACCCCACTACCCTCACCTACAAATCCGCTGATATCACCATCGAGTCCGCAGATATATCCGTCAATGGAAATAGCTACGTAATAAACTATCTTGTTCATTATCATTGTTTTGTAGCTGTAAGTTACACTTTTAGAATGATAGCAAGAATATTTTTGTATTTAAGAAATAGCAGAATTTAAAACTATCTCCAGTATTAGATTTCGTTAAGTAAAGCCTCAGTATCCGTTATCAATTGTGCTATAGAAGCTCGGTTGAGTCCGTTATAAATACCTCGTATATGCTTGTTTTTATCAATCAACAGAAAGTTTTCTGTGTGTAGAAAATCATTGATATCCTTAGGGATGCCTAAATCATTTTCCACAAAATATTCATTTCTGCCCAAGTTGTAAATTTCAGTTTTATCACCGGTCACCAAGTGCCATTTAGAATCAATAACTCCGTTTTTTTCAGCATATGTCTTCAATACAGAAACGGAATCGATTGACGGGGTTACGGAGTGCGATAAAATAGCAACCTCAGGGTTGTCTAAGAATGCCTCTTGTACCTTGGTCATATTATTTGTCATTTTTAAACAAATTCCGGGGCAAGTAGTAAAAAAGAAGTCCGTTATATATACTTTATCTTCAAATGATTTTTGGGTTAGGGTATCCCCTAACTGATCAACCAGCTTAAAATCTGGAATTTTATGAAACTGTTTTTCCTCCTCAGAATTTGGGGTTAACCAATGTGGAGTAAAAGATTCATCATTATAATAGGGCAAGAACTCTACCCTACTTGTCTCTTTTACCTGTATGTTCTCTTTTTTTACTGTCTGTTTGCAAGCAGAAAAAAGAATTAAGGTAGCTATATAAAATGAGGTGATTTTCATAATGTTTCGTTTTCTGATCTAACCACAACTTCATCTTCTAATTGGTAACAAGAATTTGCTCTTCGTAATCCAAATATACGTCCGTTTTTAGCTTCATAATTGACATATAATGTACCGTTTTGTAGCCAAGCTTTTTGTAGCCCCTCTTCCTTACCGTTGACCAATTGTCTTTCTTTCGCCAATTGTCCGTTTGCATACCATTTTTTCTCTACACCATGCATCTTGCCATTAACATAATTGGCTTCTTGTGCTAATTGTCCGTTTTCCCACCAAGTTTTATAAGAACCTTCAAGGCGATTGTTTTTATAATGGTATTCAACGCGAAGTACTTCATTAGCTGACCATCTTTTGGCAACTCCTTCTCTCTTTCCATTTACAAAACCCACCTTTTCCGCCAAAGAACCATTTTCATGTAAGGTTAAAGCATAACCATCATAAGGTGAGTTTTTGTAATACCAAGTACCTTCTAATTGATTGAGTGTCAATTCTTCCTTAAATTTTGTTTCCTGTTTTATGGTCACAGGTTCTGTTGTTTTGGCTTCAGTTTTGGGTGTAGTATTACAGCCCAGTTGTAAAACCAGAACAATCAAAATAATATGGAAGTTGAAGATTCTCATTTTTAATATCCTTGAAACGGACCTGCAAATGCTAAATAAGATCCAGTGGTTGAATACACTTCGTTAATAATGTGATAGTGATATTCTTCTTCACCATCTGAATATTGAGTTGTAGAAGTATGACCGCCGGAAGCATCTAAATCCGTAGGATAATCTCCGGTAGCACTACATTTTCTTCCGTAGAGAAATACTCCGTCCAATAATATACCTACTAGGTTATCGTCATCATTGGTAAAAGCCTTTGGCTCTAGGTGATAATGATACACACCCGGACCAATATGTGCGCCTGTCCAATCTAAACTTGCCGCAGCTTCATCCAATGCGCCACCACCTTCTTGGTCGTTAAATAAAGAAGATCCGCTAACCGCAATACCAATGGTTCCTAATTCTGTTTGTACCGTACTACCTGTCAAATTTGGGGTAGCATCAACACGAATGGTTGTAGCATTGTTATTACTGGACATAATACTTGGTGTAAGGGCTACATCTGGCTCTTCTTTATAAAGAGAGTTTCCTTCTCCCCAATAAACCGTCTCATGATTAGGAAGACCAGTGGTTTCAATAACTACTTCAGAACCATCTAAGTACACGGTAACCGCGTCTGTATTAAAAGCACTGTATGCTGCATGAAGTTCTGTTGCAATTTCTTCATCATCCTCTTCATCAGTACTTACAATATCTTCAAGAACATCATCATCTACACTATCACTACTACAAGCTAAAAGTGTTATAAATGATAAGGCTAAAACTAGCGAAGATTTTGGGATACTATTAAATCTGTTTTTTTTCATAATTGTTAATTTAATGGGGATTTTATAAGTGTCTTTAAATGAATTTTTAGTTGGATAAATCTGTATTTTTTTATGTTCGTTTAAGTTTACGGCACAAGTATAATCATATGTTTATATGGAATTTTTACTAATCAGTGAACTACCGATTGTATTAAGCGAATGACCGATGTTTTAAAGTTGATGAATTTTTGATAGGTTGTAAAAATCAAAAAATCTAACCGCTAATTGTAATAGTTAGGTTATTCAATAGGAACTTTTGAAAGAATGGTCTTTTGAACGATAAAGCTAAATACCAAAAGACTAATTACAATTATTATGGCAAAAGTAGAATTGAAGCTTGCATTCTGTTCGTTGGCCTCAATAAACTTATTTCCGCTTGCTATAAGTTCTAGTGTATGACCATTGTCGTTATTTAAAACAAACTGGTCTTTTTGAAAACCGTCTTTAAATATAAACAGCACACTTTGGCTCTTTGAAATATCATTGAACGCTGTGTTTTTTATATGAATGGACTGTAAATCTGAATCGATACCAAATACCTCAAAAACGACTTTGGTTTCATGCCCTAGTTTTACAACCCCATTACCCAAAGTAATTTCAGAACCATCATTAAAGTTTATCTCAAGATTATTTTTTATGTGAGATATAACCATTTGTTGAAACTCCTCGGGGGAATTATAAGGAGTTTCGGTAAAATGGGTTCTAACCTCTTGTTGAAAAGCAGTTAATGAAGAACTGATCTGTAGTATCCATGTGTCATCTCCTTTTTCTACCAGCATTGTGGTAGATGCATCAGGATTGTGGGCATGCCCAAATAATGTGAACAGTACGGTACAGATAGTTAGGATATACTTTTTCATAGCATCTATTAATTAACGTAGGCACCTTTAAGCCCATCTATAAAATTATTATTGCCAGCTGCATCTACGTGGTAGTGATAACCTCTGGTGTCATCTTCATGGCCTCTTAATTCATCTAGATCCGTAGCTTCAACACCTTCACTGTCCTCCAATTCATAAATTCCAAATCCGTCTAAGGCATAACCAATTAAAGCTGCATGACCATCTTCTTGAACAATCTTGGTACTAAAACCTGTAGCAGCATGATAATGATATCCTTGGTGTACGTTGATATGACCACCGGCATCGTCAAAAGGTGCCAAGGTATAGGCGCCAAGAATATTATCTACAGGTGCCGGAGCAGAAAATTCGATACCGTTTAAGGCAACACCACGTGTAGATGGTGCAGTGGTTGTTTGCGGACCTTGTGCAGCGGTATTAAAAAGTACTGGAGTATTTTGAGCCACTGGAGTGACGGGTATGGTCCAAGTCTGATTTAAATTTGTAATATAAGATGGTAAGCACTCTACACAAAAATTTTCGTATTCTGCACCCACGTTTGGGTTGGCTGCATTAAAACAATCATCTTCGGTATCGGTAATATAAATGTCTCCGTTTTCATCATACATCATCCAATTATCATCGTTATAGAATTCAGCTAAATTCTCTACAAAGGCACCATCAACATCATAAACTTCTCCACTTTCTAACCAAATTCCGCCTGCTTCGGCACTATCACCAATGTTTTCTGGGCACCATGGTCCCATTTCATGATCACCGGGCAAGCTCGTTGTTACTATTTCATAGCAATCGGTTTCTGTACCATCTGATAGTGTACATGGTACCGTGGTTATGGTAACCGACCCATCTTCGGTATAGAAATATGAAGCATCTACGCTTACCACACTTGTGTCTTCATCTGTAGAGTCATTATCGGTAACCGTATCTTCACCATCTTCTGTCACCAAATCATCTGAAGAGGCATCATCGCTACTACAGCCAACAAAACTAATAATGGCAAAGGTGAAAATAAAGAAAGCCAAAACGTGATATATATTTTTCTGTATCATAGTTGAATGCTTTAAATTGATGTTGTTTTAAAGTGTTTAAGATCTGTTCAGTTCTTGATTCAATTTTGTGGCAATTATTTTTGTTTTATTCCTTAAGTTCTTAGCAATCGAAAGCTGATCTTTAGTCTGCAGCAACCTGTCTATTACACTATTTTGATATTCCCTACTAACCAGTAGTTCAGAATAGTTCGATGAATTACCATAATTTTTTATGCGCTGATAATTATAACTGTCTTCCGGTAAAATTTCTATTAAAGAAATATGCTTTTCTATAACCGGTTTTAATCGCTCGGTAATAATATTTTCAATCTTACCCTGCTGTATGTTAAAATTATCAAGTTCGTTCGGGTAAGCAGCAATCAGCTTTTTAAGGGAATCACTTTCAATAAATTCAAACTTATTGGTGGCGTTTATCGAGTTTATCGCTTCATCTCTAACGATGGTTTTATGATAGTTTAAATTAACGATCATTGATTTGGCATCGGATGTTAGGTCCGTGGGTTCCACACCTAGGTAGTTGATAGTATTTTGTAAGGTTTGAATATTTTTAGTGTAATCTGCAATAGCACTATCTAATACTCCCAAATTGGTGTTTAGCTCTTGACTTAAGCTTTTATAGATTTTTACTTCTACGATCCTATTTTTTCTAGATTCATTTAGATCATTGATTTTCCATGCAATTAAAAGACCAATTACAATCAGTAGAATTTCACCTAAAGCATATATTAAATAGGTTTTAAACTTTTCTAGTTTTAATAGTTGACTTCTAACCTTTCTGAATAAGACCATTTATAATATGCTTACCTAATTAATAAGAACGAACTAGAGAAAAGCCCGTTTGTGAATGAATTGAAAACATAATCGATAATTTGACGCAAGCCCGCAGAATAATTAATTCTCAATTATTTAGTAATCAAAGCATCATGGCGAACCATGATGCTTTGGGCTAATTTTCAACAAAAATTATTGAAAGGGTAAATGTTTTTGTGATACCTAGTTTCTAGGTCTTCCTTTTGGTTTTGGAGCCTCGTCGAATTCTTCTTCAGAAATAAATCCATCTTCATTGCTATCTATTTCAGAAAAGTTATCCTTTAAAGGACCTTTTACTTCTTCTTCAGAAAGCTGGCCATCTTCATCTGCATCCATTTCTTCTAAAAGTTTAGCATATGTAGGTGGTTCTTTTCTTTCTCCTCTCGATTGTGCGTTAACGGCTACAGTTACAAATGCAACCAACATAGCAAATAACAATCCGGTTTTTAATGTAATACGTTTCATATTTTTCTATTTTAACAACTAATATTTGATAGCAAAGATGTAAGAATCTTTAATGCTGAATGACCATTTTAAGTGTTTACGGTTTACTTTTAAGTGAAATTAGTCTTACGTTCTGTAAACACTTTGATTATATCTATTTAGACCCTTGCTTTTGAGGTTCATTTGAAAAATTATTCCTTTTATTTGCGGCATGAACAGACATAAGAATTTTATTTTTCACGCAGCGTTATGGCTACTTATATGGGTTACCGCGTGGATATTTACAGGTAGCGAAATTCAATTTTTAGATGAAAATTCGTTGGTATTTGTATTTCAAATAGCGGTCATTGCCAGTTTAATTTATTTTACGATACCACAACTTTTACTGAAAAAAAAATATGTACTGTTTACCGTGGTTTCTGTAGCCATTGTTATAGTTGCTACATTAATTCTTACAAATATTATTGGTGATCCCTTATTGGGCGTTAATTCTGATTTTGGTGCAGGTCCGGATTTGGGACGCAGACCAGGACCACGATTTGAAAATGGTCCGCGAATGGAGGCTAATCGTAGACCACCATCTCGATTCTTTATTAACCTTCTTTTAATTGTAATTGCCTATGTAATAGCAACATTGGTAGAAATTTTTCTATTTGCGCAACGTAAAGAGGAAGAAATGATCATCAATAAAAATGAAGCATTACAAACAGAATTGAAGTTGTTGAAATCGCAGATCAATCCTCATTTTTTATTTAATGCATTGAATAATATTTATGCGTTATCGGCAATAGATGCTGTTAGAACTCAAAAAAGTATCAGTTACTTGTCCGACATGCTGCGATATGTTCTTTATGAATGCGAACAAGAAATTGTACCCTTATATAAAGAGATAGATTATATTGAAAACTATATTAAGTTGTTTTCGCTTAAAAGCAGTAAAAAGTATCCTATAACAACTACTTTTTCCATAGAAGACCAGAACGTTCCTATCGTACCCATGTTGTTAATTCCTTTTTTGGAAAACGCCCTAAAACATAGTAATATTGAAAAAATTGAAGGCACATTCATTAATTTGAAGATTAGTTCATTTGCCGATGGTATTAATTTTGAATTGGAAAATTCTAAACCCGAACATAGTATAGTTAAGGATGATGTAGGTGGTATTGGTATAGAGAATGTAAAGAAACGTTTAGCTATCTTGTATCCTGATCGTCATGAATTGGTTATTAACGAAACTTCATTGGCATTTAAGGTAAATTTAAAACTCCAGTTGCATGAATAGTATAGACTGTATAGTAGTAGATGATGAAGAGTTGGCAAGGTCATTGTTAATTACATACATTGATAAATTAGAGTTTTTGAATTTGGTAGGAGAAGCCGAAAACCCGTTAGAGGCTTTGAATATTATGAAGGAAAAACCAGTAGACCTTTTGTTTTTAGACATTCAAATGCCAGAGATAAAAGGAACTGATTTTGCAAAGATGTTGGGTGAAAAAACCAAAATCATCTTTACTACGGCCTATTCTCATTATGCTTTGGAAGGATATGAATTAAATGCGGTGGATTATCTTTTAAAACCTATCACATTTGAACGTTTTGTTACTGCCGTCAATAAAGTGCAAACCAAAAGTTCCATTGAAAAATTGGATACGATCACAATTAAATCTGGCTATGATCTGCATAAAGTAAAGTACGATGATATTCTTTATGTAGTTAGTGACAGTGAGTATGTTACCTTTCATTTAAAATCAAAGAAAATTATTAGTAATCAACGCTTAAAAACGTTGGAGCAAGAGCTACCAAGTTCTCTTTTTATGAGAGTACACAGGTCGTTTATCATTAATAGAAACTACGTTACCGGATTAAAGGGACGAGACCTGCAGCTATCCGATGTAAATATACCGGTAAGTGACTCTTATTACGATCATGTAAAACAAGAACTGTTTTAAACCTGAAAACAATTTTCTATTTATTTCTATACTACTTTTAGTAAGTATCTAGCTGTTAGATGCCTATGCCGTAATTTTCAAAATTGTGAATATCTATTGCTTTTTTTAGGGTAACAAACTATAGCTAAGAAGTATATTTAGCACCCCAAAAAAAATATTAAGTTATGAGTGCAACATGGTACGAGTGTAAAATAAAATATAGAAAATTAGATGATGCTTCTGGTATGTTAAAGGTAAAGACAGAACCATTTTTGGTAGATGCAATATCTTATACCGAAGCAGAAAGTAGAATAACCGAAGAGATGTCGGTTTATTTGAGCGATACCGAAGAAATTAAAATTACGAATATTAAGGTGGCCAACTACGCCGAAATACACCCTTTTGAGAATTCTGATAGATGGTTTAAATCAAAAGTGTCATTGATAGCCTTTGACGAAGAAAGTGGTAAGGAGCGTAAAACGAACATGTATCTTTTGGTACAGGCAAACGATGTAAAAGAAGCTTATGACAATACCATGAGTGTTATGAAAGATACTATGGGCGAGTATTCTGTGCCTTCTATTTCTGAATCACCTATTATGGATGTGTTTCCATATTTTTCTGGAGAGGAAGACGATATGGAACGCGTAGAAAAATTCAATACTTTAAAAGATTCCGTACCTGTTGATAACACAATGGATGAAGAGTTGGAGCTTAGTGATGTAATGAGCAGCGAAGAATAGACAGCCTTAAATATTAAAATAAAAAAGAGGACCAATTAGGTCCTCTTTTTATTTCATGGCAACTTAAACGATTACTTCATTATAAGCACATCATTAATAACGTGTACTACTCCGTTAGAAGCTTTTACATTGCCTAAAACAACTTCTGTTTTGTTTCCTTTTTCGTCCTTTAGCTCAATTATATCATTTTTAAGACTAGCGGTTATCTCATGACCACCCACAGTTGTAAAATTGTATTTTCCATTAGAACCTTTAATTGCGGCTACCAGTTTATCACTAGTTATTACCCCAGTTACTACATGATATTGCAATACTTGGGTCAACAATTCTTTATTTTCAGGTTTCCCTAGCTCAGCAATAGACATTTTTTTAGGTAATTTTTCAAATGCATTATTTGATGGCGCAAATACTGTATAGCTACCAGGTTCTGATAACATTTTATCTAAATCTGCTGCCTTTACTGCAGATACCAATGTACTTAACTCTTCATTTTCACTCGCTACAGCGGCAATACTGGTAGCCATCATTTCCTTTTGCTTGGCTTCCTCTTGTGCTTTAGCTTCTTGCGCTTTCATTTCTGCTTCTTCCATTGCCACTTTTTCTTCCATGGCTTTTTTATCCGCATCTACTTTGGCTTGATCTTTACAAGCACTTAACGCAAATATTGCAATGGCAACACATACTAGATTTTTAATATTTCTTGTTTTCATAATTTATAGTTTTAATTTGATTATTAATAGTACTCACTTATATTTAACCAAGTGATGCTGAGCTTTACCTAGATTATTTCTGTTGTTGCTCTACCTTTCTAAAGACTTATGTTAGATTAAATTACTTACGCAATTTTCAGCATAGGGTTCAGAACTCTTTAAAAGAAAAGAATCCATTGAAGTATTAAATCTTCAATGGATTCATACACATGAGCAACATATTAATTATACTGGTACTTTATCAGAAAGTTCTCTTCTTTCCCAGTTACGATGTTTTGCAATGCTTTTGATAAAATTAGATGCGGAATCGTTGATATGAACGGCAGTGTCATCTTTAAAATTAGATACGAAAGAATGGTCTAAAACCTGTTCGCCTTCATCGTCGACCGCTATAGCTTTACAATACTTAAAGGTCTCATTGACGAATTTTATATATTTTCCATTATTAATCAATGTCTTTACAGATTCTTCACCACCCGGAATGTAAATAGCATCGAAAAGAACACTTTCTGTAGTGGTAATGGAAGCATCGACCTTATGGTCTACACCTTGATCGCATTTGACAGTGCCACCATGTGGTACAACTATGTTCATTACTGCACCTTCTTTTTCCAGTTTTTCTTTTATCGGTTTATAGTTTTTCATACTAAACCCATCTGCAACTAGCACAGCTACTTTTCTTGTAGCAATACTATCGAATTTTGTATTTGCCATGCTTAATGCTTCTGACTTTTCTAAATAGATTTTCTTTTTTCCGGGTTGATGCTTTTCAACTTCGGCATCAGCACCAATAGCTTGGTTTATGGGTCTTTCTATATCCTTCGGTATTTCCATACCTAACCCCTTGGCAACGGTATCGGCAAGCTCATCATCAATTTGAGAAATTAGATATAGCATACGTTGTTTAATATGATCATGGTTGCATTTACCTAATTCAAAGGTATAAGCAGCAGCAACATGTTCTTTTTCCCAATCTGCCAAACTTCTATAAAACAATGCTGGTTGAGAAAAATGATCACTAAAACTTGCGCTACGGGTTCTTATTTTTTTGGCATCTATTCGCTCTTCGTAAGAATGAAATGCGCCTTCTGCCATTTTAGATAAATGAGGACAACCACCACTTAAACTATTAGGGAAATATGCTGTTTGCCCTTTTGGAATTTCCATTTGCATGTGAGCATCACGTTGATTGTTATGTGTATCTACAACCGGACGATTGATTGGAATCTGATGAAAATTAGGACTACCTAAACGCGATAATTGAGTATCTCTGTACGAGAATAAACGTCCTTGTAATAATGGATCGTTAGTAAAATCGATACCTGGCACTATATGACCCGGTAAAAACGCTACTTGTTCCGTTTCGGCAAAGAAGTTCTCAGGGTTCTTGTTCAACGTCATTTTACCAATAATTTTAACCGGTACCATTTCTTCGGGAATCAATTTGGTAGGGTCTAATAAATCGAAATCAAATTTATGTTCATCGGCTTCTGGTACAATTTGTACACCTAGCTCCCACTCTGGGTATTGTCCCACTTCAATGGCATCCCATAGATCTCTACGATGAAAATCAATATCGGCTCCGTTTATTTTTACTGCTTCTTCCCATGTAACGGAATGTACACCTAAGGTTGGTTTCCAATGGAATTTCACAAAATGGGCTTCCCCTTTATCGTTAATTAATCTAAAAGTGTGTATACCAAAACCTTCCATCATGCGAAAACTTCTAGGAATAGCCCTATCGCTCATAACCCAAATATGATTGTGCAATGTTTCTGTAGCTAATGAAACAAAATCATAAAAAGTATCATGTGCAGACGCAGCTTGTGGAATTTCCTTATTTGGTTCCGGCTTTACGGAGTGTATTAAATCTGGAAATTTCATAGCATCTTGTATGAAGAAAATAGGCATGTTATTACCAACAAGGTCCCAAGTACCTTCTTGAGTATAAAACTTAACAGCAAATCCTCTTACATCTCTTGCTAAATCTGGAGATCCCTTAGATCCGGCAACGGTTGAAAAGCGAACGAATACAGGAGTTTTACGTGTAGTATCGGTAAAAATTCCTGCTTTACTATATTCTTCTAAACTTTCGTACAATTCAAAATACCCGTGGGCTGCACTACCTCTTGCATGTACAATACGCTCTGGTATACGTTCATGGTCAAAACTTGTAATCTTCTCACGAAGTAGAAAATCTTCTAATAAGGTTGACCCACGTTCACCAGATTTTAGGCTGTTATTTGTATCGTTAACCTTTAAGCCTTGGTTAGTGGTTAGGGCTTTATCGGTCAAATCTTTTTTATAGTTCTCTAAGTCTTTTTGTTTTGCGGTATCGGTTGTTTTCTTTTCCATTCTATAGACATTTTGATATTGATTGCCATAAAATTACTAGGAATAAAAAGGTATAATTAGCTGTGAAAAATCAAAAAAAGACTCTAAAGAAAATAAAAGGTAAATTATTGTGATATTTAAAACAATTATAGTTGACTGATTTTCAGTGTGTGGAGGGTGTAATGAAAGAACAGGGAAGTCTCTCTTAAGGCTAAGAATATCGAATACCTACAATTTTAAATGTACGGTCTGTTTTTCCAATTTTAAGCACGGCAACCTCATTTACTTTTTTGCCAATTAGCACTCTTGCTATTGGTGAGAGAAAAGAAATTTTATCATCTGCAATATTAGCCTCATCTACACCTACAATTTGAAACTCTTTAGGTGTTTTGGCATCCCCAATTAATAAAGAGACTATAGCGCCAAAACGAACTTCGTTTAACGGTTGGTCGTTTAGGTTTACAACTTTTGCCGAAGAAATACGCTCATTCAATAGCTGTAATTTGGCATTGATTAAATTGATGGCAATGCGTTGTTCTTTTTCATTATCTTGTTGGGACAATTCCTTATCCTTTATCAGTCTGTCCTTCTCACTTAATAATTTATGTAAACCTGTTTCGGTTACATAATTGGTTGCGCCTAATGGCAAGTCTGCCCTTGGGGGTACCATTGGTATTTCTTCCTGATCCTCTTCTTTTACAAATCCTCTGCTCATAAATATCAATTTCGAACAAAATTATTAGTTATCGACAAGTAGGCTTAATGAGAAGAAATATAAAATTGCCTCAATTAATACTATAGTAGTAACCTTTAAAGGCATCAATCTAACCCTTAAGAATTTAAAGAGTTGTCATTAATGTATTCTAGAAATCGGGGCTTGTACTGTTCAGAGACCGTAATACGTTGTTTGTTGATGATAATCTGACTACGTTCAACCACTTCAACATATTTTAGGGCAACTATAAAAGATCTATGTACGCGCATAAACTGCGAAGAAGGTAAATCTTCCTCTAGACTTTTAAGACTCATTAATGTTAGAATTGGCTTGGGGTTGTCTTTCAACCAAATTTTAATATAATCTTTTAAACCCTCAAAATAGAGTACATCTGCCAATTTAATGCGTAATTGTTTGTATTCGGATTTAACGAAAAGAAACTCCTTTTCTTGAGGTATTTCTTGACTTTGAGCGGTTTTATTTCCTCTCACTAATGAAAACCACTCTAAAGCTTTGTTAGAAGCCGTTAAGAATTCAGCATAATCAAAAGGTTTAAGTAGATAATCTAATGCCTCTACTTTAAAGCCTTCTAGGGCATATTGGTCAAAGGCGGTGGTGAAGATGACCTTAGAATTTTTCGGTAGCATTTTAGAAAACTCAATTCCTGTTAAATCTGGCATCTGAATATCAAGAAAAAGAAGGTCAACCTGTTCTGTATTTAAAAACTGCATAGCTTCGATTGCGCTATTACATTTTTTAATCAACTTTAAATATGGGGTCTTTTCTACATAACTCTCTACTAGATTAACAGCCATAGGCTCATCGTCGACAATCATACAAGTAATCTGAACTGCTTCCATACTAGGTTATAATTTTCAGGTAAACCGAATAAATACCATCTTTGGTTTCTTGTGTGAACTGGTGTTTATTGGGGTATAGTAATTGTAATCTCTTTTCTAAGTTAGGTAGCCCAATACCAGAACCGCTTTTATCTGTATGCTCTTTAGGAAAGTTATAATTTTCTATTTGAAATATTACACTATTATCTTGGGTAATCATATCAATGGAAATTACACTTTCTTTATTGGCAGAAACACCATGTTTAAAAGCATTTTCTATTAATGAAATAAACAGCAAAGGGGCAATTTTAATTTGCGGTTCACTTAGTGGAAAACTAGATTCTACCGTGGTTTTATCCGTTAGGCGCAACTTCATCAATTCGATATACTTTCTCATGAATTCTATTTCTTTTGAAAGCGGTATAAATTCTGTACTTGTTTCATATAACAAATAGCGCATTAATTTGCTCAGACTATG
Organism: Maribacter litoralis; assembly: GCF_902506355.1. Taxonomy (NCBI): domain Bacteria; kingdom Pseudomonadati; phylum Bacteroidota; class Flavobacteriia; order Flavobacteriales; family Flavobacteriaceae; genus Maribacter; species Maribacter litoralis. The sequence continues at coordinate 3,953,358 of NZ_LR733271.1, read as the reverse complement.
AATTGTAGACTTTGCTTTTTCTGGAGAGATATCAACCAATGAATAGATGTTGTTCAAGGAGTTGAAAAAGAAATGTGGTTGAAGTTGATATCTAAGATGTTGCAGTTCTGTCTGTAGCTTAAAGTTATCGGCTTCTTTCTTTTCAGCTTCTGTTTTTACCCATCTTTTAGTTGTTTTAATGGCTATAGAAAACAGTAATGGAGCTGCATAAGATAGCATTTGCACATATATAAACAGCTGAAATGGCGGTCCTTCCCTACCATCATCTTGTGGTCTGTTTTTAATGAGGTCAGCAAAGTAACTAGCTTCAATAAATTCTTTAAGCAGAATAGAAAAACCTATTAAACCAAGATTGATAATAATAAAGGCGAATGTCTTTTTTGGGAATAGAAACTTATCGATTAAAACGAAAAAATTCAAATAAAATATCACTGCATAGAATAGCATAGGAATCAAGAAATGGGCTACCAATCTATTGGTATCCAATTCTTGCCCGTATGATAGAACGAAAGGCATGCTGAACAGCACCAACCAAATGAGAAGGTGCTGTGCTAGTAGTATTTTTTTGTTTTTATACATAGTTACTTATTCATAGCGCAATGCTGTAATAGGATTTAACGCCGCAGCTTTTTTTGCAGGGTACCATCCAAAGAAAATACCGGTAATCGCACAAACGGCAAATGATATAAATATGGAATACATGGCTACACTTGTAGGCCAATGTAAGAACTTTTCTATGAAAACCGTAGCGCTTAAACCTAAGATTACACCTAAGAGTCCGCCCGTAATACTGATCAATATAGCTTCAATCAAGAATTGTAATAGAATATCAGAGCCTTTTCCTCCAACTGCCATACGTAGTCCAATTTCCTTTGTACGTTCTTTTACAGACACATACATAATGTTCATAATACCGATACCACCGATCAATAACGATATGCTTGCTACTGCAACCAATAGTATGGTGAGCATTTCACTGGTTGAACTAAAAGTTGAAATTAATTCTTCCATAGAACGCACAGAAAAATCATCCTCTTCATTATCCAACAGCTTGTGTTCTGAGCGTAATATATCGGTAACCTCAATAACGGCATTAGGTGCATCATCTTCACTAACAGCAGAAGCCATAATCTGATTTAAATAATCAATGGCCAAAATTCTTTTTTGTACTGTCGTATAAGGTGCTATTACAATATCATCTTGATCTTGACCAAAGGTATTTTCGCCTTTCTCTTCTAAAACGCCAATTACCTTAAACGGAATATTATCAAAACGTATCATTTGACCTACGGGATCTTGACCATCTGGAAAAACATTTTCGACCACAGTTTGACCAAGCACTACGACTTTAGAAGCTGACTTTACCTCTGCATCGGTAAACATGCTACCACTTTGTAGCCCAACTACTTTAATCTCTAAATACTCAGGATTGACACCGTAAATGGTACTGGGCCAGTTGTTGGCTCCGCTAATTACTTGTCCGCCACCATTCACCACTGGTGTAATGTAGCTCAATAGCGTAGATTTTTCTTTGATAATCTCATAGTTGTCCAGCGTTAAGGTCTGAACATCACCACCGCTACCTCTCGCCGGACCCCTATCATCGGTACCTGGTCTTATGGTAATCATATTAGACCCCATGCTAGAAATGGTACTTCTTATACTCTCTTTTGAACCTTCCCCTATTGCTAACATGGCAATTACCGATGCTACACCTATTATGATACCCAACATGGTCAACAGGGTTCTCATTTTATTGAGAACTATGGCTTTATATGCTATTTTAAGTAGATTTAATATTCTCATAATCAATGGTCTTCTTGAGGCAGTTTTGCCAATTCTTTTGCTGCAGACTGTATATTTTCATTCTTATAGTCTTGAATAATATTTCCATCTTTTAAAACAATGGTTCTGTTACTAAAGGTGGCAATATCAGGCTCATGCGTAACAAATGTGATGGTAATACCTTGACTATTTAGATCCTGGAACAAAGACATTATTTCATACGATGTTCTTGTATCTAAATTACCAGTGGCCTCATCTGCTAAAATCATAACAGGATTATTTACCAATGATCGGGCAATGGCAACACGTTGTTGTTGACCCCCAGATAGCTGAGATGGCGTGTGATGTAGCCTATCGCCTAAACCAACCATCTCCAATGCTTTTACGGCACGTTCTCTACGCTCATCATTACCTACGGTATTATTATAAAGTAACGGTAGTTCAATATTTTCTATAGCAGATGTTCTTGCCAATAAATTGTATGATTGAAAGATGAATCCTATTTTCTCATTTCGGATGGTTGCCAATTGATTACGGCTCAAATCTTTCATACCAACACCATCTATCTCGTACGAGCCGGATGTTGGTTGATCTAAACATCCTAAAATATTCAACATTGTACTTTTACCAGAGCCACTAGATCCCATAATAGTTACAAACTCACCCTCGTGTATGGTAAATGAAATTCCACGTAGGGCATGAACTGTTTCAGTACCCATGGTAAATTCACGTGTAAGGTCTTGTATCTTTATTATTTCTTTACTCATGATTTTTATTTTTTACCTCCCGGTGGTTTTGGCATGAACGGACTCTCTTCAGAACCGCCCGCTGGTGGTCCAGATATTCCGGTTTCAGACTTTAAACTGTAGACCAACTTGTCTCCTTCGTTTATACCACTGAGAATTTGAACATTTACTCCGTCACTCGCACCTAAAGTCACTTCTTTTGGGGAAATAGCTCCGTTAGATTCCATCACCCAAACTTTAGTAGATTCTTCATCATTGTTCATAGGTCCGCCTTCTGGACGTTCAACGGTTAAGTTTTCTTGCTCATTATAAGCCATCATTTCTGGAGGTGTAGGTTTAAAATTGATAACTTTTGCCTCTACCGATAACACATCCTTTAACTCTAATGTGTAAATAGATATCGTTGCTGTTAGTCCGGGTTTCAATCTCAAATCAGGATTATCCGCTTTTATAACCACAGTATACGTAACTACATTTGAGGTCACTGTAGGATCCAACCTAACCTGAGTGACTTCTCCTTCAAATTCTTGACCTTGATATGCATCAACCGTAAAACTTACTCGCTGACCTTCTTCTACAACACCTATATCTGCCTCATCAACATCGGCTTCTACCTGCATCTCCTTTAAATCTTGAGCTATGGTAAATAGCGTTGGTGTGCTATAGCTTGCGGCTACCGTTTGTCCCTCTTCAATATCTCTAGATAGTACTACACCATCAATTGGAGAATAGATATTGGCGTAACCTAAGTTGGTTCTCGCTTGCTGTAGATCAGATAAACGCTGCGTTACGGTACCCTTTGCGGTTTCGTAATTGTAAAGAGCATCGTCATAATCAGATTTACTTATAACCTGGTTTTCATATAATGTTTTTTGCCTTTCATAAATCGTCTGAAGATAATTTCGGTTGCTTACCGCATTATCATACGAGGCTTGTGCTTGTACTGTTGCAGCTTTTAGATTGGTCTTATCTAACTCTGCAATAAGCTGCCCTTCTTTAACAACGCTATTATAATCCACATAAATTTTTTCAACTACCCCAGATACCTGTGTACCAACATCTACTTGGTTTATTGGCTCTATGGTTCCTGTAGCAGTGACCATGGTAGTGACGTCTCCTTTTTTGGCAACTATAGTTTTAGCTTCAATGGTGGTATTTTCATCCCCTGTCATAAAGCTATAGGCTATAAAGGCTACGATTACTAATGCAATACTGCCTAATATGATTTTGTTTTTATTTTTCATTTTAGTTAAAGTTTAATTTCGTTTCCTTGATAGAATTGTAATAATTGGTGGTACAGAATATTTAGATATTTAGACTGTAGGTAATTTTGTTGGGCATTGGTATATGTGTTCTGACTTATAACCAGATCAGTTGTACTTAAATCGCCCAACTCGTATTTTTTCTGTGCTAGATTATATGATTGCTCGGCAGCTTCTTTAGAAACTTCAGCGGCAATCAATTGTTCTTGTGATGAAAGCGCATTTTGGTAAGCGGTTTCAACCTTTTTAATGACTTCTTTTTCTACAGTTTGTTTTTGTATTTCAGCTTTTTCTATATTAAAAGATGCTATTTGTACTGCAGACTTTGTTTGGTTTCGATTAAAAATTGGAATGCTTAAACTTAAACCCAATCTTTGGTTGAAATTGACATCTAATTGATCGGTAAAAGTATTGTCACTTATACTAGTGTACCCAGTACCAAGGCTACCGGTCAATGATAATGTTGGCAGATAACCACCTTTGGCAATGTCCAGTTCTTTTTCATTGATCAGAATATTAGTGTTACTGGCTTCTACTTCTGGTAAATAAGCCAAGGCATTGGTATAAATAGCTTCTCTATTTAATTCTAGGTGAATTAAATCTTGATTTTTATCTACCGTTTCAATTTGCAAATCTTCCAATGGAGAAAGCTCAAGCAATTGCTTAAGATTGATAATATTTAGTTCGTAATCATTTTTGGCAGCAATAACATTGAATTTGTTGGTAGCAGCCTGACTTTGCGCTTCGGTATAATCACTTAAAGCTATGGTACCGGCATCTAATCTTGATTTTGCCCTAAGCACTTCTTTTTCAGAAGCGTCTAAATTATTCTCTGCAATGCTAATACCTTCCTTACTGTATAAGGTCTGTAAATAAGATTCTAGAATACTGATTACAATATTGTTCTTTGCTTCTTGAGCCAATAAGCTATTTTGCTCAATAAGTAATTTGTTCTGTTTTACTTGGTTGTTTAATTGATTTCCTTGAAAAAGTGTTACAGAACTATTAATACCCAAATTGGTACTATGGATTTGATCCGAAACATAGTCGCTAGTAATAGGGTCAATTGTGGTACCACTAGAAAAGTTTTGGGAAGCACTACCAAATAGATTCGGTAGCTTGGCAGATTTTGAAGCATTATAATCAACCTCCGATATGTTCGTATTGATATCCGCATCCTTTATGGTAATATTATTTTCTATGGCATACGAAATACAATCTTCTAAAGACCATATTTTGGACGAAGAATTTGTTTCAACATCTTGGGCAATACCAAAGTGAGAAATTAGAATGCTTGCTATGATTATAAATTGTTTCATTTAAAGCGTGTTTTTAATTAACACACCAAAAGTGAAACTTTATACTACTTTATTAAAAAGGAATAGAAGTTTGCCCTTTTTATTTATACGGAAAGTGGAATTTTATCGACGAGATTTTTGGCAATTACTGAACTAATCAGCAATTGCCATTTTCTCTTTTAGTTTAGTTGAGCCTCTTGCTTAACCATATTTAATTGTTGCTGTAAATCTTTTAAACGTTCAACTTCTTCATTACCTGGTACTTTATCTGAACCACCTACGATATAGGATAAATACGCAATTTGCGGAACCAGCATTTGCTGAGGATAGGCACCTTCATCATTTTTAATAGTCTTTAAAATAGTTTCTAAAGACTGTTTTCTTTCGCCCTTGCTTTTTTTGATTTCCGTTTCTAGGTCCGACTGAAATTTGCGGGCATCGGTCAATAAATTCAACACTTTATTTTCAAAGGCGATATGATTCGCTATAATCGTTTCATCTATACCTTCTTTAGCTAAGCGTGGATCTACTTTAATTATAAAAGGTTGTTCAAAAGTTTCTTTTCCTACCGTTAGTTTTGCGGTATATGATCCAGGAGGCACCATAGGTCCGTTTTTGTAACTTCTAGATGGTTTATCGCTCCAAGCACCTTTTTGTTTCATGTCCCATTGAAATCTATTGATGCCTTTTTTAGTTTCAAGTTTTGTGTCATAATAAGTGAAAGACATACTGAGCCCCATATTTTCTACTTCCTCTTTGGTGGATTTTGCCATTGTTGAGTCACTAGTAATAGTTGCTATAGATTTTTTGTTCTCATCTAATATTTCTAACTGTACATCATTCTTGCCTTCTTTTGGGAGGTAATAATCAATTAGTACTCCGGTTGAAGGATAATCGGGAAAACCTTTTGATCTTCTAGGTGTTCTATATCTAATTGTAGTATCTGGTTGAAACAATACAGGAGTATCATTTAGCGATGTTATAGCATTATCTCTTAACGTTGTAATGTTGTCAAGCACCCAAAAACCGCGTCCCATCGTACTTAAAATCAAATCGCCTCTATATAGTATTACATCTGTTATTGGTGTTACGGGTAAATTCTGTTGAAAAGGTTTCCAATTTTCACCATCGTTTAATGATACAAACATACCGTATTCCGTACCTGCATATAATAAACCTTCTCTTACCGGGTCTTCGCGTAATACTTTGCTGGTGTAGTCAGACGGAATTCCACTAGTCAATAATTCCCATGATTTACCATAATTCTCTGTTTTGTAAAAATATGGAGTGGTGTCTCCTAACAAATGTCTGTCTACAGATATATAAGCCTTTGCAGGGTTAAATTGTGAAGGTTCAATAGATTCTACCCTACCACCTTTTGGTAAATTTTTTGGAGTAACGGTCGTCCAAGTTTGCCCACCATCTTGCGTTAACGAAACAACGCCGTCGTTGGACCCTGTCCAGATTAAATCTTTTTGAATTTTGGATTCCCGTATGGAATATAAGGTGCTGTAGTACTCTTCACCGGTAATATCCCTGGTAATCGGACTACCGGAATTTACTTGTTTATCCGCTTCAAAAGCAGTTAAGTCGGGAGAAATAGTTTCCCAAATAACTCCGTCGTTCCTAGTTTTATGTACGAACTGTGAACCCATATATACAACATCTGGATCATGTGGAGAGACATGAATAGGTGCAACACGTTGAAAACGATATTTTAGGTCTTTTGGGTTGTGCCCGTAGATATTGGATGCTCCAATTGAGTATTCTCTACCTGTACCGGTAATTTTACTATAAACACTAAAACGTCCCTTACAATTATTATAGACAATATTGTGGTTACCGGGTTTTGGAATGGTGGGTCCGGTCTCACAACCTCCCACATCGATCATGATCTGTGAACTACCTTGTACCGATGTTGCACTTGGAGCAGAACTGGGTATAGCAATTGTAGTATTATCTTGTTGGGCTCCATAGATCCAATATGGATATTGATCATCAACGGCAACTTGGTAAATTTCTGCGGTTGGTTGATTGAATTGCGATGACCATGTTTTACCACCATTATGAGAAACGTTGGCACCACCATCATTACATTGTATTAGCAAATCTGGATTATTAGGGTTTAACCATATATCATGATTATCGCCATGGGGTACCGACATCATTGTCCATGTTTTACCACCATCTTTAGATTTCAATAGTGGGTTGGCATTTGAATACACAATATCTGGGTTTGTTGGGTCGAGTTCAATATTGGTATAGTAAAAAGGTCTGTTTACTAGCCCTTTGTTGCTTGAAGTCTGTACAAAGGATTTACCTTGGTCAACAGACTTATAAACACCACCTTCATCACCAGGAGCTTCAATTACAGCATAAAGAATACTAGAATCTACAGGAGAAACCGCTAAATCTATTTTGCCGATCAAGCCTTTGGGTAAACCTTCTTCTAGTTTGATCCAGTCTTTACCTCCGTTCACAGACTTATAAATGCCACCTTCCTTATTTTCTCCGCCAGAGATTATGGTCCACGGTGTACGCTGGGCTTTCCATGCGGCTGCATAAACCACATTAGGGTTTCCGGGTAAGAATTCTAAATCTGCAAAGCCGGTAGTATTTGATATATGTAGCATTTTTGTCCACGTGGTACCACCATCAACTGTTTTATAAATGCCACGTTCTTCATTAGCCTTAAATGCATTACCAATAGCGGCAACCCAGACAATATTACTATTTGTAGGGTCAATTTCTACCGCCCCGATCTGTCCGGCATTTTTTAAGCCGATATGGCTCCATGTTTTACCGCCATCAATGGATTTGTACATTCCTTTTCCACTAATGATATTACTTCGTAAACCATCAGAACCTGTGCCAACATAAACTATGTTAGGGTCATTTACGGCAACTTCAATAGCTCCAATTGAGGGAGTATCGAAAAAACCATCGGATACATTGTTCCAAGTAGTACCGTAATCATCGGTTTTCCATACTCCTGCACCAGAGGCGCCAAGATAAAAAGTTCCTGGTAAAACGGGAGTTCCGGTAACCGTAGTTACACGACCACCTCTCTGCGGACCAACGGTTCTATATTGTAGTGCAGAAAAATCTTGAGATAAAAGTGTTGTTGAAATTAGAATAAACGATACTGAGGTAAGGTAACGAAATAGCGTTTTCATTTTAGTTTAGAGATAGGTTGGTTAAAACCTAAAGTTACTTAAACCAAAACGTAAATCATATGGGTGTTTGCATTTTTGCTAATTTCTCAATTTGGCAAACTGAAATCAGTAATAACACACCTGTATTGTTAAAGAATTGAAAACCAATATGTGCTTTGGTTTTTATACGATTTATTGTTTCTTCTCTTTTTTGTCGGTTTCTATAAGTTTATCATTTTCCCAAATACCACTTATTACAGAACCTTCTTTCTTATGAAAAATACCTTTCCCATTGCGTTTATCGTTTTTCCACTGTCCCTTGTATTTTTCTCCATTGGGCCAAAAATAAGTTCCTTCGCCACTGCGCATATCGTTTTTATAGCTGCCAATATAATATTCGCCGTCTGGCCAGTAAAAAGTACCATGACCTTCGCGGGCATTATCTTTCCATTGCCCTTCATACCTACTGCCGGTTTCTAATAGTGCAATACCAGAACCATTGGCCATGTTATTTTTTACCTGACCAACGTAATGTAAGGCAGTTCCTTTTTTAGTGGTAAAACTTAAGTATTCGCCAAAAGTTTTATTGTTCAACTGCCTACGCATATTATTCAATTGAACACGGGCTTTTTCCAATGCAAAATTTAAGGAGTCAATACTTCTTAATTCGTTTTGAGAAATTGGGCTTGTAGCAACGGAATCTTTTAAAAGATCTATGTTGTTTTCTTCTAAATTCGTTTTGGTGTCATTTTGCATTAGTTTTTGCGCAAGAGCAATTCTTAAGGGTATTACAGAATTTAGTTCTTCATGATTTTCAAGCGTAGAATTGTATGATGCTATTGCTTTGTTATAGTCGCCTTCAATTAATACAGAATCGATTGCCATTAATTCTTTATTGCCGGTTACCAATACATCTAACTCTTCTTTTACCTTACTGCTCTCCCCTATTTCATTTTGTAATGAATTTGATTTTACCCCAAAATAAATGACCAAAACAGAAAGTATGGCAAGCAAACCGTAAAGTGTAATATCTTTTTTCTTCATATTCTTTTATTTTCGGTACCTGGCTAGTCCGTTAAATGAATTTCTGGAAGTTTGTTTTTAACCTTTCTAAAATCTGGAGAGAAATATACATGAAAGCGCATTGCCCAGCTTTGCTTGAAATTACCTCCATTTGCTAAGTCTTGACCTTGAGAGTACATGGCACCTGCCGCTACTGTTAGCCTTGGTGTTAAAATATACCCTAAAGTGGTTGTAAGTCGTAAGTCTTCCATAGGGCTGGCAACCACTGCTTTACCACTTTGCATGATCAGCTCTGCCTCTGGGGCAACGTACAGTGTTTTAGGCTTTAATTTATGATTGTTCAATGGTATTTTCATACGGAACATGTAACGCCATCTATTTCTAAAAATATACTCGCTATCCTCGGCAAAACCTTGTGTCCATCTATGCTCTATTCGAATACGATGATAGATCATCATACTCTCCAAAGCTTGTGCAAATTGATATTGGTGCCAAATTCGCCATTCCGGCACTAGATTACGATCTGTAGAAGACTCATCGGTATTGAAATTTAAACGGAGCACACCACCCAATCGTACATTAAAATATTTTGAGTGTATATAGCCAATGGCATGCCTGTTGTACACTTGCGCAACCTGCCCCACAAAAGGTGTAGCATCGGTTTCTTCTAGCCTAAGATGAGTTTGTGCATCCCAAAACAAGCGTTTGGCTATTCGTATATTACCATAAGTGTTGATCCAAGTTTTTGTGGTAAGATCTTTATATTTAGAATATTCAGGTAAAACCTCAGGCTCCTCTTCTTGTGAAACACCTTTAAATGTAGTTAAAAAGCATAGCAAGAATAAAAATCGCAACATATATGTACCAAACGTTTTCATAGGCTATTGCTTTGTGTTTTGTACATTCAACAATTCTAAAATGGTCAAGGGGTCTTTTTCCTTTTTTAGTTTTCGTTCCAGTTTTTTGGTATCCTTTTCTTTAAGCATTAGCACAGAGTGGTACGTTTCTGTTATGTTTTCATTTAGAGCACTGATGTTTTCACAGGTGAGCGACTCTTCTGTTTGTATTAAGAAATAGGGCTCAAGTATTTTAGTGTAAGCAGTTGTTATTCGCTTTTTTATATCCTCATCCATTAAAGTTGCCATAAACGGATTCCATATACGATCGGTATAGGTTTCTTGAATAGTGCTTTTAAACTGGGGCATTTTAGATACCGTAACAGACAGTTCATTTAAGTTTTTAAGGCATGCCACGGTGTTTCGAGCCGATATTAACTTGTCTTGAGCAGATTTTACTTTAGAATAACTATTCAAAGTGGCGTTCGCAAATGTTTTAATTTGCTTTAACGAGTTGGAATAAGTCAAAGGAATACTAGCTCTAACGGAGTCAATGAACATAACCAAAGAATCGTTTTGAACAATAATTTCTTCTTCAAGATTCGCTAGTTCGTTCTGTCTTTTTTCTTGTGCTAAGGTTTCTTTGACTTCGTTTGCAATGGCTAATACACCATCATACCCCATTTTGGCCACTGTTTCAATTTGTTGAATTACTGTTGCATTTTTAGAAGATGTTATAGTGGTTGAAATAGTATATGGTTTGGAACTTGCTACACTATCGATAACGATTTCAATATCCATTTTAGGGTTTGGTAAGCCGCTGGCAAATACATTATCTAGTAACTGTTTACGAGAAGTGTATTCTAATATTGACAATGAATCATACCTTGCAATTTCTTCAATAGGTGCTAGAAAATCATTCTTTATTTGAAGTACTGTATTGTATTGATATGCAGTGTTTTTATCTGATAATTTTAGAATATTTAATTGAGAATTATGAAGGATGGATTCACTTAACTCCTTTGCTTTTTTATAATAGGATACAACACTATCTACTTGTACCGTTTCCAACGAATCTAACGGATAGTATGGTACTTTAACCTTAAACTCTGGAAGAAAGTCAGATTTACCCAATTCAGATAGAATAGCATCAATTTCTTGGTACCGTTGTGCGTTTTGTTTTAATAGTTTTGGCAGGTTGTTTTGGTGAAGGGTTTCAACATCTTCTTTAGAAAATTGAATATCTAAAGCGGCAATATAGGCAGCATCTAGATTTATGGTTTTAGTTTCACCAATAAAACCTTTGAAAGCGGTAATGGTTTTGTGATCATTATCATCATCTACCAGAATATGCTGCAGAAGTCCGTCATTAAAATACCAACTTTCAGATTGGTCGATTCCGTTAGAAGGAAAAAGTGACCACTCATCATGTGCTACACCATCCCTTAAAAATCTACCTACCAAGGTATAATTATCATTATTGATGCTGAAGTTTTGTTGTGGTACTCCGTTATCAAATGAAATAACACTTTTGAACAATGTTTTAGAAATTTCTGAATCTTCAATCTGCTCTTCTAAAATGGTCCACTCACCATGAGGGTTTCCCATTTTAATTTTTCCAACAGATGATTTTTGAGTGCCACTTACCAACACGCGATATTGATAATCTATTACTTCAGACTGACTTTTAGAATTGAATTCCCCAAACTGGAATTTCCAAGGTCCGTCAGGTATTCCATCAACAAAACCACCTTTAAATTGAAAAGAATAATCTTGTTTTTGTAGCAGTTCTTGAAGGTTGGAGCGAAGTACTAAAAAGTCTCCGTCCAAAACAGTATCGTTTTCTACAACTTTATAAGTATACGTCGCCTTACCGTTATACTTGCCAATTTGTAAAGATCCGTTATAGGTTTCCACCTCTTGGGCGTACAACGAATTTGAAATACTGAAACAACAGCATACAATAAAAAATAGTAATGGGTTGATAGTTAGCCTAATCATGCCGCAAAAAAACGAAAATAGATTTAGACTAGTAAATTAGAACGCTACGATTTTTAACTTTTTATTAAAAGTTTTTAATCTATTCAGAATCAAGCAATAAAAGCTGTAAATCTTTGTGGTATTACCAATCAATTGGGAAGTAATCCTTTAAGAATTTACCACACCAATGCTTACCTGTATTTATACCGTCAAATAACGGATCCATAACTCTTGCTGCACCATCGACAATATCCAAAGGGGGCTGAAAATCATGTACTTCTTGCTTTTTCTTAGCCAATTCTGCAGGATCTTCATCGGTTACCCAACCGGTATCCACAGCGTTCATAAAAATACCATCTTTTGCAAGTTCACCTGCTGCGGTATGTGTAAGCATATTTAGTGCAGCTTTTGCCATATTGGTATGCGGATGACGAGATTCTTTAAAGAATCGGTGGAATTTACCTTCCATCGCCGTTACGTTAATAATATGCTTTTGACCCGTGTTTTCTTTTTTCATCATTTCGGCCAAACGATTACAAAGTACAAATGGTGCTACGGAATTTACCAATTGAACTTCGATCATTTCAGTGGTCTCAATTTCGCCTAATTTTAAACGCCAACTATTAGTTTTACGTAAATCAACCTGTTGTAAATCGGCATCGAGTTCACCAGTAGGAAATACCTCTTGTGCAACCAAAGCATTGTCGAAACTATAGGGTATCTGAGATAATTTTGCAGAAGCGCGTAAACCTATACCAGGTTCGGGTCCGTGCCATGTTACAGGCATATTTTGATTGGGTGATGCTTTAGAGCTAAATGTTTTTAACTCTTCTAAACAACTTTCATGATCACTCAGCACCATTTGTGCAAACTTGGGCAACGAAGAAAATTCGCGTTCCTCATTCTCCATTAAGTGATGGTAGAATCCCGCTGGTCTACGCACTGTTTGCGCAGCGTTATTGATCAGAATATCCAACTTGTCATATTGCTGTTCTACAAAATTGCAGAAGATCTCCACACTGGGTATATGGCGGAGGTCTAACCCGTGAATTTTTAGTCGGTGTCCCCACTCCATAAAATCTTCCTCCTTTGAAAAACGAAGGGCAGAATCAACAGGGAAGCGTGTGGTTGCAATAACCGTTGCACCACCACGAAGCAACATTAAAGTGATATGATAGCCAATTTTTAAACGTGAACCGGTTATAACGGCTACTTGACCTTTTACATTGGCATTTTGAAATCTTTTGGCATAATTGAAATCTCCACAATCGGTACACATTGTATCATAAAAGTGGTGCAGTTTGGTAAACTCTGCCTTACAAACATAACAATTACGAGGTGTTGTAAGTTCTGGCAAATCTTTGCTTGCCAATTCTGCGACTGGTAATAGTTTAGGCGCAACAAATACATGAGCTTCACGTGCACTACGAATACCGGTCTCTTTACGGGCATGTTTGTCACGAACAGCTTGCTTTCGCTTTTCGTTACGTTTTGCATCTTTTACCCGTTTGGCAAACTCTTGCTTGCTTGGGCGTGAAAGTTGACCTGCAGCTTTAATTAAAGCAATTCGTCTATCTTCTGGAATTTCAAAAATCTCGTTGGTATTATTTACCAAACGATTTAATGTTTCAATACAACTTTCAATCTCGTTTAAGTCGATTTCTGATTCTTTATACTGTTGTTCTTCCTTCATGATACTTCCTTGATAAGGGCAAAAATACTAACAATGCCTAAAGTAAAGTTATACGTACTTTTTTCTTTTTTAATCTGGTATTGTTCAATTTGTTGATAAGTTCGTTTGACTTCTTTTTAGGAACAGCAACAAAGGCGCAATCTTGTTTTAATTCAATATCTCCCAATTGATCCCTGCCCAATTCTCCTTGTTTAAAGAAAAGTCCGGCAATATCGCCTTTAGATATCTTATCTTTTCTTCCGCCAGAGATAAATAATGTTTCCCAAAATGGATCACCCAATTCCTTGCTTTTTGAAATGTTAATGGGCGTTGACGATTCAATGAATTCAGGTAAGTTTTCTTTCTCCCATTTTAATACATAAGCCGTACCTAATTCATTAACACGGGCAGTTCTGCCGTTTCTATGGGTAAATTCTTCTATTCGATGTGGTAGCTCATAATGTACAATGAATTTTAATTCAGTAATATCAATACCTCTTGCCGCCAAATCGGTGGCAACTAAAATTCTACTGCTGCCATTTCTAAATTTAATAAGAGCCCGTTCACGGTCTCGCTGCTCCATACCCCCAGAAAAACACTCGTGTAAAATGCCATGTTGATCTAAATAAGAACTAACGTTTTCAATACTATCCTTATAGTTACAAAAAATAATACCAGGTTCTTCCCCGATATACTTGAGCAATTGTACCAAAGTAGCAAGCTTATCTTTTTCTTTAGCTAAAACAGTACTGATAGTTAGTTGTGAGGGAATTTCCTTTTTAAGAAAATTTATTTTCTTGGGGTTTTCCATACCCACAAACTTTGGAATCTTCACTCCCTCCGTTGCAGAAGTCAGTATGCGTTTTTTAAGACTTGGCAACTCATGCAGAATTTCTATCATTTGCTCTTCAAAACCAACTTCCAAAGATTTATCGAACTCATCTAGTACCAAAGTTTTAATATGGTCTTTGGTAAAGCGGTCTGCCATAAAGTGATCTAAAATTCTACCAGGTGTACCAATTAAAATGGCTGGTGTATGCTTTAGTTCAATTTTATCTTTCGACATTGCCCTACCACCATAAATAGCATTTACTTTAAAGCCCGTACCCATATCACGTAATACTTGCTCAATTTGTATTGCCAACTCACGTGAAGGAACCAAAATTAATACTTGAACTTCAGGATTGTTATGATCTAACAAATCTATAACCGGCAATAAAAACGCCAATGTTTTACCAGTACCCGTTGGTGATAACAATATGGTATTGTCAGATGTCGAAATTGCCTCCAATGCTAATTCTTGCATTGGGTTCAACGCATCAATATTCAATTTTGAAAGAATATCATTTTGATTTTTCATACGTTGATTCTAAGCGTTAAAATTAGTTGTTCGCTATGCTTCTTGAAGTTCTCGTTTAGATTTTCTATACAAGTAATTAGGAAAAATGCTCCTCTTGGCAAATCTGTTCAACTTATTGGCATTGATCATTTTTTGAAAGATAGGTTTTGTTACTCCGAAATACTCATACGTAGCGCCATCAACAAAAGTAATTTCTAAAACCAGACCGTTATGTTGAAAATCCAAGATACCCGATAAAATAGATTGATCATATTCTTCTTTATTGGCTTCTTTGGTTTCGGGTGCAATACTAACTAGAAAATGGTAACCGTCAATTATTCTACGACTTTGCACTTCTGCCTCTTCCTTTTTTTCATCGCCTTCTTGAAATTTGTCTGGATGCCATTCTTTAACCAAGTTTCTATACTTGGTTTTTAAGGCTTTAAGATCAATTTCTTTCTCTACCTCAAAAAGTTTTTTGTATTCGTTAATACGTTTCATAACACAGCTTTTTTGCGGCTGCGAAACTACGCCTTATTTTAATGCGATTACCTATAACTTTTTGAAATAACGAAAAATAGCATGCTTTTTAGAGCTAATTTTTGTTGAGTCCGTTTTGTAATACCGACTTAATGCCCGCTAAGTTTTCAGAAAACTCCATCATTTGAGATAGTACTTGCGCCATTTCGTTGGCATTGCCAAAACCTTTTAATTTATTGTTTTTTACAAACTGTTCTTTTATAGCAGCCCACCTAGTTGCTTCATCTGTAGTAAGTTGTCCAATTAATTCATTGTATTTCAATAAATTGGCTTCTGCCGAACCTGTAAGTGTCTGCGCTTCGTTTTCATAATGAGATCGTAATAAGGTGTTTAGCTCTTTGTCATTCATAATAGGTACAATTTGAGCAACCAATTTATTCATGTCCCTATAAGAACCTTGAAGTTTAAAAGCAGGTTCTGTTCTATATTCGTCTTGCATTGCTGCACTTTTAATATAAGTGGCATTAACCTTTAATAGTACATCTCTAACTTTTAGCACTTTTTCCAAAACCTTTTTGTATTCCTCTATTTCTTGACTAGAGTGATTCCCTTTTAATTGACCTTCATCGGTTTTAGATTCTATTTGGTTTACAATGGTATATACATCTTCGAATTCTTTACTTGCCAATTGCTGTAAGATAGGATTTGCTGTCAGTGAATTTTCAATTAAGCTTAACCTAAAAAGATGTTCCGTTTCCCCAATAATATCACCCAAGTTGTAAATATCGGCACGGTTGGCCAGCATATCTGGAATCTTAAATTTCTCTCCACTTTCCGTATACGGGTTCCCCGCCATAATTACACAGAATTTTTTACCTCTTAAATCATAGGTTTTAGGTTCATTCTCATAAACACCTTCTATTTTACGAGTACCATCAGATAAGGAAATAAATTTTTGAAGAAACTCGGGGTTACAATGTTGAATATCATCTAGATAAAGCATAACATTGTTACCCATCTCAAAAGCTAGGTTCAGCTTTTTTAATTCTTCTCTAGCCGCACTGTTATTGGCAGAAGCTGGATCTACATTGGTTACTTCATGACCAATTGCCGGACCATTAATCTTTACAAAAATTAAACCTAGCCTATTGGCAATATACTCCATCAACGTAGTTTTACCGTAACCTGGTGGAGAGATTAAAAGTAACATACCCATTCTGTCCGTACGTTTATTTGCACCAACAGTTCCTAATTGTTTTGCCAAATTATTTCCGAAAATGGGAAAGTACACTTGGTCTATTAATTTATTACGTACAAATGAGGTTAGTACCCTAGGCTTAAATTCTTCTAACTTTAAATCGTTTTTAAGTTTTTCTGTAATTTCAAGTTTTGTCTTTTTAAATTTTTGAAATGCAGGTACCTCATTGGTAGCAAACAATCTCATTCTTGATACAAAATCATGATAATTGAAAAAGTATGTTCCATTATCAATTGTAGTATGAGAACCTCTTAACTCCTTAATCGTTTCATTTGGAGAAACAGCCTTAATTTTAGAGGCAGATTCGTCTCTGAACAATAAAGCGCCAACAATTTCATGTTCATACCTTTTAAGGTCTACACCAGAGTGCTCTTGTTTCGTGGTTTTCAAGTAGGCGGCTACCCATTGTTTTGCTAAACGCACCTTGTCCTCTAAACTAGAGACTTCCTCAATACTCTTTCTAAATTTTAAATCTGCCTGACGAGATTTAAGATTCTTTAAAAAATCTTCTTTAAGTTGTATCGCCAAACTACTATATACAAACTCAGAATCTGACCTGAGTTCTTCAAAAAGATAAGCAGCAATGTCAGCGCTTAATAACGGGTCGTAAATACTGGTTTTTTCTGCGAATTCAGCTACTAAATCCTGTAATTTTTGAACTACCGAAGCATATTCGTTTGATGAAGGAAAATAATGCAAAACTTCGCCTGCCGTCTTAAGGCTCTTATCCAATTCATTTTTTACATCAGCACTTAGATTATTCCAGAAAAATTGGGCATAACCCCTAATTTCTGGTCTATAGGTCAACAAACCTAACTCATGGTGCTTATGTACTAATAGTTTAAGTATTCTTGATGCATCAACATCATGAACACCCTTTATGTAACCTTCTGAAAAATCATTTCTACTCTGTTCTTGAACAATTTTCAAAAGTTCCTCATCATTAAGAGATAGAAGTTGTTCCTCATTAAAATTGGAAAACAATTTGTAGGCTAAATATGCTCCTCGGTAGATTTCATCTGTTTCAGATACATACTCTTGATTCCATAAATGCCTGTTATTTACAAACTCCTCATTGTTTAGTTTTTTGTAAAAATCTGTTCCCGTTAAGTGGTAGTTTAGCTCATTGTCATGAAAAACAATGGTAAGGTCTAGTTGTTGTTTGTTTACGCCAAATTTGTGTTTGCCCAACCTTATAACACTGTCACCATCTTCATAAAGGTCTAGTTTGTCCTTAAGTTTTCTAAGGGCATCTTCTCTGGCTGTCTTAAGTTGCGTTTCTATCTCTTCAGCTTTACCGCTATCATCTAAGTCTTGAAGTTGCGCAATGATGTCACGGAGCTTATTGATCATTAAATCTGATGCAAAGTAGCCATTGATTTCAACTGCAGACTTAAAACTCTGCGCTTTCTTTTGTACCCCTTTTAAAATTCTTTTAGAGGCATTGGTCAATGCGCTTGATTTTTTATTTCGCTTTTCAATCAACGAATTTTTTCGGGCATCAAAAGCGGAATAAACTTC
This sequence comes from Maribacter litoralis, assembly GCF_902506355.1. Taxonomy (NCBI): domain Bacteria; kingdom Pseudomonadati; phylum Bacteroidota; class Flavobacteriia; order Flavobacteriales; family Flavobacteriaceae; genus Maribacter; species Maribacter litoralis. Next base: position 3,935,003 of record NZ_LR733271.1, on the reverse strand, counting down.
CTCTCTCTTTTCAATAATGATTTCAATAAACTCCTCAAAATCAGTAAATTTTCCCTCAAGTTCTTCTAATTGAATAGATGTTTTGGTTTGATATTCATCGCACTTTTCTGGAGTGGATGCCATATCAATGTAATTGATGATACTCTGATCAATCAATTTTAACTGAGCGGCAAATTCTGCTTTTGCTTCAGCGATTCCCAAAGAATTTCTTTTGTTCTTTAAAGCAGCCTTTAGCTCGTTAATGGTAGAAAAAATTAAAGATATATCATCAATAATTTTGGTAGAATGCGCAGTATCTTCAATTTCTAGATTCGATACTATATCGATCAACATTTCCAGATCGGTACTGATATCGTTAATTTCTTCCTCCTTTTTCTTAGCTTCAATTACCTTTTCAACTCCATCTATAAATTTCTTTTTTTCATCTAACGCCTCATGATAGGGTTGTAAAGCATTTGGATTCAATAAAAACTGCACACAGCGCTCAGAAATCTTTTTTGTCTGTACCTCAATTTCCTCTTCTAAAGATTTTAGATATTCAAGATCAATGTACCTAACCTCCTTCAAGGATATGACCTCGCCTCTGGTTGAACGCAACCTTGTTAAAAGAGCAACGAATTCATCAATACTCTTAAATGATGTGCTCTTTATCTTATTAAAAAGTTCGCTAGAATTCTTTTGAATTTCTTTTGACTGGTTTTGGGCATTTTTACGAAGTTGAACAACCTTCTCAAATTCATCTATTGCGGCATTAGAAGCCTTGTTTATTTCTTGTAACGGAATGTTGAGCTGATGCGTTTCGGGTTCTGGCAACCAATAGTAAGCATCTAAAATATCTTTAGAAAACTTCGCTAGATCATTATAGAGATCGGCATAATTATCATTCTTGTTCAGTAAGGTAATTAGGCTGTTTACTTCTGCCATAGCCCTTACAATATCTTTGTTGCCAATTTTGTACAGCAAAGTTTCTTCATGCTGAGATGGCATATAATCACCCTTTAAATAAGGAGTTTGCCAAATTTGAACCACGTGGTGCTTTGTTTGCTCCTGCTCTGTTTTAAAATAGCAGAGTTCCCCATTTTCTAAGATGGTAAATCCGTTACAAATGATTGGTGTTTTTATAACCTGACTAATGATGTTGAAAGACATGAGATTATAGAGTCCTTCATTAGCTGCATAAAAAACATACAGAAAATCTTCACCATTAGGTGATACAATACGTTGCTGAAATTTTACATTCGGTATAGCATTGTCAAAAATGTGATACTCCCCTGTTTGTAAATAATAACCAGTAGGGAAAATGATACCCTGATCATCAGGAAGAAGTATACAGGCATCTTTTATCGATTCTATTTTTTGAACCTCCTTCATTTTATCGTTAAAGACAAAATAACGCGATGATTCTTGAAAAGGTTTTATTTCTAGAACCAATAAGTTTCCTAAATCTCCAAATCGGTATTGACCATCATCTAATGTCTGGTCTACATATTCAACAGGTTCGTCTAATATACCTTTGCCCTCTTCGGTATTATCTTCAATTTTTATGGTAAGATCACCTCCAATAGTTTCTACGAAAACTCGGTCTTTAATGGAAACGTGAGAATGCACACCATAACGATGCATGTCTCTACTTGCCTCTTGCCATTTAAATTCTTGCTGAACAGGAAACTTATATTCGTGTTCACTTCTATTATCAACATACTTTAAAGTATTGTTGACCAATAACCATTTAAAGGTTTTTATATCCGTTGGGCTATCACTTAGGAGAAAGACCATATGAAGATAATTGCCAATTATAGCGAAGTTGGAAAAAATAGTATTACGGTAATATTTATACAGATTGGTAAAATCTGTTGTAAAGGTTTCATCTTCTAAAAGACTAAGGTCTGTTGCCTTAAAACTATTGTTTTCAAAATGGTAGCAACTAAAAACATCTTTTATGTTAATTTCGGTTCTAAGACCAAAATGAACGTTATACCCAAACAGACAGGTATTACCAAAAGAAACAATGTCGCGTGCTATGCAATTGTTTTCTGTATTGATTCTATCATTGGCAATCAGCTTTGTTTCTAACGAGCCAAAAACGGTTTTTCTATCGTTATTAAGTTGTATCAACTTACTTTGCAACTGCTCCTTTTGCTTTTGCAATCGGTTTTTAATTACATCATAGGTGCCACCATCTAAGATATGCTCTTCTGTGTTTGCTGTTTGGGCTTCTTCTGCCATAAAAATAATTAGGCTTTTGAGTTACATTAATAATTTACTAGTGAACAATAGATAAAAAACTAAGGTGATTACCTCAGTTTTTTATCGCTCATACCTAAACCTTTTGCAAGGTTGAACAAGTTGCTAAAAAGTGTTTGTTCATCATTGTCATTAGATTTGGATTTTAGATCCATCAATAAATTAGCAATGGTTAAATTCTTAAGGTCGTCAGATGATATTCCGTATTTATCAGCAAACTCTTTCACTTTCTCAAGTAAGTTGCCCTTAACATCATCACTACCTAAAATAGCATCTTTTACATCTTGTATATTGGTACTATTGGCAACTAACCTGTCATAACCCTTACCTTTTGTAATTTGCCCAATAATTTGATCGAAGAACATAGTTTCACCACCAACAATATCAATTTTGGCAGCTTTCAATGCATCTCCAATAACTTGAGCTTGTGCATCGGCAATATCTTTCTGAATATTAATTTGTGCCAGATCAATTTGTAATTCTTTGTCTAAACGCAATTTAAACTCTTCATGTTCTTTACCAACACCATCTAATTTCTTCATTGCATTCGCTTTTTCTTCGATACCGGCAGCATCGGCTAAAGCCTTCTCTTTTATTACGTCTGCTTCGGCTAAACCATCTTTACGTTTTGCCTCTGCCTTCGCCTCTATACCAGACGCTTCAGCTTTTGCTTTTTTCTCAATAATAAGAGCCTGTACTACACCTTCACGCTCATAAGCGTCTGCTTTGGCATGCATTACTTGAGCTTCAGACATACCCACTGTAGCTTCTTCTTTTGCTTGAGCTTCTGCCAAAATTTTTCGTGCTTCAGCTTCTTTTTCACTAGCTTCCTTATGTGCCAATGCCTCAATGTTAATCTCTTCAGCTTTTTGTTTCGCCGCTTCTTTTTGAGCTTCGGCAGCTTTGATCGTTTTGATTAAATCTTCTTGAGCGTTTGCTTCCGCTATTGTAATTTTAACTTGTTTCTCACGATCAGCAGTCTTGAAAGCTTCAATATCTTTCATGTTTTCTTGCTCTTCCACTACTCCTTTTTCCAGGGTAACGCGATCACGAATAACATCTTGAATATTCTTCTTTTCCACTTCAACTACTTTCTCCTTTTCTATTTGAGCCAGAGTCACTACTCTTTCTCTTTCGGTAGCTTCAAGTAATCTATCTTTCTCAACTCTTTCCGTTTCAACAGCATCAGTACGTTGTTTGTTCTTTAAGGCAACAATTATTTGACGCTCCATATTCTCTTCAGCGACCTTTACCTTTTCTTGCGTTGCTATACGTGCGGTTTCAGATTTTAAACGCTCTTCTTCAGCTACTTTTAAAGTTTCTGCCTCTTCCCTAGACTTTATGTTGGAAATCTCTCTTTTTTGTTGCTCTTCTTTTTCTGCAAGTTGCTTATCAAGTTCTAAGATAGCTTCGCGAGCTTCAACATCTTGCTTACGGATAACCTTCTCCTCATCACGCTTAATAAGGTTGGCTTTAATGTTCTGTGCGGCAGTTAAATCGGTTATCTTCTTAATACCTTCCGCATCAAGAATATTATCCGCCTTTAAATGGGCAACGGCAGTTTGTTCCAAGTAATCGATAGCGCAATCTTCTAAGGTGTAGCCATTTAGGTCAATCCCGATAATATCAACAATTTCATCTCTAAACTCTCTACGCGCTTCATACAATTGAATAAAATCGAATTTTTTACCAACTGTCTTTAAGGCTTCAGAGAATTTGGCTTCAAAAAGTTCTTCTAAAGTTTCTTGTCTAGAAGCTCTTTGCACACCAATGGTCTGCGCTACCTTTTTAATAAGGTCTACCTCATTGTTTACCCTAACAAAGAAAGCAACTTTAATATCTGCACGCATATTATCTTTACAGATAAGACCTTCGGTAGCAAGTCTTTCAATTTGAATTTTCTTTACCGAAATGTCCATTACTTCAACGCGATGAAAGACAGGAACCACATAAAGACCTTTATCGGTGGCTACTTTTGTACCTCCAAATCCGGTTCTTACCAAGGCTTGACCTTGATGAACCTTTTTGTAGAACATGGCAATAATTGCAAAATAAACGATGATAAGGAAAAGAAGAACTCCTAGACCTATACCAATAATTGAAAAGATGGATTCCATAAATGATTTAAGATTTATTGATTATAAGATTGAACTAAAAAGTGTGTGTGATCCGCAGATCGTTTAATGATCAAGACCGAACTTCCATAGGTAAGTGGTTTACGGTCAAGTGATTTTACGTAGATAGAATGGCTGTTGCCATCTGCTTTTACCTCTGCATTGCCCAGTTTATCTTCACTTATACTGGATAACATAATTGCTTGCCTCCCTAAAAAATCTACAGGGGCGTCTCCATCCTTATTTAGTTGTTTAAAAAATCCTTTAAATGGTGTGGTAAGAATTTTATTGATAAACAAAGCCGGAAATAGTAGCGCAATCATAATTACAAAACCAATATAATTTTCATAGGTACCGGTAAGTGTAGTGAGTATGGTGGTAGAAAACCACCAAACAAAAATCCAAAAGGTAAACGTGAACATAAACGGTAAGCCTACAAAATTGAAATAAATGAGAAATATTTGCCATCTTTTTAACGGCTTACGTTTCTTGCCTATAACATCGTCTTTATTGACTTCTGCATTTGAGATATCTTCAAAATCTAGATTGCCGCCTTCAATACCGGCATCAAAATCGATGTCAGCATCTACTTCTATATCTACATCTAGGTCATAATCAAGACCACCGATCATGGTAATGATCCAGTAGACAATTAGAAGTATCAGCAAAACGGTCAGAGTAATGTTTACCTCAGAAAATAATATGTCGGTCAGTTGATTCAAATTTTTATTTTTTGGTTTTTGTGAACCCTAGTTGTTCTTTTAATTTTTGAAGTTCGTCATCTGCGGCAGCTTCAGTAGTATCTGCAGCTTTGTCAAGTTCTTCATCTATAGATTTACTTGCATTGGCAATATCACCGTAAGCTTCGGCCAAAGCCTCTTCTTGAGCAATTTTTTCTTTCATTCGCTCAAGCATAGAAACCGTACCACTACTATCTAATTCAGCCATTTGCTTATTTAAGTTTTTGGTGGCATTACTTACTTTAACTCGGGCTTTTAACGTTTTAAGTTCGTTTTCCCAATTGTTTATATTCGCCTTTAAAGCTTCAACATTACCTTGCATTTGGCTTACGTTTGACTCAAACTTTTCGGTTTCTGCTTTAGTAGCTTCCAATTGTTTCTCGTTTGTTTCTTTTTGCATTAGAGCTTCTTTTGCAAGTCTGTCCGCTTCGGCTGCGTCCAATTCTTTACTATTGGCCTTCTTTAGAATGATAATAGCTTTATCTTGATATTCCTTGGCTTTGTTCTTATAAACGTCTTGATCGTTCTTAGAACGTATAGCAAGTGCTTTTACTTGTGCAAGGGCCTCTAAACTTTTTTCCAAGTCCAGTTTCATATCCCTAATGCCCTGTTCCGTCATCTTAATGGGATCTTCCATTTTGTCAATAGCCGAATTGGTTTCAGCCTCTCCTATTTTAAATAGTCTTTTAAATATATTCATGATTTTATTGTTTTTAATATTTAGAAAATTCAATGATTTTGTCTGAGTATTCACTCATTAATAAGCTTAAAGAATTTAGACTAGCTTCAAATTCGTTCAAGTCCATATTCTCGATTTGTAATGTATCTCTGAATATAACGCGGTTTGCTGTTTCATCTAAAACAAAGGCCCCATGAATGATATCTCTATTTTTTTGGAGTAAGTTTTTGAAGATTTTTTCGGATTGATTATGAACAGAAAATATAAATTGTTCCATAATCAAAATTGGTGGCGATACCCCTAATATCAGATTTTTTATTCCAGAGTCTTCTTTCTCAACAACCATAATTCCGTCTGCCCTGTTCTCTTTTACAATATTAAAATTCAGTTCAAGCAGGTAATCTCTGGTTATATTAAAGTGGTTTTTCATTTGTGTTGGTTTTTGTAAGTGGATTCTTAAATTCAATAATACAAAATAATATTGGTGCGTTTTCCTAAATTGACAATAGGAGCGCTAAAATGTAAATAACTACGACGAACATAATATTGAGTTTTTAAAATTGGTTAAACAAAAATTAATAGCTCAAAATAATAGCAATTCAAATATTTATTGCTAATTTTGTTAGACAAATATAAATAAATATTTATCATTTGCAAATATAATTAGCAAAAAAATGTCATATTTCGGTAAAAATATTAGGAAAATAAGAAGTTTAAAAAGTCTTAGTCAGCAAGCATTTGCAGAGCTATTCGACTTAAAACGAGGTACTTTAGGAGCTTATGAAGAAGGGAGAAGTGAGCCAAAACTAGAAACATTGATAAAAATTGCTAATTATTTTAGCATTCCTATAGATGACTTGCTAACAACCGAATTAACGGTAAATAATTTATTAAAGTTCAAAGGTAATTTAACTGTTGAGCAAGACCTTGGTGAGCAAGAATTCTTCATAAAAGTTCCTTGTATAACAGCTTTGAATCAGGGAGATTATATGAAGTATTATAATAAAGATTCTTACATACAAGATTTGCCGTTTTTGTCTTTACCCATTAATCCTGATAAAAAATTTAGGGCGTATACTGTTCAGAATTTAGAAATGAGTAGAAATGAATTGGGAATGTTTCCAAAAGATATTGCTGTTGGAGAATGGGTGCCATCTACCGTGTATTCAAAACTTAATAATGGCACTTTGGTTTTTATTGTTACAGAAAGCAACATCATATTAAGAAGATTGTTTATTACGAATGACAACTTTGTGTTACGGGCAGATCATAAAAATGTGGAAGATGTAGAACTGAAATTGAAAGATATTAAAGAAATGTGGCGCGTAAGATATGTATTCTATCACAGGTTGCCCGAGACCAATTTTAATATAGAAGAAAAACTATTTCAATTGGAGAAAGATTTCGATAGACTTAAAAATGAGCGATAATAAAAAAAGCCCTTCATCACTGAAGGGCTTTTTCTTAAACTTGAATGTATATATGTCTTAGATAACTTTTACGTTCACTGCGTTTAAACCTTTGTTACCTTCTTTAAGTTCGAATTCAACTTCATCGCCTTCGCGAATTTCATCGATTAAACCAGAAATGTGTACAAAGTGATCTTTCTCAACTCCTTCTTCAGTAATAAAACCGAAACCTTTTGTGTCGTTGAAAAATTTTACTGTTCCTTTACTCATTGTAATGTAATTTAATTTATAATACTTATTAGTAAGCAAAGATGACGCCAATAGTTGACAATGAGCGGTTATTAATCGGTTATATTCTTTTTTTGGGAATACTTTAAGAGTTTTCTGCTCAAAATGAAGCATTTACCTGCTGTAAAACTGAATAGTTAGTCTAGGTTTCTTGAAAATAGCCATGCCCTATCTATAATTATGATATGATTTATGAAAGAATCATTTATCATACCATTATAAATATTTTGATACATTAGTAAAAACAACAAATAATCAACTCAATTCATTCAACGACATGAAAATTATATTTCACTTAAAAAAGGCTTGCTTAGGTATTACCTGTATGATATTTTTTGTTTTTAGTGTAACAGCGCAAAAACCAAAATTTGACATCTCTAAAGACTTATTGTTGGTTCAGTTAGATTGTAAAACCGATATCGATGATCTTCATACAGCGGCTGGTTTGGCAACGCTTTTAAAACACCCAGATTATAAGAACCTTAATTATTATGCTATTGCCGGCACCTATGGTATTCAAAAAGGATTATATGTTCCGCCAAACGAATTAATGAAATTGGCGTTCAACGAAAATTGGGCAGATGCCGATGCAAACTGGGAAGCATCTGTAGAAAAAATCGCAAAATTGGTATCAAAGACCATTAAAAACGGTGGAGATGTATGGGTTGCCGAAGCGGGTCAGTCCGATTTTACTGCAGATTGGGTAAAGCAATTATCGCATCAAAATGCATCTATCAAAATAAAGGAGAACATACATGTAGTTCAGCATAGTGATTGGAACGAATCTGTTACCGAACCAACGAAGTTAAAGTACACCCAAACAGTAACTGATTATCATAAAATACCCGATGGCAATGCAGTAGGCAATGGTACTCCAGGTTTCAAATCTAAGGGTAAAGTGGATTGGGAAGCTAAAATTCATAACGACCACTTAACAGAAGTATGGAATACGGCTATACGATTGGGAAATAAGTACAATGGTAAAGACGGAAGGTATTTAAATAAAAGTGTGGCAAACGACGGATTGGATTTTTCTGACCTTAGTGAAGTTTGCTATATACTTAACTTAATGGGTATTAAAAACACAGATGAATTCTTCACCTATTTTAAAGTGGAGTAACAGTATATTTTAATTTTAAAAAGGCTTCTTGCAATTTTTTTGTAACGGAGCCTTTTTTGTTTTCCGTATATAATATGTGGTCATCAATTTGTTGTATTGAAGCTATTTGCACAGTGGTACCTGTTAAAAATGCTTCGTCAACATTCAGTAAATCGGTAGTTTTTATGGGTGTTTCTTTTACTTCGATATTCAAAGATTTGCAAAGTTCTAAGACCGCTATTCTAGTGATACCATTTAGAATGAACTCATCGGCTGGATGTGTAAATACTGTTCCGTTTTTTACGAAAAATAGATTACAGTGAGAACCTTCGGTGAAAACGCCATTTCTGTGCATAATGGTTTCATAGCAATCATGTTGTTTTGCTTCATCGTTCAGCATTACATTACCTAATAACGACGTCATTTTGATATCGCAACGAGACCATCTGAAATCGTTTCTTGTGATTACCTGGGCATTAACTTCATTATTGTCGGGCAATGTTTTAGGGAATGCGAACATCATAACGGTTGGTATTGCCGTTTCTGGGTACGCATGTTTTCTAGGGGCCACTCCCCTCGTAATTTGTATATAGAGCATGTAATCTTGACCCTTAAGATTAGATGCGGATATAAGTGCATCAATTGCTTTTGGTAAAGAGCTTGTATCAAACTCGATATTTATTTTTTTTAGTCCATCTTTTAATCTGTCAAGGTGTGCATCATAATAAAATAATCGTCCGTTTATGTTTGCGATAACCTCGTAGATTCCGTCACCAAAAATAAAACCCCTATCAAAAACTGAAATTTTAGCATCATGGGCATCTTTTATTTCTCCGTTTAAATAAACTTTTTCTGGATATGCCATTTCTTATAGCTAGGGTTTAAGGTGATTTATTTTTATTGGATAAATATAATACTTGACGAATAAAATAAAGTGGATACGAAATTAAAAAGCAGCTAAAAGTAGCTGCTTTTTATATAATAAGATATAGTATTTAGTTCTTGGCAAGTGCAGTTTCGGCATACGTAACGCGATAAATGGCATCACCATAGTCATCTGAAATCAACATAGAACCATCTTCTAGCATCAGCATGTCAACCGGTCTGCCCGAAGCTTTTTGAGCTACTTCATCTAACCAGCCATCAATGAAAGGCTCACTATTTACGACAGCACCATCTTCAATATCTACCATCATTATTCGGTAACCTACTTTTTTACTTCTGTTCCAAGATCCATGTTCGGCAATAAATGCTTTTCCTTTATATTCTGCTGGAAACATATTTCCGGTATAGAATTTAATACCTAATGGAGCAACATGGGCATCTAATTGTAATGCCGGTTCCACAAAATCAGAACAAGGATGTAAATCTCCGAATTCTGGGTCTTTAACTATACCACCATGACAAAAAGGATAGCCAAAATGCTGTCCTGCTTCGGTTACTGTATTCAATTCGCATGGAGGGATATCATCGCCCAACATATCACGACCGTTATCTGTAAACCACATTTGTTTAGTGTCAGGATGCCACGTGAAACCAACAGAGTTACGTACGCCTCTAGCATAAATTTCACGGTTAGTTCCATCAGGATTCATTCTTGAAATAGTAGCGAACCGATCATCTTCATCCGTTCTATTACAAATATTACAAGGTGCACCTACCGGTACATATAATTTATCATCAGGTCCAAAGGCAATATACTTCCATCCGTGGTGAAATTCCGTCGGAAAATCATCATATATTAATTCCTTTTCTAATTCTCCGTCCAATTGATCCTCAATATTTGGATATTTCCACAGATTACCTACCTGTGCCACATATAGATCTCCGTTTCTCATGGCAATACCATTAGGTACTTCCATAGTATCTAAAACCATTACATTATCAGCTTTAAAATCTCCATTGGTATCTTGTATGGCGTAAATATTATTTTCTGTTCTGGTACCAACAAAAAGGGTGCCTTCATCACCCATAGCCATAGAGCGTGCGCCATCTACTCCCCTTGCATAGACTTCTATTTGAAATCCTTCCGGTAGGTTTAATTCTAATAATGCCAAATCCATACTGTCCAATGCTACATTTTCAGCATTGTTCTGTGTATTTTCTTTCTTAGCTTCTTTACAAGAATGCAATGAAATTACCACCGTAATCGCCATTGCAAATTTTAAAAACGAAATTTTCATATTCTGGTTGTTTAGTATGGTGCAAAGATACGCATCGTTAATTGTATAAAGATGTTGAAAATTATAACACAAAAAAAAGCCAACCCTAATTAAATTAGAATTGGCTTAACATTCAACCAAACAACTTCTTTTTATTATGAATTTGCATCCATAGCCTTTGCTATTAAAGTATCTCCTTCGATAATTTCAAATGTGCGATTTATAGCAGCATCGTCATGTAAAGATCTTACTAAAGTTTGTGCTACATCATCTCTGGTAATAGATCCTCTTTTATTCAATTTATGCTCTAATTCAATTTTACCAGTACCCGAATCATTAGTCAATGAACCAGGTCTAACTATAGTGTACATAATGTTGGCAGATTTTAAATATTCATCTGCATTATGTTTAGCTTCCAAATATTGCTTTAATTCATCGCTCTCTTCGGGGTTATCTGCTCCCATAGAGCTCAGCATAACAAATTTCTTTACGTGAGCTTGTTTTGAGGCGTCAATAAGGCTCTTGGCTCCTTCTTGATCTACTTCCACTACTTTTTTACCGCCCGATCCAGCTGCAAATACTACTTTATCTATATTTTCTACCGTATGTGAAAGGTCTTTTTCCAAATCGCCCAAAACGGTCTTTATATTATCTTTTTTAAACTGCTCTTGTTGTTCTTCTTTTCTTACCATAGCAATAGGCTCAAAATATTGAGAACTTTTTAAAAGGTTAACTATTTTTTTTCCTGTGGTACCGTTAGCACCAGCAACTAATACATTTTCCATTGTCATTTCTTTATATGCAAGTTAGCTAAATTCAATATGGGCTATTAACGTGTTAACCCAATTTGTTAATCCAAAAAAAGTGTTGAATTTTTCAGTAATACTATTACCGAAATGAGCACACATAACACTGCTTTGTGTTAAATGGTGAAGGATAGAAATACTAGCTTACAAACAACTTATTAAAATGTTATTTATGAAAAGTGAAGATAAAAATACAAGCTATAATTCTGATGTAACTGCAGATGACTTGCAGGCTTTAGGAGAAAAGGTTAAGAATACAAGAACAGACAAAGGTGATGATAGCCAACTTAACGATAGAGAAAAGGATGTAGATTTTGCTGGAAAAGATTTGGACATACCCGGAAGAGAATTACCGCAAAGTAAAACTCAAGAAACGTTAAAAGATGAGGAAAACCAATTGTATAGTCAAGGTGGACCTGGTAATGAAGATTTAGAGCGGAATAGAGATCACATAAAATAGTAATCAACACCTATAAAAATAAAAAAGCAGCCAATGGCTGCTTTTTTTATACTGTAAACAGCATTTTAACTTAAATGAGATTTCAGCTCGATTTCAGCCTTTAACAATTTTGAAATAGGACAAACCTCTTTCGCTTTTTCAGCAATTTCATTGAATTTATCGGCTTCTATGTTAGGCACATCACCTTTTAATTCAAGTATAACCTTATTAATTTCGCCGTCTTTAAATTGAACATTTGCCTCAACATTTAGCGAATTCGGTGTAAAACCTTCTTCGCCTAGTAAAAAACTTAATTGCATAGAGAAACAGCCAGCATGTGCTGCAGCTATCAATTCTTCTGGATTTGTGCCTTTACCGTTCTCAAATCTGGTATTGTAGGAGTATTGTGTGTCTTGTAGAACAGTACTTTCTGTAGTTAAGGTTCCTTCTCCTTCTTTTCCGCTACCTTTCCAAGTTGCGAATGCTTTTCTTATAAAATTCATATTAGAATAATTTACTAGTTACAATTTGTTTTTATGCGTGTTCTGGTTGTTGGTTGTATGTTGGATAATCTAAATACCCTTCTTTTCCTCCGGAATAAAAGGTGTCATCGTCCCAATCGGCTAATTCATATCCATTGGCAAAACGCTCTACCAAATCCGGATTGGAAATATATAATTTGCCATATGCAACGAGATCAGCGTTACCTTCTTCAATCACTTTATTACCTGACTCCTGATCAAACCCTGCATTGATCATTAAAGTACCATTGTAAAGTGGTCTAAAATGTTCAGCAATATTTTGTACTGCATACGGTATATTAGATACATCGGTGAAAGGTTCCGATAAGTGAATATATGCCAAGTTATAATCATTTAATTTTTTGATGATATATTCAAATGTTGGTATGGTTTCTTCATCCATGGTAATACCGAACATTCCGTCTAAAGAAGGGTTGAACCTTGCTCCTATTTTTTCTTGTGGTATTACTTCTTTTATGGCTTCTAAAACTTCAAAAAAGAAACGGGTTCTATTTTCTATGGTTCCACCGTATTCATCAGTTCTGTGATTAGAAGTTCCATTAAAAAATTGATGGAATAAATACCCATTGGAAGAATGTATTTCTACACCGTCAAAACCAGCTTCTACGGCATTCTTAGCTGCATTTTTAAAATCTTCAACTGTTTGTTTAATTTCATCTATACTCATGGCTTTAGGGGTAACCGTGTCTTTAAAACCTTCTGGGGTATAGCTTTGAGCGTTTGGGTTAATAGCCGACGGAGCTACAGGTAAGTCACCATTATGGAAATCTGGGTGAGACATACGCCCAACGTGCCATAGTTGAATAAAAATCTTACCCCCTTTATCGTGAACTTCTTTGGTAACTTTTTTCCATCCATCTACCTGTTCTTTGGTGTGAATTCCTGCGGTATTAACATAGCCAACAGCCTGCTTAGAGACTTGTGAGCCTTCCGTAATAATTAATCCTGCAGAGGCTCTTTGTTTATAATATGGTACATGCAAATCTTCTGTAGGTATATTTCCGTCATTGGCAGCTCTACTTCGTGTCATAGGTGCCATCACCACCCTATTTTTTAAGTCCAGATTTTTATGGTAAGGGGTTAATAATACTTGTGTGCTCATATATTTTATATTTTAAAAAATGCATAGTTTAAACCTCAAAGTTCCTACTATTAATGGTAGTATTTTGACTCTTATCGTTAAAACATTGTTATAAAGCGTAAAAAGAGGGAATTCTTTTTTACTAAGGCATATTTTTGATTTTAAAATTTTTAAAACCTTCTAAGTTTTTTGTCGTAAGTATTTTCAAAGACAACCTTTCTAAAACTAATTTTATGAATTCAAGTAGCAGGGTATTTAAACTGTTCAATCTCATTTTATTTTTCAGTATTATAACAAGCGCCAGTGCACAGAGCTTAAAAGGTAAAGTGACAGATAATAATGGTGTAGCCTTAGAAAATGTGGGCATTTTTAATCAGACTAGCGGGCAACATAGTCATACCAATTTATCAGGGTCATTTTCACTTCCTTCAACACAGGTAAACGATTCTGTATATTTTTCAAACTTAGGATTCAAAACCTTTGTGTTGGTGGTTGAACCAAAACATTTCAATGAAAATGTACAAATTGCTTTAGAGGAATCAAGTATCAATTTAGATCAAGTAGAAGTAATTTCTAAAGTTGATGCCATGAGTAGAATTGTAAATATTGATATACAGAATGATCCGGTAAAGTCATCACAGGAAATTTTGAGAAAAGTACCTGGATTATTAATTGGTCAGCACGCAGGTGGTGGAAAAGCTGAACAGATTTTCTTAAGAGGTTTTGATATTGACCACGGTACAGATGTAGCTATTAGTGTTGATGGTATGCCAGTGAATATGGTATCACATGCACATGGTCAAGGATATGCCGATTTACACTTTGTAATACCGGAAACTATAAACAACATAAATTTTGGTAAGGGATTGTATTACGCTGATCAAGGTAATTTTAATACTGCTGGCTATGTAGATTTAAGCTTGAAGAAAAGTATAGATGAAAGCATGGTGTCTTATGAAGCCGGACAGTTTAATACCAATAGATTCGTGGGGCTTTTTAAGGTATTGGAAGAAGGTAAAAGCGATGCATACCTAGCCTCTGAAATATATCTCACGGACGGACCATTTGATTCGCCTCAAAATTTCAATAGAATAAATGTATTAGGTCGATATAATTATAGGGATATAGGCAAGGAAGAACTTACGTTAACGGCTTCTCATTTTCAAAGTAAATGGGATGCTTCGGGTCAAATTCCACAAAGAGCAGTAGATCAAAACCTCATAGGGCGGTTTGGTGCCATTGACGATACTGAAGGAGGACAAACCAGTAGAACCAATGTAATGTTGAACCACACAAAATTTTTGGGTGAAGACCAATTCTTAAAAACTAGGGCTTTTATAAGCAAGTATGATTTTGAATTGTTCTCCAATTTCACTTTCTTTTTAGAAGACCCAGTAAATGGCGATCAAATACGACAGTATGAAGATCGAACGATTATGGGAGCTGAAACTGTTTTTGAACAGATCAATATAACTGTAAGAGAAGATGATATCTTTACCTATTCTGCTGGTGTAGGCTTTAGAAATGATAATGTAGATGATGTAACACTAGAGCATACGTTAAATAGAAAAACTGTGTTGGAGCAATATGCATTTGGCGACGTAGATGAAACAAATATGTACGGTTTTGTTGATGCGGAATATAAAACAGGAAACTGGACCTTTAATCCGTCTGTACGATTAGATTATTTCAATTTCGATTATGAGAACAAACTAAGCGAACTTTACGACAATAAAAGTGAAAGTAAGGCTAAAGTGAGTCCTAAGTTGAATACACTATACTCGGTAAATAGAAATTGGCAGCTATTCTTAAAAACAGGATTAGGATTTCATTCTAACGATACACGTGTAGTTACGGCAAACGAAGGTAGGGATGTATTACCGAACGCTTATGGTGTAGATTTAGGAACCATTATTAAACCTACAGATAAGTTGGTTTTAAATGCCACTTTATGGGGACTGTTATTAGATCAAGAATTTGTTTACGTAGGTGATGCAGGTATTGTTGAGCCAAGTGGTAAAACCCGTAGATTAGGACTTGAGCTTGGTGGTCGTTATCAAGTATTGAATTGGTTGTATCTATATAGTGACGTCAACTACACCTATGCAAGAAGTACAGAAGAAACGAGCGGTGAAGACTATATTCCCCTAGCACCCGATTTCACGGCAGTAGGCGGACTATCAATTACCGATTTAGACAATTTTTCTGGGAATTTGAATTATCGATATTTGGGCGATAGGGCTGCGAACGAAGACAATAGTATTGTTGCAGAAGGATATTTTGTAACGGACTTAAACCTGAACTACAATATTAAAAACTGGACGGTTGGTGTAATCGTAGAAAACTTATTTGATACAGAGTGGAACGAAACACAGTTCGCTACTGAAAGTAGATTGTTCAATGAAACAGCATCGGTTGAAGAAATTCATTTCACTCCCGGAACTCCGTTTTACTTAAGAGGAAAGGTTTCTGTGAGGTTTTAAAGAAGTTGTTGTTTAAAGGTTTTAAAAGGATGATTTGTTACTTCTGTAATGAATCATCCTTTTTTTAGACCAAAACTTCATGCAAGAAATTTTTAAAGATTTTAGTACCGGCGGATTACTTAAAGTCGGTAATGAAGTTTTATTGGAAAGGTATAGAAAACCCAAACAAGCTGAGCTCTACATTTTTGTTAGAACTACTAGTAACAAAGCCGAGATTACCGTTGATGGTATACCTTATATAATTTCAGAACATAGTCTACTTGCATTGACCCCAATTCAATTTATTCATTTTGTGGATGGTAAAGATTTGGTTGTTTATCAATTTAACCGTGAGTTTTACTGTATAAAAGATCATGATCATGAGGTAAGCTGCGCAGGACTATTATTTTTTGGCAATGCACATTTTCCATTAATAGATTTAGGAGAAAATGAACAACGAAAGTTTAATACCCTTCACGAGGTTTTTGTAGATGAATTAAATACGGAAGATACGATACAAGCAGAAATGCTACGTTTGCTAATGGCGCGTTTTATGATTATGAGTACAAGGCTGCTAAAGGCAAAAGAAGGATTTGGTAACGCTAACAGTGATGTAAAAATAGATTTGCTAAGAGCATTTAATGTTTTGGTAGAAGTACATTTTAAAGAAGAACATTCGGTTTCCTTTTATGCAAGTAAACTATTTAAGTCTCCAAAAACCCTTTCCAATACTTTTGCAAAATTTAAAACGACTCCGCTACAAATAATACATGAACGCATAGTGCTTGAAGCCAAACGGTTGCTGATCTATACCGATAAAACCGCTAAAGAGATTGCTTACGAGATTGGCTTTGAAGATGCATCGCATTTAAGTCGTTTGTTTAAAAAAATTACAAACCTCTCTCCTTCTCAATTCAAGAAACGCCTAGAAAAAACCAGTTAGGGAAGAATTGACAACTACAAGGGTAAAATTGCCCGTTTTAAGATTCATAATTGCTAGATCTTTGTACTGTAAAATTAAAACAGTAAAGACATGAATTTAAAACACAAATCAATTTTCAATTTAATAGAAATATTTACTTCTAGAAGAATAGAGGTGTCAAACACCGTCAATGTAAAAGAACATTGTGAACACAATCATATATCAGATTTCTATTGTGATTCTGATTCATCATCTAGATTAACACGAGTATTCAATTCATTGTTCTAAAGGAAAAATTGACAAGCCAATGGGAATTTCAAGCATGATAAATACCTGTTAGTCAGTCTACCTTTGTGACAAATTTAATTTCAAAATAAAATAATAAAAAAACATAATCATGAGCACATTTAATGTACCTACCAGAGAAGAAGTAAGCGAAAACAATCAAGCGATTTTCGACAATCTTAAAAAAGCTTTAGGCTTTGTACCAAATTTATATGCAACGTATGCAAATAGTGATACTGCATTAGAAAATTACTTAAATTTTGCAAATGCCAAAACTTCATTATCAGCTAAAGAGAAAGAAGTCGTCAATTTAGCAGTAAGTCAAGTAAACAACTGTATCTATTGTTTATCTGCTCATACGGCTATAGGTAAAATGAACGGATTCAATGACGAGCAAATTCTTGAGTTAAGAGCAGGAAAAGCATCTTTTGACTCTAAGTTGGATGCCTTGGCTCAATTAGCAAAAAACATTTCAGAGAATAGAGGGCGTACAGATGAAAAAGTTTTAGAAAACTATTTTGCTGCTGGTTATACAAAAGCAAACTTAATTGACACCATTTCCTTAGTAGGAGACAAAACAATATCAAACTACATTCACAGTACAACACAAGTACCCGTTGATTTTCCGTTAGCTCCTTCATTATAAACAATTTCACAACTAATTATTAATAAACATTAAAACGGGGTAACACCTATTAAATTTAAACACATGAAAAAAGTATTATCAATTTTAGTAATCGTATTAGCATTTTCTTTCAACGCAAACGCACAAGATAAAATGATGAAACAACCAGTTAAGAAAATTGCTTTAGAGCAAACAACTGGCGAATTCACGCAAAAATCAATTACAGTTAGTGAAGGCACTTATATTTTTGACGTTGCAAATAATAACGTAGGTAAAGATGTGGGTCTGGTTTTAGTAAAGAAAGGTATGGATGCCTCTAAACCAGAAAACCATATTCAAACTGCATATGTAACTGCGGCGGTGAAAAATAATACAGTAGGTCATTCTAAGGCTACAAAACTAGAAAAAGGGGAATATGTTTATTTCTGTCCTTTGAACCCTACACCACAATATAATTTAATTGTAGAGTAAACTAAAAGATCTTTTAAATAAAAAGGGCTGTTCATTTAAGAACAGCCCTTTTGAATTTTGTACTATTTAATCTTCTGGTGGATGACCATGAATTTCTTCAAAGACCTTATCAAAATTTTCGCGTAAGTATGCGTTTAATTTCTTTTGGTAATCGTCTTTTAACCAGCTTAAGAAATTATACGTGCTTTTACTGATACATTTTCCATAAACGTGTATTCTATTATCAATATCTTCTTTTAATAGCTTAGCCAATGCAATGGCATCATACACATCTTCACTATTTTCAATACATATGTAAGCGTGTTGAGCAATAGATCGTTCAAGAACTACTTTAGATGATTCACCCGCAAAAGTAGCTGTCTCGTAAGTCTCTTTTATATCAAAATACGTTTCCTTGGAGTTTTTGAACTCCGCCTTAACTTCTTCAGATAGGTCAAGTTTAAAATCGCTTTCAATGTCTTCATCGTCACGAATACGATCCATGTAGTAATTGGGAGATTTAAAAATGGCTCCCCAATCCAAATCTGCTCCCCAAGGACCAAATCTGTATAGATTGTTACCTAAATCAATAACCGTAAATTTAGATTTATTGTTCAATACCCTAGAACCTCTACCGATCATTTGGTAGTACAGCGTCAATGATTTTGTTGCCCTGTTAAGAATAATAGTATCAATAGTAGGTTCATCAAAACCAGTGGTTAAAATACTTACTGACGTTAAAATAGCATCAGGTGTTTCTTTAAACCATTTTAATATTTGCTTTCGCTGTTTCTTTGTAGCGGTATTATCAAGGTGCATAATGTTTAAACCTGCAGCTTGAAAAGTATGGTAAACCTGAATAGAGGTTTCAATACCATTATTAAAAATCAATGTTTTTTTACCTTTTGAATGTTTGGTATAAGCTTCTAAAAGCTTACTTAACATTGCCGGACTCGTATATAAATCAGCAGATGATTTAACGGTATAATCACCATTAGAACCAATTTCCAAAGAAGTTAGTCCCATATCATAATGAAACACTTCTGCCCTTGCCAAGAAATCATTGGCAATTAAGTTTTCTATAGTTTCGCCAGGTATAAGTTCATCATAGTTTTTGTTCATTGGTAAGTCCTTATTAGAACTTAACGGCGTAGCTGTTACGCCAAGAACAAACGAATTTTCGAAGAACTTAAATAACTTGGTAAAAGAATTGTAGTGAGCCTCATCTATAATAACCAAACCGACATCAGAAATATCTAATTGGTCATCGTTTAATCTATTGTTCAACGTTTCAACCATAGCAACATAACAGCTATAGCGCTCTTGATCATCAAGATTGGCTTTACTGTTTACCACTTTATTGACAACGCCAAAACTGGTTAACATGGCAGATGTTTGGTTGCACAGTTCAATACGGTGGGTCATTACCAAAACCTTTTTGTTATGGTTTTTAAGGTACTGACGTACTATTTCCGAAAAAATTACGGTTTTACCACCACCTGTAGGTAATTGGTATAGAAGGTGATAATCATCTCGTTCTGAATCGAACTTGTCAAATATTTGTTGAATTGCTCCTTGTTGGTAGCTGTAAAGTTCTTTATCTGTTTTTCTGTCCTGTAGTTCAAAAACTGTCTCTTGCATAAAATCTTCTCTGGAGTGTGCAAAGGTAACAATCTCGCTAGTTTATTACTAATTCATGGGTTAAAAAGGGTATCTTTTGCGACCATATGTAATAGAAATTAATTGTAATAGGTAAAATTGAAGGAACATTTTCATTTTAAAATATACAAACCAGTGGGTATGCTAAGCCAAATATCTTCCGGTGAAGACCGTCAACTCCGTAAAAAGCGATTTTTAAGTGAGCTTTTTAGTTTTCCTGAAGGAATAATGCCCATAGGTAGATTGGATGAGAAGTCGGAAGGATTGTTATTAATGACTACCGATGGGAAATTGAGCGATACCATTAATAGGTTGGGTATTGAAAAAGAGTACCTAGCCCAATTAGATGGCATCATTAATTCTGATGCGATTGAAAAAATCACAAAAGGCATTAACATTGGAGTCTTTGGCAAGAAATATACCACCAAACCTTGTTCCGTAGTATTGTTAAAAGAACCACCTACACTACCCGATGCACATTCTTCATTGAGAATAGGCAGGCATAGACCTACAAGTTGGATCAGCATAACTATTAATGAAGGTAAATTTCGTCAAGTACGTAAAATGACTGCTGCAGTGGGGTTTCCAACCCTTCGTTTAGTACGAGTACGAATAGGTACTATAAGGTTAGAACATATGAACCCCACAGAAGTTAATGAGGTAACTCTTGATCCGATATCTTTTTAGGAATACGTTTCCCTGAGAATCTAGAAAGAATAGTAAGGCTTTTTTTAGTGTTTATAAAATACACGCCAGTTAGTAAAACAACCGAAGCCATAACAGATTGTACGGTGATGGTTTCATTTAAAAAATACCATCCTAAAATCATAGCTACTATGGGATTTATATACGTAGATGTTGCTACTTTCTCTGGAGAAACAATACGAAGTAAATAATTGAACGCCGTAAAAGTAATGATACTGCCAAATGTAACTAAGAGTAGCATTGACCATAACACTTTTGGACTCCAAGTAACTGGTGATGTCCAGTTTTCTCCAAATAGTGTACTGATAACGAGTAGAGATAATCCGCTTGTTAGCATTTGATAACCGGTATTGACAAAGAAATTTTTGGGCAAGACAGCTTTACCAACAAATAGGCTACCATAAGACCAGCTAAGCATACAAATAAATATTAGTACCATACCCAATATGGCTCCTTCTTGAGCAATAACCTCTTTTTGACTTACTAATAGAAAAATACCGGTAATGCCTAGAATAACCCCAATGATTGACATGGGTTGAATTTTTTTGCCCTGCAAAACACGCATCATGAGCAATACCACTAAAGGTTGTGCCGATACTTCAAGTGCTGCAAACCCACTGTCCACATATTTTAAAGCCCAAACCACTACTCCATTCCCAAATGTAAGAAACAGAAAACCGGCAATAAAAGTGTTTTTAAATTGTTGCTTGGTGATTTTTAGTGAGAAGCCTAATAGTTTTGAAATAATAAAAATTAAGCTTCCGGCAGTCACAAAACGAATACCTGCCAACATAAAGGCAGGTAATTCGGTTACTGCAATTTTATTCCACAAATAGGTAGATCCCCAAATGAAATATATGGCAAAAAATGACAATACGACCAGAACGGTGTTACGTTGCATTTTTGCCATTGAAAATTTTGTGTACTAGATTTTCTTTACACGAACTGCGTTCATGCCTTTCATGCCTTTTTCCAGCTCGTAAGAAACCTTGTCGTTTTCCATGATTTCATCAATAAGTCCGCTAACGTGAACAAAATATTTCTCGTTATTTTCAGCGTCGATAATGAAACCAAAACCTTTGGTAGTATCAAAGAAAGAAACTTTACCGTTTCTTACCGGATCAAACTCTTCTACATCTCCTTCTTCTTTCTTTGGAATACCTAGAACGATATCTTCTGCTTCAATTTCTACTTTCATAGCAGGATCTGGCGGTGTATCTACCAGGTTTCCATTGAAGTCTACATAAGCAAGAGGAATACCAGAAGTACCATTTTCTTTTGCAGCCGCTTTACGGGCTAGCATTTTTTTCTTCTTTTCTTCGCGCTTCTTTAAGCGTTTTTTTTCTTTTTCAGTTTTATTAAATGTTTGTTGCGATTTTGCCATTCGTAATTTTAATGATAATAATAGATTTTACTGTAAAGGGATTGAAATACGCAGTGACGTTGATAACCAATGGAAAGCTTATGGGTTAACTACGATGTCATTTGTTGTAAGGTCATTGCAGATATTATATGCATCCCTCTAAAGTTCTACAAAGATATGATTTGTATTTCAATTATTTAGCATTACTGGCACTCAAACTGCCAAAGTTTTAAAAGACTTAAAGTTAAATTCAATTTTAAGATACATTATAATGAATGATTTTACTTTTTAAGACTTAAAAAGTTCCATTTCACCTGTCCGTCAATTCCTAATTACAATTATAACTGTTAAAATTTAAAATTTAATGATAATTTTAAATGACTGAATATCAATTATTTAGTGTGATATCAGTTTATTAAATTGTTAAAAACAGTACCTTTTTATGCATAGTACTGTAACAAAAATTATTAATGGTCGTCTAGTAAGTATAACAGAATTATTAATCATCAATTAAAAACAATATATCATGAGAACTTTTATTAGAAACACACCAACGGAATCAAGAAGAAATGCCTTTTTAACTGCATTTAAAAACAGTAAACGTGTTCAATGGGTAGCTAGCAGACAGTTTACACATTAATATTCAGCACACATCACATCAAAAAACAATCAATCATCAATCCATCTGACTAATCACCAGATTTAAAAACGAACATCATGAGAACTTTTATTAGAAACACACCAACGGAAACAAGAAGAAACACTTTCTTTTCAAGCTTTAAAACAAGTAAGAGAGTACAATGGGTAGCAAGTAGACAGTTTACACATTAATATTCATCACACATCACATCAAAAAACAATTAATTATCAATCCATCTGACTAATCACCAGATTTAAAATACGAACATCATGAGAACTTTTATTAGAAACACACCAACGGAAACAAGAAGAAACACTTTCTTTTCAAGCTTTAAAACAAGTAAGAGAGTACAATGGGTAGCTAGCAGACAGTTTACACATAAATATTCATCACACATCACATCAAAAAACAATTAATCATCAATCCATCTGACTAATCACCAGATTTAAAATACGAACATCATGAGAACTTTTATTAGAAACACACCAACGGAAACAAGAAGAAACACTTTCTTTTCAAGCTTTAAAGCAAGTAAGAGAGTACAATGGGTTGCAAGTAGACAATACACCCATTAAAAATTTAAAATAATTCTTTGAGTTAGCTAAAAAAAAGGGATAAGACTTACAAGTCTTATCCCTTTTTCAATGTTTATTATTTTGATTTAATCCTCTAATGTAATTTCTTCTTCTACTCCATTTGGGTAGGTAAGCAAGGCAATATTATCACAAGTGCTATCTCCAAAATCAACATTTACTGATAGTCCGTTTTTAGAAACATCCATATCACCACTAGAAACATAAGAACAAGATATTTCACTTGTTAATGCGTTATTAACGTTTACATTATAAGTGTTACCTTCAAAAACAACGGTCCAACTGCCTTCGATACTATATGTAGTGGTATCATTAAATGCAATTGTTGTAGACTTGGTTCCGCTGTCAGCTATAATAGAGCCATCTTCCATTTCTACGGTCATTTCACTGGTAACCTGAAAAGTTATGGCGCTATCACTTGAATTTGTACTGAATGTAAATGATCTGGTTCCATTAATTTTTATTTCACCGACGTAGAAGTCAACATAGCTTGCTGTAAAAGAACCAGTTTCTCCCTGTTGGTCATAAGTAACGCTTAAAGTACCATTTACATTTTCTGTTCCATTTAATACGCAGTTATTAAAGGTTGCCACATAGCCGGAATCTGAATAGACGGCACTATAACATTCATTACTTGTAGATTTACCTGTACTTCCGTTATTTGAAGATAACTCATATAATGCCAGATCAATACCACCGGTAATTTCATCGGTTTCTAGAACCGCTTTTAGTTCAGTTTGGGTTAATGTTACCTCTTCTGCAGTAGTATCATCATCACTACAGCTATAGGCCATTAATAATACTCCGGATAAAAGAATACCCTTTTTTAAATGGGATGTTAGATTTTTCATGTTTAATTGTTTGTAGGGTTGTATAGTCAAAACGATAAAAACGCTTACATAGTATGGTCTAAGGGTACTTTTACAGACTATAATTCCATCATTTATAATAATGTTATCGATATACCAGTTATAACCGTATACGATATACTATATTTAATGTATGCTAGTTAAAATAAATTTGAGGGATCAAGTGCGCGATTACCTTTTGTCTGAAATGATTACCGGCAATTTGAAAATAGGCAAGACCATTAATTTGGCGGCACTTGCCAGGCATTTAAAGGTTAGTGTTACCCCTATTCGCGAGGCATTGACCCAACTTCAACAAGCACATATAATTAAAGCGATACCCAACAGAGGTTTCATAATTGCAGAACTAGACGTAGAAGAAGCGGAAGATTTATATGAATTGGTAGCTAATTTGGAGGTAATGGCGATTGAAAATTCTGAATTTAACGAAGAGCACATCATAAACTTAAAGAAGCAACAAGAGGTTTTTGAAAATGCGCCAAATGCTATAAGTAGAATTCAAGCTGATCTTGAGTTTCACAGGTTGCTCACCAAAGGTTATAAAAACGAGTTGGCATTAAAAATTCTGAATGACCTAAAAACACGTTTGTTCTTCTATGAACATGCTTTTACTAATGATGATTCTTTCTACAACAAATCTGATAACCAGCACGAGGCGATAATTTCTGCCATCGCAGATGATAATGTACCAACCGCCTCTCTCCTATTGAAAATGAATTGGATGCTGATTTTAAATTATATTCAAAAGAAGCTTACCGAATAATTCGCTTACTCCAAATCTTGCAAAAGCTCTTGTGCAGATTGGGTAATCTTTTTATACCCTTTGTATGCCCAATTACAGAAAAAAGCCATGGCAACCAATGTTATGGTCAAAGTAATAATTTGTTCCGTTTTTAAACTATTTAGAAAAACGTTCTTGTTAGAAATTATTTTTGAGGTTACCGGTACAATGAAAAACAAGCCAATAAAACCAACCACAATTCCGATCTGTTGCAACCTGAGCAATCTATTTTTTGTATGCACGTATACTTTAAGGTTCTCTTTGTAAGATCCTTTTAAAATATCGATATTCTTGATTTTTTTTAGAGTTGATAACACTGAAACCGGCAATACAATTAAAAACAAGAGCGTAAATGCACCACATGCCTGCAAATACCAAGTATCTAATTTGTTAAAGTTAAAGATTACAAATAATGCGATTGCGAAACATACCAATGCGCCTAAAGATTCGTACTTGGTAATAGTAGTGAATTTGTTCTGATATTTCTGTTTTGTCATGTCTAATATGATTTTGTTCGTTAATTTCTTTTGTTGGTCTAATTCATTGCTCATTTTTGTCCAAGCAGATTGTAGTTGTTCTAATTCCATGATTTATTTATTTGTCATGTTCGTTTTTAATTTTTTCTTTACTCGAGATATTTTGGTACCCACATTACTGGCACTCAAGCCCGTAATCTGTGCTATTTCATTATAACTTTTACCTTCTAGCAATAGAAAAATGAGTCCTTTTTCTAACGTATTCAGGTGTTTTAGATGCTGATAAAGTAACCGTAATCGTTCTTCGAAAACTTCGTCATGGGTATCAGATTCGTTAATAAAGACTTCAGCAACTGGAACGGAATCTGGTCGTCTCTTTTTCTTTTTTATAAATGTGATAGATGTATTCATTGCCACGCGATACATCCAAGTTGTTATTTTGGCATCATTACGAAACGAATCAAAATATTTCCAAAGTTGAAAGACTACTTCTTGAAAAAGGTCTTCTTGATCTTCCTTATTATCAGTGTAAATTGAAGTTACCTTATACAAAAGTCCTTGATGTTCTCGTATTAAATTTGTGAAGACCACTTCTTTCTGCATCTCTTAAAACTTATTTCCCCATTAGTATGTTGATTTTCTCATTTGTCACACTTTCAGGTAAATTCTTTTTTAAATTAGGGTAAATTAATTCTAACTCGTACAACATGAGACACATATGTACGTTTTATTAAAAAAATATACACGATATGCAGTTTTTAAATCCTGAGATAGAAGCATTGACAAAAAGAAAAAGCACACAAAGCTTGGTCAAGAAACAAGTTTCATGTGGCATTTTTCAAGATGTAAAGGATATTCCTGTAGTTGAAGAAACCGTTGTACTGAAAAAGGTATAGGTTTTACTCTTCGAACAAAGAAGTATCTAAACCGGGAATAAGGTTTAGCGCGTTTTGGTAGTACAATTTCCTCAACACTTTGTCGGGTAAATTTAAACCGTACATTGCCCAAAAAGCATGGTATTTTTTATAGTATGGAAAATACTCGTCATTACTTTCAAGTACCCTAAAATAGGTTGGAAATTCTTCTGGTTTCCAACTATCCTTACCAAATAACACTCTGTCTTGATATTTAACAAAGAAAGCTCTGGCATTCTGTGGTTGCCTACCTAATTCTGCAATTACAGCAGAAATACCTACGTTCATATTAGGCATTTCATCTAATAGTTGACCTAGTTTTTCAAGGTCGTTGGCGTGCCACCCCATATGGGCATTAACAAATTTTGTCTTTGGATGCTTTTTGAACACATTATGCTGCTCTTGAATAATTTGTTCGAACGGAGCAGGGTCTGTTGCGCTACGTTTTCTTCTTGGATGTGTTTTTAATTCTAACCAGCGTTCATTTTTTGCATCCATATCATCCCAAAAGGACTTTGGGTCTGCTGCATGAATTAAAACCGGAACGCCCATTTCTGCACATTTTGCCCAAATAGGGTCTAAACGGGGATCATCTATTGCCAAACGTTCACCATTGGCATCTTTATTTCTTAATCCCAAACTTTTAAAAACCTTTAAGCCTTTTGCTCCATTCTTAATATCCTGTTCCAATTGTTTCGCTGCTTGTTCTCCCCATGCCATATCTTTGGCACCTTCAAAATCTACATTGGCAAATACCACAAATCTATTTGGATAACTTTTGTTGATGTTATCAACTTTCTCTTTTAAACTTTCACCTGATCTACCACTTAAGTTCACCATTATGGCTTCGTTCATAGCATTCATATGCTCAATTAATCCGTCGAGAGCTGCTACAGACATATCTCTTTGGTGACTGTGTATGTCAATGAACGGAAATTTTGCTTTGGTGATTTCAGCTCCTGGAACTATTAATGTTGACGTTGGGTTGTATTCTTCAAAACCCATTTCTTGAGCGAAGAGTGGTGATGTTGCTAGAACTATAATACTATATAGAAGGGTAGTCTTAAGTTTGTTCATATTATATCTTTGTTTTATTGGTATGTGCCATTAATTGTTCATATTCTGCATTAGTATCAATATCAATAATTTGCTTATTTGCTTGCAAGGAAATTATGGATTCGGACTGCTTATTTAAAAATAGCTTAGCTCCGGAATCACCTTTTAGTTTTGACAATTCCGAGAAATATATTTTTGGAAACAAAGCAGGCACCCCTACTCTTTTACCGTAATTTGTACCTATAATTTTTTCAGGATGCTTCTCAAATTCATTAATAACTTTGTTTAGGTATTCATGGGAAAGTAAAGGTTGATCGGCGAGACAAATTAAAATACCGTCATAGGTTTCCTGCTGTTGTAGCTTCACCTTAACTGCATGTGCAATACTATTTCCCAATCCTTCAGCCCAATTGGTATTTGTTATTACATGAACATCCAAATCATTTAGTTGACACTGATTTGATATCAATTCGGCATTAGAACCCAAAACAATAGTAATGTTCAAAACATGACATTTTTGAACAGTTTTTATGGTTTCTAAAAGAAAGTTAGAATCTTTCCAGGGCATCAGTTGCTTAATGCCTTTCATTCGTGTAGAAGCACCGGCAGCCATAATAAGAACAGCAATTTGTAACGGCATTTTAATGATGTATTTCTTTCAATTTATCTTTGAGCATCATAGGTTCGGTCTTTCTAATCACCGTTAATATTTCAGCTAGTATAGATATTGCAATTTCCTGCGGTGTTTCTGCTCCGATGTTCAACCCTGCAGGACCGTGTATACCTTCCACAAAATCAAGGTCAATATCCATATCCAATTCCATTAATTCCGACAATAATTTTTCTCTTCTTCTCGCCGGGCCTAAAACGCCTAAATAAGTTGGTTTACAATCTTTAAGAGTCAATAGATACTTTAAGTCTTTTACATAACTATGCGTCATTAATAGCACAGCGGTATTAGCATCGACAGTTTCTACCGGAAAGTCTTCGGGTTCAAAGTTCAACAACGAATCAATTCCGGGGAAATCTTCTAAGGATTTATCCTCTTTTGGCGTAACGGCAACACTTACCTCCCAGCCCATGCTCAACCCAAAATGCGCTAACTGCACGGCATCATGTTCCCCACCAATTAATAAAAGTCGTTGACAAGGATTCATCGTCTGCGAAAAGTGTAAAGCTGATTTTTGTGCGGTTGTATTTTGATTTAAAGAAAAGTTTTTATCGTTAAGCTTAATAAAAGTACCATAACCACTGAGCTCACCATATGTTTTTTCATACGCCGTTCGTAATTCGAACGATTGTCTATTCTCTATAACTTGGTCAAAAGCATATAAGCAATCATTGTTTGGGGCAAAAGGCTCTAACAATAGGTATAGAATACCTTCGCAACCCAACCTGTACCTGCCATCGTAGGTCATTAATTTTGAGGTGCCATTTTGAAAAACCGATTGAGCCTGAAATAAAACCTCTTTTTCTACACAGCCGCCACTTACCGCACCGATCATTACATCATCTTCACGTATTAGCATTCTAACACCAGGTCTACGATAAGAAGAACCGTCTAAATCGACTACGGTTGCCAAAACGCATTTGATATTAGCCGACTTGGCAATTCTATATTCTTTAAAAATGTTTTTAAACTCGTGGGTCATTCATTACCGCTTTACACCTTCTAATGTAGTAAAATTAAGGCTAATATTCTTATTATTTATTTTGTATAAACCTAATGAAATATAGGTGTTTTGATTATTTGGAACTTACAGGAATACGCTTTAACAATCTTTAACATTAATTTTAAGCTTCACTATAATTTAAATTAACATTGTGCGTTCTGCTAGTTGAACCCGTAATAATTGAATATGAAAAATTTTTTAAAAACATTCAGTGTGTTTTTTATGGTTACCCTACTAGTTTCTTGTGGTAACGCAGATGATGATGTTAGCTTGGATTTGAATACAGGTGACGGACTTGGAGAAGGTACCGTAGTTGATGAATGTTTAGGATTGGAAGAAGGTGAATTAGTACTTTCAATACAAGATCAGTATACAACATTACCAGGTAAGGTATCTGTATTTTTCAAAGTGTCCGATACCAGTGGAAATCCTGTTCCGGGGTTAACGGCAGATCAATTTACTATTTATGAGCAAGGTAGAAATGATGATTGCTTCAATACTATTTCAACCTCAGAATCATCGGCACGTATTTCACCAAATTCACAGATTTTCTCTAACAACACCTTACTTGTTTTAGATTTAAGTAATAGTGTTTTAAGTAGCAGTTTAGAAGAATTAAAATTGGCTTCCACTAGTTTTATTGATGCCGTAATGCCAGCAACGGCTCAAGAATCCGTACAAATGGCTATCTACTGGTTTGATGGAGAAGATGAACTGCATTTGTTAAATGAGTTGACCCCATCAAAAGATGAATTAAAAATAGCTGTTGACGGAATCACCGATGACATTAGTAATGACCCATCAACCGATTTATACGGAGCGGTAATTAAATCGACCGATATAGCGTCTGATCTAATTAACGTATCAACACAAGATGATAAAATTGGCGCTGCATCGGTAGTGATATTTACAGATGGTACCGATCAAGCTTCTCGTTATACCGAAGATGCCGCATTGGATAAAGTGGAAGATGCAAATGCCAACATTTCCTTCTTCAGTATTGGATTAGGAGCAGAAATAGATACAGAAGTACTAACGGCTGTTGGTAAGACTGCCAGCGTATTCGCTACGAACAAAGATGAATTAGAAGCAACCTTTAGAGATATCTCCGACAAAGTATCTGAAAGAGCAAATAGTTTTTACTTATTTGAATATTGCAGCCCTAAAAGAGATGGTAGTGGTGAGAATAATTTAGCCATAGAAATCAATACCGGTTCTAGACAAGGAGCAGTACAAACCAAGTTTAGTGCAAACGGATTTACAGGAGGTTGCGAATAACAAACTCACTTTCAAATTATACAAAGAAGCATGAAAATGCTTCTTTTTTTGCTCTTTAGCGAAATAGCAACCCCTTGAAAATCATTTTGTTGTGCCAGCATTTTATAGGGCTAAACGGATTGAGTTAAAAATTTAAACATCCGTATTTCTGTTTAGGCCGTATATAAAAGCGATTAAACTAATATTAATTAAAAAGAACAAGATGAAAAGATTATCCTTAGTTACTATAGTATCTATAACGCTTTTAACTTCATGTGTTTCTAAAAAGAAATATGTTGCCTTAGAAGATAACTTATCTCAAACCCAAAGTACTTTACAAAAGACTCAAGTTGAAAAAGAAGAGTTAGAATCTCAAATGGCACGTATAGAAGCACGTGTTGAGGAGTACAATTCTAAAATCAATTCATTAAAGGAAATGAACGATAGCCAATTCACAACTGTTGATGATGTTGCCGTAATGAGCAATAACACAAAGGCTAAAATGAGAAATACGTTGAAAAATGTTGATCCTGCAAAATTAGCAGGTGCTAAAACATTACAAGATTCAATGAACTTGGCAGTTTCTTATAAATTGAAGCAATCAATTTCTGATGAAGGTGAAGATATCGACGTTAGTATTGATAAAACTGTAGTAATGATCAATATTTCTGATGAGTTATTGTTTAACACAGCTAGTTATAGAGTTAGTAACAAGGCAGACAATATTCTTAAAAAATTGGCAGATGTAATTAAGTCTGAGCCAAGTATGGAAGTTATGGTAGAAGGTCATACAGATTCTAGAACGATCAACACTCCTATGGTTACAGATAACTGGGATCTAAGTGTAAAACGTGCTACATCAATTGTACGTAAATTACAGAAAGAGTATGATGTTGACCCTTCTCAATTAATAGCTTCAGGTAGAAGTAGTTACTTGCCATTAGTGGAGAACGATACTAAAGAAAACATGGCAAAAAACAGAAGAACCAAGATCGTTATCTTACCTAACTTAGATAAGTTCTTTGCTCTTTTAGATGCTGAAGATACCTTGTAAGAACTTCGGTTCTATATAGATAAAAAGGGAAGCAAATGCTTCCCTTTTTTTATGCTCAAAATATTGAATTGACTATCTAAAGATCATACCATTTGGCACATTGATAGTATTCTCTTTTAAATTGACCAGAAAGCCGTTGATGATG
Source organism: Maribacter litoralis (assembly GCF_902506355.1). Classification (NCBI taxonomy): domain Bacteria; kingdom Pseudomonadati; phylum Bacteroidota; class Flavobacteriia; order Flavobacteriales; family Flavobacteriaceae; genus Maribacter; species Maribacter litoralis. Next base: position 3,903,471 of record NZ_LR733271.1, on the reverse strand, counting down.
GCATATTCAATGACTCCCGCTTTTTCCAAAAAGAATGTAGGGTTAATACCTGGCATTAAATTAAGTTCTGGAACTTTATATTTTTCACCTATTAAATGAACGGGAAAAGGAGAATTAATATGTTTTGATGGAAATGAAGATAAACGTATATAACCGTAGCCCTGCTTTAATACATCTTTAAAATTTAACGCTTTTACCTCTTCAAATGAATTTAAGGTTTTAGGATAAGCTTTCGCTTGTTTAATGGTATAACCAGATGCATCTAGGGTTTCATATCCGTAATATGTAGAAAGATCACCTTGGTCTAACATTCGGCTACTATACCAAAAAGATTTGTGATCTGGGTAGTCTACTTCAATTTGGTTCATACCCAAATCAATGATATAGTTATTACCCTTTAGCTTATACGTAGCTCCCACAATTTTTAAATCGAACAATTTTCTATCGTTCTCGGGAATTTTCTCATATTCCTCAATAGCTATATTTTCATATGATTTCTTCGCTATCGTATAGATCGCAGATAATATGGAAACGTAGTTCAATTTTCTAATTTCCTGCTTTTCGGTATCTTCAGGATATCCACCAGATTCAATAAGAATTGTACTTGTTCCCCATTTTTGAATGTTATCACCAAAAGCCCTAGGTTCAAAATCATCATTATACCTACCTACTTGACCAGGGGCGTATTTTTGAAGTATTTCGTTCATGAACACAATAATCTTCATGGCATTGCCACGGGTTTCATTAATGTCTTTTTTATAATTATATGCAGGTGCTAAATAAGATATTGTAGCAGGCTTTTCTGTACGTTCTGCATTATAATATGTGCTTTGGTCATGAAGATTGAATCCGAAATCGGCATCAAGACTATCTCGTACTCTTTTTAATGTTTGAGATTCTGGAGACTGTAAGCGCAAAGCATCCCTGTTAATATCTACTCCTAAAAGGTTACGGCGTTGATATAGTTCTGCCCCATCAGGATTCAACATTGGTAAGAAGTGAACGGTCAAATTAGCAAGGATTTCTTCTTTTTCCTTAGAGAAATCCGGACTTTCAAAGAAGTTTAAAATATCGAATATTGCCTGTGTAGCCGTGGATTCATCACCATGCATTTGAGACCAAAGAAAAACATTGGTATCTCCACTGCCGATACTGATTAGGCTTAAGTCTTTTCCACCTATAGATTTTCCAACGGTAGAGACTTTAAATGTTTTGTTCGCAGAAATTTCAGCTATCAATGGCTGAATATCCGCATGCTTTATGCGTCTTTTGCCTATGGTACTTTCCTTATAGTTCTCATAAGTATCATACAATTGTGTGGTAATATTATCGGTTTGGCAAAGAGCCGATAATGAGCAAAGAAAAATAGTTGCTAGTAAAATATGTTTCATTTGGGTCATATAGTTAATTAATTTCGTTCGATGTGTTTGTTGGTACTTCCTTGAAGTTTAAATTCTTTACGGCTTTTCTAACCTTATTCATAAATTCAGGACCTGGGTCGGTTTTTTGGGTACGGTAGCCTTCATCTTGTTCTAACCACAGTGGATGATTTTCAAATAACGTATACTCATAATGACCGATTAAATAGTCAATGTCATATTTATCCTTTAAATATTCCACTAACCAAATATTAGATTTTAACTGTGCTTTTGTTAGCGGCAATTCTTCTGTGCCACCAACATTCTCTATACCAATAGCGCAATGGTTAAGACCAATAACGTGCCGTGCCATAGTAGTTTCTGGCAATAATTGATAAATGGTACCATCTCTATCGACCATAAATTGCGATGAAACATTTAAACCGCTTACATTTTTAATATCGGGTCTCCAATTGGGCAAGGTTGCTGGATCAAAAGCTTCGAAAGACTTTTCAAATGTGGGTATTACCGTCCAATGTAATACGATCATATTTGGGTCGATCTCTGGTGAATCTTGCTGCAATCCGTATCTGTTCTGTAAATATTCTAAAGTTAAAACTTTTCGTTCTTCATTAAAGGTAATGGGGCGTTCAACAATTGGTTTTGTAGTGGAACATGAGCAGAAGCCTAATAACAAGAAGTAATAAAGGTATTTTTTCATTCTAATAGTTGTTCTGTACTGTCTTTTTCAACAGCATATAATATGGTAATTTTTCTTCTACCCCACTCTTTTGCTTTCTTAATGTTCTCGCCCATATAGATATCTATTCGGTTTCGCCAACGTGAGTGCATTTTGTCTTTCACAAGATAGACACCTTCAAAAGTATCGATCTTTACCATTGTATTGTACAAAAGTCCTTTTTTTAGCAAATCGCGAGAAACAGCGATCCATTTTTGACCGGGCTTTATAGAATCTCCCCAAGCTGTTATTGCCGGATGCTCATATGATGTTTGATACGGAAGCGAATTATACGCGGTAGCAGTTACCTCAATTGGCACCCAGTTATATTTATCATCCACGGGTTTATCTACACAACTCAAGGTTATTATGAGGATAAATACAATGGATAACTTTTTTATCATACCTACTAATGTAGGGTATTTTCTAAAATTAGTAAATCGGTATAGCTTTCATTCCATGTTTCTTCTAGATGCTTAGGTACCGGTGTAAAAGAAAAACTAAGTGCACTCAAAACAATATCATCATCACCATCACCGTCGATATCGCCAGCATCCATTAAAAACCATCTGCCTAATTGGGTATTGTTAAAATGCTCTTGTGAAAAGTTATAGGATTCACTGTCTTTATTTTCTAAATACACAAAATTATAGTCCGGATGATTGTCAAAATCTGGAAAAGTAGCTAATAAAGCAAAATCCATATCACCATCTTGATCAAAATCGTTGGCTATAATTCTAGTAGCTCCGTTTAAAGGATGAAAGTAGGTTTCCTTAAAATTATTGTGGCCATCATTTAAATGTATGCGCATGCCGTGGTAAGGCTTGTTTACAAAAGATTTATCGGCATTATCACCGTTAACGGTAATGATATCGTCATATCCGTCATTATTGTAATCAACAAGTTCAAACCAACTAGAGCCATAAACCGGACTGAACCGTAATACCTTTTCCGCTTCAAATTTTAAATTTTCTTGTTGGTATAATATATAGACCGATTCATCACCTTGAGCAAACAGCACTACCAAATCTTCTTTACCATCGTTGTTCATATCTTTAGGTATTACCCTTAATGCACCTGGTAAAGCTAGTAGTACTTGTTTTTCATAAAACCCAAATTCATTTTTCTTCAATAAGGTCAATTGTCCTCTTAGGTCTCCAAACTCGCAAATAACAATTTCCTCACTACCATTTTTATCAAGGTCTAAATATAACGTGTGTACAGGTCTATGTAGGGAATCCTGCAAAATAGCCGTTTCACTTCCCTTTCTTAGAACAGTTTCTCCTCTTGGTATTTCATTGGGGTCCATTTTACCCATATTGGTAACATAAATACTATCATGTAAAAGTCGTACATTGATAATGGCAGAATTAAAGTTTCCTAAAGATGTATAAGATTTTTTATCGAGATTATAACTGTTCAATTCGCCATTTCGAGTACCGGTTACTATGTTCCCTTCTTTTGTATCGATATTTAAATAAGTAATTAAGCTACCTTTTATACTGTCTAAACGAATTGGTGTCGTATTAAAAGTGGTTAACGGTTTGCTTTCAATGATTTCATTGTTATTTATTAGACTATCTGGAGCCAGGTTGATTATATATTCCTGCAGTAATTTCCAATCTTCTAATGGTATTATAGGTATTGAGGGATAGGTGCCGGTCTTAATAACTGCAATTTGCTCATGAAAGGGTAATTTGTAATACGGATGTTTTCCTGCGGTTTTGATTCCCATTCTAGCCCCCATTTCTGGAAGCACCTCATTTTTCCAAATATCTTTCGGTAAAGATGCTATATCCGGAGCAATATGACAACTGGCGCAGTAACTGGTAAATAGGGCTTGTTCCCTAGATGGTTTCTTTGTATTACATGAAAAAAATACACCCAATAAAAACCCGTAAAAGCATAATTTTAAATTCATTAATTAAAATGATTAATTATAGTGAATAATATGAAAATGGAAGATACCTATACCCTTAAAATCCTGCAAGGTATAAATGAAGGCTTTTCTTTAAATTTGTAGTACTATGAAAAAAGAAAAAAAACCCGATAATGTAGTCTTTAACGAAGATTCACAAGAATATCATGGAAAGCTTCTTCCATTTGCAAGTGGTGTAGCTGCCCCAAAAATTACACCTCCCGATGTCACCTCATGGAAAAACACCAATATTATAGGTGCCAATAACCAGTTTAAGGCAAAGTACGAAGCACTACAAGAGGCGTACAACAAATTAATGGACGCCTTTGAATACAATAATTTGGTCTACAATGCTAAATTCAGTTTTGAACCTATTGTTGGTAAGGAATATCATTTATATAGAGCCAAAGATGAAAGTACCTTTCTTTCGTTGATTTTACCACAGGAATGCAATTTTGATCATTTAGGAAGCTTTAAATTATCTGCAGATAAAACTTGGCAGAAATTATAGGTCTAGTTTATAAAATACAAGTACTCTTTCCCCTCAGTTAGAACATTAAAATAATAAGAATGAAAAAAATTAAATTGCTTTTAGGTATTGCATTGGTCGGTATTATTGCTGCGGCATATTTTAATTATCCCAAGCTCAACCTTATTTCCGGTTATGCATCCAAAAGCATGGCGTCTAGTGTTTTTATAGCGGAAAGAGAACCGGTAGATATTATGTTGAACGATCATGAAATGCCTTTAATTAAATTGTCCGACTGTGAGGTTTCTACTGAAGATAACTCAGCTACGGCCAGTGTTTATGGTCTTATGCCAAGAAAAGCGGTATATAAAGAAGGTTTAGGTGCGGTATTGACGAACGAGGAGTTTTCTGAACATAATTTCGATATCGTACCAAATAGAATTAAAGTACAAGATACCCTGCCTTTCCCATTTGGTAATAACGGCATAAAGGATACAGTATTGGCAAATGTTGATTATGATAAGTTAGAGGTTGCTTTTGAAAATGCTTTTAAAGATCCAGAGCAGAGAACACGATCGTTATTGGTAGTTCATAAAAACCAAATTATAGGTGAAAAATATATAAGAGGATTTTCAAAGGATACAAAAATATTAGGATGGTCCATGACCAAGAGTATTTTGGCAACTCTTTACGGAATTTTAGAGTACAAAGGTGACATGAAGATGGATTATAAGCCGTTTGCCGATGAGATACAAATGAAAAATTTAAAGAACAACATTACCATTGACCACCTATTACGCATGCAAAGTGGTTTGGAGTGGGAAGAAAACTATTTTAAAATATCTGATGTTACCCGCATGCTTTTTCTAGCTTCTGACATGACGGTAGCCCAACGCAATAAAAACGTTATTGCTGCCCCAACCGAAGTTTGGAACTATTCTTCGGGCACTACAAACTTATTGTCGGGTATTTTACGTGAGCAGTTTGCTACGCATCAAGAATATTTAGATTTTCCGTACAAAGAATTAATCGACAAAATAGGAATGAATTCGATGGTATTGGAAACCGATTTATCGGGTAACTATGTACTTTCTTCTTATGCATGGGCAACCACGCGAGATTGGGCAAAATTTGGTCTTTTGTATTTAAATAAAGGTATGTGGAACGGTGAACGTATTTTTTCGGAATCGTGGGTGGACTATGTTTCTAAACCAACCGAAAACTCTGACGGAGTATATGGAGCACATTTTTGGCTAAATGCAAATGGTAAATACCCAGACATACCACGAGACCTGTACTCTGTAAACGGATTTCAAGGTCAGCGAATTTTTATTATACCATCTAAAGACCTAGTTGTAGTACGCACTGGTTTGGAAGAACAAACAGATGAGCAATTTAATACGCTGTTAAAGGAAATCATTAGGTCTATTCGTTAAAGGATGTATAGATAAGGGCACTCGTGGGGTAAAACCACAAATCTTAAGGAACTCACAACAGAAAGCGTTAACGTGACAACAATAGTTTCTAAAAACTAGAGATCCTACATACATTTACACTGTTGTTAAAAACGAAATAAAATTTTTTCATTTTCATATAGTGTTCTCGTAAAAGAGTCTGATCTTCATTGATCGGACTCTTTTTAGTTTAGGGTGGTTTTTGTTTTTAGTTTTGAGATAAAAAAGTATGAAGTAAAAAGTACTAAGTATTAAGTACTCCTTAATTAATTCGGAAACGCTTCGCGTTCCAACAATCTCTTTAAGCCTTTAGCCTAAAAAAGTTCATTTTCCCTGGAAAATGAACTTTTTTAATACAACCATCAACGGACAACCATCAACGGACAACCATCAACGGACAACCATCAACGGACAACCATCAACGGACAACCATCAACGGACAACCATCAACGGACAACCATCAACGGACAACCACCATCAACGAACAACCATCAACGAACAACCATCAACGAACAACCATCAACGAACAACCATCAACGAACAACCATCAACGAACAACCATCAACGAACAACCATCAACGAACAACCATCAACGAACAACCATCAACGAACATCAACGGACAACCATCAACGGACAACCATCAACGGACAACCATCAACGGACAACCATCAACGGACAACCATCAACGGACAACCATCAACGGACAACCATCAACGGACAACCATCAACGGACAACCATCAACGGACAACCAACTTACGGTAGCCAATTATCCTTTCCAAAATTAGGTTTACGCTTTTCCAAAAATGCGTTTCTTCCTTCTTTTGCTTCTTCTGTCATATAGGCTAGTCTTGTGGCTTCACCGGCAAAAACTTGTTGACCCACCATACCATCATCGGTTAAGTTCATTGAGAACTTCAGCATTTTTATAGAAGTTGGTGATTTTTCCAATACTTCTTGTGCCCATTGAAAAGCAGTGTCTTCTAACTCCTCATGCGGAATTACGGCATTTACCATACCCATTTCAAAAGCATCTTGCGCAGAATAGTTTCTTCCTAAAAAGAATATTTCACGAGCCTTTTTCTGTCCCACCATTTTTGCTAAATATGCAGAACCGTACCCACCATCAAAACTGGTTACATCGGCATCGGTTTGTTTAAATATAGCGTGTTCCTTACTGGCTAGAGTCATATCACAGACCACGTGCAAACTGTGTCCGCCACCAACGGCCCAACCTGGTACTACGCAAATAACCACTTTCGGCATAAAACGTATCATTCGTTGTACCTCCAGAATATTCAGTCTATGCTGCCCATCTTGCCCTACATAACCTTTCTCTCCCCTAGCCTTTTGATCACCACCGGAACAGAATGACCATATGCCGTCTTTTGTAGATGGTCCTTCCGCAGAAAGCAAAACAACACCTATAGAAGTATCTTCTTGCGCATCATAAAAAGCTTTGATCAACTCGCTAGTGGTATGTGGTCTAAAGGCATTACGAACATTAGGTCTATTAAATGCGATACGTGCCACTCCTTCACACTTTTTATAAGTTATATCATCAAATTCTATGGCAGTTTTCCAATTGGGTGATTTCATATTTTCTAACAATTCTATTATCGCATAAAGATAAGGGTTCAAAGTATACTCGTCCAAATTTGAATGCAACCAAGCTCTACATAAATTCAAGAGGTTAACTCAATCGAGTTAGATATCAATTTGTTTGAAACACTAGTTTTATCCAATAACTATTATGTTTACCCTTAAATTAAGATTCTAGTTCATGAAACAATCACTATTTGCATTTATAAAATCTCTCAGGCAATTCCTTGAGAACAAGCTTAACCAATACAATACTACCTTACCCTATGTTATTACGGTAATTATTGCGCTTGTTATAGTGGTTGGCGGTATAAACTTATTTGTTGAACTAACGGATACGCTAAAAACCGAAATGCTCGCCAATTATGATACCGCTATTACAGATTATGTTATTTCTCATCGAACACCAACATTAACGGCATATTTTAAGTTTATGACCAATGTAGGTGACACTTATGGTTATTTGATAGTGTTGACCATTTTCCTGTTGATTTCCTTATTGGTTTTTAAACGTTGGAAATATGTTGTTCAAGCAACTTTGGTGCTAGCTTTGGCAACCATTTCGAACATGATGTTAAAAAGATTCATTGATCGCGCAAGACCGGGAATTGAACATTTAGTATCAGTAGAGACCTTAAGTTATCCCAGCGGACATGCCATGAGTGCCATGGCATTTTACGGTTTTCTTATTTTTTTAGTGCTAAAATTCAAAATTCAGAAGACCTTTAAATACTTGTTGGTGCTGTTATTGACGGTTCTCATATTAAGTATAGGTATTAGCCGTATTTACTTAGGTGTACATTTTCCATCGGACATTGCAGGTGGATTTATTGCCGGATTTATTTGGGTAGTTTTCTGTGTACTTGTCTTTGATTTGATCCAATTGTTTAGACGCGATCCAAAAACATAATGAATATAACTTTAATGTTAATATAACGTAGCTAAGCTTTTAATCGGTGTTGATTTCAATACCTTAGAGTAAGGCAAAAGCTCAAAAGAATTACAAACAACAAAAATTATGTCGACAACTAAAATAGCATTGGTAACAGGCGGTAGCCGTGGAATAGGAAAGAATATAGCTTTAAAAATCGCCGAAAAAGGATTGGATGTAATCATCACATATCATTCTAAAAAAGCAGCTGCTAATGATGTTGTAAAAGAGATTGAAAAATTAGGACAAAAAGCAAGGGCGTTACAATTAGATACAAGTGATACCTCTAATTTCTCTAGTTTCTTTAAGAGAATTAGCATGTATTTGAATGAAAATTATCGCTCAGCTAAATTTGACTATTTGATAAATAATGCGGGAACAGGAATTTACAAGCCATTTTTAGAAACTACAGAAGCTGATTTTGATGCTATGATGAACATTCATTTAAAAGGTGTTTATTTTTTTACGCAGCATGCAGTTGAACAATTGAATGATGGTGGCGGAATCATTAATATATCTTCTGGTCTGGTACGGGTAACCATACCTGGTTCATCTGCATATGCAAGTATGAAAGGTGGTATTGATGTATTAACAAAGTTTATAGCAAAAGAATTAAGTTCCAAAAAAATAAGAGCAAATGTGGTGGCACCTGGTGCTGTAGGTACCGATTTTGGTGGTGGTGCCAATAAAGACAATGAAGAAAGACGTCAAAAGATAAGCAGTAATACAGCTTTAGGTCGCGTTGGCGAACCAGAGGATATTGGCGGAATTGTAGCTTTTTTATGTACAGAAGATGCCGGTTGGATCAATGGTCAGCGAATTGAAGCAACCGGTGGGTTAATGTTATAGGTAAATACATTTTAGAAATCGCACATATACAAAGTGCTTGCATTTATATAATCGTTAAATTTAAGAACAAACTAAGACACCTAATTTAATGCCTCTAATATAAAAAAAATGATACTGTTTTCTTTTTGCATTGGTCTGTTCACCACTGTAAGCTTGGCGCAAGATTTTAGAGGTTTGGATAAGAGTCCGCTAGACAGAGCCTATTTACCCGACCATTTTGCTCACGACATAAAGTTCGCTCCAGAAAGAAATTTACCTGATTCTCCCATTCTTAAAGTCGATTACAGCAGACCTCAGAAAAAAGGACGACAAGTTTTTGGTGGCATGGTCAAATACAATGAATTATGGCGATTAGGAGCCAATGAAGCTACAGAAATAAAAGTCTACAAAGATGTGCGAATGGATGGTAAATTACTACGAGAAGGCACGTATACCATGTACGCTATACCCACAGAAGAGGTATGGACCATAATTTTCAACAAGGCAGTTGATCAATGGGGACATTATAGCTATGATGAAAAAAATGATGTTTTACGCATTAACGCACATGTGCTACATAATAGTAATCCGGTAGAAGAGTTTTCTATACAATTTGAAGACTCAGAAAACGGAATAGCCTTAATGTATATTGCTTGGGATATGAACCGGGTCGAGATACCAATAAGTTATTAAAATTAATTATTGAAATGTATTTAATACTCAATAAAAAAAGCTAAAACATCAATTAGTTGAAATAACAAGAAACTATAAATCCCCCAATTTTTATTAAAAGAAATTTAAAACAATATGAAATTATCATTAGTCTTATTTTTTACTTTTTTTACAGTTATTGGGCAGAACATTGAAGGGACCATTTTAGATGCAGAAACAAATCAACCCATCGAATTTGTAAATATTTATGTTAAGGAAGGTCAAATTGGCACTACTTCTGATGGAATGGGAAAGTTTAATTTAATATCAAACAGTGAACTTAAATCTACACAAATGGTATTTTTTACCATTTTAGGTTATCATCCTAAATCATATTCCGTATTAGAATTAGAAGAGCGGAATTATGTTGTTTACTTGCAAAAAAAGACCGAAAACCTTAACGAGGTTACCTTGTCTGGTAATCGCAAAAGAAAACCAAGCATAGCCTTTACCAAATTAGCTTCTTTACCAGTTGGCGTTCATAATTTTGGATCTACGATAGTTAATGGTAATATATATATTCATGGAGGTGATAAAACATTTTTTAGACATGAAATTAGAATTGCACTAGAAAATTCACTGACTGCAGAAGAATTTATGCGTAAAATACAAAATAACCAAAATTGGAAAAACCATAGTGACGCTTTACAGATTTATGATATTGAAAATGATTCATGGGACATTTCAGATTTGAAGTTTAGAAAAAGGGCATATCATCGCATTACCACTGTTAAAAATCATTTATATATTATAGGTGGTAAAAGATTGTCAACCAATAGAATGCATGAATATTTAGATGATAAAATAGAAGTTTTAAATCTTAGTGACAGTACAATACAAATAGATCATATCAATCCACATCAAGCATTAAATTTTGCTGCATTTTCTATTGAAGATAACATAATTGTTATGGGAGGTTCAACTAAAAGAAAATTAGATGGTCCTAAAACATATTCTAATCTATCTCGCCTCTATAACACTAAAACGGGCTATTGGTATGATTTACCAAATATGACAACTGCAAAGGAAATTAATGGTGTTACCATAGGTAATAAAATTTACCCTATTGGAGGGTATAAAGAAAAACCATTAAAAGAAATTGAATCATTTAACCTAGAAACTGGTGAGTGGCAAATTGAAAACGAATTACCATTTGGTTTAGCAAACCCAGCTATAACAAGTTATAAAAACACTATCTACATTTTTGATCATGGTAAAATTTATACTTTCAATACACTTTCTAAACGTCTAATAGAATTTAATATAGACCTAAATATTCACGAAGCCCAAATGCTTTATTATGAAAACAAACTATATATTGTTGGAGGCAGGTATGAAGAAAGGTATAAATCAGAACCATTAAACGGTTTATATTCCATACATCTAAATGAATTTGAAAATACCAAGGTTATTCAATCACTTAGCAAATAAGTAGTATTATTGTAGCTTAGTAAAAGACTATGTATACGAGCATTTAATTGTTGTTTGTAAGATTGTAATATTTTCGATCCCTTAAGTTGAAAAACATACCCGACATATCATTTCAAGATGCCGAAAACAAGTATAGTTTCGAATGTTTGAACTTAACACAGTTTTTTGCAAGAATACCTGAAATCGCAGACCACAACCCTACCCAACCACATAGAATTCATTTTTTTGCCTTACTGATCGTTACAGAGGGTAAGGGTACACATCAAGTAGACTTAAAGGATTATGCCGTTAAAAGAGGTTCGGTATTAAAGTTGGCAAAAGGTCAAGTTCATGCCTTTCAAAAAAATGCTGCTTATAAAGGATTTTTGGTGTTGTTTACAGAAGATTTTGTCATGAACCACTTCTCAAAATCCTCAATCAATATGATATCGCATCTGTATAATTATCATGTTACGTCCCCTATTTCACAAAACGAGGAGCTCAACCATTCTTTTTTACAGGAATTGAATACAGAACTTACAAATTCAAACACCTTTGCAAGAAACAATATAGTAGCCTCTTTGATCAATCTCTATTTACTGAGACTTGAACGGGAATATAATCAGCAATCACCTCAAAATAATATTAAGAACTATACGGTTTTTATAGCATTTAAAAATTTAGTAGAGCAAAATTATGCTACTACAAGAAATGTGAAAGACTATGCCGAAATGCTTACCATTACTACCAAACACCTAAATGAAGTGGTTAAGGAGTTTACATTGGATACAGCTAAAACCTTTATTGATGGCTATGTAATTCTTGAGGCCAAAAGATCTATTGTCAGTACAGATAATGGTTTTAAAGAGATAGCGTATGAAACTGGCTTTGACGAGCTGACAAATTTCACCAAATTTTTCAAAAAAAATGTTGGTGTTTCCCCTAAGGCATTTAGAACCAGTTCGGTATAATTACTCACATTTACCATTCTTAGTCTCATATTGATAACGGAATACCGTCATTCCCATTTTAGTTTTGCAGTGTAGAATTACACTTAAAATCAACTAAAATGAAAATTATGAAATCAAAATTATTTGCAATTAGTCTGTTTGCAATGGCAATCGCCAGCTGTAACAGCCCAGAAAAAAAAGTTGAGACTGTTTTAGAGGTCACCAGTTTCAATATCAAAACAACCGTAAGTGAATTGGAGTTTAATGAACTTGATGCTGAAATAGAAGAAACTTTTACAAGTAAGCAGCCTGGTTTTATAAGACGTCAAAGTGGTATTGACGAGCAAGGAAGATATGTGGTATTGGTATATTGGAAATCACTTGCCGATGCAGAAGCTTCAATGAATAAATTTATGTCAGATGAATCTGTTGCCAACTATGCGGGCATGATCGATGGTTCCACAATGAAAATGTCTCGTTTTACAACAACCGATGAATTTACGGCTACGAATAGCACATTTACAGAAGTAATGACCTTTGAATTAAAAGAAGGTGCCAATGTTGAAGCTTTTAATGCAGTAAATGACAGGGTTGGACCAGAATTCAGCGAAAAACAAACCGGATTTTTACAACGAATTACTGGGTTCAATGAAACCGGGGAACAAGTTGCTGTTGCGTATTGGGACACAAAAGCGCATTCAGATGCAGTAATCAATGATTTTATGAACGCTGCAGTAGCTAAAGAATTTATGGGAATGATGGTTCAGTCCACCATAGATATGATCAGATTTCAATCGCTTACTTCTTTGAAGAATGTTGCATTATCGAATAAAGATAAAGTAGTAGCTTTATTGAACAGCTTCAATACAGGTGACCAAACACCTATTTCTTACATTAATCCCAATAAGTACATTCAGCATAACTTAGGTGTGGCAGATGGCTTACAAGGTTTTGGTGAAATAATGCAACATGCCCCGGAAGGCGGATTTAAAGCAAATGTACTACGTGCGTTTCAAGATGGGGATTATGTGTTTACGCACACTGAATATGATTTCTTCGGACCAAAAGCAGGATTTGATATTTTCCGATTCGAAGACGGATTAATTGTTGAGCACTGGGACAACCTATTGCCTATTCAAAAGCCAAACCCAAGTGGAAGAACTCAATTTGACGGTGCAACAACTTTGGCTGATCTAAATAAAACAGAAGCGAATAAAGCCGTAGTTAGAGGTTTTATAGAAAATGTGCTATTAAATCATGAAATGGATAAAGTAGCCAATTACATTAACCCAACAACTTACATTCAACATAATCCCGCAGTAGCAGATGGCTTGGATGGTTTTGGGGCGGCTATGAAATATTTTGCAGAAAACGGATTAGTAATGCAGTATGATGAACTACATATGGTTTTGGGTCAAGGTAACTTTGTACTATGTGTTAGTGAAGGCAAATTCGGTAAGGGTGACCATACCGCTTACTATGATCTGTTTAGATTAGAAGATGGTTTAATAGTAGAACATTGGGATGTTATCGCTACGATACCTGCAAAATCTGAATGGAAAAACGAGAATGGTAAATTCTAATCCGCTCTAGAGAGTAAAACCCTAAAGGACAAGCCCATGAGGCATAAAAAGGAAACAAACTTTTAAATTCGAGGCAAGCCTCGGGGTATTATACCCTTTGGCGGTGCCAATAAAATTAATTGAAAAGGAATAGCCGTTAACACGGTTGTTCCTTTTAAAAGGTTCAAATATTATGATTGTAGCACACCAACAAATAGAATCTACATTGGCAGATTTGTTCGAAGATGCCAAATTTGACGAGATAAGAATAATGAAGGCTTTGGGGAAAAGCATTCTAGGTCCTATTCAACCAATACATTTTAAGGATACCTATCTGGCAATCTCAAAAAAGCAAGGGGAAGATGTAGTACAGCTCATAAAAGAGAATCGTATTAAAAATGTGGTTGAATTTGGTTCTTCATTCGGTATATCTACCTTGTATTTAGCCGAGGGAATTCTAGAAACAAATGGCACTATTGTTACAACCGAACTCATAGATTCTAAAGCAAAAAAAGCCATTGAGAATTTTAAAAATGCAGGTGTTGACCACCTAATAGAAATGAGAATTGGCGATGCTATAAATACATTAAAAGGGTATTCAGAACCTATAGATTTATTATTTCTTGATGGATGGAAAGATCTATACTTGTCCCTTTTTCAGATGCTAGAACCTAATTTTCATAGTAAAACAATAGTATACGTGGATAATGCAGAAATGCACGATACAAAACGATTTTTAAAAGCGATACAACTAACAAACAAATACCATTTAACACCAAAGTATGACGGTAAAGTGGTAATAATTAAATCTAAATAGTATGAGTGATATAAAAATTTGCCCAACATGTGGCAGCAAGTCGAAATTCAAAGAAAAAGATGGTGTAACAACGTACACCGCAGTACAAGATGATGAGGCATTCAAAAAAATTGGTCAAATGAAAAATGCAATGCAAAAATTTAAGGATAAAGCAGAAGCTTTGGAAAAAGAATTGAACGAATTAAAAGCTTCATTATAATATGACATTTTTGAAAAAGAATTATGGCTGGATCATTGTAACCATTCTTGCAATATTGCCAATGTTTATTTTAAGCAATTTGTTTAAAATAGATACTTCTAATGGTTTTGTTTTGACTTTAGCTGAAAATGGTGGTAAAGAAGGCATGTCAACTTTAGAAATGTTATATCATATCACAGGTGAATTTTCAATAAGATGGATGACAGCTGTATTGACCTTTACCCCTTTCTTTATCTTATTTGGTGTTAATAATCTATTTGTAAGACAAGCTATGGGCATTGCTACGGCAGTATGGAGTTTGTTACATTTTGTCATATTTATATGGGCAGAAGGTTTTTCAGAAACCTTTACCCAATTCAATTATGTAGCCGGTTTCATAGCTGTATTAATATTGATTCCGTTAATGTTCACTTCTAATAGAAAGTGGATGAAAAAATTAAAACGGACATGGAAAAAGCTTCAAAGTTGGGCATATGCAGCGATCATACTTAGCCTTTTACACGTAGCCATTTTAGAAAAAACATGGATTATTTATGCGGTTATCGTGGGTATTGGTTTCATAATTAGAATTCCGTCAGTAAAAGAAAAAATTATGAGCAGAAGAAAGAATAAAACTCAAGCAGCTTAAGAAAATTAAGTAGTTATTTATAAAACAGACAGTTGGTTCTGAGATAAGGAATAAATATAATCTCAATTAACGAGTAAAAATAGAATGAAATGAAAATAGCAGTAACATCGGCAAGTGGAAAATTAGGTGCATCAATTGTAAAGCATCTTATCAATTTAATAGGCAAAGAAAATGTCATTGGCATTGCCAGAACACCTGAAAAAGCTACATATTTAGATGTAGAAATCAGAAAAGGAGACTACAATAGCCGCGAAGATTTTAATGAAGCATTACAGAGTGTAGATGCCGTTCTTTTGGTATCTGGCATGGATGAACCTCAAAAACGAATTCAGCAACACAGAAATGTAATTGAAGCTGCAAAACAAAATGGAGTACAAAAAATAGTATACACCAGTATTGTCGGTGATGATGATAAAAATGCCTTTAGCCCTATCGTACAAAGTAATAGGCAAACAGAAAAAGATGTACAGGATTCTGGACTCAATTGGGTAATAGGTAGAAACGGAATTTATATAGAACCAGATTTGGAATATATAGATACCTATGTAAAAGAAGGAAGAATAGAAAACTGTGCGGGTCAAGGAAAATGTACGTATACCAGCAGAGAAGAACTGGGCTATGCGTATGCCAAAATACTCATTGAAGATAAACACAATGGTAATGTTTATAACCTAGTTGGAAAACCTGTTACACAAAGTGAGTTGGCCGAAAACATCAATAAGGTGTATGGCACAGATTTAATTTACAATTCTGTTACCGTTGAAGCCTATGCCGCAGAAAGAAAAGCTGCTCTAGGCGAATTTTTAGGTACCGTTATTGCCGGTATTTATGAAGGTATTAAAAGCGGCGCCAACGATGTACCATCAGATTATGAAAAGGCTGCAGGTAGAGAACATAAATCACTATTTGACATGATTTCTGAGTTTAAAGCACAATAACTAAAGAGTATAAAAGAGCAAAGTACATGTTGTTTAAAACATCTGTACTTTGCTTTTAATTTGAATACAAAATATGGGCATAGTCGAATCCATCATAAAAAAAGTTCTTGAGAAAGGAACCATCATAGAAAATACAAAACTGTCGGAATCTGTATATAAAATCCGGATACAGAGTGAAGACATTGCTTCGTATGATTTTGTGCCAGGGCACTTTATAAGATTAGGCGTGGGCATTGGACAGGATGAAATTTCTATGAAAGATAAAGTTAGGAGTTATAGTGTTTGGGATATCGATAAAGAGAAAAATACCATCGATATAGCCATAGCAACGCATAGCCAAGGTATTGGTGCAAAATGGGTAGAAAGCTGTACCCCTAATGATACTGTATATTTTAAATGGAAAAAAGGTAAGTTTTTGATTGACACCAACGCTGATAGCTATCTATTGATCGGTGATATATCCGCACTCTCCCATCTTTATATCATCAATAGAAACTTGCCGAATTCCAAACAAGTAAAAAGCTTTGTATATAGCCAAAGTAATGAAGATTTTTTCAAAGATATTTCGGATAACAAACCTTTCGATTTCCATGTGCTAAATGAAAATCCTTCCGTAGAAATAATCCAAGAATTAAATTCCATCGTTCCTGAGATGAAAGGTAATAAAATGGTATATATAGCGGGTGATAGTAGAGTTTGTATAGCATTGACCAATTACTTTAGAAAAGAACTGAACTGGAGTGCCAAACAAATAAAAACCAAACCTTTCTGGAATCCTGAGAAAAAGGGATTGGAATAGTAAATTGGTATAGCTAACTTTAAGATATTATTCATCATCAATATTATCTTAATGAACATAGCTGTTTTCAGTACCAAATCTTACGACCAAGAGTATTTTGAAAAGTATAATACCGAATACGATTATAACTTTTCATTTTATGAGACGGCATTAAATGCTGATACCGCAAAACTTTCGGCAGATTGCAATGTGGTATGTGTTTTTGTAAATGATGTGGTCAATGAAGAAACCATTAAAATACTGTCTTCAAATGGTATTCAACTTATAGCACTTCGATGTGCTGGCTATAACAATGTTGATTTAGAAGCTGCAGAGAAAGCAGCTATAAAAGTTGTTCGAGTTCCTGCTTATTCACCAGAAGCTGTTGCCGAACATGCCTTAGCATTAATTTTAACCCTTAACCGTAAAACGCACAAAGCCTACAACAGAGTTAGGGAAGGTAACTTTTCATTAAAGAACCTTATTGGTTTCAATTTAAACAATAAAACCATAGGCGTTATTGGAACGGGAAAAATAGGAACTACGTTCTGTAAATTATTAAAGGGATTCGGTTGTAAGATTATTGCGTACGATATTGCTGAGAATGAAGAACTAGTAGCCGAGGGAGTCGAATTTTTTCCTTTAGAAGAGGTGTTCGGTCAATCGGATATTATATCGCTGCACTGCCCTTTAAACAAGCACACCAAACATATTGTCAATGAAGATTCCATTGCTAAAATGAAAGATGGTGTTATGATTGTCAATACCAGTAGAGGCGCCTTGATCAAAACGGAAGATGCTATCGAAGGACTCAAAAATAGAAAAATAGGCTACTTGGGTATCGATGTTTATGAGCAAGAAGAAAATCTGTTTTTTGAGGACCTTTCTGAACATATTATTCAAGATGATATGATTTTGAGATTATTGAGTTTCCCCAACGTGTTGATAACTTCTCATCAAGCATATTTTACTAAGGAAGCCATGGATCAAATAACCACGATTACTTTAAAAAATATAAAATCATTTGAGACTGACAGTGAGCTAGAGAACGAGGTGAAGTAAATAAAATCAATTACAGATGACATGAAAGCATTTACCAGAAAAGTTTATGGCGGACCAGAAGTGCTACAACTAGAAGAAGTTGCCAAACCTGTTGTAAAGGATCATCATATTTTAGTTAAGGTGATGGCAAATTCGGCGAATCCGGCAGATTGGCATATTCTTCGTGGAAAACCCCTTTTTGCTCGGTTGTCATTCGGACTCTTTAAACCCAAAGAGCCCATTTTGGGTGCTGATTTTGCAGGTATTGTTGAAGAAGTAGGCACTAATGTAACAGCTTTTAATATTGGCGATAAAGTGTTTGGTGAATCAATAGAAGATGGTGCTTTTGCAGAATACCTAAGCGTAAAAAGTAGCGTTTGCGCAAAAATACCAGAGCATATAGATTTCCCAATAATGGCAAGTATTCCTATTGCCGCACAAACTGCTTACCAAGCATTAATTACTCATGGCAACTTACAAAATGGAGAATCTGTCTTGATTAATGGAGCATCAGGAGGTGTTGGTCATTTTGCAGTTCAAATAGCAAAAATTTATGGTGCTAAAGTAACTGCGATTTGCTCCAACAAAAATGTTGATTTTGTAAAGTCGATTGGTGCCGATAATGTCATTGCCTATGATAATGTAAACATTCATGAACACGATGGTAATTATGATGTAATTATTGATACACACGGAAACCTAAAGCATGCCGACTATAAAAGAATGGGTAAAAGAGGCGTAATTGTTGGTTTTACCACTATGAGTCATATGGTTGCTGTTCTTTTTAAAAATACATTAAGTAAGTTCCCTTTAACCCAATTTACGGCTGAAGCCAATACCCAAGATTTAGAAATTTTGGCATCTCTAGTAAAAGACAATAAGATTAAGGTTCATATTGAAAAGATATATCCATATACTCAAATATCAGATGCAATTACACATATAGAGAAAATGCGTACCCGAGGTAAAGTGGTAGTGGATTGGAATTGGAAGGAGGGCTAAACTAATACTAGGTTCCGCTTTTTTAAATATAATCAGCTATAAAAGTAAATGAGTTAGTTACTTGGTTCAAGCCAATTTTATTTTACAATAATAAATTCTATTTATCGTTTAATGTGAGTTTACATTAAACTAAATACTTTAATAATGAGTAGAATACTATTTTCCAGTATATTATTAATAGCTTTTAATATTCAAGCACAAAAGTTACCAAAAGACGCTTTAGATAGCAATACTGTTTTTATCTTTCATCCTCAAGCTTCTATTGATAACAGTGAAGAAACATTAGAACGTTTCAAAGATAATATTATCAAAAATGGATTTAATTTGGTTGGAAAATACATTCATACCAATAGTCAGGTTTCATTGAAGGAAATTGAATTTGATATTCAAAATAAGGACGTTAAATATATTTTTCTATTAACATATCATCATTTCAAAGGTCCAGATTACGACTTATTTTATTTTGAAAATGATTCTAATAAAAATCCTGAAATTTTAAATCCTAAAAAAGAGATTTTACACTTAAAACCTGGTTTCATAAATTCTTCATCAGATTATAGAGGCACAATAATAAAGAAATTAGAGAAAGAAGTAGCAAAACTAAAGTCTAATCATGAAGGTATAGATTCAAAAACTTATGATACAGAGCTTTTGAATAACCTAAGCTTTACTCAAGAAGAGTCAAGCTACCTTCTAGAATTAAATAATATAAATACAATTATTGATGGAATCTCATTTAAAAAAGAAGATCAGAGAATTCCAGATGATTTAGAGACTAGTAGACTTGCCGTTGTGGGTACAACCAAAGAAGAATATCACGCTACTAAAATTTTGAATTTGTATATAAAATCTGCTATTAAAAAATATCCTTTTGAATATGTATATTTTAAGAATTACGAAAATTATAAAGCTGCTGGTGGCGATGAAAATTTTGAATATAAACTTCAAATGACAAAAGGCAGTGCTTCATTCATTAGTTCATCTAAACCTAAATTAACTGGAACAGAAACGTATAGTAGGAATATGGGTAATGACAATGTAAACCCATCATTTAGTTCTGGAGGATCAAATTATGAAAAAGATTTATTTACCATTGTTCTTAGAAAAAATGATACCAATAAAAGATTTATAGTTTCTGAAAGAGATTTTGTAGGTAGAGCTATTAAAAATTTTATTAGTCAATTGAAATAATCTACTACATCGAAATTGACTACAGTACTAAAATAAGTGAGTTTTAAGAATGTATCAACTTAAACTATTCATACCTTATTGGTTCATTCCATAAGAAAAATGAAAAAGCATACAATTACCTTAACCTCATTACTATTCATATTTTGTTTCATAGGCTGTAAAGATGCAAGCAAGAAAGCTAATGATACTACAGAAGAAACTTCCATAGAAAATCAATCCGATGAAACCGTTTACGCAAGTGAAGTAATTCCGTTTTTCGATGATTGGAAATTAATTTTAAGCGATGGTTCTAATGTCGGTATCGCAAATGACTTTGAAAATAAAGATTTTTTCTATACCACAACTGATGGTAAAGATGAATGGGTAGTTTTTAAAGCACCCAACGGCGGTGAAACCCATGGTACATCAAATAATACGAGAACGGAGTTGGCCCAGATTAAAAAATGGTACCCAAAAACGGCAGATGATAAGCTAACCGCAACTTTAAAAGTAATGAACGTTTCATCTACGGGAGATGCCCGTGTTGCTTCAACGCACGCTGTGGTAGTGGGTCAAATTCACAGTGCCGATGCATTTGAGAACGAACCATTAAAAATATTCTATAAAAAATACCCTGGTCATACCAAAGGTTCTGTGTTCTGGCATTATGAGATCAATACTGCTGGGGATGATAATTCTGGCAGGTGGGACTACTCTACTGCCGTTTGGGGCAATGATTTTTCTGTTGTCGGTAAAACGGCAGATACCTACCCTGCAGAACCTGAAGATGGCATAGTGCTAGGTGAAGAATTCAGCTATGAGGTTGTTGTAAAGGACGGAATAATGAGCTTAAAGTTTATGAGTGACGGACACGAAACCAAAACGTTCACCAAAAATTTATTGGAATCAGAATACACTACAAAAGCAGATATACCAGAGCAAACCAAAAAATTATTCTTTCCCATAGGTCAAGACGGTGTAGAACGCAAAGAAGCATACGCTGGCGAAGGCTGCTTTTTTAAATTAGGAGCTTATAATCAAACCAACGGAAAATCACCAAATGAAAATATGAACTGGTGTTCAGGAGCAGAAACCCATGGCGGCGATATTAAAATGCAATATGCTGATGGTAACTACGCAGAGGTTTGGTTCAAAACAGCTAGTATTAGTGTTAGCGATGCAGCTGTATCAAACGAAGGGTATTTTACTAAAAACGATTAAATTGACCCCCAAAAGCGTATTTAAGACTATAGAATACTTCGTTAATAACTTATCAAAAAGGTAATACAGTATTATTTTCTATTTTTTTGAAAATGACGATCTTAGTTGTTCTATAAAATAACCGAATACAATTATTTAATGAGCAATATTTCATCCGTATTAGAACAAGTAAAAACTAAAGGACCATTAGTTCATAACATTACCAATTATGTGGTCATGAACAATACCGCCAATGCATTATTGGCAGTTGGTGCATCTCCTGTAATGGCACATGCTAAAGAAGAGGTCAAAGATATTGTTACTATTTCCTCTTCCTTGGTTATTAATATGGGTACACTTAGTGAAAAATGGGTAGAAAGTATGCTTATGGCTGCTGAACAAGCTAAAGCGACCAACACCCCGTTCGTATTTGATCCCGTCGGTGTTGGTGCGTCTGCATATAGAACAGAAGTTGCCCAAAAAATTATAGAGACAGCTACACCTAATGTAATTCGTGGTAATGCATCCGAGATTATGGCATTGGCAAAACTGACCAATTCCACAAAAGGGGTGGATAGTACTATGGATACCCAAGATGCCATTGAAGGCGCTACCCTACTAGCCAAAAAACTTAACAACACAGTGGTTATCAGTGGTGCCATAGATTATATCATAACTGCAGATACGGTTAGCAAAATTGAAAACGGGAGTCCGCTTATGGCTAAAATCACTGGAATGGGATGTACGGCAACTGCACTGGTAGGTGCCTGTTTGGGTGTGGAAGAAAATGCACATTTGGCTGCCGTTGCGGCAATGGCGATAATGGGCGTAGCCGGAGATATGGCAGATGAAAAGAGCGCCGGACCAGGGAGTTTTCAAATGTATTTTTACGATAGCCTTCACGAACTTTCACCAGAAGTCTTATCTGAAAAAGTAAAAACGAATGCTTAAAGTAGATTACGCTTTAATATTCGTGACGGATGATAGCATTAGGGATGACAATATCTTTTTTGCTATTCTAGAAGCTGCCCTAAAAGGAGGGGCAACCATTATCCAATTACGGGAAAAAAGTTGTGATACCGCTACCTTTTATAGAAGAGCGATTCGTTGCAAAGAATTATGCGACACCTATAAAATTCCATTGATCATCAATGACCGATTGGATATTGCATTAGCGGTATGTACCGATGGCGTGCACATTGGTCAGACGGATATGCCATATGATGTATCACGTAGATTAATGGGCAAAAGTAAGATTATTGGACTATCGGTAAGTAACACGGAACAAGCAGCAAAAAAAGATGCTCAGGCAGCAGATTATATCGGCATCTCCCCTATTTTCTCTACCAATACAAAAACAAATGGCCTAGCACAGCCATTGGGTATAGCGGGACTTAAAGCCATTAGAGAGTTGTATGCAAAACCCATTGTTTGCATTGGCGGCATCAATAAAAACAATACACAAGAAATTATAGAAAACGGTGCCGACGGTATTGCGGTTGTTTCGGCTATATCAAAGGCGGAACACCCAGAAGCGGCAACAAAAGAACTTAAAGAAATAGTATGCAAGACTGGTACAAACTAGCAAGAGAACAGACAGATTATATTCTAGAAGCCATAAAACAGCAACCCTTTATCAGAGAATTGATGAACGGTACTTTACCTTCAGATGTTTTTCAGTTTTACATTAATCAAGATGCTATGTACTTGGCCGAGTATAAAAAGGTACTTGCCACTTTGGGCGTAAAATGCCCACATGAAGACGACACACAGTTTTTTCTAGATTCGGCAACAGGTATTATACATGTAGAGAATGCGCTTCACCAAATTTTCTTGAAAGATAATGAGTTGGCACATGAGTCCTCACCTACTTGTGAACTGTACACCAGTTATTTAACACGAATGGTAGCAAATCGTTCATTGGAGGAAGCATTGGCGGCAGTATTGCCCTGTTTTACGATTTACAAAGAAATTGGAGATTACATACTAGAGCACCAGACCAATAAAGCGGACAATCAGTACCAAGATTGGATCGACACCTATGGCGGAGAAGAGTTCGCTACCTCGGTAAACAATGCTGTGGTAATTACGAATAAATACGCCGCAAACGCTTCGGAAGAAGTATTGCAAAAAATGAAAGCTGCCTTTGTAAAAGCATCAAAATTAGAATGGATGTTTTGGGATAGCGCCTATACCAAAGAAGCATGGAAAATATAAAAACATCATACAAAAGTGTATTGAGCATTGCCGGAAGCGATTCTGGCGGATGTGCCGGTATACAGGCAGATATTAAAAGTATTAGTGCCTGCGGAGCTTATGCCGCTACGGTAATAACGGCCACCACGGCTCAGAATACGCTAGGTGTAACAGATATACACGCTATACCCATTGCTCATTTGGAAAAACAACTGGATGCTGTTTTAAGTGATATTGATTTTGGAGCGATAAAAATAGGTATGCTTCATTCATGCGAGGTAATAAAGGTTGTCCAGGATAAATTAAGCGAATACAAGGCAAAGAATATCGTCTTGGATCCTGTAATGGTCAGTACCTCGGGTCACAAATTAATTGCTGACGATGCCATTGCTTGTTTAAAGGATTTTCTACCAAACGTCAATTTAATTACTCCTAATATTCCTGAAGCAGAATTATTAATTGACGAGAAAATAGTTAGTGATAACATGGAAGCGATGGCACAGAAAATTGGGGAACAATTTCAGGTGTCGGTATTGTTGAAAGGTGGGCATATAGATGATACTTCCTTTATAATGACCGATGTTTTTTATATTTATGAGACTAAAAAAGTTAAGGTAATTACTAACCCAAGGGTCAATACGAATAACATTCACGGTACAGGTTGTAGTCTTTCTTCAAGTATTGCGGCGTATTTGAGTTTGGGGCTATCCATGGAAGAAGCTATTACCAAAGGATGTAACTATGTAAACCAGGCCATTGCTGCAGGTAAAGATAAAATATTAGGTGAAGGTAACGGCCCGATTAATCATTTTGGGATATAAGCGGTATCTTAATTGTTGAAGACAAATTGGAATTGCTTGAATAAACATGCTATAAATGATTTACGATTTACTACTAGCGCATATTAATAACATTGTACGGTTAACCAAAACTGAACAAGAGCAATTCTGTAGTTACTTTCAACCCAAGTCCATAGCTAAAAAAGCGTATTTATTGCAACAAGGTGAAATTTGCAAGTTTGAAGGCTTTGTGCTAGATGGTTGTTTTAGAACTTTTACTTTGGATAAAAAGGGAAATGAGAACACCTTGTTTTTTGCTGCAAAAGATTGGTGGTTAATGGATATTGATAGTTTTATGAATAACAAACCATCTGAACTTAATATTCAAGCACTTGAGGACAGTGAATTGTTGATCATTTCTCAAACTGATAAAGAAAAATTATACGAAGCAATTCCATCAGCGGAGAAACTGTTTCGCATTATGTTCCAAAAATCAGTAGTTGCCTGGCAAAGACGATTGGTACGTAACCAGAGTTTGACAGCTAAAGAAAGATATCTTCACTTTACCTCAAAATACCCAGAAATCGCTTCAAAACTTACAGACAGGCAAACCTCTAGCTACTTGGGTATTACACATGAATTTTTGAGCAAGATTAAAAAGGAGTCCTAACTCCCACAATTTATTTTAACCGTGTAGGTTATTAACTGTTTCGTTAATAAGTTCTTACAAATTTTATAAGATTTATCTTCGGTTAATTAATATAATTTCGATCTTGGGTGCTTATCATAATCATTATGAATAACACATTAACCAAAATTTAAATGTAATGTTAAGAAAAACAATCATTATCCTTTTATTCCTAATAGCAAGTGTTCAAACAGGAAAAGCGCAAGAATTACAAGAGCAAGTTGAAGCTATTAATAGTTTTATAGAAGACCACAGCGAAAGTAATAGAAACTATTACGCAAAAATTAATGCTACGCAGGGAAACATCTATTTTTATAACGGTCTTCAGCATGTTATTGAATTGACTTTTGATGTTACAAAAATCGATGCCGAGAATATTAAAGTTGGAAAAAAAGGATTAACATTTTTTCCGAATGAAAAAGGTGATTTTGTAACTAAAAAATTTGCGACTTCCAAATCGACGATTGGAACAGCTTGGCTAAATGTAATCAAAATGAGTAAAAATGATAAAGCCGAACTCAAATCAATGATGAAGAAGTTTATCTTGGATTATCAAAAGGCAATGAATTAGTTTATTGAAAAGTTCTTTTTTACCTATTCACGTTTATGCTAAATCCATACAATGCAAAAAGACCATTTTTTAAAGAACATTTTTTCTTCGAACGCTTTTACAGAAGATGAAATAGGGCGAATTATTCCTAAATTCAAACAAATTAACTTTTCAAAAAATGATTATTTGTTAAGTGAAGGAACTACTGAAAATTACTATTGGTTCCTGGAGAAAGGTTATTGCCGTTCATATGTAAATGATACAAAGGGTAACGACATCACTACCAATTTTTACGGACAGGGAGATATCGCCATTGATTGGTCGTCATTTTTCTTAAGAAGTCCGACCCGCGAAAATATACAGGCATTAACAGATTGTATTTGTTGGCAACTAGATTTTGAAACTTTTCAACAATTGTTTCATAGTATTGAGGCATTTAGGGAACAGGGGCGTAAAACTTTGGTAGGTTCATATTTTGAACTTAAAAACCAAAGTGTTTCTTTTATAGCAGATGAAGCAAAAGAACGGTATTTACGATTATTAAAAGAAAAACCCCATATTGTTAAAAATGTATCATTACAGCACATTGCAACTTATTTGGGTATAACTAAATTCTCCTTAAGCAGAATACGAAAAGAAATTTCCTCATAACTCATTTTTTTGCCATAGGGCAATTTTTTACTCATTGAATCCGAATACTTTAGTGCTATAACCAATTATAAATAAAATGGATACAATTTTTAATGACACATCAATTACTGTTTTAACAGAACGTATTCAACAATTACAAGAAACTGACCAAGCACAATGGGGTAAGATGAACGCTTATCAAATGCTGAAACATTGCACATTGGGCGAAGAAATGTTTCAAGGAAAAAAGCAATATAAACGTTTGTTCATTGGTAAGCTATTCGGTAAAATGGCCCTAAAAGGAATTCTAAAAAACGGAAAACCTATGAAGAAAAACCAACCTACACATCCAGAATTGATCATTACAGGAATCGGCAATTTTAAAAATGAACAGCAAAATTGGATCAAGCTTTTAAAAGATTATAGTACATATTCAAATACAGAATTTTTACACCCCTTCTTTGGAAATATGTCTAAGCAAGAAATAGGCGTTTTTGTGTATAAACATACTGACCATCACTTAAGGCAATTCGGAAGATAATCTTCTAGTATGATAGCTATCTTATTTTTAATCATAAGCCTTTTATCCCTTCTATTTCTATATCAGGGAACGGGAAGAAATAAAAGGCTTTTATTGTATTTTATCGTATGGCAAATAATAGTAGGTATATTGGCATATCTGCGAGTATTTATGGACTATCCTATACTGTTTCCTTTTGTGATTTTGGTAACATTTTTATTTTTGATATATGGAATTAGAGCCGTGACAATTAAACACATAACAACCAATTACTTATTAGCAAACCATGTATTAAGAATACCCGTAGAATTAATATTATATCAACTTTATTTAGAAGGTGTTATTCCTAAACTTATGACCTATGAAGGATATAATTTTGATATAGTCATAGGGATTAGCGCTCTCATTATTTTAGGATACCTATTGCTTACTAATCGGAAATTAAAACCAAAGTTTATATGGTTGTGGAATATTATTGGAATAGTATTTTTACTTTTTATTGTAACCTTAGCAATTTTATCTTCTCCCCTACCCATACAGCAGTTAGCATTTGATCAACCCAATGTTGCTTTATTAATGTTTCCGTATTGTTTTCTTCCAACATGTGTGGTGCCAATAGTGCTGCTGTCTCACCTATTATGGCTAAAAAAGAATGCTTTAAAAAATACATACCTATAGAATTCAGTTTTTTTGGTTTAGCAAGACGTTAATAACTTGATTATAACTCATTTTAAAGCTGTTTGCTTTCAATTTTAAAAAAACGAACTTCGTTATCATCCGCTAAAAGGAATAATGCTCCTCTTAGTTCCACGTTGACGGTAATTAAAATCTGAAATTTGAAAATAAGTAAATTAGAATACAAGCAGAGAATAGACTCAATTAAAGAGAGGTTAAAGAAAGAAAAACTTGACACTTTAATCATTTCGGAAGAAGAAGATATTTATTATTTAACTGGATTAACTTACAAAAGTCTTGAAAGATTATTTCTATTAATAATTACGGCTAGCGAAATCAGTTTTATTGTTCCAAAAATGGAACTTGCTCATTTAAAAAAAGTGGATAATGTCGATAAAATAAAAAGTTATTGGGAATATCCTGCTCAAAAACCAGAACGTTGGAAGGATGTACTTCTTGAAATAGTAAAAAATAGTAAACTCATAGGAGTTGGGGCTAAAACACCTTTTGAGATTTCAACTTTTTTGAATTCGGTTAATCTTAATGTTGTAGAAAATTCAATATTGGAAGAACATAGATGGATAAAAAGTAATACAGAAATTGAGTTAATAAAACAAGCATCGAGATATTGTGATATTAGTATTGAGAAATTAAATAAAAATGCATATTTCGGAATGTCGGAACTTGAAGTTTTTTCAATTGGACGTTCTATTCAACAAAAAGTAATCAAAGAAACACCTTTTGACTATTTAGCCACAAATATTTTAGTTGCAGCTTGGCCTAGTAGAATTTCTTATCAGCCTCACGGAATACCAAAAGTATCAGATTTATTAGTTGAGGGCTCACATATTAGTTTAGCATTTTTAAGAGTAAATGGATATTCGGCTGAATTGGAAAGAACATTTTTTACAAGTAAACCAACCAAAGAACAGGAAGAAGCATTTGAATTGATGATGGAAGCTAGGAGAAGAAGTTATGCTGTATTAAAAGCAGGTGTTATTGCAGAAGATGTAGATTTAGCTGCGAAACAATTTTTAATTGACCAAGGATTAAAAGAAAACTTAATGCATAGAACAGGTCACGGAATAGGTTTAGGAAATCACGAAGGTCCTTATTTAGCAGAGGGAGACAAAACAGTTCTAAAAGAAAATATGGTGGTTAGCATTGAACCAGGAATTTATATTGAAGGCGTAGGAGGTTTTAGACACTCTGACACAGTATTAGTAACTAAAAATGGTTATGAAATATTAACGAACTGTCCTGATGACATTAAAAGTTTAACTTTTACCAACTTAAAACCAATACAAAAATTAAAAGGAAATATTATCAAGAAAATGTATGGTATATAAATAACTGCCGCCAACGCAGTAAAAAAAATACTGGTAAATACTAGTTTATGAAAGTCCTCCCGGACTTTCTAACTCTGATTTGTTTACTGGTTTTAATGATTAAATCACGCAACTTTTCTTATACCACAACGATAACGAAACTACTCCTACAAACCACCTATTTTTAAGTTTTAGATTTAAAACGTAAACGCAATCAAAAATCCATGCAAATCTAAGCGTAGTCGAGTACCTAAGTACATTGTCAAATCTCACTGTAGTAACTCCAATTACAGCATTCACTTATTTAAAAGATGCATTCGCTGAATTTATTTGATAAACAACAGGCACTTAAATAGATTTAGTAAAAAAACACGTTGGTCACCAAACACCATCTATTACTGTTCTGTTGTCTTATTATTACCACCCAAGCCTACACCCAATTATGTGAAGGGAGTTTGGGTGATCCCGTTGCCGAGATCAATTTTGGTTCCGGCACTAGCGTAGGTGCAGCTCTAGGTACCGCAATTACGGCTTTTACCTATAGCAGTTCTGGAGAATTGGACGAAGGCGAATACACCATTGCAAATAGTACCAGTGGTTTAAAAGGCAATGCATGGCACGTAACAGGTGATCATACGGGCGATACTAATGGATATATGATGGTCATTAATAGCGCGGTACTTTCAGAAGAGGGTGTTTTTTACAGAAAATCCGTCACCGGGCTTTGTGGTAATACTACCTATGAATTTTCGGCATGGCTCATGAATGTAATGAACCCAAGTGCGGGTACCGATGAATACCACCCAGATGTTACCTTTAGGGTCAGTGACACCTCGGGTAATATTCTAGGATCTTATAATACTGGAGATATACAACAAACAGCAACGGGTACTTGGGTGCAGTATGGCTTCTTTTTTACCTTGGATAGCGACACCGAAGTGGTCATTACCATTCTCAATACCGCACCGAGTGCACACCCGGGAAATGATATTGTTTTAGATGATATTACATTTAAACCCTGCGGACCAACAATTACGAATTCCATTGATAATGAGTCAGGCACCAACTTGGTGGTTTGCCAAGATGCAATAGTAGACTATACTTTTAAAACGGAAATATCTGCAGGATACTCAGACCCACGTTTTCAATGGCAGTTTTCTGATGATTATGGTGATAGCTGGAATGATATTGCAGGAGAAACCACCACCGATTTTCATTTTACGGATACCAGCACAGCAGGCGATTATTTATATCGGGTAAGTGTAGCAAACGGAGATAATATAAACAGCACTACTTGTAGAATAGCATCAGATGAATATTATGTAGAAGTTTTAGAAAAACCAGAAGCATTGGTAGGTGAAAGCGAGCAATTTTTTTGCACCACGCAATACCCAACACTTCAAAATATAGAAGTCAGTAGCTCAGCCATTTGGTACGATACTTTAAATGATGGGAATATTATACCTGAAACCACCAGTTTGGTTGATGGCAATACCTATTATGGCGCACAAGAGACCGTTAATGGTTGCGAAAGTGAAGAGCGAATTGCCATAACCGTACAAATTGTAACACCATCTTTAGCATTGAACGATATCACCATTGATGTTTGCGACACCGATAATGATGAAGTAGAATTGGTAGATGTTACGGCATACGAATCAGAATTATCAAATTGTACGGACTGCCAATATAGCTACTACAGTACGCATACAGGTGCAGAAAATGCTGTTGCGGAAGATGAAATAGCACAAGCTACGTCGTATATGTGGAATGTTGAGAATCCCACAGTGTATGTCCGTATTGTTTCGGGTGACAAATGTTCTCAAGTTGCGGAAATCACTCTGAGTCTAATCAAAACGCCCATCATCGCATTAGGTGATTATATAGGATTATGCGAAGCCGATGAGAGTGTCACCATCGATGCCGGCTTTGGATTTGATAATTATGAATGGTCCACCGGGGAAACTACGCAGACCATTACAGTAACTACGGATAACATTGGAGCCTATTGGGTTAGCGTAACGGAAGACCACGGCACGTACTCTTGCAGTACCACCAAAAATTTTGAAGTGGTATTATCTAATGTTGCAACCATTTCCAATTTTGATATTCAAGACTGGACAGCCAATAACAACAGTATTGAAGTAATTTTATCTGATACCAGTCTGGGCGATTACGAGTATTCCCTAGATAATTATAACTACCAAGACAATGCCTTGTTTACCGACTTACTACCGGGAGAATATACGGTGTACGTAAGAGATAAAAATGGTTGTGGTATTACCCAAGACCTTGCATATATTTTATATTTCCCGAAATTCTTTACCCCAAATAATGATGGCATCAATGATGAATGGGTTATAGACTATGCAGATACCGAACCTGCTTTGAGCGTTAAAATATTTGATAGATATGGCAAGTTCCTAAAACAGCTGAACGGAACTTCTTCTTGGGACGGCACCTATAACGGGCACACCATGCCAGCATCTGACTATTGGTTTGTAGTTACTCGTGATGATGGTACTAGTTTAAATGGGCATTTTACATTAAAACGGTAGGAGTTAATTAGTGCTTGGTTTTCAGTTGACACTATTAGTATTCAGTATTCAGTTTTTCATATTCTGTGCCGGCATCATAGTTATATATCAATTAAACAGATAGCTTCGTTACGGTCACTTTGACGAATAAAAACATCTTTGCGAGGAGCTTTTCGCGAGGTAGCAATCTGTTGAAGATATGTTTCAGTGTTGAGTAACAGTTTTCAGTGTGCTGCCTAAGTTATTAGTACCACTGTCAGTCTGAGCGTAGTCCATGACTCTTGATAGTTAAAAGAATCATTCCGTGGTCCTAAACCTTCGACTTCAATAAGGCTGACACTACGTTTTTTGAGAATGTCACTTTGAGTGGCTTTTTGGTTGAAGCATCGCGAAAGCCAAATAGTTGTATCGAGAACCTTGGTACACAAAAGGGTTCTCGATACTAATTTCTCGTTCCTCGAAATTCACTCGAACTGACAATTCAATAATGGAATATTCTCGTATTACAAATAAACAGATAGCTTCGCTCCGCTCACTATGACAAATAAAAACGTCTTTGCGAGGAGCTTTTCGCGACGTGGCAATCTGTTGAAGATATGTTTCAGTGTTGAGTAACAGTTTTCAGTGTGCTGCCTAAGTTATTAGTACCACTGTCAGTCTGAGTGTAGTCCATGACTCTTGATAGTTAAAAGAATCACTCCGTGGTCCTAAACCTTCGACTTCAATAAGGATGACACTACGTTTTTTGAGAATGTCACTTCGAGTGGCTTTTTGGTTGAAGCATCGCGAAAGCCAAAAAGTTGTATCGAGAACCTTGGTACACGTAATGGTTCTCGATACTAATTTCTCGTGCCTCGCAATTCACTCGAACTGACAATTCAATATTGGAATATTCTCGTGTTCCAAGTAAAAAGATAGCTTCACTCCGTTCGCTATGACGAAAAGCTGAAATCAAATATTGATGTATCTGCAACAGTTTTGCTTTGGTCAATCTAGTTTTATACATTTGAATGACTTTAAAAACAGCTATGGAATACGCAGAAAATATACTTGAAACAATTGGTAATACTCCCCTTGTGAAAATCAATACGCTTACGGCGGAATTACCTTGTTTGGTATTGGCTAAGTACGAGACATTTAACCCTGGTAACTCAGTTAAAGACCGTATGGCGTTAAAGATGATCGAAGATGCCGAAGCTGATGGTAGACTAAAGCCTGGTGGAACCATTATAGAAGGAACCTCTGGAAATACGGGCATGGGACTGGCATTGGCTGCCATTGTAAAAGGTTACAAATGTATTTTTGTACTGGCGGATAAACAGTCGAAAGAAAAGTGCGATATATTACGTGCTGTAGGTGCACAAGTTGTGGTTTGCCCAACCGCAGTAGAACCAGATGACCCTAGATCTTATTATTCGGTTTCCAAAAGATTGGCAGAAGAAACTCCAAATAGTTGGTACGTAAATCAGTATGATAACTCTAGTAACGCAAAAGCGCATTACGAAAGTACCGGACCCGAAATATGGAAGCAGACCGAAGGTAAAATCACTCATTTTGTAGTGGGTGTGGGTACCGGAGGAACCATATCTGGCGTTGGCAAATACTTAAAAGAGCAGAATCCAAATATTAAAGTTTGGGGAATAGATACATATGGTAGCGTATTCAAGAAATACCATGAAACGGGAATTTTTGATGAAAAGGAAATCTACCCATATGTAACCGAAGGCATTGGTGAAGATATTCTGCCAAAAAATGTGGACTTCAGCATTATAGACGGTTTCACCAAAGTAACCGATAAAGATGGTGCGGTATACACGCAAAGGTTGGCAAAAGAAGAAGGCATGTTTTTAGGAAATTCCGCTGGATCTGCCGTTAAAGGCGTGTTGCAGTTAAAAGAACACTTTACCAAAGATGATGTTGTGGTGGTATTGTTTCATGACCACGGTAGCAGGTACGTAGGTAAAATGTTCAATGATGAATGGATGCGCGAACAAGGCTATATAGAATAGCCCTGCCCTACCCAGTTTTAAATACTTTCAACAAACTTTATAAAGACCTCTTTATGGCGTTCTAAATCCATATTTGGAGAAAGTGACACACGTGCTATATAATCTTTATCATCCTCTTTGGTAGTACCTTGTGTAGATGTTGCCGGTATTGTCCAGTAGCACCCTTTCAACTGTCCGTAACTAACACAGTACTTACTTTCATTAGGTATTTCAGTTATCATTAAATGAATCAACCTATCGTTCATTTTTCTTTTATACGCCTCCCTTTCTTCTGGGGTATTTCCTTTGGTAGGCAGATCCAATGAAAAGACAGATGGGGTAAACCCTTCTTCTGCCAACTCATCGGAAACAAAATTGATTTTAGCCGCTGGCAACGTCTCTGCAATGAACTGTACAAACTCACGCGTATTGGCATACGCATCATTAATTCGTTGGTTCATAGATGGCATTTGCTGCGCAAGAATTTCCAATTGTAGGTCTGTTGCTTCATTATCACAAAGATCAAGATGCAATGCTATTTTATTCATTAAGTCCTCTCCCTTTATATTGGCGATGCAGTAACCAGCGGTACATTTACCACCACTAGGAAATTTAGATCCGCTCGCAAATGAAATGGTTCTAACGGAGGAAAGAATATCGTCATCCCCTAAAAAATGGACATTAGGGCAAAACGTTTGATCCAAAATAAAAACAGGATCTAAAGCCTCTCCTCCACTTGCAGTTTTTCGTTTTGCACTTAAAACCGCCCTTAGTTTTTGAAGGTCGGGAACTTCAACTCTCGGGTTTGTGGGTATTTCTGCAATAATATATGGTATGGCATCCTCTTTAGCGATTTGCCCTAAAACGGTATCGATACTTTGCACCATATCATTATCTCCGTCTACCAGTAAATCCACAATTTCTATGGCATCACTACAAGCGGCAACTCGCCTAGCCTGATCATTGGTACCACCATAGCAATTTGGCGGAACAACGATTTTAATCGCCTTATCCTTATAGTTTTCTAAAGCATAATCTACCAAGCCCATCATAATGGCATATTGAATGGATAGTCCGCTAGACGCCACCAATGGGTTGGTTGTAGTTCCACAAATCTCTCTAATTAATTGGTGCACCTTCTCTTTATGTTCTGCGAAATGATGATTTTTATTTTCTACGGATGTACCTTGCACGAGGGACTGTAAGGCACTAAGGCAGTTTGCGGGAGTCATGGCAACGGTTTCCCTACGTCTAAAATGTTGAATATCTGAGATGAACTTTTTGTTTTCATCTCCATTAACCATTAATACACTACCTAAATGATCGTACATATGTACATAAAAATCTATGTTCGACGCTAAGTTCGATTTGGAAATTTCATCTTGTTGAGCAATGAAAATGGTGCTACCATCAAAGGAATCAACATTTACGGGGTCATCTATCTTTTTCAGTTCAAACGAAAAGCCGTAAACCGTTTTTAGCACATTCAAATCAAAAGAACCGGGCAGCTCGTTCACGTAAGTAATAAGTGTATTTCTATGTTCTAAATGATTTTTTCTTAGGATAGCTAAAACAGGAGCAGTTTTAGACTGAAAACTGATGACCTGCTCAGCTGGCAACCCGTTTAAATTACCAATTACCCATTCTAAAACACAAGACAACGGGTGACCCAATCGAATATAGTCATAGGCAGTTGGTAAATTACTCAAAGCAGCTACATCGGAATTCCCTTCCTTCGCTAAATCAATAAACTGATATAAAAATTGAACTTTTGCCAATTCCTCATTATAAATATCCAACCGATGGGTCGTTAGGTTCAACCAATCTTGTGGCATATGTTCAATGACCTTTGTAATACAATTTAGCATTTTATCCACTTCCATTCTTAGCATTTTTAGATAGCACGAAATTACGCAATAATTGGTGTTATTTTAAGTATTCAACTAGCAGGATCAGTTTACAGTTATTAGTTTTTAGTAGGCAGTGGTAGTTGGCATTTTTAATTAACCATTTCGTTAATAACTTGATTACAACTCATTATGTAAGTACTTGCTTTCAATTTTTGAAAGAACGAACTTCGTTATCATCCGCTAAAAAGAATTGAAACTCTTCTTAGCTCCACGTTGTGCACAATATAAAAACACCAATAAGTGATAAAAAAGGAGTTTGAAAAATTACTTAAGAAGTATGATAAAAAAATTGTAATAGACAAAATTATTGATGGTAGATACCAAACCTTAAATAATGATGGAACATCACTACATCGCCATATTTTTTATCAAATTGTCTGGATTGAAAACGGTTCAGGAGTGCATATAATAGAGAACAAAAAGTATGATTATACAAGCGGAACTATTTTTCTTTTAGCACCTTATTACTTACACAAAATAACATACAATAAAGACGTTCAAGGTTATGTTGTTAGTTTTTGCGATAGTTTATTAGACAGGTTTCAAAACAGATCTACACTTCTTTTTCATAACATAGACAAAGCATATATCAAAGTTTCTGCTAATGAAATTAGTCTCTTAAATGACGAATTTAATTTATTAAATCATTATTCAAAAACAAACACAAGTACATCACCAAGCATAATACAGAATTATCTGCATATTATTCTAACCAAAATAAATGCATTTAATAACATAAAAGAAAAAAGCACTGTACAATCTCATACAAATAATACTAAATTATTGGAGCAATTTGTGCAACTTGTTAGGGTACATTACACCAACGAGAAACAGTTGAGCTTTTATACTTCTACATTGGCAATTTCTCAAAAAAAACTTAATCTAGCAATTCGTAACATTACTGGACTTACACCTGCTAAATTTCTGGAAATCTATATACTAAATGAAGCCTCTAGAATACTGCGTTATAGCAATTTAAGCATTAAAGAAATAGTAGCAGAGCTCGGTTATTCTGATAGTTCATATTTTATAAAAGCTTTTAAAAAACAGTTTAAAAAAACACCAATAGAATATAGAAAATCGGCTGAATTAAACTTAAATACCAAATAATACCATAACTATCCTTAATTGTCATATTTATAGTCCTACTGAAAACTGAAATTTGTAAAAAATTCAAACCTTAAGTTTTCTAGTATGAACAAATCTATCTTTTACGTTTTAGTTTGTGTGTTTTTATGGGCATTAATTCCTGTTGTATCTAAATTAGGGCAAGATGGATTGGATAACCATCAATTTCTTTTTTGGTCTAGTCTATCATCATTATTGTTTTTTTTTGGAATAGGCATTTATAAAAAAAAGATAAACCATTTAGGTAAAATTTCTAAAAAAAAATGGCTAAAAGCCATATTATTAGGCTTTTTGGGCACTTATCTTTATTACGTTCTACTATATTTAGGTTATGCGAATGCACCAGGAATGGAAGTTCTCATCGTCCAATATTCTTGGCCTATTTTAATTGCCATATTATCGCTTATCATTTTAAAAGAAAAACTTACTTTCCCAAAAACCACGTCCATTCTTTTAGGCTTTTTTGGAGTCTTTATTGTGTTAAC
The DNA here is from genome assembly GCF_902506355.1 of Maribacter litoralis. Lineage (NCBI taxonomy): Bacteria > Pseudomonadati > Bacteroidota > Flavobacteriia > Flavobacteriales > Flavobacteriaceae > Maribacter > Maribacter litoralis. Next base: position 3,866,353 of record NZ_LR733271.1, on the reverse strand, counting down.
GAAAGGAAATTTCCAGCAACTTAAATTTGAAAATTTAAATATTGATTTAATCGTATTCTTTGGAGCATTCGCCTTTGCCTTATTTTCTGTTTTAAGTAAAAAAATCGAAATGGACGATAATTCACTATTAACAATATATTTTTTGACTGCAACTGTTGCTTCATTTATATCTATGAACATATTTTCGGGGTTTAAAATACCTGAAATAAACACTATAATTCCAATTCTTATAAATGGTTTTTTAGTGAATGGACTTTCATATATATTTTGGATTAAAGCTCTCAAAATGGGAGAAGCCTCATTTATAGCACCATTTGTTTTCTTAACACCAGTTTTGTCCTCAATATTTTTGATTGTTTTTTTCAATGAGCCATTTCATACAGCATACCTAATTGGAATGTCTTGCGTAATTCTTGGAGGATTATTGAACGCTAGAAAATAAAAGAAAAATACTGTGCACAACACCGTATAAAATTAATTGCTAGTTCTAGCTTACTTACGAAAGTCCTCGCGGACTTTCTATCTGTGATTTATTTGCTAATTTTAGTGCTTAAACCACGCAACTAATCTTATACAAACCAGATAACGAAACTTATCATCACTTCCTATTCTTCTCCTCAATCTACTTACTCCTAAACTTTGTTGCCATCATAGTTTGGTGTTATAATAGAAAATAAGCTAATATTATAATCTAAAAATGGCTATACTCAGTTGAGATTTATAGCAAACCAATATATTTATAATAGCTCCGTTTGATTATTATGAAAAAACTTATTCTAGTATTAATTCCAATTATATTTGTTGTCATTTCTTGTTCCTCAGATTCATCAGAACCTGTTGTGTCAGAACCGGAATCAGAAAATCCTACGGAAGAAGAACCTATTGAAAATGAAATTTATTTTACTTTAAACGTAGATAATAATTATTATTCTGAAAATAGCGAATCTTGGTTAGTTGTAAATGATGCCAATAACGGTGATGTTTTAGACTATATCCAAATAGACAATGGAGCTTCTGTACATTTTGAAAAACCTACGACAACCGCTATTCATGATAATAATATCAGCTTAATTAATGTTCGGAATTATGAAGGAAATACATATATAAGTATTTCAACATTTTCTTCTGTAAGTGACGGTTCTATATGGAATTTAGTATCTGGAACTCCAGTAGATTTTACATCAAGGGGAGATGCTATAGGTGCACTAAAAATTAATGCTAACAATTTGAATTCTCCAGCTTCCTATACTTTATCAAATAAATATGGATCTACTTTATCAGGCGGTTTTAGTGAAACCACAGTAAATCAGGTTACGAATATCGAATTTGAAAACATTCCTCTTTATCAAGAGAATCGTTACTTATTTTCAATTTATGATACTAATGGAGATGCAAAATATAAATTTTTGGATGACCTAACCGATGGTGCAACTATAAGTTTTAATAGTTCAGAATTACAAAGTTATGACGAAATTGTACCGTTATACTTACCTAATGGGGGCGAATACTTCTGTAATATTGTTGGTTTTGAAGAAAATCAAGCCTACAATGAAGGAGGTGGTTATCTTTTAAACTTAATGTTACCCTTTAATAATGACAAAATAACCTCAAACAATATCAATTTAGGATATTTAAATACTCTCGATAAATATATAACTACATTAAATTACACAAATGGTAATTTCGATTATCTATTTTTAAAATATGGTGATAGACCCGTTGGATTTCAATTAGCGGATATTGACTATTGGAATGTAGATGTAACTAATGATGCTATAAATAATTTTCAATATAATGGTCCTTCTTCTAATAGTTTCAACAGACAAAGTCACCACTTCCAATCTTCCGTAGGAACTAAAGATGTAGACTATGTAGAAGTTAACTGGAATTTAAACCAAGGAAAATATTATTATGATTATAATTACGAATTACCTGAGGAAATTTTAAATAAATATCCTGATTTAGAAATTGATAATCTTAATTACGAAGGAAGTTCATTTTATTTACATGAATATAATTATTTAGAATATATTGATGCTAAGTACGAAGAATATAATCCAGATTTTCTTTTAGATAGAGAAATAATTAGTATAAAAAATTAGATTCAAATTTAAATATTACACTTTATTCTTCTCCTCAATCCACTTACTCATAAACTTGGTAGCAGTCATGGTTTGGTGTTGTAGCAAAGCTCCTGTAAAATTTTGCTTTCTATGTGTAGCTAAATCTTTTTGAAGCTGTTCTACTTGCATTACTAACATATTTTCTAAGCTTGCTTTAGCATATAACGTATTGATTAAAGTCCTGGCTTGATCTTGGGAATTTTGCCAAGTAAGTTGCGTTGTGTACAATCGAATGGCAGCTTCCACAAAAGTGGTATGGTCGTTTTCAACGTAGCCGTTCCAGTCAAAAATACCGTGCATGCCTTCGGCACCAATAGTTGTGGTTACACTGGGTGTGCCGTTTTGCATAGCCGAAAGTAGTTTACCTTTAATTCCCGCGCCAAAACGTAGCGGAGCTAGACATACTTTTGCCGATTGCATGACTTCATTTACATCTTCTGCCCTACCGTGTACATGAAATCCGGTTGCAGGGTTATTCATTTCTACAATTTGCTGTGGTAAATAAGCACCAAAAATATGCAATTTAACTTCTGGTAATTGTTTACGAATTAATGGCCATATAATCGATTTTAAGCATTTGACCGCATCAATATTGGGCGCGTGTTTTCCGCCACCTATGAATACAAAATCTTCTCTTTCCTCAAATGTTTTCCAATTCGTTTCAGTAGTGATTTCATCGATCATAAAAGGAAGTAACAACAATAGACTTTTATCTATGTTGAATACATCTGTCAATAGTTCCAGCTCATAGCTAGAAATGATCAAAGAGAGATCGCAGCGATAAATACTGGCAATTTCCCGTTTGGTTTTATCATCTGCCAACCAAGCATCTGTAGTAAATGGAATATCTTTTTTAAAGCATTGCTCACGCACATGACGTAGAGAATGTAAATCTTCAGTATCTAAAATACGAAGTGCATCGGGACAGTTCTCCGCCACACGCCACCCAAACTGTTCTTCGGTCAAGAAACGATCGAACAACACCACATCAGGATTCAAATCTTTTGCAAAAACATCAAAAGAACTATCATTTATTTTGATATCTGCCGTTTGGTAACCCAAAGCATTCAAATCTTCTGAATACTCAGACTTAGTAGCTGCGGAAGCCACAGTAATGCCGTACCCTTGTTTTTTAAATACTTGCAATAATTGCATCATACGAACCCCAGCAGCCGTAGAAGCAAGTTCGGGCCATACGAGTGCGATTACGAGAAGGGTTTTAGGATGTTTTTTTAAGTTCAAAGTCCGAAGTATTAAGTACAAAGTAAGGGAAATGGTTGTTGGTTGGCAAGTTTTTAGTTAGCAGTATCAGTTGGCAGTGTCAGTGCTCAGTGCTCAGTAGGACCGCGTCTTTGCGAGGAGCTTTTCGCGACGTGGCAATCTGTTGAATTAAAGTAATTGATAAACCAAAAAGTACGATTGTCACTTCGAGTGGCTTTTTAGATGAAGCATCACGGAAACTAAAAAGTTGTATCGAGAACTTTGAAACACGATAGGGTTCTCGATACAAATTTATCGTACCTCGAAATTCACTCGAACGGACAAGCAAGGTACGAAGTATTAAGTATAAGGTGTGATTTTCAAAGTACTACGTAGGAATTGAGAAAATAGAAAATAGATTTTTTTGTGTTATAAAATTTAGCAAAGCTAAATTTTTAACACCATCAACGGACAACCATCAACGGACAACCATCAACGGACAACCATCAACGGACAACCATCAACGGACAACCATCAACGGACAACCATCAACCATCAACCATCAACCAACAACCAACAACCAACAACTAATCCACAGAAATACCAATTTCATCAAGCACTACTACTCCGTACTCTGTTTGGTCAAAAATAAATGTGATTTTACTTACCTCTTCTAGAGTTAACTCAGGGTTAATAGAAGAGAATTTCTCTAATGGCAAGTGATATGTCTGCAATTGTACTTCCCAATCTTCACCTATCATATCTTTATCCAAGAATTCAAATTTTGTAAATCTTGTTTTTAACGGTTTTGTAATACCTTTTACCTCACTTACTTTATAAGCACTTGTTTGTCCCGCTTTATCCGTAAGCTGAACGGTAAAATCCAGTTGCGGGGCTTCTCTTTTATTTTCTTCCGAATCAGTCTCTTTTTCTTCTTCCGTAACATTGATATCTAACCATTCGTGATTGCCTGCACCAAGTGTAAACTGCAGGTTATAATTGGACGCGAATGCGGTTGAATCATTATCCGATAGTACAATTTGGTATTCAGCCTTATCCGACGTTACCGAATTTTCATAATCCCATCCCAAAACAACGGCGTTGTTTTCTTGGCTGCCTTCATCACGGGTAGGTAAATTTTGTTCTTTCCATAAAGCAACATGGGTAGCTTGTAATACCGCGCTATCAATGGCGGTGGTAATATCCAAATCCTCTTCAAAATCGGCAATAGTATGAAAATTGGATGATTCAAAAGAAGTGAGGTAATGCTCTACGGGCAGCCATTGCTTTGCTACCGAAACGTTTTTAAAAATAGAACGGTATTCTTGATTACCTTTTAAAGTAGCCTCGGCAAAAGAGCCGATAAATACTTTGGCAGCTTCTTGTTGCTGCTCTTCTTTAAGTAGCGGATTTAAGTTCAACAACCATTTTGATGGCGCACCAAAATCTGAATTTCCCCAAGTGGAATTAAACTGACCGTGATTGGCATGATGAATATAGACACCCGCCTTGAACCTGTTTACAGAATCGGTATATTTTAGACGGCGATAAGGCCTCATTCCCCAAAAGCTCACTTCATCGGCATCATAAGAACCTTGTATGCTTAAAAAATTAATGTTGTTGAGTATAATTTTACGATTATATCTGTAATCTGTGGGAGCAAGCGCCACTACCCCTTTGATTCCAAAATTGAAATTAAATTTTTCTTTTGCCAGATCCGGAAAATAAGGTAACGGATTATATGCCGCCGCAATGGAAACCGCTTCGCCACCACGCGAATGTCCGATCAAGATAATATTCTCCATATCCACTTTTTGCGCTAATTCGTGACCATCATCATTGTTCCAGCTTCTCCATTGTTCCAAATGCTTTAATAGCAACCATGCTCGAGCAGGCATTTCTTTTCCTCTAAAATCACCCGACCAATGTCCGTTTAAAAAATTCTCATCGACCGATACCGCTATAATTCCCCTACTCGCCAATAAACTGCCCAAATAGCCATAGCCATCATCAGAATAATCGATCATATTATGATTTCCATGAACAATTAGGGTCAATGGAAATGGTCCGTCACCTTCGGGCATATACACTCTACCGTTGAGGGGAAAGTTTTCTGCCCCGAACCCCCAATAACTTTCGCGCCATTTTTTCTTCTTGCCCTTCCACTCAGGAATCAACCAAGAACCATCTACGGTATTCGTTTTAAATTTAATACCGGTTGAAAATTCTTCCCGTTGTTCATCGCTACCACTACCATAGGTAAACGTATTGACGGAGTACGAACCCAGTATTGCAGGATTCTCCATATTGACCGTTTCAGGAGGAAAAGACTCATCTTGGGTAAAAGCCAACGGTACATCATTTATATATGGATCTTTACCTGTACCTGCCAATTTAAAGAATACATAACCTGCGCCAACCAATAAAATCAGCAATGAAAAACCTGTAAAGAAGGTTCTTTTTCGTTGAAATCTATAAAGAGCTATGCATAATAAAACACCGAGGCTAATGACCCCAGTGTAAAATAAAGTAGGCCAACCGAAACCGATATATTTTAGAATAATGAAAACAATGATTGCACTAAGAACGGCAGTTATTGATTTCAGCGGAATTTGCTTTAATCCTTTACCCAAAAAATTAAAAATACCGTATACAACTAGGTTAATTAAAAGACCAAAAATAATGGCAATGAGCATCATAATAATAGGATGCCACCCGGTTAGAAAGTGATAACCGGCAATGCCGTAAAATATAATGGTTAAGAGTAAGGTAAGGGAAAATAAGCGGTTTTTCATTCGTTGAGAGCGTTGTTGTTCAAGCTCTTGAAATTAACCAACTTATTTCAATATAGATAATCAGCGGACCATTTTTCCAAATCTTATAAAATACGGTATGATAGAATATAGAATTGCTAATTACATCAATTCAAAATCATAATACCCAATCATAAACAAAACCTACATCTTGGCAGCAAAAAGCTTGGAAATCTTAGAGCGTAATTTACGTTCATAATCTTCCTCTAACCACTCTTTGTAATTTTTGGTATTATTCATAATGCAATATGAATATTGACGAACCCGATATTGAATTTCCTCTTTAAGTTTTTTGGCGAGAATACGGGCATCAAAAACATCTTCTGAATTTTCAACACATATTTTGGCATGCTGCTCAATACTCTTTTCGAGTACAAGTTTAGATTTTTCGCCGTTGGCAAAACTCTTTTTGTATTCCGCTTTGATATCAAAATCTATGTCGGTTGATTTAGAAAATTCAGCACGTAATTCCGGTGGCATTTCATAAACGAATTCGCGTTCAATTTCCTCGTCATTTTTAATATTCTCCAAGTAAAAATCTGGAAAATGAAATATTTCTTGCCAGTCAATACCCGCATTCCAAAGTCCGAAACGGGCAATATTGTTACCCATATCAATAACGTTGAACTCTTGCTTATTAGGAAGGTATCGAGAGCCACGACCGATCATTTGAAAATAAAGGGTAAGCGAACGTGTAGCACGGTTTAAAATAATGGTCTCTACACTAGGCTCATCAAACCCGGTAGTTAAAATACTTACTGAAGTTAATATGGCATCGGGAGTTTCTTTAAACCACTTAAGAATCTCTTTTCGTTCTGAAGCGTTGTTTTTATTATCTAGGTGCCGAATGTTATAACCGGCTTTTCTAAAAGTTTCACAGACATACCTTGACGTATTTATACCGTTGTTGAAAATTAAGGTTTTGGTACCTTTCGCAATTTCATTGTAAGCGGTTACCAGCTTGTTCAACATGCTGTGGTTACCATACAGTTCATCTGATGATTTTACGGTATAATCACCACTAATACCCAATTTTAAGGTTTGTAGGCTAACATCATAATTATACATATTGGCCTTTGCCAAAAACTTTTTCTGAATAAGGGATTCAATAGACTCGCCCACGATCAACTTTTTATAGTTGTCTTTCATGGGGAGTTTTATATTGGAACTTAAAGGAGTTGCCGTAACCCCAAGAATTACCGAGTTCTCAAAATATTTAAAAAGCTTGCGAAAAGAATTGTAATGGGCCTCATCAATAATAACCAAACCAATATTATTGATTTCAATCTTTTCTTCTTGCAACCTGTTATTCAGCGTTTCAACCATGGCAACAAAGCACATGAACTCATCTTGGTCTTGCCATTCTTTTACTTCGCTGTTTATTATTTTGTTCTTTACCCCAAAACCATTCAACATTCTAGACGTTTGTTGACTAAGTTCAATACGATGGGTAAGAACAATTACTTTTTTATTTGTCTTGGCTATATAGCGTTTGGCTATTTCTGAAAATACCACTGTTTTACCTCCGCCTGTAGGCAATTGGTACAGCAGATTAGAATTATCACCGTTTTCATCTAGATACTTAAAAATAGTATGTAGATCTTCCTCTTGATAATCGTACAGGGTCTTCTCAGTGGTCTCTTTATGTAACTTCAAAAGGTTTGTAGGCGTTTATTTAGATTAATAATGCAAAAACCTTATAAAATTATGAGAATTTTATGGGTATAGGAAATAAAAAACTTTAAAACACAATTTTAGTATCCCTTGTCAGTATCCACAAGATGCTGCAATTTTTCACCGGTATCTAACCTTTTATAGTTTTCTACAATTTGTGGAATTACCGAACTAGTGTCCGATACACTTGCGTAATGAGGTGTCATGTGTATTTTATGATGGTTCCAAAACCAATGGTCTTTTGGTAAAGGTTCTGTGTGATACACATCTAAACAAGCACCCGATAAATAACCCGAATCTAAAAGTTCCAATAGGTCTTCGTCAATTAAATGCCCACCACGAGCCACATTGATTAGATACGCATTTTCAGGTAGTTGAGACAATAGTTTTTTGTTCAAAATACCCTTAGTAGCATCGGTTAACGGTAGTAGACATACCAAAACATCGGTAGTTTTTAAAAAATCTTGTTGTTGCTCTTCGCCATTGTATGTGTTGACCCCATCTATATGTTTCTTGCTTCTGCTCCACCCTTGTACCGAGAACCCAACGTTGGCAAGATCGGCCGCACAAAGAGCGCCTAATTCACCCAATCCTAAGATACCCACGGTTACATCTTTAATACGCATATATTCCTTTGGTTCCCAAACATTGGCAACCTGATCCAATTTATATTGATTTAAATTTTTAAGATGCGCCAGAATTACGCTCAATACATGTTCAGACATGTCGCTTGCCAAGTAGGGATCTACAATTCGTGTAATTGGAATGTTTTTGGGTCGGGTTTCGTCTTCAAAAATATAGTCTACCCCTGCACCTGCAGATGCAATACATTTTAAGTTCGGATAGTTTGCCAGAGTACCTTTAGGATGCTTCCAAATGCATGCCATGGTAATTTCTTCTTTTGGGTGCTCTTCTAAATAGCTGTATACCTTTAGCGAACTATTCTCTTTTAGCAATGCATTCTTCCATACATCAATCTTATCGTCTTGTCTTATAATTACAATTGCCATATGCTAATCTATAATATCCAAAGCCTTTGAAAACTCTTCTTCCAGCGGCCATTTTTGGTTTTGTGTTTCAGTGTATATTTTTAGGATGCGCTCTTTAAAATCAGTAAATACGCCTTGCACGCTTGTAAAATGAATAACCTCGGTAAAGGAATTCAACATGCTTTTATAAAAAGAATCTGGCACATTTTTCTCCATTGAAAAAGTTTGGGCTATCTCTAGATTATAACACATAACATCTGCAATGAGATGTGGGTCTACACCTAGTTTTACAAAATGCTTTATAAATTTTTGGGCAACAGATCTCCTTGCTTTAGGCCTTCTTCTTTTTAGAGGAAAATACTCATTAGAAATCTTGGCCTTGGCGTCTTGTACTAGTTTGTCCTCTTTAGGGTTGAAGGCAAAATCGTAATATGTTTTTACGGTAGGAAATTTCTCGTACAACTCCAGTATCTGCTCTTCCAAAGCCTTTTTTGGAAGTTTCGATAAATATGTTTTTAATGCCCTTTTACTCATAAATATGTGCAGTAAGACACCAAAAATACGCTTTACCGATGAAAGGTCATAAATCCTTAAATCTGTGTTAAAGCTTATAAGTCATGTAGAACTATAATGTTATTCATTAGGTTATTACGATAAAAAATGCTATTATGTAAACTTGTACAACTTCTAAATTCCATACACACATATGAGGCAACTAAAGATTATCAAGCAGGTAACGAATCGTGAATCGAAATCACTGGATAAATACTTGCAAGATATCAGTAAAATTGATTTGATTACAGCGAATGAAGAGGTAGAACTAGCGCAGAAGATTCGAGAAGGTAGTCAAGCAGCTTTGGAAAAATTGACCACGGCCAATTTAAGATTTGTGGTTTCCGTAGCAAAACAATACCAAAATCAAGGTTTAAAATTACCAGATTTAATTAACGAGGGTAACCTAGGTTTAGTGAAAGCCGCAAAAAGATTTGATGAAACAAGAGGATTTAAGTTTATATCCTATGCCGTTTGGTGGATCAGACAATCAATATTGCAAGCTTTGGCAGAACAATCTAGGGTTGTTCGTTTACCATTGAACAAAATTGGTTCGATAAACAAAATAAAAAAGACATTTTCTTACTTAGAGCAGGCACATGAGCGCCCACCATCTCCAGAGGAAATTGCAAAAGAGTTGGAAATGACCGTTTCTGAAGTAAAACAGTCATTAAAGAATTCTGGAAGACACGTATCTATGGATGCTCCATTACGTGAAGGTGAAGATTCTAACCTGTACGATGTATTACGTTCAGGAGAGTCTCCAAAACCAGATAACATTTTATTGCAGCAGTCATTGAATACAGAAATCAATAGAGCATTAGATACTTTATCTCCAAGAGAGGCAGATGTAGTGAAGCTGTATTATGGTATTGGTGACCAACAATCTATGACTTTGGCAGAGATCGGGCAAACGTTCGATTTAACAAGAGAACGTGTTAGACAAATTAGGGAAAAGGCAATCCGTAAATTGAGACATGCGTCTAGAAGTAAGTTACTTAAGACCTATTTAGGCTAAATATAATTTTTGTTTTAAAAAAGAAAGCGCCCGTTTTATACGGGCGCTTTCTTTTTGCTTTTTATCTGATCCTAAGAATAGGATAGTTTATTGATATTGAAATTAACCAGAATACTATTTAAATCCTGGATAAAATTTTGGTAGGATGAAAAATCTTGATTTTGATGTGCCATTGGTTTAAATTTTTGGTGTTTTGGTTTGGTTTATCTTACATGTAATCCAACTCAGCTAATTCGTTGATACTTAAAATCTCATTTAAATCTTGAAGAAACATAAGGTATTCTTCACCGTAGGTGTCGTAAAGCATATTGTAGGTTTAAAAGTTAATTTTAATTTGGGTCTTCATATCTTGATAGTAAATATATAATGATGTTAAGCTTGTAACAACAAAATGTGGTGAACCAATTTAAATCTGTTGTAAAACCTATAGAAATATGTTGTTAAGCATTAAAAACTCTTCGAAGTCTGGGTTTTATTAGGGTTTCATGAGTGCAGTTCATCCCATTTTCTAGGTATTTTATCGGTATTTCTTTTAAAACCTTGTTATTAGGTCGTCAAATTTCAGTTATTAGTGCCAAGGCGATTTTAAGCCATGGTTAAGAAATATTTTAGTTTTAATTAATATAATTCACTGAAATTCAAATAATTATCCTTTTACAATACCTTGCATGTTTTTTCGTTTTTAATGTAATCTGTTAGGAAAGTACTATTCTTATACCTTTAACACTATAAAACGATACTTAAAATGATGTGTTTCCCCAATATTATGACCAAGAGTACATTTAAATACCTACTGGTTTTGTTCTTTATAGGATATCAAGTAAACGCACATACTATAGAAGCTTTTCATTTATACACGGATCAAGTGTTAAATGAAGAACTGGTACTTAATAGCCATAGTTTTAATACACATCAACGTAGTACCTTTTCTTATAGTTCACAGACCGAAGCATTGGAACGTGGTCTTACCATTGTGCACCTTCAAGCAAATAATAAAATAGAGTATAAGACTTTTGATACATATGGCAGCGAACAAGATGTAGTAGATTTCATCACCATACTTACCCAAATGCTAAATGCCGAAGCTAGAGTAGCCATTTTAGCACATGACTCCGCAGCAGCAAAACTGGCACGTTTTCAAAAGGAACTAAAAACCTTAGGTTTACCACAGTTGAGTTCTTTGAAGGGAAGACAAGCATATGTTATGCATAATCTAAATGGTCAAATTTTTGAGCAAGTAGATGATAATTCAATTCGTATACAAATAAGTGCCCCTTCTGCCATAGCAGATAGCACAATTTACTTTCCTAGGGAAGTTTACGAATTTGAAGGAAATATTGATAGGTATATTGCCCATGCAGGTGGTGAAATCAATGGTGTAAAGTCTACCAATTCTAAACATGCATTAGATGAAAACTATAAAAAAGGATTTAGGTTCTTTGAATTGGATATTATCGAAACATCGGACGGTAAACTTGTTGCCGCCCATGATTGGAACATGTGGGCACGTTTTACTGACTATACGGGTACCTTACCCCCTACTCACGCCCAATTCATGAAACAGAAAATATATGGTGATTATACCACTCTAGATATGGTTGGCATAAATACCTGGTTCAAGAATCACCCAGATGCTACCTTGATTACTGATAAAGTGAACGATCCAATTGTTTTTGCAAATGCCTTTGTTGATAAAGACCGTTTAATAATGGAACTATTTAGTGTTATGGCTGTAGAGAAAGCATCTGAGAACGGTATACACACTATGATCTCTCAAGAACCTTTAATGGCAATTAAGGGAGATAAGGTAAATTTTCTAAAAGTGAACAATGTAAAATATGCAGCAGTTTCCCGTAGAATAATCTCCAGTCAAAAGAAACTAATGCTACAGCTAAGAGATGCAGGCGTTAAAGTGTTTGTTTTCAATGTAAACTTTGATGCCGGTAAAGACGAGCAATATGTTTACGATAACGAATTAGGGCTTGTGTACGGCATGTATGCCGATAAATGGATCGCAGATATGGGTTCTAAAAATTAAACTCGTAGGTAAGTCCCGCTGAAATGGAATAAAAATAACTTCCGGGATCAAAAGATTGTTCTTGGCGCAGCACACCTACATTGGTTCTGTAAGCGTTAATATTATTTTTGCTGGTGAATTGATATTCAAAACTTAAACGTTGGGATTCTATATATAATAAAGTTTCTGCAAGTAATTGGTCACCCGAAGTAAATTGACGCAACTCCGGAGAAAACCCTACTCCCACATTTATTCCCATGAAATTTTCCGCATCCTTTAAATACTTACGTATAAGTAAATTACCAGATACGTTGGTTAGGTTATCCGACTCAGGGGTTATGTAAGATCGTAAAGAAAAATAATAATTGCCCGTATAATACCCCAAAGAATTGGTAATGGATTTTACATCTTTCGTTGCAAAATTTATAAATCTACCTCCTGCAGAAAATTCAATTCCGCTTTTATGATTATAATAAACATCACCACCCATTTTATGATTTGGGTATAGTTCAGATTCGGAATAACCATAATTTAAATAGGCATAAACACCTTTGGCTATTTTTGGATAGAGATCTAGATCTAACTGAATTCCGTTTTTACCTAGCCTATTACTATTATTTATTCTTGGTATTACTACACCATAAGGAGTTTGTCTATTATAAGAAATACTCGATGTTGTTATGGGATCAAAACGTTTGTCATAGAAAGTAACCGAACTGTTTACCGAAACGGTATTCTTTAATTGCTCTTCGGTAACAGGTGTTTTATGTACATTTTCGGGGTTTTGTACCGTATCTTTAGCGGCTATTGTATTAGAATTTTTTACTTGTTCTAACGGGTTGCTATTAATATCACTCTCAACATTATACCAAGCTTTTTCTTCGTAATCAATACCATTGACACCGTCAAAGGCTATAGTTTGCAATCTTTGTAGCTCTGCATCATCTGTTATATGTAATAATCCCTTATTGGAGAGCCCCAAAGCGGTGTGGTAATTTTTGGCATAGAGTTCATTTTTAACGGCTGCTAACCATGCTTCCCTATTATTTTTGTTCTTTATCAATATTTTATTGAAAGCAAGTCTAGCTCCATCGTAATCACCTCGCCAACTTAAAGTTCTTGCCCATAGCAACGCTGTCTCTACTTCTGTAGCGGGCTCGTTGATCAAGGTGTAAAGCATATTATGCGCAGTATTGGTCTTACCCTCATACGCCTGTGCGTAAGCACTTTCAAAAGAAGGGTTACTGTACGGTGATTCTTGCCCATTTACCGAGGTAATGAGTAGTAATAAACATAGCGATACAATATGTAACCAAGTTTTATTCATTATTCTACAGATGCCAAAATGTTTTTATCTTTTGCATTGGCACTTTTATATGTATTAATTCCCGCTTTTCTTGCTACATTTTTAGCTCTTGAGATTTTACTGGCAATTTCGCTAGCACTTGCACTATTCTCTTGAACAATATCGACCAATGCCAAACCTTCGGCATATTTATCGTACCAGAAATACACATCAAAAAGAGCTGCGTAAGAATCTATGTAATTGGGATTCATGGAAATACACTCTTTCAAAATCTTTACGGACTCTTCATAGTTGCCTTTCCAAATATGTAATCTACCGGTAAGAATTTTGGTATCTATATGGCTAGGAGATTCTGAAAGTATGTAACGGCACAGTAAAAGCGCATCGTCCCATTTCTTATCAAATGCTAAATTACGCGCCTTAAAAAATGATCTATCAAAATTACTACCGTCATAAATGCTGTTGATCCAGGTAATTTCTGCTGGCGTAAACTTTTCCTTTTGAACAGAGAATATGGTTAAACTATCTGGTATAATCTTGTTTTCGGTAGTTACATAATGGTTCACTGACTTAAAACGTTCCAACGATTTTTCAACCTCGCTGCCGCCAAAAGTAGAACTAATGTCCATGTTCTCATCCAGCTCCATAATATCGCCGTTCGTATATAGCTTCTCGTTACTGATATATTCCTTCAATTCGTTCTTGTTACGCATTAACGGAATATTTTTGGTAGACCTAAATGCTGTTTCCATATCAAGAGCACCTCCCATCCATGCTACTTTTTTAGGCATTTTCATTTCGTATGCATTATCCAACAACGCTAGAATAGACGGAGTGACATCAAAATGTGATGAGATAGAACTCATTTTGCGGGTCTTTTTCAGCATAGGGCTATACATAATCAATGGCACATGAAAACGACTGATACTGTTACGTTGTGGTATTGGTATAAGCCTGTGGTCACCGGTAATTATAAAAATTGTATTCTCATAATTTGGCTGTGACTTATACGATTCCATAAACCATTGTATAGCATCGTCTGTATATAACAGTGTGGCAAATACATTATTGTTTTTTTCTATGATTTTCGTTTCCCTAGAACCAAAAGCTCCATTATTCAAAATCTGATCTACTTCTGCTTCAAATACATCTTGATTTGGCGGTATAAACGGTTCGTGGGTACTTATGGTCATGTAGACTTCAAGTCTAGGTTGATTTTTGCTTCTGTCTAGGCTTATACTTTTCTTGAACAGTTCCTTATCTGGATATCCCCATGAGGAGCCAGCAGCGTCTTCCGCTTGCTGTTGATATTTGATGCCAAATCCTGATTTATCCAATATAAAATCAACATTCTCACTATTAAGAAATCTATCTACCTTATCAAAAGAGCTATTGGTACCTTGATAAAAAGAAGTATGATATCCATTGTTTTTGAGTACGCTGAACATGGTTAATTTATTTGGATACTCTTCTAGTTCCATAAAGCCACTTTTACCAAAAGGTAGCGACCCCAGTAATGACGGTAACACTCCGAAAGTTCTACCTGTATTGCTCAAAAAGTTTTCCCAGTAAAGAGATTTGGTCGTCAATGAGTCTAAAAATGGCGTAAACCCTCCAAATTCAGCACCTTCACCTACAAAATCACGTCCGAGACCTTCAACCATTATAAAAACGATATTCGGTTTATCTTCCTTTAGCTCAAAGTATTCTCCAAGTACGTTCTCAATAACCGGACCTTGAACTAATGGATATTCTTCTTGTGATGTATATGAATTATCTTCTGTACTGGTATTGTAAATGTTTACTGCTAAATACTGAACCTTATTCTGGTTTATTGGCTTGCCATCGGTAAACAATGAAGCCATAAACAAGCTGAACAATACAATTGTAAAAGGGTACATTCTACTGATTCTATGATAAAATTTAGAAGTAACCTTATATAAAACCCAAAAAAGACCAATTAAAAAAGCAATGGCAAAAAAGAGATATATTGAAATCATAAATCCGCCAGAATTGGCAAGGGTTATTTGCATATCGGCATAACTATACCCTAATAAGTCTGACCCTAAAGGCACCAAGGTTGAGCAATAATAAGCGATGAGTATCGCCTCGAAAATTAAGACAAGACCTAGCAATACAAAGACCAAATTAAAGCCATACCGAGAGCGTAAATTCTCCCAGAAATTAAAGGGAAACACCATAACGATACCCATTAAAGCGGTAAAACCAATTTGATGAACAACGGCTTTAATGAAACTAATAGAGAAAGTAGTATCTATAACACCTTTATAGTATAGCATACCATATTGAAAAAGCGTCAATACAAGCAGACATCCAAAAAAGGATATCATAAGCCGCGTATATTGCTTTAAGGTATATCTATCTATTTTACTTGTGTTCATTGCTATTAGGATGCTTTTGCAAAACCTTTTCTAACTTGGGATCCCCAACCAGATTTTATTTTAAATAATTTTTTATAGTTGCCCCTAACCGCAGCGTACACTACAATTGGGTGAAAAATGAAAGGCTCTAAAATGGCTAGCCCCATGAGAATTAAAATGTCTTTTGTTTTTCTGTACTGATTATAGGAATACACATCCCAGAGGATGGCATAAAATGATATCATGATAGAGAATAGAAAAATTGCCAACGTAATCATGAAGAAGAACTCCCAATTTAATATCCCTAAATAGGCAAAAAGTATGATGGTAAAAAAACCGAAAAATTCAAGCAGCGGAGATAACCATTCATAAAAAAACCAGTACGGATAACTTAATAATCCGAGTCTGCCGTATTTTGAATTGAACAACATATCCTTGTGTTTGAACAAGGTTTCTAGGTTACCTCTTGCCCAACGATCTCTTTGGTTTACAAGAATTTTCAAATCCTCAGGCACTTCTGTCCAACATAAAGGATCAGGAATGTATTCTATAGTATAGGGCTCTCTTCTATCATGCATATATCTACGCATTTTAAAGACGATTTCCATATCCTCACCTACAGTATCTGTATCATAACCGCCTACTGCCAGGGCAATTTCGCGTTCAAAAAAGCCAAATGCACCAGAGATGATGAGTAAACTATCTATTCTACCCCAAGCCATTCTACCAAGTATAAAAGACCGTGTATACTCTAACAATTGAAACCTTGCCAACCAGTTGCTTGGCAGCCTAATTTCCTCTAATTGTCCGCCTTGAATTATACATGAATTTGCAACACGAATAACACCGCCAACCGCTATTACCCTTTTCTTGGAACGTTGAAAGAATGATTTTACCACATGAAGCAAAGCATCTGGCTGTAATAGGCAATCTACATCTATACACCCTACATATTTGCTGGTTGAAAGTGCCACTCCGGTATTTAAGGCGTCGGATTTACCGCCGTTCATTTTGTCTACTACTGTAAGCTTTTCAAAAGCTCTGTTTTTAGACTTGTAAATTCCACGTACCGGCTTTGATTTCCAATCCGGATCCATTTCCATGTCTATTTTTACAAGGTCATATGAGTCGATCAGTTTTTGTAATGTATCATCTTTGCTGCCGTCGTTTACCACCATTACATCATAATTGACATATTGTAAAGACAATAGCGAACGTATGTTTTCAACAATGGTCAACCCTTCATTATAGGCAGGTGCAATAATGGTTATCGTCGGTGCCAATGGCGAAGCCATTATTTTAGAAATATCCGTAAAGCTGTTTTTATTTCTATAATGCAGCGAATTTCTGGTAGAGAAATATGCCATTAACGAAAATAGTACGAACAATATTAACGTGAATACGAAGAATACAAAATTGATGTATTCCAATACAACACCAAATAGTTCACTATCCATTTTTCTTGTTGTATAAAGAGTTGGACATGGAACATAATTGGTCGAACAAAGTAGAACCGGTTTCTTTGTTATCTATATTTTTCTTGGCTTTTTTTGCTATTTCCAATTCAAAATTTACATTGAAAATGGAATCTTGGGTCGGTTTTATTTCTTCGTTAACAATCGGTAATGACAAACGAGATTTAATTTCAGTTAAGGCTTCTATCGCTTCTTTTGCCAAAGAACCAGACTCAGAATCAATAATGCTTTCTAATAATCTAAATTCTTTTTCATCGCCTACAGCTTTAATCTCTTTAAGCAACATAAGCTTTGTTTCTTTGTCCGCTAAGTGGTATATATCTGTAAATACACTTAAAGCCAAGCTATTTTCTTCACCTAATAGATCATTAGGTCTAGGAGATTGATATGAGAATTTTTCAATGAGTTCATTTGCTCTTTCAATAATTAATTCTGAATTGTTTTCCTCAACAATATCGTAAAGTAGCCCTAGTTCACGACAATCTCCCAATTCTGAAATATTCTCCAAAATGACCATCGTTTCCAACTCTCCTTCGGGCATGAAGTTGGCTGAAAAGGAAACACTACCATTTTTAATTTTAACGATTGGTTCAACAGAAGCATTATCTGAATGATTCATATCGCTTTCTGAAATAATGGATGTCCAATCAATACTCACATCTTCATTCGATGGATCATTATTCAATGTATCTGAAGTGGTGAACTCATCTTGGTCGATTATCGATTCATTGTCCAATATAAATATGGGCTCCAAACTATCTTGAGCATATATTTCTTCCTCTTGCTGAGCAATTATTTCTTCAACAACTAATGGTAAAAAGTCCACCGCAAACTCATCCACTCCATTTTCCACCACATCTTCAGGAATATTTTCCTCTGCTAATTCATTAGTTTCATCAATATCTTTTACATGGGGTAAAAAGGATAAATCAATCTCATAAGGTTGTTCGTCAACTAGGGCTTGAGGCGTTGTGAATTCTTCATCATTTATAATAACTTCAGTTGATAATTCCGTGGAATTTATTTCATCCTCTGCAACAATAATTTCATCTACAGCTTCATATTCAGTTTCAGGAAGACTTATAGGCGCTTCGACAGTTATTTTCTCCTTATCAGAATTGATAACAACTTCTTCTACTTCAGTAGTAACAGTAGGTTCTTGCGGAGTTTCTAATAACTCATTTTCAGGTTTCTCCTCTATTGCTTCCTGTTCGGTTTCATAAAAATCAATCTTAGAAATGTTTTTGGTAGGTAATACGCTTTCAGGATTTATTTTATTTAGAGTACTAATAACCTTCCCTTTGATATTGAAATGACGTTCTGTAGCCTTTAAATTTTCAAGAAACGGTAGTTCTGATGCCGACCCAAGTTCACCTATGGCATCTAAAATGGCAATTTTTATATCATGACTGGCTTTAGGATATACCATCATTAAAGTGGGCAAGGCGTTTACAAAATAAAAATCCTTAATGCATTCTATAGCCTCTGCCTGAATTTCTTTCTTTTTATGTTTTAATAAGGTGATGATTGACTGTTCAGCATCATTCTGACTATAATATTTTATAAGCCGTAGAGAGAACAGTACCACATGTGAATTGGTAGAGGTCAACCAAAGTCCGAATTGTGGCGGAGTGTAATTAGGTTTATGCCTTAGTACATCCAATAGCTTTAGCTGCTGCCACTCGGCAATTTTATATTTTGTGTTGTCAAGAAAGTATTTAATACCTTCTTCCTTTAAGTTTACAACAGCAATTTCAGCTTGTTTACGAACAGTACTTTGTCTATGGTTAATAAATTTTATGATCAAACCATATGCCTCATCAACCTCCATGGTCGTTAGTTCTAAAATTCCGCTAGAAACTACTTGCCACTTGCTACTGCCTAATTTTTCATAAGCATCATGATGCAAACCTAAATCTTTATATAAATTAATGAGAACCTCCTGTGATTGTCCAGATAAATCTTTGCGAAGATCAAGTAGCACTTCGGTCAAGACATGACGGTCGAACTTGTTTTTGATCAATTCCCTGATCTGTACTTTTAAATTTAGATAGTTCATTTTTTCCTCTTTGGTAATGGAATCATCATAGAATAAAAATTCGTTGATCATAGGGGAAAATTCGACCTTCTTTGCTTTGGTACGGCTATTATTGGCAGTAATCTTATTTCTGATCAGAAAAACCCCAACAAAATAAATTACCGATAACACCAAAAACAATATGGTGAGCCACCAGAGATATTCTAAATTGAATTCTGGAGCCGTTATCAGCGATATTTTTATTTGTTTAGGGGGAATGAACAAATGTTATTTATTAAAATTATTTATCTATCTCTCGTGCTATACGTACTAATAATTCGGTTGGACTAACTGGTTTAGTAATAAAATCGTTGGCTCCCAATTCAAAAGCGGTAAGTACGTTTTGTTCGTTACCTGCAGAAGAAATAATTATAATGGGCGTGTTGGAATTTAGGTCGTTGCGTACATAATCAATAAGCTCAATACCTGAAAAATAAGGCATCATAATGTCGCTTACGATAATGTCTGGCATATCGTTCTTTAGATATTCCTTTACCTCTTTTCCATTTATGGAATGGTGTACGGTATAACCTCCTTTTTTAAGCCTAAAGTCTAAAAGCGAGGCTAAAAGTTGATCATCATCCGCTAATAATACACGTTTACCCATGCTATTATTTCTTGTTAAGGTTTTCTAAGTCCATATTCAAATTCTCCTCTAGCAAAGGATAATCGTTAAGAAATATGTCATACAACTCTTTTACCCTTTCTGGTTGATGCAACTTACAGCAAGCTTCTAACTCAACAATAAGTTTTCTCATGCCATCTGCGTTTACCATTGCAAAACCGGCTTTTAGCTTATGTGCAGAAAGAGCGATCTCTTTTAAGTTTTCTGTTTTTAAATGAATTTTTACGTTACCTATGAATTCTATGGCGTTTAATTTGAACAAATTCACCAGTTCTTTTAGCATATCTATTTCTCCGAAACAGTCTTTAAGAAGATTGCTAAGGTCTACAACGGTTGTTTCTTTAGGTTCGATCATAGGCTTTTGAAGTATTGCAGTAAAATCTGCCTGTTCAACTTTATTTTTTTTATTCTCTAATATGGTTTTCATTAAATGTTCTAGTGTATAGGGTTTAAGTAAAAAATCGTTAATGCCAATAGCCTTACAAGCTTTACTGTCTTGTTCGGTAAAATCTGCGCTAAACGCTACTATTGGAATGGTGTTTACTTTTGGGTCTTTATGAGTTCTAATTATCTGTGAAACTTCAAATCCGTTTTGTCCCGGCATTTTCAAGTCCATTAGAATAAGGTCAACATCTTTAGATGCTAAAGTTTTCAATGCTTTGTTAAGGCTTAAATTAGAGTACACCTTACAGCCCCATTTGGTCAACTGTTCTACAATTAGGCGCTGGTTCATTTGATTATCTTCAAAAACCATAATTTTGGTTCCTGCCAATGCCTTTTTGCCTATTACAGCACCTTTTATGTTGCTATTATTTGATGAATCGTTGTTACCTAACGGGTAAGGAAGTCTAAACGTGACCGTTGTACCGCTATTAACGACACTGTCTATTTCAATATCACCTTGTAATTTTTCAACGATTTCTTTTGTTATGGTTAAGCCAAGTCCTGTACCACCGTATTTGCTTGAGGTGTCATTTTCAGCTTGGGTATAACTATTAAAAATGGTCTGTATTTTTTCTGTCGAAATACCAATACCGGTATCAGCTACAGAAAATTCAAGCACACAACTATTTTCAAATGTTTGCTTGGCAAAAACTTCAAGCTTTATAAAACCTTTATCGACAAATTTTACCGAATTGCCCAAAAGATTAAGTAGTACTTGAGATAATTTAGAAGGATCTCCTTTTATAATTTTTGGTACACTTTCGTCTATTTCTACCAATAACTCAATATCACGATCAACAATTAATGTTTCACATAAAAACATAACGTCGTTCAGTAAGCTGTGGATATTGAAATCAACCGATTCGAAATTGGTGTTGCCAGATGAAATTTTCGAATACTCCAAAACCTCATTTATAAGCTTTAACAGCGTATTCGAAGCAAACTGTATGGCATCGACCTTTTTATGCTGGCTCTTTGTCAGCTTTTCTTCGTTCAATAAATTCGTAAAACCGATTATACTATTTAAAGGCGTTCTTATTTCATGGCTAATATGTGCAATGAATTGCTTTTGCGATGCGTCGTGATCCTCAGTAGCATTAGGTTTTGTTTCTTTTGCTACCGCACTAGTTTCATTGGGGGAATAAATATGATTTTCTAAACTAGATCTAAACGTGTCAAAAGAGTTTTTAAGCTCCTTTGCTTCATTGGCATTTAGCTCCTCAAAAGAAAATTCACTTACCGTTTTTTCTAGTTGAGCTAATTGACCAAGTAAATCCTTAGTTTTTGAAATTGCCATAAATAGGGTTTCTTTAATTTAATTGGGTTATATCTTATGATTCCTTAAAAATGCGCCATAACCCTTGTGCAGGCAATAAAATGTTCTCTAAGGTTGGTTATTTGTTGTGAATACACTTAAATTGTAGGTCACAATCCAACCCTATGAGACATCTTATCTATTTATTATGCGTTTTAACGATAGTTTCCTGCGCAGAAAAAAAGGAAAAACCAGAAGAATCAACGCTTGAAAAAGCACAGCGAATTCATGATGAAGTCATTACGATCGATACGCATAATGACATCAACGTCAAAAACTTTACAGACAGCGTAAATTACAGTCAGAGGCTAGATACACAGATCAATTTACCCAAGATGGAAGAAGGTGGTTTAGATGTTACCTGGCTTATCGTTTATACCGGTCAAGATACACTTACCGACGAAGGTTATGCCAAGGCAAAAGAAAATGCCATGCAGAAGTTTGAAGCTATTCATAGATTATGCGAGGAAATTGCTCCCGATAAAATAGAATTAGCCTTGAATTCCGCAGATGTAAAACGAATTGTAGGTTCAGGAAAAAAAGCGGCAATGATCGGTGTTGAAAATGCCTATCCCATAGGTTTGGATATGGAACAGTTTAAAGTTTACCATGACCTCGGCGCACGTTATATATCATTGGCTCATAACGGTCACAGTCAATTTTCGGATTCCAATACTGGTGAGGCAGATGATGAATGGTTGCATAACGGACTGAGTGATTTGGGTAAAGAAGCAGTGGCCGAAATGAACAGATTAGGTATTATGATCGATGTTTCGCATCCATCAAAAGAAGCCATAAAACAAATGATTTCTTTATCGAAAGCGCCAATTATAGCCTCGCACTCCTCTGCTAGGGCTCTATGCGAACACAGCAGAAATTTAGATGACGAACAATTACTTATGATGAAAGAAAATGGCGGCGTGGTACAAACCGTAGCGTTTAGTTCATATTTAAACACCGAAAAGCATGAAGCACGTGCGGCATACATGAAATCCATTTATCAAGAAGTTGCAGATTCCCTGGATATCGCGTGGTATGAAAGATCTCAATTCTCTAGTTTATCGGATACCGAAAAAGCGGCATTTATGGACAATTACCCAAAAGTGCTAAAAATAAGTAAAGAAATAGTTGCTGAGAAAACCGATGCTCCAGAACCTGTAAATGTGGGCGATTTTGTAGACCATATAGATTATATGGTAAAGTTAATCGGTATAGACTACGTAGGTATTAGCTCAGATTTTGATGGTGGCGGTGGCATAGATGGCTGGAACGATGCCTCTGAAACTTTCAACGTTACCCATGAACTTGTAAAAAGAGGATATACCCAAGAAGATATAGAAAAATTATGGGGAGGAAACCTTATGCGAGTACTTGATGATGTACAGCGCATAGCAAAAGAATTGGGTGAAAGTTAATCAACTTCACCCAATGCCGCTAAACGGTCTTTTACAAATTCAATTTTGGTTTTACCATGGGGTGTAGGTTTACCATTTTCTCCCAGGTTTACCATAATGATATTATCTACGGTAACTATGGTTTCATGATTCATCTTATTACGAACCTCACAATTTAAGGTCAATGATGTTTTACCAAATTTAACAACCTCAATACCTATTTCGATAACGTCGCCTTTAACCGCTGCGCTCATGAAATTGATCTCAGACATATATTTGGTAACCACTTTACCATTTTCTAGTTGAATAATGGCATAAAGAGCTGCTTCTTCATCTATCCAAGCCAATAATCTACCACCAAATAAGGTGCCGTTTGAATTTAAATCGCCTGGTTTAACTAATTTTCTAGTATGAAATCTCATAGTCTTATTTTTTGCAATTTCTACACTGCAAAGTTAGGTCGAAATTTAATAATAGTACAATTTTGAGCACTTTTAGGGTACGATTTACCAATTGTAACATTAGCAGAATAAATAAGTTACATTTTAACAATTGTTGTAAGGCGTAATTGCTAGAACCCTAATTTGGGCATACAATTATTGACTCGTGCATTATTGTTCATAACAGGTTAAAAACTTATTATTGGCTATGTATATGAATTTTATCTAATACGTACCTTTAAGTAAAATCTATACATAATGGACAGGACACAGAAATTGCAGTCAATTCGCCCTCTAATTGCATCTGCCAGAATAGTGCCAAATATGAGTGATGATGAACGATTTCAAAATCTTACATTACGGCCCATACTCAAGTTACAAAACGATTTATTCCTAGTCTCTTTTCAGAATTACATCAAAAAAATGAAAAATACGTTTTACGAGTTAAAACTTGAAAAACGCTTAGAATATGTCACTAAAGCCATACAAAAGGATATTAAGTTCAGAAATTCTTTAAAAGGCATGATCATTGGTCAATTTACGGTTGAAGAATATGAAATTTATATTCAAAACTCATCGGCTTTAAACAAACGAATGATGAACATGGTCATAAAGAGAATTCAAGATCAAATTCAATACTTTGATAAATTAGAGCTAGTCTAATAACGATTCTCCATTTAAATTGGTGGTAAGTATACTGCTCATAAGGTCAAAATATGGTCTTATAGCCTTAAATGCTTGGTCTATCTGTTCATCGAAATCATCTGACAAGACTTCTTCATTGGTAAAGCTTTTTGTAAAAATGAATTGCTTTTTTCGTATAAATTCAATGTTAGGGTCTTCTTTGTCAAATCCTTTAGGTGCTGTCTTTAGCTCCTCTCCGACCAATGGTCCCCAAATATTTTTAAAATTTGTATCATTGAGAATCGCAACCAATTCAGAAGTATCCAATTCCCATTCTTTTCTAATACGTAAAAGATCATTTTTTTCCGGAGCCCAAAAACCAGTAGCTATAAAGCTGTTGCCAGGTGCTATTTGTAAATAGTAGCCACCACGTCTATGTTTGCCCGCTCTTGAAAAAGATGCAGAAAAATGGGTTTTATATGGGGTCTTGTTCTTAGAGAAACGAACATCTCTGTAAATTCTAAAAACCTTTAATTTTTCAATTTCATCGTGGGTATTCAGTAATTGCAATAGGTGATTAAAAAAGCTTTTTACCTTTTCCTGTTCTTTTTGAAAAGTAGGCTTATGTTCTGTAAACCAGTCTCTATTGTTGTTGTTTTTAAGTGAATTTAAAAATTGAAAAGTACTTTTTGTAATATTCGTTTCTAACATACGACCTAACTCTTGTGATTTTAAGCTAAAGTTAACCATTAGATGAGAAGTACTTTTAGTTATTTGGTTAATTTTACTGAACTAATGCAAACTCATGGACCATCGATCTATTATCGAAAAGATTAATACCCACAAAAAGCAACCTAACTTAAGATTTCGATTAAAAAGAAATACTGAAAAGTTCACGGATCTACTTTTTTACACCCTGTTCGATATTGAAACACCAGTAGCGAATAGTTTAGATGAATTGGAAAAACAATTTGATGAACTGGTAGACCTTGCTTGTTGGGAAAGTGATAAACCTTGTAAAAAGGTCTGGGAAAATTATGTTGAGCAATTGCCAAGTGTTTTAGAGAGCTTAAATTTAGATGCAGAAGCTACCGTTAATTGTGACCCAGCCTCTTTATCAATTGAGGAAGTATATATGGCATACCCCGGTTTTTATGCAATATCCGTATATAGATTGGCACATGAACTATACAAAACAGGATTTCCGTTGGTACCAAGATTAATGACGGAATATGCACACAGACAAACGGGTGTAGATATCAACCCCGGTGCACAAATAGGAAAATCTTTTCATATTGATCATGGTACAGGTGTGGTAATTGGTGAAACTGCCATTATTAAAAACGATGTAAAAATATATCAAGGTGTAACCTTGGGCGGACTTTTCGTTGCAAAAAACTTGCAAAAGACCAAACGTCACCCGACCATAGAGAATAATGTGACCATTTATGCCAATGCTACGATTTTAGGCGGAGACACCGTTATTGGAGCTAATAGCATTATTGGAGGAAACGCATGGATCACAGCCTCTGTACCTGCACATTCTACCGTTTTTCATACACCAGAAATAAAAATAAAAACAATACCCCATGTCTAATTCTTTATTGTCGCTCATTGGTAACACCCCTTTGGTAAAATCAAGAGTGTTGAATACAAACCCCAATGTGTCCGTCTATTTTAAAATGGAAGGGCATAACCCCGGTGGTAGTGTAAAAGACCGTGCTGCCTATAATATGATAAAAACAGGCTACGACAATGGTGATTTTACCGCTAATGATAAGCTTATAGAAGCAACTAGTGGAAACACAGGTATTGCCTTGGCAATGATAGCAGGGGTTTACGGTTTAGATATTGAGTTGGTAATGCCAGAGAATTCCACCAAAGAACGTGTACAGACCATGAGAGCCTACGGTGCAAAGGTAACATTAACATCTTCTGATGTGGGTATAGAAGGAGCTCGGGATTATGCGGAAAGCAAGGTTGCGAATGAAGGTTATATCATGATGAACCAATTTGGTAATCCAAATAACTGGAAAGCACATTACAATACTACCGGACCGGAAATTTGGAACGATACACATGGTGAAATTACACACTTTGTTTCTGCCATGGGAACTACAGGTACTATAATGGGAACGTCAACCTATTTAAAGGAAAAGAACAGCGATATTCAAATAGTAGGGGTGCAACCTAGTGACAATGCCAGTATACCGGGTATTCGTAAATGGCCAGAAGAATATTTACCCAAAATTTTCGATGCAAAGAAAGTAGATCGAATTATGGAAGTAAATGAAGTTGAAGCAAAAGAAATGGCTAGAAAACTAGCAAAGGAAGAGGGCATCTTTTCTGGTATGAGCAGTGGCGGTGCAGCAACTGTAGCCTTACGATTAGCTCAAGAAATTGAAAAAGGAACCATTGTGTCAATTGTCTGTGACCGTGGTGATCGTTACTTATCATCAAGTCTTTTCGACTAGTTCATAAAATTCAGAATAAAAAAAGAGCCGTAAGTACGGCTCTTTTCATTTTTTATATTCGCTATTCAATTATCTATTCAACATAGTTGTATCGTCTGGCTTACTATATTCTTCAACCAAAAACTCTAAATTCTCCCCGTGTTCATTGGTGAAAACATAGGTAGTTTTATCGTTCTTCATTTTTTTACTTTTCAAATTGATGTTTTCTACAATCTTTAAATTATCTCCTTCGTTCATGGCAACGACCAATTCGTCGTTTTTAGATACTAGAACAAAATCTTCGGGAGTTTTAGATTCATAGCTGAAGACTATTTTTTCATCAAAGGCATCATCTTCATCATTATCTATCTGTACGGTTTTAATAATAGTAGAAACACTGTCCACTACCCTAGCCTGATCGATTTTTCCTTCATCTTCTTTAGCATTTTCAATGGTATTTAATCGTTTTGTAGTAATCTCTACCGTATTTTTAACCAATTTGTTTCCATCATTTACTGTGTAAGATTTAGATATCTTTGTATCTAAAACCTCTTGATTTTCTTCTTGTGCAGCTAAGCTTCCTGTAAAAAGGAACAACCCAGCGATCGACATATAAATTGCTTTCATTTTCATATACATTTTTATTTGTTCATAATAGATTTCAAAACATGCTGTATGAGAATTGTTAGAAATCTTTTGCATCTAATAATTTAGATGCCAGCAAGATATATGAAAGGCGGCAGTAGCAATGACCCATAAAATTTTATCTTTAATGGGATAAATCGGTTTTCGTTTTTTTAAAAGAAAAAGCTCACAGCCACTTTTTCTTTTTAAAATAAATCATCATTCCTATAAAAAGAAGAATCATAACAATCCAAACAACATAGTAACCATATTTATAGTGAAGTTCTGGCATATGATCAAAGTTCATTCCGTAAATACCCGCGATGAAGGTCAAAGGAATAAAAATAGAAGCCATAATGGTCAACACTTTCATGACCTCGTTCATTTTGTTGCTCATATTACTCATGTACATTTCCATTAAACTCATAGACATTTCCCTATAAATTTGTAAACTTTCGTTTATTTCAATGGCATGATCCAACACATCACGAAGAAATAGTTTGGTATCTTTTTTAATCAGCGTATTTTCGGTATCAATAAGTCTACTGATCAATTCCTTGACAGGGAATATCCACCTCCTAATTTTTAAAATTTCTTTCTTTAGCTGCTGAATATTTTGAGCTACAACCGGTTCAGGGTTTTGGTACACCTCTTCTTCAAGAATTTCAATTCTATTGTTTAAATTTTCAATGGCTAAAAAGTAGTTATCTACAATGGCATCCAATAATGCAAAAAATAAATAGTCTGCACCTCTTGTCCTAATTCGTCCTAATTTGCTTGTTATACGTTCTCGAACACCGTTAAACACGTCTGCTTTTACCTCTTGAAAGACCAATACGGTATTCTCATGTAAAACCAATGCCACATGTTCCCCAACAATTTCCTCTTCCTCAGAGATATACAACATTCTAAAAATACCAAAGATATAATCGTCATACTCATCTACCTTGGGCCTTTGTTCTGTATTCACGATATCCTCTAGCACCAATGGGTTCAAATTAAAATGCTTACCCAATTTTTCGATAAAAGGTTCATCGGATATACCGACCACGTTGATCCATGACGTTTGATCGTTACGTTCTTCTTTAAAGAATTGTTCTAAGCTAGAGAACTCCTTGGTTTCAAAACTATCGGCATTGTAGGTTGTACTATAAATAATACTATCGCTACGCTCCTTATCCCCCATATAACTGATAGTTCCCGGTGCCTTTCCTAGCTTGTTCTGCTGGCGAGATTTTTTCTTTTTGCGTTTCGGAAAGTTGAGCTTTTTATTTACGGCCATGTACTATTTTTTATAAATATATTAAAACAACAACCTATTTATTGAACTGTAACTCGTTTAAAATTAATCCAGAACCCGGTGCAATAGTCTTCAATTTCAAATCGGAATCGGCAAGTAACGATGCTTTTATCTGTTTTAAGTTAAGTTCATTCTTACCAAGTTGCACCAATGCCCCCATGATCATACGAACTTGATACCTCATAAAACCCGCTCCTTTAATTTTTAGAACATAACTCTTTTCAGGAAAAAAATTAGCGGTTAACATATCGTTGGTCTCTATACTACAAGCATCAATTTTTCTAACGGATTTGGTATTTTCCTTTAAACCGGCCGTATACACTGAAAAATCATGCGTACCCGTAAATAAAAGCGCTCCTTCTTTCATTAAACCTATATCAAGTTCATCCATATAATTGGTAATAAAAGGAGCACTGAATGGGTGGTTTTTAGACCCGAACGAAAAGAAATAACAATATTCCTTTGATTTACTACTTTGTATAATATTGAATTTTTGATTCACGGGCGCTATGGAAAGTATTTTAATATCGGTGGGTAAATTTCTATTGAACTGCAAAACAAACTCATTCAAGTTTTCAAGCTCTTCCTCTACAAAAAGTTCAAAAGCCCCATTTAAGGAAGAAACCTTTGCATCTGTTCTACCAGCCCCCAAAATTTTAAATGGCTTATCAGGATAAATAAATTTAAAGGTTTTGTTCAACATACCCGTAATGGTTCGCATCTTAGGTTGTTCTTGCCAACCGTTATACCGAAACCCTAAATATTGCAGACGTACCAAATAGCAAAAGCGCTGTTTTTTCATACGTACAAAAGTAATTACATTTTATGCATGATCAATACATGTACATATTTGTAATGAGCATGTTTTTTGTAAATTGGTTCGTATACAAATACTTATGTGCTATTCATGACAAATAATCTAGATAATCCTCCAAAGTGGTTTTGGGCAGTATCTGTATTTGCACTCTTTTATAGCATTACAGGTATTTTATCGTTCTTGAGCGAATACTTTGTAACAGATGAAATTTTTAACATTCTTACCGACGATGAAAGGTACATCTATAAAAATCGTCCTTTTTGGTTATTGATCGTATTCGGTATCGATGTTTTTGCGGGCACCGCAGCATCCATATTTCTTATCATTAAAAGAGCAATTGCTTTTAAGTTGGGATTAATTTCAATTATTTGCACCCTTATTCAAATGATCTATTTTTACTTATTTAGCGATATTTTAGTTGTTATAGGTCCGTCTAGCCTGCAAATGCCTACCGTCATATTTTTGACCAGTTTTTTGTTGCTTATCTTTATAAGGTATAGTATGATTAAGAGGTGGTTAGCCTAAAAAATTAGAACTTGAACAACAAAGTTAACCGTTCATCGAATTGTTTAAAATAAACCAAAAACATACCCGTTCTTGAAATGAAATTATGGTTCCCTCAAGACCATGCAAACTTAGTTTTATGAATTCTATTAAAGGAATATTGACCTGGAAACGTACTTTGATCGTATCTGTCGTTGTATTGTTTCTATTGAACATATTTAGTTTCTATGGCTTGTACACCAACAAGTTTTATTTCTTTAAAATTGACAATTATATTTTTCCGTTGTTATCCATTATTCATTTGGTATTTCTATATGTTTTATGGTTTAAAATTAATGAAGATGAGCTTAGCGATCCGCCCATGCGCACTTTAGAATACATACTTTATATTATATCATTAGTGTATCTCTATAGACTGGTAGAAACGATTATCATTTTATTTAGTTATTCAGATTTTGAAAACCATTTGATACCAAGTACATTCTTGCCCCTAGGCTTCACAATACTTATTTTATATGCCGTTTTATTACTGGTTACTTTTTTAGCCGTGGTTTATAGAAAAGAAATTGTTGGTACGTATTTGTTCGATGACATGAACCAACATGTAGATCACTGGAAATAAAAATTCATTCCTAAAATATATTGACCTCGGTAAGTAATTATCGAGGTTTTTTGTTGAAACAAACCTGATTATCAGCAACAATCAACATCTTAATTTGTTTTTTTAATAGTACAATTATTTTCACTAGCTGTAATTATCCCATTAAAACTCGACCTATTATTAAGTAAAATAACCATGTACCAAACGAATTTATCACCAATGTGATTTTTCTGTGATACTTTTTATCTTAATTCGTAAACCACTATGAAACGTATATTAATTATTGAAGACGATCCTGAAATCATTAAGCTATTAGAGCTTCATTTATCTGATGTTAGCTATGTGACCACAATGGCTATGGATGGCGATGAAGGACTTCAGCTCGCTTTAAAGAATGATTACGAGCTCATATTATTAGATTTAACCCTACCAAGTTTAGACGGTGTAGAAGTATGTAGAAAATTACGTGCAACCAAAAACACACCGGTAATTATGCTCACGGCAAAATCTGAAGAAATAGATCGGGTTTTAGGTTTAGAAATTGGTGCAGATGATTATATGACCAAGCCATTTAGCATTAGAGAACTATTGGCACGAATTAAAGCAGTTTTAAGAAGAACCAACGAATCTGGCAAAAAACAGGAAGATACTTCCATTATAATGGCAGAAGGTTTAAAAATAGATATCGACAAACGAAAGGTTGTTGTAGATGATTATAAAATTGAGCTCTCGCCCAAAGAATTTGAATTGTTGGTCTTAATGGCATCTAACCCAGGTAGAAACTATACTAGAACGGAGTTGCTGAATATGATATGGGGCTACAATTTTGAAGGGTATGAACATACAGTGAATTCCCATATCAATAGATTACGCGCCAAAATAGAGTCAGACATGGCTAACCCAACCTATATTTTAACTACATGGGGTGTTGGTTATAAGTTTAATGAAGAGATAATGGCATGATGGACAACGAAAAAACCTTGACACCAAAGTTGATCAAAAAACTATGGTTCGCTTTCATACTTTTAATAGTATTAATGGGTGCCTCTTATATTTTTATTACGGGTTACCTCACTTTAAATTATAACCAAGCAATAACGCAACGTATAAATTCAAATGTTGCCGAACATGTTATACAAGAGAAGTTTCAAAATGAAGCTCCTTTTTTAGAGGACGGAAGTGTGAACAAAAAGCTTTTTGGAGACTTAATGCACGATATGATGGCCGTAAATCGTGGTATTGAGGTGTATCTATTAAATAAATCGGGAGATATTCTTTATTCCGTTGTTCTTGAGCATAACGACAACGAGCCAATGAAATCGGTCTCCCTAGAGCCTATAAAAGATTATATAGCCACAAATGGACAGGAATTTATTTTAGGAGACGATCCCTTAAATCCTGATGAGCAAAATATATTCTCAGCTGCCCCATTTTCCATTGATGGGCATGAAGGTTATATCTACATTATAGTTGCCGGTAAGCAACTTGCCTTGATCAGCGATAATTTATTTAGCTCCTACTTTACTAAATTGAGTATTGGAGCAATATTATTGACCATGCTTTTTGCTGCGTTGATAGGCATATTGAGTATTTGGTTCTTGACTAAAAATTTGAGGTTGATTACACAGACCGTACGCAAATTTCAAGAGGGTGACCTGGATATTAGAATTGAAAATCCTGAGCAATCGGATATTGAAGTAGTTGCCTTATCCTTTAATAAAATGGCAGATACAATTGTAGATAACATGGATAAGATGAAGTCCGTAGACAACTTGCGTAGGGAATTGATCGCCAATGTATCTCACGATCTTCGTACGCCATTAGCAGTGCTTAAAGGATATATTGAAACGCTACAAATAAAAAAAGATAGCCTTACCGAAAATCAAAAAGAGGAATATTTACAGATCACACATGATAATATCGATAAACTATCGGGATTGATCAATCAGTTATTTGAGTATTCTAAATTAGAAGCTGAACAGGTAACCCCAATAAAAGAGCCCTTCTCCATTACAGAACTTTCTCATGACCTTATTGCCAAATTCAAATTGCTGGCGGAACAAAAACAGATCCATTTACAGTTAGACAATCCTGAAGAAAACTACATGGTTTATGCCGATATTGGATTGGTTGAAAGAGCGTTGCAAAATTTAATAGAAAATGCAATCAAGTATACCGAACCTAAAGGAAAAGTAACACTGAGCCTAATAAAAATGGGCAAACAAATAGAAATCAATATTACCGACACTGGTAGCGGAATACCAATAAATGATCAACCTTTTATATTTGACAGGTATAAACAAGTAGATAAAACCACCCAAAAACGAGGTTTAGGCTTAGGTTTGGCCATTGTCAAAAAAATAATGGATTTACATGATACCACAATCGTAGTATTAAGCAAACCCTATGAAGGTAGTTCCTTTATTTTTAAGTTGCCCGCCTATCAATTGCAATGAATTAAATTGCTATGAAAGAGAAAAAGCCCTATTCGTAATGAATAGGGCTTTTTTGATTTTAGATATCTTTTAAGAAACTACTATAGAGATCTTTAAACTCGAACCCATCGGTGAATCTTTGTTTGTTCAGTTTTTTAAAGGAGACCAATCCCCATAACAACAATTCTTTCAAGAAGTATACATCTTTAGCATCATAATCTGGTTGATGCTCTTTAAGCAATTTGTTCAATGCAGGAATACTGTCTAAAGCACGTTTGTATTCTTCTTCGGTAAAATCGTCCATCAACTCAAAGCCTTCTCCTTGAAAGAACCAATGTAACAGTTCATCATAAACCGTTTCTTCATCTTTACGCTCTAGCTTGTTGATTTTCGGGAAATACTTTGGAAACAATGACTTTACTGCGTCATCTATTAGAATACCGGCAACTCCATCGGCTCCCTCCTGCTCTCCTTCATATACTAATTCTATCTTTCCTGTAATTGCAGGTATAATCCCCAAGAAATCACTTAAACGCACCATGGTATGGTCTCCACCGTTCAATAATGACCTACGCTCTGCAGTACTTAATAAGTTTTCAAAAGCGGTAATACTGGTTCGCGCACTAACACCACTTTTAGCATCTACATACTCACTTTCACGAGCTTCAAATATAATTTGCTCCAACAGGTCCTTTGCTAAATCCGGAACATAAACAGCATCTGTTTGTCTAGAATCTAACTTAGCTTCTTGCTCGGTAATTTTTCTAGCTATCTCAATATCATCTGGGTAATGCGTTAATATCTGAGACCCGATTCTATCTTTTAGCGGAGTAACGATACTCCCTCTATTGGTGTAATCTTCAGGGTTTGCAGTAAATACAAACTGAATATCCAAAGGCAATCTCAATTTAAATCCGCGGATTTGAATATCGCCTTCTTCCAGAATATTGAATAAAGAAACCTGAATACGTGCCTGCAAATCGGGCAGCTCGTTGATTACAAAAATACAACGGTTGGCTCGGGGAATCATCCCGAAGTGAATTACCCTATCATCTGCATAAGACAATTTTAGGTTTGCCGCTTTTATAGGGTCTACATCTCCAATTAAATCTGCCACGGTAACATCGGGCGTAGCCAATTTTTCGGCAAAACGTTCACTCTTATGCATCCAGGTAATTGGAGCGTCATCGCCTTTTTCTTTGATCAATTCCATGGCAAATCTGGACATCGGTTTCATGGGGTCATCATTGATTTCTGAACCCTCTACAACGGGAATATACTCATCTAATAGATTCACCATTAAATGCGCCAAACGTGTTTTCGCCTGACCACGAAGTCCCAATAAATTAATGTTATGACGGGAAAGAATAGCACGCTCCAATTCCGGAATTACCGAATCTTCATAACCCCAAACACCTGTAAAGGCATCTTCGCCCTTTTTAATTTTTTCTACAAGATTGTCTCGCAACTCATCTTTTACACTTTTGGTTTGGTATCCGGCAGCTTTCAACTCCCCAAGTGTATGTATGTTTTTATAATCTAATTTCATATGATGTATTCTCTTTTCTTATTTCAATCTTTTTTTTCTATTTGCTTCGTAATCCTCAAATATCATTTCGCCTAAACCTTTTAATCCTGTAAAGAATGCCTTGCCTTTATTAGCCTCTGTAAAATGGCGAATAAACTGCATTAAATACGGGTCTTGGGCAATCATAAATGTCGTAATGGGAATATGCAACTTACGAGCCTGTCGCGCCATATTGTAGCATTTCTCAACTATAAAATCGTCTAACCCCACACTGTTTTTATAATACGTACCGTCTGGCATGCGTAAACAACTGGGCTTACCATCGGTAATCATGAATATCTGCTTATTGGTATTACGTTTTCTACGGAGCATATCCATCGCCAACTGCAAACCGGCAACGGTATTGGTGTGATAGGGACCTACTTGTAAATACGGCAAATCTTTTATGGGTATGGGCCATGCGTCGTTACCGAAAACCAAAATATCCAACGTATCTTTTGGGTACCTAGTGGTAATCAGCTCTGCCAAAGCCATCGCCACTTTTTTAGCAGGAGTGATTCGATCTTCACCGTACAAAATCATACTATGACTAATATCGATCATAAGTATGGTACTCATTTGCGCTTTGTGCTGGGTATCTTCTACCACCAAGTCATTTTCACTTAAATGAAAACTGCCTACACCATGATTAATCTGGGCATTTTTAAGACTCTCGGTCATAGATATGTTTTCCAGACCATCGCCGTAACGGTATTCCCTAAGGTCGCCCGTATGCTCATCTCCTTGTCCCGATTTACCTGTTTTATGGTTACCGGCACCACTACGTTTTAGTTTTCCGAAAATTTGGTCTAAAGCACGCTGACGTATTATACGTTCCATTTTCGCGGTAATAGAAATATCTCCTCCACCGGAACCTTCTTCCCCATCTTCACCATTACCACCTCCATCTTTAAACTCTTCGCGTATGTAACCCTTTGCTTTAAGATCTTCTATAAAGTCGTCAATGGTATAGTCTTCGGTCGTCAATTCATATTCCTTGTCCAGTTCGCGTAACCAATCGATCGCTTCGTCGAAATCGCCAGAAGTATGCGTAATAAGCTCTTGAAAAATATCAAACAGCTTATCAAAAATAGATTGTTCGGGTGCTTCGTAAGTTTCAAAGCGGAACCCTTTTCTTATATTCATAGCCATATTATAAAATTAACACTTTTACGTTGGATGCCCACGCCTTTTGGGAAATGTTAACGTATTTGGTTGTTGGTTGATGGTTGTTGGAATACGCTGGACGCTTTGCGCATTTCGCATAGCGTTTTGTCTGTGACGGAGAAGAATTCGGCTTTACGAGAAGTTTTTGAAATACAAACCAATCTGTTTAATTCGTGTACCTAAGATACAAATTGCAATGCATGTAAGCGATCAGCGAAAGGCGCGCGGCGTTTTGCGCATAGCGTTTTAAAAGGTAACTTCGACTACGGGAGACCAATAACAATAAACAATTAGCAATAATCAGTTGGCAGTTTTAGTTGGCAGTATCAGTTTTCAGTATGCAGTTTAAGTAGCCACAATATAACAATAGCGAATAACGATTAACGATTAACGAAACCAATCAGTTGGCAGTATCAGTTTTCAGTAGGCAGTTTCTGTATTCAGTATTTAGAATCAGTATGCAGTATTGATATTTCAACAAACACTATTAACGAACAACGATTAACGAGCAACGATTAGCGATTAGCGAACAACGATTAACGAACAACGATTAGCGATTAGCGATTAGCGATTAGCGATTAGCGAAAAACAAAACACCAACAACCAACAACCAACAACTAAAAAAATACGCTATCAACCAGCAACAAACATTAATCAAACAGATACATGGCTTTTTAAGTACTCCCCCGTTATGGGAAGGTGTGCAGTTTGGTGTGCCTCAGTTTCAGTTTCCGGAGGTGGTGATAGACGGTTTTGTACCTAGTCCCATTCCTGAGAAATTGCGGTTGGGGCACAGGATGGAATATGTGTGCAAGCAGTTGTTAGATGCAAGTGCGGAGTATGAAGTGCTATTGCATAATTTACCGATACGGGAGGAAAAACAGACCATTGGTGAAATAGATTTTATTGTTCAAGAAACCGCCACACAGCAGCTGATACATGTAGAACTCACTTATAAATTCTACATTATTGACACAGAAATAAAAGAACCCATACACCAACTGATCGGACCCAACCGACGCGATGCTTTTTACACCAAGTTAGAAAAGATAAAGAACAACCAGTTTTCATTACTGCATACGCCCGTTGGGCGTTCGGTATTGTTGGAAAAAGGAATTGACACCGCTACCATAACGCAACAGGTATGCTATAAAGCCCAACTCTTTAAACCTTTTAATAGCGCTCCATTGCCCATTTCTCTAGTAAATCCAAATTGCATTGTGGGCTATTGGTTAAGGATGGCGGAGTTTCTTACGGCTGACTTTACACCACATCATTTTTATATTCCCACGAAAGGTGAATGGGTAGTAGACCCTGAAGACGCTGTTGATTGGCGCACACACGAAGAAGTTACCATTGCTATTACGAAACGCTTAGAAAACAACAGTGCTCCCATGGTTTGGATGAAGAAAAACAACACCACATTTGAGAAGTTCTTCGTAGTATGGTGGTAAGCATTATTTCTTAGTTTATATACCACAAATACCTGTTAATAACTGTTGATAGGTCTTTTTTTATGTGGGTGGGAATTAGATTACTTTTATAGATGGAATATGTGCAATTGTGTACATATACAATTGTTAGCATACATACTGATAAGTGAATAAATTGAAAAACATTTTTATAAACACGATTGACACCTATCCGATTTACACGGGAATATTCTTCTTAATTTTAGGAATATTAATCTGCCTTTATCAGATTAATAAAAAAGAATCCTTCAAAATGGACAAGCATGGACTTGCTTCATGGGGTGTCCTTATTAATACTTGGGGTGTCGCGGTTTTTTTAATACTTTGGGGAGTAATTCTGATTATTAGAAATTATTAAGGCATGCCAATAATTGAATTACGAACAGAAATCAAAGCAAGTAAGGAAATCGTATTCGACTTATCAAGGAGTATTGATTTACATAAAATCTCTACCGAACATACAAACGAAACTGCAATCGCTGGAAAAACTAGTGGATTAATTGGAATTGATGAATCCGTCACTTGGAGAGCAAAACACTTTGGGATTTATCAACTGCTTACTTCAAAGATTACTGAATTTGAACGTCCAAATCTGTTTGTGGATGAAATGGTTAAAGGAGCTTTCAAAGGTTTCAGACACGAACATCATTTTGAGGACTTAAATG
Source organism: Maribacter litoralis (assembly GCF_902506355.1). Lineage (NCBI taxonomy): Bacteria > Pseudomonadati > Bacteroidota > Flavobacteriia > Flavobacteriales > Flavobacteriaceae > Maribacter > Maribacter litoralis. The sequence goes on along the minus strand of NZ_LR733271.1, from coordinate 3,828,281 downwards.
GCGGGACTTTGATGACGGATTATTTTGATTATGAATCTCCTTTTGGAATCTTGGGTAAGTTAGCAGACAAGCTGTTCTTGCTAAAATATATGACGGACTTATTAGCAGAACGGAATAGAATCGTGAAGGACTTTGCGGAAACGGACAAATGGAAAAAAATTGTTGCGTAGAAAAAAGTACGCATGCTAACAAAACCTAAACGTAATGCGAACTTTAGGGCTAAAACCAAAGGTCTGCGTATATTTATAAAGTCGCAAAATCTTATGGATTTAGCTTTGAACAAGAAAAAATAAAACCAAACAATAAGCTTTAGCTTCGTGTGCAGACGGAAACGAAAAGTTTCCTTGCCTCCGCACTACGCTTAGCTCAACCGTTAGCTGCAATACTAAGATGACCTCAAAATTTGAACATAAAGGAGAATGGAAATTACCGAACGATGAAAATTGGATTAATGGCACTCTTAAATTCGATATTGAACAAGGAACAAGTTTAGAATTGTTTGGGACATTTAATCAACCATTTTTTGACCGTGATGAACAGAAAATTATTCTAGGCAAAACTACTAATGGAGATATAACCCTAATCAACAGCTGGTACAGCAGTACGAAAACAAGTCATAATGGAATAATTATTGGAAAATATACCCCTTCAATAATACTTGAAGGTCATCATTTCACCGAATCTTCAGAAATAAAATTTTCAAAAGTAATATTCAGAGTTTTTAATTTATTCCAATGGTTAAACCTTACAGGATTAGAGGTTAATATAAAAAATCAATCAAAATCATATAAAATTGAATATGATGAAATACCCAAAATTGAATTCAAATTAAGAGAAAATTGCGAAGGTAAAATTACTTTTGATGGACCTATTACAACCAATGGTCCTTATAATTCCATTGAACTGAAAGAAGCTGCGTATATAACTCTGGAATATTCTAAAAGCGAACACTATGAATTAATTTTGAGAGATATTTCAAAGGTAATTGGCTTTTTTACTATTGTTACTTTCGAACAAAGTTACCCGCAAAGCATTGTATTAAGTGATGATAAATATAAAAGAAAAACCTTTTCATTAGAAAGAAACAAGTATATCAAATGCTTCTATAATCACACTAGTTACAACAAAAGGCATAGGCTTAGAAATAGAGCTGAACATCTCGTCAGTTTTGAAGATATCTCAACCGAATTTCCAAAAATAATTGAAAATTGGTATAATCTTTACGAGGATACAGAAGAAGTAATATTCTTAATTCTAAATCATTTTAAAGACAAATACAGGTTTACCAATGATAAATTTATAGATACAGTAAGAGCTCTTGAAAGTTATCATAGAATTCATTTTAATAATGACCGAATACCAAAAGATGAATTTGAAAAACTAGTTTCAAATATCATAACCCAAGTAAAGCTTGAAGAGCAGGATTTAAATTGGCTTAAACAACGACTAATGGGTAACGAACCTAATTTAAAAATTAGAATCGAAGAATTAGTTGAAAAACATTCAAATGATTTTATTGAACACAATGTACCTAAGGTCAATAAATTCGCTCGTATAACAACTGAAAACCGAAATTACTACACTCATTACGACATTAGGAAAAAGAAAAATGCACTCAAGGGTAAAGAGCTTTCAGAATTAACTAGGCAAAACAGAGCAATCATTATATCATGCTTATTGAATCATATTGGAATTGATTCTAAATACTTTGAGGATGGACTTAAATACAATTTAGGCTAAAAAAAGTACAGCAGGTAACAAAACCTAAACGTTATGCGGACTTTAGGGTGAAACCGAAAGGTATGTGTATAATTCCTGCCTTACTTGCCAAAGCCAAAAAGATGCCAACAATTTAAAAGAAACTCACGACAATAATATTTACCTCATTTTTGATATTAAATTGTAATCAAAACATAAATAACTATAACCCAAATACGGTAGCAATATAAACTAAAAAACCAAGCCCTAAATTCTTTAGCGCTTGGTTTTTCTTTTAATATCTGTACTCCTACTACTGTACCGTATACGTCACTTTATTGGTTTGTGTAACCCTAAAATAGCCGTGGGCGTAATTATCTGGGTTGGTAGTGTTAATGCAGTTTCCTTTTACATCAACTGGTGTAGCTTCAAAAATACCTACGCCGCCCATTTGGTCTATAACAATATCTATATAGTTAAAATATGATCTAGAAATACCGTGCATGCTGATATTTACTACATCGCCAGGTAATAACGGTTTTATTTCCTCGTCCTCATCATCGTCAATTTCATACCACCAATCCACCTCGTTACCGTTAATGAATTCATCATCGCCTGTTTCCAATGTCGGCAACAGGTCTTGAGGTCTTTCAAACTTAAAAAGGTAATTATCGCCCTCTTCCTCAAAATCGGTGAATACGATATGTAACTCAATGGTTTCATCATCAAATCCGTCTTCCGTATCCTGGTAAATATCGGTAATATCAGGCACGGGGTTCATGGTGTCTTCGGCAATATATCGTTCGCCATCATACAAAATCTCTAAGGTATATGTCGCTTCCAATTGTGGTTCAAAAGTACTTGTGGTGTATGTGCCGTTATTCTGGTCGGTAAAAAGAAAGACTTCTCCCGTAGCGTTATTGGTTACAGAAACTTCCGCCCCTGTAACATTGGTGCTTTCGGTTTCAAAAAAAGGTGTTGACGTACGTAGGGTAATTAACTGCTCATTACCGGTAGTTCCCTTTTCCCAATCTAAGGAAGCCTCTACCACCAAGCGTAAAGTATCGGTCTGTACATCAACATCAATAACATCTTCACAGCCGGTTAAAGAAACCGTGAACAGGGCTAGCAATAGTTTTATATAGTTTTTCATGGAATTAAAATTTAAAATTATAGGTAATGGATGGTACAATACCGAAAATGGCGGTTCTAGTAGCTTCATTGGCTCCTGTTTCTATATTCTGACCAAAGGAAACCGATGCCGCATTTTTACGGTTATAGGCATTGTAAATACCCCATACCCACTCACCTTTTAATTTTGCATTTGGTTTTCTGTTCGGTTTATAGTTCACCGATAAGTCTAAACGATGATACGCCGGCAATCTATCGGAATTTCTGTCGGAATAACTGGCTATGGAAACACCCTCATACTCATATTGACCATTAGGATACGTAACCGGTCTACCCGTTTGAAAAACCAAATTGGTACCAAAGCTCCATTTATCGTTTAATTTATACGACCCCGAAATAGAAACATCATGAGTTCTATCATATGGCGTGTTGTACCAATTACCATCGTTAATACCGAGTCCGCCAGCATTTCCACCAGGGGTACGCTGTTCAGATTTGGAAAGGGTGTAAGAAATCCATCCCGTGAATTTACCTTCGTTCTTACGGAACAATAGCTCCAATCCGTATGCTCTAGATTCCCCTTTTAGTATTTCGGTTTCAATGGTATTTTGACCAATAAGGTCTGAACCATCTATATAATCGATTCTATTATCGGTGTTCTTGTAATAGATTTCCGCCTCCATAGAATAGGCTTTGTTCTTAAAATTACGGAAGTAGCCCAAAGCATATTGATTAGACAATTGCGGATCAATATACTGTCCGCTAGGTGCCCAAACATCTAACGGCGTAGCAGAAGAGGTGTTGGACAATAAATGAATGTACTGCGCCACCCTAGAAAAGCCCGCTTTTAAAGAAGAATTGTCATTTATGGTATATGCCAAAGACGCCCTAGGCTCTAAATTGCCAAAGGTTTTAATGGCATCACCTTTTTCATAAACCGTCTCCCCTATTGCCGTACCACGCTCGTAAATACCCAAGTCAGAATTGTAGACCACAGGTTGATCATTCTCATATTCGGTCATAGGTTGACCACCGAGCCTAGAAAATGCACTGTAGCGCAAGCCGTATTGTGCGGTCAATTTTTCCGTTAATTTATGCTCTGCATTTACATACACTCCCGTTTCCAAAGCTTTCTTTTTATCCAATAACAAAGGGTTGACCGATGATGTTTCGGTCGTTGGTATAATTTCACCGGGGTCAAACTCATAGTGAATACCGCTTGCACCAAAATCTAGCTTGAACTTATCACTGAAGTAGTATTTTAGGTCATATTTAATATTGTAATTGGTAATGGACGACACCCAATCAAACTCCGCCGAAGTAATGCCCAACTCATAATCATACTTGCTATAGATAAGGGAAAGATTAGAAAACAGTTTTTCGTTAAAAATATGATTCCAGCGAAGGTTTGCGGTAGAGTTACCATACGAACTGCTAAAGTTTTCTCCCAGCTCAAAAGCATCCCTACCAAAATATCCAGAAAGAAAAAGTCGGTTGTTCGTATTGATCTTATAATTCGTTTTAAGGTTTAAATCGTAAAAGCTAACACTGTTATCCTGTCCGGCAGCTTTCAGTAATAGATCGGCATACGAACGTCTACCCGCAATTAAAAAAGAGCCCTTTTCTTTGAATAACGGAGCTTCAAGTGCCATACGGCTAGATATAATACCAATACCACCTGTGGCGGCAAACCTTTTGCTGTTTCCATCCTTTTGTCTCACATCTAAAACCGAAGAAACACGACCACCATAACGTGCGGGAATACCACCTTTATACAGTTTTACATCTTTTATGGCATCTGCATTGAAGACCGAGAAGAAACCGAACATGTGCGATGTGTTGTAAATAATAGCCTCGTCTAACAGCACCAAGTTTTGGTCCCCAGCACCGCCACGCACATGAAACCCGCCGGTACCTTCACCATTATTGGTAACACCCGGAAGCATTTGTAAGGACTTTAGAATATCTACTTCGCCCAAAACCACCGGCATTTGCTTTACGGTTTCAATGTTCATTTTAAGAACACTCATTTCGGGTTTACGCAGCACGGCTATTTCAGACTCCTCTGCCGTTACCTCTACTTCATCTAATTGGGTAGAAACTTCAGAAATTTCAAAATTGATGTTTTGGTTGCTGTTCAGGTTTACATCCTGTTTAATATCAGCATACCCCATATAGGTAATGAGTAAGCGATATTCGCCTTTTGGGGCAGTAATGGAATAAAAACCATATTCATTGGTCACTACACCAATACTAGTACCTTCTAAAAAAACGGAAGCCCCAAAAAGGGTTTCACCGTTGTCAATGTCGGTAATTTTACCACTAATGGTATAATTTTCTTGAGCATGTAATTGCATGCCCGTAATTAGTAACAGAAGCATCGCCACTGGCTTTAACCACCTTAAGTGCATCTGTTGTTTTTGTTTTTTAACCATGCTATTTGTTTAATTGATTGATGAACACTTCTAATTGACAACAAACTTTTTAAAAGGTTGCATGCCAAAGAAAGTTTTATAGAAATGGTAACATTCTGCCTAGTGAATCGTACTAACTTACAAACCTATTAGTTTAAATAAATTGTACCTAATGCAACTATCATAAATTTTAGTTGTCTTTATCATTGAAACCAAATTTAGAGTACACATAACCACCTAAATTCATTGGAAACCGAAATTCGTTTTACACATAGATCACTTGTTGAAAACAGCAAGTCTGGCGATAGAACCTCGCAGTATCAACTGTACGAGCTCTATGTGGATGCCATGTATAACGTGAGTATGCGATTTTTGGGCATAAAGGAAGATGCAGAAGATATTGTGCAAGATAGTTTTGTAGATGCTTTTAAGAATCTAGAGAAGTTTAAATATGAATCCTCTTTTGGAGCATGGTTGAAGCGAATAGTCATCAATAAAAGTATTAACCACTTAAAGGTTAAGCGCCTACCCCTTGCGGCAATAGATGAGCATGAATATCACTTGACCAATGAAGTGGAATATGAACAGGTAGATGCCATGGATATTTTAAAAGTTAAATCGGGTATTGAAAAACTGCCTTTGGGCTATAAGCAGATTATAAACCTTTACCTATTGGAGGGTTATGATCACAATGAAATTAGCGATGTGTTGGGCATTACCACATCTACCTCAAAATCTCAATACCACAGGGCAAAAAAGAAACTAGTAGAAATTATAAACGGATTGTAATGGATCAATTTGAAAAACATATACGGGACAATAAGGAGGTATTTGATGACCACCGAGCAGACCGTGAAAAAATCTGGGCGAATATAGCATCGCAATTGAACGAAGAGCGACCAAAAGTGATTCCCCTATGGAAATCGCCAATGCTGCGAATAGCGGCAAGTATTCTTATTCTATTGGGTATCTCTGGAGCAATAGGATTTAATTTCTTTGCCAGCACTACAACGGAAAACCAATTTGTATCTCAAGAATTGCAAGAGATAGATATGCATTACCAAGGTTTGGTGTCTTACCAAGTACAATTGGTACAAAACAATAGTCAGCTAACTGATGCCGACAAAGAAGAATTCTTGTCATTTATGGTAGAATTAGATGCCGAATATGAGCAACTGAAACTTGAAATGCAGAATAACCTTGATAATGAACAAGTGTTAGAAGCCATTGTAGCAAATTATAGAAAGCGCATAGAACTCATTGAGAATCTATTGCAGCAGCTAAACGAATCTAAAATTAAAGAAGACGATTATGGATATACTTTGTAAAAAACTCATGCTATTCGCCTTGGCGTTGGCACTAGGTTTTACTGCCATAGCGCAAGAAAAGGTTTCAAAGGAAATAAAAGAGACCTACCCGTTTAATAATTCCGGTGAGCTACATGTAGAGAATAAATATGGCAATATACATATCTACGGATGGATCAAAGATGAAGTTTCCATTACCGTAAATATTACCGTAACCGATAAGAAACGGGAAAATGCCAAAGAATTTTTAAATAGAATAACCCCAGTTATTAGGCACAGTGATAAATTTATATCGGTCAATTATGAAATAGCCGATAAGAACTCCGGATTCTTCTCTAACCTTTTTGAAAAAGCGAATCCGTTTGATTTTGACCGTGGAAATGTACAAATAGACTACAAAGTGTATGTGCCGCAAAAGGTAGAGTTAGAAATTATCAACACTTTTGGCGATGTATTCATAGAAGATTGGGTGGGAGTATTAATGGCAGATGTGCAGCATGGAGATATGTGGATGAGCGATAATTTGAACAAAGCCGATGTTACCATAAAATACGGAAAATTAAGAGCTAAAAACATCAATTATGCCAATATAGATATTAAAAACGGTGGATTGGATATGGACCATGCCAACACCATGCGACTAAATACTAGCGGAAGCACTATTGATGTACAATTGGTAGAATCTTTAGAGCTTTATTCCAACAAAGACGAGGTGGATATTAAAGAAATAGGCACGCTGTATGGAAATCTTAAATTCAGTAAGCTACGCATACATCGTCTTAAAAAGGATATTGATTTGAACTTAAAAATTTCCGATCTCTGGGTGGAACGTATTTTGACACCAAGCTCTAGAATAAGCCTTGATCAAGAATCATCTGAAGTGAATATCAATATCTTCAATTTTCCCCACGAATTCTCCGCTACCTTAGAAGAAGGCTTGGTTCGCTTACCGAAAACTTTTCATAACGTAGATTCAAAAATGCTCGACAAAGGCAAGAAACTACGCGAAATAAAGGCTAGTTATGGTAAAAATGGCAAGGGAAAAATTACCATTTCAGGCAAAAAGGGTGTGGTCCTGTTGAAGGAAATTTAATCAATCCATACTTTAAAAAAGCATCATTTTGAATACTTACCCGCTGCAAAAGCTGCCAAAATACTACTATTAGGCGTTTTGCAATTCTGAGGATAATCGTAGAAATAGATACACTTGGGCAATCCGTTTTCAAATGTTATACGCACGGAACCCCTACTGTTTCCACTAAACCCGGAAAAGCTATAATTGGCACTGAGTTCCCTTGGTCTACCTTCACTATCCCTTACAGAAGATTGAACATTAGAAATACTACCGGCAGTATATCTATTAAAAGCCCAAGTTTTAGATTGGTCATTTACCAGATCATCTATCAACTTATTGAAATTTTGATCCCCAGTTGGGCCGCCAGATTTCTTCATGGCGGTATATTTACTAGCCTGCTGCATTCTAATTGATGCTTTGTTCAGTGCAAATAATTCTAAATTTTCATCGAACCTTTTTAAACCTGCACTATTACAAGCGTTCATTTGAAACAGTTTTATCATGTCATTTTTCAATCCGTTAGTTTTATGAATCAAATCGACCGAATTGCCCATACTGTTGGGGTCGGTGATCATTTGCATCATAGTATTTAAACCTTTGGATCTTTGAATTTGATCAATTTCTGCATAAGCATCATATAATTTTGGCTTGGCATACAAGCCACTACCTACCCAAGTATATTCAATACAAACCCTACTAATAACATCTCCCCATCCATTTTTTGTAACTTCTTCGGTCTTACAGACTTCATTCATAATCTCTACCTTGTTCTGCGGTAAATAACTATCGCACTGACCGCCGTAGGCACGTAAATATTTATCGAAAATTAGCATAAAAATCATGTCGTCTCTTTTTATCTCCAAATTTTCAAAATGACCGCGATATATGTAATCATAAAATTCGGCAAAATAGAGTCCGTCTGTTTTAAACTCCAACTCAACTGGTGAAGTTGTATAAGAATCGTTGGTATTGGAAAAAGACAACGAAACGAATAAAAGCCAGATAATGCTTAAGATAAGTAAACGAAAAAATTGGACAGATGATTTCATGGTAGCATTGTGGTTTTAAAATGAAACAGTCTGAGGGATAGATAAATATATATAAAATTTAAACTATAGAAAAGCTGTCCAAGATGATAAAATTGTAAAATTTAATAAAGTAGTGAACGATATGTGCTTCATTACATAAAAGTAAAATGCGATTAGTGGTACTGTTTACCGCTAATCGCATTTCATCCTATTAATTTAAAGAATATTATTCAGAATATGCTCCAGAAGAATACGTTAACTCATAACTGTGGGTATATACCTCGAATACAATCCCGAAAGGGTCTTCTACATAACACATTTTATAAGGCTTATCTTTTGGGTAATACTCCCGAATAGGCATTCTTTGCTTACCGCCATGTGATACTATTTTAGCGACCAAATCTTCAATATTGGGGTCTTGAATACAGAAGTGGAACAATCCGGTATTGAACGGATTAAATTCCGGCGCTTCCTTTACCCCATGCGGAAAGGAGAACAATTCTACACCAATGCCATCTGATGTAGACATATGTGCAATTTCAAACTCTTCCCAATCATAGCCAAAAACATCAATACACATGATTCCTATTGCTGTTTCTTTCTCTTTTTTGATTTTTGAAGGTTTCATGATGACGTACCATCCCATTACCGCTGAGTAAAATTCTACTGCTTTCTCTAAATCTGGTACGGTAATTCCAATATGGGAAAATGATTTTGGGTATGCTGTATTTGTTTTCATAACAATTATTTTATGGCACAAAATAAATCTATATTTACCTTATTAACAATAACTTACCTAAAAGTATTATAGTTACCAAAAGGAGTATTATGCTAATTTTCAATTATTTACATTTAAAATGAATTCTAAAAAATATTGCCCTTTAGATCATACCATGAACTTAATTGGTACCAAATGGAAACCCATTGTACTTTTTCATCTTTTAGACGGTGCATTACGCTCTGGAGTACTACAAAAAAAGGTACCGGGAATCTCCAATAAAATGTTTACCCAAACCGTACGTGAATTGGAAAAAGACGGATTGGTAAAAAGAGAGGTCTTTCCCGTTGTGCCACCAAAAGTAGAATACGGATTAACGGTACGTGGAAAATCACTAAAGCCTATTTTACTCAGTTTAGATTCTTGGGGAGCCAACGACACGGTTAACCAGCACGTTTAAAAGCAATTAGCCCTACTTTTACACAACATAATATAGAATTTTAGGTTTTATTATAAAAATAATGGTTTTTGATGCAACTATTTGTTGCTTAGGTTGTCTATTAGATAATCAATCAAAAAATCAAACAGTAATGAAACCACTTCAAGTAACCCTTTTATTTGCATTGTTCCTTTCCGCTTTTGTGAGCTATGGGCAAGATGAAACCGATGAATACCTTGAATTTAATGACCGTAATAACGTTGTACATGGAGTGTATGTGGGCATAAATATGGGATTAGGAGAAATTGACGGAGAGAACGCCTATATAGGAGGTTTAAAAATAGCCTATGTCGCGAATCAACAATTCGAAGTTGGTTTTGCAGGTAACTTTCTTTATTCCGAACAAGACATATACAACAATAGCCTTTCTAGATATGAAGACCTAATTGCTGTTTATGGAGGTTTACATTTAGAACCCATTTTTTTCAGTAAAAGTCGTGTTAATCTATCCTTCCCACTATTATTGGGAGCTGGTGCTGTGGGATATATAGACGACAAGGTGAAACATGATGATAATTTTGAAGAAGAACTTGATGAGGATGACTTTGATGAAGTGTTTGTAGCCGAACCAGGAATAAATGCTCTTTTCAATATTTCAAGATACTTACAATTAGAAGCAGGAATAAAATATCGCTTTTCAAGCAGAATAGAACTTCCACCCACCAGAATTTCTAGAATAAACGGATTTTCTGCCGGTATAGGCATTAAAGTGGGCATATTTAATATGGGACGTAACCGATATAAGAAAAACGTGCAATGATCAGAAAAAAGAAATCTAAAAAAGTCATAGAGACACAACACGTATTTACCGAAAACAATCAAGTTTTTATAAAGAACGAGTCGTCATACAAAAAGAGCACAAGAACAGTATGGTCCCCTATTCCATTTAAATGGGTATCGATTGCAAAAGTACAAGAGACTTTGGTGCTTAAATAATGAATAAGCTCGTTATATTTGAAGTCAGGTACAAGCGCAACCAATGAGCACAAAAATAATTGAGATAACCGCAGAGCAAACTATCCCCATAAGACATAAGGTCATGTGGCCAAACCAGCCATTGGAGTTTGTAAAACTACCGGAAGACGATAAAGGTCTGCATTACGGACTTTTTGTAGACGACCAACTTACCTCAATAATTTCGTTATTCATAAATGGTAAAGAAGCCCAATTCAGAAAATTTGCAACTTTAGAAGCTTATCAAGGTCAAGGCTTTGGTAGTATGCTATTAAATGAAATCATGCACATTGCCCATACCAAAAAACTTAAAAGAATTTGGTGTAATGCCAGACAAAACAAAAGCGATTATTATACTAAATTTAATATGACCAAAACGAATACAACCTATGTTAAAGGCGGAATCGATTTTGTAATCATGGAACGGGTTTTTCAATATGAGTAAAATGATTAAAGATTACGACCAAATTACTGCCTTTCACTACGCATCGTACAGACCTTTATTACATACAAAGATTTTAGAAAGGTATTTGCCAAATCATGAAAAGGTTGATTTAGGTTTAGATATTGGTTGCGGTACGGGGCAATCTGCCATTAGTTTATCTGCATTTTGTAAAAAGGTAATAGGGGTTGACCCAAGCCAAGAAATGATACAGAAGTCAATTGGGCACCCTTCTGTAACTTACCAAACAATGAAGAACAACGTGCTAGATTTTAATGATGATAGTTTTGATATCATAACGTTTGCAGGTTCTTTATTCTATGCCAAATCACAAGAAATATTAGATGAGAGCATTAGAGTGAGTAAAACAAATGCCAAAGTCATAGCCTATGATTTTGAAATACTTTTATCACCGATATTCAAGCTTCTTGGAGTCGTTGAAGAAACGCACATAGCAAGCAATTATAATCATGAGGAAAACTTTACTGGCTTACAAACAGCAGCAATAACTCTTGATGAACAATATAAACAAGCTATAGACCTTGAAATAACAATAACTGATCTGGCACATCTATTACTATCCTCAAAAGAAGATTATGCTAAGTTGTCTAACACGTACGGACCAGAAAATTTATTCGAACTACTTATACAGCAATTACAAAACAAATTGGAATCTGAAAATACCACGTTAAAAGCAAATACGTATTTAACTGCGTATACTGTTATGAAGTAAAAAGTGTCTAATTACTTTTTTCTCTTCATTAACTCCGCCTCAATATCTTTAAGCGTAAAGCCTTTTGCCTGCAATAACATTAAGTAGTGAAACAATAAATCTGCACTTTCGTATAAGAACAGTTCATCATTATTATCCATAGCCTCAATAACGGTTTCAACCGCTTCCTCCCCTACTTTTTGGGCAATTTTATTGATCCCTTTTCCAAATAAAGAGGCTACATATGATTTTTCACCATCGGCAGCAGTACGTCTTTGCTCAATAGTTGCCTCAAGCTCAGATAAAAATCCAAAGTTAGAATCGTTAACCTCGTTCCAACACGTATCAGTTCCTGTATGGCAGGTTGGACCCACAGGGTTTACCGTGATAAGTAATGAATCTTGATCACAGTCATTTTTAATAGAAACCAAATTTAGAAAATTACCGCTTTCTTCTCCTTTGGTCCATAATCTATTCTTAGATCTACTAAAGAAAGTTACCTTACCCGTTTCGGTAGTTTTAGTTAATGCTTCGGCATTCATATAGCCTAACATTAATACGTTTTTTGTACGTGCATCTTGAATGATTGCAGGTATTAATCCGTTGTTCGTTTTATCCCAATCCGGTGTATTAAACTCCATATGTATTGTATTCTGATTATATTTTTATTCTTTTCTAAGTCTTTAGTACTGTCCTGATCACTTAGCGGAGCCAAAGTGAAAATTCGTGTTCCGAAGCCTTCGACTGCGCTCAAGATGACATTCTGCCTAATGACTGTCACTGTCAGCTGTTACTGAAAACTGATACTGCCTGCTGGTGCTGCTCACTGGTACTGGAAACTAAACCCTCACCGGAATCCCGTTCCCCTGTAACTCAAGTTTCAATTCTTGAATACCTATTTCCTTAAAGTGGAAAACACTTGCTGCTAAAGCGGCATCTGCCTTACCTTCTATAAAAGTATCTGTAAAATGTTGCATATTGCCCGCACCACCCGAAGCAATGATAGGAATATTCAGTTCTGTTGATAAACGTGCCAAGGCTTCATTCGCAAACCCGTCTTTTGTGCCATCATTATCCATAGAGGTGAATAAGATTTCTCCCGCTCCACGCTCTTCTACCTCCTTAGCCCATTCAAACAACTTTCGTTCCGTTGGCACCTTACCTCCTACTAAATGAACAATCCATTCTCCATCGATCTGTTTGGCATCTATGGCAACTACAATACATTGCGAGCCAAATTTTGCAACCAGATCGTTAATCAATTGCGGATTCTTTACTGCAGATGAATTGATAGAAACTTTATCCGCCCCGTTTTGAAGGAGAATATCAACGTCTTCAACAGAAGAAATTCCGCCACCAACGGTAAACGGTATATTTACTTTTTCGGCAACACGATATACTAAGTCCGCCAAAGTTTTACGTTTTTGCTCAGTAGCAGAAATGTCTAAAAAGACCAATTCATCAGCCCCTTCTTTACTATATATTTCTGCAAGTTCAACAGGATCACCTGCATCACGTAAATCAACGAAATTGATACCTTTTACGGTTCTACCGTCTTTAATGTCCAAACAAGGAATTATTCTTTTTGCAAGCATTTTTTTTAAAAAGTATTAAGTACTTCGTAATAAATACTAAGTATTATAAAATCAATATTTAAATTTCTGGCGTTTTATACCTAATGCAACTCTGTATCCATTACTTTGTACTTAATACTCTGTACTCAATACTTGATACTATTTTCTCGTTACTTATTTTTTATATTCAAATCTACCCCGTCATAAAAGCCAAGGTCTTTATTCTTCAATTGTTTTACCCAAAAGGCTATCTGCCCGGTATGATACGAATAATGTTCGACCACATGGAGAATAATACCTATTCCCGAAAAGGAAAAGCCTTGTACAGAACGTTTACGGACTAATTGCTCTGGTGTAGCATCAAAAATGATTCTTTTTGCCGAGTCTACAACATCATCTAACTTCTTCATCAGTTCCATTTTTGTGAAACCGCCGGTAGTAGCAAATTCTACATCGCGATTTCTTGTATCTTCAGTTTCTCCTAACGATGAAATGGCATATTGTGAAATATTACCACATAGATGAAGCATTAAATTTGCAATGCTATTTAAAGCATCGTTCGGTTTTTGCCATACTTCTTCTTCAGATATATCAGCAAGACTTTTTTTGATCATACGCGTGCTTTCATCTATACGATACAGAGCATTCTGCTTTAACTCTTCTATGATTTGAAATTCCTTATCCATTGTTTAAAATATACGATTCTAATTGCTTTAGGCTAATTCTATTTTCATAAATAGCTTTACCAATAATAGTTCCTTCGCAACCCATTTCAGCAAGTTTTGGCAACTCGTCAAAAGTTGAAATTCCGCCAGAAGCAATTAATTTTAGATCTGAAGTTTGTGATAGTATTCTTGAGTAAAGCTCAAACGACGGACCTTCTAGCATACCGTCTTTACTGATATCTGTACAAATTACATATTGAATTCCTTTTGATTGATAACTCTGAATAAAAGGAATCAATTCTTCTTTTGACTCTTCTAACCAACCTGATACAGCAACTTTTTCATCCATGGCATCTGCACCTAATATTATTTTATCAGCACCATGCTTTTCTATCCAACCAAGAAATGTTTCAGGATCTTTTACCGCAATACTGCCACCAGTAATTTGTCTAGCACCACTCTCAAAAGCAATACGCAAATCTTCATCAGTTTTTAATCCGCCACCAAAATCTATCTGCAGACCGGTCTTGGTAGCAATTTGTTCCAAAACCTTATGATTTACAATATGCTTTGATTTTGCACCATCTAAATCTACCAAATGCAAATGTTTAATTCCGTGCGCTTCAAACTCTTTTGCAACCTCTAACGGATTTTCATTGTATATTTTTTTAGTATCATAGTCGCCTTTTGAAAGACGTACACACTTACCGTCAATGATATCTATGGCTGGTATTATTCTCATATTGTATAGTAGTATTTGGTATTAAGTATAAAGTACTAAGTATTACGTTATTACGTTATTACGAACTTCATATATCTTACTTATGTTAACTATAATTATTTTAAGCTTTTTTGCAAAGCATAATTCATGTTCTTTATTTCTTTACATAATGCCAAAGCGTTATTTATATCTGTTTCTAATAAAAATTTTAAGTTTACAAAAAGTATCAATTGTGTTTCAAGTTCTGTGGTTGAGCCATTTGCTATATTTAGAAAATGAGCGAATTCTTTTTTAGAATTTCTACCTGCACCTTCAGCGATATTTGATGGAATAGATATACTACTTCTTTTAATTTGAGAAATTAATCCAAATTTTTCATCAGACGGAAGCTTCCTCATCAACTGATAGACTTCTTCAACCAGAATCATCGATTTTTCCCAAATTTTTAATTCTTTATACTTATTCATCCACTTAATACTTTGAACTCTTTACTCTGTACTTAATACTTTATACTTACTACTAAACATTACATTTTTAAAAAATTCTCCAAAATTTTCTCCCCCACATTACTAGATTTCTCTGGATGAAACTGGGTACCGTAAAAATTATCTTTTTTTAAAGCCGCGCTATAGTTTATGCCGTAGGAACATTGTGCAATGGTTTCTTTACATAAGGGAGCATAAAAGCTATGAACCAAGTAAATATAATCCTCCGGAACATCAGTAAACAATGAAGATTTAAGGTTTTCTATTTTGTTCCATCCTATCTGCGGAACTTTTACCGTATTATCAAACTTAACAACATCAACATCAAAAATTCCGAGTCCGGTTGTATTGCCCTCTTCAGATGAATTGCACATTAATTGCATGCCCAAACAAATGCCCAATACAGGCTGTTTTAAAGTCGGAATAACTTTGTCCAAACCACTGTTCAACAACATTTTCATGGCACTACTTGCCTCTCCTACTCCCGGAAAAATAACTTTATCGGCATTTCGTATTTCACTGGAATCGCTACTTAAAACCGCATCAAAACCCAATCTTTTAATGGCAAATTTTATGCTCTGTATATTTCCCGCTCCGTAATTTATAATTACTATTTTCATTAAAACTAGTATTAAGTAGTTAGTAAAAAGTACAAAGTAAATATCATAAACACTTAATACTTTGTACTTTTTACTTTTTACTATTTATAGAACTCCTTTTGTACTTGGTAACACCATTTTTTCCACATCTCTTTTCACTGCCATTTTTATACTTTTCGCAAAGGCCTTGAAAATAGCTTCAATTTTGTGATGTTCGTTGGTTCCCTCAGCTTTAATATTTAAATTGGCTTTAGCTCCATCAGTGAACGATTTAAAGAAATGGTGAAACATTTCTGTTGGCATGTCGCCTACCATTTCACGCTTAAAGTCTGCATCCCACACCAACCAATTTCTACCACCAAAATCTATAGCGGATTGTGCTAAGCAATCATCCATTGGCAAACAGAATCCGTAGCGTTCTATACCTAGTTTATTTCCTAAAGCCGAATGAAATACCTCGCCTAATGCAATTCCGGTATCTTCTATTGTATGGTGCTCATCTACTTCTAAATCACCATCCACTTTGATCATTAAATCCATTTGCCCATGGCGAGCCAATTGATCTAACATATGGTCAAAGAATGCCAGTCCGGTTTTAATTTCGCTTTTACCGGTACCATCTAGGTTCAGTTTTATAGCAATATCAGTTTCATTGGTTTTTCTATGAATTTCAGCCGTTCTATCATTTAATTTCAAGAACTCATAAATCTTCTCCCAATCATTGCTTTCAATCGCAATATGGCTATCCAATTCATCACGTTTAACTGTGATTTCACCAGTACCTAAGTTGGTCTCATCGTTGATAAAAATACCCTTAGAACCAAGGTTTTTCGCAAGTTCCATATCTGTCAATCGATCACCGATAACAAAGGAATTCTCTAAATCGTATTCATCCGAAAAATACTCGGTCAATAATCCGGTACCAGGTTTTCTAGTGTTGGCATTTTGATGCGGAAAAGTTCTATCAAGAAATACCTTATCGAAAACCACACCTTCATTTTCGAAGGATTTAAGTATAAAATTATGAACCGGCCAAAAAGTATCTTCAGGAAAAACATCTGTTCCTAATCCGTCCTGGTTAGTAATCATTACCAATTCATAATCCAATTCTTTTGCAATTTTACCTAGAAAAGTAAATGCTTTCGGATAAAAAATCATTTTTTCAAAGGCATCTATCTGCTCATCTACCGTTTCTTTGATTATGGTACCATCTCTATCAATAAACAATACACGTTTTTTACTTTCCATACTATTTCGATAATCTTTTTAAAGCATTAATTAATGATTCATTCTCTTTTTGTGTACCTACAGTAAAGCGCAATGTGTTCTCACATAATGGTTGTGTAGTTCTATTTCTAACCACCACCCCTTTTTCCAATAATTGATTATATCTTAAGGTTGCATCATCAACTTTTGCCAGTATAAAATTGGCATCTGTCGGATATATTGTTTCAACAAATGAAACTGCTTTCAAAGCCTCAATGAGGTTGCTTCTTTCCGTTAAAATTTTAGTAACTTCTTCTTTAACCCCTTTTATATCCAACACCCGTTCAATGGCTTTATCCTGAGTTAATTGATTTACATTGTACGGAGGTTTAATCTTAT
Source organism: Maribacter litoralis (assembly GCF_902506355.1). Classification (NCBI taxonomy): domain Bacteria; kingdom Pseudomonadati; phylum Bacteroidota; class Flavobacteriia; order Flavobacteriales; family Flavobacteriaceae; genus Maribacter; species Maribacter litoralis. The sequence goes on along the minus strand of NZ_LR733271.1, from coordinate 3,810,654 downwards.
TTAAAACAGCAATAATTTCAGTTGATGCCATACATAATCCAAGTCGAATACCTGCCATGCCGTAAGCTTTTGACAAGGTCTGAGTAACAATTAAATTAGGGTAATCTGCTAATTTAGATGTCCAGCTTTCTTCGGATGAAAAGTCAATATATGCCTCATCTATTATTACTAGTCCGTTAAACGAGGTCAATAACTCTTCTATAATTGATGTCGAAAAGCTATTGCCTGTAGGATTGTTGGGCGAGCAGATAAATAACAGTTTCGTATTGCTATCAATTGTATTTAGAATTCCCTCAACGTTAGGTTGAAAATCATCGTTCAATAATACTTCTCGGTTTTCCACCAAATTAATTCCGGAAAGCACTTTGTACATTCCGTATGTAGGTGGCAATGTAATGATGTTATCTTGCTTAGGCTCACAGAACGCCCTGAACAACAAATCTAAGACTTCATCGCTACCATTACCTAAAAGAATATTTTCTTCTTTAATCCCTTTCTGTTCTGCTAAAATAGCCTTTAGACCTCGCTGTTGAGGATCGGGATAGCGATTTACCCCATTCTCGAACGGATTCTCATTGGCATCTAAAAAAACCATGGTAGAACCATCGGAAACATACTCATCTCGTGCAGAGGAATACGGACTCAAGCCCTTTACATTTTCTCGTGTTATTTTATCTAAATTGAAACTCATTAGTTCAATATGGTGTTGGTCATTGAGCGTAGCCGAAATGACATTATTTTAAACTATTTAATCTTAAGGTCACGGCATTCTTGTGTGCCTGTAAACCTTCGGCTTCTGCCATTAACTCTATAGCCTTGCCAATATTTTGTATTCCTTCTTCATTGATTTTCTGAAAAGTCATGCTTTTCAGAAAACTATCTAAATTAACTCCGCTATACTGCTTTGCGTAACCATTTGTAGGTAAGGTATGATTTGTACCTGATGCATAATCTCCAGCACTTTCAGGCGTATAATTTCCAATAAATACTGAACCCGCATTTTGAGTGTTGTCAATATAAAAATCTTCATTTTCAACACAAACAATGAAATGTTCCGGTCCGTACTCATTAATTAAATCAATAGCATCTTGATCATTGTCAACATATATTAGTTTACTATTGGCAATTGCCTGTTTCGCTATTTCTTTACGTGGTAAATCTTCCAATTGTACAGCTACTTCTTTTTCAACGGCATCAATTATAGCTTTAGAAGTAGAAACTAATATCACCTGACTGTCTACCCCATGCTCAGCCTGACTCAATAAATCTGAAGCAACAAAAGCGGCGCTCGCAGAGTCATCGGCAACGACCAGTAATTCAGACGGACCTGCAGGCATATCGATAGCTACTCCATACTTTGTAGCAATTTGTTTGGCTACGGTTACATACTGATTTCCAGGTCCGAATATTTTATATACCTGAGGAATTGTCTCGGTACCGAATGTCATTCCCGCAATAGCCTGAATACCACCAACCTTTACAATTTTGGTTACTCCGCATAAATTAGCAGCATATAAAATGGCAGGGTTCAATTTCCCTTCTTTGTCAGGAGGAGAACACAATACTATTTCTTTACAGCCGGCAATGGTAGCTGGTACTGCCAACATTAATATAGTAGAAAATAAAGGAGCCGTTCCACCAGGAATATAAAGTCCCACTTTTTGAATAGGTCTTTTTTCTTGCCAACAAGTCACACCCGGTGCAGTTTCAACTTCTACACGGTCGGTTTTTTGAGCTTCGTGAAATACTTCTATATTAGATTTAGCAAGTTTTATAGCCTCTTTTAAATCATTGGAAACTAAAGACTTTGCTGCTTCAATTTCAGCCTCTGAAACGAGCATATTTTCCAAAACCACCTTATCAAATTGCTTGGTATACTTTTTTAATATTCCGTCACCGTTTGATCTTACCTCTTCAAAAATACCGTTGACCAATCCTTCAATATCGGCAACAGTTTGTGTTGGGCGTTTTAAAACGTCAGTCCAATCTGCTCTCTTGGGGTTATATATTTTATTCATTTCTTAATTTAGCTATTAGCCCTAAGCTTATGGCTTTTGGCAAAACACAAACATTTAATTTAGCTAATGGCATAAGGCTAGAAGCTAAAAGCTTTTTTTACAATACCATCTTTTCAATTGGGCAAACAAGTATACCTTCAGCACCGGCTTTTTTTAACTCATCGATAACTTCCCAAAATTTATCTTTATTGATTACGGTATGTACCGAGCTCCACCCTTCATCGGCAAGTGGTAAAACTGTGGGACTTCTCATACCTGGCAGTAATTTTATAATAGCATCTAACTTCTCATTAGGTGCATTCAACAAAACATATTTAGAACCTCTAGCCCTTAAAACCGATTGAATTCTAAATTGTAATTTTTTAAGCAATTCTTTTCGCTCTGAATTGATTTTTGGAGAGACAGCAAGTACAGCTTCACTGGTGAGCATTACTTCTACTTCTTTTAAGTTGTTTTTGAATAAAGTACTACCGCTAGAAACAATGTCACAGATAGCATCTGCAAGTCCGATATTCGGTGCAATTTCCACAGAACCGTTAATAATGTGTAAATCTGCATTAACCCCTTTCTCTTTCAGGTAATTTATAACGGTATTTGGGTATGAAGTTGCAATACGTTTACCTTCAAAATCCTGAACCGAATTATACTTGACTGATTTAGGTACGGCCAAAGAAACTTTGCATTTAGAAAAACCTAATTTTTCTGCAATGGAAATATCCTCTCCTTTTTCAATTAATACGTTTTCTCCAATGATTGCGATATCAACCACACCATCTCTTAAGTACTGAGGTATATCGCCATTTCTAAGGTAAAACACCTCAATCGGAAAATTTCTTGAAGAAGCTTTCAATTGATCTTTACCGTTGTCAATAGAAATTCCGCAGTCTTTTAAAATTTGAAGGGATTCCTCATTAAGTCTTCCCGATTTCTGAATAGCAATTCTAATTTTAGTCATTTTCTTAATTTAATGCTTGGCAACCAAAAGAGATTTAAATACAAAACCCGTTTGATTGCTCAAACGGGTTTTTAAAATATGTTGTTCTACTACAATACATTCCTACCTCGCCTGAGCGTGTGTATGAATATGATGATGTGTAGTTCTGTTTTTCATTCTGATGTAAAAGTAAAAGGTATTTTTCATTTCACAAAACAAAAGTTTAAAATGAAACAAAAATAATGCACTACGTGTTTTAGTTATTACCTAAAATTAAAGGTAGCCCAGAATCTCCACCACCAACTACGATGACCTTAGTATTTGGTGACTCAGAAAGTTTAAGTGTAGCATCAATACCTTTATCCTGTAAAATTTTATCCGTTAAAGACGCACTTAAAATTTTATTGGCATCTGCTTTACCTTGTGCCTCGATAGTAACCTTTTCGGCTTCTTTTCTCGCCGTAACCAATCTGAATTCATACTCTAAGGACTCTTGCTCCTGACGCAACTTTCTTTCTATCGCCTCTTTAATCGTTGGGGGCAACGTAACATCTCTAACCAAAATTTCATTCAACTGAATATATTCTCCCTCAACAATCTTTTTAGTTTCATCGAATATCTCTTGTTGAATAGCGTCTCTCTTACTAGAATACAATTGTTCTGGTGTATAACGCCCAACCACAGAACGTGCAGCTGATCTAATGGTAGGTAACAAAACACGTTGAATATAGTCTTCTCCTTTTTCTTGATGTAGTTTACCTAAATCGTTTCTAATAGGCTCAAACCATGCAGAGGCCTCTAATTTTATATCAAGACCATTACTCGAGAGCACGTTCATTTTTTCCAATACCTCTTGCTGTCTAACTTCATAAACGAACACTTTGTTCCATGGGGCAACAATATGAAAACCTTCTCCCAAAGGTGGTTCATCGGTTACAACACCATCGCCAAAAGTTTTGTACAAAACACCAGCTTCACCTGATCCTATGGTGACCGTAGATTTTGAAAACATTATTACTAGTACTATAAAAACAAATATTGCGGGTAACGCAATCTTGGGTAACTTATCCATTCTTGTTAATTTAAATTAATCCGTTATATTTTCTGATGAACCATTCTACGGCAAAGGCTAAAACTATAATTGCCAATAGTATTCTGAAATCAATCAAAGATACGATATTTTCAGTGCTTTTCTCGGTAGGAACGTATGCTACATTCTCCTTTAAATCTTGCAACAATTCATCAATTTGAGAAGGATAAAATAATTTTCCCCCAGCATTGGCAGCTAATTTTTCCAATTTCTCATCATTGCTAGATACAAATTGATTTTCCATATCAAATTCGGAAATAACAAAGCTTCCTGTTTCTTTTTTAGATTCATTTTCAACCGAAACAACAAATTGATATGAACCCGCTATTAGATTGGACAAGTCAGCTTCAAAATATCCATTTTTTAAAACCATAGGATTTGTTTGAATCTTATTGCTTTCCATATTGGTTACTTTGATATTCACCTTGGCATTTGGATCGAATAAAAATGCTTCATCAAAATAAGTGGCCGTAATAACGGTATTGCTACTCCCCTCATACACCTTTTCATAATCCACATTCAATCTCGATTTGTTTTTAGAGCTGGTTAAATAACGAATGAGATTTCCCATATACTCATCAAAATTGTCGAATTCGCTACTATTTCTATAAGTCTGTATTCTCCATTTCCAAAGGTTCTCCCCTAGTATGAATGCATGTTTACTGGCATTACGTTCTATAACCGCCATTAACGGTTGCTGCACATCTAAACCCTTTATCTGAGTACCTAGCAAGGTTTCATATTGAGATGTTATTAAAATAGGACCCGCATCACTTACTAATGGAGGAAAATCGGTAAGGTCAAAATCTGAAATATCATATTTTGTAAATCCGTTGTTCAGTAACCCAAATACCTCTTGTTCAGGATATCCATTCTCTATTTCAAAACCCACATCGGAATTATTCAAAAATCTATAATCTGTCTGTGTGCCTGCAATGATGAAAGTATTTGCATTCTTGCTTTTAGCATAATCAAAAGCATTGCTGAATCTAGATGTAGGCTGATAGAAAATAAACAAATCCACTTCTTCCAAGCTACTATTCGACGTATTTGATTTTAAAATGGATACTTCCCTTTGCTCGTTACTTTCTATAGATTTTTTAAGTGCACCTAAATCCGGATGCAAAATGTCTGAAATTAAGGCAATTTTCGTTTTTTCATCGATTACCTCAATACTTGTAGTTCTACTATTATTTTCAATATTTCGTTCTTCAGCTAATCGAGATACCGCAACTTCAAGATTTTTGATTCCCACGCTATTGGCATCAACCTGAATAGCGATAGTCTTTAAATTAGATTGCGCATCTAACTTGAAACTTTCTCTATGAACTATGTTATCGTTCATTTTAATGGCAACGCTAACAGATTCTGTTGATTCCCCTTGATATGCGATATAAGTTTCTAAGGGAAATTTATTTTTAAGAAAAGCATACTTATTCGTTAAAATAGGTTCAACAGAAATATCTTTATACTTTGTAGTATCACCCAATACTAATGGATAAACACTATTATTTTGGTCTGATGTAAAAAAACTATAATCTTCACCAATAGTTTGGTTTCCATCAGAAAGCACAACAGTAACTGTCTGTTCGCGTGCATAAATATCTTTTAAGGCAGTAAGCGACTGGTGGAGATTAGTATTTTTATCGGTAAACGTTAGGGTATCCAATACCTTTAAATCAGTGCCGAATTTATATGCTGCCAATTGAAATCGCTCAGAAATTTCATCTGTATAAAAATCGGATACCAGCTTTTTTACTTCCTTTCCATGTTCAGCAATCGAAGTAGAATTATCTGCCAGTATCACTAAGTTGGGTTTTTCTAAGGTGTATGATTTCTGTGAAAACTTCGGATTAATCAATAAAAGCAATAATCCAAAAACACCAACAAAACGCAAAAAAGCTAAAAGCAAATAAATCTTGCTATTAGCCTTCTGCTTATATAAGTATTGAAAGACAACGATACCAAGCGCTACAATTGTCGCAAGAATAATATACAATACCGTTATGCTCTCCATTTATGTTATAAAGTTGAACTTAAAAGAGGAACTTTTAATACTCGTTCCAAAGAAAATACATTTTGATTTAGGTAAGCATACCACCATCAACATTCAATACTTGACCAGTAACATAACTAGACAAATCTGATGCAAAATACAGACAAGCATTAGCAATATCTTCGGTAGAACCACCTCTTTTTAATGGAATACCATCTCGCCAGCCCTGTACTGTTTTCTCATCTAGTTTCTCGGTCATTTCGGTTTCAATAAAACCTGGAGCAATTGCATTACATCTAATATTTCTAGATCCTAACTCTAACGCAACAGATTTTGTAAAACCAATCATACCTGCTTTAGAAGCAGCATAATTTGTTTGTCCTGCATTACCCTTAACCCCAACAACACTACTCATATTTATAATAGAGCCCTTACGTTGTTTTAGTAAAGTTCTTTGTACAGCCTTGGTCATATTAAAAACAGACTTTAAGTTGATATCGATTACCGCATCAAAGTCAGCTTCAGACATACGCATTAAAAGATTATCTTTAGTAATACCTGCATTATTGATCAATACATCGATTCTACCGTCAAAATCCTCTAAAACTTTAGCAACCAACTCTTCTGCCTCTTGAAAGCTAGCAGCATTACTTTTGTATGCCTTTGCTTTAACTCCTTTTGCCGTTAGTTCCTTTTCCAATGCTAAAGCTGGTGCTTCACTAGAGCTATATGTAAATGCAACATTTGCACCGTGATCAGCGAAAACTTGGGCAATACCCATACCGATTCCCCTACTTGCCCCTGTAATAATTACGTTTTTATCTTCTAATAATTTCATAAGTCCGTTTTTTAAAACCGATGTTTATCAAATATACCTTTTGTTTCATTTATAGGCTAAAAAAAATCCCGCTATAAACGGGATTTTATATGAAAAACATGAGTTCTTACCCCATTACTTCTTTTACTTTTTTACCTATTTCAGCTGGAGAATCAACAACGTGAATACCACATTCTCTCATAATTCTCTTCTTTGCTTGTGCAGTATCATCGCTACCACCAACAATAGCACCAGCGTGACCCATTGTTCTACCGGCAGGAGCAGTTTCACCAGCGATAAAACCTACAACAGGTTTATCACTACCACTAGCTTTGTACCATTGTGCAGCATCAGCTTCTAGTTGACCACCGATCTCACCGATCATAACCACACATTTCGTTTCTGGGTCGTTGATCAACAATTCAACGGCTTCTTTGGTCGTTGTTCCAATAATTGGATCACCACCAATACCAATGGCAGTTGTAATACCTAAACCTTGACGCACAACTTGATCAGCAGCTTCGTAAGTTAAAGTTCCTGATTTAGAAACGATACCGACGTTACCTTCTTTAAAAACAAAACCTGGCATAATACCAACTTTAGCTTCACCTGGTGTAATAACACCTGGACAGTTAGGTCCGATCAAGCGACAATCTCTATTTTTAATATAGTTGGCAACCTTCACCATATCAGCAACAGGTATACCTTCTGTAATTGTAATAATAACTTTAATTCCTGCTTCTGCAGCCTCCATAATTGCATCTGCAGCAAATGCTGGCGGTACAAATATGATAGTAGTATCTGCGCCTACTTTTTCAACAGCTTCGGTAACCGTATTAAAAACGGGTTTTCCCAAATGCTCTTGTCCGCCCTTACCTGGTGTAACACCACCAACGATATTAGTACCGTACTCAATCATCTGTCCGGCATGGAAAGTACCTTCACTACCAGTGAAACCTTGTACGATTATTTTGGAATCCTTATTTACTAATACGCTCATACTACTGTAGTTTTTATTTTTTTTAATTATGAACAAAAATATAAGTTGTTAATGAATTTTATAGCATTACACACTTATTTCTTATCTATTTTTTTAATTATTTCTGGAATCTGTTTTAAATATGCCAATTGCTTCAACTTTTCGCGAGATTCTTCTATTGGGGTACCAAAATAACTCTTACCGCCTTTTACCGACTTTGTTACTCCCGTTTGCCCCATAACTACCGCTTTTGCACCAATGGTAATTCCACTATTGGTACCAACTTGTCCCCATAGTGTTACTTCATCTTCAATGATAACACAACCAGCAATTCCCGTTTGTGAGGCAATTAAACATTTTTCACCAATAACCGTATCATGACCTACGTGAACTTGGTTGTCCAATTTAGTCCCGCGCCCTATCGTAGTATCTCCAGATACACCTCTATCAATGGTACATAGAGCACCAATATCAACATAATCTTTTATTACCACTCTACCACCGGAAATCAATTTATCAAAACCTTCTGGTCGTTTTTTATAATAAAAGGCATCAGCACCTAGAACACTACCTGCATGTATGGTAACATTATTACCAATTACGCAATTATCATAAATAGTTACATTTGAGTGAATTAGGCAATTATCACCAATTATAACATTATTGCCCACGAAGGAGTTTGGTTGAATTATAGTGTCTTTACCAATTTTAGCGGTAACTGCAATTGCTTGTTCACTCGGCACAAAGGGCTGAAAAAAAGCAGTTAATTTGTTGAAATCCCTAAAAGGATCCTCTGAAATCAACAAGGCTTTTCCTTCAGGACAATCTACATGTTTATTAATTAGAATTATTGTTGCCTTAGACTCCAAAGCTTTATCATAGTACTTTGGATGATCTACAAACACAATATCACCTTGTTCAACCACATGAATCTCATTCATGCCTAGCACGGGAAAATCATCGTGCCCAACATATTCGCTAGAAATTATCTCAGCAATCTGTTTAAGTGAAAAAGTAGTAGGGAATTTCAAATGACCTGTTTATGTCCTTTTAATGTATTGCTCTTATTCCTTTACACGTTCCATATATGAACCTGTAGCAGTGTCAATTTTTACTTTATCACCTTCATTGATAAAAAGTGGCACATTTACCTCTGCTCCAGTTTCAACCGTAGCCGGTTTAGTTGCGTTGGTAGCTGTATTTCCTTTTACACCAGGTTCCGTATAAGTCACTTCTAAAATAACACTTGCTGGCATATCTACAGAAAGTGGCATACTATCTTCGGTATTGAACATAATCTTCACCACTTCACCTTCTTTTAAAAGGCCCGGCGCATCAAGAGAACTTTCTTCCAAAGTTATTTGGTTGTAATCATCTGTATTCATGAAGTGATAAGTTTCACCTTCTGGATATAAATATTGGTATGAACGTGTTTCTACACGCACATCTTCAATTTTATGTCCTGCAGAAAAAGTATTGTCCAAAACCTTACCTGTAGATACGCTTTTTAATTTAGTACGTACAAAAGCAGGACCTTTACCCGGTTTTACATGTAAAAATTCTATTATTTTATAGATATCGTTGTTATATCTTATGCATAGTCCTTTTCGTATATCTGATGTAGATGCCATTACTATTTAATATTAATGTTGTTAACTTAAGTTTAAAATCTTCTTTAATTGTTGCTGAAATATCCTTTCATGATTCCTCGTTGTGAATCACGAATAAACTGCAATATCTCGTCCCTTTCTGGAGTAGCCTCCATTTCAGCTTCTATTATTTGTACCGCTTGGCTATTGTTATAATTTTTTTGGTAAAGAATACGATAGATGTTCTGTATTTCCCTGATTTTATCAGATACAAATCCTCTTCGTCTTAAACCAACAGAGTTAATACCCACATATGAAAGTGGTTCTCTTGCCGCTTTTACGTATGGCGGCACATCTTTTCTTACCAAGGAACCACCAGTTACAAAAGCATGTTGACCTACCGACACAAATTGATGCACAGCAACTAGTCCGGCTAAAATTACGTTATCACCAATTGTTACGTGCCCTGCTAAGGTAGAATTGTTCGAAAAAATACAATTATCACCAACCAAACAATCATGCGCAACATGGCAATACGCCATTATCAAGCAGTTTTTACCAATTACGGTTTTCATTCTATCAGAAGTACCTTTATGAATAGTGGCACATTCTCTAATAGTCGTATTATCACCAATTACTACCGTTGTGTCTTCCCCTTCATATTTTAGATCTTGGGGAGAAGCAGAAATTACCGCACCTGGAAAAATATTACAATTTTTACCGATACGCGCGCCTTCCATGATAGTTACATTAGACCCGATCCAGGTTCCATCTCCAATAGTAACGTTGTTATGAATAGTCGTAAAAGGCTCTACAACTACATTCTTTGCTATTTTAGCTCCTGGATGTATATAGGCTAAAGGTTGATTCATTCTATGTTCTTTTTACAATTTGGGCCATCATTTCCGCTTCACTTACCAACTTATCATTAGCATAAGCATAAGCCTGCATATGGCAGATTCCCCTTCTAATCGGAGAAATTAAACTACAATGGAATATTAAGGTATCACCAGGTAAAACCTGTCTTTTAAATTTAACCTTGTCGATTTTCATGAAAAGCGTCAAGTAATTCTCAGGATCCGGCACTGTACTTAGTACTAAAATACCTCCTGTCTGTGCCATTGCCTCTACTTGTAATACGCCGGGCATAACAGGTGCTCCAGGAAAGTGACCAACAAAAAATGGTTCGTTCATGGTAACGTTTTTCATACCAACAACATGTTGGTCAGAAAGTTCTAAAATACGATCGATCAGCAAAAATGGCGGTCTGTGTGGCAGCATATCCATTATTTGATGAATATCCATCAACGGAGGCAAACTAAGATCGTACTTAGGTACATTGTTACGCTTCTCCAATTTTATAATTTGGGCGATTTTTTTGGCAAACTGAGTATTTACAAAGTGTCCTGGTTTATTTGCAATGACCTTACCTCTAATTCTGGTACCTGCCAATGCCAAATCGCCAATAACATCAAGTAATTTATGACGAGCAGCTTCATTTGGCTGGTGCAAAGTTAGGTTGTCAAGTATACCATTAGCTTTTACAGAAAGTTTCTTTTTATTGAATGCTTTTTCAAGCTTCTTCATGGTATCTTCAGAAATCTCCTTATCTACATAAACAATGGCGTTATTTAAATCGCCACCTTTAATGAGTCCGTTTTCCAATAAAGCTTCCAGTTCATGTAAAAAACTAAAGGTACGGGCATCGGCAATTTCTTTCTTGAAGTCGGCAATATTCTCTAAGGTAGCATTTTGGGTACCCAAAACCTTAGTACCAAAATCTACCATAGTAGTTACTTGGTAAGTATCTGAAGGTATAATGGTAATTTCGCTTCCTGTTTTTTCATCCCTATAAGAAATTACCTCTTTAACGACATACTCTTCTCTATACGCATCTTGCTCAACAATACCCGCTTTTTCCAAAGCTTCTACAAAAAACTTAGAAGAACCGTCCATAATAGGTGGTTCGGCAGCATCGAGTTCTATAAGAACATTGTCAATTTCCAAACCTACCAAAGCAGCCAAAACATGCTCTGATGTCTGAATTTTAACTCCGTTTTTCTCTAAGTTGGTACCTCTTTGCGTATTATTTACAAGGTTGGCATCTGCCGGTATTATAGGAGTACCTTCTAAATCGACTCTTTTAAAAGCGTACCCGTGATTTTTATCTGCGGGTACAAATTTAATAGTTACATCACTACCGGTATGTAAACCTACTCCCGTAAGACTTACTTCTTTACCAATCGTTGTTTGTTTAATAGTTGTTGTGCTCATCGTCAATCTTTCTTTTCTAAGGTGTCGATTCTACTTATTATTTTTGATAAATTCTTGAAATGGACATATGACTTGTTGAAATCACCATAGTTTAATGCTGGAGAACCCTGTAAAACTTCATTGTCCTTCACATTTCTACCAATACCAGATTGAGCTTGTATTTTAACATTGTCTCCAATGACAATATGCCCAACAATACCAACCTGACCGCCGATCATACAATGCTTACCAATTTTGGTAGAGCCGGCAATACCTGTCTGTGCAGCAATTACCGTATGTTCGCCAATTTCAACATTATGTGCTATTTGTATTTGATTATCTAATTTTACTCCCTTTCTTAAAATGGTAGAGCCAAGTGTTGCCCTATCAATGGTAGTGCCGGCACCTATATCTACATTATCCTCTAAAATAACATTACCGGTCTGTGGAACCTTTACAAATTCGCCGTTTTCGTTTGGCGCAAAACCAAATCCGTCAGCACCTAAAACCACTCCACTATTCACCACACAATTATCACCTATAATTGTTTCCGAATAGATTTTGACTCCCGCAAAAATGATTACATTGTTACCAATTTTAACGTTGTCACCTATATAGACATTAGGATAAATCTTTACATTGTCGCCCAACACCACATTATTTCCTAAATACGCAAATGCACCTATATAAACATCTGCACCATAGGTAACATTATCAGATTTAAAGATAGGCTCCTCTATACCTACCTTGTTATTTTTTACCTGATTGTAGTATTCCAATAATTTGGAAAACGATTTATAAGCATCTTCTACTTTAATTAAAGTGGTATTTAAATCTTGTTCAGGAACAAAACTTTTATTCACTATAGTTACCGATGCTCTTGTTTTATAAATAAATGAAGTATACTTAGGATTGGCTAAAAAAGTAAGGGAACCTTCTTCACCTTCCTCTATTTTAGCAAGTTTATGTACGGCTATTTCTGGATTTCCATGTACTTCTCCTTCTAAGATACCTGCAATCTGACCTGCTGTAAATTTCATGAGCGTAAAAGTAAGAAAAATTGTTAAACCCCTTCTTTAGGATAACACATATAATATTTAGTCACCGTTTTTGAAAGTGCATTTAAATTTAGGTGATCGGACAATTTGGCGACATCGGTAATTTTACCATTTTTCCTTAAAATGTTGATAGTCTGATGCTGCCTATCGTAGGCTTTATTTCTTAGTTCGCCTTTAAACACAAAATATGAAGCCTCTTCATCAGTAAGATTATATTGTGTTTTTACCTTATTTAATTGCGACAAATACTTACTTTCTGTAATAGGTTCTTTTTTTACCTTAATATGAAGTAGTTTTCTATTGATAATCATACCACATAAAGAGGCTAGTACAAAATCATTTGAAAACTGCCATTCTTTTAACGCTGCAAGAATATCTATATCATCAAGTTTAGCAAATTTCACCAATGTTTCGCTATCAAAATTATTGATATCAATATGATGGGTAAGAAAATAATGCAGAGGAGCACTTGAGTTTAGCGTTTCGCCTCTTTCTATTAAAAACCTTGCCCTCTTTAATATACTTATCAGTAATCGTTCGGCAACTACGGCTGTTTTATGCAAATACACTTGCCAATACATAAAACGGCGGGCCATTAGAAATTTCTCAACTGAATAAATACCTTTCTCCTCGATTACCAAATTTCCATCAACTACATTCAACATTGTAATTAATCGTTCTGCATTGGTATTCCCTTCTGCTACGCCAGTATAGAAACTATCTCTCTTTAAATAATCTAGGCGATCCATGTCTAACTGACTAGATACCAACTGATTTAAGAACTTTTTTGAATGATTACCAGTAAAAATGGAGATGGCCTCCGTTAAACTTCCGTTAAAACGCTCATTGAGTTCATGCATGAATTGAAGCGAAATAAACTCATGACTAACACCTTCAACAATACTATGTTCCATTGCATGTGAAAAAGGTCCGTGACCTATATCATGTAAAAGAATAGCACATAAAAGTCCGTCCTCTTCACCTTGCGAAATCTCAACACCTTTAAAACGAAGCACTTGTATTGACTTCTGCATTAAATACATACAACCTAATGCATGATGAAAACGAGTATGATGTGCCCCAGGATACACCAAATAAGACAATCCCATTTGTGAAATTCTTCGCAACCTTTGAAAATAAGGGTCTGCAATAAGGTCAAATATTAAGGCATTGGGAATTCTAATAAATCCGTAAATTGGATCATTAAAGATTTTCAATTTGTTTGATGTCTTCAAGATAACGTTGTCTTTTCTGAAATTAACATTTCAAAGTTATACAAAAGCATTAGCATAAAATTTGATTATCGTCAAATAATAATTCAATGAACAAAATAAAAATATTGTGGGTAGATGATGAAATAGATTTACTCAAGCCCCATATCATCTTTTTAGAATCTAAAAATTATACTGTAATCACTTGTCAAAGCGGACAAGAAGCATTAGAAGAGCTTGCCCTAACAAGGGTTGATATTGTATTTTTAGATGAGAATATGCCTGGTATTTCTGGTCTAGAAACCCTTTCTGAAATTAAAACAATAGACAACTCTTTACCCGTGGTTATGATAACTAAAAGTGAAGAGGAGTTTATTATGGAAGAGGCTATTGGTTCTAAAATTGCCGATTACCTTATAAAACCCGTTAACCCCAATCAGATTTTACTATCGCTCAAAAAGAATTTAGACCATTCTAGATTGGTTTCTGAGAAGACCACAAGTAACTACCAGCAAGAGTTTAGGAAAATTGCGATGGACCTATCTATGGTAAGCACTTATCAAGAATGGGCCGACCTTTACAAGAAACTAATTTATTGGGAGTTGCAATTGGAGGAAATCGAAGATAGCGGAATGTTTGAAATTTTAGAATCGCAAAAAACCGAAGCCAATCAACAATTTGGGAAATTCGTAGACAGAAATTATGAAGATTGGTTTACAGATTCAGATGCACCCGTAATGTCACATACCTTATTCAATAAATGGATCGCACCCGAAATAAAAGATCAAAAAACCTTGTTAATCGTCGTTGACAATTTACGTTATGATCAATGGTATGCTTTTGAAGATACCGTAAACTCATTTTACAAAAAGAAAAAAGAAGAATCCTACTACAGCATTCTACCCACTGCAACCCAGTATGCGCGAAATGCGATATTTTCTGGGTTGACGCCGTTAGATATGGAAAAAAAATATCCGGAATGGTGGAAAAACGATACCGATGAAGGTGGAAAAAACCTGTTTGAAGACAAGTTTTTAGATGCACAGCTAAAAAGGCTTGGATTAGATTTAAAATGGGAATACCACAAAATAAGTAGTCTTAAGCAAGGAAAGCACTTAAGTCAGAATTTTAAGGGTCAAAAAGATAACGATTTGACCGTTATAGTATACAATTTTGTAGACATGCTTTCCCACTCAAAAACAGAAATGGAAGTCATAAAAGAACTGGCATCGAATGACAAATCTTATAGATCTCTAACCACAAGTTGGTTCAAGAACTCCCCTATGCTCGAAATTATACAGCAGGCACAGACATTGGGCATGAAATTGATTATTACTACCGACCATGGTACCATAAATGTAAAATCACCTTCTAAGGTTGTAGGTGATAGGGATACAAGCCTAAATCTTCGGTATAAAACAGGTAGAAGCCTAACATATGAAAAGAACGAGGTACTAGCTGCGAAAGACCCAAAAAAAATTAATTTACCCAGTATTAACATGAGTAGTTCTTTCATATTTGCCAAAAATGATTATTTCTTTGCCTATCCAAACAACTACAATCACTATGTAAGTTATTATAGAAATACGTATCAACATGGCGGAGTTTCTTTAGAAGAAATGATTATACCTTTTGTAGTTTTGGAACCTAAATAGTTGTAAAAATGGAATTCATTTATCGCGAAGGTGAGTTAGGTAATATTGCAAAACAGATAGTTGCCCATTCTAAAAGCAAAACATTAGCGTTTTACGCCCCAATGGGTGCTGGAAAAACCACATTAATAAAATCATTGGTAAAAGAATTGGGCAGTAATGATAATGTAAGTAGCCCAACATTTGGGTTGGTCAATGAATACGCATATGAAACGGGTGAACCTCTAGGGTATCATTTTGACTTCTATCGATTAAAAGATGAGACAGAAGCAATGGATATGGGACTTGACGATTATCTTTCTTCAGGTGTTTGGATATTTATGGAGTGGCCAGAAAAAATACCCTCACTACTACCATTGGACATTCAAAACATAACTATTGAAATAATTGACGAAACAACACGCAAATTGACGCTCACTAGTTAAAGGGTTTAGCATTTCAAAATAATTGAATTGTGAATGACAAAATTTAGCATCGTTCAAATTGAAGATTTATTGTATATATTCGGTGAAAAACAAGAATTTCGATAAAGTGTACAATTTATCCGTTAAAAACCATAATTTTAACGTTTAACAACATATTAGTTGTATATTTTTTCTTACGTTTGTAGAAGAACTAAATATTTGTATAACCGAAAACCCCTTGAAAATGAAAAACAAAAGAACATTCTTAGCTTCAATCGCTTTAGGCGTATTCCTTTTAGCAATGGCAGCACCTGTTATCAACATTGATAATCAAGATACTAATGTAGATAAGAGAGAACTTACTAAAAGAATTTAAGATTTAGTAAAATCAATTATATAGAGAGCAATTTAATTGCTCTCTTTTTTTTATAATAATAACTATTTTCCTTCGTTAGCATATAGTAATTCTATTGTGCTAATGATAAATAATGTAAAAAGAAAAAAAGCGAAAAAAAAGATATTTTTAGAATCTCTTCTTGTCTTTTTTATAGCAATCTCACCATTTTTATATAAAGCATATGAGTATTTGCCTTATAATTCAGATGGTGATGCATCAATTTTTGGAATGATAATTGGAAATCATGGTTTTCCAAGTACCCAAACCTTTTTATGGTTTTTAACTTCCAAAATTGTACCTCTTTACCTTTTAGTTTTCTGGTTTCTTACCTCACGAGATTGGTGGTATCACATTATCATCATACCGATAGCTATGTACTCATTTCAAATGTTCGAAGTGTTCTACAGTTCTGATCATTACATTGATACTGACAATATTTGGTGGCTAATACCTATTTGCATGATAACCATCCCATTTGTGTATTTTATTCGTATTAAGCTATATGACAAACATGTTCATGGTATTGATTTGGAAGCAATGGAAGCTGAACTTGAAGAACTCAAAGCAAAAGGTTACTCTAGCGAAAAGACCGATTTGAGTATTGAATTTAAAGATGATGTTATTCAAAAAGAGGAATCTAATACAGATATGTCTACCGGAACTATAGAGAACTTCTTAAAAAACATACAAGACCGAATTCAGGGTTGGCTACACTTAAAGTTTTAAACCTCGAATATCATTATTTACGTATAAATCATTCATTTCTTTAAAAATTGTACATTTGAGTTTCAAGTCGTTGATTTGAACAACGTATTATGTAGTTATGAATGAACCCACTTCACCGTTTAGCAAACATCAATTAATTCCACAAGAGGAAACCTTAGAAGTTTTACGTCAAAAAGGTGAATTATTTATAGGTATACCAAAAGAGAATCAATATCAAGAAAAACGAATTTGTTTAACCCCAGATGCAGTTAATGCCATAACAGCTAATGGTCATCGTGTATTGATAGAATCTGGCGCAGGCGAGGGAGCCCATTTCTCAGATGCAGATTATGTAACCGCAGGTGGAGAAATTACTCGAGATACCAAAAAGGTTTTTGCTTGTCCGTTAATATTAAAAGTAGAACCGCCTACCCTAACGGAAATTGAGTTTATAAATCCGCAGACCACAATAATTTCCGCTCTTCAAATTAAGACGCAGAACAAGGCATATTTTGAAGAACTTGCAAAAAAGCGAATAACGGCCATTGCCTTTGAATATATACGTGATGAAGAAGGTAAATATCCTGCAGTACGCTCGTTAAGTGAAATTGCCGGTATTTCATCGGTATTGATTGCTGCAGAATTAATGGCTGCCAATAATAATGGTAACGGACTTATGTTCGGTAATATTAGCGGCGTACCACCGGTTGAAGTTGTTATTATTGGTGCTGGTACCGTAGGAGAATTTGCTGCACGTTCCGCAATAGGAATTGGAGCAAATGTAAAAGTCTTCGACAATTCCATCACCAAGCTTAGAAACATACAGACCAACCTTAAACAAACGGTTTACACATCTACCATTCAACCTAAAAACTTACTAAAAGCATTAAAACGCTGCGATGTTGCCATAGGCGCAACAAGAGGTAAAGACCGCTCACCTGTTGTCGTTACCAGCACCATGGTAGAGCATATGAAAAAAGGCGCCGTTATTATAGATGTTAGTATTGATACAGGCGGATGTTTTGAAACCAGTGAAATTACCGACCACAATAAACCGACCAGAAAAAAGTACGATGTTATTCATTATGGAGTTCCGAACATACCTTCCAGATACCCCAAAACCGCATCGGTAAGTATCAGTAATATATTTACGCCTTATCTACTTAAAATTGGAGAAGATGGCGGATTGGAAAATTCTTTACGTTTTGACAAAGGGTTACGTAATGGTCTATATATGTACCATGGTATTCTAACCAACAAATCGGTTGGCGAGTGGTTCGACCTTCAATATAGCGATATTAATTTTTTAATATTCTAGAAAACCAAAAGCAAAACTTTCTCTATCCATTTAAAAAGACATAATTTCGCGATCTTAATTATTTCAATAAACAGCTAAAATGGATTTTCTTAAGAGGTTAGGTTATTTTTTGGTGGGTATGTCTATAGGCATCGTATTTCTAACTTTTTTCCTAAAAAAGAAATCTGAAGAAACAGGTGTATATTTTTGTTATCTACCAAACTGCCGTACTTTAAAAGATATTCGCTCTAAATCTATGTATTATAGTGATGAAGCGCAACAAAAATTGCAAGAACTACAATTAGATTCAACCGCGGTCACCTATATTTTAACAGAAGGTGATGTTGATTTTGGAAATAGCGACACCAAATCCGTTCCTTGCAAAACCTACATTATTGAGTCTGATTACAAGGAACAGGATTATGTTTTTACTGTAAAGAATTGCAGGAAAAAAGCAACCATTGAAAAAGTAGACATACAGCAGTAACTACATTTTTCTTCGTTTACGCTCTTTTTTCAATAATGATAATTCTCTACTGGTTTGTCCCGCTACAGATGTATTCTCATCTGCTCTTCTAATTAGATACGGCATAACATCACGTACAGGTCCGAAAGGAAGATATTTGGCAACATTATACCCATGGGCAGCTAGGTTGTAAGAAATATGATCGCTCATTCCGTATAATTGACCAAACCATATATGATCATTATTCTTTGCGATGCCCTTCTCCTCCATTAATTCCATTAATCGGTAACAACTTTCTTCATTATGTGTTCCCGAGAAAATTGAAAGAACATCAAGGTTATCGACCATATACGCTATGGTAGCATTAAAATTATCATCGGTCTCTTGTTTGGTTTTGCATATGGGTGAAGTATACCCCATTTCTTGGGCACGATCATTTTCTTTCTCCATATATGCACCTCTAACCACCTTCATGCCAACAAAGAATCCATCTTTTACCGCACGCTCATGTAAAGCCTTTAAATATGGTAAACGATCCCATCTGTAGGTCTGTAAGGTATTGAAAACTATTCTTTTCTTCTTATTATACTTACGCATCATTTCTTCCGCCAAGTCGTCAGCAGCATCTTGCATCCAACTTTCTTCCCCGTCTATAAGTAACGACACCTCAAGGTCATGTGCTTTTTTACAAACCTTATCAAATCTATTGACTACACGTTGCCATTCAGCTTCTTCTTTTGTAGTAAGTTCTTTTTTCTCGCTAATCTTTTGATATAATGCAAAGCGACCAAAACCTGTTGGCTTAAAAACTGCATAGGGTATAGCATCCTTTTCTTTTACGAAATCCAGTATGGTTAAAATAATTTCGGTGGCCGTATCAAAAGGGTCCTCTTCTTCTTTTCCTTCTACGGAGTAGTCCAATACCGAACTTACGCCTTTCTCCCACATTCTATCAACAACCGGTAAACAATCTCGCTCATTAACGCCACCACAAAAATGGTCAAAAACTGTAGCTTTAATTAAGCTTTCTACTGGCAAATGCGCCTTAAAAGCAAAGTTGGTAATCACCGAACCCATTTTCACCAAAGGTTCGTTTGAAATCATTTTAAAAAGAAAATAAGCGCGTTCTAACTCCGAATCGGTTTTAAGAGCAAATGCGGTTGCAGTATTTTCAAAAATTTGGTCCATTCCTTATTATTTCTATAACGATCAAATATAATCACAGAATTTATAATCTTAAGACTAAAATTTACCTTTATTTTGCGTACAAGTTGCAAACAAACTAAGCTATATTTTTAATGGATTCCATTATTTCAGATTCTTACGCAGTACATTTTAATGAGCAAGCCTTTTCGGCTCTAAATTCACATTTAGCAGAAAAAAAATACTCTATTATTTTTATTTTGGTTGACGAGAATACCCATGAGCACTGTCTACCAAATTTTATGGCAGAGCTTAGTGGCGAATATCAATTTGAAATAATAGAAATTGAATCGGGAGAAATCAATAAAAACATAGAAACTTGCGTAGGTGTTTGGGAAGCACTGTCTGAACTAGGTGCCGATAGAAAAAGCCTAATGATCAACTTAGGCGGAGGAGTTTTAACAGATATGGGAGGATTCATTGCCTCTACTTTTAAAAGAGGTATAGACTTTATTAATGTACCCACCACCCTACTATCTATGGTCGATGCTTCGGTAGGCGGAAAAACGGGAATTGACCTCGGGGCTTTAAAGAATCAAATAGGCGTTATCAACCAACCTGTAATGGTATTGGTTGTTCCAGATTTTCTAGACACATTAGAAGACAGGCAAGTACGTAGTGGATTTGCAGAAATGCTTAAACATGGACTTATACAAGATAAGTCTTATTGGAATTCACTTAAAGATGCAGAGCACCTAGAAGATATGAAAAAACATATTCTTACTTCTATTCAAATAAAAAATGAGGTAGTCTTACAAGACCCAACTGAACAACATATTCGAAAAATTTTAAATTACGGCCATACTTTAGGGCATGCTATTGAGTCTTACTTTTTAGAAAGCGAATCTAAAGAAATGCTCTTACATGGCGAGGCAATAGCAATTGGTATGATTTTGGAAGGATACTTATCTCACAAGCTTTTAGGTTTAAGTGATGCATCATTAGATGATATTAAAAGAACCTTCTTAGATAGATGTCAAAAAGTAGAATTTTCTGATGTAGACATTGATAACATTCTGAAATTGATGAAGTTCGACAAGAAAAATTCACATGGAAAAATAAACTTTGTACTCTTAAAATCTATTGGAGAACCTGAATTTGATGTTGAAATTCCGGTGACATTATTCTCTGAAGCTTTCGCTTACTACAAAGTTTAAAAACTTCACCTACCCAAATCATCACTTTCACAACTCTGTGAAGTAACGTGTAATTATATTGACTAGTTTAGTTATAGATAAACAACAAACCTCTATAAATAAACAAGTTATGACTAGACGCCTTATAGATTATCGTAAATTAGACCACAATTTAGCTGCTCAATTAATTGAAACCTATCCTTACGGATATGGCGACGAAGACATTATAATATTCAAAAATGTAAAAGGAGATTATGTTGAAGCTGTAGAATTGAGAACAGCAGACACTTTATACTTAGTAAAGATTAGCAAGAGCCTTTCTAACTTTATTGCAAATTTTGAAGAAAACGTTGCTAAAGAACTTGAGTCAAGTACTCCCGAAGAAATAATATCTTCTGAAGATATGAAAAGTGCCTTAAATCTTAATTTTGAGAACGAGCACGAACAAGAATTTGATTAGGCCAAGTATCTTTCTTTTAAGATGTTAAAATGATGTCTTTGGTGACCACTAATCACTAAGCCCAGCGCTGCGACAGACCAAGGTAGTCCGCTAGCAGTACCTGTTCGTTTTAAAAGGTCATTTGACATTACATTGAATAAATTGATCGATGCATCACGAACGGTAAGATATTCGTCTAAAATATCTTCTTTTGTTCTTGTATTTGCCAAACTCTCTAACACGTAATCATCTTGCTCAAAACCTGGTAAAGCAGTTTTATCATTTCTAGAAATTCTAAAAGCACGATACTGAAAAACCCGTTCAGAATCTATTAAGTGCACCAAAACTTCAGCTACTGTCCACTTTCCTTCACCGTAACTAAACAAAAACTGTTCGTCAGTTAAATGTTCTACTAATTCTTGAAAGTTTTTTTTCCCATTTAACAATGCCAATTTTAAATCCTCTTCTTTCTCAAGAGCATTTAAATATGTACCATAAAAATATTGCAATTCAGTATTGTCTAAATCTTTAACTTTCATAAGCAGATTATTTAAAAGAAATTTTAAACTATAAAAGCCCAATTACAAAATATAACTGGGCTTCTTTCTAAGTTAGTTGACTATTATTCTCTTATAACTCGTTGAAAATAGTATGCATTAAACGTTTTTTATCATTAAAACTTTCTTCTAATGAAATCATCGTTTCAGTTCTACTAATACCATCTATATCATCAATTTTAAAAATAATATTCTTGGCATGTGTAGTATCCTTTGCTCTAATTTTACAGAAAATATTAAATTTTCCTGTAGTTATGTGTGCAATGGTAACGTTTGGTATCTGATTTAAGCGCTCCAAAACAAACTTTGTTTGGTGTGTTTTTTCAAGAAAAATACCTACATAAGCTATAAATGCATAACCAAGTTTTACATAATCTAACGTAAGTGATGAACCTTTTATAATACCTGCTTCTTCCATTTTCTTAACTCTTACATGAACAGTTCCTGCAGAAATAAGAAGCTTTTTTGCAATATCGGTAAAAGGTGTTCTGGTGTTGTCAATTAACATATCCAGAATTTGGTGGTCTATTTCGTCTAATTTGACTTTGCCCATAGTTGTAAAATTTCTGCCAAAAATAAAAAATAATCACATTAAATTCATTGAAACTTGATTTTTTTTATTGAAAATGTAAACAATTTTAATATTTCAAAGAAATAAAACAATGAAAATTAAGAAAGTAGATTCATAATACCATTTTCATGTAGCCAATTAAAGTCATTTTTATCATTGCAATTCAATGTTTTATGAGCAAATATTTCTTCAGGCTCCTTTTCAAAATCATGAATCTGTGGCACAAACTCAATTTTATCCTTTTCCAACACCTCTTTATATTGTACAGGTACAAATTCGGAAGTAGAAAATCCGTTAGTTTCAAAATCTATATTACGCACAAGAATATCAACAAATTGCTTACCATTCTCCGGGATAGATAAGTATTGTTCAACGGTGTACTCCGTTATAGTATTATCCTTAATAGTTTCTAGACTTTTAACTAGTGCTTTAAAAATGTAAGCCCGTGTCACATCTCGTTCATAATCATTGTTGAAATGACCAGCCTCGAACAAAATAGTAGGTGTTTTCATCATTTGAAAAGCATCACCAACACAATTTGCATTAAAACCATCATCATACCTACCCACCTGACCAGGAATTTCTTTTTGCAACATACTATTCATAGCCGCTATCAATTGCATACTCAATTTTCGTGATGGAGAATTATTACGCTCCACATCAAAAGCCGGAGCCAAAAATGAAACTGTTGCAGGTTTATTTGTTCTACCTACATTAAATATAGTGCGCTGATCATGCAGGTTAAAACAAAAGTCAGGCTTAAAATCTTCATACACCTTTTTAAGCACTTTACTTTCAGGTTGTGATAAATCTTGAGCATCTCTGTTTAAATCAATTTTATTGGCATTTACCCTCGTGTAATCTCTTGCTCCATCAGGATTTAAAATTGGTATAATTTTTATAGTACAAGAATTCAGTATTTCAGAAACTTCAATTAAATCCTTATTCAAATAATTTAATAAATCTATAACCGCTTTTGTAGTTGTAGATTCATTACCGTGCATTTGAGACCACATTAAAACACGCTTGGCGCCATTACCAAAAACAATACTTTTAATAGATTCTCCACGAACCGATTTTCCAATTTCTTCTATTTTAAATGATGTAGGCAATGAACTTATAAATTCATTGATATGGTCATATGTTATATATCTACCTGAAATACCGGTAACACAATAATCTTTATAATTCAATTTCATCATTATCTTTTCCTCTTTAAAAAGCAAAAATACTACAGCCTACGTTTACATTTGTAAATTATAGATTGTACACAGAACTAATTTTTAGCAGTCTATAGTTTACAACATTCAACAAATTATAAAAATTAGTAATAAATAACTTATTATCAGTATTTTATAAAAAATCAAATAAACTAAAACTTAATGCATTTTAGGATATATTCAATATTTTTTAATATTCTTAACTACTCCCAATTTAGTTTTAGATTAGTTTTGTAAACATGTTAGATATCAATTTATTCATATCAAGGTTAAAAGCAATTTTAACCCACTACGAACTTTCCTCCTCTGCCTTTGCAGATTTAATAGAGGTGCAAAGATCTAGCATATCTCATTTACTAAACGGAAGGAATAAACCCAGCCTTGAATTTATCATGAAAATTGATGAAGCTTTTTCTGAAGTTGATATTAATTGGTTGTTATATGGCATTGGTAGTTTTCCTAAACCAGAAGAAAAACCGCAACACAAAAACCAAGATAATCCCCAAAAAAAGATAGATGAAACTTCTAAAAAGATTATTGAACGCATAGTAATTTTTTATACCGACGGTACATTCAAAACATATTCTGAAAAGTAATTTTGAAATTAACACCAAAGTATTACTAACTTTTGATAGACACATCACCCCTATTTTCATTATTTTGCAGTATGATAAAAAATATACTATATACTGCTTTTTTAAGCCTTTTTATAAGCTCGTGTTACCAACCAGAACGTGATTGCGAAAAGTATAAAACGGGTACGTTTAAGTTTACTTATGAAGTTGGAGACACTATTAAAGAAGGGAAATTTATAAGAACCGATGATTATAGTGTAGATTATTACGAGAACAAAGTAGATAGTGCTACCGTGCGTTGGTTTAATGACTGCGAGTTTGTTTTGCAGGATATTAACAGTAAAACGGCCATACACTACAAAATCATTAGCACAACAGATTCATCATACACCTTTCAATATAATAGTGCCGTTAAAGACCCTAATAAAAAATTAGTGGTAAAAACCGGTACAGCCATTAAAACCAACTAACCATGTTTGAAATTTTTGCCAGTCCGGATGCTTGGATCGCCCTACTCACCTTAACTTTTCTAGAGATAGTTTTAGGTATTGACAATATTATTTTTATTTCTATTGCTGCAGGTAAATTAGAACCTGCACAAAGAAAAAAAGCCACAAACATAGGACTTGTTCTAGCTATGGTTATGCGTATAGTCTTGTTATTCGGTATTTCGTTGCTAACATCAATGAAAAAACCTTTTTGGGTCTTTGATAGCGAATGGATTACAGGTGGAATTAGCGGACAAGGCATTATACTCTTTTTAGGCGGCTTATTTCTTCTTTATAAAAGCACTAAAGAAATTCATGAAAAAGTTGAAGATAAAGGACATGACGAACGTGAAGTTAAAAAAGCCAGGTCAACATCATTGACAAACGCTATTTTACAAATAACGGTTATAAACATAGTTTTTTCGTTTGACTCTATATTAACGGCTATAGGTATGACAAACGGCATTTCTCCCAACCCCAATGACGCACTAATTCTTATGATCGTAGCGGTTGTTATTTCGGTTATAATCATGATGCTGTTTGCGAATCCGGTGGGTGATTTTGTAAATAGACACCCATCTATTCAAATCTTAGGACTTTCCTTTTTAATCTTAATAGGTTTTATGTTGATTGCCGAGGCGGCTCATCTAAGCCATTTAATAGTGTTTGGTAATGAAGTTGGCACCATACCTAAAGGCTACCTATATTTCTCAATAGCATTCTCATTAATGGTGGAATTCTTTGACCTTAGAATGAAAAAGAACAAAAAACCTATTTCACATCAAGAAGATTGAAAAATCACCACACAATTAAAAAACCCTAATTAAGCGAATGCTTAATTAGGGTTTTTTATTCTATGTAGTGCAATCTATTTACTGAAGCTCCACAAGGCTTTAATTTGGTCTATCAAAAGCCATTTTAGGGTTTGCCTCCTTTTGTTGCTTATACAATCTTTGCTGTTGTTTTACTGTCATAGTACTACCGTCATGACTCCATCCCGGAGGTCCGAAGATATACATTAACTTATACTTCAGCTTTTTTACCTTCTTTACGTCTGCCCAAATATCTTTAAATTCATGGGTAAGGATTACAATAGGATTGTTTGAATTAGGCGCATGAATTACACCGAATTTCACATCGATTTCTTCATCGTACTCTTTCCAAGTGCCGAACATTTTATCAAAACAATTTAAAAATCCTCCATGGTTCTTATCCAAATACTCCACATTTTGCGCGTGATGTACCTGATGCATTGTATGCGTATTGAAGATTTTCTCTATAAAACCCATTTTAGGAACATATTGTGAGTGCAACTGAAACTGCCAGAAAGATTCAATAGCCAAACAAACCACTACCATTTCTACGGGAAAACCAATAATCGGCATCCAAACATAAAAAAAGGGTTTATACAGCAGCGTAAACCAACCATTTCTAATCGCCGTACCAAGATTAAAATTATCTGAAGAATGATGCACTATATGTGCGGCCCAAAGAATTCGAATTTCGTGGTTTGCCCTATGAAACCAATAATATGTAAAATCATCTGCTAATTGACATAACAACCATACATACCAAGCATACCCAAAAGACTTATAGCCCATAATATTAGTTCTCACGCCATCTACCATTGGGTTGAACAACTCATAAGCATATTCAAAAAGCACCACTAACAATACCACTTTCAGTAAAGGACCAATAATGGCAGATCCAATACCCATGGCGCTACTCGCTGCAAAATCTTTCCAATCATAGAGATCATCATCTCCATGAGTTTTGCTATAGGTCAATTCTAATAAGATAAAGGCAATAAATGCTGGCGCACCGTAAACCAGCGGGTTAGTGAAATCCATTAATTCAAAATTTTTGTAAAGGTAGTTATAAAACCAACTGTTCTTTAAAAATGTCTAATCTTAACTTTCTATTTAACGATAAGGTATTCCAATTATTAAACACTTTCGATCAATTCTTGTTCTTTATTATTTCGTTCTGCTCTTGCAATAGTTTCTCTAAGCGAGACAACAGCTCAATGTTTTTAGGTGTCTCTACCTCCTTATTGGCAGGGTCTTCCGACTTTTTCTTAAACCTATTAATGAACTTGATCATTATAAAAATAGTAAATGCAATAATCGTAAAGTCTATTAAAGTCTCAATCAACTCTCCGTAACCTATGGCAACCTCCTCTACAGTTTCAGAAGCTTCTCTAAGAATCCATTTTTTATTGGAAAGCGTAACATCATCGGTAAGTAAAGATAAAGGCGGCATTATTATGGCGGAAACGATAGTACTCACCACCTTATTAAATGCCGTACCTATAATAATCCCAACAGCAAGATCGATCATGTTACCTTTGACGGCAAAATTCTTGAACTCTTCAAAAAAATTCTTCATAACTCAATTAATCAAACAATGTAGGTCCGTCTGAAGTTGCATCTCCATCTTTAGGCTTTTCTTTATCATCACTAGATGCAACTGCTTGTTCATCGATAACTTCAATATCCTCAGCTTTTTCTGGAACTGCAGGTTCATAAGGCAATGGTTCTAAACTATTAATATTTTTCACCTTTTCTGTTATCAGTTGATTACCTAAAGCTTTTATTCCCTTAATCGCTATAAAATTCTCAATATCAACTTTTTCACTTTCCTTAGCCTCCTTACCTCTAGGCTTAGGAAATTCAATTTCAATCATTGGTTTCCAATCTGTAGAAACAAGTTCTAAATACGATTTCGGATGTTCGGAAATAAAGAGTTCTTCTTTATTTTCGTTTTCTATCAAAAATCGTTTTACGTAAAATCTTTCTTTTTCACCTTCCCAGTAAATGGCAGAAATAGGTTTCTCTGGAATCCATTTTTCAAGCACGATCATATCATCATCAAAATGAGAGGTCAAAACAGGCAAGAAAGTTTTAGCTACCCCTTTTTGATTGATTACCAACAATAAATCGTCACCCTTAAACTCGCCGAGCAACTCACCTCTTCCATCAACGTTTAATCTTCTCACCACATCATCGAACCAAATCTTTCTTGGTTTCAATGTAGAAACTCCCTTTTCCTTAAGCTCAATACGTTTTACCGAATATTTGGTAACTATATTTCCTTTAGAAGCTCGACCTTTGATAAGTACATCGGAAAAATCAATATCCCATTTCAATTTCTTAATACTACCTACTTGGCGCAACAGAACAGTAATAACTTCAGCTTCACCATTTGGATTTGCAGAAAAGTACAACACTTGCGTACCCGGTTTACCCGTACCTAAATCATACACTCTATCACGCGTTATACTTGTGACATTAAAGCGTTTTATATACGTTGCACCCCCTTTTCCGTCCTTGTAAATTAAATTGTAAGTTGTGCGTTTATCTTTCTTTTTAAAGACCGCAACATGGATAATGCCTTTACCTACGAAAGTTTTGGAGTCCACTTTTGAAACCATCATTTTACCTTCATTGGTAATAACAATAATATCATCTATATCACTACAGTCTGTTACATACTCGTCTCTTTTTAATGAAGTACCCACAAAACCTTCATCTCTATTGACATAAAGTTTTGTATTTCTAATAACCACTTTAGTGGCTTCAATATCATCAAAAACACGTATTTCTGTTTTCCTTCCTCTATCCTTACCGTAAGTTTCCTTAAGGTTCTTAAAGTAATTAATAGCGAACTCTATTAAGTTAGCCAAATGATGTTTTACTTCAGCAATGCGTTCTTGCAAACTTTCTAAGTGCTGTTGCGCCTTGTCTAAATCGAATTTAGAAATCCTTTTAATTCGTATTTCGGTCAATCTGGTGATGTCTTCCTCAGTTACCGCTCGCTTAAGATGTTTTGTATGCGGTGCCAAACCTTTATCGATAGCATTGATCACTCCTTCCCAAGTCTCTTCTTCCTCAATATCGCGATAAATACGATTTTCAATAAAAATACGCTCTAAAGATGCAAAATGCCATTGCTCCTCCAGCTCACCAAGTTGTATTTCTAATTCTTGCTTTAAAAGATCAACCGTAGAATCCGTTGATCTTTTCAACATTTCGGTCACCCCTATAAACAAAGGCTTGTTGTCTTCAATAATACACCCTAAAGGCGAAATAGAAGATTCACACGCCGTAAAAGCATATAGGGCATCAATTGTTTTATCTGGAGAAATACCACTAGGAAGGTGCACTAAAATCTCAACTTCTGCAGCAGTATTATCCTCTATTTTTTTAATTTTTATTTTGCCTTTTTCATTGGCTTTAAGAATAGAGTCTATTAAACTTCCAGTATTAGTACCATAAGGTATCTCATTGATTACTAAGGTATTCTTATCATACTGAGATATCTTTGCTCGAACCCTAATTTTACCACCTCTTAATCCGTCATTATAATTAGTTACATCTATAATACCTGAAGTCGCAAAATCTGGGAAAATTTTAAACTTTTGCCCCTTTAGATGTTTTATAGAAGCATCAATTAACTCAACAAAATTATGAGAAAGTACTTTAGTCGAGAGACCTACGGCAATACCTTCTGCACCTTGGGCCAAAAGTAAAGGAAACTTTACCGGTAAGTTTACAGGCTCCTTTTTTCTTCCATCATAAGAGGCCTGCCATTCCGTAATTTTAGGACTGAAAATAACCTCTAAGGCAAATTTCGACAACCTTGCTTCAATATATCTTGAAGCGGCAGCCCTATCTCCCGTTAATATATTACCCCAGTTCCCTTGAGTATCGATCAAAAGATCTTTCTGCCCTATTTGCACCATGGCATCTGCAATGCTGGCATCACCATGTGGATGGTATTGCATGGTATGACCAACTACGTTTGCTACTTTGTTGTACCTACCATCATCAAGCTCCTTTAAGGAATGCATGATTCTACGCTGTACAGGTTTAAAACCATCTTCAATAGCAGGCACGGCTCTTTCTAGAATTACGTAAGAAGCGTAGTCCAAGAACCAGTCTTTGTACATACCGGTAACCCTCGTCAATGCCTCGGAGGGTTCTGTATTCTCATTATTTTCTTCGGAAAGATTGTCGTTAATTTCCTCGTTCAAATCGTCATTTTCTTCCATTCAGAAGCAATCGTATTAACTTAATTTATACTACTTTATCTTCTATCAAATCAACTTCTACTTTAAGATTGTTGATTATAAATTTCTGTCTATCCGGTGTGTTTTTACCCATATAAAAACTCAGTAATTCTTCTATGGACATCGCCTTGTCGAGCATTATAGGCTCTAAACGAATATCATCACCAATAAAGTGCCTAAACTCATCTGGCGAAATTTCACCTAACCCCTTAAAGCGGGTAATTTCTGGTTTACCTGATAATTTGTTTATCGCATTTTGTCGTTCTTCATCACTATAGCAATATATAGTTTCCTTCTTATTTCGAACTCTAAATAATGGTGTTTGTAAAATATACAAATGGTTTTCTTTTATCAGCTCTGGGAAAAATTGCAAAAAGAAGGTTATTAACAACAGGCGAATGTGCATACCATCTACATCGGCATCAGTAGCGATGATAATATTATTATATCTTAAGTCTTCGATAGACTCCTCAATATTCAATGCCGCCTGCAAAAGATTGAACTCTTCATTTTCATATACAATCTTTTTCGACATACCGTAAGAGTTCAAAGGCTTTCCTTTTAAACTAAAAACAGCTTGTGTATTTACGTCACGAGACTTCGTTATAGAACCAGATGCAGAATCTCCCTCGGTTATGAACAAAGCACTTTCTAGTCTACGATCATTTTTCATATCGCTCAAATGAACTCTACAATCACGCAATTTTTTATTGTGCAGACTAGCTTTCTTAGCTCTATCGCGCGCAAGTTTTCGAATACCCGATAATTCTTTACGCTCCTTCTCTGCCATCATGATCTTACGCTGAAGCTTCTCGGCAGTTTCTGCATTTTTATGCAGGTAATTATCTAAGTATTTGCCAACAAAATCATTAATATACGTACGTACGGTAGGAAAATCTCCTCCCATATCCGTAGAACCCAATTTTGTCTTTGTCTGACTTTCAAAAACAGGTTCCATCACCTTAATTGAAATAGCAGATATAATCGACTTTCGAATATCGGAAGCATCATAAGACTTACCATAAAAATCACGTATGGTCTTTACGATCGCTTCTCTAAATGCTGCTTGGTGCGTACCACCATGGGTAGTATGTTGCCCGTTTACAAATGAATGATATTCCTCGCTATATTGCGTTTTGCTATGTGTAATGGCGACTTCTATATCTTCACCTTTTAGATGAATAACCGGATACAACATATCTTCTACATTGTTGTTATCCTCCAAAAGATCCTTTAATCCGTTCTCAGAATGAAATTTTTCACCATTAAAAACAATGGTCAACCCTGGGTTTAGGTAAACATAGTTTTTGAGCATGCGTTCTACATACTCATTTCTATACTTGTAATTCTTAAATATAGTTTCGTCTGGTATAAAGGTAACCTTGGTTCCTTTACGTTTACTGGTTTCTTCAGGACCAACTTCACTTTCTAGATTACCAGAGCTAAACTGAGCGGTCTTTATTTGATTATCCCTAGAAGATTGCACCTCAAAGAAACTGGATAGCGCATTTACCGCCTTTGTACCAACCCCGTTTAATCCAACCGATTTTTTAAATGCACGGCTGTCATACTTACCACCGGTATTCATTTTAGAAACCACATCTACAACTTTACCCAAAGGTATGCCACGACCGTAATCCCTAACCTTTACCACTTTATCCTTAATGGAAATTTCAATGGTTTTTCCGGCACCCATTACAAATTCATCAATACAGTTATCTATAACTTCTTTTAAAAGAATATAGATACCGTCATCGGCAGAAGAACCGTCTCCTAACTTACCAATATACATACCAGGTCTTAATCGGATATGTTCTTTCCAATCGAGCGAGCGTATGTTATCTTCAGTATATTGAGAGTCTTGAGCCATAGAATAAAATTTATGAAAGTTGCGCTAAAGATAGCACCACTCGGCAAAAGATAAAATACCTGACTGTTAAAGTAATTAACAATTAATTATTCCTTTTTGTTGATAGCCATTACAGAAGTTACCAATTAACGGATAATTTTAGCATTAAAAATTATAATAAATGAACAAATAATTACTGACGCATGTCATTGTTGATTTTTCATCAATTAAATATCTTTAAAGAAGATTTTGAATACTTATGGAATTTATCGACTACTATAAAATTCTTGAACTAGACAAAACGGCTACTCAAGCAGAAATTAAAAAAGCATACAGAAAACTTGCCCGCAAGTTTCACCCAGATGTTAATCCGAACGACAAAACCGCACAGGAGAAATTTCAACGTATAAATGAAGCCAACGAAGTGTTGGGCGATCCCGAAAAAAGAAAAAAGTACGATCAGTATGGCAAAGATTGGGAGCATGCCGATGCTTTTGAAGAAGCTAAACGAAACCAACGCAGCTCAACGGCAAACAGAAACAGTTCCTACACCAATTATAGTGGGCAAGAGGATTTTTCAGATTTCTTTGAATCCATGTTCGGCAGTGGAGGATTTGGCGGCGGAGCTGGTCGCAGAGCTACGCAATTTAAAGGTCAAGACTTAAATGCAACGTTAAAACAGAATCTGTTGGATATTCTTGAAGACCAAAAACAGACCTTGGATCTGGGCAACAAAAAAATTAGAATTACAATACCTGCAGGCGTGGAAGACGGGCAAACCATAAAAATAGCAGGTTACGGAGGCGAAGGTGTAAATGGCGGACCAAAAGGAGATCTATACCTCACTTTTGAAATTTACAATAACACGGATTTTCAACGAGTAGGAAATGATTTATACAAAAATGAATCTATCTCCCTTTATGATGCCGTCTTAGGAAACTCAATAGAGATTAACACTTTAACTGGTAAAGTTAAATTAAAAATAAAACCAGAAACGCAAAATGACACCAAAGTAAAGCTAAAGGGTAAAGGTATGCCGGTTTATAAAAAGAAAGGTGTTTTTGGTGATTTATACATCACTTATAAAATAGCCATACCAACGCAACTTTCACAAAAGGAAAAAGAGTTATTTAAACAACTATCAGAATTGAGATAATTATGAATTTGGAAAATTATATACAGATAGAGGTGTATTGCAAACAAACACAGACCCCTTTAGAATTCATTGATGACCTTTTGGAATTTGATATGATCGAGGTGCAACGTATTGATAATAAAAGTTATGTTCAACCCCATCATATAGTAGAAATTGAACGTATATATAGGTTGCGTAATGATTTAGGTATAAATATGGAAGGAATAGACACCTTAAACCATATGATAGAAAAAGTCAACCGACTAGAGCAAGAATTAAAGATGCTACGAGATCGGTTGACTATATATGAACATTAAACATTAAAACGGAAATGCATTACATCACCATCTTTAACTATATACTCTTTACCTTCTACTCTCATTTTACCCGCTTCTTTCACTTTTGACTCACTCCCAAAAGCAACATAGTCATCATAAGCAATAACTTCTGCACGAATAAAACCTTTTTCAAAATCTGTATGTATAACTCCAGCTGCTTGTGGCGCTGTTGCGCCAACAGGAATAGTCCA
This sequence comes from Maribacter litoralis, assembly GCF_902506355.1. Lineage (NCBI taxonomy): Bacteria > Pseudomonadati > Bacteroidota > Flavobacteriia > Flavobacteriales > Flavobacteriaceae > Maribacter > Maribacter litoralis. The sequence goes on along the minus strand of NZ_LR733271.1, from coordinate 3,777,015 downwards.
AGCACGAACTTCCTTTACACCAGCGGTAAAATAGGTTTCCAAATCCAACAATTTATATGCCCCACGAATCAATTTTGCAGATCCAGGTTCTTCTAAACCTAAATCCTCCAAAAACATTTGGCGCTCTTCATAAGTTTCCAATTCAGTAATATCAGCCTCGGTGCCAACAGCTAAGAATATCACCTCTGCATTTTCTGCCGCAACTGCTTCTTTCACCTTTTCAACATATGAGTTTCCATCTACAGCAGCATCTTCATCAACATTACAAACATACATTACTGGCTTATCGGTAATAAACTGTAATGGCTTTACAAACTCAATTCTTGACTCCTCGTCTATTTCAATTGCCCTTACAGAAGAACCAGCTTCCAATCCGTTTTTTATAGCAAGTAGCACAGCCTCTTCTTTTTGTGCATCTTTATTTCCTGTTCTTGCCGCTCTTTTTACTTTTTCCAATTTTTTATCTACGGTCTCCAAGTCTTTTAACTGAAGTTCCATATCTATAGTTTCCTTATCCCTAATTGGATCAACACTACCGTCTAAGTGAACTATGTTATCGTTGTCAAAACAACGAAGAACATGAAGAATTGCATCCGTTTCACGGATATTTCCTAAAAACTGATTTCCTAAACCTTCACCTTTACTGGCTCCTTTTACCAAACCGGCAATATCAACTATTTCTACAGTTGCAGGCAATACCCTTTCTGGGTTTACTAATTCCTCTAGTTTTTCCAATCTTGAATCTGGCACATTAACCACTCCAATATTAGGCTCAATAGTACAAAACGGAAAGTTTGCACTTTGCGCCTTAGCATTGGACAAACAATTAAAAAGTGTTGATTTACCAACGTTTGGCAATCCTACAATACCTGCTTTCATAATTTAGAATATTTCAAGAGTGCAAATATAGTTTTTACCAATACAATTTGCATTCATTTTTACACCTAACATATTCTTTAATTTTCATACGATATATTTAAATATTATTCAAATAATTTAGCTGAACGATGGTTAAATATTGAAAATTTAACATTTTTTAAGAAATATTTCATACTTTGCAGTACAGAACATGCACAAATTATATGGAACTTCATTCAGATGAAACAATATGGTATTTCTTTAAAAAGGGCGAAGCTAATGGCTTCAGTCTCCTTTTCAAGAAGTACTATCCTCAATTATATGTGTATGGTTTAAAGCTTAGTAACAATCGAAATTTAACAGAAGATTGTCTCCAGAACTTTTTCGTTCAATTATTTGAAGAACGAGAAAAGCAAAACGAGATAAAAAATTTAAAAGCTTATTTATTCGTTTCCTTTAAAAGAAGATTGATCAATCAACTACAAAAGAACCAGAAGAATATTCCCGTTTCTGAAGCACAACTATTCAAATCTAATTTCACTTTTTCACCAGAAGAAATCTCCATACATCAAGAGATTCAGTTTTTATGCACATCTACCTTAGCTAATCTAATCAACAAACTATCACCAAGACAAAAAGAAGTTCTGTATTTAAAATATTATAGCGGAATGAAGAGTACTGATATTGCTGAAGTTATGGATATGAACTACCAAAGTGTATTAAACGTGTTGCAAAAAGCATTATCAAAACTCAGAAAAGCTTCTGAAAATCAGCAAATTAAAAATATTTTGAAAAAAAATTGAATTTGGTAGGGTATGTTTTTAAGAGTTACATCTCTTATAAATGGAACACCTTACTAAATGGACAAGAAGCACAATTTCAATCTACAATATTTTCTTAACGATGCATCTTTTGAAAACTGGGCAAAAGATTTAAACAAAAATGATGTATCCTATTGGAATAACTGGATACAGAACAACCCTGAACATCTAGAAACAGTAGAAAATGCAAAATCTATAATTACCGGTATTAATTTTAATCAAGACTATCCTAGTAATAGTATTGTAGAAGAAGCCTTATCTAAAGTATTGAACAAAATAGATATTGACATTCCTGCCCCTACAAAATCCAAAAAAGTACATTCACTAAATACAGTACTCCTTTCCACTGCAGCTGCTGTACTATTAATTCTTGTCGGTTATAGTAGTTTAACATATATCACCAACCAGTCTACCACAATTCATAAAACCAATTATGGTGAAATTATCGACCTAAAATTACCAGACGGCACATCTGTGGTTTTGAACGGAAACTCAGAGATATCATATGATAAGGAGAACCCTCGTCTACTAAACTTAAAAGGTGAAGCTTATTTCAAAGTAAAGTCAATACCCAGTACCAATGCAAAGTTTTGGGTTATTACCAACGACCTTAAAGTTGAAGTCTTGGGAACCCAGTTTCATGTAAATACAAGAAAACAAAAAACCAATGTAGTTCTTGATGAAGGTTCTATTCATTTAGAATTTAAGAATGGAGAAGTGGCTAAAATGATACCTGGCGAAATGGTATCCTTTTCCAATGAAAGTAAAAAATTACTTCATAAACGCGTAGATGTGGAAACACCATATGCTTTATGGAGAGGTGGTACTTACGCATTTAACGAAATACCTCTTAAAGATGTAATGACCAACTTAGAGTTGACGTACGGTATTGAGGTACAATACTCGGCTACCGAATTAATGAAAATTCCCATATCTGGTGGTATCCCCAATCAGAACCTAAAAATATGTATAGCCGCTATTGAAAAGGCGACCGGAACAAGAATAATTAACAAAGGAAATATTTTACGCGTACAAGAAAACCCTATTTATTAACTAAACTATTTATTTATGAGAACAAAAAAACTAATGAGAATGCTTATTGCAGTACTGCTATTTACGAGCAGTATGAGCATGAAGGCTTCTGACGAACTCAAAGAAAAGGTGACCCTAAGTGAGTTCTTAAATGAAATAAGTGAAAAACACGAAGTCTACTTCACTTATAACCCAACACTGGTATCTAACACCAGTTTAAATCCTGAGGAATATAAGTTTCCAGTATTGGATAAAATCATTAATAAACTAGAACGTAAAACTAGTTTTGATTTTGAATATTTAGGTAATAAGTATTATGTAGTTTACCATAAAAAACCGCAAAGAGCTAAGATTTTAAAAGTCGATTCAAACACTAACGGTATTTCTGCAATGACTTTGACCGAAAAAGTGCAAAATACGGTTAGCGGTCAAGTTACCGATGCTTCAGGGACGCCTTTAGCCGGAGTTAATATTGTTGAAAAGGGTACAACCAACGGTACCACTTCTGATTTTGATGGTAATTACACAATCAATATTAATGACAATAGCACATTGGTTTTCAGCTATATTGGTTTTGCCACTCAAGAAGTTGCTACAGCCGGAAAAAGCAATATTAACGTTAAGCTATCAGAAGGAATGCAACTTGATGAATTTATTGTAGTAGGTTCTCGTACGGCACCAAGAAGTAATGCAGACACCCCATTACCTGTAGATGTCATTGGTGCCAAAGATTTAAGTTCCACAGGTCAAGCAACTTTTGACAAAGCATTACAGTATAAAATCCCTTCTTTTAATACGGTACAAACACCAGTTAACGATGCAACCTCTTTATTAGATCCCTATGAAATTAGAAATATGGGACCTTCCAGAACATTGATATTAATAAATGGTAAACGTAAAAATTTAAGTGCGTTATTATATACACAAACATCTCCTGGTCGTGGTGAAACTGGTGCCGATATCTCTGCAATACCAACCGATGCGATCAAAAGAGTGGAAATTCTTAGAGATGGCGCATCTGCACAGTATGGATCTGATGCTATTGCTGGTGTAATGAACATAATACTTAAAGATTCTCCAAATGAGGGTTCTGCAACAATAAGAACAGGTATAACCTCTGAAGGTGATGGTGAAATGTTCGGAGTCGCTGTTAACAATGGTTCATCTATTGGGGAAGACAAAGGTTTTATAAACTATACTGTTGATTTATCTAAAGTGAATTTAGCAAATAGACCAGGCACGGTAAGCGCATTAGGTGAAGCTGACGGAAACACAGGTTTTGGTGCAGATTTAGGAGTTGTGCAAGAGTTTTTATCAAGACGCCCAGACGCTGGTAATATTAACGGTTCTCCTGAAACTGCCGCAGCTAAGTTTGAAGTAAATTTAGGATATGAATTAAGTGAAAACACTAAATTGTACGCCAATGCAGCTTATGTATATAAAAAAGTAAATAGTTTTGCCAATTACAGAACCCCATACTGGAGAACAGTTGAAGATTTTCCCTATTTAGCAGATTTTTTCCCTGGTGAAAACCCAAATAATGCAGGTGGTTATGATGGTTACGTTCCAACATTTGAAGGTGATTTAAGTGATTACAACGCGACTATAGGATTTAAAACCGTAAAGAATGACTGGAATATAGACGCAAGTTTTACGACAGGTGGCAACTCACAGACTTACAAAGTGAACAACACCCATAACAGAAATGTTGTTTTGTCTGAGATTACACATAATGACATTAATGAAGATGGAGTAATTGATGAAGGTGAATTAGTACCAGGCACAAACTTATATCAAGAAAATAGTCCTACTTCATTTGATCCTGGGGGTACAAGATTTTCTCATAATGTTGGAAATATTGATATTTCCAAAATTCTTTCAAGTAAAATAAGTATCGGTATTGGTGCTGAATTTAGAGTTGAGAATTTTGAAGTTATTGAAGGTGGTTTAGCTTCCCATGATGGAGGTGGCGCAGATTCTTTTGCAGGTAATCAACCTGAAAATTCAGGTACGTGGAGCCGTTATAACATAGGTGGATATTTTGATTTAGCTTACGACGTTAACGAAGATTTCTTAATTAATGGAACTATTCGAACTGAAAATTATTCTGATTTTGGAAATGCGTTTGTATGGAAGCTAAGTTCAAGGTATAAATTTGCCGATGATAAAATTACCTTAAGAGGTTCTGTTTCTACCGGATTTAGGGCACCTACCTTACATCAGATTTACACACAAAAAGCTCAATATAGTTTTAGCGGAGGTGGAATCGTAGTTGGTGGTTTAGTTAACAATGTATCACCTCAAGCTCAGTTTTTAGGTATTCCAAAACTTGATGCTGAAAAGTCCAATAACTTTACTGTTGGTTTTGGAGCAAAAATATCAAATAATTTCAAGTTTACTGTTGATTATTATAATATCGCAGTTAAAGACAGAATCGTTTTAAGTACAGAAATTACAGGAACAGCTTTCGATGCTGATGGCAATAATATTGGAACCAATCCACTTGATGATGTATTAAGAGATAATAATTTAGCAGATTTAAGCTTCTTTGTTAACGCTATCGATACTAGAACTTCAGGTATTGATTTAGTCGCTAACTACAATAATATTGAGCTAGGTTCTGGTGTTCTTAATTTTAGTCTTGCCGGTAATTATACTATTCAAAATGAACGTGATGGAGCAGTAAAAAACCCAGAGTTAATTGAAAATGCTGGTCAATCAGTTGTAAATGCTACTCAAGAAGCGTTATTTTTCACCTCTAGACCAGTATCAAAGTGGATTTTAGGTGCTAATTATGAACTTGATAAATTTGCCTTTTCACTGAACAATACATATTTCGGTAAAACCACATTTCAGCAAGGAGATTTAAGCCCTGATTTAAGAACTGAATTTATACCAAAAATTGTAACTGATTTGGGTGTAAACTTCAATGCAACCGAAAAGTTGACCTTAGCTTTAAACATCAATAATATATTTAATGTTTTACCGGAATGGGAATTTAAAGCGAATAATGATGCAGGTACTGCAATAATAAATGACACTTCCATTACTGCTTCCGGGTTAACTCAACTTCAGAATGAATCAAACGCAATTACCTTCAACCAACGTTATTCTCAAATGACGTATGACGGTTACCACTTTAGTCAATTAGGAACCATGTTCAACTTATCTTTAAATTATAAGTTTTGATTTTGATTTAGTTTATTTAATAAAAAAGCTACCTATTGATTTAGGTAGCTTTTTTTATTTTATTAGAATTCAACTATTGAAATCCCTAAAAAGGAAATTAAAATTTATCTCTTACTTAGTATCCAAAATTTTACTGACCAGGTTATTCAGGGTGCATAAAGCGCTGCTTAGCCAAAAGCTCTTCTTCTGTTTCTTCATGATCATCATCTGGAACACAACAATCTACAGGGCAAACCGCTGCGCACTGAGGCTCTTCATGAAAGCCCATACACTCAGTACATTTATCCGGAGCTATATAATATACTTCATCACTAATAGGCTCTTGCACTTCACCTGCATCGACCTCTTTACCATCGGGCAAAACAACATTACCCTCTAAAGACGTACCATCGCTATATCTCCATTCATCTGCTCCTTCATAAATTGCAGTGTTAGGGCATTCCGGTTCACAAGCCCCACAATTTATACATTCGTCTGTTATTATAATTGCCATAATTTCTTCTTCATTAAAATGCCCAAAAAACAACGGGCATGCTTATTTTTGCACAAAGGTAATCTCTACCAATCTAGTATACAAATATAATGACCCATAGCAACCTAACGATAGAAGCTTTTGTTAAACTTGGAAATTTTCTAAGAACATTTTGTGATTTAATAGAACAAAACACCCTTTCAGATCATTTAAATGACAAATGGATAAGTGCATTTAAATCGGAAGCTGAAAGAGCCCAACATTATAATGGCTGGTTTACAGAAGAGAATTGTATGCATGCTTTTAAAGAATGGGGCAATGCACTTACCAAAAAGAATCTTGAAGAGTGGCTGAGCAAATATGATTTAAGTGCCAATAGTGAAAAGGTTGTTGCATTAATATTAGCCGGTAATATACCTTTAGTCGGTTTTCATGACCTTTTATGCGTTTTAATTACTGGGAACAAAGCTTTGGTAAAATTATCGAGTAACGACCAAAAACTAATTCCGTTACTTATCGATTACTTAATAGATGTTGAGCCAACACTTAAAGAATCCGTAACCTTTACCAAAGAAAAATTAGATTATTATGATGCGGTTATTGCAACCGGAAGCAACAATACGGCACGCTACTTTGAATATTATTTTGGAAAAAAACCGAACATTATACGTAAAAACAGAAACTCCGTTGCAGTTTTAAGAGGCAACGAAACCGAAGAGGAACTAATAGCACTTGGTGAAGATATATTCAGGTATTTTGGATTAGGATGTAGAAGTGTTTCAAAAATTTATATTCCTAAAGATTACAATATCGACACTTTCTACAAAGCAATGTTCAAGCATAGCGATATCATAAATCATAATAAATATGCTAATAATTATGACTACAATAAAGCTGTTTATTTAATGAGCGAGTTTAAGATTTTGGACAATGGATTTTTAATTCTAAAAGAAGAAGAAAGTTTTGGTTCACCAATAGCTTCATTATTTTTTGAGTATTATACTGATGAAGATTCCCTAAAAAACAAGCTTTACACAAATAAAGATAATTTACAGTGTATTGTAGCATCAGGCTTTACCGAAGATGAAATTGTCTTTGGTAACACACAAAAACCTAAGTTAAACGACTATGCCGATGGTATAGATACTATTAAATTCTTGTTGAACACTTCCAAGAATTAAATACCGAATAGTTTATAAAAATCTTCAAAAAATCCTGACCTTTGCAATCTTAAATTACACACAAGATGAAAAAACATAATTTTAGTGCCGGTCCTTGTATATTACCAAAAGAAGTATTGTTAAAAGCTTCTGAATCTGTAATGGACTTTAATGGTTCTGGACTTTCACTTATTGAAATTTCACATAGAAGTAAAGATTTTGTTGCAGTAATGGAAAATGCAAGGTCATTGGCATTAGAACTGCTAGACCTAAAAGATAAAGGATATAAAGCATTGTTTCTTCAAGGTGGTGCAAGCATGGAGTTTTTAATGGTTGCCTATAACCTATTGGAAAAAAGAGCCGGTTATTTAAATACCGGTACATGGAGCGACAAAGCAATAAAAGAAGCCAAATTGTTTGGTGAAATTGTAGAGGTAGGATCATCTAAAGATGAAAGTTTCAAATATATTCCCAAAGGCTATTCTGTACCTTCAGGGTTAGATTATTTACATATTACATCGAACAATACCATTTTTGGTACTCAGTTCAAAAAATTTCCAAAGACCGATTGTCCTCTTGTTTGCGATATGAGTTCTGATATCTTCTCAAGAAGTTTAGACTTTTCTCAATTTGACCTTATTTATGCGGGTGCTCAAAAAAATATGGGTCCAGCAGGTACTACTTTAGTGGTAGTAAAAGAAGAAATATTAGGTCAAGTATCTAGAAAAATCCCTTCAATGCTAGACTACCAAGTACATATAGCAAAAGATAGCATGTTCAATACGCCTCCTGTATTTGCGGTATATACTTCTATGCTTACATTAGAATGGTTAAAAAATCTTGGTGGTATTGCTGCCATAGAAGAGATAAATGAAAAAAAGGCAAGATTACTATATTCTGAAATCGATTTAAATCCGGTTTTTGAAGGCTTTGCCAATGTGGAAGATCGTTCTTTAATGAACGCTACATTCAACCTAACCGATGATGCCTTAAAAACTACTTTTGACGATATGTTGAAAGAGGCTGGTATAAACGGTTTAAACGGACACCGTTCAGTTGGTGGTTACAGAGCAAGTATGTATAACGCATTATCGTTGGACAGTGTTGGCGTATTGGTTGATGTCATGAGCGAAATGGAACGAAAAGGATAATTGTTGCGATCCATTCTGAACACAACAATAAAATTTTAGGAAAACAAATGAAGATATTAGCTAATGACGGTATTTCTCAAAATGGTATCACCACTTTAGAGAAAGCTGGGTTTAACGTATTGACAACCACTGTTGCGCAAGAACAGTTGGTCAATTATATCAACGAGAACAAAATTGATGCATTATTGGTACGTAGTGCTACCAAAGTAAGAAAAGATTTAATAGACGCCTGCCCTACCCTAAAACTAATAGGCAGAGGTGGTGTTGGTATGGATAATATTGATGTTGCTCATGCAAAATCCAAAGGCATACACATTATCAATACACCGGCTGCATCATCAGAATCTGTAGCAGAATTGGTATTTGCCCACCTTTTTGGTGGTGCACGTTTTTTATATGACGCCAATAGAAATATGCCTTTAGAAGGCGATAGTAATTTTAAAGGATTAAAAAAATCCTATTCAAAAGGTACCGAATTAAGAGGCAAAACCCTTGGTATCTTCGGATTTGGAAATATTGGACAAGCAACCGCTAAACTAGCGATAGGCGCAGGAATGAAGGTTGTTTATTGTGATCCCGATGTTGCAGAAGCTAAAATCGACCTTGATTTTTTTGACGGTCAAAAAGTGTCTTTTAGTTTAACCAATACAAGTAAAAATGATTTACTTAAAAATGCCGATTACATTTCATTGCATATACCTGGTCAAGACAACTACGTTCTAGGAAAATCGGAATTTTCCAAGATGAAGAAAGGTGTTGGTATTGTAAATGCAGCCAGAGGTGGAGTTCTAGATGAAGTTGCTTTGATCGATGCATTGGAAAACGGTACAGTTGCATTTGCGGGTTTAGATGTATATGAATCTGAACCAAAGCCAGAGATTAAAATTTTAATGCACTCAAGCATATCTTTATCTCCGCATATTGGGGCTGCAACCTTAGAAGCCCAAGAGAGAATAGGTGAAGAATTGGCAGAGCAAATTATTACTTTGCTAAATTAGGCGCTCAATAGCATAATTTATTGACTCTTTTTCGTATTTTACGGCATAAACATTAAATTAACTATTACAATGGCAGGATTATTAGATTTATTAAATAGCCCAATGGGGCAACAATTAATTAGCGGTGTAGCTGGTCAAACCAACCAACCTGAAGACAAAACCGCTAATGTACTTAGTATGGCTATGCCATTAATACTTGGTGCAATGAAAAAAAATGTCTCTACACCAGAAGGTGCTCAAGGCTTAATGAGTGCATTGTCGAGCAACCATAGTGGTGGTATATTAGATAACCTAGGAGGTTTGTTTAGCGGTGGCGTAGATGAAAGTGTAATGAACGACGGTGCCGGTATTTTAGGTCACGTTTTCGGAAGTAAACAACCACAGGTTGAAAGTGCCTTAAGTGCAAAGTCCGGTTTAGATTCAGGATCAGTTGCTCAAATTCTAAAAATTGCAGCTCCTATCGTAATGGGCTTTTTAGGTAAGCAAACAGCACAAAGTAATGTAAGTGATGGTACAGGTATGAATGCTCTTTTAGGTAGTATGCTTGGTGGTCAACCACAAGAAAACCAGAGTTTGATTACTTCATTATTAGATGCCGATGGCGACGGAAGCATTTTAGATGATGTTGCAGGTATGGTTATGGGAAGCAACAAAAAACAAGGTGGTCTAGGAGGTCTTTTAGGAGGTCTTTTTGGGAAATAACACCTAAACCTTTTATATCTAAGCCGCTTGTAAAAACAAGCGGCTTTTTTTGTATCTTAAATTCTATGAAAAAGAAGAGTTTTAAAGTTACATACATTGTCTTGGCAGGTATTTGTTTTGCTTTACTTTTAAATTGCGGTACAAGCAACAAATCATTGTCCATCACCGAAGATGAAAAAGAGGTTTTCAATCAAGTAGAAGGAGATACCGTTTTAATTGCAAGTGATAAAACAGAATATGAGATAATAATCATAGAACCTGGTTTTAATATTTGGCTTGCATCAATAGCCAAACCAGAAGGTTATTACTCGCAAAGTTTCTTAGAAAACAGAAACCAAATAATGGTACTGGAATGGAACCAAAGAGTGCTACAGCCATCACGCTACAATCCTAATCTATATGAAATGCAAATAGACTATTCTAGGCAAATAGATTATGGCTACGAGGTAAACTACAAGCTATATAATTATTTTATTTACTTCCAAAGAAAATACAATCAGCGTTTAGGTCCTTTTATACCACGTATATAAAAAGTATATTTGACCCTTTTAATAGAAGTCATGCAGAAATTAAAGGAACGCTGGGGAATAACCAGTAATTTTCAATTAATCATCATATTTGTTGTATTTGCTATTACGGGATCTTCATCTGTATATGTAGCTAAACCTTTTTTAAACTTAATTGGTCTTCAACAAGAAAATTTTTCTGAAGCTTGGTGGGGAGGTCCATTGTACTGGACATTACGAATTTTATTAATTTTCCCTTTCTATCAAGTATTATTGATAATTTATGGATGGTTATTTGGGCAATTTAATTTCTTCTGGGCTTTTGAGAAGAAAATGTTGAAGAGAATTGGACTTGGATTTTTATTCTAACACACCTCTGTTTGGTTTTCTTTAACATACAGTTCTTCATCTTTTAGTACTTTAGCGAAGTGAAGAACTCAATATTTACATATTTTTCTGTATTCACGTTGTTTTGCCTTATGCTAATTAAGGTAACCTCTTTTCATGTCTATACGCATCAAGATAATACTGCAGACACCATAGAAAACTGTAGTATCTGTGATTTGGCTGTTCAAAATCAAAATTCTGAATTTACTTTTGTAGCCATTTTATTGTTCGTAATTGCTTCGGCACTTATCATTACCGAAAAAAAACTGATACCTTTTTCAACAAAGGTAACTTCTACCTATTTTAGGTATTCAACTTTTGGTCGCCCCCCACCCTTCCTGGCTTAGTATCCCATCCATTTTATTAAATCGGTAAATATTTAGATCGATTTACAATAGCGCTAAACTTATACAATGAAGTATTATTTATATGTTTTCGCAATCTTTTGTAGCACGTTGATATATGCTCAAGATTGTAATTCAATATTATTAGGAGAAATAGTTGATTTCCATGACAACAGTCCGTTGAGTGGTGCAACTATTAATATTACAGGTAAAGACTATACAGCCACATCAAAAGAGAATGGCAAGTTCAGCATTAAGCAACTTTGCGATGGTATTATAGAGCTTGAAATTTCGCATCCGGAGTGTACTACCAAATTTGTGACATTGACCATAAATGGGGACACGTATTCAGAGATTCGATTAGAGCACCACTTGGAAGAATTAAAAGAAGTTAAAGTTGTTGGTGATGTTCCAAAAAACACTAACTCAGGACAAGAAAATATTTTATCGGTAAAAGACATAGAACAAAACAGTGGTAAAAGTTTAGGGGACGCTTTAAAAAAGATCGCCGGAGTTTCTACCTTAAATACCGGAGGCAATATTGTTAAACCGGTTATACAAGGGTTAAATGGTAGTAGAATCTTAATACTAAACAACAATGTTCGTATGCAGGATATGGAGTGGGGAGAAGAACACGCCCCAAATGTAGACGTTAATGCAAATCAAAACATCAGCGTTATTAAAGGTGCTGCAGCTATTGAATATGGCGGTGATGCCATTGGTGGGGTTATCGTACTTGAGCCACTACCAATAGTAAGAACGGACTCCTTATTTGGTAAAACACAACTTAATCTTGCGTCAAACGGTCGTGGGGGAAATATAACATCATCATTGACCAAATCATATAAATCTGGGCTCTACATAAAAGGTCAGGGTTCATATAAAAGACTGGGAGATTTAGAAGCACCAGATTACATATTATCAAATACAGGTATAAAAGAAAGCGGAGCTTCATTAAGTATTGGAAAGCGCGATTTTATACAGGGTTGGGAGGGTTATTATTCCTATTTCAATTCAGAAATTGGCATTTTAAGAGCCTCACATATTGGTAATATAGATGATTTAATTACAGCTATTAATAGTGATGTGCCTAGTGTTATCAATGATTTTACTTATGATATAGACCAACCGTACCAAGAGGTTACCCACCATTTAGGAAAATTAAGTTATTACCGAAGATTTGAAGGTTTTGGTAAGTGGACCACACAGTATGATTTTCAACAAAATAGAAGATTTGAATACGATGTTCGTGTAGGCGATGATGCCGATAAAGCTTCATTAGACCTTAAGCTAACCACACATTCTATTTTAACCAATATTAAATTCGATGCAAAACAAGGCTTGGATTTTAAGGTTGGAGCGTTAGGTAGATATCAAACAAACTTCGCAAATCCTGATACTGGTGTAAGGAGACTTATTCCTGATTACGATAAATACGACTTTGGTCTCTTTGCCATAGGAAGCTATGAGCTTAATAATGATTGGACCTTAGATGCAGGAGCCCGATACGACTTTAGCAGAATAGATGCTAAGAAATTTTACAGAACCTCTAGATGGGAAGAACGCGGGTATGATGTAGACTTCTCCGATATTATTCTTGAAGACCTAGGCACTCAGTTACTTACCAATCCTGTTTTTGATTACCATAACTTTTCCGGCACATTAGGTTTTCATTACGAAATTAATGGCAAAGATCATTTACGCTTTAACTATGCATACGCACAGAGGGCTCCAAACCCTTCAGAATTATTTAGTGACGGCCTGCACCATTCTGCGGCACGTATCGAATTGGGCGATTTAAGAATAAAGAGCGAAACATCTTCCAAATTTTCTGCATCATTAGAAAGAAATACCAATAAATGGGGCTATACGGTCGCTCCCTTTTTAAATAGTATTAATGATTTCATACTGGTTGAACCAACTGGTGTAGAATTCACGATTAGAGGAGCTTTCCCGGTATGGTCTTATAGACAGACCGATGCCGTTTTATTAGGTGTAGATGCTTCATTATACAATAATTGGTCGTCTGGTATTAGAACAGATCACAAGTTTGCTTGGGTAAGAGGTACAGATACGGAAACGGACACTCCGTTAATTCATATACCTGCAGCTAATTTCACAAACAGCATTTCATATACCAACCCTAGGTGGAACAACTTTCTAATTAGTTTAGAAAGCCAGTATGTATTTGAACAAACTAGATACCCAGAGAACATTGAGGTTTATTCCCCAGAGCAACAAGAAAATGTAATCTTGGACATCAACACTCCGCCAGATGCTTATCACCTATTGGCGTTAAATACCGAAGCGTCATTCACATTAAAGAACAAAAATGATTTAACAATTGGTTTAAGTGCAACCAATTTACTGAATACAAATTATCGTGATTACTTAAATCGCCAACGATACTTTGCAGACGATATGGGCAGAAATATTAATCTGCGCCTAATTTTTAACTATTAATACTAACGATTACTAACAAATGAAAACAAGTACAACTATGAAAAGAAACAAAACCTTAAAAACAGTTTTAGCATTAAGTTTAATGGCTACGGTAATGACATCATGTTCTAGTGATGACGATACACCCGAAATAGTAAACGAAGAAGAAATTATTACTACTATGAAGGTTAGTTTAACTAGCACAGCTGGTACAGCTACACTGCAATCTCAAGATTTGGATGGTGACGGACCAGATGCACCAGTAGTAACTGCAGACAATTTAACCGCTAACACTACCTATTCAGGAAGTATTGTATTATTGAACGAAACTGAAACACCAGAAGAAGATATTACCGAAGAAGTGGAAGAAGAAGCTGACGAGCACCAGTTTTTCTTTGGACTAACAGGCTCTCTTTCAGAGGTAACTTATTCTGATGAAGATGATGATGGAAATCCAGTAGGTATTGAATTTGAATTGACAACAGGTGATGCAGGTACTGGTACTATTACAATTACATTGCGTCATGAGCCAACCAAGCCAAATGACGGTACTTTAGCTGACGCTGGTGGAGAAACCGACATTGCTCAAACTTTTACTGTAACAGTAGAATAAAAAAACATATTGTTAAAAAAGCCTTTGAATTAAATTCAAAGGCTTTTTTATTTTTATTCCTAAAGTTGATACCACTCAATATCTGTGAGTACCGCTCTCCTACCCACTTTTTTAGGCGGATAATTAGTTACTAAATAATTGATGATAACAGCTTCATTCTCTCCCAAATCCCACAAGTTTTGAGTTTCTTGCATCCATTTAATGGTCGATTTCCAGCGTTCTTCGTTCATTCGGTTCTGCATTACCAACTTAGCAGAATGACAGTTGGTACAGTTTTGAACGGTAACCATCATTCCTGGGGCATCAATAAATCCGGTACGAACATGAATTCCATTTTCTATTTTATCGTAATCGTCATCTTCAGGAACACTTACCAGCTCGGTTTGTGGTACATCCGTTTTAAAAGCGGACAAACCTGGATCCACAATTAAATACACTAGTATAATTGCACCAATACCAATAACGGCACAAGCTAATATTGTCTTTCTATATAATTCCTGAAAATCGCGTTTTAGCTTATCATGATTCTGCTTTTTCATCTATGCGATTTTTACGGCTATCCTATGACAGGCATTGTTCAAATACCCTTTTGGATTCCACCCAGGTAATAACATAGGTTGACTAACCCCATTAGAATCCGTAGCTTTTGCCCAAACTTCATAATATCCTTCTTGAGGAAATGAAATTGCTGCAGAAAAATGCTGCCAAGCTAAACGATTAGCCGGTTTTTCTAAAATACACGATGACCAAGTAGCGCCAAAATCTATGGAATATTCCATTTTTGCAACTTCAAGTTCACCTGCCCATGCATGCCCTCTAATATTTAATTTCTTTCCTTTAGACAAGGTAGCCCCAGTTTTAGGATAAGTAATTAACGATTTTACGGGCATAGACTCAATAATGCACATATCTTCATCTGCTACCTTTTCACCCGGTGCCACCGGTTTACAAGGCACTCGATAAGCCGTACCTGTCATTTTAGTGCCATCATGAACTATATTTCTAATACTGATACGTTGCAACCATTTTCCAGAAACCGAAGCTGGCCAACCACCGGCAATTACCCGTAATGGATAACCGTGGGCTAATGGTATGTCCTCTCCGTTCATTTTAAAAGCCAATATAGTTTCATCTTGCAATGCTTTAGACATAGGTGCACCCCTAGAAATTGGTTCCTTTGTTGGGTCTCTACTCAAATGCACATCTGCAGCGTGATAACCAAAGTAAACGGCATCGTCCTTGATACCAACATCTTCTAAAACATCACGTAATCTAATACCTGTCCAGCTTGCACAATATACAGCTCCTATAGTCCATTGATTTCCTTTCGCCGGTGGATCGAATTCACTTCTACCATTACCACCACATTCTAATGTCAATTGATAGGTATGGTGCTTAAATTTTGATTTTAATTCGGAAAGGGAATATGTTTTTTCCTGCTTAACAGATTCGCCATCAATGGTAAGCGTCCAATTCTCTACATCTATATTTTCAGGAATGAGTCCGTTGTTACGAACAAAAATGGACTTATTGGGAGTCACTTTATCATCTAATAAATGAGCTTGCGCCTCAATATTCCATGGTTTGTCATTTAGAACAACCATATCTTTGTCCTTATTGAATAATTTAAATGGATCGGAATCTTGTAAAGCTACGGGAGTGTAGCCTTCGGGCATTAATTCTTTAAAAACAATCTCTACTCCTAGTAAGGCGGCCAAACCACCTAAACTAGATTTTGCAACAAAACTTCTTCTCTTCAAAATGCGTAATATTTGAGCTAAAGTTAAAGAATATTTGCAATAAATGTTTCTTTTACACTTCTATTGTTCTGCCTTTTTTAGAACCACTTAATACATAGGTATATAACCACATTAAAGTAAAAGAAGGTATTAAATCGAAGCCTGGTACAATTTCTTCTATAAAGGTAAATATACCAGCTGCCTGCCCGATCTTACCCTTGTACATACGCGTCATTAACCAAGCGGATAACGGTGCCCATACTATATCGGAAAACTCACCTACAAAAGGTATTGCAAATGATAGCATACCTATACCATCAAAAAGCAACCCCAAAAAGAGTTGCTTATATTTTTTATCTTTTAAAATTGACATATTGAAAAATTAGTTATTCTAATTAAAGAATGCAACAAAGATGCCAAATTTTATATATTATTTTGAGGTGAAGTTTACGTCTTATCAAGAAAGTTTAGCGCTTATTAATTTTAAGAATTCATTTCTAGTTTCAATTTTCTCAAACTGACCTCTAAATCCTGAAGTTGTAGTTACCGAATTTTGTTTTTGTACACCACGCATCATCATACACATGTGCGAAGCCTCTATAACAACTGCGACACCTTTTGGTTTCAATGTATTGTTTATACACTCCAATATATCATGTGTTAATCTTTCTTGCACTTGTAACCTTCTAGCGAAAACATCCACTACCCTTGGTATTTTACTTAAACCAACAATATGTCCATTAGGTATATAAGCTATATGTGCCTTTCCAAAAAATGGCAACATATGGTGCTCGCAAAGAGAATATAATTCTATATCCTTAATGATGACCATATCATCATAATCTTCTTTGAACATAGCCCCTTTTAAAATTTCAACAGCATCTTGCTTGTACCCTTGCGTTAAGAACAACATTGCCTTTGCTGCACGTTCCGGTGTTTTCACTAACCCTTCCCTTGCTACATCTTCACCAATTTCATCAATTATAGATGAGTATCTATTTTTTACTTCATCGGTAATTTCAAGATTATATTCTTCTAAATTTCTATACGGGGACATGTTATTAATTTTATGTTTAACCTAATTAAGTTTAGGTTGAACAAATTTAGCGTTTTCTTTCATCAACAAACGTAAAAATATCATAAATAGTTCACATTGCTGTATAGTCATAAATAATCGATCAGAATCAAATTAAGGAGAAGTAATCCTCGATTTCTATTTTTAGCAAGCTCCTTTTTCATTAATTTTGAATTTCAACATACTAGAACATTAAACACAACCTTACTTATGATCAAAGCTTCTAACATTCATAAATATTACGGAGACTTAGAGGTATTAAAAGGAGTTGACCTCCACATAAAGAAAGGTGAAATAGTTTCTATTGTTGGTGCGTCTGGTGCCGGTAAAACTACCTTATTGCAAATACTGGGAACTTTAGATGTACAATCGAACAGGAAAGATAGCACGTTACTGATCAATAACATTGAAACCACAAATCTTAACGATAAGGATTTGGCAAAATTCAGAAATGAACATATCGGCTTCATTTTTCAGTTTCATCAGTTATTACCTGAGTTTACGGCAATTGAAAATGTATGTCTACCTGCCTTTATAAAAAAGACACCCAAAGCCAAGGCAGAAGTTAGAGCCAAAGAACTTTTGGACTTCTTAGGACTATCTCATAGGTATGACCATAAACCTTCAGAACTATCAGGTGGTGAACAGCAACGAGTAGCTGTAGCCCGTGCTTTGATTAACAATCCTTCTATAATTTTTGCAGATGAACCTAGTGGGAATCTAGACTCAGAAAGCGCAGATAATCTTCACAAACTATTTTTTGAATTAAGGGAGAAGTTTGGACAAACCTTTGTTATTGTTACCCACAACGCTGAATTAGCCGAAATGGCAGATCGTAAATTAACTATGGTAGACGGCAAAATAGTGGACAAAGAAATTATTATAGCATAACCAAAACCCGGATGCTTCAAGAACTACTTTTATTTATAAAACAACCGGTCTATGAGCAGGATAACGATAGTTCTATATCTCAAAAATTTCGGATACTTTTCAAACTTTTAATTATAGCATTATGCGCCAGTATTCTGTTATTAATGTTAGCAGGAGTTCTTGAAAGTGTATTGCAGCTTGAGATGGGCAAACATGCTATGGATGATTTATTCGACAGTTACTCTGTCGTACTAATTTTCTTCCTAGCGGTAATCGTAGCACCATTTTTTGAAGAATTGCTATTTAGGGGTCCTCTTATCTTTTTTAAAGATTCTAATTTTTTTAAACCTATTTTCTATCTGTTCACCATTGCCTTTGGTTTTATGCATATCAGTAATTTTGAAATGTCTACACAGGTGTTGTTGTTCTCTCCGTTATTGGTAGCCCCTCAAATAAGCGTAGGCTTTTTATTAGGATACATAAGGGTGAAATTTGGGTTAATATGGTCAATGGCTTTACATGCCATTTATAATATGGTTCTGGTTGTTCCCGTACTAGTTATGCAACTGTTAGATATTTCTATTGAATGACAAAAAGTGAATTAAAAGTATTTTTAGATGAAAAGGTTGTAGAATATAACAATCCTGAATTTTTAGAAACAGACCCCATTCAAATACCACATCTTTTCACACAAAAAGAAGATATTGAAATCAGTGGTTTTTTAACGGCTACCATAGCTTGGGGAAATAGAAAAAGTATCATAAACAATTCTCATAAGTTGATGGAAAAGATGGGTCAGAGTCCGTATGACTTTGTTCTTAACCATACTGATGATGATTTAGAAAATTTATCGGGATTTGTTCATAGAACATTCAATGAGATAGATTTAAGGTATTTTATACGGAGTCTAAAAAACATTTACAGGAAGCACAACGGACTGGAAGGTATTTTCACAACGCATCAAGACAAAAATTCTCTACAGCCCACCATTTCCATATTCAAGAAAATATTTTTTGAATTACCGTATGAGCAACGTACAACAAAACATGTTTCAGATCCATTAAAAGGTTCTGCAGCAAAAAGGATAAATATGTTTTTACGCTGGATGGTTAGAGATGCCGCTACCAATGTAGATTTTGGTATATGGAAAGATATTTCTGCCTCAAAATTATCTTGTCCATTAGACGTTCATTCGGGCAATGTAGCTAGAAAATTAGGATTACTAAAGCGGAAACAAAATGATGCAAAGGCACTAGCTGAACTAGATAAAAACCTTAGAAAACTGGACCCATTGGATCCAGTTAAATATGATTTTGCCCTCTTTGGTTTAGGTGTGTTCGAGAAATTCTAGTTTACGGCTTCTTTTTCAAATCTTTTATCGGTCAGTGTTTTCATAAAAGCAATAATTGCCTTTGATTCTGTAGTAGTTAGATGTAAAGAATCTGGAGGTAATGTTTGGTAAGGTACATCTAAGCCCATACCTTGACCACCGCCAACATTATAGAATTCAACAACTTCTTCTAATGTTTTGTACACCCCGTTGTGCATATATGGTCCCGTTAAATCAACATTACGTACCGTTGATGTTTTAAAGAAATGCTTCTTCTCCTCTACTTCGTAAGGGTAATACTGCCCCCAATCATCATCTAAAACAGGATTCTCAAAACTTGCGTTTTTAGGTACTCCAAGATTTTCAAATTCGCTCTCCATATATTTTGGTGGAACGGTACCGTTAAAAGCCGGCGGAAAATGACAAGTGGCACAAGCAGCTTTACCCATAAAAAGATTAAAACCGGTAATCTCTTCGGTAGTCATGGTTTCTTCAAGATTGTTCATGTTTCTATCGAATTTAGAATCGAACGGAGCTAAACTTCTTATATATGTCGCAATAGCATTACGCACGTTCATATCGGTTATTTTTCCATCGTAAAGCGAATCAAATTGAACTTTATATGCTGATTTTTCTTGAATTTTTTCTTCTAATTGTTCCAAATCGATGTGAAACTCATTTTTATTATTGGTAACTCCAACAATTTGATCTTCAAGTCCATCTGCCCTACCATCATAAAACAAAGAACGTTGGTAAACTGCATAAGTTAATGTTGGAGAATTACGTTGTAAATCTTGTCCGTTAATTCCTTTTGCTATTTTATGCCCGTCAGTAAATGCTTTTTCCGCAATATGGCAAGTCGCACAACTTATGGTACCAGAGCCGGATAAATCTTTATCATTGAACAGCTGTCTTCCTAACTCAATTCTTTCTTCAGTAATATCTGGTGCTCTTTGGGTAGAGAACATTTTCATATTAAAGAAATTTTTATCGAATAAACTAGTTACTTTAGGATCTAACGCACGAGATTCACTTAATTTAATATTCCAATCTTGCGCGGTTTTAGCCACTAAGTCCAATTGATAATTAGTGTGAGATTTTATGAAAGAATAGCGGTCAAATTCATCAAAATTTCCATTTTTAAGTACATTAATGGTAGCAGTAATTTCATCTTCCCATTGATTGTACAATTTTTTATCAGCAAAAGCATCTTTGTAGATAGCTAATACATTTTGTAAGGTTTCGTAATTATAAATGGCTTCGTTTAGTGAGTTAGCTAACTTGGGCGAGTCAAACCCAGTTATACCTTTTGTAGCGATATTTACAATAGCATCGCGAATCATTTTTAGGTGATGCCTATCTCTTTGAGTGATGAGTATATGATTTTTTCGAACAAATGGAATTCTAATCTTTAAATACTCCAATACCCTATTTAATTCTTCATTTGAAAAACCTTCTTCATCATATAACAACTCTTCTAAAACTTGAAAACTCTTCGGTTTAAGGATTTTAATATCTTGATGGTCATCAATTTCTACTTTTAGCAAATTGGGCGCATTCATTGAAATATAATTCTCGTAATCATATGCAATTAGCATTGGTTCTACTCTTTTATACCATTTTCTGCTTTTTAAAAATAGTTCCTGATTTTTTGAAAGTGAATTCAGCGTATCTATTTGTTGCATATAATGGGCAGTGCTATCAAGGGCTGTAAAATATTGTTCACGAATAGCATCGTTGAACATTGATTGATCATCTGTGTTTATAGCCAACAACGGTTTGGTTTCTTGATTTTTACAAGAAAGAAAAAAACTTACCAACCCAACAAAAATCCATTTATAATGCAATACTCTCATGTTATTTTTTAAAAATTATTTTGAATAGAAAAAGGTTCCCAGTTAAGGGAACCTTTAAATTTGGTATAATTATATCACTTATCTAGGCAAACCGGTCAATGTAAATAAAACGGAACCTTCTAAAGATGCACTACCTTCACTAATAGCGGTTGGATCTACAAATTTAAGTCCGTCAGCTCTTACTGCAGTTTCAGGAGTTGTACCATAATTCCAACCATGAACTTGAGCACCACCAATGAATGTTGGCTCAGAAGCACCGATAATATCAGTTACATCAATCAAACCTGTAATTTCCCACATGCTATCGGTATTACCAATACCAACACTTGCCGCATACGTTTGGTCACATTCCATAACTTCAACAAAATCACCAGTGTTCAAATCCAATTGCCATAGTTTAGCAAAACCTGTAATATCTGAATTCAAATCGGCATAACCATTTGGATCTTCTTGAACGTAAGCATAGTTTTCAGTTACTAAAATATTATCGGGTGAATGCATACCATCACCTTTACCGTTTTCTAAATCACCGTCAACAACAACAGTTAATTTAGCAGGTGCCGTTGGGTCTTCAGAATCAAGAACAAGCTTGTAAACACGTCCAAAACCTGTACCTCTTAAGTTTAGATCTGGATTATCTCCACGAATTCTTCCTGTTGCATTAAAGTAAACTTCTCTTTGAGCTTCGGCGGTACCTCTTCTCCAATCTATATCTTCAATTCTTTGAAAACCGATAGCACCTAAGTCAATAGCTTCTTGATTCAATTCGTCTATGGTTCTTTCGGTAACTTCTACCCATTCTACGTCATACTCAATATCTTGAGCCATACCCATTTCAAATAACTGACCACCTTCACCAGGAGCAGATTCTACAGGGTTAGTACCTCTCAAAACATATAGTTTACCACCATAAAGATCACCTCTTTGACCTACATACATTCCAAAATGAGCTTGTGGATATGTGTTGTCACTATGATCATCTCCCATAAAAATTACAGTTTGCGATGCATAAGCATCCTTACCGATAACAACGGCATTCTCAGTAGACCACTCTCCAAGCGCAGGAAGTCTTTCTACCTCTACTCTATCTTCTTTAGCTCTAAAAGGATTTACTTTAAACACCCCTTTAGCGTTACCGCCCCATTCTCCACCAGATAGGTAAAGCGGACCAAAGCCATGCTCTTCAACAGTAATCGAAGAACCAGAACACATAGCCGTAAAAGCAGTAGCAGTAGAATTTACAATGTAATCTCCTTGTAAAGGTTGCAGTTCTGAATTCAACATAATTCTAGCGATTGAGTAATCAGCTTCTAAATTGTTGATCAAAGCATAGTTACCATTTTCAGCAGGGTAAAGTGCAGCGCCATCCATATAAGAACCATATACAAATGTAGAATCAGATTCTAAAATATCTGCAGAAGACATGATCATGTTCAATTCAGCAGAACCGCTAAACGCACCTTTTAATTCAAATAGCTCATTAGGTGTTACAGAGCTTGTTAATGGAATAGATTCTTCTAAAGTGAAATCTTGTCCGTCCGCACCATCGGCACCATCGGCTCCGTCAGCGCCATCGGCTCCGTCAGCGCCATCGGCACCGTCAGCACCATCAACGCCGTCAATACCATCTGCACCATCCACACCATCTTCTCCGTCACAGCTCATTACAGCTAATCCTAAACAAGAAAGGAAAAGGGCTTTAAATAGTAAATTTTTCGATTTTTTCATTATCAATATAGTTTTTAGGTTATGAATTCCAAAACTATACAGACAACCTTTTGTTAACGTATTCTAAAAATTAGTAATGAATAAACTAAACTTTATGTTAATGTTAACATGTAAATTTAACTTGAAATCGAGGTGATCAAAACTTGAAATAAAGTTTAATTGGCAACTTAAATATTTAAAAATAAACATGTTAAGACACAATGCCCATATTACCCAAAGATAATAATTGCTCTTTACCACCTTCGTCTATAGATTTATAAATAGCCTCAACAATAATCATATCTCTTTTCCCCATTTCACCCGGAGCTACGTTTTTGGTCCCCATAAGAATATGTTTTGCAAAATCGTCCATCTGTAGTGCTTGCTGCTTTTTATGAGGAAATTTTAAGATATCACCATTAGATGTGGTACCGCTAATTGGTCCGTAGCTATGTGCAGGATCAAGTTCGAACCAGCCTTTACTGCAATGACATTTTAAACGATTACCGTTGGAATTGTGCGATGTCATCATATGTGCAACTGCTCCGTTAGCAAATTTAAATTGAGCCGTAATGGTTTCGTCGGTATCTTTAAAATACTCTGGTCTTGTACTAAACTCTTGTGCAGAAACAGCGATAGGATTTTGCCCAGTTCCATATATACTCGTCTGAATTGAATACACACCCATGTTCATCAATGCACCACCACCAGAAAGCGACTTATCTAATCGCCATTGATCTGGGTTACCTTTAGATATATAACCAGCATCGGAGGAAACGAACTTTACATCACCAAAAGTTTTTTCCCTTACATATTTTTTAACCTCATTCGTATATGGGTCACTTT
Organism: Maribacter litoralis; assembly: GCF_902506355.1. Taxonomy (NCBI): domain Bacteria; kingdom Pseudomonadati; phylum Bacteroidota; class Flavobacteriia; order Flavobacteriales; family Flavobacteriaceae; genus Maribacter; species Maribacter litoralis. The sequence goes on along the minus strand of NZ_LR733271.1, from coordinate 3,752,917 downwards.
GCATTCTATAGCCCACTGCCAATTTAACGTTGTTTTCGTTACAAGCATTTATAATGGCATCACATTCCGCAACACTAATAGCCATCGGTTTTTCGCAGATAACATGCTTACCGGCTTTTGCGGCACGAATGCAAAAATCTGCATGCATACTATTAGGTAATACTACATATATGATATCTATACTATCATTATCTGCGATAGTGTCGAAATTATCATAATTATAAACGTTCTTCTTTGGTATATTATATTTCTCTTGCCATATAGCCTCTTTGCTTTTAGTTCCTGTTACAATTCCTGCCAAATAACAATGCGCTGTTTCTTGTAAGGAAGGAGCTAATTGATACGTACTATAACTCCCTAAACCCACCAAGGCTATACCTAACTTTTTATCGTTTTTGTTTGTAGATAGGGCATTCGCCAACGGCATGTTAGCAATTAACGCCGAACCTAATAAACCTTTACCGGCCAAACCATTAAATGAACGTCTTGTAAGCTGCTTCATGAGTGTTATTTATATGATGTAGAAAATTAAAAAAATATAATGTAACTCCATAGTGTAACATACAGTATTAACATTATAATTTCAATCAAAAAAATTGAACATTTCTATTTTAAAACTATCCTAATTAACGATTTGATATTAAAAATCGAATCGATCAAAACAGTAATTAAAATCGCACAATTATTCTTATTTTCGTTTGACAACAGAACCTTATCAAACCATGAAAAAACTTCTACAACTCACAATTTGTATGGCAGCCACCGTTGCCATTGGTCAGTCCAGGGAATTACCCATAGATACCGTAATTACCACACAGCATAATGCCAATATAAATGGCGCAAGCTTCTCCTATACCGCCCAAACCGGAACACAACCCGTCTGGGATGAGAATGCAAAACCCATAGCTACGTTACATTACACGTATTATACCCGTAACAATATTAAGGACCGCACTGCTAGACCTTTATTGATCTCTTTTAATGGCGGACCCGGATCTGGTTCCGTTTGGATGCATTTGGCATATACAGGCCCAAAAGTTTTAAAGATTGATGATGAAGGCTACCCCATTCAACCATATGGTGTAAGTGAAAATCCCTATTCTGTATTGGACATTGCCGATATAGTTTATGTGAATCCCGTAAACACCGGTTATAGCAGAACCATACCAGCTAGTGGAAAAGAGGTAGACAGGGATAAATTCTTTGGCATCAATGCAGATATTAAGTACTTGGCAGAATGGTTGAACACCTTCGTAACCAGAAAAAACAGATGGCGATCACCCAAATATATTATTGGAGAAAGTTATGGAGGAACACGTGTTATGGGTCTTTCGTTAGCTCTTCAAAACCAACAATGGATGTACCTAAACGGCGTAATAATGGTTTCACCGGCAGACTATAAAGTGATACGAAATTCAGGTCCGGTTGCCGAAGCAATGAATTTGCCTTATTACACGGCCGCTGCATGGCATCATAAAGCTTTACCACCTGCATTACAAAGCAAAGATCTTTTGGAAATTTTACCGGAATCAGAAGCGTACACCATTGATAACTTAGTACCTGCCTTAGCAAAAGGAGGATTTTTGGATGCTGCCGAAAAAGAAGCCGTTGCAGATAAAATGGCCTATTATTCAGGATTGAATAAAAAGGATATTCTTGACCATAACTTATCCGTTCCTACATCTTTCTTTTGGAAAAGCTTATTAAAGGACAAAAGTGGCCATACCGTAGGACGTTTAGATTCTAGATATTTAGGTATAGACAAGCAATTGGCCGGTACAAGACCCGACTATAATTCTGAATTGACATCATGGCTACATAGTTTTACCCCTGCAATCAATTATTATTTACAAGAAGAACTAAATTTTAAGACCGATGTTAAATATAACATGTTCGGGCCAGTTCACCCTTGGAACAATGACGATGATAATACCAGAGATGATCTAAGACAAGCCATGGCTCAAAACCCATATTTAAACGTATTGGTACAATCTGGGTATTATGATGGCGCAACCACCTATTTCAATGCAAAATATACCATGTGGCAAGTAGATCCAAGTGGCCGAATGAAAGATAGGTTCAGTTTTAAAGGCTACCGTTCAGGACATATGATGTACTTAAGAAGAGAAGATTTAAAAACCGCAAACGGCGATATACGCGATTTTATAAAACGTACTATTGCAACAGGAAAAAGTGCAAAATATTAGATAGTTTTTTACTTTTCTAAAACAGTAGTAGATATTCCCAATACAAGCAATGAGTTAATTTCCATTGTTTCTATTGGGATTATTTTTTGATATCGAAATTCAGCCGTCTTAATTGCATCCCTAAACAGCTGCTCTCTTTTACGTTGTTTCTTTTTTTTGAAAATATCAATGGTAGCGCCAATGGTAACACCACCTAAAACAGTTGCCAGCAAATCTTCATTGCTCCATCCTCCATATTGGTTTTGATCAATAGCCTCTTTTGCTACACCAATAAGCAAACTACCGCCTACAGCACCTACAAAGGTCCATGTTCTATCACCATCCGAAATTTCATTTGCTACCCCTGCACCAACTAGACCGTATAGATTACCTCCTAAATAATGTAGAACCTTATCCTGCTCTATTTGACCGTAAGAATTATGGGCTAAAATTATAAGAAGAGAAGTAACCAGGATCTTTTTCATACTGCGCAAAGATAAAAAAACCAACAGACGCTCTGGTGATAAAAAACACAACTATTAACCAACCATATTTTTCATGGGTCAATTTTGTATTATCTTAGGATTTTAAAATATCATATGGAATTAAAAAGTTTTATAAAAAGTCTTACCATTATGCACCTATTTTTATTAATCGGTCTAAGTATTTTTACCGTTTGGGTGTATTTTCAAATCAATTCTTTCAATACCAGTACCACAGGACAAGGTATATTTTTATACACGGTACCAATTTTTGCTATGTTGGGGTATTTTGGAAGTCAATGGGTTTTCAAAAAAATGTCCTCTAAAATTAAATTAGAAAATCGTCTAGAAGAGAAATTAAAAAAATATCAATCAGCGTTACATATCAAATATGCCCTTATCGAGGTTCCGGCATTCATAGGCTTATTTGCTTATTACAATACAGCAAATGCCTTACCATTGGTCATTTCAGTATGTTTATTGGCTTATTTAGCTGCTCAAAGACCAAATAAAGAGCATATAATTAATAGTGTACCATTATCACCCGAAGAGAAATCACGCATTCAACAAGCATAAACAACAACTATAATGAAGAAAGTAAGTACAATAATCTTAATATGTATGCTATCTATTTTAGGATTAAACTCAACAAACGCTCAAGATTGGGCTGATCTAAACCATTTTAAAGAGGCAAATGACAGTCTCAATTTACCTGCGAAAAATGAAAATCGTGTCGTATTCATGGGGAATTCCATAACAATCGGTTGGTTAAACAAGCGACCTGAATTTTTTGAAGGTAAACCATATATTAATCGTGGTATAAGCGGACAAACAACGCCCCAAATGTTGATACGTTTTAGACAAGATGTTATAGACCTAAAACCTAAAGTGGTAACTATACTTGCAGGCACCAATGATATAGCAGGTAATACAGGACCTTCAACCTTAAAAATGATCATGGATAATATTAAGGGAATGGCAGAGATGGCACATGCTAATGATATTAAAGTAATTTTATCCTCTACCCTGCCTGCGTATGATTATCCATGGAAACCTGGTTTGGAGCCTTCCGGTAAAATTATAGAGCTTAATAAAATGATCAAGGAATATGCCATTGCTCACGGACATGTTTACTTAGACTATTTCTCTAAAATGGTTGACAAGCGTAATGGTCTTCCAAAGAAATATGCAAAAGATGAAGTACACCCTACCGTTGAAGGCTATAAGGTTATGGAACCATTGGTAGAAGCTGCTATTGCTGAAGCATTGAAGAATTAATTTGATTAATAAAACTTCAATGTAGTCATTTTAAAATCTACAAGGCTTCAAATGAAACCACTTAAGAATTGATTATTTTTGATGAAATTTGATAACTATATAATGAAAAAAGCACTATTCCTATTGGTCGCTACGGCCATTTCATGCAATTCCTCCCAAAAAACCGTTAAAGAGAGTACACCCGAAACTTCAGAAATTGCATCTGAAATTACTTATGCTGAAACAATTACCGAATCTGAATTAAAAGACCATCTCTATATCTATGCATCAGATGAGTTTGAAGGTAGGGAAACAGGACAACCCGGTCAGAAAAAAGCAATAGCTTATTTAAAGGCCGAATATGAAAAATTAGGGATACCTGCAGCAAAAGAGGATGGCAATTATTTTCAAGAAGTACCTTTAGAAGTCAGTAAACTGCCTATCGGAAAATTAAGTGTCAACGGAACAGACTTTCCTATTGGAGAACATGTACTTACTTTTTCATCTGCAGACACCTCTGTTGATGAAATTGTTTATATAGGTTACGGTATTGAAGATAGTGACTACTCTAGTTACAACAACATCGATGTGACCGACAAAATAGTATTATTAAAATCTGGTGAACCTATAAAGGCTGACGGAACCTACGTAATTTCTGGCACAACGGAAAAGTCTATTTGGAGCAACATGTCTGAGTCATTGACAAAGCGAATTGAAATTGCCGTGGACAAAGGAGCTAAAGGAGTTTTGTATTATGACGACGCCAATTATAGTCGTTTTAAGCGCAGGTTTGAATATATGAAGCAGAACAATAGTGGCAGAATGGAGGTAGTAGATAAAAATGCACCTGAATTCTACAATCTGTTCATAGACCAAACGCTTGCCGTAAACATTTTACCAACTATTGAAACTGATAATGATTCGAAGGTTCTTAATAAAGAATTAAAACTAAATTTTGAAAGTGCCAACGATAAAGTTTCCTCAGAAAATGTTGTAGCAATGATTAAGGGTTCTGAAAAACCGAATGAATATTTGGTAATATCTTCGCACCTAGACCATATTGGTATAACCGGCGATGGTGAAATCAATAATGGAGCCGATGATGATGGATCTGGTAGTGTTGCCTTACTTGAAATCGCCGAAGCATTTAAAAAAGCTGCCGATGCCGGTAATGGTCCAAAAAGGTCTATTGTATTTTTACATGTTACAGGAGAAGAAAAAGGATTATTAGGATCTCAGTATTATACGGATGTAGACCCAATAGTACCCTTAGAGAACACCGTAGCCAATTTAAACATTGACATGATCGGTAGAATTGATCCTAAAAGAGAGGGTGACCGTAATTATATTTACTTAATAGGTTCGGACAAGCTTAGTATTGAATTACACAATTTATCTGAAGAAGTAAATAAAAAGTACATGAATATCGAATTGGACTATACTTACAATGATGAAAACGACCCTAATCGTTTTTACTATAGAAGTGACCACTATAACTTTGCAAAAAACAATATTCCAATTATATTTTATTTTAATGGAACGCATGATGATTATCATAAACCAAGTGATACTCCCGATAAAATAAATTATGATTTATTGGAGAACAGAAGTAGATTAATTTTTTACACAGCTTGGGAAATAGCCAATAGAGATCAAAAATTGAAGGTAGATTAACCTTTTAAAAATTTAAATGTAAAAGCCTAATAGTAATTATTAGGCTTTTTTTATTGATAAAATACTGATTATTAGCAGTGTTAAAACAAAAAAGCCCTGGACGTATATCCAAGACTTTTTATCTGCTTTAGGGTGGAAGACCGGGTTCGAACCGGCGACCCTCGGTACCACAAACCGATGCTCTAACCAGCTGAGCTACAACCACCATTTGTAAGCGAGTGCGAAGATAATTTTTTTATGCAATTCTGACAAATAATAATTGAATTTTGAAGAAATATTTAATTTTAAGAAACGTTTAATTTATTTCTTTTTAACTTTAAGTTTAGAATATAACAACCTACTTGACATATACCGCCTACCTAATGCATTCTATATCAAATTATAAACGCAATTATTTACTCTTCGCATTAGTTATTTTCAATTGTTTTTTCTCGTTTTCTCAAATAGATAGTGTTAAGTTTTTTCAAGCAAAAATTTCAAAATTAGTAGAACAACCCAATTTTTCTGAAAATAATTTTGAATTTATAGACAATTTAAATCAGTTATCTTACTACCAAAGATTAATCGCACAAGATTCAATGCTTGTAAACTCAGAACGAGCACTTGAATTAAGTATTAAAAACAACTACACTCATGGGGAACTTGAAGCTTTGGCGAATTTTGCTTCCTTATACCTATATACCGGTGAAACCGACAAATCAATTGACTTTTGCTTAAGGACAATTGAAAATACGGATTTAAAGAATTTTCCAAAAACGGAAATGAAGGTTTATAATGTTCTTGGTCAAGCCTATTTTTTTAAAAACGATTATCCGTCAACATACACACAGTTTTTACATGCCCTTTCCATTGCTGAAAAAACCAACGATCAATTTCATTTATTTCGAATGAACATGAATTTGGGCACTATTTTTAGTCGCCTAGAAGATTCTGACGAGGCTTTAAAATATTACGCGGCAGCCTTTAAATTGGTAAAGAAATTAAATGACCCTACCAAAGAGGCGATGATGTTAAGTAACATGGCCTATCTAAACATAAAATTAGACAATCTTGAAGATGCAAAAGCTAATCTAAATGCAGCATTTAAGTTATATGAAACCATTAATAACACCACTTGGTTAGCTTGGACCTATTCTACTCTAGGATTATATCATTTAAAATTAAACGATTATAAGAATGCAGTGCTAAATTACCAGAAGTCACTAGACATGCATAGTAATTTTAATGATGTAAAAACCAATGCCGACATGAAATTTGGTTTGGCAAGAGCTTATCTAGGTTTAAATGATTTAGCTAAATCAGAGGAAAGCATTCTTAAAAGTCTTGAACTCTATAAATCTTCTAATTATGAAGCAGGTTTAGAACAAGCTTACAGGACTTTATATGAAATTAAAAAAGCGCAGAATAAAACTGCGGAGTCATTAAAGTATCTTGAATTGACCGAAAAGCTTTCCAACGATAATTTCAAGAAAAAGAACAGACGAAATTTAACGATGCTCAATGCAAAGTTAAATTTTGAAAAAGAAGCTGAAAATCTTAAAGCACAGAACGAATTGGCGCTTAGCCAACAGCGTAAGTACATTAAATGGGCATTAGCAGCTTTATTAACCTTAACCATAATAGTATTTATAATTCTGTATGCCAATAGAAGAGAAAAAGTGCTAAATAAAAAATTAGCCAATCAAGCGAAAATATTAAGCGAAAACCAAAAAGCACTAACATTAATAAATAATAATCAAGATCGGTTATTCTCTATAGTAGGTCATGATTTAAGAAGCCCAATTATTTCATTAAATGAAATATTGGGGCTATATCTAGAAGATTCAGAAGGAAAAGAATATTTTGAAAAATTTGCTCCTCAGTTAAAAGAAGATATAGAACAAGTTCAATTTACGATGGACAACCTTTTACATTGGGGAAAAACCCAGATGCAAGGAAGTACTGTTAATATTAAGAGTATTTCGGTAAAAGATGAGTTAGATGTAATTCTACAATTATACCGAAACGAGATCAACAAAAAGCATATTACAGTAAACAATCAGGTTGCAGGCAATCATAAAGTCTTTGCCGATTTGCAACAGTTCAATATTATTTTTAGGAACTTAATTAATAACGCTATTAAGTTTACCCCAAACAACGGGATAATTACCATATCCACTAAAATAAAAAATAAAAACTTGGTCATTGAAGTTACAGATACCGGTGTTGGAATGACCGAAGCAGATGTACAAAAGCTTTTCAGCTCTTCTGAAAACTTCTCCAATTACGGTACCAATTTAGAAAAAGGAACCGGTTTAGGACTTAGACTTGTAAAAGCAATGGTCATTAATAACAGTGGTGAAATATCTGTAAAAAGTCAACCTAACAAGGGGAGTCAGTTCATTGTGGAACTCCCCATTGACATCAAATAATAAATTTTTTATTCCCTTCCATTTTTTAGTGATTACAAACAATGAATTCATTCTTTTGAAATAGGATGATATTTTACGCCTACACTTCAAAATCATCGACGAACTACACCTTTACAACGTTAAAACACACAATAAATCGCATTTCACAACATTTTTTCTAAATCCGTAAGCTTCTAACTTAATTTTAAACCAAGTTATAGGGATAACTATGAATTTTAGAAAATCTAAGACCATATTCAATTACAACCTGTTAAAGGGTTGGTTTTGTGTATTCCTAATTTCCTGTATTACTGCTCACTATTCTCAAGCTCAAAGCACGAAAAAAGATACTCTACTTCAAAATATAGCTGCATTTAAAAAATCTAAAGTCTTTAACCCTAAAGACACCCTCTATATTCACAATTTAGTCAATCTTGGAGCTGAATACCGTTTTCACAATTTAGATAGTCTGATTATTATAAGTAAACAAGGTCTTGAACTAAGTAGAAAAGCTAGCTATTTAAACGGTGAAATAAGTTCATTACATAATATAGGAATATACTATTCCAATAAAGGTAAAATAGACCAAGCCATATCTTACTTTGAAAAAGCTTATGAGCTTTCTAAAAATAGTAATAGCCCTGTTTTAATGATTAGAACCTTAAATGACCTAGCAAAAGAATATGGTTATAAAGGTGATTATTCTAAAGCTTTAAAATTTTATCTGGCAACCATTGAAATTGCCGAAAAAAATAATGATAAAAATTCCATCTCCATTGTAAATGACAATATTGCCCACTTATATCTTGAACAGAAAGATTATGAACAAGCAATGGTATTTTTACAAAAATCAAAAGCTATTCACGAAGAGGTCGGCAATCCGGTTTTTATGGCAGAAACCTTAAGTAACATTGCTTCTACATATGCCGATATGAATGAGCTGGAATATGCTATGTATAATATAAACATTAGTATTTCAACTTTTGAAAAAGAAAAGATTTTAGAATGGCTTGCTTACTGTTATGAAGTTAAAGGCAAAATTTACTTAAAAAAGAATAAGAATACTTGGGCACTTTATTGGTACAAACAAAGTGAGTTACTACATAAAGAAATAGAAGATGATCGAGGCAAAATAGACCTGCTAAACGGTATGGCCGAGGCATATATGAACCAAAATAAAGATAGTATAGCTGAAGTATATGCATTAAACGCCTATAATCTTTCTAAAAAGTTAGGACTAAGAAGTGGAATAAAAACCAGCGCATACAAACTTTCTAAATTACATAAGAAAAAGAAAGATTTTGAAAAGTCATTATGGTATCATGAAATCTATCAGGTAACATATGAATCATTGACCCAAACAGGAAATGAAAAAGCATTGAACATGCTTAAAACAAAAATGGAATACGATCAACAAAAACAACAGTTGATCATAGACAATGAAAAAGCCTTGGCAAAACAAAAAGTATTCATTTACGTAGCCATAATTGTTCTAATCATTTTTGCCATAATCATGTTTATTATTCATAGAAATGAGCAACAGCAGAAAAAACTAAATTTAGAACTAAGAAATAAAAAAACCGATTTAGAGGAAAAACAAGCATATCTAAACGAACTAAATCAAACCAAAAACAAGTTGTTTTCCATTATTGGACACGATTTAAGAGGACCGATCGGTGCATTTCAAGGCCTTCTAAAACTATTTAAAGAGGGTGAAATGACCAAGGATGAGTTCTTAAACTTTGTTCCTAAACTCAAAGTAGATATTGATACGATCTCTTTTACCCTGAACAACCTATTATCTTGGGGACAAACACAAATGAACGGTTCAATAACCAAACATTCCACCACACAGTTAGATAGCATTGTAGAGGAAAATGTAGCCTTATTATCTGAAATAGCAGAGTCTAAATCTATCGCCATAATCAATAGAATCGAACCTAATTGTCAAATTTGGTCAGACCCAAATCAAATTGACATTATTATTAGAAATTTACTGAGCAACGCACTAAAATTTACCCCTAACAACGGTCAAATTGTAATAGGTGCCATTCAAAAAGCCAAAACATGCGAGATATATGTAAAAGATAACGGCATGGGTATGAGCGATGATATTATCAGTAAATTATTTGAAAAAGACTCTAACCATACCACATACGGTACAAATGATGAAAAAGGAACCGGCCTCGGGCTTTCGCTTTGCAAAGAAATGGTCGAAAAAAATAACGGTAAAATATGGGTACACAGTGCAATGGGCAAAGGTTCAACATTTTACTTCACCATCCCAAGGGTACAACAACCGCAAAAACAATATAAAGTGTCCGCTTAAATTAAATTATCAAGCGAATCTACGGCCACTAATCTTTCTACCGTAAAGCCCTCAGCGTAATCTACACCCACCAATCTACCTAAATCCTTAGCTCTATAGTGAACACTTTGAATGAAAGTTTTACTACTTATTGGTGTTTCTGGCTCATTACTATTAGGATCATGAAATTGAGAAGCATATGCTAAAATAGCATCGGTCTTTTCTTCTATATACCCACTAATATCTACAACAAAATCTGGAGTAATATTTTTCCACTGTATATAATGATATACTTGTTTAGGTCTCCACTCTTGTTGCTTCTCCCCTACTACTGTAGTTTCAATTCGTCTTAAACCACTTAAAAAGCAAGCATCACTAACCAATTTACTACCCTTTCCATGATCAATATGTCGATCGTCGATTGCATTGCATAAAACTGTGTTGGGTCGGTATTTACGTATCATTTTAATGATTTCTATTTGATGCGCTTCGTCATTAACAAAAAAACCATCTCTAAACCTTAAATTTTCACGTACGGCAACGCCTAAAATTTTTGCAGCAGCTGCAGATTCCTTGTCACGTATTTCAGCAGAACCTCTAGTTCCCAATTCGCCACGTGTTAAATCAATAATACCTACTTTTTTTCCTAATGCAATCTCTTTGGCAATGGTGCCCCCCGCCCCAAGTTCGGCATCATCTGGATGCGCGCCAAAAACTAAAATATCCAACTTCATACGCTATTCTTACTTTGTACTTCTAATTACTATTTACTTAATGGAATTCAATGCTTGTTGAATATCGTTCTTTAAGTCTTCTATTTCTTCAATACCTAACGAAAAACGAATTAATCCATCAGAAATACCTTGTTCAGCCCTTACTTCTGCGCTCATTAAAGCGTGAGATGTTTGGGTAGGCGACAAAACCGTACTTTCTACGCCCGCCAAACTCATAGAAGGTTTTATCAATTGCAATGCCTTCTGAAATTTTGAAGCATCTAAATTTGTATTCAATTCAAAAGATAACATACCTCCAAAACCTTTCATTTGCTTTTTAGCTATATCATGATCCTTATGGCTTGGCAGACCCGGGTAATACACTTTCTCAACGTCTTCCAGCTCATTGAGATAATGTGCCATGGCCAAGGCATTTTCATTTTGTGCCTTTACGCGAATACCCATGGTTTTTATACTTCTCTCCAATAACCAAACGGTATAATCACTTAGGCTACCTCCAAAGTTTTTAGCCAAATGAAAAATTCGCTCCATATTCTCAGTAGTAGAAGCTACGGCGCCCGCACAAATATCTGAATGACCGCCCATGTACTTGGTAGCACTATGAATAACAACATCGATACCAAAATCAATAGGATTTTGATTCACCGGACTTGCAAATGTATTATCGATCATGCTAATTAAGCTGTGTTTTTTGGCAAGCGTTGCTATTGCCTCTAAATCTGTAATGGTCAATAACGGATTTGAAGGTGTTTCGATATAAATAACCTTTGTGTTCTCTTTTATTTCAGCTTCAAAATCAGCAGCACTCCAGCCTGTGGTAAATGAATATTCAATACCATATTTAGAAAATTCCTCATTAATTAAATTATAGGTACCTCCATATAATGTTTGTTGTAGTACTACATGATCACCAGCACTTAAAAATGCTAACAAAGAAGTACTTACCGCGGCCATTCCACTACCAAAAATCAGCGCTGATTCCGCATGTTCCAATGCAGCTACTTTTTTGCAAAGTCCCTCTTGGTTAGGCGTATTAAAATATCTAGGGTAACGTTTAACATCTACATCTTCGTAAGCATATGATGTACTCATATATAATGGAGAAACCGCCCCTTTATGCTGTTTATCCTCTAATTCACCTACATGCGTGCAGATAGTGTTTAAGCCTTTTTTATTCGAATTCATATGCAAAAATTATAAAGAATAAAGGTAAGGAAATAGAATGTAATCCAACCGGAACATATGCATTTGCTTAACTCCTAAAAGAAAAATAACACAACTAATTCTTGTTGTAAAATTCTTTTAAAAGCAGATAACCATTAAAACTTCAAAAGAAAGATGTTTGTTTTAAGAATTAAGGAATAGTTGGAATGAAAGTGCTCATTAAGCAGAGCCTTTTAATTTTTGTTGATAGATTTATAACGATTAATGTTAAATAACCATCACCAAGGGTAGGTTGTATTATATGAATACTTATTAATTATGAAAAAATCAATATTTACTGTTGCACTCATCATGCTAATTTTATCCTGTAAAAATCAAAAACCTGTAGCCAAAGGTTATCAAGGTCAAGGTAAAAGTGCCGTTGTTAGTACACTATCAAAACCGGTACAGAAGCAATGGAAAGGCATATGGAGCTTTGATAATGAATCTATATTCTTTAGCAATGATTTTGAGGGAGGAAGACTCAACGGAATTACCTCTGACGGAAATAATCATTACACCGCCTTGATTACAGCCGAGAATACCCCCATAAATGTTAGTCCATGGTATGCGTTTAAAGTTTGGTCAAACACACCAAAGACCATTACCATCAAAATGACTTACAAAGATTCGCGCAGCAGGTATTACCCAAAAATTAGTACTGACGGAGAAAACTTTACCCCAATAGACAGTGCAAATTTCACAGGAATCAATGAAGGCACGGGTTCATTCGGTATTAAAGCCGTACCGGAAATGGTAGAAATCAAAGTAAAAACCACCAAAACACCTACATATATTACAGCACAAGAGCTTTATGGCTCAACAAGAGTTAAAGCTTGGATAGACTCCTTGGCTGCCAAACCATTTATTTCCACGTATGAAATTGGGAGAAGTAGAGAAAACAGATCAATGAATTTAATGGAGATCAGCAATGGTCAACACAAAAAGGCCGTTATGGTCATTTCTAGACAACATCCACCAGAGGTTACCGGGTTTCTTGCCATGAAATCATTTATTGAAACTTTGAGTGGAGATTCACCAAAGGCCCAAAAATTTAGAGAAAACTATGACTTGTTCGTAGTTCCGTTAATGAATCCTGATGGTGTAGACAATGGCCATTGGAGACACAATATGGGAGGCATCGACTTGAATAGAGATTGGCAAGAATTTAATCAACCCGAAACGCAAAGTGTTAGGGACTTTTTGGTAAAAAAGGAATCTGAAGGGTATGAATTTGTTTTTGGTGCAGATTTCCATTCTACTTGGGATGATATCTACTACCCTATAGACTCAACGATTACAGGCGAAAAAGGTGAAATCGTTTTTGATTGGATTGAAAATATAACCAATAGACTACCACAGAAACATACCAATATAAAACCGTCTAAGGATATAAAACCAACAATGGTATCTAGAAATTACTTTTATGTAAACCATGGTATGCCAGCCATTGTATTTGAATTGGGTGATAACACTCCTAGAGATTTTCTTAAACAAAAAGGAAAAGTCGCTGCTGAAGAATTGATGGACTTACTAGCTAAAGATTAAAGATAAAAAGGGCCTCCTATTAGTTAAGAGGCCCTTTTTATATGTAGTAAATATTTACTTGCTAAAGTTTGCCTTGTATCTCCAGAAACTTATGGCGCCTAGTACAAATACACCTGCTACCAAGTAATATATAAATGTAGGCGTAATCACTTGTGCTCCACTAGCATAACTATGCAGACCTACCAAATAAAAATTAACTCCAAAATAGGTCATCATTATACTACCGAAAGCAACGACGCTCATAAAATTAAAAGTCCATTTACCTCTTAAACCTGGCACCAATCTCGTATGTATTACAAATGCGTAAATCATAATAGATATTAATGCCCAAGTTTCTTTAGGGTCCCAACCCCAATATCGCCCCCAGCTTTCATTTGCCCATTGTCCTCCTAAAAAGTTACCAATGGTAAGCATTACAAGCCCCGTTGTTAATGCCAGTTCATTTATAATGGTCAATTCTTTAATATTGATTGCCATACGTTCTTTATTCTTTTTGGTCGTTAAGATCATTAATATCAATGAAACAAGGCCTAAGATCATACCTACGGTTAAAGGGCCATAACTACCAACGATAACGGCCACGTGGATCATTAACCAATAACTATCCAACACTGGCTGTAAATTAGCAATTGATGGATCAATCCAACTTTGGTGTGCAATCCATAACAACATTGATGTAACGAAAGCAGAGGCAGCAAATGTCATATCACTTTTACGGCCCAAGGCCCAACCAATTCCCATAGTAGCCCAAGCTACATAAAGAATACTTTCATAAGCATCACTCCAAGGTGCATGACCAGAAATATACCAACGTAATATTAAGCCCGCAGTATGCCAAAGAAACAGCAACATTATTGTACCCTTGAAAAAGTAGATAGCCACTCTCCAAATGGAACGGTCTTTAAAAATTTGAAATACCAAAACAAAGAACATTAAAAGTCCAACCAATGCATAATATTGATATAACCTATTAAAAATATTGAGCTTATTATAGATTACCTCTGTATCTATTTTTTGCTGAGAAGGCAGAACTTCGTCACCATGATTAAGTTGATTTTGGTGAAATGCAGCCAATAACTTGTCGGCAGAGCTATAGTCACCACTTTGTTGCGCTTTGCCCAAAGTCATTAAATAATACGGCATGGCATTTTTTACGAAATTGGAGTATAATGAATCCCTAATTTCATATTGCCCTCCCCTATATTCAACAGCAGATATCCATTTGTTGTTCTCATCATCTAACAATGGAAATATCTTAACAATATCTTGACCCAACGCTTGGTTCAACAAGCTTAACCTAATATTGGCATCTTTAAAATCTTGCTGAAATTTATTAGGGTTATTTGTTGCTGTTGCCTCACGTAAAAAAGGTTCTAGTTTATACTGTCCTTTTTTATCAAAGAAATCTGTAGCCTTAACGTATTTCTGACCAGAAGGGATTCCTATAATTTTCCTAATACTATCATTCTGCGATTTTTTATCTAGGGCAATAAATTCAGTATTATACCAAACCGCCGGATTCATCATCATTGAAAGTAATATTTGGTCTGAAGTATAGCCCATATAATTATCTTTCAAACTCAATTTACGAAGCAATTCTGATGAAAATGTATTGATAGGCTTCATACGGCCTCCTTCATCCTGTATGACCAGTTTACCAAACTTGTCGGCATGTTCTTTGCTCACCATACTGGCTTCTAGTAAAGAATCTATTTGTGCTTTACTTGATGCTTGTTGATGCCCATCTTCTGGGGTATGCTGTTCTTGTGCAAAAGTTGAGAACGAGAATGCCATTAACAGTGTTATAACACCGAACATTTTTTTCTTTTTCACTTTTAGCTTATCTAAAGAATCTGCTAAATCTTGAAAACGAGTTTTACCAAAGAACATAATTCCCATTAAACCAATATATAATAGAAAGTACCCTATATAAGTTATCCAAGTACCCCAAAAATCATGGTTGACAGATAATACGGTTCCTTTTTCATCGGGATCAAAACTTGATTGAAAAAAACGATAACCCTCGTGGTCTAATACATGGTTCATAAATATATCATAATCAAAAGGTCTTTCATCTTCAATGGTTACCCTACTCATAAAAGATGCGTAACCTTTATCTGTACCAGGATACTTTTCTGCTATAAAATCGTTCAATTTAATCCCAAATGGCAACTCATGCACTTTAGAACCATATCTAATAGAAAAATTGAGTCCGCCAACTGTTACCTTATCACTAAAATCCGACGGTCCTTTACTACCTAACAACTTAATCTGTTTGGTTTCACCATTAGCTGAAACATCAAAAACAATGGCATCTTGATCCATTTTGGTTTTTTCGGCTACCGGTATTTCCACAATTCCATATGATCCTTGCGTTATAGAATCAGGAATTACAAATTGCATACCAGCGGTATTATATAGTGAACGTAATTGTAATGGTTGAACACTATCTTTAACCAACACCCCTTGAAATTGATCCGCCATTCGCATAAAATTACCATCAAAAGGTGCATGAATCTGATACACAGAATCTGTGGTCATAATATTTATTGCACCATCTGTCTTATTATTCAAGGCAAACAGTACATTATGAATACTTGCGACTTTACCATCTTCTAAATAATGGTCGTGACGGTCACCATCACCGGCTTCTACAATTTTCAGAAATTTTGTGCCATTTGAGTCGGGTAACAATCCTTGTTTAGCTCCCTTAATAAAATCAACATATGAAATTTCAAATTCCTCACCATTAAAGTCGGCTTTCCATGGCAGGTTAGATTTTATGGCTTCTGGAGTAACAATTAAATCGTCTTCAAGAATTTTTCTTCTAGCCTCACCATTTATTTCGCCATCAACATAAACCGTTAAATAAGTCTTGTCCGAATAAAACACATTTTCGGTATTACCCTCACGTATGGGCATCATTCCTTCAAAACTGATATAACGGGTAACAAAGGCACCAATAATAATTAAAACCCATGATAAATGTAAAATTAAAACAGGCCATTTCTCTAAACGTAATAATCGATAACGTGAAATATTACCAATAAAATTGATAACAAAGAACACCATTATAAGTTCGAACCACCAAGCATTATAAATCCAAATTCTAGCGGTTTCTGTGCTGTACCAACTTTCAATGAAGGTGCCAAATGCCATTGCAGTGGCAAAAACAATAAACAAAATAGACATTAAGCGTGTAGAGAAGAATATTTTCTTGAACATTTCCGTCATGGAAGATAGGAGTTGATTTTCAAGATGCAAAAATAAGGTCTTTTGACCATTTACGAATGACTTTTATCGCTTTAAAACATCATTGAAACTGTTAATTTTAATACAACAAGACTATTATAAACTTTGTACTTTTGCGTCATGATATCCGTAATAATAGTTGGCTCCGGTAATGTAGCGCAAAATCTTTTTCATGCATTGCAACAAACCGTTGGCGTTAATATCAAACAAGTACTTGGTAGAAACAAAACCCATTTACAATTCGTAAAGAACGATAAGTTGGTAAATACCGATTTTACCAAAATACCAACAGCGGACATATACATATTGGCAATTTCCGATGATGCGATTGGCATAGTGGCCGAACATTTCAAGAACAAAGAAGGACTCGTAGTACATACTTCTGGCGCTACGCCTGTTGAAGTCTTAAGTAGCTTAAAACGACCAGGCATATTTTACCCTTTGCAGACATTTACTAAAGGAAAAATAGTATCTTTTAACAACATACCCATATGCATTGAAGCTAACGATGACAAGGATGTTAAACTTTTGTACAAGCTTGGCAATGCTTTAAGCAAAACTGTTGTTGAGATAGATTCAGACCAACGGAAAACATTACATGTAGCCGCTGTTTTTGTAAATAATTTCACCAATTATCTATACACTTTGGGAGCAGAAATTTGCGAAGAACATCAAATTGATTTCAACTTATTAAAACCATTAATTACAGAAACTGCCGCAAAACTTGAAGACCTTTCTCCGTTACAGGCACAAACGGGACCAGCAAAACGTGGAGATCAAAAAACATTACATAATCATTTACAAATTATAAAAGACAAACACCAAAGGGAATTATACACCCTATTGAGCAACGCAATAAAAGAAAAACATGGAAAAGAGCTATAAAGAGTATTTAAAGGACATTACTACATTTATTTTTGATGTCGATGGTGTTTTTACAGACGGTAACGTTCTAATTACCAGCGAAGGAGAATTATTACGCCAAATGAGTGTAAAAGACGGTTACGCTCTTAAGGTTGCCTTAAAAAAAGGTTATAACGTGTGTATAATTACAGGAGGCACCAATGAAGGGGTACGAACAAGACTTAGAGGTCTAGGTGTTACCGATATTTATATGGGCGCACATTATAAAATGGACGCTTTAGACGAGTATATGGATATATATCATATTGAAGCCGAAAATATATTATATATGGGCGATGACATACCAGATATACCGCCATTGAAGGCAGTTGCATTACCTACGTGTCCGCAAAACGCCGTTGCAGAAGTTAAAAATGTTAGTAAGTACATATCACACAAAAATGGAGGCCATGGTTGTGTTAGAGATGTTATTGAACAAGTTTTAAAAGTACGTGGAGATTGGACCAGTCATTTCAGCGCAACAAACGATTAATTAAATGCTAAGAGACAAATTAAATAATCATCGTTTAATATTAGCCTCGGGATCCCCTAGAAGACATCAGTTTTTTAAGGATATGGAACTTGATTTCGAAGTTCGCATAAAGTCGGTAGAAGAGGTATATCCATCAAATTTAAAGGGTGCTGAAATTTCCGATTACTTAGCCAAATTAAAGGCAAGTGCTTTTAAAGATGAACTTCTACCCAAAGAAATTCTCATTACATCAGATACCGTGGTATGGCACAAAAATGAATCGCTTGCAAAAGCGATAGATAGTGCAGAGGCTGAAGAAATGCTAAGGAAACTATCGGGAGACTGGCACCAAGTTATTTCCTCTGTATGTTTTACAACCATAGAACGACAAATTGTACAACACTCGATTACCGAAGTTAAGTTCAAGAATTTATCTACATCAGAAATTCGTCATTATATTGATAAGTATAAACCATATGATAAAGCCGGTGCATACGGCATTCAAGAATGGATAGGACTCATAGGGATTGAAGAAATTAAAGGCTCATACACTAGCGTGGTAGGTTTGCCTACACAACTAGTTTATGATACCTTATTACAATTGATAACATAAAATAAACTATCGTCATGAAAAGTATACGACTATTAAATCTAAAAACATCAGTTAACAACATGCTCGGAATTCTTTTAATTTTTTCAAGTTGCAAAGAAACACCGGAAAACAATAGCGATACATTAGCCATGGCAACTACCATAAAAAATGTAGAATTACCAAAAAAACAACTATCGGAAGAATTTAAAGAATATTGGTACAATGGCACGGCAGAAATCACCTCTTATACACTAGAACAGGCTAGATATGGTGAAATTAGAAAAGGTAGTGCCGTAATGATTTATGTTACCGAACCTTTTTTACCAAAACAACAGGTTAAGGCCGATAACGATCATAAAAGTAATATTCCGGTATTAAAATTGAATTCCACAAAAAACTACATCACGGGTATTTACCCCTACTCTATCATGACCAGTACTTTTTATCCCGTTCATGACAATCAGCATGCTATAAAGCTTTCTTTTTCTTCACAAGAATGGTGCGGGCATGTCTATGCGCAGTTAAATAATAGAGATGATTTTGAAGTTACGAGTCATTCTTATTTCGAATCGGAAGGTGATCAAGAATACCACTTGGAAAAAGCTGTTCTTGAAAATGAAATATGGAATAAAATAAGAATTTCTCCAAACGAATTGCCAACAGGAGAAATTCACATGATTCCTTCGTTAGAATATATTAGGTTAAGTCACAAAGAGCTAAAAGCCTATAAAGCAATAACGACATTAACCAAAGCTGAAAGTATAAGCACATACTCAATTAACTATCCTGAATTAGAACGTACACTGAACATCAATTTTGGAAACGAATTTCCATATCTCATAGAGAGCTGGACAGATACTTTTAATGACGGATTTGGTGATAACAAAAAAGTGCTAACCTCAAAAGCAACAAGAATTAACAGGATTACAACACCCTATTGGCAACAAAAATCGAATAAGGATTTATCTTTGCGCGATAGTTTAGGGTTATAGTATATGAAAGCGTTTATCAATGAGCATTACAATGAACTTATTTATAGTCTCATTGTCTTTATAGTTATCTTAATATTAAAATTCCTTTTCACTACAGCAGTAAGAAAGGTCAGTAAAATCAGTGATTTTAATCCTGTAAGAACCAACTTGATCATTAAATTCATCAACATTGGTCTAACAATTATAACCATTGTGGCACTTACCTTGGTTTGGAGTGTAAACTACCAAGATTTAGGTGTAATGCTCTCTTCTGTTTTTGCGGTTATTGGTGTAGCGCTTTTTGCACAATGGTCCATTTTAAGTAATATTACCGCAGGTGTTATCATCTTTTTCTCATTCCCATTTAAAATCGGGAATACCATTCGAATTTTAGATAAGGAATTACTTGACCCTGACAATAGTGATTTAGACAAATTTGTAATAGAGGACATTAGGGCTTTTCACCTTCATTTACGAAGAAGCAATGGCGAAATTCTTACTTATCCAAATAACTTGGTTTTACAAAAAGGCGTCATATTAATATCCACATATCAACAAGGTGAATTTATCAGTACCGAAGAAGAGGAAGAGCAAACCATGTGATTTTGTTAAAGAAGTTGTAAAAACAAGTACGCGTAGGGGCTAATCTTATTATATTTGGAATTACTACCAAAACCAACTTAAAATGCGATATCTATTAGGGTTTATAGCCTGTAGTCTTTTTGCACTCGGCACACTA
The DNA here is from genome assembly GCF_902506355.1 of Maribacter litoralis. Lineage (NCBI taxonomy): Bacteria > Pseudomonadati > Bacteroidota > Flavobacteriia > Flavobacteriales > Flavobacteriaceae > Maribacter > Maribacter litoralis. Next base: position 3,732,206 of record NZ_LR733271.1, on the reverse strand, counting down.
AACGCCCAAACCCCTAAGATCAATTCGTCTACAGACATATACCACGCAATTGAAAAGCTTAATTTTCTTGGCACTGCACTTTACATAGCTGCTCACCCAGATGATGAAAACACACGTTTAATTGCCTACTTGGCCAACAATGTTAAGGCAAGAACAGCTTATTTGTCTTTGACCAGAGGAGATGGAGGGCAAAATCTAATAGGTCCGGAGTTACGCGAGCTTTTAGGAGTTTTAAGAACTCAAGAATTACTGGCTGCGAGAAGAGTTGATGGAGGTCAGCAGTTTTTTAGCCGCGCCAACGATTTTGGATATTCAAAGCAACCTACTGAAACTCTAGAAATATGGGATAAGGAAGCCATTCTTGGCGATGTGGTAAGAACCATTCGAAAGTTTAAACCAGATGTTATTATCAACAGGTTTGATCATAGAACTCCAGGTACAACCCATGGGCATCACACCGCATCGGCTATGTTAAGCTATGAAGCCTTTGATCTTGCCAATGATGAAAGTGCTTACCCTGAGCAACTTGAAGCTACCAAAACATGGCAACCAAAAAGATTGTTCTTTAATACATCATGGTGGTTTTATGGAAGTCAGGAAAAATTTAAGGCTGCCGATAAAACTAATCTTTTACATATGGACGTTGGCACCTACTACCCCATGTTAGGAATGTCGAATAATGAAATTGCCTCATTGGCAAGCAGCCAACATCTATGCCAAGGGTTTGGCAGACTAAGCACAAGAGGTACTGAAGATGAATACATTGAATTGTTAAAAGGTGATTTACCAAAAAACAAATCGAACCTTTTTGATGGTATTGATACCACTTGGAAAAGGGTTGATGGCGGTAAGGCGATTGGGGATATTCTTTACAACGTACAAGAAAATTTTAATTTCAAAGACCCTACCATTCACATACCTGCTTTACTTAAAGCATATAACTTAATACAAAGTTTATCTAACGACCATTGGAAAAATATTAAAACGGAAGAGCTAACTTCTATAATTTTTGCCATCTCAGGATTGCATTTAGAAGCATCGACAGAAACTGCATACACCAACCCTGGGGAAGAAGTTGAAGTTCAGGTGCAAGCATTGAATAGAAGTAATTTAAACATCAAGTTAAAATCGGTTTTTTTAAATACTCAAAAAGTAGCCATTGAAAACGAAGCTTTAACCAATAACAATCTTATAACTAAAAAGGTTGACCTGGCTATTCCCGCATCAACGAACTACACTAGCCCGTATTGGTTAATGGAAAAAGGAACTTTAGGCACCTATAAGGTCACCAATGAAGATTTAATTGGCAAACCCGAAACACCAAGAGCCTTTAATGCCAAATTTTTACTTGACATCAATGGTACAACCATACCTATTACCACTCCTGTAGTTTATAAATATGCCAAACCAGATAAGGGTGAAATTTACCACCCTTTTGAAGTTGTGCCAGAAGCTACAGCGAGCTTTACCGATAAGGTTTTAATTTTCGCCGATGCCAATAAGAAAAAAATTCCGGTAACCATAAAAGCACACCAAGACAATATTTCTGGTACCATAGAATTAAAATATGGTAAAGACTGGAAGGTAGATGCCAATAAGCAAAACTTTTCTATAGCCAAAAAAGGTGATGAACAAACAGTTTATTTCACGTTGAGTCCGCCTTCTACCGAAAGCGAAAGTATCATCTCCCCTATTCTAAGTATAAACGGAAAGGAAATCACCAAAGAACTGGCAACCATTGCTTACGACCATGTGCCTACCCAGACTGTTTTACTTCCGTCGGAGGCAAAAGTTGTTCGCTTAAACATTCAAAAAGCCGGTGAAAACATTGGTTACATTATGGGAGCAGGTGATGAAGTACCTACCAGTTTAGAACAGATCGGATACAATGTACAACTAATTGACCCAGCATCAATTACTGCAGAATCATTAAAAAAATACGACGCCGTCGTACTTGGCATAAGAGCATATAATGTTGTAGATGAACTGAAGTTTAAACAGCGTTTTATATTAGATTATGCTAAAAATGGTGGTACGGTAATTGTGCAATATAATACAGCTAGTAGATGGGGTGCACAATTTGAAAATATTGCTCCATATGATATAGAAATTTCAAGAGATAGGGTAACCAATGAAAATTCTGAGGTTAACATAATAGCAAAAGATCATTCTTTGGTACATTTTCCTAATGAAATCGATGAAAACGATTTTAATGGTTGGGTACAGGAAAGAGGTCTATATTTTCCCGATAAATGGAGTCAAGAATTTACACCTATTCTTGAAATGCATGATGAGGGCGAAGATGCCTCAAAAGGCAGCTTATTAATTGCCCCATATGGTAAAGGAAACTATATTTATACGGGACTCAGCTTTTTCAGGGAATTACCTGTAGGTGTACCAGGAGCATATAAATTATTTTCTAATATGTTATCTATTGGCAAGGATAAAGTAGAAACAAACGTGAAAATTAAAGGATGAACAAAGAACGAGATGAAAATGCTACTTGGAAAAAAGAGTATACCATTTTATTGGTACTCAATTTTATTTATGTTCTTGTTTTCTATTACGTAATGACATCATTCAATTAATATGAGAGAATTAGATTGGATAATTCTCGCCGGCACACTACTCTTTATAGTTATATATGGAGTTTGGAAAACCAAAGGAAGTAAAAACGTCGACGACTATGTTCGTGGTGGTAATGATTCCAAATGGTGGACCATAGGTTTATCCGTTATGGCGACACAAGCGAGTGCCATAACGTTCTTATCAACACCAGGTCAAGCTTTTCACGATGGTATGGGCTTTGTTCAGTTCTATTTTGGACTCCCATTAGCTATGATAATCATTTGTATGGTATTTGTACCTCTTTACCATAAAATGAAAGTTTACACGGCCTATGAATTTTTAGAAGGTAGGTTCGATTTAAAAACGAGGTCGTTGGCTGCCGTTCTATTTCTTATTCAAAGAGGTTTAGCAGCAGGTATTACCATATTCGCACCTTCTATTATATTATCGGCGGTTTTAGGTTGGGATTTAAGGACCTTGAATATAATTATTGGAACCCTCGTTATCATCTACACAGTATCTGGTGGAACCAATGCAGTCAGTGTTACCCAAAAACAACAGATGTTCATAATCATGACGGGGATGTTCATCACTTTCTTTTTTATTCTTGGCTACCTACCTACCGATATTACATTTAGTAAAGCAATGAAAATTGCAGGTGCCAGCAATAAACTTGAAATATTGAATTTTGATTTTGACACCTCTAGTCGATATACATTTTGGAGCGGTATTACCGGCGGGCTATTTCTATTTCTTGCGTATTTTGGTACAGATCAGAGTCAGGTGCAAAGATACCTATCGGGTAAATCGATTAGGGAAAGTCAGTTAGGTCTAGTTTTCAACGCCATCTTTAAAATACCGATGCAATTCTTCATATTATTGGTTGGTGTAATGGTGTTCGTATTTTATCAATACAATCCTTCACCACTTAACTTTAACCCTTCTGCAACACAAGCGGTTATGGAATCTGAATATGCAGATGACTATAAAGTGTTACAAGAAGGTCAAATAGCATTAGAGGCAGAAAAAAGAATCGCACAAAACAAGTTTTCTGCGGCATTGGAAATAAAGGAATATACTGCTGTTGAAGAAGCAAAAAAACAGATTATACGCATAAACCAAAAGGACAGTACTAATAGAGTGGCTGCTAAATCACTTATTAGTCAAGCCAACGATGTGGTTGAAACCAATGATAAAGATTATGTATTCATCCACTTCATACTCAACAACCTTCCAACTGGTTTGGTCGGGCTTCTTTTGGCAGTCATTTTATCTGCTGCCATGTCATCGACAGCGTCTGAACTTAATGCATTGGGAACTATCACCGCATTAGATTTATATAAACGAAATAAGGGCGATACCAACCTTACCGAAGAACATTATGTTAAAGCCTCTAAATTCTTCACCCTAATTTGGGGCGTGATTGCCATTCTAATTGCATGCGTCGCCAATCTTTTTGATAATTTAATTCAGCTTGTTAATATTATTGGTAGTATTTTTTATGGTAATGTTTTAGGGATATTCTTAATCGCATTCTTTTTTAAGTTTATCAAAGGAAATGCTGTATTCTTTGCTGCGGTAGTAACACAGGTTATCGTTTGCATTATATACTACTATCTCATACATATTTACCCTTCGGGTCAAGAAAAACTTGGGTACTTATGGCTTAACTTTTTCGGTGCCGCTTTGGTTATAATAATTTCATTTATATTTGAAGCCTTTGACCGTATGCTGAACAAGCCATTGGCATCTACCTAAGAATTATAGATTTTAATAAAACACTTAATGGTACATAAGAAAGTTGCGTCTTACTTTGAAGAGAATTACAGTAAAAATCACATTCTTATCAAAGCTCCAGGACGAATCAATTTAATCGGTGAGCATACTGATTACAATGAAGGTCTTGTACTACCCGCATCAATTGAAAAAGGAATATACTTTGCCGTTTCCGATAATGATCAAAATAGCATTCGCATTGAAACATTTTTGACTCAGCCAGAAAAAGTGGAATTCCAACTTAATGGAGCGCACAAACCGTTCGATTCCTTTTGGGGAAATTATTTTAAAGCAATAATTGAAATTTTAGATTCAAAGAACTACCCATTAAAAGGTATGGACTGTGTATTTGGTGGTGATATACCTATTGGATCAGGTCTTTCTTCCTCCGCTGCCCTATGTTGCGGATTTATCTATGCCATTACTCAAATTTCAAAACAAAAAATTACTAGAGAAGAAATAGCTTTAATTGCCCAAGAAGCTGAACACAAAATTGGTCTTAATTGTGGATTAATGGACCAGTATGCAGTTCTATTTGGCAAAAAAGGAAATGCCTTTTTTTTAGATTGTAAAGACCTTAGTCATAAATACATTCCTATTAACCTAAAAGGTTATAGTTGGGTTTTAATCAACTCTAATATAAAACATAATTTAGCCGTTGATTCTGAATATAATAAAAGGCGTGTTTCTTGTGAGAACATTGTTAAGCAAGTACAAGAATACAAATCACAAATTACATCGTTAAGAGAGGTTGACAAAGATGATTTAAAAAAGGTAAAAGAAAAGGTCAATTTAATTGATATACAACGTGCAACCTATATTATAGAAGAAAATGAACGTGTACTTAAAATGATGCAAATGCTGACCAATGGAGATGCTGTAGGTGTTGGCAAGGTATTAAAAGAAGGCCATTGGGCAATGTCCACTCAATATGAAATTACTACTAGCGAATTGGATTACCTAGTACAGATAGGAGAAGAACTTGAAGGAGTTTTAGGCTCTAGAATGATGGGTGGCGGATTTGGTGGTTGCACAATAAACTTAATGGAAACAGAAAATTTAGAATCAAACATAAGATCTCTTTTACAATCTTATAAAGAAAAGACCAATATCGATGCTGAATTCTACCATTTGGATATTGATGATGGCGTTAAGGTTTTTGAATAACACTCAGTGTTAAACCATAAAAAAAGTCCGTGTAATAACACGGACTTTTTAATTCTATAGAATGAATCAATTTACTTAGAACTCCATTCTTTTATTGAATCGTTGTTCATTTTAATGTAATCATTGTTTCCGGCAGCTGTAGCTCCTTCCAATGATTTTTTAGCAGCTGCGATCGCTCCTTTTTTATCGCCCGCTTTTGCTAAAATTAAAGACTGTTGTCTTAATTGCCAAAATGCCGGTTTTTCGGTCATGGATATTGCTTTGTCCATCCACTCTTTGGCTTTATTGATATCTTTTCCTTCACTGGAGTAGTATACTGCCGCTGCGTAATAATCTTCAGCAGACGGTCCGTTTAAGGCTTTGTCTATATTACTCATTACGGTAGCATCGGTAGGAACTGAAAATGGAATTGCCACATAGGTGTTTTCCCATATAATGCCAATATTTGCTCCTGTACTGGTGACATCATCAATAGTTATGGTAAAAGTTTCAACTGGCATTTCAATATTATAGACCGGTGTCGTTATTTGAGCGGCAATTTTACTTTCCTCCCAATTACTAGGTGTTCCACCACCAACAATATCTGTGTAGATATACACTTCCCAGTTAGAAGCTCCGGGTTTTGAGAAAATAGAATAAGTACCAGCTTTAACTTCTTTACCGCCAATGGTAACGTCAGTATCAAAAGAAACTTTAGTATATGCATTAGCACCTGTACGCCATAATTTATCAAAAGGAACAAGGTTACCATAAACTTTTCTACCTCTCATAGATGGTCTTGAATAGTCAATAGTTACCTCTGTTAAACCTACAGTCTGCATTAATTTTGCAGCAGGGCTAGGTGCTGGTGTATTAATCTGTGCTTCAACGGTTAATGAAGCTACAATTGCCAATAAAAAAAGTACTACTTTGTTCATAATTGTTTATCTGATTAGTTATAATCACAAAACTACTTATAAAGAAAGGGTAGAAATGTTAACAAATACTTAAATAGCAAGTGGAGCCCTAAAAAACTGCAAATGAAGTGGCAATGACCCCATCTTCGAGAAAAATAGCCAAATAGTATATGGAAGATTCCAAATGATGTGCAATAATACCTTTTCTCTCCACATTTTCAGAGTTTTTATAAACCTCTTTTCCCGTAACATCATAGATAACCTGACCGTAAACAGCCTTGTCTGTAGTAATGGAATAATAGTAACGATCAGAAGAATTATCCCTATAAATAATTAGTTTTTCATTTTCATCATCGTTTTCGGGTAACTCGGGCTCTTCAGGATTTTCTGGCTCTTCTGGCTCCTCTGGAATTTCTGGCTCAACCGGCTCTTCCTCTTCAATTTCGGGTACTTGAAATGAAAACAGCCCTGAGGGAGATACTATAGTTGGGGTTTGCCTTGAATAGTATTCAGAAGAAAAAAAATACTGCCCCGATATGGTTTGTGTAATTCCTTCTGCTTGAACAAAATTGAGCCCAAGAGAATGTTCGGTATATCCTTCGAAAGGAATAATTAAATTAAAATCTTCTATTATACCGACAAAGGGACTTAAAATTGAAGAATACCCCAAGAATATTAACCTGTTAGAATCTATATCATATGTAGCATCAGTAATTAGCCCGACGTCGTCTATAGCTCCTACCCTACTTGCGATATAGGTACCCGGAACTTTAGGAAATTGATATGCCACCGAGCCAAGACTTTGCCATTGTTTAGTGAAAACAAGTATGCCATCATTTAATACTACAAAAGCCTCTGCATCCCAATCACTATTACCGTTGTTACTAAAGTCTACTTGATCTTCATATGAAAAATTAATAATTTCAGCTGTTACGGAATCTGAAGCGGTGTAGTCGGCTTTGGAAATTCTGTATACGGCCAAATCCATTCTTGTACCTACATTATTCCCAAAATCGCCTATATAAATGTAATTCTGATCTTGTGAGATGGCTTCCCAGTCAATATTGGTAACGTTACTAATTGTCACCTGTCTTTGTATAGATAAAGACAAAGTATCCAATTCATAAAGTATAGGCTCATTACCAGAGTCATTGTGAGTAATCAAATTACCGTTGAAATATATAAGTCCCGATGTTTCAAATATTTCATTAGGTAATTCCCCCACGGTTTGTACATTTTGCTGAGCTAAACCTTTAGCGCCGCAAATGACCATTATTAGAAGTAAAAATTGATTTAAAACCTTCATGGTTACAAAATAAGTCAGAATAATGTTAACCGCTTGTTTTTAAGTGACCTAAATTCAATTTTATCGATAAAGTTAATTTTTAAACCGATAAGAAAGCTAATTTCAATTTGTTTAATTATTTTTACATAATGTTAAACAAACATTTTTGTTTGACTATTAAATACCTTTATGAAACTATATCAACTACATTCTAAACAAGCCTTACCAATTTCAAAACTTGAAGCATGGCAATTTTTATCCGACCCAGCCAACTTAAAAGTTATTACACCAAAACATATGGGTTTCAATATTATATCGGGAGCCGATAGAGATATGTTTCCCGGTCAAATTATTCAATATAAAGTTTCTCCTTTTCCTGGATATACTACAAAATGGGTCACTGAAATCACACATATAGAACAGGGAAATTACTTTGTTGATGAACAAAGATTTGGACCTTATGCATTATGGCATCACAAACATTTCATTAAAGAAATTAATGAAGGCGTAGAAATGGAAGACATCATTGATTATAAATTACCAATGGGTGTTCTAGGGCAAATGGTACACCCCATCTTAGTAAAAAATCAATTAAAGGAAATATTCCATTTTCGCGAACAAAAATTAAAAGAATTATTCGGCTCTATAGAAACGATTCCGAATCAACTTGAATTTAAATCTTTTTAAATGAAAAATATATTATTAATAGGAGGTTCCTACGGTATTGGGCAATCGATTGTTGAGGAACTTAAAGAAACACATAAGCTATTCGTAGCTTCAAGAACAAGCGAAAATCTACAACAGAACATTACTCACATTCCTTTCGATGTTACCGTAGATGAACTTGACTTGTCTACACTACCAGAAAAATTAGACGGATTTGTATATTGCCCCGGCAGCATCAATTTGAAACCTTTTAAGATGATGTCTTTAGAAACGATGAAAGATGATATGCATCTTAATTTCTTTTCTTTGGTAAATGTTATTAAAGGTATTATCTCAAAAATGAACGACAAATCAAGTATAGTCTTTTTTAGTACTATTGCTGTTGGTACCGGTATGCCATACCACACCAGTGTTGCCGCTTCAAAAGGAGCAATTGAAGGTTTTGCAAAATCTTTGGCAGCCGAGTATGCACCTAAGATTAGAGTAAACGTTGTGGCTCCTTCATTGGTAGATACACCTTTAGCAAAAAGACTTTTAAATAATGATAAAAAAAGGGAAGCCATGAACCAAAGACATCCTTTAAATAGAATAGGAAATGCAGAAGACATTGCCCAAACTGCGATATTTCTATTGAGTGATAAAAGCTCTTGGATGTCAGGTCAAATTATTGGAGTAGATGGCGGACTATCAACCTTAAACGTTCATTAAATGGCACAAGAAGTATCTGTATTTTGGTTCAGAAGAGATTTAAGGCTTGATGATAATGTTGGTTTTTTAGAAGCGCTTAAAAGTGATGTTCCTGTACTACCTATTTTTATTTTTGATAAAGAAATACTCTCAAAACTACCAAAAGATGATGCAAGGGTTTCTTTTATACATGATACCTTGCAAGCCATGCGCAAGCAGCTACAAGATGACCATGAAAGTTCTTTAGCTGTTTATCATGACACCCCACTAGAAGCATTTAAAAATATAATTAAAGATTATAAGGTAGTTTCTGTCTTTACCAATAGAGATTATGAACCATATGCCAAGGAAAGGGATGAGAAAATATCTAATTTTCTTAAGAAGAATGATATTCAATTTATAACATTTAAAGATCAGGTAATTTTCGAAAAATCTGAAATAGTAAAGGGTGATGGCGACCCTTATGTTGTTTATACGCCTTATAAGAATAAGTGGCAAGAACAGTTTAATGAAAATAAAGATTTACATATTCATTACACAAGTCAGTATTTATCAAATCTTATTAAAAATTCAAGACTGCCCAATGTATCATTACATGATATCGGTTTTGAAATATCTAAGATTAAAGTTCCAGATTATGATGTAACACCAACCCTTATCGATAATTATGAAGACACCAGAAACTTCCCCGCTAAAGATAACGGAACATCTCGATTAGGACCTCATTTACGTTTTGGTACGGTATCGGTTCGTAAAATGATGAAAAAGGCAATTGCAGAGAAGAACAAAGTATTTTGGAGCGAATTAATTTGGAGAGAGTTTTTCATGTCCATTCTTTACCATTTCCCACATACGGTGAACAAATCTTTTAGGGCTAAGTACGATCGAATAGAATGGCGTAACAACGAAGAAGAATTCGAAAAATGGAAAAACGGCAAAACAGGGTATTTGTTAGTTGATGCAGGTATGCGCCAACTAAATGAAACCGGCTATATGCATAACAGGGTAAGAATGCTGGTAGCTAGTTTTCTATGCAAACATTTATTGATAGACTGGCGCTGGGGAGAAGCCTATTTCGCTGAGAAATTATTAGATTATGAAATGAGCTCAAATATTGGTAATTGGCAATGGGCAGCAGGTAGTGGCGTTGATGCTGCTCCTTATTTTAGAATTTTCAATCCAATGACACAGGTTGATAAATTTGATAAAAACAAGAAATACATAAAAGAGTGGATCCATGAATACGGTACAACAGATTACCCAGAAAAAATGGTAGATCATAAAATGGCCAGAGAGCGCTGTTTAGAAACCTATAAAGAAGCGGTCGCTTAATTACGATTTTCATAATTTTTTATCGTACATAAATTCAAAAGAAGGAATTAGATTAAAGTTGAGTATCTTTAAAAGGACTAATCAAAACAACTACTTAAACTAATTCTAAAAATGAAAAAAACATTTCTAATGGCGCTCTGTCTATGCATGAGCGCATCGGTTTTTGCCCAAAAAATGAGCAAGGACAAAAATTTAATTGTTGCTTCTGTTGAAAAACATAAAGCAGAATTAATAAAAATCAGTGATTCTATTTGGGCACTTGCCGAAACTGCTTTCAACGAAAGCGAATCTTCACGAATTTTAGCTGACTATGCAGAAAAGAACGGTTTAAAAGTAACCAGAGGTGTAGCCGATATACCTACTGCTTTTACCGCGACTTACGGGTCTGGTAGTCCAGTAATCAGTATTTTAGGCGAGTTTGATGCACTACCTGGCATTTCACAAAAGACTACACCGGTAAAAGAACCCTTAAAAGAAGGTGCTGCTGGGCATGGCTGTGGGCATAACATGTTCGGCACCGCAAGTTTAGGATCTGCAATTGCCATAAAGGAATTAATGGATGCAGGAAAAATAAAAGGAACAGTTAAGTTTTTAGGAACACCTGCCGAAGAAAAATACTTTGCAAAAGTTTGGATGGTGAAAGCAGGACTTTGGGACGACGTAGATGTGAATATAAGCTGGCACCCATCTGCACAGATTGAAGCAGATGTTCAAAGCGGCCTTTCTTTAATCGATTTTATTGTAGAGTTCTACGGACAAACCGCACACGCTTCTATGGATCCATGGAACGGACGAAGTGCTTCTGATGCATTAGAACTTTATACCACAGGTATAAACTATTACAGAGAGCATATATTACCCACTTCAAGAATACACTATCACATACAAGATGGAGGTCAGGTAGTAAATGTAGTACCTGATTATGCCAAATTATGGGTACGTGTTAGAGATCCTAAAAGAGCAAAAATGCTTCCAACTTATGAGCGCGTAAAAGAAATGGCCGAAGGTGCCGCGATTATGGCAAATGTAGACTATAAGATTTCTTTGGTTTCCGGAATTTACGAAACACTGGTAAACCGTTCTGGAGGAGAAATCATGCAGAATAATTTAGAGCTTTTGGGACCTATTACATACACTGAAGAAGAAACCATATTTGGAAAAGCAATTCAAAAAGCAACGGGTAAACCAGAAGTCGGCCTTGATGGCACTGTACACCCATTACGTGAAACCCTTGAGAGTCCTGGTGGTGGTTCTACAGATGTTGGCGATGTTAGTTGGAACGTACCGAATATTAACTTAGGCGTATCGGTAGCACCAACTGGAACTCCATGGCATTCTTGGGCCGTGGTAGCATGTGGAGGAATGTCTATTGGTCATAAAGGAATGATTCACGCATCAAAAGCAATGGCTATGACCATGTTAGATCTGTTTCAAAACCCTAAACTGGTCAATAAAGTAAAAGAAGAGTTTAAAACTAGAAAAGGAGACGAGGTCTACGAACCAATGATAGATGGTCCACCACCATTAAATGGTCAATAAGTCTACAATAAAAGAAGCTATCTTAACAGATAGCTTCTTTTATTTTTAAGTAAATTGAACCAAACTTAAACAACAAAAACAATGAAAAAATTTACCGTAATTCTACTGGTACTTTACAGCTCTATTATCTCTGCCCAGTCATTTGATTTTAATTACGACCACTACTCCGTCATAGTAAAAGACCTCGATAAAGTTGGTTCTTTCTACAAAAATGTATTAAACCTAAAAGAAATTCCTCATCCATCTGCTCCAACCGGTTTTAAGTGGTTTGTAATTCAAGGAAATTCTCAATTACATTTAATAGGAAAAGACAGCGTTGCCATGCAGCATAGCAAAAGTGTTCATTTATGTCTGGCTACTCAAAAATTAGATGAATTAATAGCTTCCTTAGAAGAAAAAGATATTACATATTACGACTGGCCAGGTAAAGAAAACTCGGTAACCTTAAGAGCGGATGGTGTTAGACAGATTTATTTAAAAGATCCAGAAAACAATTGGATTGAAATTAATAATGCAGCACATTGAAAAGATAAAAAGCGATATCATGAAAAATGAAATTAAAAGCATATTTAAGCTGGGCTTTCCTTGGCAAACACAAGATCCTTTTTTGTTCTGTGTTTACCACTTGGATCATTATCCAAAAGGGAATGGTGAATTAGGTCCCGATGACTCATTGAAAGGTAGAAACTTAGGAAACGATTTTCAGATAAAAGATGGTTATAGAATGTACCATGGTACAACCGTACCAGGTTTTCCGGCTCATCCACATCGCGGATTTGAAACCATCACTGTTGTAAACAAAGGGTTTTGTGATCATTCGGATTCACTTGGCGCCGCAGGACGTTTTGGTGAAGGCGATGTACAATGGATGACTGCAGGTAGTGGGGTTCAACATTCAGAAATGTTCCCTTTATTACATACCGACAAGGAAAATACACTTGAGCTTTTTCAAATATGGTTGAATTTACCCGCTAAAAGTAAATTTGTAGACCCACACTTTAAAATGCTGTGGCATGAAGAAATTCCTGTTATAAACTTAAAAAATGCTAGAATAAAAGTAATTGCCGGTGAATTCAACAGTGAAAAAGCACCAGACCCGGCACCAGATTCTTGGGCAATTGACAAGGATAACGATGTTGCAATTTGGAACATTACTATTGATGAAAATGGAACAATTACACTACCTAAAGCTGAGATAAATTCTCATAGAACAATATATTTCTATGACGGTAACACTATTGAACTATTAGGGGAGTCGGTAAAACCAAACCATGGCGTAGATATAGATCCCTCTAAGGAGGTTGAAATAAAAGCTATTGGTGCAAATGCCCATATTTTAGTTTTACAAGGAAAACCTATAGGAGAGCCAGTAGCAAAATACGGTCCGTTTGTAATGAATTCCGATGAAGAATTACAAAATGCAATGAATGAATTTAAAACTACCCAATTTGGAGGTTGGCCATGGAGACACCCAGATCATACCCATGATGCCACCCGAGGTAGATTTGCCAAATATCCTGATGGTACTTTAATTGAAAAATAACACAACATATCTATAAAATAAAAACTCCATAAAAGGTTAAACCTAATTATGGAGTTTTTTATATCTAATGGAAATAATGCTTAAACTCTTACGATTTTAGCACCTATTGCACGTAGTCTTTCGTCAATGTTCTCATAACCACGATCAATCTGTTCTATATTATGAATGGTTGAAGTTCCTTTCGCGGATAACGCCGCAATTAGCAAAGAAACACCTGCTCTAATATCTGGTGAAGTCATGGTTGTCGCTTTTAAAGTAGACTTAAAGTCATGACCAATAACGGTAGCTCTATGAGGGTCACATAGAATTACTTTTGCTCCCATATCCAACAACTTATCTACAAAGAATAAGCGGCTTTCAAACATTTTTTGATGTATTAACACTTCACCCCTAGACTGTGTAGCTACCACTAAAATAATGCTAAGTAAATCTGGTGTCAACCCGGGCCAAGGTGCATCGGCTATCGTCAAGATAGAACCATCTATATAATTTTGGATCTCGTAACCATCTTTATGGGCAGGAATGTAAATATCATCTCCTTTACGCTCTAAAGTAATTCCCAACTTACCAAATACAGTAGGAATTTGACCTAAATCGTCCCAACTAACATCTTTAATCGTTAATTCACTTTTCGTCATGGCAGCCAATCCGATCCAGCTTCCTATTTCGATCATATCCGGCAACATGCGGTGATCTGTTCCTCCTAATTTCTCAACACCATCAATAACCAATAGATTGGAACCAACACCGGTAATTTTAGCGCCCATCCTATTCAACATCTTACATAACTGTTGTAGATATGGTTCACATGCAGCATTGTATATCGTAGTTTGACCCTCTGCCAAAACAGCTGCCATTACAATATTTGCTGTTCCTGTTACAGAAGCCTCATCTAATAACATATAGGTCCCCTTCAGCTTATCAGCTTCAACCCCATAGAAGTATTCTTCTTTATTATATCTAAATTTGGCACCAAGGTTAATGAAACCTTCGAAGTGAGTATCTAAACGTCTGCGTCCTATTTTATCGCCACCAGGTTTAGGTATATATCCTTTTCCAAAACGAGCCAAAAGCGGTCCTACCAACATAATAGAACCTCTTAAGCCTCTACCATCTTGTTTAAATTGGTCAGATTGCAAATAATCCAAATTAACATCATCGGCCTTAAAAGTGTATGAGCCTTTGCCTTTCTTTTGAATTTTTACACCTAAATCTTCTAATAGTGCTATAAGTTTATTGACATCAACAATATCGGGGATGTTGTTGATCGTTACTTTTTCATCTGTAAGTAAAACAGCGCAAAGTATTTGAAGTGCTTCGTTCTTTGCTCCTTGAGGTGTTATTTCACCAGATAACTGGTGTCCTCCTTCTATTTTGAATGTTCCCATCTAGAGAAGTGGAAATTAATAGCGTTTTTTACCGCGGTTATTATTTCTTTGATTTTTTTTGTTTGAACTGGATCTAGGGTTCTTGGCAACTCTATTTTTCAAAAATTGACCGCTGTCCGTTAAGCTCTCACCAGTTGAAGCTAAATCAATTTGACCATCGCTTAACTCGAACAAGTGCTTAAATATGGCTTTATCGTCTACCACATCTTTATTCCAGTTCAAATAGCATTTTTTCATGTGGTTGGCAATAGCATATTCCAATCCAGAACGCTTATCGCCTTTCTCCCACTCTACTGCTACATCGATCATTCGTTTTATGTTATTTCCATAAAACCTATATTTTGGAAAATTCTGCGGATATTCCAACGCCTCCGGTCTTTGTTTCAACACCTCTTTTGAGGTTATAGGAAAAGGTGAATCTACATCCAACTTAAAATCGGACATGATAAATAATTGATCCCATAATTTATGTTGAAAATCTGGCACATCACGTAAATGAGGTTGAAGATTTCCCATCACACTTATAATGGACTGGGCTACTTTATTTCTTTCTTCGCGATCTTCTATTGATACTGCATGATCTACCATTTTTTGAAAATGACGACCGTATTCAGGAATGATCAAATGAGGACGCTCCGTATTATATTCTAGGTTTTCTACTAATTGCAAATTGAAAATTTTAGCTTATTGTGTTTGAGAAGTGTTCTTATAACGATGCCAAAATAATAAAATTATAGATGAAAAGCTATTTTATAAGGAGATTACCCCACCTATTTCACCTACTTCCTTATATTTTTCTATAACCTGATCTGGTCCTTTTAAATTCACCGTAATGGAAACGCTTGTATATTTTCCGTTTTTAGATTTTTTTAAGTCGATTACCGCGCCCATATTATCAAAAATAGCCTCAATCTTAGCTATCTTATCCGTAGCTGTTTCAACAATAAATTTGTAAAGATAATTAGACGGCCAATTTGTAGTTTCCGTTAGTTGTTCTCTTAATTTTTTATAAAATTCCTCTGGATTCTTTTCGTCCATAACTCTTATTTTATGCAAAGATAAGTCTAATACGCCAGTTTTTTAATACTGGCGGTTTATGTACTTTTGCGTTTATAAATTAAGAGTTTGAAAAGCAAAAGAATTGTTGTAACAGGTGGTCCTGGAACAGGAAAAACAGTATTGATATCTTCGTTGGAAAAAAATGGCTACCATTGTTTTCATGAAGTAATCAGAACCATGACTTTAGATGCGTTGGATGATGTTTCATTAGAAGACCAACTCGTTAACCCTATTGATTTTGTAAAGGATGCAAAAAGCTTTAATGATGAGCTGATCAGTGCTAGATTGAAGCATTTTGAGAATGGCAAAAATATAAACAAAGAACATGTATTTTATGATCGTGGCTTGCCCGATGTTATCGCTTATATGAATTATTTTGGACAAACTACAGAACCACGTTACGCAGATTTGTGCCTAAAGAATAGATATGACGAAGTGCTGATTTTACCACCCTGGAAAGAGATTTATGTGCAAGACAATGAGAGAATGGAAAATTTTGAACAAGCTTGCGGCATACATGAACAATTAGAAAACACCTATATTGAACTGGGTTACAAACCCATAGAAGTTCCTTTCGGCACCATTGAAAATAGATTGCAATTTGTAATAGACCATATAAACGGAGCGAGTGAATAGTACTCCAAAAGAAATCTTATCCAATTATTGGGGTTTTGAAAGTTTTAGAGGCTCTCAAGAAGAAATTATCAATGCCATAATCAATGGTCAAGATGTTTTGGGCCTACTGCCTACTGGCGGTGGAAAATCTTTGTGTTTTCAAGTTCCGGCATTATCAAAAGATGGTATCTGTATCGTTATTTCACCGCTAATAGCTTTAATTGAAAATCAAGTAAATAATCTTCAGAAGCTTGGTATTAAAGCTATAGGTCTAAAAGGCGGACTTAAATTTAACGAACTTGATAAGCTATTGGATAATTGTATTTATGGCAACTATAAATTCTTATATCTATCGCCAGAACGTCTACAACAAGAATTTGTACAAGAACGTATAAAAAGCATGAACGTTTCTATGTTCGTTATTGATGAGGCACACTGTATATCTCAATGGGGACATGATTTTAGACCCGCCTATTTAAGCTGTTCGGTTTTACGCCAATTACATGCTACGCCACCAGTAGTAGCTTTGACCGCTACGGCCACAAAAAGAGTTAGTGAAGATATTATCAATTCTCTAGAACTCACCTTCCCTTTGGTCATAAAAGACTCGTTCTTTAGAAAAAATATTGGGCTTGAAGTACAGTTTACCGAAGACAAAAGAGGATACTTAAAACAATACTGCCAACAAGTACAGCAAAGTGCCATTATTTATGTTAGAAGTAGAAGAATGGCAGAAGAGTTATCAAAGTTTTTGGTTCAGAATAATATTAGTGCAACATTTTACCACGGTGGTGTTGATCAAAATAAAAAAACGGAACGCTTAGAACTTTGGTTAAAAAACAACTATAAAATAATGGTTGCCACCAATGCATTTGGTATGGGTATAGACAAACCAGATGTGGAACTGGTGATACATTACCAAATACCGGATAGCGTAGAAAATTACTTTCAGGAGGCAGGTAGAGCAGGTAGAAATGGTGCTTTTGCAAAAGCTATAATATTGACCAATACTACAGATAAGGTTTTAGTCAAAAAGCAGTTTTTAGATATTTTGCCGAGTGTTGCCCATGTTAAAATGATTTATAAAAAATTAAGTACATTTTTTCAGATCGGATATGGAGAGTTTACGGAAGCAAGGTTTCATCTTAATTTCAATGAATTCTGCAGTATTTATAAGCTTAATACATTCGTTACCTATAATACTTTACAAATTCTGGATAGGAATTCGGTAATCTCGTTATCCGAAAATTTCTCTAAAAAAATTACCATTAAGTTTATTACCGACAAGGACACCTTATATAGGTATATCGACCAAAACAATAAACTGTCAGATTTTATAAAGATAGTTCTACGCACTTATGGAGGATTGTTTGAATTTGATACACCTATAAACACCTATATGTTATCAAAAAAAACGTCAATGCCGGAATATAAAATTCATGAAAATTTTGAGCTTTTAGCAAAAGATGAAATTATTGAGTACTCCAGTGCAACGAGCGATTTAGAGATGTTTTTTCTGGTACCAAGAGATGATGATAGAACCATTAATCTTTTCGCGAAAAATATAGAAGAACAAAATCAGCTTAAAATAGAGAAAGTGAACGCTATGCTTTCTTATATAGAAAATGACACTGTTTGCAGAAGCATTCAACTCTTAGGCTATTTTGGAGAACTACAAGAACAACCTTGTGGCATATGTGATGTTTGCACGAGCCAAAAAACCGAGAACACATCCATTGTTCACGCCAAAATAAAAATCATAAAAGCATTAAAGGAGAAAGATGCAGGTTCACGAGAGCTGCAATTAAAGCTAAATATTTCTCAAGAAACTATTATTTCGGCATTACAGGAACTATTAGAAGATAATTTGATAACATTAAATAACATTAACGAATACCAACTACTATAATATGGAAGCATTGAAAATTGTATTTATGGGAACACCTGATTTTGCCGTTGGCATTTTAGATATGCTGGTAAAAAATGAATATAATATCGTTGGTGTCATTACCGCACCAGATCGACCTGCAGGTAGGGGTAGAAAATTAAACGAATCTGCCGTAAAAAAATATGCCGTAAAAAATGATTTAAAGGTGCTTCAACCAACCAACTTAAAAGATGAAGCTTTTTTAGCAACATTAAAAAATTTGAACGCCAATTTACAGGTGGTGGTCGCTTTTAGAATGTTACCCAAGGTAGTTTGGAGTATGCCCAAGTATGGCACCTTTAATCTACATGCCTCATTATTGCCACAATACCGAGGTGCAGCACCTATAAATTGGGCGATAATAAATGGAGAGACCAGATCTGGGGTAACTACATTCTTTATAGATGAGAAAATAGATACCGGTGAGATAATAATGCAAGACGAGGCGGTAATTGAAAAAACCGATAACGCTGAGGATCTACATGATCGATTAATGCATTTGGGAGCCAATACCGTATTAAAGACGGTAGAACAAATTGAATCTGGAAATTTCACCACCCATAAACAGCCCGATTTACAGAATTTAAAAGATGCCCATAAAATACATAGGGAGACTTGTGAAATAGACTGGAACAAATCTTCAAACGACATTTATAACTTTATTAGAGGGTTGAGTCCGTATCCTGCAGCTTGGACAACATTAACCAACGGAGACCAAACAGTTATTACCAAAATTTATAAGGCAGAAATTGAAACTCAAAAGCATGACTTATCTACGGGAACTCTGGTTTTTAATAAAAAAGAGATGAAAGTTGCGGTTGAAGATGGTTACTTAAACCTACTTGAAATACAGTTACAGGGCAAGAAAAGAATGCAAGTAAAGGATCTGTTGAACGGTCTTAATTTAGAAGAAAATGCCAAAATGGGCTAAAGCCCCGTTATTATTGGGCTGAAAGAAACGTAGAAAAAAACCTACTTTATCAACAAACACGCTGAGTTATCAACAAAATAAGGGATTTCCGCCCGTTTTACTTGTGTTGCTCAGAAATCCATATAAATTTGTTAATAGGTATAAATTATTTAATCACAATTAATTATCACATTATGAACAAAACAGAATTGATCGATGCAATGGCAGCAGACGCTGGCATCACAAAAGCTGCGGCAAAAAAGTCATTGGAATCTTTCTTGGGAAATGTTGAAAGTTCTCTTAAAAAAGGAGATAGAGTTTCTTTAGTAGGTTTCGGTTCTTGGTCCGTATCTAAAAGAAATGCAAGAGAAGGTAGAAATCCATCAACTGGAAAAACTATCCAAATCGCTGCTAAAAATGTAGTTAAGTTTAAAGCAGGTGCTGATTTAGGTAAAGCTGTAAACTAATTTTACACTGATAAATTTTTGAAAAGCGCCTTAAAAGGCGCTTTTTTTATTTCTATGTTTTTGATTTTTAAGAGGATTTGTCTTACTTTAGAAATATAATCATATAATATTTATGATAGCACTAAAGCCAACCAAAGGAAAATTACTAGTGGCGGAACCTTCGTTAACAGGAGATGTTTCGTTCAATAGATCTGTAGTTTTACTAGCAGAACACAGTAACGAGGGCTCAGTTGGTTTTATTTTAAACAAGCCATTGGAGTATCAAATAAATGAATTGGTTACCGAAATCGAAATTCCTTTTCAAGTGTATAATGGCGGACCGGTAGAGCAAGACAACCTATATTTTATTCATAAAGTTCCACATTTAATTGATAACAGTGTTGAGATTTCAGACGGAATTTATTGGGGAGGTGATTTTGAAACTACCGTAGAGTTGATCAATAAAGAAATAATCTCTGAAGATGATATCCGTTTCTTTTTAGGTTATTCTGGCTGGTCATCATTACAATTAGATGAAGAGCTAACCTCAAAATCTTGGATCGTAGTAGAGAATGAGCACGAAAGTAGAATCATTCAAAAAGCCGCAACAGCTATTTGGAAAGAAAATATGATACAATTAGGCGGTAATTACTTGCTTTGGTCCAATGCCCCAGAAAACCCTAGTTTAAATTAAACTCTAGGACTTACAGATAATCTTGCAGCAGCATTAAGTTTCCCTATCAGATTCTTTGCAACGGTATTTACAAACGCTTTCTTTCTATATTTTGTTATTGGAACAATTCCATCAATTGTATTTACGATAAAGAGTTCGTCTGCTTTTTGAAGCTCAAACGGTGAAATACTGTCTTCCAAGAAATCGAAACCATCTAATTTTGATAGAAGTTCGATCAATTTTTTTCTTAGAACGCCATTGGTACAACCATCTGTAACAGGTGGTGTTTTAATCTTATTTTCTTTTATAATAAAAATATTACCGTTTAGAGCCTCTATAACCTGCTTTCTCTCGTTCAGCAGCAAACAATCTTGATAATCATTTTCGCGGGCGTAAATAGCTCCTACAACATTCAGAATCTTATTATTGGTATCTAAATTAGATAGCATACTAGAATTCTTATAAAAGTCCTTAAAAAGTTCTACCTCATAATTGTCTTCGCTTAAAACAAAAAAATGATTGTTTAAAGTGTCACTTACAATGAAATAAGATATACTGTTATCAGACTCAAAAAAATTGTGTTGACTATTTCTAAAAACGGTGAATTTTACCCGTTTCGCTTGTTTTAAATCATTTTCAGAGAAGATTTTTAGAATTTCAGTCTCCATAAATTCCATAGTAAAATTCATAGGAATCTCCATTCGTAAAATTCTCATGGATGACATAAGGCGTAAATAATGATCTTCTAGATAAATAATTTCACCATTGATTACCCGTAATTCTTCATAGACGGCATCACCAAGCTGAACTCCCCTATTCTTTTCATTTAAAAAAGATGAATTATCCTCAAGTAGTCCGCCATTAAAATTGAACATAAAAAAAGCCTTAAAAAAATTAAGGCTCAAAGATACTGTAAATAAGAATATTTTAAGATGAACCTAGCACCTGTTTCAAATCGGAAACTTGATTTGTCCATAGCATTTTAGATTCGTCAATTTCGTCATCTTCGGCAAAATCGGTTATAAACAAAGAAACATCTTTTGTTATTTCATCAACGATTATTTTCATTTCAAAAAAGCTATCGTCTTCTGCTTCTTCCCAAGCAAAACGAACGAACTCATCTGTTTTTCTCTTTAACAGCTTAGCTTCCTCTTCTGCTCCATCCCAAATAAAAGTGAATTTTTCACCTCTAGAATTTACGTTATCAGCAAACCATTCAGACAGTCCTGAAGGTGTTGCTAAGTACTGATATAACATTTGTGGGGAAGACTGTATTACAAACTCTAATTCAAATTTTATTTTATCGCTCATTGTCATGCTACTTTATGCCGAGCAATATATATATTTCTAAATGATAAAAAAATAAATGACCAGTATTATTTTTTTAATCAAGTTTTGTTGAAGAACAAATAAATTACCCCTATATTTGCAGCCGTTTAAAAATAATATGGCGAGGTAGCTCAGTTGGTTAGAGCGTCGGATTCATAACCCGGAGGTCGGGGGATCGTGCCCCCCTCTCGCTACAATAGGTAAAGACCAACAAAATCAACGGTTTGTGTACGCACAAGCCGTTTTTTTATGTCTTTAAATTCCATACTTTTACCTACCGTATACGATAACGTATACGGTTTGAACATGAAACTGAACTATTCCGAACCCAAATTCTACACTGGAGGTGTCTCTATAAAAGGCTGGTCCAAACTTACTAATAGGCAGAAAAAAGATGCCTTGGCCAAAGATTGGTACGTTTATTTTTCCTATCGAAATCCCAAAACATATAAGTTAGAAAGACAAACACCGATAAAGGCCGGTGTGAATCATTTAAAAACGAAAAAAGAAAGACTTCAGTTCATGAAGGTTATCAAAAGAATATTGATATTTAAATTGCAAAGCGGTTACGTTCCTAAATCATATGAACAGAATATAAAAGCAACTCAAAGCGATTCTAAGGTTGAAAATATTGAAAAACCTAAAACTGAACCCAAAAAAATAGAACAACCACCAAACGAGATTATTAATACCACCCCTCCAACTACAAATACTACACTAACAGAAGATCCTGAGATTTCAATTAAAGAAGCTTTTGATTTTGCGCTAAAAATTAAGAAACAATCGTTGAGTCCAAACTCATATTCAGGATATCACGGTCCACTTAAGCAATTTGAAAGGTGGTTAGATGAAAACGAAATAACCAGTTTAAAGTCCATTACCAAGAAAACTGTAGTTCAATATTTAAATTCGGTGCTAGCTAGAACTTCACCTAGAACACGAAATAATGCAAGAACAAGTTTAAGTGCCATTTTTACAACCTTGGAGGACAATGAAATTATTGATGACAATTTCATCCCTAAAATTAAACCGTTATCTACTAAACCTACACGTAACAAAACGTTTACCCCTGAACAAGAGTCTAAATTGGAGACCTGTATGAATGAAAATGACCAATTACTCTTATCCTTTGTAAAATTCGTGTCCCTTTGCTTTCTAAGACCTATTGAAGTATGTAGGCTGAAAATAAAAGATATTGATGTGGCGGACAGAAAAATATATGTAAAAGCGAAAAATAAGAAGGTCAAAATCAAAATTATACCTGAAATCTTATTGAACATCTTACCAGACCTATCCAAGGAGAATCCAGAACATTTTTTGTTTACTCCATACAAGATTGGCGGTGAATGGGATATACCTGAACGGGATAAAAGAAATTATTTTTCAAAAAGATTCAAAAAAATCAAAGACCAATTTAATTTAGGCAAGGAGTATGGACTGTATAGTTATAGGCACACCTATATTACTAAACTGTATAGAGAGATGAGAAAAGAGCTTAATACAAGTGATACAAAAAGTACATTACTTGGAATTACCGGGCATTCTACAATAAGCTCATTAGAAAAATATCTACGTGATATAGATGCTGAACTCCCTGAAGATTATTCTGAATTTTTACAATCTTCCCCAAAACCTGGTTCACAAAATGGATAAACGAAGAAAAAAATATTTCGGGTGTTTAGCAAACGAAGGACTTCAAGAATTAACTAGTGAGCAACGTCTAAAACTTTTTAAAAAGAAAAAGCTGTACATAAGCTCTAGCGTGGTCGCTATTCCGTTCAACAAGACAATCAACCTAAAAGACAAAAGTAATTTTAAAATTAGACTAGATCCTTGCCCACCTCTTGTAGAGGCATATTACGCCTTTATCTTGCAGTGTTATCAAGAAAATATAAATAACGTGTTTATTAATTTCTTCCATCAGTTCAATAATCATACTATTGGAGTAAAAAAGAAAGAAGCAAAGATAATAGCAAGATTGTTATTTATGAATATCATCAACAATAAAAACGCTCCCGGTTTTGACTTTGTCCATTTGCTAGAAAACCCAGATGGTATTCCAAAATTAGAGAATACGCCCAAAATTGAATTATACTATACCAAGCGTGAAGCTATGAAGTTAAATGCCATTCAAAATTACCCTGAGGGATTGAATGAATACTTAACAGGAAATGCAAATTACTTCAATGAGAAATTAATAGATAAAGTAACCATAATAAAGGAAACCATTCAGTTTGAAGGAGAGCTAAAGATTATATTAGCTTTGAATAAGCAATATAAATTTGAGAAATATTCAACTTCGCTGTCTTCTATTGGTAATCAATCTGAAAATAAATCATCTAAAAAGACTTTAAAAGACCCAATTTTTAGAAACAAAATACCCACAGATGATGAAATGGATGCTTATTTAATGGAGTATGTGTTTAGTGAAAAGAAAGCTCCGAAAAACTAAGTTGTTTATTGCGTAAATGAGCTTGCTTCGTAAGTATGTATAGGTACATACTTATCTATTATATGCTCGGTAATCGCTTTTAAGGTTTTTCCGTTAACAGGATGTAGCCCAGGACCAGTGTAAAATTCAATAGTATCACCAGACTTATAATACCAAAATAAAGGTTTACCGGTAGTTTCTTCAAAAAACTCAGTTATTAAATCAACATCAACTTTTTTAAAATTTTGTAACCTCACTTCATCCAATGGTATAATATTTTCCATGTAACTAGTGGAACAATCCGTTTTTTCATAGTGGTCTATTCTCCATACCATACATTTAGGTTCCTTACTCTTCTCCCTTAAACCTAAAATCAATCCAACAACTAATATTAGACTAACGGAAGCCAACACTTTCCAATTCTTTTTCTCTCCACCATTATTTACATTAATATTAATCTTACCCTTCCGATTTTGTTTAACGTAATCTGCGTATGAATTATAGCCTAAATACTTACAAAGGTCATTTATAGTATATTCATTTTGATCTCCTATACTACCTCTTTTTTCTAAATATTTATCATATAACCTTTCAATTGTTTTCGCACTTATAGATGTAAATTCCGCAATATGATTGCTCAATGCATATCTGGAATGTTTGGGGCATTCAGTTTTTGCCTTCTCAAAAACCTTTTCAACTATTTCTTTAATAATTGCCTCTTTCATATTTATAAAAATACAATTTTAATATATCATCACTTAACTAATCATCTCTGTAACCACCTGTTTTCATTGATGTCGAATAAATGTCGAAAGCAAGTCGGGGTTTTGTCTGGTCTATAATCATCAACTTCTTATTTCTTTGCTTCAGATTGATTTAGGACTACGAATAGCTACCAAAGTCCAATAATAAATCAGTCTCTCGGAATCTATAAATGCGGTCGGTAAATAGCCCGATTGAGAAGTAGCTAGGCACTACCGCATTTAGATTTCTACTTCTCAACATTGGGAGACGTCCCTTCATTTTATGTGCGATTTACGTCGCTAACAATAACTGATTTCTAATTCGGACAGCCATAGGTATGTCCATAAATCTTAAACAAAATGAAGAAAATTTCTATAATTCTATTTACGGTAATCCTCAATGCTGCCTTTTTATCTTGTGATCCACAAGATTTAGCAGAGCAAGAAGTTGAATTACAAGCCTGCTGCGGTGACGGTGGTGATATACCACCTCCGCCACCAGACCCACCGGTTAATTAAATCGTAAAGTTTAAGGGGTTAAGACTAAAATATCTTGACCCTTTTTTACTTACTTCATTCTACACATCTTTATAAATACACAACTAGGTCAATCGTTATAAATTTTAACAATAAAAATGAACATATCCTTCTTATGTAACGTTTTAGAATTAACCTAACAAATCAAACTCCCTGTAATTTATATGAAACATACTATCATTCTTATAGCCATACTAGCAACTTACACCTCCCTCTCTGCTTCTAAATTTGAATCATATGTATATATCTGCAAAGGAAAATCCAGTAAAAAATACCATTATTCCCCTAATTGCAGAGGACTTTCCAATTGCTCTACAGACACATATAAAGTTAGCTTATCTAAAGCAAGACAAATTAACAGAACCTTATGCGGCTGGGAAGATTAAAGAATTCAATCAATACTAAAATTTAATAAAACTGGCAGATGATCCGACAATTCTCTTGCATTAGTGAGGTTCTCACATGCTTTTACAAAATCGATCGCATAACTACTATTAGCTGAAATTTTATCGGAATAAAAAATATTATCAATTGGATAATTTAGATAACCTTCTAGTGCGCAATTGTGCCTTAATGTAGTTTTCGCATCTATGACGGCTGCGCTATAACCTTGTTCTTTCAATCCATTGAAAACCATTTTTTTTTGATCAACATTAAAATCACCGGCTAGTATAATAGGATGTTGAAAATCATCTGATATTAGATAGTCGGTAATTGCCAATATTTCTCTTTCCGGGTTTTTATCATGTGGTCTGGAGTGAAAATTAATAACAGAAAGTTTTCGCCCTTCTACATAAAAATCAAGAAAGAAGGGTTCTCTATCAACTAATGAATCCAATTCTTTTATTAACGCTCCCCTATTCTTTATTTTAATGTTTTTGGTCTTCCAAATAAACGCATAGCGTTCGGTAACATACTTGGGGCTATTGGTTGGGTTACTAATTACATAATCCCATTTTGCACCTTTCCTATTTAGGTTATCGGCAAGCTTTGCAACTGCTTGTGCCCCACCATAGCCTGCTACCACTTCTTGTAAAGCGACAATATCTGCGTCACGAAGTATTTCTGCCATTCTATCTAACTCTTCGTTGCTTTTGGTTTTACCAAAATCTCTAATATTCCAAGAAATTAGGCTGATTTGCTCCTGTGAGGAAGCTATAAAATGAATTAGAATAAATAGTGGTAAAAAGATCTTTTTAAACATGGTAGATTTTAATAAAAACGAAATTAATACAAATAGATTTTGTCTGATTACGGGATACCGTAAAAGATATATTTCAAATTGTAATAGGTTTGAACTATCCCAACCAAAACCAAATAAAAATGAATTACACTTTCAAAAAGGATTTTTATAGTTACCTATCGATTACCTGTGCGATTGTATTATTAATAGCCATCTTTCCTTTTGATAGTTTTTATTATAAATTCTTAAGGGTATTTGTTTTTTTAGGAGCATTAGTTATGGCATACCATTCATATAAGACTCCATTTAGGCTGCTTACTTTTGTTTTAATTGCCTATTTATTCAATCCTATATTTCCGATTTATTTATTCCAAAAATTAATTTGGGTACCAGTAGATATCATTAGTGGATTACTTTTTTTAATGGCTACAGTACAGATAAAAAAGAAAAAACCATTTATACCATATTCTAGAAAAAAATCTCCCAAATCTTATGGGCGAGATAGAAAATTTTAACAAAACCAATATATACCAATGGAAAACCAAACCATCTCAGAAGAAATCAAAAGCCATTTCTTAAGACTTTACCAAATAGCGTTGGCAGATGATGATTTTAGTCCGTTAGAAATGCGATTGCTTTATCAATTCGCCAGTGAAAGAAATATTTCCAAGGAACAATTAGACGAAATATTAATTGCTCATACCGGCTCTGTAACAATACCCGAAACTTTAGAAAAAAGAATTGAGTATTTATATGACTTCGCCTTAATGATTTGGGCAGATAAGGTAGTTACAGATGATGAATTCAATGCCCTAAAGAAGTATTGTAGAAATTTTGAATTCATGGAAGACAAGATTATACCACTTACCGAGTATTTGATAGAAAGTGCGAAAGAAGGAAAAAGTAAAGAATCAATTTTATTAGAACTTAACAGCTAAACTATGGGACTATTAAAAAGTATTGCTCAAATAAAACCAACCAAAAAACCAGATTTAGAGACAGAGAAGCCTTCATTTGAGGACCAAAAAGTCACTTACCACGAAGATGGTCGTTCAACATCAAGATTATGTCAAGGAAGATCAGAAAATCTTCAAGCCAGCTTAAGCGCTATATATCATAAGTTTGAAAACAACTGTAAGAAAGAGGAAGAAGAGCAGATTAAACTTAAGCAACCGTATGTTACAGAATTAAAGGGCAAAAAAACGTTAATGCTCACCAAGGGTGAAGAATTACAACGTGAAAAAGAGAAATTAGAGGAGAAAGAAAAGAAAATTGATAAACTAAAATCAGATATTGTCAATGTCCGAAGAACCCCTCAAGATTACGGTATACCAGTTGAAAGAAAATCTTCCTCTAAATTTTGGATAGGAAGTATTTTACTTCTTTTCTTAACAGTATACATTTTTATCTTCTATATATCCACTTCTTTTTCCGCATTCTTTAGAACCTTTGATCCTTCTACAGAACTTTTTGGCGGTATGTTTTACCCAAAAGCGATTCAAGAAGCTTACGACGCAGGTGCATTAGAATTAGGATTTATACTATTTATTCCATTTGTTTTTTTCGGCTTAGGATATTTAATTCATGTTTTTATGCATAAGCATAGTATTGCGAATGTATTTAAAGTTATTCTACTGTTTATTACCACGTTCGTTTTTGATGCGCTTTTGGCATACTTAATTGATGAGAAGCTTTACAACCTCAATAAAACATTTGAAGATCCTGAATTCTCTTTAAGTGTTGCATTTTCTAGCCCTAGCTTTTGGGTTATAATCTTTGCAGGATTTGTATCCTATATCATTTGGGGTTTAGTATTTGATATTGTTATGAAAGAACATGCCGATAGAGACAAAATTGAGAACTATGTAATTTCTTTAGAAAAAGAGATTAAAAACCTACTTCAAATTACCGCTAAGCAAAATGAAATCATAGAATCACTAGAGAAAGCTTTAAGTGAAAGTAAAATCCGTTGTGCAGAACTAGAAGATATCATTGATGGGTTTATTCTCCCAATTAGAAATTACAAAGCACTTTCTTCAGAATATCTGCAAGGTTGGCAAGAATGTATTACCTCAGAAATTGTATTAGGACCTGACCAGACAAAAGAATATTTGAACGAGTGTAGAATCGTGTATGACAATCACATTTCTCAATTAGACTTAGATACAGATGACTACCAAAACAAAGTATACACGAAAACATTATAAAAATGAAAACTAAAATTCAATTACTGGCATACATAGCTACTATACTTCTAATTTCTTCTTGTAAATCAGATAAAAAAGAACAGATCAAAGAAGCTGAAGTAGCCAAAAATGAAATTAAAGGCGAGTGTCCAAGCTTTATTCTAGATAACAAAGAAAATAATTTAAACATTAGTGTGTTTCTAGACTTATCGGATAGGATTACAAGACCTAAAACAATACTAAGCGATACAGAAAATTTAAAGAGTATAGCAAAGGCATTTACGAATCATGTAAAAACTAAAAAATTGATACTCCTGCAAGATAAAATCCAATTGTATTTTAATCCTGCACCAACAAATAATACAATTAATAGCATTTCAGAAAAATTGCACATAGAGTTTGATAAAAACTCTCCAAAAGCTAAAATCATAGATACAGAAGAGTTGTACGCAACACAACCGTCTGAAATATATAATTTGGCCTTGGCAGATTCTGAAAACCCTAAAGACTTTCCCGGTTCAGATATTTGGCGATTTTTCAAGGACAACGTAAAGGACTACACTATTAGTAATTGTCATAGAAATATTTTGGTAATCTTAACCGATGGTTATATGTATCATGAAAACAGTCAAATGCAAGAAGCCAAAATGAGCTCTTATCTAACACCAAATTCAATGAAAAAACTCCCTTTATCAAAATCTAAATGGGAAACTACACTAAATGAAAAGAATTATGGATTTATAAAGGCAAATGATGGTCTTGAAGATTTAGAAGTTTTGGTAATTGGTATTGAAAGTTTAAATCCTAAGAACCCCTATGCTATTGATGTAATGAGAGCCTATTGGACCAATTGGTTCAACGAAATGGGTGTGAAAAAATTTAAAATACAGAATGCAGACCTAGCATCAAGTGTTGAAAAAGTAATCTTTGAATTTATAAACTCATGAAAAAGCTCACTCTATTTTTAATTTTTCTATTCTCCCAAAGTAATTTCTACGCTCAAACATCATGTGATGAAATGCTTGAAATGGTAGAAAATCAAGGTTATGGCACCTCTTATTATAGTTATGGTAGTGAGGCTATATCAGAAGTTACATTCTATGAAATTTCAGACGATAATTATAATGATTATTATTTTGCAGTTGTAAGGTTCACAAGTTCTTATGAAGATTATATTTATCAAGTAGGCTCAGATACAGAATTTAATTATTCAATTAATTATCTAACAAGTGCCGGCGAGGCTTTTTGGGCATATATTCAACCCTATAATCAAAATTTAAATTGTGCTCCCGATTTTTAAACTGAACCTTAGAATGTTAAAACAAAACCGCTAGTTATCTAGTTATCTGAGAATTGAGATTATCACACTTAGAATGATAATTAAGAATATGAAATTATCATCGTTTTTAAAGATGGTTTCATTATTTTGGTAGTAGATTAAACTCCCCCTTAAAACTATAATTTAAATATGCCAGATTGCACAAAGTGTGGTGAATACACCAGATTTAATAATGGTCTATGTACCGAATGTTATAATAAAGAAAACGGAAACCCTTGGGTTTCAGGAGTAATTAAAGGAAGAATAGCTGAAACTATAATTGAACAACTTTTTATATCCTTAGATTTTCAAGTCTATAAGTACGGAATGGAAAATACAATACCAGGGATATTGGATCTACTTAAAGGTGTTAGAGGCGATGTTTCTAAAAACATTAGGCAAATGCCAGATTTTGTTGTCTTTAAAGACAAGCAAGCCCATTTTATAGAGGTTAAATTCCGAAAAAGCGGAAAATTGACCTTAAAGGATATTGAAAGTTACGGTGCTTATCCTTTTGAAAATGCCTTATTTGTTTTGGTTACCCCTAAACATATAAAGTGTATATCTTATGCTGAATTAAAAGCCGGTAAAGAAATAACAGAGAAATGTAGAAACTGGCTAGGTAGCAGAAAAGAGTTTGAAACAGACAAAGAGCTTATAATAGATTACTGTAAATACGCTACCAAGTTTTTTGAAAATGTAGATTAATAAAAACAGAACAAGAATTCCAATAATGAATAAATCATCCCATAATAAATTAGTATCCTTTATTTGGTCTATAGCAGACGACTGTTTACGAGACGTTTATGTACGTGGCAAGTATAGAGATGTCATTTTACCAATGATAGTTCTTCGTCGTTTAGATGCCTTACTGGAGCCTACCAAAGAAGCCGTTTTAGAAGAACTTGCATTTCAAAGAGACGAAGCCGGCTTTACGGAATGGGACGAGACTGGACTTCGCCAAGCTTCGGGTTTTGTGTTTTACAATACCAGTAAGTGGACCTTGCAACAACTAAAGGATACGGCAACCAATAGCACCCAAATTCTACAAGCCAATTTTGAAGATTACCTAAACGGTTTTAGTCCTAATGTAAAGGAGATTATTCAAAAATTTAAACTTCGTAGTCAGGTAGCGCATATGGCAAACAAAGATGTGCTGTTAGATGTTTTGGAAAAATTCACTTCGCTCTATATCAACCTTACTCCTTTTGAGAAAGAAGATCCAGAGGGTAGAAAACTACCGGCACTTTCCAATTTAGGAATGGGCTATGTGTTTGAAGAGCTGATACGTAAATTTAACGAGGAGAATAACGAAGAAGCGGGTGAGCACTTTACACCTCGTGAGGTCATCGATTTAATGACACACATCATCTTTGACCCTATAAAAGACAAACTACCCCCGGTAATGACCATTTATGACCCTGCTTGTGGGTCTGGTGGTATGTTGACCGAAAGCCAGAACTTTATAAAGGATGGGGAAGGTGAAATTAGAGCCATTGGAGATGTATATCTCTATGGAAAAGAAATAAACGACGAAACCTACGCCATTTGTAAGTCTGACATGATGATCAAGGGCAACAACCCAGAGAATATTAGAGTTGGCTCTACCCTATCTACCGATGAATTTGCAGGTACAACGTTCGATTTTATGCTCTCTAACCCACCGTACGGAAAATCATGGAGTAGCGAACAAAAATATATTAAGGATGGTAGAGATGTCATTGACCCAAGATTTCAAATTAAACTGAATAATTATTGGGGAATAGAAGAAGATCAAGATGCCACACCCCGTTCCTCTGATGGGCAATTGTTGTTTTTAATGGAAATGGTCTCCAAAATGAAACCCCTTTCACAAAGCCCAACAGGTACACGTATTGCCAGTGTGCATAATGGAAGTAGTTTGTTTACAGGTGATGCCGGTGGAGGAGAAAGTAACATACGCCGTTATATCATAGAAAAAGATTGGTTAGAAGCCATTGTACAATTACCGAACAACCTATTTTATAATACAGGCATTACCACATACATCTGGATTTTAAGTAACAACAAAGCCAAAAGCCGAAAAGGCAAAGTTCAATTGATAGATGCAGGACAACTCTATAGAAAATTGCGTAAAAACTTAGGAAATAAAAACTGCGAGTTCTCACCAGCGCATATTACCGAAATTGTAGAAACCTACACCAACATGAGCGTTGCAGAACGCGAAGGCGAACAAGGTATTGCAGCGCAAGTTTTTGATAATGATGATTTTGGCTACTACAAAGCCACTATTGAAAGACCAAAACGTTTAAAAGCCCAATTTACCACAGCGCGTATAGAAACTTTGCGTTACGACAGAGTGTTGCAAGAACCCATGCAATATGCCTTTGAAACTTTTGGGGAAAGTATCTATACCAACACCAAGCATTACGAAAAGGAGTTGCTAGAATGGTGCGAAAAAAATGAGCTCAACTTATCATCTGCCAATAAAACAAAACTGACCAAGCCAGCTACGTGGCAAAAACATTTGCGTTTGGTAACTGCTGCCAAAACCTTAGAAAAGGTGTTTGGTGATACCTTATACACCAACTTTAACAGCTTTAAAAAGGACGTTGAAGATGAAATAAAAGCACAAAAACTCAACCTTTCTGCAAGCGATAAAAAAGCCATTTTAAACGCAGTTAGTTGGTATGATGCTGAGGCTGAAAAGGTGATTAAAAAAGTAGAAAAACTATCTGGAGATAAACTAAACAAACTTTTAGCACATTTAGATTGCGAAGAAAAAGACTTAGCAGATTTTGGGTATTATGGTTTTAGTAACGATGGCACCTCGAGCGCAGTCAAGAGGTCTCTTAAAAAGGGAGAGTATGTAATATACGAAACCGAAAGCGACTTACGCGATACCGAAAACGTACCACTTAAAGATAATATACACAATTACTTTAAAAGAGAAGTACAACCACACGTACCAGAAGCTTGGATAAACCTAGACGCTACCAAAATTGGTTACGAAATTAGCTTTAACAAATACTTTTATAAGCACACACCATTGCGTAACATAGAAGACGTTACCAAAGATATTCTAGACTTAGAAAAGCAGAGTGATGGTTTAATTTCTGAAATTTTAAACTTGGTGTAATGGTAGCAGCAGAAAATATAGTACAACGTTACGAGAAGTACAAAGATTCTGGAATTAGTTGGTTAGAACAAGTTCCTGAGCATTGGGAATTAAAACGCTTTAAACACATTTTTCAAGAAAAGAAAATTACACATAATGTTGAATTAAACTGTGGTTCTATAAGTTTTGGAAAAGTTGTTTTTAAGGATGATGAAAAAATACCTGTTTCAACAAAAAAATCTTATCAAGTATTAAATAAAGGAGAATTTCTTATAAATCCATTAAACTTAAATTATGACCTAAAAAGTTTAAGGATTGGTTTATCAGATAAAGATGTTGTAGTAAGTTCCGGTTATATCATTGTGCAAAACAAAACTGAAATATCTAAAGATTATTATAAGTGGCTACTTCATATTTTTGATGTTGCCTTTATGAAAACTCTAGGTTCTGGTGTAAGGCAAACTTTAAGTTTTACACATATTGCTAATTCTGAATTAGTATTTCCACCACTCTCAGAACAAAACAAAATAGCCCAATTTTTAGACAATAAAACCACCAAAATAGACGATGCTATTGCTATTAAAGAGCAACAAATAAACTTGCTTAAAGAACGCAAACAAATTTTAATACACAAAGCCGTAACACGTGGTTTAAATGATAGTGTAACCTTGAAAGATTCTGGCGTGGAGTGGATTGGTGAGATTCCTGAGCATTGGGAGGTAAAGAGATTGAAGTATATTTTAAAAAGTAAATTGAAATATGGAGCTAATGAAAGTGGTATTGAATATGACATCACTTTACCACGATATGTAAGAATTACTGATTTTGGAAATGATGGAAAATTAAGTGAAGAAAGTAAACTTTCACTTTCTTGGAATAATGGAGGAGATTATTTATTAAAAGATGGAGATATTTTATTTGCAAGAAGTGGAGCAACTGTAGGTAAGACTTATCAGTTTAAAAAATCGATGTCTGTTGAAAATAATTATTGTTTTGCAGGTTACTTAATAAAAGCTGAAGCAAACGAAGATGAAATTTTAAGTGATTTTCTCTATTTATATACAAACTCAGAATTATTCAATAAATGGAAAGATAGTATTTTCATAAAAGCAACTATAGAGAATATTGGAGCAGATAAATATGCTCAACTTCCAGTTATTCTACCGTCAATAAAAGAACAAAAAGAAATTCTTCTAAAATATGAAGGCGATAATAAAAAAATAGAAACTGCTATTGGCTTAAAACAGCAAGAAATAGCTAAGTTAAAAGAGTATAAGAGTAGTTTAATAAATGAGGTGGTAACTGGTAAGGTGAAAGTATGTTAATTTCAACCATAAATAAACATACGTCATTATGCGAACTCTTTGTTAGAGTTTCTGAATTGGTGTGGCATAAAATTGCTAACTATCATCATTTAGGCATCAATGTTCCCGAAATTGGCTTAACAGCCGATATCATTTATGAACTAACAAATTGGGGTATCATAACAGGTAAAGCAGATTGCTATATCCAGAATGCTTACAACGAGGCAAAGAATGGTAATGACATTGAACTTTTTATTCAAAATAATAGTGGTACCTATGACCATTATGCCCTTCAAGCAAAAGTTTTAAAAAGTGATAAAAAATATAAAGGTTTAGATACAGGGTATAAAACATCTAGTAAGTACCAATGGAATAAACTTTATGATTATGCTAAGCGTAAAGGATGTATACCATATTATCTTTTATATAATGGCAATACAAATATGACGATTCCATATTTACGTATGCACTATTTTTTTGACGAACGTCAGTTTGGGTGTTCAATTGTAGAGCCTAGAGTATTTCAATATTTTTATAAAAGAAAAACCAAAACTCCAAAGTATTCACAAATTCACCCAAAATACGCATATCCTTGGTCCATATTATCCTGTTTTAAGCCGATTCCTTTTAAAAAAATTTCTGCTTTGCATGGTTACACTCATAGACCTAAAACCCTATCTGAAATTCAAAATAATTTGCAAGGGTATACTAAAACAGGCGATATGGAGGATAAAAATAGGTCGCGTGGAGATGAAACATCGAACGAGACTAATTCAAACGACTCTTGGAATCCGATTGCTAAAATAATCATTGATAACACCGAACTTAATAATGAAAGGTAAAAGTCAATTCACAAAAGAAGAAGCAAGGGAGATTGAAAGTTTAATAGAATTAAAGCTTCAATCAGATACTACGAAACAAAAAAGTATTAGAGCCAAAATAAGAAAGCTAGGCTTTTATGCATCAGATTTTGGTTTGCGTGGTGGTTTTACCGTAGCTGATTTTAGAAGCGTAGTTACTATTGGCGGTAAAGCACCTTTAATTACTTCTCAAAATACCAAAACAACTGTTCAAAAAAGAATAAAAACTACTAAGGCAAAACAAAAGCAGGCGAAAATAAAACATAGTGATGAAGCCTATATCATTGATTTGTGCGATGAAGTTTTGAAGCTTAAAGGCTCACGCCAACATCGCTTTGATTTTTTAAGGGGAGATTCAGGTACAAAATTGCCGGTAGATGTCTACTACCATAGCCTAAACTTGGTTATTGAGTATTATGAGAGACAACACTCGGAAGCCGTGCCACATTTTGATAAACGCATGACAGTTTCGGGCATGTCTAGAGGAGAGCAAAGAAAGCTTTACGACGAACGAAGAAGAATTGAATTGCCAAAAAATGGCATTCAATTGGTCATCTTTGATTATTCCGAGTTTGCCCATACTACTGGTAAGCGATTGCTAAGACAGAAAAAAAATGATTTAGCAGTAATAGGTAAAAAACTAAAGGTTATAAAAAAGTAAGTTTTAAATGAATCAAAAAATACTTTCAAAATACATAGCGGCATATAAAGAACACTTTTCAGTTATAAGCGAAAAGGAAATTTATAAATGGAAAGTAGTTGCCCATTTTCAAAAACATTGGGATATAAATGCAACCGACTTTCACGCAATGCTGAAAGAAAGTATTAAAACGACTTCAAATTTATTAGCATCTGGTAATTATTTAGCAAGAAGAATGATTAGAACTTGCGCTGCGCAAGACCCAGAGCGTGTACGTAATGCTTTCAAAAAAGCTTACGATCTTGAAATTCCCTTAGCTGATAGATATGAAGAGTTTAAGGCTACCATGGTCGACATTGTCTCAACCATACCAGATGCTCAAAACCATTATCAAGACCATAGAGCTTTCGCCGTGTATCTTGCATTACGCTATCCAGAAAAATTCTATTTATACAAGTACGGCATGTATAATCAAGCCTATCAATTGTTTGAATTTCCACTAAAAGCGAAAAAAGGAGCCGTATCAAATATTGAGAAATTCTATAGTCTTTGTGAATGGATAAAGCCATTTCTGTTAAAAGACGATGAGTTAATTCGTTTACATCATAAAAGATTAGACAAAGATACCTATCAAGATCCTGCGTATAATTTACTGACCCAAGATTTTATCTATGCCTGCGCAAATTATGAATGGCTTAATGTAAATAATACAGATACCACAGCTATCTCCACTCCTATTCAAATTGAAGAATTGAATTTGGCAGATTTTCAATCCGCAGCTTTAGCTGTCAATCTCAGCGGTAGAAGTGGAATTGATTATAGTTCAAGAAATGAGCGTAATCTGAAAATAGGAACTGCCGCAGAACTATTTGTATTACAACTTGAACAAGCTAAGTGGCAAGGTTCTAAAAAGAAAAATAAGATCGCACATACTTCAATAGAACAAGGTGATGGTGTTGGGTATGATATTACATCTATTGATGAAAATGGAAATGAAATTTTCATAGAGGTCAAAGCTACCTCTGGTAGTTTTAAAACTCCGTTTTATATTACGAAAAACGAAATGCATTGTAGTATACAAAACAAAAAAAAATACAGGTTATACAGAGTATATAATTTTAATTCCACAACCCAAACGGGAGACATCAAAATATTTAAAGGTTCATTAGAAAGTATATGTAATGAGCCTGTTAGTTATATGATTAATCTTAAAGAAAGGTAACTTCTATCATTAAATTGAAACAATATGCATAGCCAAACCAACGAACAAGCTTTAGAAGCATCTATAGAGAAAATACTAACGGGCACTTGTCTAGAAGAACTTAAAGTTCAAGGTGTTGGCGTAGATGAAGTAAACGAAGATGCTGCTATTTATCAAACTGGTAAAGGGTATTATATTGGGCAGCCATCTAATTTTAATTCCCGTTTTGCTATTGACGAGCAATTCTTATGGGACTTTCTAGAAAGTACCCAAAAAGAAGAATTAGAAAAACTACAAAAGCAAAATGATTGGAAATTAAAAATTCTAAATCGTTACGATCGCCTAGTAAAGAAATATGGTATTCTGCACTTGTTGAAAAAAGGTTTGCAAGTAGATGACGCCAATTTCACTTTATTTTATCAACTACCATTAGCCAGTAGCAGTCAAACTATAAAAGATAGATTTGAACAAAACCGTTTTAGTGTTACAAGACAATTACGGTATAGTATAGACAACCCAAGAGAAGAAATTGACTTGGTTTTGTTTATAAACGGTTTGCCTATCGTTACTATGGAGCTTAAAAACCATTGGACAGGTCAAAACGCAAAAGTACATGGGCAACACCAATACATGTATAAACGAGATACCAAGCAACCGCTATTGAATTTCGCTCGATGTGTGGTGCACTTTGCCGTAGATACAGACGAGGCATATATGACCACTAAACTGAACGGCAAAAACACTTTTTTTCTCCCATTTAATAAGGGAAATAGAAACGGTAAGGGTAACCCAGAGGTACCCAAAGGGGAAATTGGGCATAGAACAAATTATTTATGGAATGAAGTATTTACCCGAGAAAGCCTAGCTAATATTGTTCAGCATTTTGTACGGTTAGATGGCAAGAAAAAAGACCCATTACAGGGTAAAACACTATTCTTCCCCAGATATCACCAAATGGATGTGGTACGCAAAATAGTAGCAGACTGTTCTAATAATGGTGTTGGGCAAACCTATTTAGTACAACATTCCGCTGGGTCAGGTAAATCGAACTCTATAACATGGGCTGCCTATCAACTTATTGAAACATATCCAGATAGTGAAAACACTCCGGGTAATAGAGGTTTAGAAAAACCGCTCTTCGATTCTGTAATAGTCGTAACCGACAGACGTTTATTAGACAAACAAATAAGAGAAAATATTGCCGGTTTTTCAGAAATTAAAAATATTATCGCTCCAGCATATTCCTCAAAAGAATTGAGAACCAGTTTAGAGGAAGGAAAAAAAATCATCATTACAACTATCCAAAAATTCCCATTTATCATTGATGGCATAGCTGACTTAAGTGACAAGCGTTTTGCTGTAATTATTGATGAAGCCCATAGTAGCCAAAGTGGAACAGCCCATGATAGTATGAATACAGCTATGGGGCAAAAAATTAATGAAGAGGAAGAATTGGATGCCCAAGATAAAATAGTAAAAGCCATGGAATCTCGTAAAATGCGAGGCAATGCATCATACTTGGCATTTACGGCAACACCTAAACCCATAACCTTAGAAAAATTCGGTGTACAACAGGAAGACGGTAGTTTTAAACCTTTTCACCTGTACTCCATGAAACAGGCAATAGAAGAAGGTTTTATTCTAGATGTTCTAGCAAATTACACTACGTTAAAAAGTTATTACGAAATAGAAAAGTCGATTGAGGAAAACCCACTTTTCGACAATATGAAAGCGCAAAAAAAACTGCGCGCATTTGTTGAACAACATCAACAAACCATAAATACCAAAGCCGAAATTATCTTAGACCATTTTATACCTAAAGTTGTTAATACAAAAAAGCTTAAAGGCAAAGCAAAGGCAATGGTAATTACCCAAAGTATAGAATCTGCTATAAGATATTTTAAAGCTTTACAGCTTATTTTAATTGATAAGGGTAACCCTTTTAAAATAGCAATAGCATTTTCTGGCACTAAAATGGTTGATGGTATTGAATATACCGAAGCAGAAATGAACGGTTTTTCTGAAAAAGATACCAAAGACAAATTCGATGAGGATGAATACAGAATTTTGGTAGTAGCCAATAAATATTTAACAGGTTTTGACCAACCCAAATTGAGTGCCATGTACGTGGACAAAAAACTACAAGGAGTTTTGGCAGTGCAAGCATTATCACGTTTAAATAGGTCTGCAAACAAATTAGCAAAGAAAACAGAAGATTTGTTTGTTCTAGATTTCTTTAACTCGACCGATGATATTAAAAATTCTTTTGATCCTTTTTATACCGCTACTTCTTTAAGCGGTGCTACAGATGTAAATGTTTTACATGAATTAAAAGATGTGTTAGACGATGTTGGTGTTTATGAATGGACGGAAGTAGAAGAGTTTAATGAAAAGTTTTTCAACAAGGTCGATGCAAAAGCTCTGAGTCCACTAACAGAACGTGCAGCAGAACGCTTTATACACGAATTGGACCTGGAAGATGACGACAAAGCAGATTTTAAAATCAAAGCCAAACAATTCGTAAAAATATATGGGCAAATGGCAGCCATTATGCCATACCAAATGGTAGACTGGGAAAAACTCTTTTGGTTTCTTAAATTCTTGATTCCGAAACTACCTATAAAAAATCAAGATATAGATACGCTTGATGAGTTATTAGAGTCCGTAGATTTATCCACCTATGGTTTAGAAAGGGTGCGCTTAAATGAATCTATTGGTTTAGATGATTCCGACAGCTCTGTAGATCCACAAAATCCAAACCCAAGGGGTGCACACGGTCAAGATGAGGATAAAGATCCATTGGAATTAATCATTCAGTCTTTTAATGAAAGGTGGTTTCAAGGATGGGATGCCACACCAGAAGATCAACGCGTAAAATTTATAGGATTAACAAAATCTATACAAGCACACCCAGACTTTCAACCCAAAGTAGTCGAAAATACAGATGAGCAAAATAAGGACTTAGCCTTTAAGAAAATATTAGATGATGTGATGTCTCAGCAACGAAGACAAGAATTAGACCTGTATCGTTTGTATGCAAAAGATGAAACTTTCTATAGAGCATTCTTTGACACTATGAAACGTATGTCTAGTTTGAAGTAAGTAAATACCTTTTTAAAACATAATCTACATTTAAATAATTATAACCTTAACTAGTTATGACTAATTCAATACAATTGTTAATAGTATAAATAATAGCTAATAATTCACTGAAAAATTGGAAACTGAAGTTGAAGTTAACCATCTAGATGCGGGCTTTAATAAAAGTTAAAAATAATAAGTCGTAAAACTCTATCCGTATTAGAGTTGAAAAACAACCAAAAACAAATTATGTTATTCGACCAAGTCACCAAAGAACATATTTTATTAGGCATCAAAGATTATCAAGCTAAAGGCTTACCAAATGGCTTTGGTCCTTCCTCTACTTACGATTTGGTTTATGAAGGTAAAAGGTATCCACCTAAAGCTGTTATGGTTTACGCAAATTACCATGCAATTGGCAGAAAAATTGAAAACTATTTTGAGGGTGGTGGAAATTCGGATTGCTTTAAGGCTTTTGAAATAAACGAATTTAAATTGATTAAGAAGTCAAAAAAAATTATGAATGAAAAATTATACAATCTTAAGAATGATTTTTTAAAAGAATGGCCAATCGAAAGATTGAAGACCATGACATTAGAGGAATATACTAATCTAGAAAAGTCATCTTTTTGCTATTGGCTTGAAGCTATAACTACTGATCTTGGAAGTATTTGGGGAGGATCAGCTTATAAATTTGGTGTTTTTAAGCGTAAAGATTTAGAATCTGAAAATTACAATGACAAAAGAATGTCAGATGGTGA
Organism: Maribacter litoralis; assembly: GCF_902506355.1. Lineage (NCBI taxonomy): Bacteria > Pseudomonadati > Bacteroidota > Flavobacteriia > Flavobacteriales > Flavobacteriaceae > Maribacter > Maribacter litoralis. The sequence goes on along the minus strand of NZ_LR733271.1, from coordinate 3,691,058 downwards.
ATACTCTTGGTATGGAAAATATGGCAACACCAAAGAGATAGTTTTTAGCAAGATCAAAAATCTAATTCTCGATATAGCAAATTCGAGCAAAGAAAATAACCTTGCTAAAATTGATGATATTGATCTTGGAGATGCATATAAATGGAAAATAGCATTCTTATATGGAAACTTCAATATTATAAATATTTTCAAAATAGACTCATTACGAAGAATTTCAATGGGTTTAGGTTTGAACACAGATGATTCATTTACCATGTCTCAATTGAATAAATTAATTCTTAATCAAAAATCTGAAGAAGAGGATTTCTTTACCTATTCCAATCGAATTTGGGAGGCGTTTGGTAAGGAAAGTGAAATAGCCAAAAAGTTTGAAAAATGGTTAAAAACAAACGAAAATGGCGGAAGCAAAAAGGCAAGTTCTTATCTAAGAGCCATCGAAATATTAATCAACCATTTTAAAGTAAAGATATACGAGGAAGATGATTTATCTACTTTAAACTCTCTTTATTTAGATTTAAAAAAACATCAAACCAATCCTAACGGAAAATACTTTTACCCTAAAGCTAAATCCTATGGAATCAACCGTTTTTACTCAGCTGCAGTAAAAGCATATATAGATTTTTTAAATGATAGTTCTGAAACTACCAGTAAGCCATCAGTCCTTTCAGAAAGTTCAACTAATTACATTAAAAAAAATCCTATTATTAATTCTCCAAGTTTAAATACTATTTTGTTTGGACCACCAGGAACAGGAAAAACATTTAACACCGTTAACAGAGCCTTAGAAATATGTGGAGAGTCAATTGATGGTTTAAATAGAAAAGAAATAAAAGAACTGTACGATTTAAAAGTATCTGAAGGTCAAATCATCTTTACCACTTTTCATCAAAGCATGTCTTATGAAGATTTTATAGAAGGTATAAAACCTATAGAACCTGAAAAAGAAGGAGACCCAGTTATCTATAAAGTAATAGAAGGTATCTTTAAAAAAGCCTGTATTGAAGCTTCATTCAACTTTGCAATAGACAATAATGATACAGATACCGATAAGGTTTTAGATTTCTCTTTGGCTTACGATAATTTCATTCAGAAATTAGAAGAGAGATTAGCTTCTGAAACTGAGGTTGAGTTAGAAATTAAAAATGGCGGTAAAGTATATGTTGATAGTATATCTCAACAGGGTAATATTCAAATAAAACATTTAGAGGGGTTAAGAACATATACCGTATCTAAAACCAGGCTTTCGAAATTGCAAAAGGCAATTACCAATTTAGATGAAATCTCTAATATAAATGATTCATTTAGAGCTATTATAGGCGGTAGTAATTCAACTGCCTATTGGTCGGTTTTGAATGCCATTCAGAAGGAGAATCATTTTGACAATAATCTGAATAACATACAGCGAAAGTACTCTCCAGAAGAAAAAAGAGAGGCGGTAAAAGAGTTAGATAAAAATATCTACAAAGGTAATACCGGTAAACCTATTGTACTGATTATAGATGAAATAAACAGAGGTAATGTTTCGGCAATTTTTGGTGAATTAATCACATTAATTGAAAAGGATAAAAGACTAGGCGCAGATGAAGCTCTTTTGGCTCAATTACCTTATAGTAAGGAGACTTTTGGCGTACCACCTAATCTTTATATAATCGGCACTATGAATACTGCTGACAGAAGTGTAGAAGCTTTAGATTCTGCATTAAGAAGAAGGTTTAGCTTTACTGAAATGCCACCTAAACCAAAACTCATAAAAGAAGTTGGCAGTGCTGATAATGGTGTGGTAGAAGATATTAACCTAGTAAAAATTCTAAAAACCATTAATAACCGAATTGAAAAATTATTAGATAGAGACCATGCCATAGGGCATAGTTACTTTTTGAAAGTAAAAAATCTTAAACAGTTAAAAGCAGTTTTCGCCAATAAAGTCATACCCCTTTTACAAGAATACTTTTTTGGAGACTACGGCAAGATAGGTTTAGTATTAGGCTCAGGTTTTGTGAAGTCTATTCAAAATGATAATGAAGACGGATTCTTTGCTTCTTTTGAAGATTATGATTTAGGCACATTACTAGAAAGAAAGATATATAGAATAAAGGATGCTACAGAAATGAACAATGAAGATTTTAAAAAAGCGATACTTAAACTTATAGGATAAAAATTTGAGCACCCAACACCACATAGTTGTATTTGAACATGAGATTCTACGTACCGATAGAGGAGCAAAAAGAATAACTATTGATCAGTTAAAATCTTTACAAGCTTTTTACGGAGAAACTGGTGTCCCCTACTATTCATTAGTACATAATGGAGTTAAGTTTTGTGAGTATGTAGGTGTATTACAAATAGGAAACACGCTAATAGAGGTTTTACCAAAGATTGATAAAAGTCTAACGACATCTAAGGAAAGTTGGCGTAGGGTGCTTATAGATATGTTACATACTGTTGGTGTGCTAAAATTAAATGCACCGACCTCTGGTAGTCTAAAATTAAAATCAAACTCAATACTTGATTTATATTTTGAAATATTTATAAATGAAGTCAAGTATCTACTACGACAGGGCTTAGTAAAAAAATACAGAAAAACAGAAGGCAATAGAACCAGCTTAAAAGGTAATCTCAAATTCGGAAAACATATAAGTCAGAATTTAGTGCATCAAGAACGTTTTTACATACAGCATACCACGTATGATACAGAAAATAAACTTCACCAAATTCTATATAAGGCTATAAAACTTCTAGCAAACATCAACACAAATGAGAGTTTGCAAGGTGCTATACAGTCATTACTCCTTGATTTTCCTGAAATGCCAGACATTAAAATATCAGATGCAATTTTTAATACATTGGTGTTGAACAGAAAGACTAATGGTTATCAAAAAGCTATAGAAATAGCTAAACTTTTGCTCTTGAACTACCACCCTGATGTTAGTAAAGGTTCTAACAACATACTAGCCTTAATGTTTGACATGAATGCTTTATGGGAACAGTTTGTTTATACGAGTTTAAGAAAGCATAAAAATAAAGGGTTCACGATTACTGCACAAAACACTAGAAATTTTTGGAAACCAAGTAATGGTTATAATTCTAAAATGAGACCAGATATTGTTTTGAATAAAGGTGAAATCAATTGTGTGGTCTTAGATACCAAATGGAAGAATATTAAAAACTATAATCCTTCTCCGCAAGACCTTCGCCAAATGTTTGCTTATATGAAATATTACAAGGCAAAGATGGTTGCTTTAATATACCCTGGGGCTACCTTTAAGAAAACTCATGGTCACTATTATGACCATAATGAGCAAAGTCCACAAAGTATAAGTACTGAAGAATGTAGTGTAATATCCTTACCGCATAATACCAATATTAGAGATTGGCAAAAAGAAATAACATTTGAAATTGAAAAATGGATTGGGATATCATATAAGTCGGAAACTAATTTTTAAAAATCCTGTGATTTTATTCATTTAAGTGCATCCCATTGTGTCAATTCCAATAAAAAAGGTAAGTTTTTAGACTTAAAAGAACTTTAATCCGTTTTATTAGAATGGTACTAACCTTATTAACTTTAATAAAATCATGATTCAAAAGCATTTAAAATTTATTCCCATATCTATATTATTATTGTTTGCATTCGGTAGTTGTTCTTCGTCGGATGAGAATAATGTAGAAGAAGAAATAGATTTTGAACTACCTATTATTTCTACAACACCGATTTCAAATCTAACTTCTACAACAATTGAAAGTGGAGGTTCTATAACCGATAATGGAGGTAGTCAAATTATTAGTAATGGTGTTTGCTATGGTAAAACGAAAAATCCAACTATTCAAGATAATTATACAGAAGATGAAAATGTCAGAAATACTTTTACAAGTTTAATTTCAAATTTGGATGAAAACACAGTTTATTATTTGCGAGCTTATGCAAAAAATAATCAAGGTATAGCCTATGGAAATGAAATTTCCTTTAAAACACTTTCCGCCGATTCAGAACAAAGCTTATTATCCACAGATTTAAAAAAAATTACAATAAGTAATAATCCGACTTATGGTTCTATTATTACAGTGTATACTTTATATTATGATACTGACAAAAAGCTAACAGGACTTGAGATAAATCAAGAAAATGAAACCTTTGGTCCTTCTTATGCATATTATAATATGGAATATAATGCTGAAGGAGAATTAATTAGTGCCCTACTAAATTGTTCAGAAAGTAATTGTGGTTGGAATATGGGTATTTTACCTTCTAATTATGTAGGTATAACTTTTGACCGTTCTATAGAGAATGGTGTTAATCTCATTTCAATAAATGAAAGCGAGCTTGATGCTAACCGTGAATATGCAGGTCGTATTAGAGGTGTAAATTATCAAATAACTACCAATAATTTGATTATAAAACAGAGCGAAACCAATATTTTATACGAGAATAATAATATGATTGGCATTAGTAATTCAGTTGTAAATAATGATGGTCTTGAGTACTTTGAGTATGATGATAAACAAGGTATTGTTAACTATTCTGACGAAATTGGAGTTATACAGTCAGATTATTATATCTATCGTCTGATGTTGGGACTTAAATATTCTGTCAACAATTTCAAAAGGATGAAATTTGATTGGAAAAATTCAGACCATTTTATTACCATGGAATATGATACTCACAATCGTCCGATAAAAAGAACTGTTATCAACAAATACAATGGTGCAGATAATTTGGTTTACGAAGAAATTTTAGAATATAGAGATCAGTAAACAATGTCTATTAGACAGTTAAATTAACGAATGACCTACACATTTTTAACTATTCTAGTTTTCGGCATCGGTTTCTACTATGCCAAAAAATATGGAAACAAAGCCAAAAGCGATATTGAAGAGCATTTTAAAGAAAGTGTCTCCCTTGAAACAGTAGCTGCGTCCAAAAAACCAAAATCGAACAAAAGAAAAACCTTGCCTAAAAATTTTGAAGAGCTATTAGAAAACAACAGTATTGAAGAGCTTATTTTAGTTTTAAAGAAATGCAATATTGATGCCTATGGCGGTTACTCAAAAAAAACTGTTTGTAAGCACTGGAAATAGCTTTAAAACTCTGAAATAGAAGAGTTAACCTTACTCATTAAAGACATAAAGAAGTATAATGAAGATGTGGATGTGATGCGTGAATTAGCTGTAAAATGGGTGCTAAATAACCCTGAACCTCAAAAACTTGGTTCAGTGAAATATGAGATATAAGCAGGAGAAAATCAGACAATTCTTATCTTCTCCATTTCATCTTTATCCAAAAAAGCATTACAAACCCGAACCTCAAACAGTATTTCATCTCTAATATCGAGCAGAATACCAAAGTCCCAACCATACACTACCCTATTCATTGGTATTGGAGCCGCTGCATGCATATATTTAAACTCATAAACTATCATGCCCTTACCATGTTCACAGGCAATACATCTACTTTCCGAAGTAGTAACTTCACCATATACCTTAGAGCCCATATTTTCCTTTTTCCAACTATTGAAACAATAGTCAAGCGCTTCAATAAAATCTATGGAATCTTGAAAGTGTGCAATCTTATATTCTTCCAAAACTTCCTTTACAGATGACATATCCATTTTCTTTAACGCAGCATCCATTTCAATCTGGAATTGTCTTGTTAATTCTGGTGTAAAACAGTCGCTAATACTTTTGGTTTTTCTGGGGTCTTTATTCATATCGATGTTGAAAATTATTATACCCTACTTTTTTAAGTAATAGACATAAAAAAGAAGCTGTGGTACAATACTAGAAATAACTACAAAATATTCTTTACGGGTATCCGTATTAGAGATATATTTTTTAAATAAAAAAGAAAACATTTTTTCCACTTAGCAAGATGGGCAGAAAAAATAAAATTTGGGGTAGTTATTACAACGATTACCCACCCTAAAACATCAAGATTCAAACAACTAACAATCAGCATTTTACACCATAACCGTGTAGAACAGATGTAAATAATCATTACCAACCCTATCATCTACCCATTACCTACCCCGGCTAACTACCCTAAAAATTTATTGTGGTTACCCTATCTCCTACCCTATATCACCATTACTAACCATTACCCGAGTTTCACCTAACAAGCAACAAATGAAGAAGGAAAATTAATACGTATTAGGGAGTTGTGATCATACCTTCCAAATTCCATAGAACAGGCAGCAGGAAATATATAATTAAACTGATAATTACTATAGAAATTATATTCATTAAAAACCCAGAGCGAATCATATCCGGTATTCGTAAATACCCCGATCCAAATACAATTGCATTTGGAGGTGTAGCTACCGGTAACATAAAAGCACAAGAAGCTGCTGTTGTACATGCAATTAAAAGTACATAAGGATTAACACCCAATGTTAAAGCCAAAGGCCCCATTACAGGTAGCATCATGGCGGTTGTTGCAAGATTAGAGGTTACTTCGGTAAGAAAATTAACAGATGTAATGATCAATAACAATAATACAATTAAAGGCATTCCTTCAAAAAACATCATTTTAGAACCCAAGAATATGGCTAATCCTGTTTCTTCAAATCCTTTTGCAATAGCCATACCACCACCAAATAACAATATAATTCCCCATGGAATTTTAACAGCTTCGTTCCATAACAACAAGGTTCTATTTCCGGACTTCATAGGTATTAAAAATAGTACAATGGCAGACCCAATTGCAATAATTGTATCATCTATATTTGGTATAAAACGTTGTAAAAGAAAAGATCTGGTTATCCAGCAGAATGCGGTTAGTACAAAAACCATGAGAACCCTTTTCTCTTCAGTTTTCATTGGTCCGAGCTCTTTGATCAATCTATTGATTTCAGCTTTACCACCAGGAAAAGTTTTTACTTTTTGTGGATAAGCAAACCGTGTAAGATAATACCAGGATAATACTAGCAATATAGAGGCCAATGGCAACCCAAATTGCATCCATTGCCAAAAACTGATATCTATACCATAGGTTTTTTGAACAAAGCCTGCAAAAACTAAATTTGGAGGAGTTCCTATTAGCGTTGCCATACCCCCAATGGATGCGGCATACGCAATTGAAAGCATTAATAACTTACTAAAGGATTCATTTTTGACTATCTCTGCCGATTGGCTTTTTAAAAATTGTCTTATTATCGATACAGCCATAGGCAATATCATTACCGTAGTAGCAGTATTCGATATCCACATCGATAGGAATGCCGTGGCAACCATAAAACCCAAGACAATAGTATAAATATTAGTACCGATAGTTTTTATAATGTACAGGGCAATTCTTTTATGCAATCCCCATTTCTCTATTGCTACGGCCAGCATAAAACCACCCATAAAAAGAAAGACATACTTATGCCCATAACTAGCAGTAGTCTCCCCTAAACTTATTGTGCCCAATAGGGGAAAAAGAATTATAGGTAATAATGCCGTAACAGCAATAGGTAAAACTTCTAACACCCACCATATACCAACCCAAACGGTTGCCGCTAAAATATCTCTACCTTCATTTGATAGTTCAGCTCCTTCAAAGAAAAAATGAATTAATACGAATAATAATGGACCGAGTATGAGTCCTATTTTTTTTGTTGTTGTCATTTTTGTAGTTATATCGATTAGATAAAGAAAAAAAGGAGCAGCTGCCTTATCAGCAAACTACTCCTATCCCAATTCAAAATAAACTACTCGATATTTTCTTGCTCCATTGCGTAAAGTAAATAAGGTATGTTGTACGCATGTGTCCATCCAAAAACACGTAGACCCTGGTTCGTTTGCCAATTGGTAAATTTCTTTTTACTATTGGGCAGGTTAGAAATTTCTAATAAATCGGCACTATACTCTTTGGCATTTTCATATTCACTAGGTGATTTTTTTAACTCCCCTATCTTTAAGTACTCAGCCCGATCCAATGCTTCTTCTAAATAACCAACTTCCCCACTAATTTCATAGCCTAATACCAATGGATAAATTGTTGCCAAATAAGATTCCATTTCATGGTTTAATGGTGGTACATCCCTTACCCATCTGGCATGATCAAGCAATGCTTCCCTTACTTCTTCATCGCCTGTAATTTGTTGGTATTTGTAAAGGCCCTGTGCAACATACGTTTGACTGTATCCATATCTATCCAACAAAAGATTACCCCCTTGTCTTTCTTGAAACTCCAACATTAGTTCAACACGTTCGTCAAGTTCTTTTTTGTACTTATCTAGTTTTGTAGCATCATAAAGCTCTACCAAATTCAGAACTGACAGATACAACCTTCTACCCCTTAAATCGTGATCGCCCCAAATTCTATTTAAATAAGTGTCACCAGTCATTTTAGCCACCTCAAGAGCCCTATGATCTGCTGAAATATAATAAGATGCAATCCAACCTTGAATCCATACATGCGCACTCAATAATGCATACCAATGCTCATTGGCGTGACGTCTACCTATACCTAAATAGGGTGTAGACTCTGGTTCTTCTTGATAATTCCAAAAATCTATAGCGTCGTTAATCTCTCCATAATAGGTTCTTTTTTTGGGCCAGTGAACATTATCTACATCCATGGTATGCCTACTCATTGCTTGCCCCATATTAAAATACTTTGGATCACCGGTTCTCATAAAGTTCGTCCAAAACATAAAATCTACAGTTGGTTCGTTATTGGTCCACTGTACCCAGCGGTCATTGAAATAATAACTTTTTCCATCCCCATAATTAAACATACCATACCATGGTTCATGATTTTGATTATAGTTCCACCACTGGTACCTGTATTGCAAAGCGTTTTCAAACTCGGGATGTTTTGTTGACATCGGAGCCATATTACCATACACCTTTGAATCGGTATACCACTTAGGATCTGCATGAGCCACTGGACTATTTATAACATAGTTCATTTTTTGCCCTACTTCTTCTGTAGTTACATTATCATGGAAATAGTATACAAATTCGGTGGTTTTTGTAATTCCTTGGGCAAAATTACCCAACATACCACCATCTGGCTCGGTATTATGTCTAGCGAAATTCATAGGTCCGTTTTCAAGTGGCCAAATGCTACCTGTTAGAGATTGGGTTACCGGATCTACCTTTACACCTTTAGGATATTCTTTTAAGAAGTTCTTGATACCGATACCAACGCCACGTTTAGAATCTGCAATATTAACCCATCCTTTAGCCCTTTCACTGTTCGCTATTTTTTCATCACCATCTGTTATTGTTGCCTCAAAATTATAATCTTTCTTTACTTCTTCTTCATTTTTATCTTTCTTAAACCCATTGATATACAAGCTTCTAAGACTAGTGCTTTTTACCCTTTCTGGACCTTGCTGTAATAACTTTACAACATTTTTATTTTCAGATTTTATTTCATTAACATTTACTTTGGCATTTTCGTCTTGCCAACTACCTTCGTTCATAGGAATTGAAATACTCACATCATCTTCTAAATGATATTTTAATTGAATACCACTAGCCGCAATTTCATCATTTGGCTGTGTCCAGCCTATATCATCTACAGTGTCTTCAGATAAAATATGTTCATTCTGTGTAGCAATATTATAGTGTTCCCCTTCTACTACCTTATGTTTATCAGGTATACCGGTATAGGTCAATGTATGCAACACTTTTACATAACTTTTACCTGCATAAGCATGTAGCCACATAGTAAAGGGAGAAATATTATTATCTTCTCTATTGTAGGTATATGTACCTTCAATTCTAAAAATGTTATGCATTGGTCCTGATCCCTTTTCCCTGAACACTTCATTGATAACCGCTTTAGAATGGTCTATACCGTTATCATCTAAAATATCTAAAAAAGACCCTCTATTTTCTCCCTGTGACGAACCTATTAGCTCACTTTCCTCAAACTGACCATTACTATTGGTATCTAAAAAAACCTCATCTAAAAATCCATTTCCCATTTTATGAATAGCAAAAGAAAGTGGTCCTGTATTCACCTCTATGCCTCCTTGTGGTCTCATATTATTGGTCGATACGATTTTATCCTTTGATTTTATCGGAACAATAGCATCACCATATTCTATCACATAATCTGTTTCCTCTTCTGAGAAGAAAAACACCCATACCCATTTTACACTATCATCTAATGGACCCCAATTTGAAACCTCCGTTGTTTGACAAGGAATTTCCTTTCCGTCTGAAGTCAGCAAACGTAAATGGTCTACAGAATACAATTCTCCCTTTGGGAAAGGTATACCTAAGGTTACTGGTGCCCCTACTTTATTATTTTCGACCGTGATGTTTACATGTTTACCAACCTTTGTTTCTGAACAAGAGGCCAGTAAGAAAACCACCATTAAAATTGTTATAAGTTGTCTCATTAAATATAATTTTTACAGACAAAGCGCTGCAGCTCCAAGGATTGGAGAATCAGCTAAATCTGAGGTTTGAATTTTTAAGTTTTCTATCTGTTTTTTGTAAGGAAAAGATTGAAGTCCAACTAGCATTGATTCTTTAAAGAACTGATACGCTTTGCTAATAGAACCTCCTAATATTATAATTTCAGGAGCAAACATGTACAAGATAATTTTGATACCCTCAGCCAAGTGTTTCCCATATTGTTCAAAAGCATTTAAAGCTTCCAAATCTTTTTCTAACGCTTTTTGGTATAATTCAAAAGCTGAGCGTTTAAATTCACGTTCAAAAAAGAAACTACCGGTATAATGCTCCAATACATTATCTAAATAAGGCAACATACCAATTTCACCTGCTCCACATAACACACCATTATAGAGCTTACCATCAATAATAATCCCCATTCCCATACCAGTACCTAAGGAAAGAGCTATGGCATTACCAAACTGTTTAGCTTTTCCATATCTACTTTCGCCAATTGCGAAACAATTAGCATCATTATTAATATAAACCGGCACCTTAAATTGGTCCTCAATTAAATTTTTCAAAGGAACTTCGGTCCAAGAAGGAATATTCTGAACATCGTAGACAATACCCTTTTCATAATCTACTACCGCTGGAACTCCAATACCTATGGCATCAATTGAATCAGTCATTAAGCTCTTTAACCCACCATAAAGGTTATCTAGCGTAACTTGCTCAATATCATTGCGGTTTACCGGAATTTTTTTATGTTCCACTACCACACCACGAACAACTTTACCAATTTTTATATTGGTACCGCCAATGTCAACTCCTAAAATTTCTTGGGGAATATTTCTCATTTATCTTTTTTTAGACTTATGGTCTTGTTGTTCACCAATGGTTTGGCCCAAAATCCAATAGAAAGAATAAACCCTAACGGTATGATCAAAAAGAACATACCCATTTTCAATGTCATCAATTCACCTAAACCACCCACTATAAAAGGTATTACAGCGCCACCTGCTATACCTGTACATAAAATACCGGATAATGATCCATGATGTTCTTTTACAGAATTTAGCGCAAGAGAAAAAATAACCGAGTACATTACCGAAATAAAGAACCCTATCATTGGAAAACCAACTAAAGCGATTTCCTTAGAACCGGTCAATGAAAAAATCAAAGCAATAATGGTTATTGCAGTGGCTGCGATTAAGATTTTACGACTGTCAAAGAATTTTAAAAGCAATAAGCCTAACAAACAGCCGACCGTAAGCATTGCCCAAAAATATGAAACGGTATCGGCCCCAGTAGTTTGAGGATCTAACCCATGGTATTGATTTAAAAATTGAGATATCCAATTACCTACACCTTGTTCAGCCCCTACATAGCAAAATATTCCAAGAAAATATAAGATGGTCCATTTATTCTTAAGCAAATCAAAATATGAACTTGTGTCTCCCGCTTTTTCATCTTCATTTTTGGTAAACTTCGGGTATTTGTTCATAAATACATAAACAACAAGAATGAAAGCTATGATAGCAAAGACAATGTACAATGATGCCCATGGTAAATTATCTGGCACCATACCCCGTAGCACATTAGCAATTTTATCATTACCAGTACTTTCTGTATTTACTAAATATTTATATAGATAAGGACTTAGAAAAGATGCCGCACCGAATACCAATTGAGCTAGAACCGAATTAAATGCAAAGTGCTCTTCACCACCTGCAATTCTTAGCATTGGATTTATAATTACCTGTAATACGGCCATACAGCAACCTAATGTAAAAAGGGTAACACTAAACACACCATAACTTGGAAATAATGCAAAACCCAAAGAAGCAAGCCCCATCACCAAAAAAGATATTGTCAACAATGACTTCTCACTATATTTTTCAGATAGAAATCCTGCTGGTATGGACATGATTCCATATGCAATAAAAAAAGTAAAAGGTAAAAAGCCCGTAGAAGTAAGACTTAACTCAAAACTATCTTTTACATCTACTATTATAGAATTTAGAATATTGGTAATAAATGATATTACAAAAAATACCAGCATTACTAATGCTATAATATGATAATATCTTTTGGTGATAGGCTTACTATTCTCCATTGGTGGTTGGTTATTTTTGAATTAACTTTTACTTACTCCCTAACATTGGAAACATTTCCTTGATTTCCGCATCTGTAGGTTGTTTTCCATACTCACATATTTCAAAGAACTCAACATGGTTTACTTTTGATACATCTACATTTGGATACCATTTTTTAACAGCTTCAAGTGTGCTTGCGTTTGGCTTTCTGTTCATCCATTTTTCCTTCAACCAAGCTAAACGCTCTTTTTCTCCTTCCGGGATAGTAGAAAGGTCTGTACCATTGGTCCATGGCAACCACTCGAACATTTGCGAATCGTGGGCAGCCAAACCTTTTACTTTAGTATCAATAACCTCGTCAATGATAACAGCAATATCTTTTTGAAAAGGATAAGGTTTTTTAAAGTGGTCACTCATATAAAGAAACACCGGGTTTTTCTGTAATGGTGGTGTATCTGGCGCAACATTTGGTACAATATTCATATATGCAGCATCTTGCACTACAGAACCGGCATTTCTATGGTCTGGGTGATAATCATTTGGTCTAAGACCTAATACGATGTCGGCGTCCCAATCCCTAATCCTTCTAATAACCTCTAGACGAACATTTAGTGTTGGAAATAACTCACCATCATGATTATCCAATACCTCGTATTCTGCAATACCTAAAGCTTTTGCCGCATCTATAGCTTCTTGTCTACGCTTTTTTGCAAGTGGACCACCGCCCATACTTTGATGCCCGGCATCTCCATTGGTCAATGCTAAAAACTTAACCTTATAGCCCATTTTAGCCAACATTGCAGCGGTTCCTCCAAATTTTGAATCGCAATCATCTGGATGCGCTCCTATGGCCAAAACATTCAAGGTTTTTTTCTCTTGTGCTTGAGCGGTTATAAATGCTAAACTCAGACAAATTACAGTTAGTAGTTTTTTCATTTTTTTATATTTAAAATTTGACATTATTGGTTTGGTTCAGCCCTTATGGAGGACTGAAGATTATATAATTTATTTGTAATATTTAACTAGGTATCCACAGCTAAAAAGTAGGCATAGCATGATACTGGGACTGCTTCAAACTACTCAAATAATTAAACTAACAAGCTTTTAATTTTGTTCGAAATTTGGGTTAATATCAATCTCTCTTTGTGGGATATAAAAGTATTCTCTGGTAGCTGTTATAAAAGATTCCGCTTCCTGAATTTTAGACTCCGCATCGAATCTTTTTAAATCGGGCCACCTGTGGTTTTCAAAGGCTAGTTCTACTCTACGTTCATTAAGTAATTTTTCTTCAAATGAACCAGGAGTACTGGCATCGATATCTTCTAAACCAGCTCTTCGTCTTACTTCATTGATCAAATCATAACTTTCACCTGATTCACCCAAGGCTTCTGCCAACATTAATAGCACATCGGCATATCTAAACACAACAAAATTGATATCTGAATCATTCTCAATAGCTGGATCAGACCAAAATTTCTTTACGTACCTGGCTTCTATGGTTTCACCTTCAAGATTGACATACGTATCACCCATTGATGGATCATATCTTAAATCATCTTCTTCATAAGCCTCCATTAATGATATAGTTGGTCTATTTCTACCAAACCCTGATCCGGTCTGTAAATCTGTACTAGGAGAAAAATCATTGGTAAACAAACTTCCCTGACCTATACCTCCACTGATATATTGTATTTCAAAAATAGACTCTGCGTTATTTTCATTACCTACTCCCCATAAATCAGCATAATCATCTAACAACTCATAACCATAATCAGAAATTATTCTACGAAGTACCGTTGCAGCAGCGGTATCGTCACCAGTAGTCAATAGTACTTTTGCCAATAACGTTGCAGCGGCACCTTTAGTAGCTCTACCTACATCACTGCCCGAATAAGCAACAGGTAAGCCCGTTTCCGCTTCTGCTAAATCTACTATTAATTGATTTAGAACAGTAGTTTGATCTACTTGAGTCAATTCGTCACCAGAAACAAAAGGTTCCAGTTGTAATGGAATATTTCCAAATGCTATGGCCAAGTGATAAAACATTAAAGACCTAATGAACAAAGCCTCACCAGTTATACGGGCTTTTAAATCGGTATCCATTTCAACACCATCAATTCGAGAAAGGATTACATTACAATTAGAAATAACTTTATACGACTCACTCCAAACAGAAGTAACCTGCTCGTTTAAAGCATCTTCTGTAAATGAGTTTATTTCTGTATACTGACGTGCAAGACCAGTTGCATCTGGACCTTGATCGGTGTTGTCACTACGCATTTCAAACATTGTCCAATATCCTCTACCATAAATACCTGTACTCTGCATACCAGAGTAACTAGCATTAATTGCTACTTCAAAATCATCTGAAGTCTTATAAAAGTCTGCCTCATTACGATTAGAAATAGGCGCGAGATCTGTGAAATCATCACTACAAGAAGTAAAACAAGCAGTGAATAATATTATATATAGAATTCGTTTCATTTTTTTCGTTTTTAGGTTAGAACTTTAAGTTTACTCCCATGGTAAAAGATTTTGTCAATGGAAAAGCACCATAATCCTCTCCCGGAGTTAAGCTATTGGTAGAAATATTACTTACTTCTGGATTATAACCTAGATAATCTGTTATTGTAAATAAATTAGTACCTGTTACATAAAACCTTAGCTTTTGGATAGAACCGCCAAAAATATTATCAATTGGAAGTGTATAACCCAGTGTTACATTTCTAAGCCTAACATATGACCCATCTTCAACTTGAAAAGAAGAAGGTCTACTGTTATTACCATGATTACCAGATTCTCTATCTGCCCTAGGAATTGAACCATTACCTGGATCTTCGGCCGACCTCCATCTTTCATTAAATATGGCATATGAATTAAAATTCGCCTCACCATTTTTAAGATGTCTTGAGGTAAGGTTTAATACTTCATTTCCTTCAACTCCTTGAATCAAGAAACTGAAATCAATATTCTTGTAACTAAAATTGTTATTGATTCCCCAAGTGAAATCCGGAAAATAACTACCGGTTACAGTTCTATCATCTGGTGTAATTTGTCCGTCACCATCTATATCCTTAAATCTAAAATCACCAGGACCTGCATTAGGTGCCTGAGTATCTACAGGAGCACTATCAATTTCTTCTTGTGTTTGATAAATGCCATCAACTACATAACCGTAATAGCTACCAATTGGGTCACCTACTCTAGTAACATGTCTTACACCCGCACTTCCCGAAGAATAAATAGGCTCATCAGATTCATTAAGTGCCAAAACTTCATTTTTGTTCGTAGAAAAATTAAAATCTGTTGACCATGTAAAATCACCAACAAAGTTTTTGGTAGTCAAGGCTAATTCAAAACCCTTATTCTGAACTTCTCCAAGATTTCTTAAAGTTGTTTCAAAACCAGATACAGAAGAAATGGCAACGTTTAACAGTAAATCTCTAGTGGTGGTATCATAATAGTCTGCCATAAAAAAGACTCTATTATCAAACAGCCCTACTTCTAAACCGATATCCATTTGTTCAGATTTTTCCCAAGTTAGATTGGGATTTGGAATTGTAGCCTGAACAAGACCGTTAATTTCGTTACCTCCTAAATTATAGTTTTGTGGTGATAATAAACCAACAGCGCCATAGTTAGGAATTTCAAAATTACCTGTTTGACCCCAGCTAGCCCTAAGTTTCAATTCTGATACTAAATCTGAATCAGATAAAAAATCCTCTTGACTTAACCTCCAACCTAAAGAAAAAGATGGGAAGTACCCTGTCTGGTTATTTTTTCCAAACCTTGAAGATTTATCCGATCTAAACGTTCCGGTAAATAAGTATCTATTTTTATAACTGTAATTCACTCTAAACAGTGATGATAATAAAGACCATTGTTCTTTTAATGAAGTACCGCCAAACACTTGTCCTCCACTTATTGTAGGAACAAGATCATCTGGATAATTGTTAGCCAAAACTTGTTTTATGGTCAAATTATCTTTCTGAGCTGTATAACCTATTACGGCATCTATATAATGATCATCAAAATCTTTTGTCCAGCTTAAGGTATTTTCCCATAACCAGTTTGTTTCAGTTGAGGAAGATGCTTGCCCATATGGATTACCATCTGCTGAATTTCTGTATAATAAGGTATTTGCCCTATAAAAATCTTGATTATATACATTTATATACGTTCCACCCAAAGTCTTAAAACTTAAACCGGGTATTATATCATATGTTAAGCTAAGAGTACCTCTATTCTGAAATTGAAATAACTGATCATCAATAGCTTCAATAATAGCTAATGGATTACTTGCTGTAGTAGTTCCGCCTCCTAAATAAGATTGATTGTTTAATTGATTTATAGTCCCATCTGGATTATAAGGACTCACCGTAGGTGAATGAACGATAGCAGAATATACTATTCCCGGAGGTGTGGCAAAATAAGGTGCTGATGCCGGTACCCTTTGGTTTTCTGTAACAGTAGGGGCAAATCTTAAATCTAAATTCAACTTTTCAGAAAGCTGAGAATTTAAATTCATTAAAACGGAATAGCGTTCGAATTTTGATTTTTCAATAACACCAGTTTGCGAAAAATAACCGGCAGAAGCATAAAAACTAGTTTTATTTTTTACAGGTGATGCGTAAGAAAAGTTATAACTCTGAACTACTCCTGTTTTAAAAATCACATCCTGCCAATCTGTATCAGTACCATCCCAATTTACAAATGATTCAGGAAGTTCATAATTTACATTTCCCCTATCACCAGGTCCTATAGGATTATCTATAGAAGCACCTGGAACTGAAGCCAAATAATTGTTGTTTCTAGCATCAGTAGTAAAGTCAATTAACTCACTTGCATTCATTAAATCAATTCTGTTCGCAACAGTTTGCATACTTGCATAAGTATCGAAAGAATATACACCTTCATCTGAATTGGAACCTTTTTTAGTGGTTATCAATAAAACCCCGTTACCACCTCTTGATCCATAGATTGCTGCGGCACTGGCATCTTTTAACACCTGTATAGATTCAATGTCATTTGGATTTAATGTTGCTAATGGATTAATAGTCGGTGGTTGAAAATTACCTCCTTGATTTGCTATACCCCCTATTTGACTTGAAGATGTTAAGTTTCGAGAAATCGGAATACCATCAACAACAAATAACGGGTCGTTACCTGCAGAAATAGAACCTGATCCCCTTACCCTTATGTTTGGGGCAGCACCTGGTTCACCTGACACTTCCTGAACCTGTACACCGGCAACTTGACCAATTAATGCGCCTTCGGCAGTTAAAGCAGGTACTTTTACGATTGTTTCAGTATCTATAGAAATTACCGAACCAGTTACTTTAGTTTTTGCCAATGAGCCATAGCCCACCACAATAACTTCTTCTAAAGCAGCAGCATCTGGCTCTAAACTAATGGTAACCGTCTCCTGCCCCTCAACATTTACTTCTTTAGACCTATACCCTAAATAAGATACTTGCACAGAAGTAACACCTAATGGTAAAGTAATATTGAAATTACCATCAAAATCTGTCGTTGTTCCTACGGTAGTTCCCTTAGCAACAACAGAAGCTCCTGGCAACGGAATACCTTCCTCATCTAGGATTTTACCATTTAGACTCGTTTGAAAGTTTGATATTTCTACTGATTTCTCAGGTATTTTACCGCTATAAATAGTTTCTCCTTTTCTTTTAACGACAATTTGATTCGTAAGAATTTCATATTCTAAATCTGTGCCTTTAAATATTTCATCGAGCAACTCCTCAATTTTCAATTTAGATTTTGAAACTGTTACTTTACGATCTAAATCTACCTCTGTTGCTTCATAAAAGAACTTGTGTCCAGTTGAATTGGTAATTGTTTCAAAAATGTCCCCTAAATTTTTATTTTTAAAATTTGCTACAACGGTATCTTCTTGATTATATCCTTTTGCATTTACTTTATTAATAATTAGTGACATACACAAGAGGCAAACTATTCCTCTAAGCCCGGTAAAGGCTTTAATGTAATTGGTTTTTTGGTTTCTCATAATTCATTCTATCTAGAGTTAGTTGTTGGTTAGTTTCTTTTTACTTAGAATTGTTTATCCCATAGGCTATTCTGTTTTTTTAATAGTTATTGTTTTTCCTTTAATTACGTAATTGAAATTTGTGTGTGTTTGTATTATTTTTAAAATAGATTCTATATCCTCCGAATCAAATGCACCGGTAAAATGACGCTCTTCTAAAGTGTTATTTTCATTAATTATGGTAACATTATATCGTCGCTCTAATTTTTTGATTATTTGAGACATGTTTTCCTCTTCAAAAGACATAATACCCTGTACCCATGATACATATGGAGATACATCTACATCTTTTATGGTAAACGAATCTTTGTTCTTTTTAGAATTTGTAATTTTCTGAGATGGCTTAAGCATCATTAAACTATTCTCATTTAACCTAAGTTTATCGCCTACCCCAACAGAACCTTCAACCAAAACGACCTCTATTGCGTCATCGTTTTCATAAGAAGAAATATTAAAAACAGTTCCATAAACCTGAGTATAAGTTTCATCTGTTTTTACAATGAATGGTTTCATTGGATTTTTGGAAATCTCAAAATACCCCTCACCTTCTAATGCAACTAATCTATTATACTCTCCTAAAAAACTTGAAGGATATGTTAATTCTGAGCCAGAATTCAACTTTATAGTAGAACCATCTTCTAGACTTACAGATATTGTCTTTCCATATGGTACATTCAATACATTTTTATTTGATTTATGATTTGCAGATATTAAGCCTTCATGGGATAAAACCCCATCCTTTATACGAATGCTAGTAGTAGCTTTATCGAATTGTATAAGGGTATCTTGGTCTTTGTTAAGATTTATAATTTCTCCATTGTATAATTGAAGAGTAATCTCATTGACATCTATTGCAGAATTTAATACTTCTGATGTGGAACCATTAAATATATAATATGTTGTAGATGCTACTAAAACAAGAACTGCAGCGGCATACTTAAAGAACTGTCTACTTCTATATAAAGGAATACTTTTAGAAGCTTTTTTACTTTTGATTTCGCTTAAAAATTCACCAAAGGCCGCTTCTGTATTCCATGTAGCTTTTTGATATCTTACCTCAAAGTCATCTTTGACTATAGTTTTAAAAATCTCTTTATTACCCTCTTTTTTTACCCATTCAAATAATAAGGAGATTTCATCGGGTGTTGCTTCCTCTCTAAGATATCTTGTAATTATCGTTTTAATATCAAGCTTGGTCATGTAAAAAATTTTAGTCCCTTCATAAAAGAGACGCATCATTTTTTAAATACCCTTACTTAAAATTGACTTTTTTAACATTTTTAGTGCGTGAAGAATAAGTTTAACGTTATAAACACATACATAAAGTTAGCATATGCTGCATATTAAAGAAATATCGTTAGTTGTGTTCTCAACCTTTTTAGAGCTTTGGACATATGAACTTCGACAGTTTTAACAGAAATATGCAACTGTTCTGAAATCTCTTTGTATTTCATTCCATGCTTTTTTCCAAGTAGAAATACTTTTCTACATTGATCAGGTAAGTTTTCAATTTCGTTTTGCACCAATTTAAGACGATGTTCAAATTGTACATTGTCCAATTCAACAACTTCAGAATAAGCCTCCCTCTTAAGGTTTTCAAGAAATTGATTCTTTTTATTTTCGTTCCTCTTTGAATCTATAAACAAATTATAGGCCATTCTAAAAAAATATGGTTTCAACCTATTCTTTTTAATTTCTATTTTTTTTCTTTTATCCCAGAAGTTTATAAAAGATTGTTGAGCGATTTCCTCCGCTAATTCAGTATTTCCACATATGGCAAACAAATAATTACATAACTCATTATAATACTTTTTAAAAAAGTAATCATAAGCAGCTTCAGAACCTTTTTTAAGTCCCTTTAAAAGCAAATGTTCATTTCTGTAGTTGTTATTGTCCATATAGATGATTTTTATAAACCACATCTAATAAAAATTAAATCGATTTATATTATACAATAAACAAACTAGCCTAGGTTAGTTAGTAGAGGCTTCAACATCGTATATCAAAAATTCCCAACTCGATAATTTTGACCATAGCAATGCTATACAACCTTAAACCATAGATTACTCTATGATAATGACTGATAAATAATTCAAATATGTAAAAAGAAACTTCTGTGAAGTTAAATAAAAAATATAAATAATTACCAAAAGCTCACATCATCGACAGTATTATCATCATATCCATATCATTTTATGTAAAAATTGTATCAATATTAATTTTGAGCTCATTTAAATTATAAAATCAATTAAACCCTTTATTTTATTAAACCTATTGCACCATAACAAAACAAGTAATCCGGCTAACTAAACACCAAATATTAATCAAGCTAAAGCCTCTAATTTCTCAACAAATAGTTTTGTAATATTTCGGAAAAGTCATTACATATATATTTCTCTAATGTATTATATTTGAGAAGATAAATTTGTTTAATCAGCGTATACGCTACCGAATACGATTTTGACAATAAAAGTCTTGAAATTGTAGTAAAATAAGGGTTTTTGGACAATTCATAACCCGGAGGTCGGGGGATCGTGCCCCCCTCTCGCTACACTGGTAAAACGTACGAAAACAACGGTTTAGTTCACTCTAAACCGTTTTTTTATGTCTATATTTCAGCTTGCAATTACAATTGAACTCGAAAGTGAACACGATTTAGAACACGATTTGTCTACAAAACCAAATTTTTCAGTACCAAAAATCTATACCGCCAAAGGTGATCTTTCAAAAAGATAGTACGTCTATTTTTCATTTAAGACTCTTATACCAAAAAATTGGTTCGAAAAAAAATGGTTACAGATCCAATTACTTTTAGGTCATAGTTCAAGTAAAACAACTGAAATTTAATCTCATGTAGCTACTAATACTTTTAAGAAATTAAAAATCCATTAGATTAGTATTACTATATAATAAAGGTTTCAAATGGGTGAAATCTACGATACGGGAAGTGAATATGTACACCTAAGTAATCAACACTTTTATTCCTTTGAAAGAATAAAAGACTCTGAACAAATTGAAGGAGGAATTCTATAAAAAGATGAACTAGTATCAATAGATGAAAAAAAAGCAGGAACCTATTAAATGATTCAGAATTCAAAAGGAATAAGAATATTTATAGGAGATATATTAGAAAACATAAAGTACTTTGCCTAAAACCGTTACCAACTATTTAAACATTAAGATTTTAAAAAAAAAAATTAATATATGAACGGGAAAAGAATAATTGAGCTAAATTTTAATTAAAACAAAAAGTGCAGCTAATGCTGCACTCTTTATTATAAATTATAAATTTTTACTAGTAAATTAAACTTCCTCCAATAGCTGCTACCGCTGAAATAATTGTAGTAATCACTAACCACCAGGATGCGGATATCGCCGTTTTTCTTGCGTGTTCAGCTTTAATAATTGCTTTTCTCTCTAGTATTTGAACGCGTTGTCTTGCTTCTGTTTCTATTTTATCAACTTTTTGTTCTACACTTTTCTTAACGTTTGATATTGTTTGAACTACATTATCCATTTGATTTTCATCGACATACTTACTATTGGAAATGTAATTTTTCACGTCGTCTATATCAACAGCAGTTAATTGATTTTTCAAATCTTTTAAACTTTTCTTTGGATCATATAGAATTGACTTTAACGACTTACTCAATTCATTGAAATCGAAAGAATAATTGTTAGAACCAACATTATTTAAGTAAGCTGTAACTTTATTCTTTAAATTTTCAAGCGTTCCTTCCCCATTGTCCAAATGAGTACCAATACTTTTCACCACGTTCATAAAATTATCGGCATAACCATTAATATCATCCTTACTAAGGTTACTATTTTTTGACAGAACATCCACAATACTATTTCTATCCAATCCTTCTACCTTATCCAATAGCATAGATTTCACCATATTTGGATGGTTTAACGCTCCTTTTAATAAAACACCTAAACGACCAACCGATAAGTCTGATGGTGTTGCATTTGATAAATAGTCTTGAATTTTTTTGGTTTTGGAATCGATAACTTCACGATCCAAAGCACTAAATTCTTCCACTACATTCTTAGCCCCTTCAACTTTACTATCTTCCTTGTTCATATTATTAGATATTGAATCTATAACTTCTTTAAGCTTTTTTATTTTAGACTGCTTGCCATTATCAACATTATTACCATTTTCCGACAATAACTTATTCACCATTTGTTGTATGGCAAACCATTTAGTTGATGAATTAGTTGATTTGGATTCTTTGGCTATGTCCTCAAGATCAGCTTTAATGCTATCAAATTCAGGAATTCTTTCATCAACCTTTGTAAAAAAATTATCCATTACGGAATTGATTTTTTCTGAACTTATTCCTGTATCAAATTCCGAACGTACTTTATCTATAGTATGGTCTAAAATATTATCTACTTTCTTATAAGGAGAAGTTTCAAACATCGATGATATCGCATTTGCACTATTTTTAAAACCTGAAGTTACTGCGGTTACCAAATTACCCAATAAAGAACCCACTATTTTAGTTTCTAAATAAAACAGAATTAAAAAGAAAAGCCCCCAAATTACCAAGGCAGTGGTAATATTTGAAAAAGTAGACTCCACTACATTGATTTTAAGTGCCAATGCCGTTGCACCGAATAATGCTATACTTGTAGTTATTAAACTCCAAATACCAAACATAGAGGTGTATTTTACCCCCACATTTATGTTATGATCATTGTTATTGTCGCTTTCATCCATTTCCACCTTGGACTTCGCATAACTTTTTTTGAAATTACCTACAGAAGTGACACCTGCAGCCACTGAAATGGCGGTTAATATAATCTGAAATATTAAGGCCAAAATAACACCTGATAAAATGGTTACGAAAAAATTTGGTGTAATGTCCACATCATTGATTATTGGTTGTTGCATCAATGTATTTACAGTATTTAAAAGTATTGTAGTATAGAACATAGTTTATATTTTTTATTAGAATTATTACTACAAAATGACGAATAAAACAGAATTCCAGTTCGCTCTAATAATTTCAATTTTAACGTAATAGATATTTTCTACTTTACCAATACCTACTATTGAAATCAAGATGTTACAAGAAGTATATCAATATTTTAATGGTCAAAATTCCAAGATGTATTAGTATCAAAAAAGGTATATGTCTTTTGGATAACAAAAATGCCGATGGATATCCATCGGCATTTGTACCATTATTTTATTTCAGATAAGATCAACAAAGTGACCATTTTTGATTCGCTATCATTAGTAGTCGATATTAATGTAATATATCATCAAACTACTATATTAATTAATGCTGGTGCACTATTCGCATTTCTTTTTAAAGAATTAAAGGTTCTATCTAAAGATGACACTAAAGAATCAAATGAAGCGGTTTTTCTTAAATATCTATTGGCACCATACTCGAATAGTTCTTCTATACGATCAATATCGAATTCAGTGGAATATACAATGATAGGAACGTAATCAAGTAAGGGATTCTCTCTCATTTTAATAAGACAATCGCTCCAGTCCATTTTAGGCATGTAGAGGTCTAGAAATATTACATCTGGCTGTGTTTCACTATTTTCCAACCTGGTCAATAAATCGATACCATTATTGAATACATTTAATGTTAGAGGCGTATCAATCTCTTTCAATGCATCTCTAAATATTTCTTGGTCGGTAACGTCGTCGTCTGCAAGGTATACAGACCATTTTTTTTGGGTTGTATTATTTATAGTTATCATACTGTAAGCGTTATGTTTTAAATGCCAATTACAGGCATTTGAAATTAATTAAGGAAATATAGCTAGCGAATATAAAATCAACTTTCAATGAATAAGAATCCAATAAAAAATTTAATTGATCTATTTAGTTATACCAATGGTTTGTATTGCCTCAAATTGAAGCTCCTTTATACGAAGAACTAAAGATGTGTATTTGCTAAAAATAGGAACATCAACTTTTTAATTCTAGCAATACAACGTTTAATTCTTTTTACCAATGGTCATCAATTCACTCCATTGCGTAGTGTATCTTGGACTACGATGCTCTTTTATCAAAGCCCATTCTTTGTTTCTATTTCCTACGGTCGCAACTTTCAATTTATTCTTTCCAAATTTGCCATTCAAATTATCTATGACCGTAGTAATGGTGTCATTTTCGCTTTTATGGGCATTCTCAAAAAGATTGGTCTGCACTTCATACTGGTGCACCAACTGCGTTAGGTTAACTCCGACTTTTTTATAACGATAACCTGGCTTAAAAATTTGTTTTAAACCAATTATAGCCTCCTTGGTTAATTTTATAGTGCTATCGGTCGGTGTATCTAGATTTATAATTATTTTGTTTCTATACTGCTCATCGACTGCACTATGCTGATTGGTCTGCAATGATATTTCAATTTGAGAAGCAAGACTATTTTGTTGTCTTAACAAATCTGCAACTTCAGCTACATAATAACTACAGGCCTCTTCAATAAGCGTATAGTCCCTTAATTTAAATCCAAAAGATTTCGCTGTTCCAATGCCCTTTTTTGCATTTGGTTCTGTCTCTAGTTTCAAACAAGGGATATTGTTTAACTCTCGCCATAAGCGTTCACCTATTACGGTCATTTCCTTTCTCACCCAGGCAACCGGCATATCTGCAAAATCCAAGGCGGTATAAATTCCATTTTTCTGTAGGCGAATAGCATGTTTTTTACCAATTCCCCAAATATCCTTTACTTCAAGATTACGTAATAAATGTTGTCTTTTATGCTCGTTGTCCACTACATAAACATTATTGTTCACGGGAATTTTCTTAGCAAATTTATTTGCTAGCTTAGCGAGTGATTTTGTCGTTGCAATTCCAATGCCCACGGGTATTCCGGTATTTTTATAAACTGTATCCTTAATCGTATGGGCCATAGAATCGTAAGCATCCATTTTTAAACATCCTAAATCCACAAAGCTTTCATCAATGCTATATTCTTCCACCCTCGGCGAAAATGTCATTAGTGTATCCATTACTCTTCTCGACATATCACTATACAAGGTATAGTTAGATGAAAAATAGGTAACATTGTTTTCGTCCAACAATTTTTTGATTTTAAAAATCGGTTGAAACATAGGTATATCTGTCAATGCCTTTGCCTCTTTATTGGCTGCGATTATACATCCATCATTATTACTGAGTACTACTACTGGTCTGTTAATCAAATCTGGTCTAAAGACTTGTTCGCAAGATGCATAGAAACTATTACAATCTACCAATGCTATCATAGTACAGATTTTATAATGAAGGTTATGGTACCCCAAATGTTCAATTCTGATGTAGTAGATCCATCAATTCTTATAATCTTAAAGCTATCGTCTACCGCTGCCAAGGTCAATTGATTAAATTTTGGGGTCAGCGATTTATCTACAATTAAAACATCATTGGCAAAAACATTGAAATCTTTAAATTCATCATTTACGACCCGAATAAAAAAAGTAGCCGATGAATTGGACACCAGTACCTCGTTTAGATCTATTCTAGGTTCACTATAGTGTGTTGCGGGACTAGAAAAACCCGTTTGAGTTGGTCGCTGCACCCTATAATTATTATCCGATTTTTTAATTAAACAATTATCTATATCAATCATAAATTGAAGATTTTACTATTATTCTTTTCTTTCTCTTACCCAGTGTTCGTGGGGTACGTTCCAAAAACCTAATACGGGCATAATTCTAAAAATCACTCTAGATGGATATTTGTAGTACAAATAAATATCATGCGTATCTATTTCATATTCTATAAAAAAACCGCTCATTGAAATAGGCTTTTGGTTTAATAATCCTAAATCCTTTAATGCACACTCATAGCGCTCCTTCCCTACTTCCTTAAGGAGAGCCTTAATACTAGTGATATTATAATTTCTAAATACAGTTTTGGACATTTTCCAAATTTCAGGAAATATTCCAAATAATAAAATAATAACTAGAAAATATTATCAACAACATATAAAGGAGAGCATTTCTATAGAACAGGTAAATCGCTAATTCGAAATTTAATTTAAATGTAAAATACCCCTACGCTTAAGTTTAAAAGTAATTTGACACATAAACCATCCTAAAGACATATCAACCTCACAAAATTTGATGCTTATCAATAGCGTCATGGATAAAAACGATTGAGGTAATCGATAGCTATTTCCTAATCTACTTTTACAACCAAATCAATTCAATTAAAAAAATGGAAAACTGGTTATACGCATCATCTGATATTATTACTAAGGTGATTTTTACCGTATTGGTAATATTTACTTTAATAATTGTAATCACACGAGTTTCAGGTTTAAGAACCTTTGCTAAGATGTCAAGCTTCGATTTCGCTTCCACAATTGCTATAGGGTCGATTCTTGCATCAATTGTTCTAAACCCTGATCAGTCTATTCTTAAGGGAGCGGTTGCCTTAGCTGTAATCATATTATTTCAAACCATATTTTCCTTTGCAAAGCGAAAATCTGATTGGTTCAACAATCTATCTACCAACAAGCCCATGTTACTAATGGAAAATGGTAAGTTTTTAATGAACAATCTTAAAAAGACCAACATTAGTGCTAATGATGTGTATGCCAAACTGCGTGAAGCCAATGTCAAAGATAAATGCGAGGTACTAGCCGTTATTTTGGAAAGTACCGGTGATATTTCAGTAATTCATGAACATAAGGAAACCCCTCTTTCTGAAGAGGTGTTGACAGGGGTGCAAAAATAGTATAATGGAAACTTCTGAAATAATTGGAACCCTCGCAGGAATATTTACCACAATCGCTGTAATTCCACAAATTTTTAAAGCAATTAGAACTGACAAAGTAGATGATATCAGTCCGCTGTTCTTTTCCACTTTGGTTCTAGGTGTTGGTCTATGGACTGTTTATGGAATATTAAAATGCGATTGGCCAATAATAATTACGAACGGTATTTCTTTCATGTTGAACCTAACCATGATCGGAATCTACTTAAAAAACAAATTCTATGGAAATAAGCACATTTGATAATATAATCACTATAGAGGATATGGTAAGAGATTTTATTCTTGATGACCATCCTTGTGTTATGGCTCAAAGTCTTGTCGCTAATGATAATCTTACAATTCATAATTACGGCAATTTTGAAACTGTAACTATACCTCATATATTAGAAGATTTAAACAACTACTTAAATGACATTGATGATGATTCAAAAAAATTTCAAACATTCATCGCAGTATTTGAAGATGATGAATTTGAAACTGAATTAGCCTTTGAAAAAGCATTGTGGAAATTACTTTACCAATTACATAAAGAAGATTACTGTAAATGGGACAAAAGCACAGATTCTGATGTGTCATCATCAAATTTTAGCATGAGCATCTTAGGAAATTCTTTTTATATCGTAGGAATGCACCCTAAAGCATCAAGAAAAGCTAGGTCATCACCAGTACCGATGATTGTTTTTAATCTACACAATCAGTTCGAGATACTTCGCAAATCTAATCGCTATACTCGTGTAAGGGATTTGATCAGAAGCAGAGATAAAGAATATCAAGGTTCCATAAATCCAATGTTGGAAGATTTTGGAACCAATAGCGAAGCAAGACAATATAGTGGAAGAGCAGTAGATAACAAATGGAAATGTCCATATCAATTCGATACTAAATGATAATTATACCACCAAAATCCGGAGCTTCATTAGAACTTAAAAAAGGTCAAATACTCAAGGTCGTTGACATTGAAGGCATGCAAGTATCTGATATTTTATTTTTGAATAAAGCGGATAAAGAAGAAAAAATATCTTCAGGCAAAACATTTGATTTTGAAGAGTCTATCCTGCTTACGAAAGGGAATTACCTCTGGAGTAACAGGAGTAATAAAATGGTAAAAATCATAGAAGACACAAATGGTAGAAATGATTTTTTACTTGCACCCTGCGATAGGAAAACGTTTAAACATTTTTACGGTATGGAAGAATATCATCCAAGTTGTTTTGAGAATCTTTACAAAAACTTAGAACAATACGGTATCGGTAAAGATGACATACCAACCGCATTCAACATATTTATGAATGTTGTTTTCGAAAAATCTGGAAAGATAACAGTTGACCCACCCACATCAAAATCAGGAGATTATGTTTGTTTTGAAGCACAGATGGATCTAATAGTTGCTTTGACCGCTTGTTCTGCAAAAGACAGTAATGGTGGCAGTTTTAAACCCATTGGTTATGAAATAGTAGATAAATGAATATTTTTTTTAAAATCTATAACTGGAAATTAATTTGGCGCTCTTCAAATTATTAACGCGAATCAAATAATAGTATTTTAAACAGTAGTTTCTTGAATTTCGTAATGCATTGCATTTAATTAAAATGAACTATCACTATAAAGAAACATGGGGAAGCATAATCGCGATTCGAATTTTTCCTGAATCGAGAATTTCAATATTAAACGTACCGCCATGTAATGAGGTTATTTTCTCACAAAAAACCATATCCAAGTTTATACCCATACGATGCCCACCTGCATGGTGTACCATTTCCTTTGCATCTTCATTATTTATTTTGGGTTCCACCATTAGCAAAATTTTCAACTTACCAATTTCTAAATTTGTGGGGCTCTTTGTCTCTTTTGCAGAAATTCTCGAAGATAGGTTCATTGATTTCACCCCATTTGAACCTATAAGCCGACCAATCAAATGAAATAGTTCTGTAAATAATATAGTGATCTTATCCTCATCGCCATAAAGCGAATTTATTTCTAAATCATATATAAAATCATACGTTGATAAAGGGCTCTCGGTTTTTATCGATTCTATAATACCCGTCAAATTAACATGGGCCTTTCTTAAGGTATAATACTCAAGTTCACTATATTGCTGTAATCTTTTGGTCAATGAATGCCCTCGGCCTGCGACTTCAATAATTTTATTTAGGTTATGCAGTACATCGTCCATACTATTTAAGCTATCAGCTTTTAAAATAGTTCTACTAGCAAAGAGCTGAATTTTACGCAATGGTTCTTGTAAATCGTGGGAAATCATTTTATTCAGTATACGCAATTCTTTATTGGTCGTCTTTTCTTCACGCAACTGGCTTTCAAGTTCTTTTTGAATTTTTCCGAGCTCATTATGGGCCAACATCAATTCCTTATTTTTTAACAAGGCTGTTTCCGCTGCATTTTTTGCCTCGATAAGACCACTTTCAAAATCACTTCTCTTATTTAAAATTAAACCCGAGATATGTATTTGACTAGCATCCATAGACATATTGAAAAGGAAAGGATATTTAGTTCCATCTTTTCCTGTCAAACTCAACACAATTTCTTGAACCTTACCCTTACCCATCAGAGTAGGATAAAAATGAGTTTTATAAAGAATTCTACTGCCTGTGCTTAAAATTGAATTGATACTAGTATTTTCCAACTCTGAAAAAGTATAGCCTAGTTTTTCAATAATATAAGAGTTTACTGCCAATATCTTTTCATTGAGATTTAAGCTGATTACCCCACATGGTAACAAATCATAGTCCGGCATCTGTTATAAGGAATTTTTCGTTGAAAAGTTCTTTCTTAAGAACCTCAATAGTCTCTTGCGGATGACTTATATGTGGGCAGTGACCAGAAGCCTCCATATAGGTAATTTTACTGTTGGCTAAGTTATCCTTTACATATTCACCAACTTTTTCATTTGCTATATCATCTTCTACGCATTGAACTATAAGGCATGGAATATTGACCTTTTTTAAGTCTTCCCTATTGTCAGAAAAAAAAGTTACCCTTGCGAAATTTTTTGTTATACTCTTGTCCATAGAGCAAAAGCTTTCCGCCAATTCATTGGTTAGGTGAGATTTTTCAGGGTTTTTCATGACCACAGGAGCAAGATAATTTGCCCATTCAATATAATTTGAATCAAGCAGTTCCAATAAATCTTCCAATTCACTCTCTTCGAAGCCTCCTTGATAATCTCCAGTATTTAAATAACAACTGGAAGGACAAATCATTACCATGGAACGAAAAATTCGTGGTTTTTCAATAGCGGCCAAAACCCCTATCATTGAGCTTACGGAATGACCAATAAAAATGCTCTGTTCAATATTAAGATCTTCACAAATTTCAATTATATCTTGGGCATAACCTGATAAACTTCCATATCTATCCTTATCATAACTAGATATATCTGATTTTCCACATCCAACATAATCAAAAACCAACACTTTGAAATGTTTTTCCAGAAACGGAATAATATAACGCCACATTGCCTGATCACACCCAAAACCATGGGCAAGAATTATGGTTTGGTCTCCATTGCCAAACACTCGTACATTATTTCTGGTGGTTACTGTAGACAATATATTTGATTTAGGTTAAGTGCAAGTTAGACAAATAAAATTGACTTGTTCATTGATCATCATCGATAAAATTAATTATATCTGTTTGATAGAATTGATGAGAAATCAATAAGAACATAAGGTTATACTAATATTTTATCTAAAGTAATGGGTAGATTGCGCACCCTTTTACCTGTAGCATCATATACAGCGTTCGCGATTGCCGAAGCAACACCCACAATACCAATTTCACCGAGTCCCTTTGCTCCTAAAGGATTTACGATATCATCATGCTCTTCAACAAATAATACATCCAATTGTTGTACATCGGCATGGACGGCCATATGGTATTCCGCAAGGTTGGCATTCATTATTCTACCATTCCGGTCATCTATCATGCCCTCTTCTTCCAAGGCCATACCAATTCCCCAAGTAATAGCTCCTAAAATTTGGCTTTCTGCCGTTTTAGGATTAATAATGCGCCCACCAGCAATTGCACTTGTTACTCTTGGTACTGTTATCATACCCAAGTCTTTGTCAACGTTCACTTCTACCATAACGCATGAGTGTGCATAGCAAGAATATTGTTCTTGCCTTTCTTCAGGTTCCAAAGTATTTTCCGCTTCTATTTTGTCCAGTGCCGCTTTTTTCAATATTTTCTTGATGTTGATAGATTTTCCATTTGGCAAAACCAATTCCCCATCGGCACAAGAAACCTCATCGTAACTAACCTCATCTAAATTTTCATTAGAGCTCACCTTTGCCAAATCAACCAGTTGCTCCTTTATTTTTATGCATACCGCCTTTACTGCAGAGCCTACCGATGAAACGGTCCAAGACCCACCTTCTATAGGTGCCTTGGGCATGGAAGTATCACCCAAATCAAATTGTACATCCATCATGGAAACTCCTAAGGTTTCAGCTGCAATCTGTG
This sequence comes from Maribacter litoralis, assembly GCF_902506355.1. Classification (NCBI taxonomy): domain Bacteria; kingdom Pseudomonadati; phylum Bacteroidota; class Flavobacteriia; order Flavobacteriales; family Flavobacteriaceae; genus Maribacter; species Maribacter litoralis. Next base: position 3,659,320 of record NZ_LR733271.1, on the reverse strand, counting down.
ACATAACGGTATAAGTACCGGTACCAATATCTGCGGTACTTGAACTGACCACTAACTTACCAGAGGAATCAAGTACCGCCTTTGCCGATGATTTCTGTTGCATGGCTTCCCAACAACCGGTTGCCATGCCGTAGCCTACCAATACAGTATCATCTTTTTTCTCGATTGTCTTAGTTTGTCTCTGGTGCCAACCAAAATGTTCTGCAGCTTGTCGATAACACTCCTTAAGTTCTTTACTTGAATAAGGTTTATCTTCATTTTGGTCCTTATTCGCATAATTGATGAGTCTAAATTCCAGTGGGTCTATATTCGCTTTTACGGCAAGTTCATCCATTGCACATTCTAACGCGAACATTCCCGTTGCACCACCTGGTGCCCTCATATCCATTGGAGTATAAACATTTACGGGTATTAGCTCATATTCCAATTTTACATGGTCGCAACAATACATCATACCAGACCAGTCAACAATAGTTTCATTATACTTTTCAAATTTTGAAGTTTCCCCGTAAGCTTTATGAATAATAGACTCCAACTTCCCTTCCTTCGAAGCACCCAGTTGTGTATTTTGAATACATGCAGGCCGATGGCCAAACGAAAACATTTGCTTTCTTGTTAATGAAACCTTTACCGGTCTATGAAGTTCTCTTGCCGCCATGGCTGCCAAAAATAGCTGATATTGCGGACGCAATCCAGAGCCAAAACCTCCACCAACAAAAGGAGATAAAATTTGCACTTTTTCAGAGTTCAAATTAAAAATACCGCAAATGTATTTTTGACTGCTATTAACTCCCTGTACTTTATCATATATCTTGAACGATTTATTATCAACATCCCATTCCGCTATCGAAACATGAGGCTCCATAGGATTATGATAATGTCTGGGTTGGCTGTATTCAACATCTATTTGTACTTCGGCATTGGTAAAGGCCAATTCTGGATTGCCCCTGTTGGGTGCGGTATCTTCCACCCCTTCAGATGTAGCACTGTCCCTGTTTTTCATTATATCGGTAGAACATTCCTCTACTTGGTATTCAACTTCTACCAAACCTGCGGCATACCGTGCAAGCTCAAAACTTTCCGCAACTACTAAAGCTATTGGTTGCCCGTTGTACAATATATTATCATTGTACAATGGTCGAAATGGGTGACCAGGTGGTGACAGGGGATCGGTATAATCTACATTATGCACTAAATCTTCAGGAAGATTCTCATGGGTGAAAATTTCCAATACCCCTTCTATCAACTTGGCTTTATCAGTATGTATCGCCACAATTTTTCCATTGGCAATAGTACTGTTCACCACATAGCCGTGTACTAGCCCGTTAGGCTTAAATTCGCCAACGTAAGTTGCCGTTCCGGTAACTTTTTTCACACCGTCTACCCTTTTCCTCGATTTACCTATATATGCCGTATCCATCTATCGCTACATTAAAGTTTCTTTGCTTCGTTTAAAGCCCTTACTATTGTTTTATGAGCCAATGCCATCTTAAAATCATTATCACCAAAACCCTGGGCTCCAGTCAGTAATTCTTCCGCAAGGGAATCAAAATTCTCTTTACTGGCCTCTCTACCTATTAATTTTTGCTCTACATAAGGTAAGCGCCAAGGCTTGTGGGCCACACCTCCCAAGGCAACTTTAATTGAGGCAATATTATTTCCGTTCAATTGTAGTGCCGCCGCTACGGATACCAAAGCAAATGCATAAGAAGGTCTATCTCTAACTTTTAGATACGCGTAATTTTTATTAAACAAGTTCCCTGGTAGATTTATCGAAGTAATAATTTCATTTGACATAAGGTTGTTATCTTTTTCCGGAGTATCTCCAGGAAGCCTATGAAAATCTAAAATAGGTATTCGACGTTCACCATCTCGCCCTTGCACCACTATCTCAGCATCTAAAGCTGCCAGAGCAACACACATATCCGACGGGTGGGTGGCTATACAATCTTCACTAGTACCTAGGATGGCGTGAATTCTATTAAAGCCCCCAATTGCCGAACAACCGCTGCCTGGTTCTCTTTTGTTACATGGCGTAGCTGTATCGTAGAAATAATAGCACCTTGTACGCTGCATAAGATTTCCGCCATTGGTAGCTGCATTTCTCAATTGTGCTGAAGCACCGGACAGAATTGCCTTAGATAACAAAGGATAATTTTTTTCTACAAGTGGATGATATGCCGTATCTGCATTTGTCACCATAGCACCCAAGCGTAACCCACCCGATGCATTACGAACTATCTCACGATAAGGCAAATGGTTAACATCAATTAAGTAATGTGGATTCTCTACCCTATATTTCATTAAGTCCAAAAGATTGGTTCCCCCTCCAATAGCTTTGGCGTGGTTTTTAGTGGTCAATTCTTCTACTGCTTGCCCTATTTCCGTAGACTTACTATAATCAAAATCATTCATATTAATTCTTTTTTGCGACCATTGCCTCAGCCACCTTAAATATATTGGCGTAAGCACCACATCTACATAAGTTTCCGCTCATAAGATCCCTAATTTCCTCTGGAGAATTCCCCTTGTCCATATTCAGCATACTCACCATAGAACATATTTGACCTGAAGTACAATATCCGCACTGAAAGGCATCGTTATCTATAAATGCTTGTTGAACTTGGTGCAGACCATCATCATTTGCCAAACCTTCAATCGTAACAATTTCTTTGTTCTCGTTCATAATAGCCAAGGAAAGACATGAATTAATGGCTTTGCCATCTACCAAAACTGTACAAGCACCACATTGCCCGTGATCACAACCTTTTTTAGTGCCGGTTAAATTTAGAACCTCCCTTAGTGCGTCTAAAAGTGTAGTACTTATTGGTACCGTTAATTGATGCCTTTTACCATTTATGTTCAAATAAATAGCACTTTCGTTTAAGAATCCCATATGCTTATATTTAAATAAAGTGCATCGCCATTTCTAATGAAGTATAAATTAGACGAACAGTTATTAGATTTGTAATTCAACCTACCTAATAATATCTGAGCAATGGTTTTACACCTGGTATAAAATTAGCTTTACCTTAACTATAAAATTGTCCTATAAAAAGTTTTATTGATCCATTAAAAAGAAAGTGCTTTAAAATAGCTACACAGATTGCAGAACTTTGAAACTTGAATATTATTAAATGCAAAATAGAAGATTTAGCAGATCAAATCTTTTCTACTTTTTTGAAAGAACAGCTTTATCGTGTAATTAATACCGTAGGTATATATTATAAACTAATGGTTACGAAATCTTATTTTCCTTTTCAATTTGATTTTTCGCTGTTTTAATTTCTTCTTCTGTTGGTTCAGGTAATTTCTGTTCTGATGACAATTCTGGCTCAAAACTAAAATTCGTATAAAACGGAAAGTGATCGGAACCAATATCCTCACCCACCTTAATATCGATAACTCTAAATGCTGCAGATGAAAAAACATGATCAAGAGGCCATCTCATAATATAACTATCCGCATTATAAGTATTATACAAGCCTCTACCTTTTCTAGAGTCTAGCAAACCACTTACTTTCTGAAATAATTCTGTAGTTTCCGACCATGCAACATCATTAAAATCTCCCATTACCACAACCGGATATTTTGAGCTTCTTGTAAGCATTGCGACTTTCATCATCTCCGCATCTCTATCGACGGAAGAAGGGTTATGTTGTGGCGTTGGAGGTGCAGGATGAATAGCGAAAATTTGTATGGTATCTTTTGTCGGCAATATTAATTTAGTATGGATAGAAGGTATAGTATCCTCCACCATGTATTTCACCATAGGTTCAAATAATTCATATTTTGAATACATTGTCATTCCGTAAGTGTTTTCTAACGGAACTTCTATTTGATATTCATAATGACCATGAAAACTTTCATTAAGTTTCTCTGTCCAATTTTGGTTGGTTTCGGTAAATAATAAAACATCTGCACTTTTGAGTGTTGCATCCTGAATAACTAATTTTTTATTTTCATTATTCTGAAGAACATTAGCTGCATAAATAGAAAGATTTGTTTTGGCATTTTCACTTGCCATTTTTATTTCATACTTGGCTAAAGGAGTATATATGTATATTTTTTGTAGCTGAACTATAATACAACCTAATAAAATGATGACAAAAATTTGATCGAACCTATCTTTAATTTCAAACCTAAAAAAATAAACTAGAAAAGCTATGGTAGAAAGAACTGTAAGCTGCAAATGAGGAAAATCAAAAACTCTAACTATCCAACTGTTTACTGGTATATAAGGAAATATCGTAAGAACGATAGCTAGAAATCCAAAAGCTCGAAGGGCGATTTTTAATTTTGACATCTCTATAGGTTTGGTCATATTTCGATAAGTTACGCCAATTAACTACAGAGTATTAATACAATAAAATAATTTTTATAACCATATAGAAGTTTGGAAAATAAAAATATCAGGAATGTTGCAAATTCATGAAACCATGTTCTATCGTAATTGGGAAAAATTTCTTTCGTTTTGTTAACTTTATTTTTTTGATTCAAAATAGCAGCAAATTTGACTAATGATTTCATTTAATAAAACTATTGCCTATACAAAAAATTGGAAGTACACTTTTATAATCGCATTGATATTAGGTGCTTTTGTGCCTCTCCTTTTAATTACATTAGAACCATTTGACAATAGTAATTCATTTTCGTTCAAATATGCAATTCTACTTGGCTATGCTATTTGCATCGCAATTCCCTTGGTAATTCTTCATCCTTTTGAAAATTATATTTATGAGAAGCAGACAAATCGCTGGTTCGTTATTAACGAGTTTTTCTATATCCTCCTTTCCTTATTAGTCATTTTTCTATTCTCATTTTTTTATCATTTTATAATAATTAGAAATCAAACTTCTATTTCTATAGAGTTAATATGGAGTTTTGTCAAGTTTTTCTGTTTACCATTTACACCCATTGTAGTTCCTTTATGGCTTTATCTACGTTCTAAATATGGTATTATAGAGGTGCCATTATATGATGAAAAAAAACTAGAAAAAAGCAAGTCTATCACCATTACCGGTACAAATAAATCTGAGGTTTTAACTATTTCAGAATCTGATTTTATATATGCCAAGGCCCAACAAAATTATGTTGATGTTTATTTTGATACGGAATCTGGCACACAACAAAAAACTTTGCGTAGCACTTTATCAAATATTATGAAGCAATTACCTAATGCCTGGCAAGTGCATCGTTCTTACTTGGTTAATCTAGATTATCTTAAATCTATAGAAGGTAATGCAAGAAAACGCTCAATAAGACTTTCTCAAACGGAAGAAGATATACCTATCTCTCAAATGTACTATAAAGCTTTGAGTGCAAGGCTTTCAAATTCATCCCAAAAGCTTCAAGATTAGCCCTTGTACATCAATTTAAACCCAAAAAGTTCAGGTTAGTCACTCTCTTTTTTTGTCGTTGTTTTTATGTTTTCTATTTGTTGAGAACTTAAAAATAAACATATGAAAACTAGTGTACTTACCACTCTATTAATTTCAATTCTAACTTTTGCAAGTTGCTCTTCAAGTATATATGTCAACTACTTAAAAGAAAACACAGAAGTAGTTCAAATGAGCGATTCACTTCAGTTTAATTCACTTGATAATGAATTTTATGCTCATAATCTTTTTTTAGTAGGCGAAGTACACGAAGTTGAAACATCGCCAAGAATTGATTTTGCATTATTTACACAACTTAACGAGACAATACATATTAATACGTATTTAGCTGAAATGGATATCGCGCAGGGCTATTACCTTCAAGAATATATAAAAGGATCAAATGAAATTGAGCTAAAAAGAATATTAAAACAATGGCCCGTATTTATTGGAAGTATTTCAGAACAGCATAGAACCAAATGGATGAAAATGAGACACTATTATTCTCAACTTCCAGCTCATAAAAAGTTTAATCTAGTAGGCATTGATAGAATAGCTGACTTTGAATTGGTTAGAAGGTTGTTGAAGGAAAAACTCCCAGTCAAATACCATAACCAAATACAGAACGTAAATGACTCTTTGATTTCTTGGTCCAATGAAAAACTTACTACTATTTTAGAAAAAGAAAAACATGAATTTGACAAAGCTACTTTAAACCTACTACAAAACATAGCTTACAATTTATCTCATTATAAAAAGACAAGAAGCCGAGACGCATTTATGTATGAGAATTTTAAAAGATTATATATACAAAACCAATGGAAGGATCAAAACTTGTATAGTGGTTTAGGCTTTTCCCATACCTTACAAGCATATAGTTATACTTTTGCCGGCCGCTTAAAACACGACACTACTCTACCCTACACTAATAAAATGGTCAGTTTAAACACCCTATACGTAGATTCTAAATTAACTGTAGATAGTAAAGCCCTGCCAAAATTTATGCAAGACAAAGGAAAAGAGTTTACAAAATTCAAGTACTCCCAAGACAATAGGTTATTCATGTATATACAAGGTATTGCCGATTATAAAAGAGTAACAGAACCACATACTATTAGCTTACTTAAATTAGATGCCGAAGGTTCGCCTTATCTAAATTCAACAAGAGGAACTAAAGTTAAAAATCTGATAACCATATGGGATGCCTATGATATTCTAGAGGGAACTTCTACGACCGACTATGCACAATACATATTTTTTGTACGAAATGCTGATTGGATAAAACCCGATGAGAATTAATTAACATTATTCAATGAAGAACGCTGGGCAATGATTTATATAAGAAAAAACCACCTCGAGGCGAGGTGGTTGACCAAATCTAAATAGTAACCCCTTCAAACACGTTGAAGAGATTCAAAAACTTAATTGATGGTACAAAAATACATATCGTAAATAATGATAATGATTAAATTTTTAACGCAATTGAGAATTAAAGCACTTTATTCAATAAGGCTAATTATAATGTAGTTAGAGTTATTAAGCTTAGCATTGGTTATATACATTGGGTGAAATCATAATCATATGACCTTGCTATTACAACAAGACACTACAACCACTATTTCAGAATCGATAACATCATTCTATAATGATTTTATAGCGCAGTTACCAGGCATAGGTATTGGAATATTAATTGTAATACTTGGATTGTTATTAGGCTCATGGATAGGTGGCTTTGTAAAGCGAAAATTAGCCGCTAGAACCGGGGATCCTTTAATGAGCAAATTTTTAGGTCAGGCCATAAAATATGTATCTGTAATTATAGCGGTCATGCTTGCTCTTGAAGCTTCTGGCTTAGGTGCGATAGCTACAGGTATACTTACAGCTGCAGGTGCCAGTGCCGTTGTATTGGGCTTCGCATTCAAAGATATTGGACAGAATTTTATAGCTGGTATCATAATGGCATTCAGCAGACCCTTTGACGTTGACGACACCGTTCAAATAGATAATAATTTTGGTAAAGTGAAAGCTTTGGAATTTAGATACACCAAACTTAAAACTTTTGATGGTAAAGATGTGTATATACCCAATAGCGATGTATTGACCAAACCGGTTACCAATTTTACAGAAGACGGATTCTTTAGATGGGATTTTATTATCGGTATAGCGTACGAAAACAATATTGAAGGTGCTAAAGAGACCATTTTAAAAGCTCTAAGTAAAGAACCAAATGTTATTGAAGATGAAGAGCATGAAAACTTTGTCATTGAAGATGAGCTAGCTACAAGTACGGTAAACCTAAAAGTTTTCTTTTGGGTCGATACTAAAGACTTTCGAAGAATGGCATTAATTACAAAAGGTAATGTAGTTAGAAATGTAAAAGAAGAATTAGAGGAAGCCGGCTATTACATGCCTGCAGATATTCAAGAAATAAAACTATATGGTGGTGAAACTGAATTCCCGGTCAAAATAAATCCGAAGGAATAAGGCTTCAAAAACACTAAAACAATTAATAAAAATAATAGTATGAGATCAATTTGGAACGGCTCAATAAGCTTTGGATTAGTATCTATACCCATAAAACTATTTTCAGGTTCGGAAGATAGAAAACTAGATTTAGATATGCTAGATAGTCACGATGGCGCAAGAATACGCTATAAACGTGTTAACGAGGATACCGGTAAAGAGGTGGAATGGAAAGACATTGTTAAAGGGTACAAAAAAGATGACCAATACATTGTTCTTGAAAATGAGGATTTTGAGAACGCGAATATGAAGAAGAGTAAAACCATTGATATTGAACAATTTATCATGGAAGACGAAGTGTCAGACGTGCTTTTCAAAAAACCATACTTTATTAAACCTCAAAAAGGTGGCGAAAAATCATACTCCTTGTTGCGTGATGCTTTAAAGAAAACCAAAAAGCTAGGTGTAGCTACTTTTGTAATGCGCCAAAAAGAACATCTTTCCTTAATTGGCATTTATAATGATGCTTTGGTTTTGCATGTTATTCGATTTGAAGATGAGATCAGAAGCACCGAAGAACTTGAACTTCCAAAAACGAAAATTGCAAAAAAGGAAATGGATATGGCTATTTCCTTAATCGACCAGTACACAGAGAAGTTTGATTTTTCTGAATTTAAAGATGTATACAACGAGCAATTATTAAAAATTATAGAATCTAAATCTGCTGGAAAAGTAAATAAACCAGAAAAGTTTGAATCTAAACCAACACCTGCTAAAGATTTAATGGCACAATTAAAAGCCAGTTTAGAAAAACGGGAAAAAAAAGCATCGTAGAGCGTGAGTTTAAAAAAGTATTACGATAAAAGAAACTTTGATAATACCCCAGAACCTAAAGGGGAACTACAATCCGTTTCTAAAAACCAAAGATTTGTAATACAGCGTCATGCCGCTAGTAGATTACATTACGATCTGCGCTTAGAGGTTCATGGAACATTAAAAAGTTGGGCAATACCAAAAGGACCTTCCATGAACCCTAATGATAAACGATTGGCAGTACGCACAGAAGACCACCCTATTGAATACTTAACTTTTCATGGTACCATACCAAAAGGAAATTATGGTGCTGGAAATATGATTATTTGGGACACAGGCACTTTCGCCATCGATACGAGCGAAACGGACAAGGAATTAACTGAGCAACTTGCCGTAGGAAATATAAAATTGATTTTTTATGGTAATAAAATACGGGGGCGTTTTGCACTAATACGTACCACTTCAAAAAATGATTCTGAACAATGGCTATTACTTAAAAAGAATGATGATTTTGCCATTACTACCTTTTACGATGCGGAAACCTTGGTTCCTATAACCGAAACCAGAAAAAAGAAATTTTCATCTAAGCTGTCTCCAGGGTCAATCATTCAACCTATGTTGGCATCGACCTCCAAGGAAATTTTCAATGACCCAAACTTTATATACGAGCTTAAATGGGACGGCTATAGGGTAATCTCCCATATTACCGATGGCAAAGTACTTTTACAGTCAAGAAATGGCATCAACTACAATTCAAAATTTTCAAAACTTCATGATGAACTAGCTGCAATTGAACACGATGTTATTTTAGATGGTGAAGTTGTGCTGGTAAATAGCGACGGTGTTTCTCAATTTGGTGAACTTCAAAACTACCCAAACAGTAATGGAGAATTACGTTACTATGTTTTTGATATGCTTTTTCTAAACGGTCATAGTATGTTAGATTTAAAATTGATCGAAAGAAAAAGTTTAATTAATGAAGTTATAGGTGAATTGACCATTACACAATACTGCGATCATATTGAAGGTATGGGTACCGCTTTGTTTAATAAAGCACTTGAAGCCGGTATGGAGGGTGTAATGGCAAAAGAGAAAAATTCAAATTATGCCATTGGCTTTAGAACAGAAAAATGGCTAAAAATTAAGGGGATTCAAAGTACTGACGCCATTATTTGTGGCTATACGGAATCTAGTAACGGACCAGAATACATAGGTTCTCTAATACTTGGGCAATATATTAATGATGATTTAAAGTACATCGGCAATTGCGGAACTGGGTTTTCGGATAAGAGCAGACGAGAGTTACAAATGCTTCTTAGCAATTATGAAATTAAAGACCGTGCATTTAAAAAGAAAATTCCGCTAAAAGGTAGAATACCACATTGGATACAGCCTATTTTAGAATGCGAAGTAACGTACTCCGAACGCACTAAAAATGGGCTGTTGAGAAATCCTGTTTTAAAACGCATCAAAACCGAAATTCCTAAAACACATACAGATAAAAACACACCCACGATTCAAACTAAAAAATCTTCAAGTTCAAAAGAAGTAATTACCATCGATGGTTTTAAAGTGCCCATAAGTAACCTTGAAAAGATTTATTGGCCACAATCAAAACTGACCAAGTACGATTTAATCGATTATTATTTAAACATATCGGAGTATATACTTCCTCATTTAATAGATAGACCACAGAATTTACATCGTCATCCTAATGGAATTGATCACGAAAGTTTTTACCAGAAAGACAATGAACATCTACCCGAATGGTTCGAAACAATTTCTATATACTCAAAATCGTCGGAACGAGAAATCAACTATTTGCTATGTCAAAATACGGCTTCGTTAATCTATTTGGCAAATTTAGGATGCATAGAAATAAATCCTTGGAGCTCAAGAATAAAAAAAATAGATCAACCAGATTATGGAATAATTGATTTAGACCCACCACCGAACATGGATTTTAAACATGTAATAACTGTAGCGAAAGAGTTCCATAGAATTTTGAAAGACCTACACATTCAAAGCTTTTGCAAAGTATCTGGATCCAAGGGAATACATATCTACCTGCCAATGTCCCAAAAATACAGTTATGAAGAAGTGAGGAATTTTATAAAGTTATTATGCCATTTAGTTGAAGAACGCCTACCTAAGCTAACCACCTTAGAAAGAACAATTAATAAAAGAAAAGGCAAAATATATTTGGACTATCTACAGAACAAAAGAGGACATACCATAGCTACCGTACACTCGGTAAGACCAATTGAAAATGCACCAATTTCAGCTCCTATACATTGGGATGAATTAAACAATAAGTTAACTCCCAGACAATTTATATTAAAAGATTATTTAAAGCGATTAAAACAAGAAGATGACCTGTTTAAAGATATTTTAAAGGTAAATTTTGATATGTATAAAACTTTAAAATTATTTGATAGTATAAACTGAATTATCAAATTATGAATGTGTATCTTAATACACTTAATGCCCTTTAAGTTACTTGATGGTATACAATACTATCGATAAAAGAGAATATGATAGAAAATTTTGAACAAAACGTAGAGGATATTCAATCCATAAAAATTCTGCCAACAATACTCAATGTTATAAATCAATCAACAGGATTAGGATTTGTAGCCGTAGCACGAGTAACTCCCAACAAATGGCTTACCTGTGGCGTTTTGGATAATTTAAACTTTGGTTTAACACCTGGTGACGAATTACAAGTTGAAACTACAATTTGTCATGAAGTTAGACAAGCAGATAAATTAGTGGTAATTGATCATGTCGATAATGATGAAATATTTGCCAAACACCATACCCCATTACAATATGGTTTTCAAAGTTATATTTCCGTACCAATAACTTTACAAGACGGTACTTTTTTTGGAACACTATGCGCTTTAGATCCTGCACCGAACAAGCTTAACAACGCTAAGGTAATAGGTATGTTCACTTCTTATGCAGAACTTATTTCCTTCCATTTAGACGCTATAGAAAAAATGAGGTTGAAGGATTTGGAAATCAAAAAGAAAAATTTCCAACTGGAATCTTTTGATTTTGTATCCAGTCATGATCTTCAAGAACCACTTAGAAAAATACAGATGTTCTCTAGCGTAATTCTAGAAAAAAACAATCAAAACCTAACTACTGATATTGTTAAATATTTAGATGGTATTAAAAATGAATCTCAGCGCATGAGAAACATCCTCAATGATCTTTTGGTTTTTTCTGAATACAAAAAATCTTCGCAAGAATTTGTAGCCACAGATTTAAATAGCATAGTAGAAAATATTCGTAAAAGACTATCAAAAGAATTTTCTGAATGTAATGGCAAAATTGTATTAGACGAATTACCTAGCGTACCAATTATGCCCGATCAAATTGAGCAACTTTTCTACAACTTGATTATAAATGCAATCACTTTTAGATCAAACCATTGCGACTTAGAAATATCGATTTCAAGTAAAATTGAAAAAGGCATTGATTTGTCATATGAAAAGCTTGATACCAACAACACTTATTGTACACTGACCTTTACCGATAATGGAACAGGGTTTGATCCAAGATACAATGAAAAAATATTTGGAATGTTCAATCGTCTAGATAAAGAAAAGCATTGCAATTCTACTGGTATAGGTTTAACAATTGCCAGAAGAATCACTGAAAACCATAACGGTTTTATAATAGCGAACGGCAACTTGAACAAGGGAGCGTCATTTACGGTTTATTTACCAATGAAACAATGAGTCAATACTTTATCACTACATAATTTAATATATTTCATTAATTTTACAGCTGCAATCAACCTTCCTTACAATTTTATTGAACCATTTAGTTTTAAAAGCATCAACCGATGTGCTTATAACTGAATAAAATTACGTTAGCCATCTTTTGGCCAACCTTTAAATCTATTGCTACATATAAATGCACTTAAAAGAAGAGTTAAATAAGCAGCAATTAAAAGCTGTTGAATTTTCAGGCAAACACTTATTGGTACTGGCAGGTGCAGGAACCGGAAAAACCCGTACCATTATTGCCAGGGCTGCGTATTTGATCGAGAATGGAGCAAATCCGTCTAAAATTCAAATACTTACGTTTACCAAAAAAGCTGCTAACGAGATAGTTGAACGCGTAAAAGCCAGTTTACCACAGTCAAACGGAAAGTCCTTAAATGGTGCCACCTTTCATAGTTGGTGCAATCAGTTAATCATTAAATACCCGAACTTATTTGGGGCTGCAAATTTTACGGTAATTGATCCAGATGATCAATTGGGTTTAATGAAAATGGTTTCGGGCAACCATAGCGAAGTGTATAGCAAGCTGAGAATAAAACCACAACAGCTTTTAGATGTGTATTCTTATGCCAGAAATACAAAGAAGAATTTAACGGAATCTATTCGTAGTCTTGTCTATAAGGGCAAGGAAGACAATGATACCGAGTATGAAATCACAGCAATAAAACCCAATATTGAAATACTGTTAAGGGCTTATCAAAAGAAAAAGATGGAGCAACGGTATTTAGATTATGATGATTTACTGTTGGTGGTATCTACTCAATTAAAAGCTAATGCTGAAGCGAGAAAACTTTTATCCCAAAATCTTGATTATCTACTTGTAGATGAAATGCAGGATACCAACCCTTTACAATGGGAATTACTATCCCCATTTATTGAAATATGCAATCTCTTCTGTGTTGGAGATGATGCACAATCCATCTATTCTTTTAGAGGGGCAGATTTTAGGAACGTTCATCAATTTAAAGAACGAGTACCTAACGCAGAGGTTTATAAGCTTGAAAAAAACTACCGTTCCACACAAGAAATTTTAGATGTTTCCAATTGGCTTTTAGAGAAGTCCCCTATTGATTATAATAAACAATTACAATCGGTTAGAGGAAGTGGTGAAGTACCACAACTGCTTAATGTGAGCGACGAGTGGCAAGAAGCAAATTGGGTAGCCGATGAAATTTTAAAAAATTATACAGATGAAGACCGCCAATTTTCCGACCATCTTATTTTATCTCGCTCCCAATATTACACAAAAACCTTACAAGCGGTTTTCATAAGAAGAAAAATACCTTATGTCACTTATGGAGGACGTAAATTTTTACAGGCCGCCCATATTAAAGATTTGGTTTCCTTATTGCGAATAGTAAATAATCCGTACGATGAAATTGCATGGGTAAGGTTTTTAACCTTCTGGGAAGGTATAGGCGAAGTTAGAGCATCAAGAATAATGGCAGTTATATTAGCCGATGAAGGTAAAACTGACATCCCTATCCTATTACAAGGTGCAATACCGGGCAAAGACGGAATTAAAATCGCAGAATTGTATAATGACGTACAAAAGGAAAAAGGTAAAGTAGGTAAAATGGTCGATATCGCTTACGAAGCCATGTCTTTAGGTTTGGCCTTTAGATATCGAAAAGATTGGATTGAAAAACGAAAAGCAGATTTTCCAGTATTAAAACTGCTTGCCAATAGCTATTCTAGTTTAGGAGAGTTTATAGGTGAAGGTTTATTAGATAATGCCGAAAAAATGAACGGCGCACCAGTTCTATCTGAATCTCAATTGGCTACAGCAGAAGAAAAAGACCATGTAATCATATCAACCATACACTCAGCAAAAGGCTTGGAAGCAGATGTATGTATAGTTCTAAATGTATCTCCTAAATCTTTTCCATCATCGTGGTCTTTAGATGATATTGATGCCATTGAGGAAGATCGCAGAGTATTGTATGTGGCTTTGACCCGTGCAAAAAACAAGTTGATCATCACCAGAAATACCGCATCTATATCAGCAATACACAGCAAAGCAATACCTGCCAATGCCGGTCAACAAACAGATGGCGCAGAGACCTACTTTTTAACCGCCATACCCGATGGATTGGTACTTCAGGAAACAATTGGCTATGACTTTAAATCGGTAAAAGATGCTCCTGAACCAAATAAATTAGACCTGTCTTCTGGTATGGATTTTAGTTGAAAAATTGAACATGTCCAATAGAAAATTTGCCATCATATCGTTAACCACCTTTGGTTACAAGCCAAATCCGTTACGTATAGTGCAATTGACCATAAGCAAGCTTATGGGTGATTATTACGAACCTGTATTTCAGACCAATATCAACCCTGAAGAACGTTTACCAAGTTATATTCAGCAAAAAACAGGCTTAACAGATACTATTTTATTACAGGCACCTACTTTTTCAGAAATTGCCAATACGATTCTAAAAGAACTTGATGGTCATCTATTGATAGCTCACAATGCATCATTTGTGCATTATGCATTACAATCTGAGTTTAAATATTTGGGTTACTCCTTTAAAATACCCCAAATATGTACTCAACGTTTGGCTAAAAAGGTCCTTCCAAACATGACCAATTATGAGTTACCCTATTTAACTAGCGTTTTAAACATTCCCTTAGCAACATCACATGAACTAACTGAAAGAAATAATGCAGTTGCCCTATTATTTCAGAGGTTAATTCAGTTAGATGATAATGAATCTATCATTTCTAAAATGTTAGAACCTAAGGACCAAAAAGCGCACTTTGTACCTAAGAATATTGAATATCAAAAACTAAATTCCTTACCCAACTCACCAGGAGTTTATAAATTTCAAAATCAATTTGGGGAAGTATTATATGTAGGTAAGGCAAAGGATATTAAAAAAAGGGTTTTGAGTCATTTTTATAGCTCTAACGAGAAAGAACTAATATTGTGCAATGCAACTTATCATGTGGACTACGAAACCACAGGTAGCGAACTAATAGCACTGTTACGAGAAGCAGACCTAATCGCTAAATTAGACCCTCCACATAACTACATCCAAAAAAAGGATTATGTTACCTACCATTTAGTACCTCAAAAAAACAGAAAGGGCATTCTCCAAATAAAGATAGAAAGAAGACCTTATCAACATGCGCCTACAGAAATTTTCTTAAAAAGAGGTGATGCAACCCAACGTTTAATAGAACTGACAAAAAGGTTTAGATTATGTCCGCTACAAACTGGTTTAAAAAATAAATTAGGAAGATGTACCCATGGTGAATATAGCGAATGTGATGGTATTTGCACTGGAGACGAAGAACTAGGCCTTTATAATGAAAAAGTAGAAAATGCCTTAGATTATCTCAACAACGAAAACGATAATTATATAATTTTTGAAAAAGGAAGAACTAAAGAAGAACGCAATTTTGTTCTGGTCTTACATGGCGTCTATCAAGGGTATGGCTTTCTAGACAATTCTCAATCGATATCCACTCTAGAGGATTTCCAAGATATGCTGAATCCTAAAAAACATTCTTATCATACCGCAAAAATAATTGCTAGTTACAAGCAGCGTAATCCAAGGAAAATCAAAACTCTATTAACAACTACATCTTAAATCGTTAAACAAATTAACACAGTATATGTTAAAGGTTTATGACTATTCTTTTTGAATCAAAATCCACATGTAATACGGCAAACTTTATGCCTCTAAGCCCATAATTTTAAGTATAATTAAAACTAAAAAATATGGAAACGAAGAATAGAACCTTAGTAAATCAATTAGAAGAAATTTTAGAAAAAAACCGTGATGCCCAAAAGGGATATGCAAAAGCGGCAGAGAATGCAAAAGATCAAAATTTAAAGGCATACTTTGAGAACAAATCCGGAGAACGCAGCACCTTTAACCAGACTCTGAACAAAGAACTAGTAGCTAGTTATGATGAGATTGAAACCGAAGGTAGCTTCACCGGCAGCTTGCACAGAGGGTGGATGGACATTAAAGCTTTCTTTTCTGCAGACAACGATGAATCCATGCTTGAAGAAGCGATTAGAGGAGACAAAGCAGCGGTAGAAGAATATGAAGATGTTCTAGATGATAAGGACTTACCAGCGAATGTTGCATCCATAATTCGCGAACAGCTAATTAAAATAAGAACCGATTTGAATAAAGTAAAATCAATGGAAGATTTAGTAGATTAAATCTTCTTTCTTTATATCTGCAAAAAGGCAGCTTTATCTTAGGATATAAGCTGCCTTTTTATTTGAATAACCGCATTACTTCAAAATTGAGATTTCAATAACTCAATAATACAAACTTGATTTATAATTCATGTTTTCGCCCCTCTTTAGTGTTCCAGCTTCTTTTAAAAAGCTGCATTAATAATAAGGCGCATATAACACTTGTAGAGAATCCCATCAGGGCAAGTCCTAATACTGCAAAGCCGGGCGTTAGGTCATAACTGGTTTTCCAAGTAGTAAGCATCTCGGTCAAAATTCCGTCATTTAACTCTGTAATGTATAACGCAAAAAATGCTACTATGATAAAAGTAGCGATTATTCCTGCTTGAAAAATGACCCAAAATCCATTTAGATATTTAAAGACTCCGTTCTGTTCATTTTTATATTTAGAAATAGTATAGTAGAGACCTACGCCCATTATAATTAGATTGAATGCGCTAAAAATAGGCTTCTTATGTAAATCGACGAGCGATAAAAGAAGAAAATATGCAATCATTGCACAACCTATATATGTTCCAAATAATGGTGATATTTTATTCTGTTTCATGATAGTAAATAGTTTATCGTATTAATAATTAGCTTATTATCATAGCCAAACACTTAAATTTATAGTGGTGTATATTTTTAGTTTGACTGAAAAGAAAAATATCTTAGTGCTATTCTTAACCATCTAAAAGGTAGTAACAACCTTACTATTATTTGCGCACAATAAAGAGAATTAAGTGGCTAATGGTAAACTTCTATATCTAAATCGAATACTTAATGTATTTATATGTATAAGTACCTCAATTTAAATGAGATACCTTCCTTTAAATCTGAGGGAATTAAAAAACCTTAAAGTTGTAAACTCTGATTAAAAGAATTTAAAACTTTAAGGTTAACGTAAGACTGAACACAATTGGGGAACAACATTAGTTCACTAATCCAGCTTTTTATTTATCATTCGTAATATTTCTTGTGAAGAATAAAAATCATTAAGCTAGCAAAAGGCTAATTGATTTTAATATTAGAATTCAAATTTCTTAGAACACTAACTACACTCTTAACGGCTAAAAAACTTGTTTTAGGGTTACTCGGACTCGGCTTGTTCTCAGTGCGTGTAGAAATTTTACCAAAACCACCTTCGCAAGTAATCTCATGCATATTACTGGTAGCCTTGGGGTCAGCGACTATTTTGATTACCAAATCCTCACATTTAGAGGCAAAATAAATACTTGCAGCAACATTTATATTTTTTGGAAATTGTGCTACTGCCTCGCTAACTTTTCCTTCCCAAATGGTTTGGCTCGTTGTTATTGCTGAAAGATTAATAGTTGAATTCTCGAAAAAAGGAGCACCTTCCAAACTTTTAGGGTGTTTTGTTGTCTTCAACTGTATAGAAGTAATTTCGTCATTCACAGCTTTTATGGCATCTAGTCCTGCAATGGCACCCACCGGCAATATCACCTCACAATTTTTCAATTCTTCTAGAACCATTTTATTCTCATAAAGACCTCCAGTACTAATCATTATTAATTTTAAACCAATACGGTCTATTTCGGGAAATTTCAATAATTGTGTAACGACATCTTTATTTGCACATTCAATAATAATATCTACATCCTCAATTAAATCGGGTGTAATTTCTTTTCTACATTGAATAGCTTGGTTAAAATTTATATCCTCTTGGTCAATATCTTTACGGGCAACTATATAACTTAATTCGTAAGAGGGATTATTACCAATCCATTCCGCAAGGTATTTACCAATATTTCCAAAACCTATTATAGCTATTCTCATTGTAATATTTTATTTATTCGAAGTATTATTACTGAACTTTTAAATCCTACTAAACCTTTGCATTCAGGTCCCAAACCAACGGTAGTACCACATATACGATTACCGTTAATATTATGATAGATATGATATTGAGCCAAAATCCTTTTTTTACCATGTCTTGCATTTCCAAATATCCAGATCCAAAAACTACGGCATTTGGTGGTGTAGCCACTGGAAGCATAAATGCACATGAAGCTGCCAAGGTAGCCGCTATCATTAAATAATAAGGGTGTACACCTAATACCGGTGCTAAAGAAACCAAAACAGGTAATAAAATTGCTGTTGTAGCAATATTTGAGGTTATCTCTGTCATGAAATTTACTATCGCGATCAAAATCATGAGCAATAAAAAGAATGGTAAAACTTGTAAAGCAGATAACTTGCTCCCTATCCAAAGTGCTAAACCACTTTGATCAAAACCTAGTGCCAATGTCAATCCGCCACCAAATAACAATAATATTCCCCAAGGTAACTTAACAGCATCTTCCCAATCCATCAATCTTTTTCCCTTTTTACGGGTAGGTAACAAAAACAAAATTATCACGGTACACATCGCTATAATGGTATCGTCCATTTTGGGTATGAGCCATTGTAATAGAAATGATCGGGCGATCCATGCAAAAGCTGTTGCTGCAAACACCACTAAAACCGTTTTTTCCTCAAACCCCATTTTACCCAATGCTTTTAATCTAGCGGCAATTTCGGTACGACCGCCAGGGAACTCTTTTTGATTAAAAGTAAAAGCAAAACGAGTAAGGTAATACCAGCATAAAAAAAGTAAAATGATAGCGATTGGAAACCCGAGAACAAACCATTCTGAGAAGGTTATCTCTTTACCAAAAGTTGACTGTACCACCCCTGCTAAAACCAAATTTGTAGGTGTACCGATTAAAGTTCCAATTCCACCAATAGAAGCACTATAGGCAATAGCAAGCATTAAGGCTTTCCCAAAAATTTTGTTCTCATTTTTTTCGGTATCAGGATTGTCATTCAATTGATGCACAATAGCCATTGCAATAGGTAGAATAATTACTGCTGCAGCGGTGTTGGAAATCCACATGGAAAGAAACGCCGTTGCCAGCATAAACCCCAAAATAATATTAATAACGTTGGTACCAATAAGGTTTATAATCGTTAAGGCAATTCGCCGGTGCAAATTCCATTTTTCAATAGCAATGGCCATTATAAATCCGCCCATATAAAGAAAGATGTATTTATGCCCATAAGACGTTGCCGTTTCTGATAAACTTAATCCACCGGTTAAAGGAAATAAAATTAGAGGCAACAAAGCAGTTACGTAAATAGGAATAGCTTCGGTTATCCACCAAATTGCAACCCAGGCAACTGAAGCTAATACTGCATTGGCAGCTTCTGATAAATCGTCTGGATGAAAAAAGAATAAAATATAGAAGAAAACCAATGGTCCTAAAACGCGACCAATATTCTGTTTTGAAAACTGCATATTATTTTTTTAAGATATAGTCGACACCTGCCTTCGAATGAATCTCAGTGGTATTAAAAACTGCGATATCAAGATTCTCGGGAAAAATCATAAGCGGAAATTCCGTGCATCCTAAAATAACTCCTTCCGCACCTTGTTCCTTTGCATTTTCTATAACGCCCATTACATATTCTTTAGAAGACGGCACAATTTTACCATAGGTAAGCTCTTCTATTATAATTCTATGTAATTCATCTACAACAGGCTGTTCTTTTGGCACTAAAACCTCTATACCATTATCTTCAATTCTCTTTGTAATGAACGTTTCTTCCATACTGTACTTAGTACCTAAGAACAACACTTTTTTCACTTTCCTTTTATGAATCTCTTTAGCTGTAGCGTCTGCAATGTGAATAATTGGAAAATCTAATTCCTGTTGTACCAAATCATAAACTTTATGGGGTGTATTTGCACAAAACAGTACAGAGGTTGCCCCGGCCTTATTTAACCTTTTTGCCGCGTAGGTAAGCATATGTGCAATAGAATCCCATTTATTTTCTATTTGATACCTATGTACTTCCGCTTGATTTAAGGTGTAAACCACTAATGGAGAATTGGTATTATTGCCGTAATGATCGTTTACCGACTGGTTAATTGCACTATAGTATTCAATGGTAGAATGCCAAGAGGTACCTCCTATCAGTCCTAAAGAATTCATTTCAGAGTTTCCTTTTTCTTCGGTAGTAGTTTTGGCTATTTTATCTTTCTTAGCTTCCGTACAAGAGCCTAATAACAAAATCAAAAAGCAGTAGTGATATATTCTTATTCTCATATAATACAACTATTGTTCATTAATAAATTGGATGTTTAATTTCCTTTTCCAAGTAACTCGATCCATTGATCTTTATATCCTAAATTCCTGACACCATTAGAATGTGCTCTTTTACCCATAGGTACATCCAAATCAAATGCGTAGATATGATTATCTGGAATTTTCATGGCTTTATAGGTCTCAATGATTGTCTCGGCGGTAGGTTCTTTTATATGATATGTGGCAAAATAACGGTCGATGGGAGTCGCACTAGTATCAAAATACCAATTGGCAATTTTGTTTTTAGCGGAATAATCCCAGCCACCAGAAAAATCTATAACCCTCGCCACTACATGTGTTTTCGCAATAAAGGCAGACATTCCACCTCCTTGTGATTGGCCAGCTAAAGCAATTTCGCTCCACTTTGGTTCTCCATTTTCTAAAAACCGATTCCAACCACCTTGTTTATCATTTTTAGCCAAATACTGTAAAAGCTTAGTTAATCTATTTACAATTGCATCGTATGAAGCATCTTCAATTAATTCAAATTCTTTGTCACCATATACTCTCCAATTTCTAAAATCTGCTGCACAATTAGAATTAGCCGCTAAGTTTTCGTCCTTACAAATTCGAGCAATTGCAGGCGTATTTATATAGGATAAGTTAATTACAGCATACCCTTGATCAATGGCCGTAGCAAATAGGTGCATTGGTCCTCTTAATGCAATACCATTAGTACCCGGGATAAAAAGCAACAGTTTCCCCTTTTCTATAGATGGATTATATGCTATAAAATGTGGCGTATCGGCATTCTTAATTCTATTGTCCGTTTCAGATGGTTTAATCTTTAAAACAACTTGTGGTTCAGTAAAAAGAATAGGGTCTTGCGAACATACTTGTGTATAGACAAAGAGTACCAAAAGAAGAAAAATCAATTGCTGTTTCATACTGATGACGATATTTTTATTGAAAATTATTACTGTAAATATTCATTCCACTTATCAATGAATTTAGAACATGCGGCTACCATTCTTTTTGCGTTATTCGCTCCTCTTTCCAAAGTTGCTTCCTTAGGATGTAATTCTCCCCAAACACCGGTTTTTGTCATTTCTACAGTTGACGTTTTTTTACCTGTTTCTTCAGCTTTTAATCCTTCAGCCAAGAATAACAACTTTGCCGTAGGTTCCTCTTTAATGACATCGGGAAGCATTTTTTCTAAGTGCTTTGGATGATGTACACCTGGTTCTGTAGCCCTATCTATTTCTACCAAACTCGGCATTAAATACAAACTGTCAGATGTTTCCCCTACTCCTGCGTGCCTGTCCAACGAGGTTGCTTTTTCGGTCTTTTCAGGTGTAAGAAAAGGAGCTATCGCTACACCATAATCTACCGCAACAGCCGAAGTTTTTTGGTTGATCTGATCCACCAAAAAAGTAGTAATCGCTCTATTACCTCCATGAGAATTCATAAATATAAATCGGTTAAAGCCATTCTGCACCAAACTTTCAACAGTCTCCATATGAACCCGTATTATAGTTTCTGCACTTAAGGAAATGGTTCCTGCAAAAGCCATATGATAAGGAGATTGACCTGCCATTAATACAGGTGCCACCAAAACGTCGCGTTCTTGAGCGATGAGCTTACAAAGCTCAACACCATTGATAAAATCGGTACCGATAGGTAAATGGCTTGAATGCTGTTCTAAAGCCCCGATGGGAATAATTACCAAATCAGACTTCGTTAAAAATGTCTCTACTTCTGGCACCGTCATATGTGGCAAATAATTTTTAATCTTAGCCTCATTCCACAGCGGATTTGTTTGTGTTTCTGCCATTTATAAAATTAAATTTCTGATACTATTTTTTTCCTTGAACATTGTTCTATAGTGATGGTAGTTATAAACAACGATTAACAATTCATTAAACCAATTATAGCCTTATAATCAATCTCTAGTTGGTTTAAAATCTGCTGCGACCCACAAAGGCTCACTTTCATAATAATTTCCATTGGTCATTACCGCAGACACGCTTCTGATATTTTTGATATCTTCTAAAGGATTACTTTCTAGAATAGCAATATCTGCTTGTTTACCAATTTCTAAAGTACCTGTAACGTCATCATATCCCATAGCTCTTGCAGGAATTATAGTTGCCGTTTTAATAGCATCTAGAGGAGATAAATGAGCATATTCTACGTAAGATTCCAATTCTAAGAAGAGTCCAAATCCAGGAGTGTGATTATCTGTACCTGCAACAACGGGTATACCAGCTTTGTAGAACTTACCAATTACCTCAGCGGCTTTAGTTACATCTTCTTTTGACAAAGCAGCTGTTTTTTCTTTGGAACCAGCTCTAAACCTTTTGCTCTCGAAAAGCTCATAAGCCATTCTATATGAATCTGGTTCAATGGTTTCTACAGGATTTCCTTTTGGTAAAGTACGTATCACCCCTAGACCAAGGGTAACATCTAAAACGGTACCATGCTCTTTATAAAAATCAATAGCGTCGTCTACCATTGCATCGGTAATTTCATTATGCGCCAAAAAATAACGTCCGTCTTTAACAAGTTCAGATATTTTTTTGTCAGGAAAAAGAGCACCCATAATTCTATTGTAATGGCTTAACATATCCATACCGCTTTCTACCGCTACACGTGTATCATCTACCAAAGCCGGTACATGACCTGTTACCGTCATACCTACTTTATGTGCTTCTTCCGACAAGACCTTTAAAATTTCTGGTTCTATAGACGTATAAATTTTAATCTGTTCATATCCATTTTTATGATAAAGTGCAACGACCTCTTTTGCCTCTTCTACAGATCTAGCTCTAATAATTCCGTTTCCTTTAGGACCAGGACCATCTGTCATACCTGCTAAAAGAATATCCGGACCAACTGCTCCTTCTTTTGCAATTGCATCCCTAAAAGCGGTTGCAAATTCCAATTCATTTCCATTATCCCTAATAGTTGTAACACCACCAGCTAAATATGCCGGTGCCCATTGAACTTGGTTAGAATGTGCATGCATATCCCAAAGTCCGGGAATTAATGTTTTTCCTGCAACATCTATAATTTTAGCTCCTTTTGGTACTTCTACAGCATCATTTTTACCAATTGCCACAATTTTACCATCTTCAATTAGAAGTGTCATATCTTCTTTAATGTTGTTGCTTACAACATCTACAACATTACCGCCAACCAATGCTGTTACTGGGTATTCTGGACCTTTAACGCTTTCTGTATACTCTTTTAATTGAGCCATTTGCTCTTCAACATTTCCCTTGATAAAAAATGGTTTAGCTTCTTCATAACCCTTTTTTATCAACTCTCTAATTTGTGTATTTGCCTTAACTACGGCAACCAAGTTTTTAGATTTATCTAACCAAATAGTGCGACCACCCCAATTAATTCCTTCAACCACATAGCGGTCTAGTGCTACATTTTCACCATTTATCTGTACTGTGTCTTCCCCTCTATGTGTTAAAGAAATTTCGCCCCTTGGTAGCGTTGGTAATGACTCAATATCGTTTTGGCTAAAATAGTAGTGATACAGCATCATCTCTATACCCGCAGGAATATTACTATTTACCCCAAAAAAGACATCTTTTTTGTTTGAGGTAACAACATCAAAATGTTTTTCCCATACCGACACCTGATCACCGTTAACTTCCATTTTAAAAATGTTGGTAGTATCGTTTTTAGATATACGTCTACTGTAATAAGATAGCGGTTCAAGTTCTGCAGTTAAATACAATTTAGATTCTACACCACTTATGCGTCCTCTTTCATTTTCTCCTTGTATTGACGTTACAATAATGGAATCTTTGTTAGAAGTTATATTATACGTCTCCTCTCCTATTTGCGATTGTCTTCTGTACACAAAAAAAGTACCTTCATCTGTATAATTCTCCCAATTTGACGATTCTGGCGAACACGAAGCTAGCAGTACCAAAATGGCACCTTTAAATAAGTTTTTTATATTCATAGTATAGTATTAGTTGTATTGTAAAATGTGATGAAATAGGTTTTGTTATGGAAACTCTGGAGTAAACCTATTGAAGTAATATCGGTTTATTTCATCCGAATTACTTTCTATGATATCTAATTTACCATCACCGTTAAGGTCAAAAACGGTTACATCATATGTATTGAAATTTTCGTCTGCCAAAGCGATTTTTTCCCAGCTAGTCCCCTTATCAATATTTATAAAAACTGAGTTAGATGATTTAACATTGGCAATTATAATATCCATATCACCATCTTTATCCAAGTCCCCTAAAGCTATGGCATAAGATTTACTAGAACTTTCATCGAAGGCAATTTTACGGGTATACTGCTGCTTTTTATCTCCAAAATAGATAACATTTGGCTCACCAATATTTGCAGTTACAATATCTAAGAAACCATCTTTATCTATATCTGAAATTGCCACAGAACGAGTGATATCATTACCTGTTCCGTATGGTATTTTCTTAGTAAATTTTAAATTGCCATCGTTCAAGTACACATAATTAGGCTGGTCATCTCTATTGGCAAGGATTAGATCTAAATGTCCGTCCCCATTCATGTCAGCAACCTCAACATCTATGGTAGAATCTTCTTTGTTACCAAAGCCAATAGATTTTGAGAATGTACCATCACCATTGTTAAGACATATTTCATTTTCTTTCCCTCTATTGGTAATAAGAATATCTTTGTCTCCATCTTTATCTATATCTGCAACCACAATATTTCTGGTAGGTGCATACGCTTCGCCAAAACTAGATGCTTTTGTGAAATGTCCTTTTCCATCATTTAGAAAAAGAAAATTGGGCGCCATATCATTACCAACGGCAATATCTAAATCGCCATCTCCATCAAAATCTGCCAATTCAGTAGAATAACTTGTTTCGCTTTCTGTATCTACCGCTCTAGATACGGTAA
Organism: Maribacter litoralis; assembly: GCF_902506355.1. Taxonomy (NCBI): domain Bacteria; kingdom Pseudomonadati; phylum Bacteroidota; class Flavobacteriia; order Flavobacteriales; family Flavobacteriaceae; genus Maribacter; species Maribacter litoralis. The sequence goes on along the minus strand of NZ_LR733271.1, from coordinate 3,633,657 downwards.
AAACGCCTCTTCCATTATTTACAAACACCCTGTTCTGACCAGGCCAATGACGACCATTTGCCACTAAAATATCTGCATCGCCATCATTATCGATATCTCCTACTCCTATAGAAGCTGTTCTTTCCTTATGTGTTCCAAGTATTAGTCTACCACTTGTAAAAAACTCCAACGACTGTGCATTTGCCGTTGTTATGGCAAGAGTAAAAAGAACTATTAATTTTATTTTCATTATATATGCTATTTGAAATGTTTAATACCCATTTTGTTATAAAGCTCTTCAGCGAAATAGAGGTTACCGCCTTTTATAGTCCATTCAACTTTTCTTATATCACTGATATTATTTACAGGATTACCATCTATGAGAATTAAATCTGCGTTTTTGCCTTCTTCTATAGACCCTAATGTATCAGACGTACCGGTTATTTTCGCAGAATTGATGGTTGCCATTTTTAGAATATCAACAGTAGGTATACCTGCTTTTTCGTATAGTTCTAATTCTCTATGATATAAAAACCCAGGTAAGCCATCTGTACCGGGTACTATAGAAACACCCCTTTGGTGCATGTCATACAACGCATTAAGCATGTTTTGATAGCTCTCTTTATAAAGTGCCACTTTAATACCCGATTTTGGAAGTCCGCCACTGTAAAAAGCTCTTTGCTCTATAAGTGGCAACCTGTTCATAATTGTACTATATGTAGGGCTAGGCTCACCTTTTTGGGAAACGAACATATTCTCAAAAATTGCCATAGTAGCATCTACAAGAATATCTTTGGACTTCAATAACTCAACAAAATCCAGGTATTCCTTTGATTTTAAATCTAATTCTACCCCATGGTTGGCAACCATTGTAAAACGTAATGGAGTTCGGGTGTCAATAGTATCTGTCATGAAATTTAAAAACAACATGTTCATATGCTGAATTTCATTGTACCCTTGTTCAATTGCCTTTGATGCCGTCATGTATGCCGGTATATGCCCGCTTACCCGCATATTTAATTCATGTGCTTTAGCAGCTAAAGGTTTAACCCACTCTGGTCTTATAGAACTATACAATTTAATTTGATCATAGTCCAAATCTTTGTAAGACTGAATTTCAGCAAGTCCTTCCTCTAAATTATCTACTACGTTTCTCTGATTTGCGAAAGGACCTGAACCATCTATGATTCCACAAAAGGTTACTATGTTAGGACCTATAATTTCATTTTTATCAAACTGCGCGCTTAATTGTTTTAATTGCTTATTGTTAGCTAAATCCCTTACAGACGTTACACCACCTGCCAAGTGTAAAAGTCCCCTGAATTTAGTATTATGCGTGTGCATATCGAACATACCGGGCAGAAGCGTTTTATTCGTTCCATCTATAACTTGAGCTGTTCCGTTCAATACCTTTCCCATTGATGGTTTTATTGATTTAATGATATTACCATCAACAAGAACATCTTGGTTTTCTAAAATTGAACCATCTTTAGAAAAGACATTTACATTTTTAATAAGCACCTTATCGATTTGATTGGAAACCTCTTTAGAAATCTTAAAAAGATACTCATCTTCGTAAGTGCTCTGTAGCGACTGTAATTCTTTTCTTAATGCTGAGAAATCTTCTCTTACAATATGAAGGTTACCAGAAATACTGGCTATCATAGCGTTATCTTTTAACCAGATATATCTAGGATTCATTTCTAGACCTTTGATCATTACAAGGTTTACAGATGTACTATCTGAAAGTGTTATAGAAAAATTATCTACCAACTCTACTTCTCCATTAGGATATAAATCAACTTTCTTATTATCTGAATTGACCAAAAGTTGAGCTAAAATCTCATAAACAGCAGGAGAACCATCATGTCTAAAATATAGTTTATCACCATCGAATTCCGCTTCATCTTCACCCATAGGGTTTTTCCAAGATGCAGAACCATTTGCACCTTTAAAATTTTCACTAATGGAATCTTTTAAATAATTGACACCAGTAATATTTTCAGAAACAATATAGTTGTCGTCATTTAAAACAATCTCTTCTGTAATCTCTGGTCCGCGTCCCCTATCCGTATAGTTATAAGTGTATTTGAAGCTACTATCTCCCGAGCTCCATTTTTCAAATTTGCCAGCAAGGTTTTCACGAAATACAACATCGTACTTGATTTTCTCGGTAACATTATCTTCTGATTTTTGAGATTCAGAACAACTCATAAATACTATGAACAATAGCGAAAAAGTTAGGTAGCTTCTCATACTTAAGGATTGGTTTGATAATTCTGTATTTTTTTGAATGCTTAGGACTATGGTTTTAATGTTTCTTTATAAAATCTCAACCAATTTTGTCCCAGTATTTTCTCTATATCTCCAGTACTATATCCTCTTTTGTCAAGGATTTTGGCTACTTGTAAATATCTATCTGGCTTATCTAGTTCAGGAATCCATGGTGGCCATTGTACTTTGTATGAAGGTTTAAATCTGGTAAGTCTTGGTACATACCAATTTTCTCGTGTAGCACCAGTAGCTTCCAAACCTTGTATAGCAAAATCAGATGCCAAACCTACATGGTCAATTCCCCCTATTTTAACAGCATGATCAATGTGATCCACATAAGTTTCCAATGTAGTATCTGTACCTAGGTTAGGACCGATCATATATCCTAAACAGATAATACCTATAATACCTCCCTTATCTGCCATTGCCTTTATCTGTGCATCTGTTTTAGAACGTGGATGATTTTTATGCAATGCCTCGCACATAGAATGGTTAATGGAAACCGGCGATTTACTGAACGCTATACCATCGTTAGTAGTCTGCTCTCCACAATGAGATAAATCTATCATTATGCCCAGCTCGTTCATACGGTTTACTACCTCTATACCAAAATCGGATAAACCACAATTGGTACGCTCTGTACTACCATCTCCTAAATAGTTACGTTGATTATAGGTCAACTGCATCCAACGCATTCCGGCTTCATATAGCTTATCTAAATTCTTAATGGATCTACCGACCATAGTTGAATTTTGAAAACCAAGCATTACTACTACTTTACCTTCTTTTTTGGCTCTATTATAATCATCGGCACTTGTACCCAAAATCAATCGATCTGGATTTTCTTTGATGATGGTTTGCCAATTATGTAAGTTTTTAAGTCCCTTCTCTAAATTTCCCGAATCTACAGAGGCATTGAAACCGGTATAACCAGATTCTGCAAGTGCTTTGAACGAATCTTGATTCCAATTTCGTGAAATGATCAAGCCATCATTTACGATAGCATTTTTGTATAATTTTCCTATTCCTTTTTCCCCAAGGTTTTTCACCAATTGATTAGTTAATTCTTCGTTTGAATCCATATCAATAGATTCTAAAATGGAATTTAACGAATAGGCAGCTTGACCCGGAAAGATAGCACCTAACGAAAATAATTTCGCAAGATTTCTACGTTGTGTGTCCATATATTTCTTGATTTTTAAAGTAAAAAAATCCTAATTAAATTATAGATAAGTACACATTGAGAGAAACAATAAAGTCTCTCAATGTGTTCTAAAGCTAACAAACAAATTATCCGGTAAACTAATACCCAGGATTCTGCTCAATATTAGGATTGACATCTGTCTCATCTTGTGGTATTGGCATAATCACAGTATCTGCTCCGTAAGGAATTAAACACGTTTGTGCGGTACAGTTGGTTCTAACAATATCCATTTGATTACGCATCAAATCCCATAATCGATGCCCTTCAAAGGCTAATTCTAACCTTCTTTCTAAAAATATTGCATCTTTTAGGGCATCACCAGTATCTGAATTATCCGGCTCATCTGCCACTGCACGTTGACGTACCATATCCAAATCATCTTGTGCTCCTGCTATATCAGTACCAATTTCAGCTCTTGCCTCTGCACGTATCAAGTACATTTCAGCAAGTCTTACAATTTTCACGTTATCAAATCCATTGATGTCCGCATATTTGATCATTCTGTACGGAGCAAATTCTCCAGTTAACAAGGGATCAACTTCAAAAGTGCTTAAACGCGCATCATTTTCAGGATAAAGATCAACTACATCATTTGAAGGTAGGTAATCTCCATAACCAGCTTGTAAATACAGTCCTGCGATACCATTACCGCCAACATTGTCCGTTTCGGTCATAGATATTTCAAAAATTGATTCAGAGCTATTGTCAGTAGTCCATAGGTCATAATAATTATCATTAGAGATCAAACTGTAATCTCCTGACTCTATAACACTAGTAGCCATAGCTTCCGCATTGTTCCAATCTTCCTTAAACAGATACACCTTTGCCAATAATGCCCTTGTAGCAGTTGGAGACAAGGTATTTGAATTACCACTTCTAGAAGAATCGCTCATTAGAGATATACCGGTAGTCATATCAGAAATAATCTGCTCGTACACTTCTGCTACGGTACTTCTAGCCGGTTCACTATCTAAATCAAAATTTAAAACAATAGGTACACCTAAATGGCTGGCGTCTGAAGTGTAATTATATTGCTGGGCAAACATGCGTACCAAATCAAAATATATAAGACCTCTTAACGCATAAGCCTCACCAATAATGTGATTTTGATCGTCTACAACAGCATCTGCCAAAATTGTCTCGGAATTTATAATGGCATTGGCTGCATTGATACCTTCATAAGCACTGCCCCATAGCGCTAATGCCTGACCATCTGATACTCTTTGAATATGCTCAGCATAATCTACAATTCTATTTGCCTGGCTATTTTGTTTAACGTCATCTGCCAATACATCTGGTATCATAATCATGTACCGCCCATAATATTCTGAACCGGATAGTTTATTGTAGATACCGGTAATAGAAGATTCATAACCATCAAGGTCTAACAAGGCGTCAGTATCCGCAACAGATTGTTGCGGAGTAAGTTCTAAAAAAGAGTCTGAACAGGAGAATACGAGTCCAGCCAATATCGCTAATATGAATATTTTATATGTTTTCATGTGTTTCATCATTTAAAGTTGAATATCTAAACCAATGGAAATAGTTTTCACTGCAGGTGTCTGCCCTGTGTAACTACCATTAATTCCTTGCTCTGGATCGATGTATAGGATATCCTCTTTTACAAAAGTTAGAATATTAGTTCCCCTAGCATACAATCGCATTGAATTCAAGCCTAACAGCGAAGTAATATCCTCGTTGAAATTATAGGCAACCGTTAAATCCCTTAAACGAATATAACTACCGTCATACAACCATCTTGATTGGTTTGCTTCATTACTACCGTTACGACCACCCCAAACAAACTGAGGTACTAAGGCATCTGTTGAACCAGGTTGCCACCTATTATCATAAATAAAGTCGGCCGTACTTCTTGGTGTAAGTCTACCATCACCTAAAGTACCTCTTGCCCTAGAATCAAAAATATAATTGCCATAAGAATAGATAAAGTTGGCACTTAGACTAAAATCCTTATAAGAAACCATGGTATTGAAACCACCAAAAAACTCTGGAGTAGCAGATTTATCATCTAAAAAGCGTTCGGCTTCACTAATATCATTGGTTATCGTTGTCTTTGTTGCATCGGTATACCATTGTGGTTCCCCATTTTCTTGGTTTACACCTGCCCAGCCGTATAAATAAAACGATTGAAAGTCTTCACCTTCTTGCCTTCTATACGCACCATCAGTAAAGTCATCTGTAAGTTCAGTAATTTCATTCTTTAAAAAGGTGGTATTGAACCCAACATTCCAATTAAAATTATCATTGCTAATGATATCTGCATTCATTGAAATTTCAAAACCTGAGTTTTTCATCTCACCAAAGTTTTGGGTCAATGAAGAGAAACCAGAGGTTAAGGTAATTGGTACATTTAAAATTAGATCCGAAGAAGTACGTTCAAAATATTCTAACGTACCGCTAATTTTTGAAAATATACCAAAATCTACACCTACGTTAAAATTCTGCTGACTCTCCCAAGTAAGATCAGGGTTAGCAATTTGGCTTGGACTACCACCGGGATCACCATCATAATCTTGACCATATACATAAAGCCCTTGTGATGGAAAATTACCAATAGCGGCATTACCTGTAACACCCCATGAACTTCTAACTTTAAGTAGATCTAAAAAATCAGCATCTTCTAAAAACGATTCTCTACTGGCAACCCAGCTACCACCAAATGAATAAAAAGTACCCCATCTGTTATCTGCTCCGAATCTAGACGAGCCGTCTCTTCTTAAACTAGCAGATAAAAAATATTTATTGTCATAGTTATAGTTTGCTCTAGAAAAGGCAGAAACGAACGTATATTCAGATTTTGATCCACTTATAGAAAATTCTGCCGAGGCACTATTTAGCGTTCTTAAACTTTGATTAGGAAACTGTGTACCAGAAGCACTAAAAGATTCACTCACCGTTTCTTGAGCTTCAAAGCCACCTAGAACATTAAAGTTATGGTCATTACCCAAGTTAAAATTATAATCTGCAGTTTGGGTTCCTACAAATGTTTTAACCGAGGTATCTGCCTCATACCCAATTCCACCAGAATTTCTTCCTCCTCCATATCTTGGGTTTTGATATTGAGATTCATTTAAGCTCAATAAGTCAAAATTAAGCTGCGAACGCAATGTCAAATTTCTTATTGGTTTAATAGAAACCGCAAAATTATCGATCACTCTAAACTGCTTATTTTCCCATAGGTCATCACCACTTAAAGAACCAACCGGGTTAGCACCACCTAAAGGAAAATAATCGGCATGCTCTCCATTATATCGACCTTCTTCATCGTAAATCGGTATTAATGGCGACAACTCTAAAGAGTTTTTAAACGGGTTGTTAAAAGAACCACCATCAAAGAACGTATTAGTTGTACTGTTAGAAACAGATATGTTGTTTGACACCGTTAAGTAATCCGTCGCTTTAAATTCAATATTACTACGGGCACTCAATCTTTTAAAACCAGATCCAATAATATAGTTTTCTTGATCATAGTACGCTCCTGAGAAAAAATACTTCAAATTGTCGGTACCCCCACTAGCACTTAGGTCATAACTTTGGGTAATTCCCGTTCTAGTTATTGCATCTAACCAATTGGTATCTGTAGGTTCACCAGTAGACGGATCGATCAGTTGCTGAAAAGTAGCATCAAATCTTGCTTGAGCCTCTTCTGGAGTATCTCCAAGATTTACATAACCTTCAAGAAAAAGTTCTGTATACTCAGCTGCATTCAATGGTTTTAAGATATTGTTGTATGCCTGTGAGTTGAAACCGGTAAGCGTTTTCAGGGTAATTTTAGCTTTACCTGAACTACCAGACTTTGTGGTAATTAAAATAACACCGTTTGCACCTCTAGACCCATAGATTGCTGTAGAAGCTGCATCTTTTAAAACTGAAATAGATGCAATGTCATTAGGATTTATCGATGCCATAACATTGGTACTACTACCGCCGTTATCTATGGTACCGATACTTCCGTTCTGTACAGGAATACCATCAATTACGTATAATGGCTCACTTGAAGCAGATATTGAACCTATACCCCTAATTCTAACTTGTGTATTTCCACCTGGGGCACCATCTACTGCACTCGCCTGTAGACCTGCCGTACTACCTCTTAATGTTTGCTCAAAAGTTGATACGGGCACTTGTTCTAACTCCTCGCTTTTTACGACACCTACAGAACCTGTAATAGATTCTTTGGTAGATGTTCCATATGCCACAACGACTACTTCATCTAACGAAGCTACATCTTCTTGCAATACAACATTTACTACCGATCTATTGTCTATAGATACTTCTTTTGTAAGCATACCTATATAAGAAAAGACCAATGTAGTACCGTCAGAAACATCGATGGTATAGTTACCATCAAAATCTGATTGTGTACCCGCAGTAGTACCTTTAACCAAAACGTTTACACCTGGTAAAGGTTCTCCGCTGGCATCGGTAACAGTACCTGTAATTGTATTTTGAACAACGGTCTTTAATTCTGATAAAGAATTATTGGGGGAACTTGGGGGCATTTTCTTGACAATTACTTGATTGCCAATAATTTTATACGTTAGATCGGTATTAGAGAAAGCTTTTTCCAAAACGGTTTTCATTTTGGCATCTTTCAGTTTAACCGAAATCTTTTTATCTGTATTTATAACATTATCCTTGTAAAAAAAGACATAGTCACTTGTGTTCTGAATTTTTTCGAAAAATTCTTCGACAGAGATATTCTTTACATCTACCTGTATTTTCTGTTGAGCAAATACAGTATTAGCGTAAACTGATGTAAGTCCTATTCCGATAAATAGTAGAAATATTCTCATAATCGTTAGAATTCCGACTGGTATGATATTTTTCATATTTTTGTATTGGTTATTTAATGTTGCTGCAAAACAGCAATATTGAAATTAATTGCCGGAAGATGCGGGAACATCTTCTGGCTTTTTTATTTATTGCTACTTCAAAAAAAAAAATGCTTTCAGTTCATTGGCGTTTGGTATTACTTGATTAATATTTGATTTTCGGTTTGTATGTATTCCATATTGGTACTTTCCTTAATACTATTTATTACGGAAAGAATATCTTCGTTTAAATCTAGGTAACCTGAAAAGGTCTCGGTAGCCAAACTCTCATTGTCAATTATGATATCAATATTGTAATAACGAGAAATACGTTTTAAGATAAATTGAAGGTCATTGTTCTTAAAAATCAGAACACCTTCTTTCCAAGAAAAGTAATTGTCTACATTCACTTTTTCAGAAACAATACTTTTGCTATTCTTATCAAAACTTGCTTTAGTACCAGGTGTAATCTTCATTTTGTCGGTATGGGAAGAAGCTTGGTTTATATCTTTAAAGCTTATTTGAACACTACCACTTTTTAATATAGTATTGGTTGCATTTTCATCGGGATAATTGGTGACTCCAAAAACAGTTCCTAAAACCTCTACTACTTGATAATCTGAAATAACATGAAAAGGTTTCTTTTCGTTATGTGTTACATCAAAAATTGCTTCACCAACAATATATACCTCTCTTTTATCTCCATTAAAAGCAATGGGGTATACCAATTTAGAACCTGAATTAAGCCAAACTTTCGTACCATCTGAAAGCGTAAGGTTTGAACGTTTACCATATGGCACCGATAGCGTATTGAATACTGCCTTTTTATTTTTGGTTGCCTTTTGGTTCACTACTTCATCTGCTCCAATAGTTACATTTTCACCAGTGTTAGAATAATTTACAGATGCAACATCTTCTTTGATCTTTAAACTATTGCCTTCTCCTAACGTAAGTACAACCTCACCTTCTTTAAGGCTGTCATTATCGGCATCGGTAGAATTAACGAAATCTGTAATTGAACTTTCAACATTAACGGTGTTGAAATAATAAAAGGTTAAGCCTATACAACCTATTAAACAAGCTGCCGCTAAGCCAGAAAACCAAAAATTTCTTTTCTTAGTTTTCTTTTGGTGTATTGTATTGAAAATCCTTTTTTTCAAAGCTGAAGTCTCCTCTTCAGTCATAGATGAAAAATTGATATTTTTAGGATTTATTTTTTCCATAGTTAAGTATTGATTTAATGATTTGGTTTCTTCGAAAACCTTATCATAGCACTCTAAAATAATAAGTAAGAAAATGTATTTATATAGACAGTTATTACGAGAAAATTATTACAAATAATTATCTTAAAGCTTTCAAAGCCCTATAAACTATAGTTCTAGCGGTCTGTACAGAAACTTCCATTATTTCAGAAATTTCTTCGTAACTCTTATCTTGGTTAAATCTTAGGAAAAGACCTCTTCTTTGTTTTTTAGTTAATGACTCCAACGCATTTGCTAAAACCATTCGCTTTTCGGTGAGCCTTTCTTTTTTAATGATTTCTTCTTCACAAGAAGTAGTATAATTTCTTGTTTGTTCATTTAAAGAATATTGATATTCTTCTGTAACCGAAATTGTTTTAGTCGCGTATTTTCGATTAATTTTTCTCTTTAAACTTCTGAACAGATAGTACTTTACATTATCTGTCATTGATAAGTTTTCTCTGTACTTATACAAATCAACGAATAGGTCATGAATACAATCCATAACATACGTTCTGTCTTTGGTACAATTTATACCATAGCTAAATAAACAGTCTACATATATATTGTATAAATCTCCAAGTGCAGACTCATCACCATCAATTAGTTTTTTCCAGATTACCGTCTCAGTATTCTTGACAACAAAAACTTTTTGATTTCCTGATTTCGGAATCTTTTCAGACGCTGGATCCATTCCAAAATCGGAATTTACAGCTAAACCATGTTTATTACGTTTTTGCATCTAGTAAAGAATTTAATGGAATCATCAACAATTCCTTTCTATTCTAAGCAATCAATTTAAGTTTTATAGACATTCTTGAGAAAAATTTAATGATTTATGGCATTTCACTAATAATATAGCATCTAAAATTTGTCATTCCTAATCAAGACGCCCTTAAATTTCCATTTTGATAATTTTTTTTAACATTTTATTTACTCGGATAAATAAAATGACGAAATTATGGTCTACATATAGAATGTAAAAGTTGTTTAATCTATTATTGAACTAAATACCTCAATAAAAATTTAAATAAGAGAATATAGGGAATGCATGGAACAGCCCTAAAATAAGAGGCTCTGAAAGATGAGCAAAAAAAAAAATCAACCCCGTAAATATTACTGCGCAAAACAGTTACAGGTTTATTTGATTTTGTTATTAGACCTACATTTTAAACGATAACTTTATAAGAAATTGGGCTGCAAGGCTTTAACAAATTATTTATTATGATAGACTATAGTTTTTTTAGCCCCTTAGCCTACGCAGATGACGATGAAGATGACAGAATGTTCTTTTCTGATGCCATGAATGAAATATTTCCTGGTATTAATATGAAACTTTTTCACAACGGAGAAGTGCTTGTCACTTATTTGCTCTCCACCATTACTAACGGTATTGTACCTAAAATCATTTTTTTAGATTTGAACATGCCTATTATGAATGGGTTTGAATGTTTATCAGTTTTAAAGAAAAATACATTGTTAAGTAAAATACCTGTCGTAATTTATTCAACATCTTCTTCTGAGAGAGACCGGAGTAAAATTTTAGAAATGGGTGCCACTCGTTTTGTAACGAAAGAAATGTCCTTTAAAAAAATGCTTTTACAATTAAAGGCTACTATGGACGATCTTTATTGCAACGAGTTAAATTCTAAACTTATTTAAGGATTATAAATTCGTTGTTTTCAACTTGTTTCTTTTTGAACTTTTGGACCTTGTTTAAAGATTCTAAAAGCAACCTTTTTAACTCTTTATACGAAGATGATTTCTTTAAAAATTGGTTTGCCCCATCATCTTTTAATTGATTTACTTCTCGTTCCCTATAAATTCCCGAATATGCTATTACGTATATATCGTTGAATTTTTTAAAATTTCTAATATCCATTAAACATTCAAACCCGTCCATGATGGGCATGTACAAGTCAAGAAAGATTACATGTGGCAAGCAATCATCAGAAAAAAGCTTGTCCATAAGATCTACGCCGTTGTTAAATTGAATAACCTCAGTATTCAAGGGTATATCATCTAACGCTTCTATGAAAAAACTTCGATCTTCATGGTCATCATCTGCTATATAAATGTTCAATGCTGTCATTATTCAGTGAGATATCAATATATCCTCCAAAATTATAAGGAAATCCTTTAAAAATGAATACTATCCGTATAGAATTATAACTCAAAAGAATAAAATTTCGTTGAACGATCCAAAGGTGTCGTTGGTATAAAAAAATGAAAAATAAAAATAAATTTATGTAGTAAAATACTTACATTTAGATTTGAACGTTATTATTAAAATAGGTTCCCATTAAATAATTATAATTATGATGGCAACAGACGAGCAGAACGAAATCTTAAGGGTACTTCAAAAGTATCAAAAAGATTATTACACTAGAGGAAATGCTTTTGAAGCCTATACCTATTTGAAGGAATCAACTTCAAAAATCAGATTCGATGATAACTTTATTTCATCTCAATTTCAAAAAAGACTTCTTCAATTAAAAGAGGTTGAACTAATAACCGATCTTGATTTGTATGCAGAAAAATTTGCTGAAAATCTCTTGAAGTTGATTCTAATACTCAAAAATCCTAAAAAGTAAAAAAAATATGGAAAACTGTAGTTACTAACCTTAACTACTACTTTATCATATTTTGAATCATGTTTCTAGATACAGGCTTTTCATAATAACCCTCTATAAATTGATGTTGCTTAGCCTTTTCCCTATCCTTTGAGTTTGTAAACGCCGACATGACAAACACTTTAGTAGCATTAATATTTGCATTGTAATGCTGTAGTTGATCTATAAACTCCCATCCATTCATTTCTGGCATCACAAGATCTAATAAAATATAATCTGGTATAGGTTTGTCTTCCTTTCTTAATTGGGTCAACAGATCTAAAGCTTCAATAGCACTTTCACAAACATAAATTTGCGAATCTTCACCACATTGTTCAACTGCATATCTTGCCGTAAACTGTGAAACCAAATCATCATCAATAACCAAAAACACAGCACTCATGTAATAGTTGTATTAAGTATATTGTAAATATACATTTGTTAAGGTAGGCAAATTTAAATTTTACGTTCAATTGCGTTATAACAAGATGAAAACAGCAAGGCGTAAAAAAGGCCTCTGAAATTAGAGACCTTTTTCCAACTATATACTATTTACACTAACCATTAACAAACGCATACAGTTGAACTTACTTTAAACTAAACGTATGTCAAAATTAACGAAGCATACCCACTATGCTTATTCCATTTAAGCATATATTTAACTGTTTTACTTGAAATTAGGTAACATTACCAAAAATGACAGTTGGTCTATGTATATTTAAAAAAGTGAACTAAACAACAATTAGAATGATTTTACGCAACAATTATTATTTAACCACATTGGCAATTATTACCATGGGAATTTCGGTTTTATCTTGTAAAAACAAGGCAAAAAAAACTGCGGTTACAGAAAAGGAAAAAACCGTATACCCTAGTGATGTTATTCCATTCATGGATGAATTTAAAATTCTCTGTGGTGATGGTAAAAGTTTTAACGACTTAGCCAATGTTGAGCATAAAGATTTCTTTTATGTGGAAAATGAGAACAATACTAATTGGGTCGTTTATAAAGCACCAAATTCTGGTGTTACTTCTAAAACATCGAGCAACACAAGAACAGAGTTGGGCCAAAAAGAAGAATGGAAACCAGATACAGGCGGTAAACTAACCGGCACCTTAAAAGTGAAGCATGTTTCTACTTCTGGTGATGCAAGGGTTGCGGCTTCCTATTCTGTGGTTATAGGTCAAATTCATGGTACGGAAGGCCATGAGAACGAACCGCTAAAAATCTTTTACAAAAAATTTCCAGGTCATACTAAAGGCTCTGTTTTTTGGAACTATGAGATCAACACTAAAGGCGACAATTCTAAACGATGGGATTATTCTACTGCAGTTTGGGGCTACGATATGTCGATCGTTGGTGATACCCCTAACACCTACCCGACCGAACCGGAAGACGGAATTGAATTGGGCGAGGAGTTCAGCTATGAAATCAATGTATATAAAGGCATCATGTATTTGACATTTAAAAGCGGTGGCCATGAAACAAAACAATTCACCAAAAGTTTGATACAGACCGATTTCGGAACTTCATCTGATATTCCTGAACAAATAGTGACACTATATGCTGCCATAGGTCGCGATGGTGTAGAAAGAGATAGTGCCTATGCCGGCGAATTACAAAATTTTAAGCAAGGTGCCTACAACCAGACCAACGGCAAAGACCCAGAAGAAAATATTGTTTGGCATACCGGGTCGGAAACCTATAACGGAGATATCAAAAAACAATACGAAAACGGTTGCTATACAGAGGTTTGGTTTAAAGAAGCTACGGTTGGTTCCGGCACTCCACCGCAACATTAATAATTTCTCATTGTAGGTTACACAAGGTTAATGGCAGACAATCAATTCTATAAAATACTCCGTCCTTTTAAAGGTACACTCATAAATTTATTAGATAGTGAGACCTATTTTGTAGATGTACCAAACACTTGGCATGTAGTAGTGGTAGACATCTTAAATTCTACCAATGCGGTAAATAACGGTAATCACCATCAGGTGAATTTAACGGCCACAGGTGCTATTATCTCCGTACTCAATTCGCTTAGAAAAGCAAAGGGAGGCAATGAAATTCCGTATTTCTTTGGTGGCGATGGCGCAACCTTTATTGTACCGTCATTATTACTACAAAAAACCATAAGCGTTCTCGATAATTACAGCGTACATATCAAGAGTAAAATTGATTTGGTACTTCGTGTAGGTGAAATACCCGTTAGTCATCTGATCGAGAAAAATATCCAGTTAAAAATCGCAAAGCACCGCCTGACCGAAAAATTATCAATTCCCGTTGTTTTAGGGAACGGATTAAAAGTAGCCGAAGACATAATCAAATCATCCTTCAAGGAGAAGGAAACCAAATCATTTGATGAAACACTTTTCAATTTAGAAGGAATGGAATGCCGTTGGGATCAAATTTTACCCGATCAACAACAAGCAAAGGTAGTATGCCTATTGCTAGATGCTACATCAGAAGATAACCAACGTATTGTGTATAAAGATGTACTTGCACAAATGGACAAGGAATTCGGGAATTTTGAAAATAGGCAGCCCATAAAAAGTAACAATCTTAAATTAGACCCCAACCCTACCAAAGTGTGGGAAGAAATGAAAATTAAACTAACCTCCACTAGCTGGATCTACTTTTTTAAAAGCTGGTTAAAGACCAATTTTGGCAGAATTTACTTGAACCTTACAAGTAGCGGAAAACAATACCTGAACCAAATTGAACAACTGTCGCACACCTTTATGTTAGACGGCATGATCAATACCGTATTTACTGCAGAACAGGACAATATTAATCGGTTTATTAACTTTTTAGATGGCATGGAAAAAGAGAATAAATTAATTTACGGTATTCACGTTACCCATGCATCGGTTATGTCTTGTTATGTTCTTGATCGTAGAACTAGCCACTCCCACTTTGTAGATGGTACTGAAGGTGGCTATACCTCTGCTGCGAAAATGTTCAAAAATAAAAAGAAGGCTTTGTCGGTTTAGCAACTATATCAACATTGACCGTTATTCTTATCATCAAATTTTATCCCGTCAATTAAAGTAATATTAGAGCAACGCTGAAATGTTGTGTCTCACTACCTTGTTGCTACTTTAACGAATACATAAAATTATAACGATGATTACAGAAGATAAGAGTAAAGATAAATTACGTTCTACAGGCGGATTACAGAATAACGTACCCCAACATCAAAATATAGCTGATCATGGCAATACACAGAAAGAAGTTGGTAAACCCGTAAATAATGGCGGCGTAGCCACTGCTACATATGATATACATGTAGAAAAGCAATGGATGGCGGTAAAAGATGAATACTTGGCAAATTTTCCTGAAACGGAAGATTTAGATGCCAACAATGAACCGGACAGTCTAGGTGCACTTATAGCCAAAATTGCTGAAAGAAGACAGAAATCTACCGAAGAAATCCATACGGAAATAATGAACTGGCCAACAAAAAAATAAGGATGAAGAATATCATATATTTTATTATTGTGGCCCTGATTATAGGGTGGATTTTGGGCTTTGTAGTATTTAAAATTCTTGGGGCACTTATACACCTATTGCTTGTACTTGCCGTTGTACTTTTAATTTATAACTGGTTAAGCAATAAAAAAAGCACATAGAGACCCGTCTGCGACAATTAAATCTAGCATTGATCTGCTATAAGTTTTTAATGCGGTTAGTAAAAAGCACCATATCTTATTACTAGTTTTGCATTTTAAATTTATAGCATGATCTCAGTAGACAATTTAGCCGTTGAATTTAGTGGCACTACCCTTTTTAGCGATGTTTCATTTGTAATAAATCCGACCGACAAAATTGCCCTTATGGGTAAAAACGGAGCCGGAAAATCTACCATGATGAAAATTATTGCCGGCGAACAGAACGGAACTCGAGGTAATGTTCGTGTGCCCAAAGATGCGGTAATTGCCTACCTGCCCCAACACCTACTTACCGAAGATGATTGCACCGTTTTTGAAGAAGCCGCAAAAGCATTTAAGCATGTTTTTGATATGCGTGATGAAATGGATAAGCTGAACAAAGAGCTGGAAACAAGAACTGATTATGAAAGTGATGCTTACATGGGCATTATTGAAAAGGTATCCGATATTGGTGAAAAATACTATGCTTTAGAAGATGTAAACTATGATGCTGAAGTAGAAAAAGCATTAAAGGGATTAGGCTTTAAACAAGAAGATTTTACAAGGCAGACCAATGAATTTAGCGGTGGTTGGCGCATGCGTATAGAACTGGCCAAAATTCTGTTACAGAAACCAGATTTAATTCTGTTAGATGAGCCCACTAACCATATTGATATAGAATCGGTTATTTGGCTAGAAGATTTTTTATTGAACAAAGCCAATGCGGTTATGGTCATTTCGCATGACAGGGCTTTTATAGATAACATTACCAACCGCACCATAGAAGTCACCATGGGGCGTATTTATGACTATAAGGCAAACTATTCACACTATCTGCAATTACGTGAAGACCGAAGGGCTCACCAAATCAAAGCTTACCAAGAACAACAAAAGTTCATTGCCGATAATATGGCATTTATTGAACGTTTTAAAGGCACCTACTCCAAAACCAACCAGGTAAACTCTAGAGAGCGAATGCTTGAAAAGTTGGAAATTATTGAAATTGACGAAATAGATACTTCATCGTTAAAGCTTCGTTTTCCACCAGCGCCGCGTTCTGGTGACTACCCAGTAACCGTAAAAGATGTGTCTAAATCCTATGATGGGCATGTGGTATTCAAAAATGCAAATATGTCCATCTCCAGAGGAGAAAAAGTCTCTTTTGTAGGTAGAAACGGTGAAGGTAAATCTACCATGATAAAGGCTATTTTAAATGAAATACCCGTGGAAGGCACTTGCCAATTGGGGCACAATGTAAAAGTGGGCTATTTTGCACAGAACCAGGCATCATTATTAGACCCAGACCTTACAATATTTCAAACGGTAGATGAAGTTGCCTTTGGCGATATTCGAAATCAGATCAAGAATATATTGGGCAGATTTATGTTCAGCGGTGATGATATCGATAAAAAAGTAAGTATGCTATCCGGTGGGGAAAAAACCCGTTTAGCCATGGTGAAATTATTGTTAGAACCTGTAAACTTATTAATATTGGATGAGCCTACAAATCACCTAGATCTAAAATCAAAAGATGTGTTGAAAGAAGCGCTATCTACATACGATGGTACACTTATTCTTGTTTCTCACGATCGAGATTTTTTACAAGGCCTGTCTCAAAAAGTATTTGAATTTAAAGAGCAACGCGTTATCGAACATTTTGAAACGATTGATGCTTTCTTAGAGCGAAACCGAATTAAAAGCATTGCCGAAATTAACTTGATGAAGTAATAATCTTTTTCTCTTTTTTATTTTTTTTTAAATTACCGATATAATAGAAATATGTGCAATTGTGCACATATACAATTGTTGTGCTTAATGTTGAAAAAACAGAATTGAATTGATATTTAGACCATTGAAATACAAGAAATTCGCTCAAAAAGCGGTTGACAAACTACAAGAAAGTCAGTCTGAGTTTCGAGCAAAATACGATACGGATAATTATGCTAGTTGGTTTTATAATCAATCTAGTGAAACATTAAGATTATATAGTGACGACAAAGAAATATACTTCCGATATATTCCAGTCGGAACATTTTCCCTGAATACCAATACTTGGATGTGGGCTTGGGCTAATGAAGATTCTATTGAGCCTAGAAAATTTCGGACACTAAAAATAAAAGAGTTCGGAGAGAAAAAAAACTACGAAAATCTAAGCAATGCGCTTATTGACGGAGACAAATATACAGGTTGGGAATCAACGGCAATTGCTTTCGATATAATAGGCGGAATAGGAACTTATCGAGTCATTTCCGACCATTTAGAAGTATACTTTTTATTAACCGAACAGATAACGAAAGAACAAGTCGAAAAAATTGAAAGCGAATTAATAGAATGTAGCACTCACGGAAAATTAAGGACAGCATTTATTTGCCAACACTTGAACACCGAAAACAAAACAGGGTTTGAAGAAGCTTTTGAAACCTATCGTGGAATGGAATTAGGCGAAGATGATGACTTACAAGCTTGGTGTGCAGAATGCGAAAAAGAGCGCCTTAAAGATGATGGTTGGAATGATGAATCAATGGAATTTGCTAAAATCAAATTGGTTTGTGAAAGATGTTACTTTGAGATTAAGGAATCCAATCTAGACGCAAAAAAACACTAAGCACAACAAAACCTAAACGTAATGCGGACTTTAGGGCAAAACCGAAAGGTCTGTGTATATTTATAAAGCCGCTAAATCTTATGGATTTAGCTTTGGAACAAAAAAAATAAAAGCAAAACAATAAGCTTTAGCTTCGTGCGCAGACGGAAACGAAAAGTTTCCTTACTTCCGCACTAAGCTTAGCCGAGACGTTAGCAAAAATAGCTCAAAACATAAATTTTCTGAGTAATTTAAACCGACATACCAAACTTTCTTACTCAAATAAAAATCAACACAAAGACATAATTACTGAAATTTTTGATGCTTTTCAGCAAAATTGAACACAGACAGACATCACTCTTGTGTATTCGTAGTCTGTACGGAATTATTAGTAAGTATCTTACGAAAGATTTCTTTCGGTGTAATAATCATGCAGCCATAAATAATAATTATGAAATACTACAGTTAGTATAAAGCAACAAAATTTAATCAAGAAATAAAACTGCATTAGCTTTATTAAT
This sequence comes from Maribacter litoralis, assembly GCF_902506355.1. Classification (NCBI taxonomy): domain Bacteria; kingdom Pseudomonadati; phylum Bacteroidota; class Flavobacteriia; order Flavobacteriales; family Flavobacteriaceae; genus Maribacter; species Maribacter litoralis. The sequence continues at coordinate 3,614,753 of NZ_LR733271.1, read as the reverse complement.
AAAAAGAATATTTGCAGTAATATAAATTTAAAAAACTATGAAAATAACTTTAACATTAATTCTCTTTATAACTTTTTCTTTGGCATCTAACTTTATCATGACCGCGCAGAAAACAGAGGAACAAAAAGACCTTATTGAAACAATTAACACTAAGATTAAAAATGCCGCACTCAATAATAATTTTACAACATCTATTGTAGTTTGGAAAAAGGAGTTAAGAGTTCTAAATAGATTTAAAAACATAAAGTTTACAGTAGATATTGATAAAATCAAAAATGTAAGTGTTAAAAAACAAAATGGATATTATCAAATAAAAATTTTTGCTCCGTGGGGTATAGATGTACCTACAAGTGGAAGCGAAACTAAGCTTGGAACTGCTCCAATCAGTGCTAGAATGAAAAACAAAAAACTTGTTAAAAGTATTGTTTTAGATATCAAAACTCTAATTGCAAGTTATCAGATTAAGTAACATTCTGAAATTTTAATATAACGTTTGTGTTACCAAACTTCCTTTTTAGGCAATCTTTATTTAAACATGGCTCAATCGAACTGGAATCGGCTTATAAATTTTCCAATCTATATAAAGAGCCATTGCTTATTCATACGCTTCACTACTTTTGCTAACAAAACCTCCTATGAAAAGCCTTCGTCCAGTTCTCTCTAAAGTTAATTAATATTTTCTTTTTTGCCTTAAACCACCTTTTTTTCTTTTAATATAACTTGCTCGCACTCCTATGTGTGATCGGTTCGAAACTTGAAACGTCACCGGCATCTGTATGATTATAAATTATAATAAAACCGGTCACTTGCTAAAAATGTGATCCTAAATAGTACAGGTCACGGGTTTTGTTTTGTGATACGGTTCTCACTACTATATTAGAGCTTTGTTATGATTTTTATTTTATTAGTTTTTCTGCTTATTATTCAATAACCCCAATGGTATATGGAACTTCTGTTTTAATTACCGCCAAGGTTCTACTTAGTAGCTTTCTAGCTACTTTGACAATGATACTTTTTACGTTCTTGCCTTGATGTTTACGATAGTAGGCCTGCATTACGGGGTCTGCACGTATCGCTTGCCAAGATGCCTCTACAAAATAACTTCTCAATAAGCGGTTTGCACGTGGGGTCATTCCCATTGTCCTTTGACTGTTTCCGCTTTGGTACATACTTGGTGCCAGACCTATGTAACCTGCCAAATGTTTAATGTTGTTGAAACGTCTTAAATCCCCTAGTTCACATAATATGCCACAGGCCACGATACCTCCGATTCCCGGTATACTTCTCAGTAATAGATAATCCTTCTTGTAATGCACTTTACAATACTTTCTCAGCTGGGTCGATACATCCCGAAGCTCTTGGTCCACAAAACGAAAAAAACGCATTCTACTCTCCAATGTGGCCTTCGCCGTTGGGTACTCGAACATTATATCATCCAGCCAATTGCGGTACTTGTGGCTCCAATGGTCATTGTCGAACTCTTCAGGTTCCCTGATTCCGAAATACAACAATTGCATCTTTATATAGCTCTTGACCCTTCTGAAATCCTTTACAAGGTCATTTCTGCGTCTGAACAGACTACGAAGTTCTTCACGTTTCCTGTCCGGCACTATGATACTCTGCAGTCGGTTATCCTTCAACTCTCTCGCTATCAACTGCGCATCTATCTTATCGGTCTTGGTATGTTTCTCTTTGCCCTTTCTATGAATGTCTGCAGGATTGACTACCAGACTTCGCCAACCGTAACTCTCAAAACAACGATGAGCGTGGTAACCGCAACAACCAGCTTCATAAGCTACGGTAACTTCATACTCCTTGAAATGTTTTGAAACATAAATATGTAATTGCTTTGGGTCGGGTGACATACTGAAAGATTTACCTGCGAACAGATCTGTTGCACAATGTACTTTCCAACTTCGTTTGTGAATATCGATACCAATGTATAACTTCGGGAAAGCAGTTTGTTGAGTGTTCATATCTTAATTGTTTTAGTGAACTTTAAAGATACTTGACTTGCTGCTTTTTCATCGATGCTAAACGTAATGCGGTCTATAGGGCAAAACCGAAAGGTCTGTGTATATTTATAATGCCGCTAAATCTTATGGATTTAGCTTTGGATAAAAAAATAAAACTAAACAATAAGCTTTAGCTTCGTGCGCAGACGGAAACGAAAAGTTTCCTTGCCTCCGCACTACGCTTAGCCGCAACGTAGTGCTTAAGTTGGAACAATTTTTGTTTCAATTAAACTATGAGAAAATCAATAACCCTTTTTACCTTCTTTTTAGCTTCATTAAGTTTTGGTCAAGAAATACCTATTTCTGAGTCCGACCTAGTTGGATATTGGACTCTTGAACAAATTGTAAAAGAAAATGATATTAATATAACGGTTTATAGACGCTGTAATATAAGTCAAAAAGGTACTGTATTAAGGTTTATGACAAATGGAGAATATCGTATAACTCATAAATTAGGAAGAAGGACTTGCGGAAATGAAACTCGCCCTAAAAATGTAATCGGATATTTTAATCTGGACCCCGAATTCCGAAAATTAATGCTAGATAGTTATTCTAACTCACCTAAGACTGACTGGGATGTTATATGGATTGACGAAAACTCATTCGGGGTAAAAAAACCTAAGCACAACAATACCGAAACGTAATGCGGACTTTAGGGTAAAAACAAAAGGTCTTTGTATTTTTATAAAGTCGCTAAATAATTGGGATTTCGCTTTGGAACAAAAAAAAGAAAAAGCAAAACAATAAGCTTTAGCTACGTCGGCAGACGGAAACGAAAAGTTTCCTTACCACCGCCCTACGCTTAGCATAACCGTTCGGTTAATTTGAAAAAACAACTCGTCCTCGAAAAAACACAGTTCAGAAATAAAATATTCTGTAATTAAATAAAGGGATTTAGATTTGAGAAATCAAAATATTTAGACTGAATGAACAAGACTTTTAGAGTATTAAAAAAGATAATCTTATATACTTTCTCAATCCTATTATTCCTTTCAATTGCAGGTTACGTTTACCTCTATGTACTTCCGAAAGGACCTAAAATTACAGCAACCCAAAAAATCAATAACGGAATAGATTCTTTTGTTATATATGCTCATAAAGAAAGCGAGAGAAAATCGATTAAAGTATGGACTTACAAACCAGAAAATTGGAATGACAAAGACAAAATAGTTTTTGTAATGCACGGCGGAGGAAGAAACGCGGATGACTATCTAAATGCCTGGGTAAAATTAGCTGACAAGAACAACCTACTAATAGTTGCACCTGAATTCGAGAATAAATTTTCAAAATATACAACAAACGATTACCAAGAAGGAAATTTGTTTTCCTTTTTTGGAACTAAAAACCCAAAAAGCGAGTGGGCATATACAGTCGTAGAAAATATTTTTGATCATATCAAATCGGTTAACAGTATTACAAACGAACAATATGATATTTTTGGACATTCAGCTGGCGGACAATTTGTGCATAGAATGATAATGTTAATGCCAGAATCAAGAATTAGAACAGCTATCTCTGCCAATTCTGGATTTTATAGCTTACCAAAAGAAAATGTTGAATTTCCCTACGGTATAAAAAATACTGAAATAGATTTACAAAAATCTTACGAGAAAAGATTGATTATTTTATTAGGAGAACTTGATAATGACCCAAATTTAGGGACTTTCAGAACAACGGATTTGGCTATGGAACAAGGAACGCACAGATTGGAACGTGGAACAACTTTTTTTAATTCAAATATGGAATTAAAAAACAAGAATAATTGGATATTTAATTGGGAAATAGACACTATTAAAAATGTAGGTCACGACTATAAAAAAATGTCTAAACATTCAATTGAGTGGATAAAAAACTAACCCTAACACCGTGTATGATTCATTGCTAGTTAGTGTCTTCTTGCGAAAGTCCTAGCGGACTTTCTATTCGGTTTGTATTTGCTAAATTAGTTGCTGAAACACTTAACGAAATCATACACAAACACGTTGTGCCTAAGCTAAAAATTATACGAAATTAAATGATATTTCACGGCATTAATAACCAAACTGTAGAATTAAAAATTACGAATTATCAGTTTCCTAAAATAACGAATTGCGAATATGATTCTAATTGGTTATTGATTTATCTAAATGTAAAAAGTGACTGTGGAAATTGGCAAACTGTTGACCCATCACTTTTGGTTGGAGATGTAATAGATATAGTAGAGTGGTTCGAAAAAATATCTTTAAACAAAACGCCAAAATATGAATGTTTGGATTTTATCGAGCCAAATTTGGCATTTGAGCTAATCAAAGCTGGAGTGGACTTTAAAACTGTTCGCATAAAATTTGACTTAGAATCTAGACCTCAGAGTGCAGATGACAAAAAAGATTATTTTGTGGACTGTAAAATGGATAACTCGCAATTGCAAAAAGTCATAGAAGGACTAAAAAAAGAATTGCAACCGTATCCAAGAAGAGCGGTTGGATGAAAAAAGCCTACGCACAACAATGCCAAACGTAATGCGGACTTTAGGGCAAAACCGCAAGGTCTGTGTATAATTATGAAGTCGCTAATCCCGATAGCTATCGGGAATGAATTTAGCTTTTGAAAAAATACTAAACAATTTGCTTTAGCTTCGTGCGCAAACGGAAACAAAGGTTTCCTTGCCTCCGCACAATTAGCATAACCGTTAGCAACAAGCTGAAATCGTATATTATGCCTTTATATACATGTCAAAATCTGCTGCCGTTTGTATAACTTTCTGAATAACCTCTGGGGCAATCGAACGTTCTAAGGCATTATTCTCAGTTATTGGAATTCCTAAATTTTCAAAGAACTTCCTAAACCCTTTTGGACTGTGAATATTAACCCATTTACAAGGTTTATCACTGTTATTTCCGAACGTATGTAATGTTTTTGGCAAAATATCTATTGATTCTCCTGCTTTCAAAATCTTTATTTCACCATCGACCATAAATTCCATTTCACCTTCTACTATTAAGAATACTTCCTTATAAGAATAATGTAGATGAGAAGGAGGTCCTTGCGTCATTGCTGGACTCTCACCCATCATTAAATCGTAATCTGCTGAAGTATCATAGGTCGTAACCTTATGACCTAGTATCCATTTTGTTGTTGCGTTTTTCATTTTATGAGACATTTGTCTTACAAATATAAAATAAGATTTTTAATCCAACAATATTTATAAGATATTTGTCTTATGAACGATGAATATCTTAGCTCAGGTAGAGCAAATCAAAAGTTAGAAACAAGGAAAGAAATCATTGCCAGCGCAAAATATTTCATTGATAAGGGAAAGGAGTTTACTCTAGAAGATGTTGCTAAAAAAGCTAAAATATCCCGTGCCACAATTTATAGATACTACTCAAATGTAGATATATTAACAAGTGAAGCAGCCTTGGATATACCGAAAGATTCTGAAACTATTAACAAAGCCTTATACCATCTCAATATAGATGAAAGACTATTAGGTATACAAGAATATTATAATTCGTTCACAATAGATAACGAAAATGCTTTTAGAAAATATTTAAGCGTTGTAATAAAACCCAATAACGCCAATAATAAACGTGGAGCGAGGAGAAAAGAAACACTACAACTAGCCCTCAAAGAGTCCAATCTTAACCAAAAGGAGAAAAAAAAATTATCAAATCTGTTAACTGTTCTAATGGGTATGGAACCGTTGATAGTGACCAAAGACGTTTGTGGATTAAATAATAAGCAATCTAAAGAGTTGTTAAGTTGGGGAATGGAAATGATTCTGAAAGGGATTTCTATTGATAAAAAATTATAAAGCCATTTACCCACAATAGCTATTATTAATTGCGTCGGAGTTTTCTAAACGCAAATTCTTATCTTGCAATGATGGCTTGTTTATCTCGGAATAGTCCTCGGGGACGATTCCGTAACGAAACCATAGCCCCAACCTTTGGCAACAAGCTAAATGAACAACGAGCTAAAAGAAATATCGTCATTTTTTGAAACCGAATATCCATTAAATAAAGATGGACTACGGAAGTTGCTTTCGTTATTCAAATTAGAAAAAATTAAAAGAGGAACGCAACTTCTTAGCGCCGGAACGGAAGAAAAAAAATTGCGCTTTTTAAATAAAGGTGTCATAAGAGAATATTATGCAACTTCAGATAAAGAGACCAACATCAACTTCTATACCGAACCTCAGTTTATTACAGATTTAACTTCTTTTAACGCCAATACTAAAACGAAAAAATATCAAGAGGCTTTAAGTGATGTTGAGCTTCTTGCAATCGACAAAAGTTCCTTTAGAAAACTGCTAAATGAGTACGACTGTGGAAAATCATTTATAGAATTATCATTTCAACGGTTGCTTAGAAACAAAGAACTTTTTGAATACAATAGATTAACCAAAAGTCCGGAGGAACTTTACAATGAACTTTTCATTTACAGACCAAATTGGCTTGAAAAAATTCCACAATATCATATTGCTTCTTACTTAAATATTACACCTGAAACTTTAAGCCGAATCCGTAAGCGTATTTCTTGATTCAAATCAATGAAAAGTATGTTGTCTCATTATAATTTTGAATCTTAAAACAAATTTATGAAAATACATCACTTACGAAATGCCACAATGGTTATAGAGACTAAAGACCAATTTATTTTAGTTGACCCAATGCTAGGAGAAAAAGGAACTGCCGGACCACCTTTTACCCTTTTCAGATTTAAACCAAAGAGAAATCCAATTCTTGATTTACCAAATAATGCAATGGAGATTGTGAATAAAACAACACATTGTATAATAACACATTTACACCCAGACCATTTAGACAAAAAGGCAGAAGAATTTTTAAAAACAAATAATATCCCTATTACTTGTAGCATTAAGGATGAACAAACATTAAAAAAACGAGGTCTTAATGTAGTAGAAACTGTTGATTATTGGAAAAAATCTGATTTTTTAGGAGGAACTGTTGAAGGTATTCCAGCAAGGCACGGTTATGGTTTTGTTGCGAAACCAATGGGTAACGTTATGGGTTTCTATATCCAATTGCCAAATGAGAAAACTATTTATTTAAGTGCCGACACCATTTACACAGAAAATGTTGACAAAGTTTTAAAACAGTATAAACCCGACATCAACGTAGTCGCTTGTGGAACGGCGCAATTAGATATTTTTAAACCATTGCTAATGACCATGGATGATATTATTACATTTACCAACAACGCACCTGGAATTGTAATTGCAAATCATTTAGAAGCGGTTAACCACTGCCCTACGACAAGAGTACAACTTGCGACTGAACTTAAAAAACAAGGGTTAATCGAAAAAGCAAGAATACCGAATGATGGTGAAACAATTGAAATCGAATAAAGCTAGTTGCAGACAATTTAATGAGATTCATACTTGAAATTTGTATAACCCATTGCTAACTTAAATGCATAAACAAGCAACGAAAACATACACAAGACCGATTGCCTAAGCTAAAATTTCTAATTATAAAAACAGACTATATTTCTCTAATTAAACAAGCTCTAAGATGTAATTGATGTTTTACTGTTTTTGTTCCCATAAACATTTCATAGTTTAATGTTCCATTTTCAAAATTCCATACTCTTTTAGAAGTTTGCATCCTATCGTCATTAATAATTAATCTTGATTCAAACAAAAGCTGATAAGAATCTTTTGACATCTTAATTTTATTCAAATTCAAACACTCCATTCTACCATTTTCATGTACATTGTTCATGAAAAATTGTTCCTCATTTTCGAATGAAATAAATCCAGATTCCCAATGAGAGCTTCTTCTTTTTTGTGATGAACTTGGTTTAAGCCAAGTTCTTTGTTCATAATGAATAATAGCCCTTTGCTCATCCTTTTTAAACACTAAATATTCTATGAATTCAAAATTTTTAATTGTTGGAAATATTCCTGAACCCTCACCTTTCCAAGTGCCAACAATACTGTTGGCAAACGGCTCAAAACTAAATTTGCACATAGCTAATTTTTATAAATTGTTGTTGCAGCACTTTGCGCTGAAGGAAAAATAGTCATATCGGCAATTTGAACATGTTTAGGGAGATCAATACAATAAAAAATAGATTTTGCTATATCTTCGGCAACCAAGGGTTGGTAATTTTCATAAACAGCATCTGCACATTTTTTATCTCCTTTAAAACGAGTTAATGAAAATTCGGTATTAACTGCTCCTGGAGCTATATTTGTAACCTTAATTCCAAATGGAACAAGTTCTAAACGCATGCTTTTACTAATTGATTCCACAGCAGCTTTGGAAGCACAATAAACTATACCGTTCTGATATGCTTGTTTTCCAGCAATAGAACTCAAATTAATGATATGTCCTTTATTATTTGAAATCATATGCGGAATTATCAATTTTGAGATATAGAGTAGTCCTTTCACATTGGAATCAATTGTGCTTTCTAAATCAGCAATCTCACTATTAATAAAATTACACAAACCATGAGCTCCACCCGCATTATTTACTAAGACATCTATATTTTTAAAATATTCTGGTAAGCTATCGATGTTATCTTTTGTTTCTTCAAAGTTTTGAACATCAAAACATAAGACATGTACTTTTACATACTCACTAAGTGTTGATGCTAATTCATCTAGTTTTTCTCTTCTTCGACCACAAATAATTAAGTCTATATTATTCTTTGCAAAAATATTGGCAGTCGCCCTACCAATACCTGATGATGCACCTGTTATAAAAGCTATTCTATTCATCTGTTTTAAAGTTTAAATTAAGTGCCAAAATTCTAATTTTTAAATAAGAAAAAACAGATTCAGATTTTTATATTTACACCATATCAGATTTTCTATTATGAATAATTTTAAGTTTGAAAAAATAGCACAATCCATTGAAGAAAAAATTCATCATGGAATATTTGAAGTTGGTCATAAATTACCCTCTGTAAGAGCTGCCTGTAATGAATTTGCAGTGAGTCCTTCTACTGTATTCAAAGCCTACTACGAACTTGAAGCTAAAGGTTTAATAGAAGCCAGAAATAAATCGGGTTACTATGTAAGTTTAAGTGCTACGCAATTAAAAAAAGTAAAACACTTAAAAGAAAAAATCACTGGCACTAAAAATTCAGCTACAAAGGCAAAAAATGTAGATGAAATGATAGAGGAAATAGAACGCTCAAAATTAGGTAATATTGAGGTCGATTTTAGCTCTGCAACTCCCTCTATTGAAATGCTTCCTATAAAAAAACTGTATAAATCGCTACAAACTTCTATTTTACACAATAAGCATAATTTAATTCCATATGAAAACCCTAATGGTTCCATTGAATTGCGAAAGCAAATACTATTACAATTAATTAATGGAAGTAAAGCCTACTCAATTGATGATGTTATTATTACAGCTGGTTGTTTAGAAGCAATTGGAATTTGTATAAATATTTTAACTGAAAACGGAGATAATATTCTAATAGCAGACTCTAGTTATTATAATATCATTTCATCATTAAAAAACAAGAATGTTAAAATACATACATATGACTTTAACCAATCTTCGAATTTTGACAGTAAAGCTTTTGAACAGGTATTAATTGAAAAGCAAATTACTTTATGCTTAATCACTTCTAATTTCCATAACCCTACTGGCGTAACTTTAGATACTTCAGTCAAAGAAAAAATTGTAGCGATAGCAACAAAGATTAATATTAATATTATAGAAGATGATGTATATGGCGATTTATATTTTGAAAAGAACAAACCAGCCACTTTAAAACAGTTTGATACAAAAGGTATTGTCTATTATTGTTCTTCCTTTTCAAAAACTCTAGCTCCCGGATTTAGAATCGGGTATTGTATAACTGGAAGCAAATCGCAAGAATTTACTAAGCAAAAACGTCTATTATCTTTAGGTACAAATAGCATTACACAAGCAGCTTTAGTAGATTTTATGAAAACAGGACGTTTTGACTTGAATTTAAAAAGTCTTAGAAAACAGCTGCATTTGAATATGTTAAAATATGGAAATGCAATTTTAAATTATTTTCCTTCTGAAATTAATGTTGAAATTCCGAAAGGTGGATATGTTTTTTGGATAGCCTTTTCAGCGTCTTTTGATGGCTACGAGTTTTATAGAAAAGTGCTGAAAGAAAAAATTCTAATTACACCTGGTGAAATTTTTTCAGCAAATGGATATTATAAAAATTATATTAGAATTAGCTATTCTGAACCTTATAACGAAAAAATCGAAGATGCTTTAAAACAAATTGGCAAGTTAGCGAGAAAGCATACAGAAAAGACTACCACTAAATAGGAATAAAAAGCATTTGCCATTTTTAGTAAAAAAGATAGTAGCAAAAATTGCTAACAATATACAACCCAAAACACTATCTAATTTTTGTACGCAACTATTTAAAAGGATTACATCTATAAAGAAAACTACAAATGAAAAAAGTATACTTATTGGCAATACTTTTTACAATAATTTTTCAAAGTTGCATTGACGATGATTGTGGAGAATGCTTTACCCCACCCCAAAGTTTTCATTTTGAAATTATAGACCAAGCGAGTGGAGAAAATTTATTTACAAATAACACTTTTGAGTCCGATGACATTGAGATAATTAATAGCTTGAATAATGAAACCATAGAATTTTCATTCATATCAGAAAACGAACTTAATTTAATACAGGTGAACTCAATTGGTTGGGAAACAGAAATTGTAAATTTAGAGGTTAGTATTGCTGAGAACGAACTCTTTAATTTTTATGTTGATGCCGAAAGAAAATTGGCAGACTGTTGCAGTTATACCGATTATAATGAAATTACGATTACCAATGCCGAGTTCGAGCTTGACACCGAAACCGGAGTTTATAAAATACTTATAGACTAAAAATGGTTTGCTGATAATACAAATGATTTATGGCAATTTACTACGTGCTATTTATATAATCGTATCGGATTTTTTATCTTGAGAAAAAATAATTTTCTGCTATGACAGAAAAAAGGTAGTTATGGCTAAAATTTCCAATAAAGAAATATCACTTTCATATTTAAAGAAATATGCAGATAAAGATTTAAGTAGTATTGAAACCATGTTTTCTGATGATATTGTACTACGAGACTGGAAAATTCGTGTTGAAGGAAAAGAGAATGCGTTAAAAGAAACTCGTAAAAACTTTGAAAATGCAAACACCATTGAAATTGAAGTGCTGTCCACTTATGAAAATAAGAACACGGTTGCCGCAGAACTAAAAATAACCGTAGATACTACAGAAGAATTGTATGTTGTTGATGTTATTACCCTAAACAAAGAAGGTAAAATATCTTCTATAAGAGCATATTTGGGCAGAGGAGATAACTAAGTGGAAAAGAAAGAACCGTTATTGCCAAAACTAAATTTGAAAATTGAGTACTGATATTTTTAAAAGGATGGAGTTGTTATTCTAATCCTACTAAAATTAAAAGGTCCCAAGCATAAACTTGAGACCTTTTTTATATCAAATAGACAATAAATTACTTACCACCGTCTAATTTATCCTGTAAGGTTTTTAACTTGTCCCAATCACCGGATGCTGCCAATTTAGCTTGCTTGGGCCATGAACCCGGCTTATGCATAGAATAACGAGGTCCGGCTGCTTTTAAAATTGACTCCAAAGACTTTACAGAGGCTTTGCTGAGCGCACTAAATGTACCGTAACCTTTCTCTGTCAGAATAGCGGCGATTTTAGGTCCTATACCTTCAATCTTCTTTAAATCGTCTTTTTTAGCCTTAGAAACGGTTTTTTTAACTGTAGTCTTTTTTGCAACTGCTTTTTTAGCAACTGCTTTTTTTACCGGTTTCTTTTTTTCCGGTACGGCACTTAAATCAACAACACCGTTATCTATACCAAAATATGGAGAAGGAACATAAGCATCTGCAGCATGATCATTGAACCAACCTTTATCTTCACTCAAATATCTAAACTCGTAACTTTTACCGTTCTCAAGCTTTACACTTTTAACATAGCTACCACCCTTCTTTTCCATTTGAAAAGAACTGTCATTTGTCTGCCAATTATTGAAATCTCCCAATAGTATTACGTTCGACGTACTAGGAGCTTCGTTTTCCGCCACGGTGAAAGTTACTAATGTATATTTACCTTTTACTTCTTTTTTCAATGCCATTTTTATAGTATTTTATTCTATTATAAAAGTAACATAGAAATTACTCATTTTCAAAAGTTTAAGTTAAGAAATTGTTGATTTAATGTATTTGGTTAAAAAGACACCATTAAATTATTAAACTAACAAAATCTATCCCCAAAGATTTTCCTTTCTTAATTTCAAAACCCACTAAAAGACACGGTATTAATCTTTAAGACTTTCTAAAGGCGGTATCACCAACTGATCGGTTCTATACAAGAACGCAATCTCTTTATTTTCATAGTTGGTATAAGCATCTATCAAGTTAGATTGGGCATTTTGCGCCATTGCCTGAGCATCTAACAAATCGGTAAGGTTACTTAGTCCGTTATCATAGTTATCCCTATTGACTTTTAAATTCTCTTCTGCCAACTGTTTATTTTCAAGCGCATATTGAATCTGTTCATGGGCATTAAGCAGATCATACCAACTTTGTGTAATGGCTAGCTTTAATTGGTCAATACCATCCATTCTATTGTTCTGGGCTATTTCTTCCTGTATTTTTTCTTGCTTCAATCTTTGTTTTCCGCCTCCCCACCATTCGGAAATTGGAATACTCAATGACCCAAAAGCAAAACCGGTAAACTGACTATCTATAGCATCATCAAAAGCACCGAACTCTACCGCACTAACACCAACTGCCAAAGACGGTAACAAATTTGCCTTTGCCATTTTAGTTTGTAGTTCACTTGCAGTAATCGATTTTTCAAGAAGCTCATAATTACTATTACCCGATAGATCCAAATCTGGCTCACTATATACAAAATCAGGCACCGTAGTTTGGTCAAAATTGGCTGCAACTTTCATATTTGGCGAATAGGCCACCCCAACGTACAGCGAAAAATCCAACAATGCCAATTTTCGCATATTCTCTAACCTACTTTTGTTTAAAAGCAGTTCACTACGATTCACCTTTACTTGCAGCAATTGGTTCTTGGCAATGAGTCCTGCTTCCAACAAATCTTGCTGCTGTTTTAAAAGCTCATCTAAATAGGTCTCGTTGGTCTCCAAAACCTTTTGCTGTTCTTGTAATTGCACAAGCTGCCAAAACTTGTTCTCCGTTACCAATAAGACAGAATCTACGGCTTGCTCTGCCCGAATCTGTGATGTTTGCAATTGTATATCTGCCAATGCATTGGAATTTCTAATACTTCCACCCGCATAAATAACCTCGGTGGCCGTGGCACTGGCATTATAAATATTATCCAATCCGTTAGGTAATATACCTTCAATAGGACTTATAAGATCATTAGGTGCGTATAGCCCTAATGCACTAGCTTCTACATTCGGAAAATAATTAGCGACCATTTCTCGTTTAAAAGCTTCCGATTTCTCTATAGTCAACAATCCGTTTTTAATGGCATTACTATGTTTTAAAGCTGCTTCTTTACTTTCTTCCAATGTAATTTCTTGAGCAAAGGCATTACCAAATAGGGTTAATGCACAAACCATTGTTAACGTACTTCGTAATTTGATACCGATGTATAAATATGATTTTATATGTTTCATTACTTAAATTCTACTATTAAACATTAGCATTGACCGATACTTCTTTTGTGGCTTCATTATCATCATTTCTAAAGAACAACCAGTATAAAACAGGAAGCACAAATAAAGTAAGTACCATTGAAAACATAAGTCCGAATGCGATAACGGTACCCAGTGGACCCCAAAGACTCGAGCGACTTACGATCATTGGTATAACCCCTACGGCAGCGGCAGAAGATGTTAAGAAAATAGGACGCATACGTCTTTCGGCAGCTAGAATAGCAGCCTTCTTTACACTATAACCATGCTCATGCCTTAATTCATCTGCATAATCAATTAATATAATACCGTTTCTTACCACAATACCACATAAGGCAAGCAAGCCTAAAAATGAAGTGAATCCGAAAGGATATTGCATAAGAATCAACCCTAATGCCGCACCAAAAATACTTAGTGGCATAGTGATAAAACTTAACAGGGCGTGCATAAAGTTTTTAAAGTGCCAAAGAAGAATCAAGAAAATAAGCACAACGCTTAGCATAAGGGAAAGCCCCATAGGTTCGTTGTTTTCTATCTGCAATTCATATTCCCCACCGTACTCAATTCTAAGGTTTTCGGGAAATTCAATTTCATCTATTCTGGGTGTCATTTCTGCAAGTACCTCGTTGGCCACCGCATCTTTTGTAATGTCTACACGAACGGTAAGACATCGGTTTCCATTTCTATTGGTAATCTGCTCTTGCGACCATTGTGATGTAACGTCGGCTACCTGTCTTAACGGAACCTTTACTTGTCGCTGCGGAGAAATAACGGACAATTGACGTAAATCTGACACGTTCTGCTTATGCTGATTTTCATTTTTGATCTTTACATCTATCGCATATTCCTCATCCCATACCTCAGTAGCTTTTAAACCCGTTGTACTGACTGCCACAGCATTGGCTATGGATCTATTGTTTAAACCTAATCTGGCTGCTTCGTTGTTTTTAACATCAATTTTCACCGCCTCTTTCATACTACCAAAGTCGGTTCTGCTCCAAAGCGTTTTTCGGGTGTTTCGGGCAATGTTGATAATGGTATCACCATACTTTTTAAGCTGGTCAATATCATTACCATAAATTCTAACCTCAATTGGGGCAGTTGTACCTGCCATATCCAACTGTTTCATTCTTAAATATGCATGTGGATACATATCTGCATACTTTTGATCATATTCGGTCAAAACTTCTACAGTTGCATCTTCTGAAATTGTCGTTACCAAAATTTGCGCATAATTTTTGGAAGGAAGATTGGGCGCATACAGGGTATGAAAACGAGGAGAACCTTCACCAATAAAACTGGTATAATATGCTACACGCTCATCTGCCTTTAAAATTTTCTCCAATCCGTTGACCACCTTAGTCGTTTCATCGAGACTTGATCCAGGAGTTAAATTTATTTCTATGGCAAATTGGTTACGCTCTACCTTTGGAAACAATTGTTGACTAATACCTCCAAAAAGCATCACCCCCACTACAATAGCCGCAATACCTAAACCAATGGTGAGTTTATAGCGCTCCATAGCTTTGTTGACAGCATTGTCAAAAAACGATTGAAGGCGATCCAACATCGATTTCTTATCCTCTTTACCTTTCTCTTCAGGATTATCATGTAATCCCTTTTTAATGAATAATGAATTGATAAAGGGAACCAATAAAATGGATATGATCAATGATAATGTGAGTGCAATAATAATTACATATGGAAAGGCACTAATAAAATCGGATGCCACCCCTTCCATAAAAAACAACAAAGGATAAAAGGTCGCAGATATAGCCAAGGTTGCGGTAAATACAGAAGGAAACAATTCTTTGGCACTACTAATGGCCGCATCTGGTATTGACATGCCCTCATCTAATTTTTCCACATAATTGTCAATAATTACAATAGGGTCATCTACCACAATACCCAATACCACTATTAAAGCAGCCAAAGTTACCGTGTTCAATTCTATGCCCATAAAATACATAACAGCAAGTGTAGCCGATATGGTAATTGGTATCGTAGCCGCAGCTACAGATGCCACCCTAAACGGAAGTAATATCAATGTAACGATGATTACACCGATTAAGGCATAGCCAAACTCTTTCATGAAATGGCTAATGGAATGATCTACCACTTCTGGTTGATTGGCAATTTTTGTAATCTTAATATCACTCGGCATTTCCCTGATCACTTTATCAAGGCGCTCATCTATTTCCTCTCCAAACTGAACTATGTTTCCTTTTTTAGCCATTTCTAGGGTAATGATCATACCTTTAGAACCGCTAATGGTCAAATAAGAATCTGGATCATCATATTCACGTACTACACGGGCAACATCCCTTACACGTATAATGTTTCCGTTCTGCTCAGTTTTTATGACTTGACCGGCAATATCAGCTTCTGTCGTCATGGAAGTTTCCAGATAAATAGGTCTTTCCTTTTCTGTATTCTCCAATGTGCCCGCACTTACAACGGCGCCTTGGTTTTGTAAACTGCTGGCTATGCTGTTAGGTGTAATGCCATAATTAGCCAATTTATCTTGGTCCACATACACGGCAATTTGTTCGGTAAGTCCGCCAGAGTGCGAAATTTTAGCCATGTTATCAATCTGCCTTAACTCATCTTCAATATCCTCTACATGGCGCTGAAGATCTTTGTAAGGTCTGGTATCGGATTGCACCCCTAGAATTAAGGCTGCCGTACTACCAAAATCACTATTTACCATAACCCCCTGTACTTCCCGTGGAAGTTCAAGTTGCTGAAAGATCAGTATTTCAGATTTTAGTTTGTTCCAAAATTGCTCAGTGGCATTATGATCTATTTTATCTGATATCTCCACGTAGATATACATGAGTCCGTCTTTGGAATAAGAATATGTTTTGGTCTTATCTACCTCATTATATCCGAACAGAAACTCTTCTACCTTAGACGTAAGTTCTTGCTCTACCTTTTCGGAAGAAGCACCAGGGTACGACCCAATAATTAAACCTTGCCGAATAGTAAAGTCTGGAAATTCGTTTCTAGGCATATTTAAAAGTCCGTAAATACCCATCAACACCAAACATAACGCCAGTACAATGGGGAAAGTAGAATGTTTAAATGCCCAATCTATTGCTCCGCTTTTTTTCTTCATCTTCAACTTACTTAGCGTCATTAACGATTTCTACCGGTGTACTCTGGGTTAATTTATGATAGCCAGAGACTATTAATTTATCCCCTTGGGCAAGACCCTTTTTTACGACCATACCGCTATCGTACAAAGCACCGGTTTCAATATATTTTCTTTCTGCCTTGTTTTCATTGACTATATACACAAACTTTTTACCGTCCTCTGTAACCGCAATACTTTCTGATGGAATAACAATAACCGATTCGCTATTCTCACTTTGCGTAGACTTTTCTATAAAACTCACATTACAAGTCATACCGGGCTTTATTTGCTTGTCGGCATTATTCAATTTTACATAAGCTGTATAGACAGGCGAGCCTTGATTTGACTGAATGGAAACTTCATCAACCATTCCTACAATAGTTTTATCGTCTAAAGCAGGGATACTTACGGTAGCTGAATCGCCTTTGGTTATACTGTTGATTTCACCATCTGAAATTGGAAGTACCGCTTTAACGGAGTTGATATTCACTATTTCCACGACCGGTTGACCAGGTTGTGCCAAATCGCCGGCGTCCATCATTTTATCACTGATATAACCGTCCATTGGCGCATATAGTTTTGTATGACGTACATTTTCATAGGTCATTTTTACAGCTGCCTGTGCTTGCTCATATTGCGAACGAGCTTCCAACATTCTAATCTCTGCAATACTACCTTTTTGATAAACATTGTTTATACGCTCATAATTCTCCTTTGCCAAACGTTCTTGAGCTCGTTGTTGCTCATATTGACTACTATAAACAGAAGCATCTATTTGTGCAATTAGTTGGTTCTTTTTTACAAAATCGCCAATTTGAACAGGTACATTGAGCACATTGCCCGACACTTGAAAGCTGGACATTATAGACACATCTGCCTCAATGGTTCCGTTATACGATATTTTAGTGGATAAGTTATTAGACCCCTCGCCAACGTTCATCACTTTAACCTTAATGATTTTATTTGTTGCGGTTTTTTCTTCACTACCACAACTAGTATTTAAAACAACCAATAAAACAATTGAAAGACCTTTAAGAAAATGCCATAAATAGGTATGCTTCATGCTAATTTCAAATTTGCGTATCATAATTAATTTTTCAATTTTAAGCGGCAAAGTTAGTTTAGGAATAATGCCCAAAATGGTAATAAAACATCCTATTATGGTAATTTTAGAACATTAAGCGAATAACTGAGCCAATTTTATTCATAAAAAGAGTAAATTATCGATTAATTTATACCATTTCCCTATGGACGATATACCACAAATAGGCATACCAGAGCTGTATAAAGAAGATGGAATGCATAATGGCACTATACACCCTGGTTTAATACTTTTAAAAGCAAGAAATATGCCCGAGTATTTAAAGAATGGTAATCCTTTTAGAAATATAAACTATGGTATCTCTTTTTTCGTAGATGATAATTGTGAGATAAGTATTGATAATAATAACTATACCCCTAAAAAAAATACCGTTTACTTCTGTGGACCCGGGCAAGTAATAAAAATTAAAGGGGAGTTTAAAGATGGCGGAATAGGTATTCTTTTTCAAACGGACTTTATTTTAAAACACGGAGCACAACAATGGATACAATCGTTACCCATTTTCAATAGATTTTTAAGAGAACCATTAATAGAGTTAACAGATGGAGACCTGCTCATGTTTCAAACACTATTAAAAAGATTAGAAACCGAATATCACTCTAACAACACTTTAAAATATGATGCACTAGAGGCGCAATTGACCCTAATCTTAATAGAACTATCTAGATTGTACGAAGAGTCAAAAGGAACCAAAAAGAATATAGACACCAAACACATCTTAGCATTGGAATCTTTGATCAACAAACAGTTTAAGTACAATAGAAGTGTGGTAGATTATGCTTCTCAACTTTGTGTAACGCCACAGCACTTAAACCGTATTACCAAAAAGGCAATTGGCAAAAGCGTTGGTGAATTGATCAATGAAAAGTTGATTATGGAAATAAAAAGGTATTTGGTGTATACCGACATGAGTTGTGAAGAAATTGCACATATCTTCAACTTTCACGACAACTCATATTTTACAAAAACCTTTAAAAAGGCAGTAGGCGAAACACCTAAAGCGTTTAGAAAGCAACAAAAAGAATTATATCTACCCCTATCTTAATAGCCTTCAATATGTCAGAAACTAATGAATAACGTAAATTTAACGTTCAATTAGCGCTACATGTAAACATTATATCGTAATATTGCAATGAAACAATTGATATTAATAATATGGGATTAGCAAAAACAGAAATGTTTACCGATGAGCAGAACAAGATTTCTATGTTCGCAAAAGCTTTTGGTCACCCTGCACGTGTTGCTATATTACAGCATTTGTTTAAGATAGACACTTGTATTTGTGGCGATTTGGTCAGCGAAATAGGCTTGGCACAACCTACCATATCACAACACCTTAAAGAATTGAAGAATTTAGGATTAATAAAAGGTAATGTAGAAGGTACTAGCGTTTGTTATTGTATAGATAAAGATAACTGGTCTAGCATGAAAGATATTATGGCGCAATTTCTAGATCAAGATATATCTAGCAACAGTTGCTGCTAAAAAAAATTTAACATGGTTAATCGTTTTATTGCGATAAATAAATAATAGAAATTGAAATTTAAAACATAGCATTATGAGACTATCAGAAATTAAAGAGCTTTTAGGACAGTTAGACACCATAGGGTTTCAGTTACCAAATGGTGAATTGGTACCCAATCATTTTCACGTAACCGAAGTTGGTAAGATCACCAAGAATTTTATTGACTGCGGTGGTACTGTTCGTAACGAAGAAGTTGCCAACTTCCAATTATGGAATGCGAATGATTATGACCACAGGCTTCACCCAGAAAAACTGATCAATATTATTGAACTATCGGAAAAGGTTTTAGGGATAGATGATTTGGAAATTGAGGTGGAATACCAAGGACAGACCATTGAAAAATTTGGGCTAGATTTTGACGGTACTTATTTTACATTGACCTCTAAACAAACAGATTGTTTGGCAAAAGACAAATGTGGTATTCCCGAAGAAAAGCAAAAAGTAAAACTTTCGGATATTAATAATGAACCGTGTTGTTCTCCTGACGGAAATTGCTGTTAACCTTTAAATAAACCAAAGAACATGATTACTACAAAAACGAATATATTACCAGAAATTGAGAGTTTAATAAAAGAATTAAATACCGATTCAATTACTGCAGATCGTAAAGTTGTTTTACAACCATTGGTAGATTTCATTCAAGAGAAAACGAATGCTAATGAAGAAATCAGAATAAATTTCATCTGTACCCACAACTCAAGAAGAAGTCATTTATCTCAAGTTTGGGCACAGACTATGGCAAATTTTTACGGTATTAAAAATGTGTTTTGCTATTCTGGTGGCACAGAAGCTACTGCCCTATTCCCTATGGTTGCAGAGACATTAAAGAACCAAGGTTTTCAGATTCAAAAATTATCAGAGACCAGTAATCCTGTTTATGCCATTAAATTTTCTGAGAACGAGCATCCGGTAATTGGGTTCTCTAAATCATATGAAGATCCTTTTAATCCGTCAGCACAATTTGCAGCAGTCATGACATGCTCACAAGCAGATGGTGGTTGCCCCTTTATAGCTGGAGCAGAAAAAAGAGTTCCTATCACTTTTGAAGACCCAAAGGCGTTTGACAACACACCGCAGCAAGCAGAGAAATATACTGAAAGAAGTATACAGATCGCTACAGAACTATTTTATGTATTCTCACAAATCAACAAGTAAAAATGGCTTCTAAAAAATTAAGTTTTCTAGATAAGAATTTAACGCTCTGGATTTTTGCCGCCATGGCAATTGGTGTCGGTATAGGGTACTTCTTCCCTACCTTCCCTAATTTCATTAATTCATTTAGCAGTGGCAGCACAAATATTCCAATAGCTATCGGGTTGATTTTAATGATGTATCCGCCACTGGCAAAAGTTAATTATGCTTTGCTGCCTAAAGTGTTTAGAAATACAAAAATACTATCTATAAGTCTAATTTTAAATTGGATCATTGGTCCGGTTTTAATGTTTATACTGGCCATTACCTTTTTATCAGATTATCCAGAATATATGGTTGGTCTTATTCTTATTGGTCTTGCGCGATGTATCGCCATGGTTTTGGTTTGGAACGACCTTGCCGATGGTAGTAGCGAGTATGGTGCAGGGTTAGTTGCATTGAACAGTATCTTTCAGGTATTTGCCTATAGCTTTTATGCATGGATATTTATTACCGTACTTCCACCCTATTTTGGGTTTGAAGGCGCAATCGTAGATATTTCTATTGGCACCATTGCCGAAAGTGTAGCTATCTATTTAGGTTTACCCTTTTTAATGGGAATATTAAGTAGGCTGATTTTAGTGAAGTTAAAAGGCGAAGAATGGTATACTAACAAATTCATACCGGCAATTTCACCTATGACATTGATTGCACTGCTATTCACCATAGTTATCATGTTCTCCTTAAAAGGTGAATTGATAGTTGAAATACCTATGGATGTGCTCATTATTGCAGTACCATTATTAATTTATTTCACTTTAATGTTCATTATCGGTTTCTTTTTTACCAAAGCCACCGGTGCAGAATATGACAAAACAGCATCAGTAGCCTTCACCGCAGCCGGAAACAATTTTGAACTTGCCATAGCAGTGGCAATAGCAGTTTTCGGATTAAATTCCGGTCAGGCATTTGCAGGTGTTATCGGGCCACTAGTTGAAGTACCTGCCCTTATATTTTTAGTGAAGGTTTCTTTTTGGTTAAAGAAAAAGTATTTTTCCAAAACAGCGACCAAAACTGCATAACGCGATTTTTTGATTTGCAATCATAAATCGAAATAACATATTACAAATCAGGGTCTAAACAAATGTTTTGGACCCTATTTTTTTTGTGTAACAAAACTATTACACGAGCAGAACGTTAAAAAGTGTTCAAGAATTGGTAAAAAGTATACGCGTACTATAACATATCTCCCTAATTTTGACTTCAAAACTTAGATGAAAGAGATTTGAATCTGCAACTAAGGTTTTAAGAGATACAGACAATGTTCAAGAAAATTTTAAAAAAAGTAATGGTTGCAATTTTATCTATTATTGGTGTTTTGGTACTACTATACCTACTATTCACCAATTACTACCCTAGTTTTGGTGGAGACATTTCAAAAGAACAACAAAAAATTTATCAGCTATCTGAAAACTATAAAGACGGTAAATTCAAAAACATCAATGATGTACCAAAAGATATGAGTTTGCCCCAGACCTTAAGTTTGGCGTATAAGTTTTTTACGACAAAAGTACCAAATGGTAGACCTAAAATAGATTTGAAACCACAGCATATTGATGCTTCAAATATTACAAACTATAAAGGTAAAACAAGATTGATCTGGTTTGGTCACTCCACCTTCTTATTACAAATTAAAGGGAAGAATATCTTAATAGATCCCATGTTCGGTAAGGTGGCGGCACCACATCCACTTTTAGGCAGTAAGCGTTTCAATGAAGAATCTCCTATTGATATTGATAAATTACCTAGTATAGATGCTGTACTTTTTTCGCATGACCACTATGATCATTTAGACTATGAGTCGGTTTTAAAAATTAAAGAAAAGACCCAACATTTCTATACGCCATTGGGTGTTGGTGTTCATTTACAGGCTTGGGGCGTACCTAAAGAAAAAATCACAGAGATGGATTGGTGGCAAGAGACTGTGTTGGACGATATTAAATTAGTCTGTGCACCTGCGCAACATTTTTCAGGGAGAAAAATGAACAACGGACAAAGTACATTATGGAGTTCGTGGGTAATTTCTTCAACTACAGATAATATCTATTTTAGTGGAGATAGTGGGTATGCCGAACATTTTAAGGAAATTGGGGAAAAATACGGTCCTTTTGACCTAGCATTGATGGAGTGTGGCCAATACAACCAACAATGGTCAGATATACATATGATGCCAGAAGAAACCGCACAAGCAGGTGTAGATGTCAGAGCAAAAAAAATGATGCCAATTCACTGGGCCGGTTTTAAATTGGCCTTACATGAATGGACAGATCCCATTGTACGAGTGAAGGCCAAGGCAAAAGAATTGAATCTAAATGTTATTTCTCCTGAAATTGGACAAGAGATTATTGTGAAAGACACTGTGAACAACTACACCGACTGGTGGAAGAACTTTTAAGATTGAAAAAAGCACTATCATGAATTACAAAATATTAAGCATTATTATTCTTAGCTGTCTAACCTTCTCATGTAAAAACGATAAAACAACTAAAGAAAAACAAGAAAGTACAGCCAAGTCTCCTTACGAAAATAAGGGACATGAACTTGTCGCTAAAATGATTGAAAAGGTAGGCAACTACAAACAGTTACGTAATAAAAAGGATGTAGTTTACACGTACACTTACCAAACAGCAGATGGTAAAACCGATATCTCAACCGAAAAATATATTTTTGACGGTGAATTATCATATGGCAAATACGATAGGCACGAAAGAACATTAAGCAATTTTGATGGCACTATTGAACAAGGATATGATGGTAAAGAATATTGGTTAAAAAATGAAGGTGAAATAGTTAATGACACTACTGCTTTAAAAAGAATTGCCTTTAATAGACCCACCAATTTCTATTGGTTTACCATGTTCCAAAAATTAATGGATCCTGGCGTTAACTATGAATATTTAGGTAAAAAAAATATTAGCAACGAGAATTACGATATAGTAAAGGTTTCGTTCGATTTTGGCAATTCAAAACCAACGGATATTTATCAATTGTATATCAATAAAGAAACGCAGCTAGTCGATCAGTTTCTATTTACAGTTGCAGATTTTGGAGCAATGGAAATTCCTAATTTAATGATAGTAGCATATGATAAAGTAGATGGTATATTGATACCTGCCAAGCGTAAATACAAAAAATCAACTTGGGAAGCCACGGTTAGCGATGCACCTTGGACCCATGTAAATTGGACCAATATAAAATTTGACAATGATTTAAAAACTACCGATTTCCAAAAATAAGCTGTTGTTTTTGATACATTATTAATTATTTATCTGATTATTCAACAAAACAGTATTACAAAACTGTTAAAAGGCATACGCCTTTGCATAATAATTAAATACATTGCACCCCTGTTAAAAAAATGCCAAGACTTACAGAGTCATTAGTCAGCACTCAATTTCAATTGTTTTACAAACTTAATTTCCAACTCAACTAATGTCAGCCAACACCGATTATTCAGCATTAAAAAAATTAAATGAAGAGCAATTACCAGTTGCAAAAAACAAATTACACGATTGGACGCATTTTGCAGGACTATATGCTGCAGAACACGTTGCCGCAACAGAATTTGTAATTGGTGCTACTTTCGTAGCGCTAGGGGCAAAAACAATGGACATTATTTTGGGTTTACTGATCGGTAATGTTCTTGCCGTGTTAAGTTGGACGTTCATAACATCTCCAATTGCGGTAGACACCAGATTAAGTTTATATACCTATTTGAACAAGATTGCAGGAGACTCTATGACCAAGCTTTACAATTGGGCCAACGTCATAATTTTCTCTGTTATTTCCGCTGCAATGATAACCGTATCCGCTACAGCGGTTCGATTTGCTTTTGATATTCCTGCGCAACTCAATTGGTACCCGACCAATATGTGGTTTGTAGTCATTGTTTTTTGTGTTGGTCTTGTAGTGGTTTCCATTGCATTATATGGTTTTAATGCCGTATCTGAGTTTTCCGGCATATGCGCCCCGTGGTTATTTGTGATGTTCTCTAGTGGAGCAATGGTATTATTACCTGCTTTGTCTCTAGATGTTTTAGGAACAACACTACCTTCCGGCTGGAACGAGTTAATTTCGCTAGGCGATCAATCTATTTGGACCGGTATCAATAGTTCTGGCGAGCCCGGTATAGGGTTAATAGAAGTAATTGGTTTTGCATGGGCCGCCAATACCATTACCCATTTTGGACTGATCGATATGGCATTGTTAAGGTTCGCAAAAAAGAAATCTTACGGTCTGGCTACAAGTACGGGTATGATGTTCGGGCACTTCGTTGCATGGATAGCTGCAGGTATTATGGGAGCAGGTGCAGCAGTTATCATAGGTAAAACCATAGTGGAACTAGATCCGGGAGATGTTGCATTTTATGCCTTGGGATGGTCTGGATTTGTTATTGTTATCGTTGCCGGGTGGACAACCGCAATTACAAACTTATATAGGGCTGGTTTGGCTGCACAAGCAATATTTCATAGACATTCACGTAAAAAGACAACTATAGTGGTAGGTATAATTACCATTGCCATAGCATGTTTCCCATTTGTATTTTCTCAAATTCTACCGCTATTGACTTATGCTGGTCTGTTAGTTGTTCCTGTTGGGGCGATTGTGTTTGCCGAACACCAAATTTTCCCAAGAATTGGATATACACGCTACTGGTCATCTTACCGTAATTTAACCTTTAGCACACCTGCTATTGCTTCATGGGGATTAGGATTAGTATTTGGGTTTGGGTTGAATGCCTTAAACGTAATGTCATTCTTCTATCTGTTTATACCAACATGGATGTTCACTATCATCGTATACACGGTACTTGCAGGTAAGTATGGTGCAAAAAACAAATACCCCGAAGCTAAGGAAAAAGAAAAATTAAGAAATGAAAAAATTATAGCCTACCAAGAAGAAAAGAGTCAAACCGAAACAAAACAAAAAAAGGACACTACCCTTTTCACTAAAGTTTTAAAGATTGTTTCTCTTATTGCCTTGGTTATCACTTTAATATTGGCAGGAATTGTATTGTTCAGCAGTGCCAATGAAAACATCTATATTGAAAATAGAGAAACTTTTTACACCTATGCGTTTATATGCACCGTAGTATACTTTGTAACTTCCTACGGGGCATTATTACGTGGAAAATCTATAAAATCAAGCTAAAACAATGACAAAAGAAATCATGTTGAATTCAAGGAGTTTGGCAGAAATAAGCAAAAAGCTACCAACACCTACCTACCAAAGAGATTCACTTAAAATAGGAATCGTGCACGTTGGTGTGGGTGGTTTTCATAGAGCACATCAAGCATATTATACACACTTATTGCATGAAAAAGAAAATGCTCATGATTGGGGTATTTGCGGAATAGGATTGCGACAAGGTGATCAAAAAATTCATGACGTACTGCAAAAGCAAGACGGCATGTACACACTGATAGTAAAGCATCCGGATGGTAACATAGATTCTCAAGTAATTGGCTCTATTATCGACTTTAAATTAGGGTATGATACTCCAGCTGTTGTCATTGATCAAATGGCGCATCCAGATACAAAAATAGTGTCGTTGACCATTACCGAAGGAGGTTATAATTTTAATCCGGCAACGGGTGAATTCGATTTTGAAAATGCAGATGTACAGCACGAATTACAGCATCCAAACTATCCTAAAACCATATACGGATTTTTAACCGCTGCCATTAAAAAAAGAAAAGAAGAAGGTTTACCGGCATTCACCGTAATGTCTTGTGATAACATTCAGCATAACGGAGATGTCGCCAAAAAAATGCTCTTAACTTTTGCACAAAAACAAGATGCGGAGTTAGCGGCATACATCGAAAAGGAAGTAAGTTTCCCTAACAGCATGGTTGACCGTATTACACCGGTTACCACTCAAGCGGACATAGCTTATTTAGAACAAACCTATGACCTAAAAGATGAATGGCCAGTAACTTGCGAACCATTTATACAATGGGTAATTGAAGATGATTTTTCTAACGGTAGACCAGAATTTGAAAAAGTAGGTGTTCAATTTGTACCAGATGTGAAGCCTTATGAAAAAATGAAATTGCGTCTTTTAAATGCCGGGCACTCAGTACTTGGTATTTTAGGTGCTATTCATGGCCACCCAACAATAAATGCATGTATGGAAGACGAGGTTTTCGTATCATATTTGAGAGCGTTTATGGATAATGAAGCAACGCCGGTATTAGATAAATTAGAGGGTATTGACCTTACCGAATATAAAGACAATCTACAAGAGCGTTTTGCAAACCCTAACATAAAAGATAGTGTTAGCCGTATTTGCTCAGAGAGCTCTGCGAAATTGCCTAAATTTTTAATCGCCACCATTGAAGACAATTTAGCAAACGGCGGCAGTATTGAATATGCTACTCTCGTTATAGCAGCATGGTGCTATTATAGTGACAAAGGAGTAAATAAAAATGGAGAATCCATTGAAATTATTGACGCCTTGCAAGATCAGTTGCACCAAGCCGCAAGTAAGACCAACGAAGACCCTCTTGCTTTTATCAAACAAGAATCTTTATTTGGCAACTTGGCTCAAAATGAAAAATTCACAAGCTTATATAGTGATATGGTAAAGAAAATCTATGCCGATCCAGATATTAAAAAGCTTATGATATAGCTTTAATTCAATAACAAATTGATCTTCGCCAAAAGCACAAGTTCAGATTTGTTGTTTCCTGCAAATGAATTTGCAATAGCCTTGGCCGTTTTTTTGGTCAAGGCTTTTATTTCATCTGAAAATGCATGTGGGTGCATTTTGTAAAATTCAACAAACTCCCCAAAACATTCCTTACTCCCTTTTGATGATTCCCTAAGCACATCAAAGACTATTTCAATTTGGTTGGCCGCATCTGTACCGTAGCGATCTGTAAAATCATCAACGTACAACCAATCTTCTTTTACCAATTCCTTTACTTTTTCCCATTCCTTACTATGCACGGTACCATCACTAATAGCTACGGCATAAAAAAGTAAGCCCAGGCTTTCATATAAACCGTTCATTGTTTTCGCTGTATTTTTCATTTTATTGTTCTTATAAGATTTTGGATATGAAAATATAGCGTTTAACCCACTATTCATATGACAAAAATCAGTCGTAATCAATATATTTGGATATATGCAAGATTTTCAAAAAAACAGCGATATTTTCAATTTACTCTCAGAAGGGGTTTCAGAAGGTATTATTGTTGTTGATGCCAAACAAATCGTTGTGGCAACCAACTCGTCAACAGAACAAATGTTTGGTTATGAAAAAGGAGAATTGTTAGGCAAGTCTTTAGATATTCTTATACCAAAAAGATACCTTTCCGGTCATAGCAAGCATGTAGAAAAGTTTATTGCTAAGAGTGATAAACGACAAATGGGGCATGGTAGAGATCTTTACGGCATTACCAAAAGCGGCAAAGAATTTCCGGTTGAAGCAGGGTTGAATCCTTTCGAGTTTTATGGCTCAACCTATGTAATGGCCTTGGTAATCGATATTACCGAAAGAAAGAACAAAGAAGAAGAATTGAGTCACTGGGCTCGCATTTTTGATGAATCTCTCAACGAGATTTTTGTTTTTGATGCAGAAACGTTCAAGTTTTTAAATGTAAACAAAGAGGCGCAAAGAAATATTGGCTACTCCATAGAGGAAATGTATGAAATGACTCCGGTAGATATTAAGCCCGATTTCAGCGAAGCAAGCTTTAGAAATCTGATCTCACCTTTGCTTAATGAAGAAACCCCAAAATTAAAATTTGAAACCATTCACGGCAGAAAAGATGGCACAACCTACCCAGTTGAAATACACCTGCAACTATCTGAATTAGGTAAAAAGAAAGTTTTTGTAGCGTTTATATTGGATATTACCGAAAGAAAGAATTACACTGAAAATTTAGAGAAAAAAGTTGAGGAGCGCACACAGCAATTAACCGAAGCACTGGCGGTAGAAAAAGAACTTAACGAGCTAAAAACCAGATTTTTATCATTGGTTTCACACGAATTTAAAACCCCTTTAAGCAGTATACTTACCTCTATTACCTTACTTGGAAAATATACCCAAACCGATCAGCAGCCAAAAAGAGACAAGCACGTGGCAACGATTAAGAGCAAGGTAAAGTATTTAGATACCATACTTACAGATTTTTTATCGGTAGAACGCTTAGAATCGGGCAAGGTAAATTACAAGGTCGAAGAATTTCCGTTGAGTAAAATTGTCAATGAGGTGGTGTACAATAGCAACATGCTCTTAAAATCTGGTCAACAAATTGATTACCCTGAAAATATCGATGCCTTGAACATCAATTTTGATGAAAAGACCTTAGAATTGGCATTATCAAATTTAATACATAACGCTATTAAATATTCTCCAGAGGATACTACCATTGCTATAAAAGTAGATGATCAAGACTCCGAAACAACCATTAAAGTAATTGACCAAGGTATTGGCATACCCGAAGAAGAGCAGAAACATATTTTTAATCGTTATTTTAGAGCAGAGAACGCCTTATTGACCCAAGGTACCGGTATTGGGTTAAATATCGCAAAACAGCATATGGAAAATTTAGGTGGCAGTCTTGAATTTTCCAGTACAGTACATAAAGGTTCTACATTTATTCTAAGTATTCCAAAACTAAAAACCAACTAGCAAATGAAACAAATTCTTTTAATCGAAGATGACAAAGCTTTACGCGAAAACACTGAAGAACTCTTAGAATTAGCTGGTTATAGTGTAAATACCGCACCTAATGGTAAAATAGGTGTAGAAACCGCAATTGAAATCCATCCGGACATTATTATTTGTGATATCATGATGCCAGAATTGGATGGTTACGGTGTGCTTGAACAATTATCTACCAACGAACAAACAAAGCACATCCCCTTTATTTTTCTATCTGCAAAAACAGAGCATAAAGAAATTAGAAAAGGAATGGACCTAGGTGCTGATGATTACCTTACCAAACCTTTTGAGGAAGAAGACCTAATGAGTGCCATTGAAAGCAGGTTGGCAAAGGCTGAATTGATAAAACGCATGCAAGATCAAACCACCAAAGAGCACGGTGTGTCTGAAAATGAAATGCGTACCGTACATGAGCTAAAAAACTTCTTTGACGATAATGGTGAAATATCAAGTTTTAATGCTGGAGAAACCATTTATGAAGAAGGTTCTAGATCTAATAAAATATATCTCATTTTAAAAGGTCTTGTAAAATGTTATAGTATGGATGCCGATGGTAAAGAGTTGATAACCTCATTATCTAAGGCAGATGATTTCCTAGGGTTTACCTCCTTTTTAAACAATGTTCCCTATCAAGAAACTGCTACCGCATTAGAAGCCGTTGAACTTGCAGGCATATCAAAAGACAACCTCAAAAAGATATTAGACGAGAACAAGAATATTTCAATGGAATTAATGGAATTATTGTCTGAGAACATATCTATCATAAAAGCTCAATTATTACAGATGGCCTATAGTTCGGTACGAAGAAAAACTGCACAGACACTACTACAGTTTGCAGAATTAATGAATACAAAACCAAACGAACCAATAAGAATTTCTAGAAATGACCTTGCCAGTGTTGCCGGCATCGCTACCGAAAGTCTCATTCGTACCCTATCTGGATTTAAAAAAGAGGGCCTTATAATTATAGAAGGCAGAAACATTCAGATTGTAGAACTAAAGGCTCTACAATATGTAAATTAATTCAAATCTGATAAATATCATTTATCAGCGTTTAAGAAGAGATTACTTTTGGGTAGTAAGTTTATATGAATGAAACATATCTTAATTCCCACTGATTTCTCTGCAAATGCATGGAATGCCCTTAATTATGCGGCATGTTTATTCAATTATGACCATTGCACTTTTTATATTTTACATGTAGAGGAATTGAGTAATAAAGCCCAAGCAAAGAATTCGACAGCGCTAAAAACTATTGAAAAACAATCAACTACCGACTATAAATTAAACCATTTTTTTGAACAATTAGCTCAACTAAAAAAGAACGTTTTACATCAGTTTATTGCCCTAAGGGATTATGGAAATTTTACCGATATCATAAAAAAAACTGTTGTTGAAAAGAAGATAGATTTAATCATTATGGGCGCAAAAGGTGTGTCTGACCCAGACCATATCATTTTTGGAAATAATACGATAAATGTAATTACTAAAGTCCCTTGCAATGTATTGGCCGTATCCGACAAGGCTATAATAAAAAAGCCTAGTAAAATTGGCTTCCCTACAGACTATAATATTTTTTACACCTACCCTATTCTTAAATCCTTGACCGAAGTATTGCAAATATCCAATGCAACATTAGATGTGGTACATATAAATCAAACCAAAACTACTTTTTCAAATGTTCAAGTCGCCAATAAAGCATATTTGCACGATTACTTGAAAGAAATGTTTACCGATTTTCACTGCTTCAAAGAAATACAAGGTTTAAACATTAAAGAGACCATTGCAACCTATTTGGTTGAAAACAGTGTTGAAATGCTAACCTTGGCAGCAAAAAACTTAAACCTGTTTCAACAACTATTTTTCAATCCTACCAAAGAACAGTTAACTTTTCAGTCCTCGGTTCCTTTATTGGTTTTACATGAATAAAATGCCCAGTCTACTTAATTGCATTAAAAAATAAAGAGATTGTACTATTTCAAACTAAAAGGGAACGTATGTAATTCGCACTCAAAATCGTACTTTTGCAACTTTGCTGTGAATACATGATTAATTTTGAAGAAAACATAGAGGTTAAGGGCGCACGCGTTCATAACCTTAAAAATATAGATGTTACCATACCCCGAGATAAATTGGTCGTAATTACTGGTCTGTCTGGTAGTGGTAAATCATCATTGGCATTCGATACGATATATGCTGAAGGGCAAAGACGTTATATTGAAACTTTTTCGGCCTATGCAAGACAATTTTTAGGAGGTCTAGAACGACCCGATGTTGACAAAATAGATG
Source organism: Maribacter litoralis (assembly GCF_902506355.1). Lineage (NCBI taxonomy): Bacteria > Pseudomonadati > Bacteroidota > Flavobacteriia > Flavobacteriales > Flavobacteriaceae > Maribacter > Maribacter litoralis. The sequence continues at coordinate 3,583,145 of NZ_LR733271.1, read as the reverse complement.
GTTTATCTCCCGTTATCGCCATTGAACAAAAAACGACCTCCAAATCTCCAAGATCTACTGTTGGCACCATTACTGAGATTTATGATTTTCTAAGGCTTTTATACGCCCGTGCTGCTGATGCACACAGTTACAATACTGGAGAAAAAATGGTGAGTTATAGCGATGAGCAGATAAAAAATTTGATCATTGAATCTTACCTAGACAAAAAAATCAACATTCTTGCCCCAGTAATTAAGTCTAGAAAAGGACATTATCGTGAGCTTTTTGAGCAAATTGCCAAACAAGGTTTTGTAAAAGTTAGGGTTGATGGTGAAATAAAGGATATTGTAAAAGGCATGAAAGTGGATCGGTATAAGACCCACGATATAGAAATTGTCATTGATCGGTTAAAAGTAGCTGAAAACGAAGATTTCCATAAACGCCTTTCAGAAAGCATCAATACTGCGATGTACAGTGGTAATAATGTTTTGATGGTACTTGAGGAAGGTACAGAAGTACCTAGATATTTTAGTAGGGACTTAATGTGCCCTACAACAGGGATCTCTTACCCTACTCCAGAACCAAATACATTTTCATTTAACTCACCCAAAGGCATGTGCCCCAATTGTAAAGGATTAGGTCACGTTTATGAGGTAAATGAGAGAAAGATATTCCCAAATAAAAAATTATCAATTAAAGGTGGTGGTATTGCACCCTTGGGAGATTATAAAAAATCATGGGCGTTCAAACAAATAGAAACTATTGCTGAACGTTACAATTTTCAAATTACCGACCCAATAGAAACGATACCGGCGAAAGCCATTGAAATTCTTTTGAATGGCGGTAAAGAAAGTTTTGAAGTAGACTCGAAAACTTTGGGGGTTAAACGCACTTATAAAATTGATTACGAAGGCATATCCAATTTTATTAAAAATCAGTTTGATGAAGCTCCCTCTACATCAATAAAAAGATGGGCAAAGGAGTATATGGACAAAATTAAATGTCCTGCTTGTAATGGCTACCGTTTAAAAAAAGAATCGCTTTACTTTAAAATAGAGGAAAAAAATATTGCTGAACTGGCAAACCTAGATATTGTTGAACTTGCTTCGTTCTTTAAAAGTCTGGATAAAAAACTTAGTGGCAACCAGCTAAAAATAGCCGAGGAAATCATTAAGGAAATTAAAACCAGGATTCAGTTTTTATTGGATGTCGGTTTAGATTACCTCTCTCTGAATAGAAGTTCCAAATCGCTTTCGGGCGGTGAGGCGCAGCGTATACGCCTAGCAACACAGATAGGATCACAATTGGTTGGTGTGCTATACATTCTTGATGAACCAAGCATAGGTTTACACCAACGAGATAATGAAAGGTTGATCAAGTCGTTAGAATCGCTTAGGGACATAGGTAATTCGGTCATTGTGGTTGAGCATGACCGCGATATGATCGAGCGTGCAGACCATGTTATCGATATTGGTCCGAAAGCCGGTAAAAATGGAGGTGAAATTATTTCTGAAGGCACACCGGAAGAGTTAATACATGTGCATACATTGACCGCCGATTATATGACCGGTGTCAAGGAAATTGAAGTACCTAAAAAAAGACGCGAAGGCAATGGTAATGAAATTGTGTTATCTGGATGTACGGGTAACAATCTAAAAAACATTACCGTTAAGTTTCCATTAGGCAAAATGATCGGAGTAACGGGAGTTTCAGGTAGTGGAAAATCTACCTTGATCAATGAAACACTTTACCCAATAATGAACGCACATTATTTCAATGGCGTTAAAAAACCGATGCCCTACAAGAAAATTACGGGTCTAGAACACATTGATAAAGTTATTGACATTAATCAATCGCCCATAGGTAGAACCCCAAGATCAAATCCTGCAACTTACACCGGTGTTTTTAGTGAAATAAGGTCGTTATTTGCAAAGACTACCGAAGCTTCAATTAGAGGATATAAACCCGGTAGATTTAGTTTTAATGTAAAAGGAGGCAGATGCGAAACTTGCCAAGGTGGTGGTCTTCGTGTCATAGAAATGAATTTCTTGCCCGATGTTTATGTGGAATGTGAAACCTGTAATGGCAAAAGATTCAATAGGGAAACCCTAGAAATACGCTACAAAGGCAAGTCCATTTCAGATGTTCTTGAAATGACAATTAACGAAGCCGTGTCATTTTTTGAACTTATTCCAAAAATACATCGTAAGTTGAAGACCATACAAGATGTAGGATTGGGGTATATTTCATTAGGGCAGCAATCGACCACCCTATCAGGTGGAGAGGCACAACGTATAAAGTTAGCTACCGAACTGTCTAAAAGAGATACCGGAAACACGTTCTATATTTTAGACGAACCCACAACGGGACTTCATTTTGAAGATATAAGGGTTTTGATGGAAGTTTTGAATAAATTATCCGATAAAGGAAATACCGTGTTAGTTATTGAACATAATATGGACGTAATTAAAATGGTAGACTACATTATCGATATTGGATATGAAGGTGGTCGTTCTGGCGGACAGTTAGTAGCAAAAGGAACTCCAGAACAAGTAGCCAAAAACAAAAAAAGCTACACCGCTAAATTTTTAAAAAGGGAATTAAAATAATAATTAGATAACTATCTATAAAGAATAGCACTAACGAATGAGATCAGAAAAACATCACAAAGGCTGGAACGAAATAAAAACCAACGACTCTTGGGCCATTTTTAAAATAATGGGTGAATTTGTAAACGGTTTTGAACGAATGAGCAAGATTGGGCCATGTGTATCTATTTTTGGCTCTGCAAGAACCAAAGAAGAAGACCCATATTACAAACTGGCGGTTTCTATTGCAAAAAGTATTGCAGAAGCTGGTTACGGAGTAATTACAGGCGGTGGACCTGGTATTATGGAAGCTGGTAATAGAGGTGCAAACCTTGCAGGCGGTACTTCTGTTGGTCTAAATATAGACCTGCCTTTTGAGCAACATGATAATCCTTACATCGATAATGACAAGAGTTTAGATTTCGATTATTTCTTTGTTAGAAAAGTAATGTTCGTAAAGTATTCTCAAGGTTTTGTTGTAATGCCCGGTGGCTTTGGAACTTTAGATGAGCTTTTTGAAGCGATAACACTTATACAAACCCACAAAATAGGCAAGTTCCCAATTATCTTGGTTGGTAGTGAATTCTGGACAGGCTTAATGGATTGGGTTAAAGGCACCATGCTTAAAATGGGCAATATTAGTCCGGAAGATTTAAATCTTATCAAAATAGTGGATACCGAAGAAGAAGTTGTTGAGATTATAGATTCCTTTTACAAAGGACACAGCATGAGTCCTAATTTTTAATCCAAGTCTTGAAACGTAAATTTTATTCCTTTTTCTATTTCTGTATTTTTTTATTGGCTACCAATATTTCCGTTGGTTATGCCCAGTATAATACTGACCTAACCGTTAGTTTAAACGAGTATACCCAAGAGTTAGATATAAAGCAAGAATTCACCTATTACAACAAGTCTAACTACAATCTGGGTGTCATTTATTTCAATGATTGGGCAAATGCCTATTCAGATAAGAATACCGGATTAGCAAAAAGGTTTGCACAAGAATTTAAAAAATCACTTCATTTGGCAAAAGCCGATGAACGTGGAAAAACAACTATTATCAGTGTAGTTGATGATGATTATAATGGACTGGAATGGAGCCGTACAGAGGGTAAGGATATTTTAAAGGTAACGTTGAACGACATTCTTCCTCCTGAGGCGTCAACCAAAATTTTCATCACCTATAAAGTAAAATTGCCTCCAAATAAGTATACGCCCTATGGCTATGGTAACAAAGGAGATTATTATCTAAAAGATTGGTATTTAACACCTGCCGTTTATGATGGCAAATGGCATTTATACTCCAACAAAAATCTTGAAGATATGTATATGAACGTTACCAATACGGTCATAAACTTTAAGTATCCAGACAGTCTATATTTAGCTTCCAATTTTGATGTTGAATCAGAAGCATCTTTTCCAAACGGTCAATTCGCCCAATTAAAAGGTAATTTACAACGTGGCGGAGAAATCATTCTAAATACCCAGAAAAACTTTGTCACCCACAGAACGCCATATATGACGTTTTTGACAGATTTTAGAGCTCCAAGATATAGTCCGATCGGACAAGGTCTATCTATAAATAAGGTTGCAAATTTCATCCACAACAATCTTGGCGATTACCCACATGAAAAGATTTTGGTAAGTGAGCTAGATTACAATAAGGATCCTCTTTACGGCATAAATCAACTCCCCTCTTTTATACGACCTTACGAAGAGCAATTTCAATTTGAAATGAAATTTCTAAAAACGGCCATCAATAGTATATTGAGAGAGACCATGTTCTTGAATCCACGTAAAGAACAGTGGTTAAATAGTGCCATTGCCAATTATTTAATGATAGCCTTTGTTGAGCAATACTATCCTGACCAAAAATTGATGGGTAAACTTTCTAAAATTTGGGGCTTTAGAAGTTTTGAATTGGCAAAGATGGATTTTAACGACCAATATTCCTTTCTATATAATTTAACCGCTCGTAAAAATTTAGACCAGGCTCTAGAGACCTCCAATGATTCGCTAATTAAGTTTAATCAAAAAATCGCCAATAAGTATAAGGCAGGTTTAGGTTTAGCCTATTTAGCAGATTATATTGGAAAAGAACATGTAGACGAAAGCATAAAAACCTTTTTCAAATATTTTAAATTAAATAACGTAAAGGTTCATGACTTTGAATCTATTTTAAAACGTTCAACCGATGTAGATATCAACTGGTTTTTTAATGATTATGTATCCACCGATCGTAAAATAGACTTTAAAATAAAGAAGGTTAAAAAAGAGCCAGATTCTTTACAAGTAACTATCAAAAATAAAGAAGGTACCAATGTGCCTATTTCTGTTTTCGGTCTTAAGAAAGATTCTGTTGTTTCAGAATATTGGTTCAGTGATATTGAATTTGAAGAAACTTTTAGTATTCCCAACAATCAAGAAGATAGGTTGGTACTTAATTACGATCAAAAAATTCCTGAGTTTAATCAAAGAGATAATTGGAAATCACTTAAAGGATTTTTATCCAGTAACAAGAAGTTAAAGTTTACCTTTTTTAAAGATGCTGAAAACCCGTATTACAATCAGGTTTTCTATGTACCAGTATTGAGTTTTAATGTGTATGATGGCTGGGTGCCTGGCATGAGACTTTACAATAAAACCCTGTTGGAAAGACCGTTTGTATATGACTTCGCCCCTTCTTACTCGTTTAGGGAAAAAGCTTTTGTAGGATATGGGAAGTTTAACTACAGAAAGTATTTAAGCAAGAGCGGTCTATACGTGGCCAATTATGGTATTGGAGCTTCAACATCACATTTCAATGAAAATTCTAGATATACTTCGATAACACCATCGGTAAGCTTTGGCTTTCGACCTGCAGACCTATTGTCAAATAAAAGGGAATTTTTATCATTTAGATATGTCAATATTCTAAGGGATTTTGACCCTTCATTACAAAATTTGGCGAACGACCCAGAAAATCCAGATTACAGTGTTTTCAATGCCCGGTATATCAATAGGGATAACGGTATTTTAGATTATAAATCGTGGTTTTTAGATTTTCAACTTGCTGGAAATTTCAGTAAGCTATCTTTTGAATATGAATACAGAAAATTATTTGAAAATAATAGGCAGTTAAACCTTAGATTCTTTGCCGGTAAATTTTTGAGCAATAAAACCCAAACAGATTTTTTCAGTTTTGCGTTAGACCGCCCTACAGATTATTTGTTTGACTATGGTTATTTAGGTCGATCTGAAGATTCTGGTATTTATAGTCAGCAAATCATTATTGCAGAAGGCGGATTTAAATCTTTTTTAGATCAACGCTACAGATTTTCAAATGATTGGATGGCCACCGTAAACGGAAGTTTTAATCTTTGGAAATGGATCGAACTATACGGAGACGCCGGTTTAGTTAAAAATAGAGACTTTGACGGTAAATTCGTGTATGATTCCGGGGTAAGGTTAAATCTAGTTACAGACTACTTTGAGCTATACTTACCTATGTATTCCAATAACGGTTGGGAAGTATCACAACCCAATTATGGTGAAAAAATTAGATTTATAATTACGGTAAGCCCAAAAACCCTAACAGGGCTATTCACAAGAAAATGGTTTTAAACTGAGAAAATCTAATACGGTAGGCGGAATTTTCAGTTAAAATTAACATATTTTCAAAATAACATCATATTTATTGAAAAATATGGAATAAATTAACTGGCAATTGCGTTGCTAAAAAGTACTTGATTCGGTAATTTTGTATAAACACGTTTAATACATGGATGTTTCTTCTAAAACCAGTAATGATATTTCTTTTGAAGATTTCAAAGAACAAATTATAAATGACTATGAAATTGCTTTTTTAAGCAGAACCTGTAGTTTATTAGGAAGAAAGGAAGTGCTAACAGGTAAAGCCAAATTCGGCATTTTTGGTGATGGTAAAGAATTACCACAATTGGCCATGGCAAGATCTTTTAAAAACGGAGATTTTAGAAGCGGTTATTATAGAGACCAGACTTTTATGATGGCTTTAGGGCTCTTAAACCCTAAAGAATTCTTTCATGCACTTTATGCCACTACAGATATTGAAAAAGAGCCTATGAGTGCCGGTAGGCAAATGGGCGGTCACTTTTTAACCCACAGTCTAAATGCCGATGGTAGCTGGAAAGATTTGACCAAACAAAAAAACAGTAGTGCAGATATTTCATGTACGGCCGGGCAAATGCCACGTTTATTGGGCTTGGCACAAGCTTCTAAAGTCTACAGGAATCAAAAAGGACTCGACAGCGCTAAATTTTCGGTTAACGGTAATGAAATAGCTTGGGGTACCATTGGTAATGCAAGTACTAGTGAAGGTATGTTCTTTGAAACCATAAATGCAGCAGGTGTGTTGCAAGTACCAATGGTCATAAGTATTTGGGATGATGAATATGGTATTTCGGTTCCAGCAAAATTTCATACAACTAAAGAAGATATATCAGAAATTTTATCAGGTTTTCAAAGATCCGATAATGAAACGGGCTACGAAATACTAAAAGTAAATGGTTGGGATTATACGGCGCTAATGCATGCCTATGAAAATGCTGCTGATATCGCTAGACAAGAACATGTACCGGTATTAATTCACGTTAAGGAATTAACTCAACCACAAGGCCATTCTACATCTGGTTCTCATGAACGCTATAAAGACAATGAGCGTTTAGAATGGGAACGCGATCATGACTGTAATAAACGTTTTAAAGAATGGATACTGGAGTCAGGTATTGCCACTACTGAAGAGTTGGCTACCATTGAAAAAAGAATAAAGCGAACGGTAAGGGAAGCTAAGAAAGAAGCGTGGGAAGAATACTTGAAAACCCTGCTCACCAATAAAACGGTATTGGTAAATTTAATAGAGAAAGTTGCGGCTACAAGTCCCAATAAAAATTTCCTGAATAAATTAAAGAACGATTTAATTGCTACCGAAGAGCCTGTTCGTAAAGACCTTGCTATTACGGCTAGAAAATCTTTACGATATTTACTAGGAGAGAATACTCAAGAAAAACAAGATTTAATCAATTGGACCTCTAATTTCTTATCGGAAGCCCAAGAGAAATACAGTTCTCACCTTTACAGTGAAAACGACAGTAAAGCAAGTAATATAACAGCAATACTACCCGCCTATAAAGATGATTCAGAATTGGTGGATGGTAGAGTTATCTTACGTGATAATTTTGATAAACTATTTGAAAAATATCCTAATACCTTAATTTTTGGTGAAGATACCGGTGCTATTGGCGATGTAAACCAAGGGTTGGAAGGTATGCAGGAAAAGTATGGTAAAATACGTGTTGCAGATACCGGAATACGAGAAACTACCATTATAGGGCAAGGTATAGGTATGGCGCTACGTGGTCTTAGACCAATTGCAGAAATACAATATCTAGATTATATTTTTTATGCTTTAGCAACGCTTACCGACGATTTGGCTTCATTGTTATACAGAACTGCCGGAAAACAAAAGGCACCTTTAATCATAAGAACAAGAGGTCATAGACTAGAAGGTATATGGCACTCCGGTTCAGAAATGGGCGGCTTAATACATTTGTTAAGGGGCATGTATATTTTAGCCCCTAGAAATATGACCCAGGCAGCAGGTTTTTATAATACCCTGTTAAAAAGTGATGAACCTGCCTTAGTAATCGAAAGCTTAAACGGATACCGTTTAAAAGAAAAGAAACCTAAGAATTTAGGTGAATTCTGTACCCCGATAGGCAAAGTCGAAAAACTAAAAGAAGGTAAAGACATTACACTTGTTTCTTATGGGTCTACCTTACGTATTGTCGAAAAAGCTGCAAAAGAACTAATAGAAGTAGGTATAGATGCCGAGGTTATAGATGCACAAACTTTATTACCATTTGATATTGAAATGGAAGTTTTAGAGAGCGTGAAAAAGACCAATCGCCTATTGGTTATAGATGAAGATGTACCCGGTGGTTGCTCCGCTTACCTACTCAATGAAATTATAGAAAAACAAGGAGCATTTAAGTATTTAGACAGTGCACCTCAAACTTTAAGCGCCAAGGCACATAGACCTGCTTACGGTTCGGATGGGGATTATTTCTCAAAACCGAATAGAGAAGATATATTTGAAAAGGTATACAACATTATGCATGAAGTAAGCCCGAACGACTATCCAAAATTACGATAGTAATCGTTCTATTATAAAGAAAAAAAATCCCATTGTATAATGGGATTTTTTATTTCTACGTGTATTAAATAAATCAATTTTTAAGTTCTTGTTGTACTTCTTTAATAGCCGGTTTTTTGGGTTTACCATCAGCATCAATCTCTATGATGGCATCAAAACCTAGAGCATCTAATTTATCTGCAATCTTAGCCCTATCTCCCACCATAAACCAATTAACAGCTTCTGGCTTAACTATCTTTTTACTAACATCCCTAACTTCTTGTAGAGAAAGGTTACGAACATTAGCATCGTATTTTTGATAATAATCGTCTGGCAAACCATAATTTACTAAATTCGCCATAGAACTGTTTACAGCACTGTTGGTCTCCCATTGACCGGGCAAACTTAATATTTGATTTGTCTTAACCTTTTCCAACTCTTCTTTAGTTACCGGTCTTGTTGAAATAAATTCTGAAATTTCTTTTCTTAGTTCCGTAACCGATTCCGCTGATTTATCTGTTTGCACCGGTGCATACATAATAAAAGGGCGCTCAGCCTTTGAACCCATTACAAATCCGCTTGCACCATATGCCCAATGTTTATCTTCTCTTAAGTTCATATTAATTCTAGAGGTAAAATCACCACCTAAAATACTAACCATTTGCTCTAACGCAATTTGAGAAACATCTCCATACTTTTCAGTTAAATGTCCTGCTAAGATGACAGATTGCTCAGATTCTGGTCTGTCCATCAAATAAAGTGTATTCTTTGAGTCTACTTTAGGTGTCGTAAAGGTAATGGTTGGAACATCTGCCTTTTTCCATTTCCCAAAGGTCTTTTCTAACTTAGACTTCAAATCTTTCATATCGATATCGCCTGTAACCACTAGAGTCGCGTTATTTGGTCTTATCCAAGTGGAATAAAACTTTTGTACATCATCTTTTGTAAGTTTTGAAACCGTTTCTGTGTATCCCGTACCGGTATAGGGATTACTATAAGGGTGACCTTCACCATACAAATACTTGTTCATTACCCTTAAAGCCATTGAAATCGGTTGAGACTTCTCTTGTTGTATTCTGTTTAATTGTTCATCTTTTAAACGCTCAAATTCCTTTTCTGGAAATGCAGGATTTAAAACAACATCTGCAAATAAATCTATACTAGCATCTAAACTTGGTTTTAATGTATTTAGATAAATATTTGAATTATCTTGACTAGAATAAGTATATAGGTTTGCACCTAACAATTGTAATTTCTCATTTATTTCTAGAGAATTTAAATCTTTAGTTCCCTCGTCCAATAAATCCATAGATAATGCCGCAGTACCCGGACTCGAAAGATAATCTGTCTTATAGCCTGCATCGAACATCAAATTCATGACTACGGTCGGTACTCCCGTTCTTTTTGCCAAAACAATATTAAGTCCGTTAGATAATTTATCTCTTTGCAAAGTTGGAAACTTAGAGCTTTTAGCTTCTCCAACCTCAGGCAATTTACTTCTATCAATAGTGCTATCGGTAATTGTGTATTCTGGAAAAGGTTTACATAGTAAAACATGCTTTCCTCTGGTTAGCCATTTTTTTGCTGTATTTTGAATATCGGCAATTGTAGCATTTTCAACATATTCAAGCACTGTTTTGTAATAGGCCGCATCTCCAAAATAGGTTTGATTAGAAGCTAAGATATCTGAAACTCCTCCAAAGCCACCGATACGCTCCAAACCTTTTATAAAGCTTGAAAAATAAGCCGCTTTAACACGCTTAAGCTCACTTTCTGTTGGTCCATCTTTAATGAGTTTAGCCAACTCATCTTCCATAATCTGCTGCACCTTATCTATATCTCCGCCAGGTTTTACATTTGCCCAAGTAATAAATTCACTGGCAATCTCATTCGATGCCTGAAATGAAACCACCGAACTAGCAAGCTGCTCATCATAAACTAGTCTTTTATAAAGTCTAGAATTTTTACCACTGGTTAGAATAGAAGAGATTAAATCAAAATGGATGTCTTCTCTGTTTCCAAATTCCGGCGTATTCCAACTAAATAAAATTCGTGCTTCTGGAACTCTATCTTCATAAACCTCATAAGTGTCTGTACTTTTTAATGGTATATTCACTTCTTGTCTTGCGATGGTTGGTCCAGCAGGTATATCGCCAAAATAATTCAACACCTTTTTATACACCTCTTGAGGATTAATATCGCCAGCAACCGCTACTACAGCATTCGCTGCCCCATAATAAGATTTAAACCACTCTTTTACATCATCGAGCGAAGCGGCATTTAAATCTTCCATCTCCCCAATGACCGTCCATGAGTACGGATGACCTTTAGGGTACATTGCTTTTGTCAAAAGATTCCATTGCTTACCATAAGGTTGATTTTCACCTTGTCTTTTTTCATTTTGCACCACGCCGCGTTGCTCATCTAATTTTTCTTGGTCAATTGCTCCTAAAAGATGTCCCATTCTATCAGATTCTAAAAACAACACCTGATCTAAAGCAGCTACGGGTACATTTTGAAAATAATTGGTACGATCAGTATTGGTAGTTCCATTTAAATCAGTTCCTCCAATTCTTTCTAATGCCTGAAAATAATCATCGTTATAATTTTCACTACCATTAAACATTAAGTGCTCAAATAGATGGGCAAAACCACTTTTACCCGGTTTTTCATTCTTAGACCCTACATGGTACCATACATTGACAGCAGCGATAGGAGCTTTGTGGTCTTCATGCACCAATAATGTTAATCCGTTCGGTAATACGAATTTTTCATATTTTAAATCTATTTGATCAGATTTAAATTCAAATTCTTGTGCCCAATGTTTGGTTAAACAAAACAAGGACAGCATAATAAATAAAATTGTTTTTTTCATGATGATTACTTTTTTTAATGATTCTAGTAAATATAATCTTTAAAAAAACATGGAGCAATCACTACGTTAAGTAAGAAAAAACATATAAATAATAAACCCTCTTCTATTACTTACATATCCATTAAAAAAAAAGATTTATTATTTAACAATTTGTAGCATATATCTAACGTATTGAAAACTAAGACAAGGCTGTCTATAATTTAAAAAACAGACCATATAACAAACCAGTAAATAGCGGTCACATAAGCAAAAAACAAAAAAAAATGATACTTTTAAGGGAAATAAATCACACTAATGAAAAACACCTTGTTAAAAGATATTGGTTTAGCGTTTTTTAGAATTGCAATCTCAGCAATGATGCTGACCCACGGACTACCAAAGTTTCAAAAATTAATTTCAGGAGATTTTCAATTTGCCGACCCATTTGGCATAGGAGCAACTCCTTCTTTATTCTTGGCGGTAATAGGTGAATTTGTATGTCCTATTTTAATTATCATAGGATTTAAAACACGGTTAGCGGCAATTCCACCAGCAATAACCATGGCGGTCGCTGCTTTTATAGCTCATGGTGCAGATGATTTTAGCACAAAGGAAAAAGCCCTATTCTATTTAGTTGCATTTATTACGATTGCATTATTAGGACCCGGTAAATTTGGTATTGACAGAAAGTAGGCTTTATACAATTTTATATAAAAGCTCTTTAAGCAAATCGGCCTCTTTCATCGGTGATGCTCCTACCCCTTTCCCCTTTAGGTCCATTTCACGAAGACTAGAAATAATGGCGCTTACTTTTTTCATGGGATAATTTCTTGCCGCGGTCTGTATTTCTTTCACAAAATATGGATTGATTCGTAATGTGCTGGCAACATTTTTAGGTGAGTGATCACTTAGTCCATGATATTGCAACAGTTGGGTAAAGAAAGAATGCAATAAGGTAATCGTTAATATAAAAGGATTATCCTTAGTGTTTTGAGCAAAGTAATTGATGATTTTAGTAGCCTTTACAATATCCCTATCACCAATAGCTCTTTTTAGTTCAAAATTATTATAGTCCTTACTAATACCAATATGTTCTTCAATATGCTGAGGATTAATTTCTGTTTCTTTTGGCAGTACCAATTTTAGCTTATCTAGCTCTTTACTGATTTTTCCTAAATCTGTACCTAGGTATTCAACCAACAACAAAGAAGCTTTATGGGAAATAGTATAACCATTACTCAACAAATGCTTTCTAAGCCAATCGCTAACCTGGTTTTCATAGAGCTTTTTACTTTCAAAAATTACACCGTTCTTTTTAATGATTTTATGTAATTTTTTACGCTTATCTAGCTTTTTGTATTTATAGCAAATAACCAGAACCGTTGATTGTTGCGGGTTTTCAGCATATGAACAAAGATCTTCAATAGTTCGAGATAGGTGTTGAGCTTCTTTTACGATTACCACCTGTCTCTCAGCCATCATTGGGTAACGCTTAGCATTACTTACGATATCATCTATAGAAACATCTTTTCCATAAAGTACCATTTGATTAAAGCCCTTCTCTTCTTCCGTAAGGACCTTAGCTCCGATATAATCTGATATCTTATCAATAAAATATGCCTCTTCGCCATATAGAAAGTAAATAGGACTTATTTGTCCTTTCTTAATCGTATTGACTATTTGTACAGCTTCATCCATTCAGAAAAATTCATCAACTTTGTATAATGCAGCCACTAAATTTTCCTAGCTACACTTTCAGGGTCAAAAATAGCGAAAATAGACCCTTAATATTTGACGAAATACGTAAAAAATTTATTGTGCTTACGCCAGAGGAATGGGTAAGACAACATGTGGTGAAATTTTTAATACAAGAAAAAAAATATCCAATTAGTCATATCAACGTTGAAAAACAGATCACTTTAAACGGATTAAAGAAGAGATATGATATTGTAGTATTTAAACCAGACGGAAAGCTAGACATACTGGTGGAATGCAAAGCACCTGAAGTAACAATTTCTCAAAACACCTTTGATCAGATTGCGCAGTACAACTTTAAACTTAATGCCAACTACTTAATGGTTACTAACGGACTCTCCCATTATTACTGTCAAATGGACTTTGTTGCGGAAAAATACCAATTCATGCAGGAAATTCCTGATTTTAGCCGTTAATTTGCGATCGTTTTGAAGATAGCCGTAGTCATATTAAACTGGAATGGTGAAGTGCTTTTAGAAAGGTACCTACCTTCTGTTATCTCATATTCTGAAGGAGCCGATATTTACGTTGCCGACAATGCTTCATCAGATGGCTCGGTTACTTTCGTAACCAAAAACTATCCGACGGTAAAAATCATTCAAAATACGGAGAACGGTGGATTCACAAAAGGGTACAATGATGCACTAAAACATGTTGATGCAGATATTTTTTGTCTACTAAACTCAGATGTAGAAGTTTCTCCCAATTGGCTCACCCCTATTAAGGAAACCTTCAACAATGTACCTGATGCCGCAATTATACAGCCAAAAATATTAGACCTACTTAAAAAAGACCATTTTGAGTATGCAGGAGCAGCTGGTGGCTTTATTGACCAATTAGGTTATCCCTTTTGCAGAGGAAGGCTGTTTCAAACCTTGGAAAAAGACAACGGTCAATATAACGATATAAGAGAAATATTTTGGGCAACCGGTGCATGTATGTTCATAAAGAAATCGGTATTTCACGAACTTAACGGTTTTGATGAAGATTATTTTGCACACCAAGAAGAAGTTGACCTTTGCTGGCGAGCAAAAAACCATGGTTACAAAATATTATATGTAGGTACTTCTCATGTTTTTCACCTAGGCGGTTCAACCCTGAGTAACATGAACCCAAAGAAAACTTATTTAAATTTTAGGAACACACTTTTCTCCATTACAAAGAACCTACCAAGAAGAAAGGCTTTTATTATCATCTTCTTAAGATTATTGCTAGATGGCATTGCGGCAATACGATTTCTTTTTCAATTAAGATTTAAACACTTTTTCGCTATTTTTAGAGCTCATTTAAGCTTTTACAGACAATTTAGAAAAATGTACAAAAAACGGGAAAAAACGCAATTCCTAAGAAAATACTATATAACGAAGTCCATTGTATGGTCTTACTTCGTACATAGAATAAGTAATTTTAACATTTTAGTAAAAGATTAACTAACAACACATATAAGTGACTTTGTAATTCTATAATTTTGATGTCACTTAAATGTGAAATTAAGTAAATAACTAAATTATTATAATAGAATCAAATTATGAAAAAAGTATTATTAGGATGTCTTGGAGTAACACTTTTACTTTCTTCTTGTGTATCATCAAAGAAGTATGCAGATCTTGAAGCAAAACACAAAAATGCACAAGACTTATTGAACTCTGCAACGGTAAAATTAAATGACTGTTTAGAAGAAAAAGCAACTGCCTCATCTAGACTTCAAACTTTAGAAGATCAGAATGCATTTTTAAAAGCGAACAACCAAGAGTTGATCAACAATATGGGCAACCTAACAACTTTGACAACAAAAGGTGCTGAAAACTTAGAAAAGTCTTTAGAGAGCTTACAAGAAAAAGATTTAACTATTCGTAAGTTAAACGACGCTATTACACGTAGAGACTCTGTAAACCTTTCTTTGGTACAAAGCTTAAAAGGTGTGCTTGGAAATATGGATGATGAGGATATCGAAATCAGCGTTGAAAAAGGAGTTGTTTTCGTATCTATTTCAGACAAGTTGTTATTTAGCAGCGGTAGCTATAACGTAACTAGAAGAGCAAAAGAAGTTTTAGGTAAAGTAGCGAAAGTGGTTAACAACAAGCCAGATTTTGAATTTATGGTTGAAGGTCATACAGATGACGTACCTTATAGAGGAAATGGTTCTTTATTGGACAACTGGGATTTAAGTGTTAAACGTGCTACAGCTGTTGTACGTATCTTGCAAAACGATTTCAATGTTGACCCTAAGCGTATGACTGCTGCTGGTAGATCAGAATATGTACCAGTATCTTCAACGGAAAAATCTAAAAACAGAAGAACCCGTATCGTTGTTCTTCCAAAAATCGATCAGTTCTATAGCATGATTGAAGAAGGAATGAAAGATCCTGCAATCAACAACTAATAATTGATTGTATTATTATAAAATTAAAGCGGCTCAATTGAGCCGCTTTTTTTATGCTTAAAATTTAAAATAAAAAGTTATTTATATAATATCTAAATCTCCTTTACCCTCACGAATAACTTCTGGCTCACCTTGGGAAACATCAATGATGGTAGAACCGACGTTACCACCATATCCGCCATCTATTACAATATCGACCAGATTATTCCATTTCTCATAAATTAATTCGGGATCGGTAGTATACTCAAGAACATCGTCTTCATCGCGAATAGAAGTAGAAACGATAGGATTCCCCAATTCTTCCACTAAAGCTTTAACTATACTATTATCGGGTACGCGAATACCAACGGTTTTCTTCTTTTTAAATTCTTTTGGCAAGTTATTATTACCTGGTAGAATAAAGGTATACGGTCCTGGTAAAGCTCTCTTTAATATTTTAAAAGTAGCCGTATCAATTTGTCTAACATAATCTGAGAGGTTACTTAAATCGGTACAAATAAAAGACCAGTTTGCCTTCGCTAATTTTATTCCCTTAATTCGGGCAATTTTCTCCAATGCTTTCGTATTGGTAATATCACAGCCTAAACCGTAAACAGTATCTGTTGGATAAATAACCAAACCACCTTTACGCAACACTTCCACCACTCTTTTTATCTCCTTGGGGTTAGGGTTCTCTTCGTATATTCTAATAAACTCCGCCATAGCACTAGCATTTAAACCAAATTGATATTAAATATACCAAAACTATCCGATCACCTCTAACTTTGCGAAACGCAGCAACAGTTTTTTAATATCGCCTTTATCAAATACTATTTCTGCCTTTCTATCATTACCGGTACCTTCAATTTTTACCACTTTACCACGACCAAAACGGGTATGGTTGATTAGGGACCCTACAGCTAAGTTAGGGTCAATTTTATTCGTATTACCCACAGGTTCGGATAACTGGGGCTTTATTTTTCTAAGTTTCTTTAATTGATTTGGGTTCGGTTGCCCTACAAGCGGCGGTGTGCCTTTAACCGGTTTTTGCTGTCGTAATTTACTCTTGTCAACTTCACCAAAAATATCGGCATTAATGAGCGATTTGTAACGATAACCGCCATCTACAGGCGTTAAATTCTCAACATATTTCTCATCAATTTCCTCTAAGAAACGACTAGGCTCGGCATCAATTAATTTCCCCCAACGATATCTATTTTGGGTATAGGTCAAATACGCTTGTTTTTCGGCTCTAGTGAGTGCAACGTAGAACAACCTTCGCTCCTCTTCGAGCTCACTACGCGTACTCATACTCATACCCGATGGAAAAAGGTCTTCTTCCATACCAACGATATAAACGTACGGGAATTCCAATCCCTTTGCCAAATGAATGGTCATTAACGCTACCCTATCGTCATCGCCGGTATCATTATCTAAATCCGTGGCAAGGGCAACATCTTCCAAAAACTCACTGATATTACCGGTAGCATCATCGATCTCTTTTTGTCCTTCAACAAAATCTTTGATACCGTTCAATAGTTCTTCTATGTTTTCCATTTTACCGATACCTTCGGGAGTTCCATCCTTTTTAAACTCCAAAAGAATACCTGTTTTTTTAGCAACATGCTCAGACAAGGTGAAAGCATCGGTGGTTTCGTTCATGACCTGAAAGCTCTTGATCATGGTTACAAAATCTTGAAGCTTACGTTTGGTTCCAGAGTTGATTTTAAGATTGATTCGCTCTATATTCTCCATCACCTCAAAAATGGAACGATTATAATGATTGGCAGCCACTACTAACTTATCTAGTGTAGTACCTCCAATTCCCCTAGCAGGAAAATTAATCACTCTTTTTAAAGCTTCCTCATCTTTAGGGTTGATGACCAAACGTAGATAAGACAGTACATCTTTAATTTCCTTTCTTTGATAGAATGATAATCCACCATAAATTCTATAAGGTATATCTCTTTTACGTAAAGCATCTTCAATAGCCCTAGATTGCGAGTTGGTTCTGTACAATACGGCAAACTCACCATTGCCCATTTGCTTTTGCATTCTATGTTCCCAAATAGAATTAGCAACAAACCTACCCTCTTCAGCATCTGTAGGGCTTCTATGAATCTTTATCGCCCCACCATCGTCATTATCCGTCCAAACTACTTTTTCGATTTGGTTTTGATTCTTTCCGATGACAGAGTTTGCAGCATTTACAATGTTACGGGTAGATCGGTAGTTCTGTTCCAAACGGTACATACCTACATTATCATAATCTTTCTGAAAGTTTAGAATATTGCTAATGTTCGCCCCTCTAAATGAATAAATACTTTGAGCATCATCACCCACAACACAAATATTCTGAAAGCGATCTGCCAATGCTTTTACGATCAAATACTGAGAATGGTTGGTATCTTGGTACTCATCAACCAAAATATACCTAAATCGGTCTTGGTATTTCATCAGTACATCTGGGTAGCGTGTCAACAACTCGTTGGTTCGCAGTAATAAATCATCAAAATCCATCGCGCCCGCTTTAAAACAGCGGTCTACATAATTCTCATAAATATCACCGGTTCTTGGCTTTTTGGCCATGGCATCTTGCTCCACCAAATCTGGATCGTTACGATAGGCCTTTACCGTTATTAAACTATTCTTAAAAGAGGAAATTCTGTTTTGAATCTGCTTGTACTTATAGATATCCTTATCGAGTCCCATTTCTTTGATAATGGATGCAATAAGCCTTTGCGAATCTTGTGTATCGTAAATGGTAAAGTTTGCCGGGTACCCAAGTTTATTTCCATCGATACGTAATAATTTAGCGAATACGGAATGGAAGGTTCCCATCCAAAGGTTTTTAGCTTCGGATGCACCAACAATTTGCGCAATTCTTTCTTTCATTTCACGTGCCGCCTTGTTGGTAAATGTTAGCGACAAAATATTAAAAGAGTCTACACCTTGGGCCATAAGGTGTGCAATTCTATATGTCAATACCCTGGTTTTGCCAGATCCTGCCCCGGCAATAACCATTAACGGTCCGTCTTTATGCAAAACGGGAGCCTTTTGGGCATCGTTCAATTCATCTATAAATGAGCTCAAATTTTCTTTCTTTTAGAGGCGTGAATTTAGCTATTATTGAGGGATAGTAAAAGTGAACTTACTTAGATTTATAAACAAATACGGCTATTTTTTTCAATTTCATAATAAATGAAAAATCACTACCTTAATCTTAGTATTATGCAGGATTCATCAATATATTTGTTAAACGACTACTTTAACTAACTTTAAATATACATTATGAGAAAACTAGGATTGTTGGCTCTTGTACTTTTCGGAGTATCCGTACAGGCACAAGGACCTAATCTTGAAAAAGATTACAAGGCTATTGAAAGCAAGGTAATCGATTGGAGAAGAGAAATACACCAAAATCCTGAATTAGGAAACCGAGAATTTAAAACAGCGGAAAAAATCGCCAAGCACTTAGAGTCTTTAGGTATCGAAGTACAGACCGGTGTTGCACATACTGGCGTTGTAGGTTTATTAAAAGGTGATTTACCTGGCAAAGTGGTGGCACTTAGAGCAGATATTGATGCCTTACCTGTAACCGAAAGAAATGACTTACCTTTTAAATCTACGGTCACTACAGAATTCATGGGCGAAGAAGTAGGTGTTATGCACGCTTGTGGCCATGATACCCATACTGCTATTTTAATGGGTGTTGCAGAGGTTATGTCAAAAAACAAGGATAAGATAAAAGGAACTGTCAAGTTCATTTTTCAACCTGCTGAAGAAGGACCACCACCAGGAGAAGAAGGCGGAGCTTTATTAATGGTTAAAGAAGGCGTTATGGACAACCCTAAAGTTGATGCCATTTTTGGTCTGCACATTAATTCGCAAACCCCGGTTGGCGTTATTAAATACAAGTCTGGCGGTACTATGGCAGCAGCACAGGAATTTACCATTAACGTTAAAGGAAAACAATCTCACGGGTCTCAACCATGGTCTGGTGTCGACCCTATTTTAATCAGCGCTAAAATTATCGACGGTCTACAATCCATTATCAGTAGAGAGACTGATCTTACTAATGAAGCAGCAGTAATTACGGTTGGAAAAATTAGAAGTGGCGTACGCTTTAATATTATTCCAGAATCTGCAGAAATGATCGGTACCATTAGAACATTGGACTATGACATGAAAGACAAGCTAAATAAGCGCATGGTAGAAATGGTAAGTGATATTGCAAAAGCCTATGGTGGCGAAGCAACCTGTGTTATAAAAGATGCTACGGACATTACCTATAACAACCCAGAATTGGTAGAGCAAATGCTACCTACCATTAAAAGAGTTGCTGGCGAAGCTAATGTACAAACACAAAAAGCGGTTACTGGAGCAGAAGATTTCTCATACTTTCAACGTGAAGCACCAGGTTTCTTCTTTTTCTTAGGAGGAATGACACCCGGTAATACAGAATCTTACCCACACCATACACCAGACTTTTTAATTGATGATAGTGACTTACTTTTAGGGGTTCGTGCACTTACCGAAATGAGCATTGATTACTTAAACAGTGATTTAACACCACGTTTAGACATTAAACCAAAAGGATAATTTTGATGAGTCAAATTTTAAATACTATTCCAAGTCCACCGTGGTGGGCTTGGATTTTTTTGTTTCTTTTTTTAGTAGCTATCTGGGATATCTTTATTCAAAAAAAACATACTATAAAACATAACTTCCCTGTTGTTGGGCATTTGAGGTATTGGTTAGAAAGTATAGGTCCAGAAATGCGACAGTATTTTGTTGCCAACAACAGAGAAGAGCTTCCGTTTAACAGAATAGAAAGAGGCTGGATCTATGCATCGGCAAAAAAAGAAAATAACTATGAAGGTTTTGGTTCTGATCGAGACCTTTACGCTCACCAGCATATTTTCGTAAAAAATAGAATGATGGGCTTTGTTGTTCCTGAAGGGCACCCAAATGCCATAGACCCTTATTTTTTGCCATGCGCTAAGGTTATGGGGCAACACAATAATAGAAGAAAACCTTTTAGACCGAGCAGCATTGTAAATGTATCTGCAATGAGTTTTGGTTCCTTATCCGCTGCTGCCGTAGAAGCAATGAACAAAGGTGTCAAAAAAGCGGGAGCATACCATAATACGGGTGAGGGTGGACTCTCCCCCTACCATAAACATGGTGGTGATATTGTTTTTCACTTTGGTACCGGTTACTTTGGTGTAAGAACTCCTGATGGAAATTTTTCAATGGAGAAGATGAAAAAATTAGTCGAAGACAATCCATCTATCAAAGCCATAGAGATAAAATTATCTCAAGGAGCAAAACCTGGGAAAGGCGGAGTGTTGCCCGGTGCAAAAATTACTCCCGAGCTTGCTGAGATCAGAGGCGTAGAAGTTGGCAAAGATGTACTATCACCAGCAACACACAAAGCATTCTCAAACGTAACGGAACTAGTAGCATTTATTGAAGAAATAGCAGAAGTAACAGGATTACCTGTTGGTATAAAAGGAGCTATAGGTAAATTAGACCAGTGGGAAGAACTGGCAGATTTAATGCTAGAAACCGGTAAAGGCCCTGACTTTATAACAGTAGACGGCGGTGAAGGTGGTACAGGTGCCGCTCCGCCATCATTTGCAGACCATGTTTCTTTACCTTGGGTATATGGCTTCTCTAGTCTTTACAGGGTTTTCTTGAATAGAAAACTAACGGACAGAATTGTTTTTATCGGATCTGGTAAATTAGGTTTTCCTGCCAAAGCCGCTATGGCATTTGCAATGGGGGTTGATTGCATCAATGTAGCAAGAGAAGCTATGATGAGTATTGGTTGTATACAGGCACAAGCTTGCCACAACAACACATGCCCAACGGGTATTGCGACACAAAGTAAATGGTTACAAAAGGGTATAAATATCCCTTTGAAATCTGACCGTTTAGCACAATACTTTAGCACTTTCAGAAAAGAATTTTTAGAGATTACCCATGCTGCCGGTTATGAACACCCAAGCCAGTTTACCATGGATGATGTTCAAGTAAATGTAGACGACAACGATTTAAATAAAAGCTTGGCATCTACATATGGCTACAATAAAGCCAAAGTACCGTTTACAAGTGTACAAGATTTAAAAGACTGTTCGTATCTTGGCGGCAAAAATTAGATTAACCTATTTAATGCATATTACTATGAAACGATTTTTTTTAAGTTCAGCTATTTTTCTATTGGCCTTGAGTTCTGTTCAAGCTCAGAAAAAAAGTGAATTAATTGAGCAAAATCAAGATTTAAAATATAAGCTAGATTCGATATCTAGAATGGTAAGCACTTCTCAACGAAATGAGAAATTAGCCAATCAACGTTCAGAAGAATACCAATCTCAAGTAACCGAACTACAAGATGCCAATGCAACTTTAATGAAGAATCTCAACAGTTTTGCGACATTATCAAGCCAAAATACCGAGAATATCAATAAAACATTAGCAACCCTAGAACGCAAGGAAAAACAATTAAAAGGTATAACAGATGCCGTTTCAAGTAATGATTCTACCGCTGTTGTAATACTGACACATGCAAAGCAAGCTTTAGGTGAGAATGCTAAAGTTAGTGTTTCCGATGGGTCGGTTATTATTTCAGAAAAATTAGATTTTTTCTTTACTGATGGTGTAGGCCTGAATCCTTCAAGCGAGTCGAAAGGTTGGATCGAGAATGTAGCTAAAGTTGCCAATGCAAACCCAAAAAGTGTTATTACCGTTGCTAGCTTAAATATTACAGGAGAAATGAATATTGCCTTGCAGCAAGCTGCCGCCATTGCCAGTATTTTAATCAAGGATTTTGGTGTAAACGGAGAGCGCGTAATTGCTGTGGGACAAGACGGTGGCTTACGAGAATCGTTGCAAATTAAGTTTCAACCAGATTATAAAGCATTTTATGATATGGCCAAGGGAGACGTTAAAAATTAAAATACTTGTATTTCATCGATGAAGTACTATACTAATTGAAAAATTTGGACGTTCTTGTTTCGTAAAACATAACTGATTAAAAAATGAACTCCGACCAAATTTTTCAATTATTCGCATATCTACTACCTTCAGTCGTAACCGGTGCTATTGCTTTTTATTTTTTTAGAATGCATACCAATAATGAAGAAGGAAGACGACGTTTTCTTTTACATAAAGACTCTCAAAAAGATACATTACCCGTGCGTCTGCAAGCGTATGAACGTATGGCCCTGTTCTTAGAACGAATTGCAATACCAAGCTTGGTAGTACGTGTAGCTCCACAAAGTGATGATAAAAATGCTTATGAAAACTTATTGATCAAAAGTATAGAGACCGAATTTGATCATAACCTTTCACAGCAAATATATATGACCGATGAATGCTGGAATATAATTAAAGCAGCTAAAAGTGCAACCATACAGATGATCAGAAAGGCAGCCATGAGCAATACAGAAACTGCCGATAAGCTAAGAGAAGATATTTTGAATGAAACAATGGAAAAAACTTCACCATCTTCCACTGCCCTAACATTCGTAAAAAAAGAGATTGGTGACCTTTGGTAATCAATAAAAAACACTAAGAATAAAAAAATGCTTTCTATAAAGAAAGCATTTTTTTATCGTTTAAATTATAATAAATCTTACTCGTTCTCATTAGGTTCAATAGGGTTGGTTTCTTCGTTTTTATTCTTTGCATACAAATACCCCCTTTTCCACCAAAGGGTCATTTTTGCCTTATCAAAAATTAAAGAATTGGTCGTTAGTATCGTTGGCGTATAAAATAAGTTGATTATAGCATTCTTTTGGTTGGCAACCAATTTTCCTATTCTAATGTTCTGATTTTCTATTCGGTCAAGAATAAAACTCATCATCGTAGTAATTAATTCGAACGGATTGCGAGAAGCAACCCTATTCATATAATTAACTTCGGTATGTAACACGACCACATCTACCTCTGTTGCCCCACGTTTAATAGCTTCTTCAATGGGAACAATGCTACCCAAACCGCCATCTGCATATTCACAAAAGTTTTTGCGAACCAAACTCATAAACGGCGTGTAATTGGCAGAAATCCAAATCCAATCACAAAAATCCTCGTACGTACAATCTTTAATTGATTTGTATTCGACTTGATTTAGAGACAAATTAGAAACTGTTATCACCACATCTGAATCTCCATTTTTTAAAGTTTCGAACTCTTCAAGGGTTAAACTTTTTTCAATAAGCTTTCTTAGGTTTTCACTTTCACCAAAGGTCTTTTTTCCCGTTAAAAAGTTGCGTAAAACATTCCAGTGATTTATTGAAATCTCTTCGTTACCACGAATATTCTTAACCAAAAAAGGACAATTATTAAAAATACTTTTTTGATTTACATTAGAGTAAATTTCTTTGATCTTATCTAACTTACCTAAAGCTAAATGAGAGATTAGAAGACTACCGGTAGAAGTACCTACAAAAATATCATACTTTCTTCCTTCTTCTTGTATAAGGTATTGGGCAACACCACCTGCAAAGGCTCCTTTACTACCACCACCGGAAATTACTAATGCTTTCATTATTAATTTAATTTCGTTTTAAGATAACGCAAATCTGATGAATTTAGTTGATTTGCAACCTTTTCAATTTCTTTTTTCTGTTCTTCATCTCCCCATAAGGTATCAAGTAATCGCCTAGCATAATTTCTAAATTGCCAAGAATGATGGTTTGTAGCCTTAATTAAATTAGCATAGGCTTCATCATTTAATGCTTTTATTTCAAAGAGGTATTGAAAAGCAGTTTGTCGTATTTCAGGATTGTATTTAGCATCTGTATAACTAACTAGCTCTCGATGATAATTAATACTTTCTGTAGAATTATAATCTGGCGTAAACAATGCCAATGTAAGCCAAAGTAACCGTACATTCTTATTTGGGTGTCCATTTATATCTTTGGTTTGATCTAAGTACAACTTTCGATTATCAGGGTATGCATCCCACAAACGAAACAACATAACCTCTTTGGTAGAATAACTTTCATCTTCTAATAATGACTCAAAATAAGACCTTAAATCTTCTGGTATATTCTTTTTGGATGTTGCAATACTCTGCCTGATTTTAATAGATTTTTCATTGGCAAGTATCTTTTTAAGAGATGAATCAGATATTTGAGATATATAATCTTTAATAATTTGAGATTTAAATTGCCAGGGAGTTTCCGAGTGCCACATCAACTTTAGTTTTTCATCATCTAACACATCGGTGGCATCTATTTCTTCTTGAAATTCAAAAAAATGTTTCAAAAATCTATTACTCTTTTCCAGGTAAGCCTTAGCAATTTCAAAGTTAAAAGTTTCATTGACGAGCCAAACTTCTCTGAACTCACCTAAATCTTTACCACTAGCTAATTCCATTTCAACAATAAAATCTGAAACGGTTACATTTTGGAACTTATATTTATTTAGGTATGTTTTTATTCCTTCTTTAAAATCATCCTCTCCTACTTCATCCTTCAACATAGCTAAAGCCCATGCCCCTTTTTCATAAAAAGTAAGACTACTAGCCTTCGGGTTTAGCAAGCTCTCCCCTTCTCCCTTTTCTGAAATATCACTTAATACTTTTGCCGTCTCAAATAATTTCCAATAAAAATAATCGTCACCAAAAATCTCTTTTTCAGCCAAATAGGCAAAATATGTAGCAAAACCTTCATGTAACCAATGATGTTCACTATTCTTTTCCGTCACCAAATTGCCAAACCACTGGTGTGCCAATTCATGAGCATTAATGTTGACATAATTTCTATCAATAAAAGAAGTTGAATCAATAAAATATGCATCAGAAAAAAAAGTAGCACTCGTATTTTCCATACCTGCATATAAAAAATCATGCACAGGCACTTGTTTGTAATTCTGCCAAGGATAAGCGACACCTATCTCGTTTTCAAAAAAATCAAATATCCGTTTTGTGTATCTATACGTGGGTTCCACTTTTAGATTATCATTAAGATAATAATAGTTTTCAATGGTTACACCGCTTTCAGAGGTCAATACTTGCTTATCATATTTACCCATGGCAAAAGCCAGTAAATAACTGCTCATTGGTTTTTTCATATCAAATAACCAAATAGGATCTTCTCCATCATTGTTAGTTTTTAAAAGTAGATTACCATTCGCAATGACTTGATATTTTTTATCGGCTTCAATAGTAAGATCAAATTCTACTTTTTCTTCCATGTCATCAAAACTAGGAAGCCAATGGCTGGTGTATTTTCCTTGCCCCTGTGTCCATATTTGCTCATTGCCTTCTACATCATCATCCCAACCAATAAAATAGACCGTTTGTTTGGGTTTCGCCTCATATTCAAGAAGCAGTTTATGTGATTCTCCCTTTTCAAATTTATGTGTAATGGAAATGATATTTTCTTTAGCAATAAAATCTATCTTTTTTCCGTCAAGTTCTACTTTTGAAAAATCTATGTTTTTAGCATCAAGGAATATTGAGTCTACATTTTGTAACACATTAAAACGATAGATTACCCCACCTTTTATCGTTTTTTCTTTAGGTACTGGGCTTAGGCAAACCTTAGCCTTAATAAAGTCTACCCTATCTTGATGTTGCCCATAAGAATAGAAACAAAAACAAAGAACAAAGGCTAAAACTATTTTTTTCATGCAAATTAATAAGCTAGTAGAAAATCAAATTTAATACTTTAGTTTGTCGCAAATCTACCTAAAGCCTATTTTAGTACTATGAACGCAAATTTCTTGCAAACTCCCATAGTATACTTAAAAGGTGTCGGTCCAAATAGAGCCGAAACTTTAAAGTCTGAATTAGGGGTAGAAACCTATCAAGATTTGCTGAATCTTTTCCCAAATCGATACATAGATAAAACCCAATACTATAAAATTGGTCAGTTACAACGTAGTAATGCCGATGTGCAGATTATTGGAAAAATAATCAATATAAAAACAGTTGAACAGAAAAGGGGAACGCGATTAGTAGCACGTTTTAAAGATGATACCGGCGAAATAGAATTGGTTTGGTTTAGAGGTCAAAAATGGATTCGTGAAAATCTAAAACTAAACCTACCTTACGTCATTTTTGGTAAGTGCAATTGGTATAATGGTACATTTTCAATGCCACATCCAGAAATGGAGCCTTTAAAAGAACACCAGCAGGGTACAAAAGTTTACATGCAACCCGTATACCCATCTACAGAAAAGTTAAGTAATAAAGGTATTACCAATAAGGTCATCAGTAAACTGATGCAGCAACTGTTCATTGAAATCAACGGCAAGTTCACCGAAAGCCTATCTGACAAGTTACTGTATGAATTAAAACTATTGAACAAGAGTGAATCTATGTTTAATATTCACTTTCCAAAGAATCAAGAACTTTTGGCTAAGGCGCAGTTCCGATTAAAATTTGAAGAACTTTTTTATATTCAACTACAACTTATTGGGAAAAATGTTTCTAGAAAGAAAAAGATCAAAGGCTTCCCATTTCTTGAAGTTGGCGAATACTTTAAGGATTTCTACAATAATAAATTACCTTTTGAACTTACAGGAGCACAGAAACGAGTAATCAAAGAAATACGATCAGATTTGGGCAGTAATGCCCAAATGAACCGTTTACTACAAGGTGATGTAGGGTCTGGAAAAACCATTGTTGCCGTAATGACCATGTTATTAGCAATAGATAATAGTTTTCAAGCCTGTTTAATGGCACCTACAGAAATTCTTGCCAATCAGCATTTTCAAGGCATTTCTGAATTACTAGAAGGAACGGAGATTACCTGTGCTTTGTTAACTGGCTCCGTTAAAAAATCTGCACGTAAACCAATTCACGAACAGTTAGAAAATGGAGAGCTCAACATACTTATTGGCACTCATGCCCTTTTAGAAGATAAAGTAAAATACAAGAATTTAGGTATAGCCATTATCGACGAGCAGCATCGTTTTGGTGTAGCCCAACGTTCTAAATTGTGGCATAAGAATGAATTTCCTCCACATATATTGGTAATGACCGCAACACCTATACCAAGAACTTTGGCCATGAGTTTATATGGTGATCTGGATATCTCGGTAATTGACGAATTGCCGCCAGGGCGTAAACCCATAAAAACAGTACACCGTTATGATGCTAACCGACTAAAAGTTTTTCGATTTATACGTGATGAAATTGAAAAAGGGCGACAAGTTTATGTGGTATACCCATTGATTCAAGAATCTGAAGCAATGGATTACAAAGACCTTATGGATGGTTATGAGAGTATTGCTCGCGATTTTCCTCAACCAAAATACCAAATTTCTATAGTTCACGGGCAAATGAAGCCTGCCGATAAAGACTATGAAATGGAGCGTTTTGTAAAAGGCGATACTCAAATTATGGTAGCCACTACCGTTATTGAAGTAGGTGTAAATGTACCTAATGCATCGGTAATGATCATTGAAAGTGCAGAACGCTTCGGTTTGTCGCAATTACACCAATTACGTGGGCGTGTTGGTCGTGGAGCAGATCAAAGCTATTGTATTCTAATGACCGGTCATAAATTATCTAATGATTCAAAAACCAGACTGGAGACTATGGTCGCTACCAATGATGGTTTTGAAATTGCCGAGGTAGATTTAAAACTGCGTGGACCCGGAGATATCATGGGCACCCAACAAAGCGGACTCCTAAATCTAAAAATAGCTGATATCGTTAAGGATAATGATATTCTAAAATCTGCTCGCTTCTATGCATTACAGCTTCTAAAAGAAGACCCATCTCTTAGTAAACCAGAGAATCTAATTATTAGACATATGTATGCCCAGTTGGTAAAGCATAAGAATATCTGGACGTATATTAGTTAGTTTTATTTTAAATCTAAAGCCAATATATAGTCATCTGCCGTTAAAAACAAACGCTTTTCATTAGTGGTTAATGCGCAATTTGAAGTTAAAAGACCTGTTCGTATTTTAGCTATGGGTTTTGCCTCTTTAGTGAAAATCCACAACCCGCCTGGTCCTGTGGCAAAAACATAACCTTCGCTATTGGTTTTCATACCATCCGGAAGTCCTTGCTCATTTGGTTTGCCCAAAAGGTGCTCAACATTATAAAATAGTTTCTTTTCCGCTACCTTGCCAGGAGCCTCTAAATTATATTGGTACCATGCACCACCCACTTTTTCGTCTGACACCGCTACGTAAAGTGTTTTATTATCAGGAGAAAGCGTAATTCCGTTAGGGTAACTCAACTCTTTATCCAAAAGTAGGAGTTCGCCAGTTTTCAAAAGGCAATAAACACCTTGAAAATCCAACTGCTTATTCTTATCATCAATTAAATTTTCTAGTCCGTATGGTGGGTCTGTAAAATAGAGATTGCCTTCATCATCGTATATGCCATCATTAGGGCTATTCAATCTTTTTCCCTCGTATTCACTCACTAGAGAGCTGTATTCTGGTTTTGGGTCGTTCATTGATGACTTCATAACACCTACACGTCTTTCTCCGTGCTGCATTAGAACCAATTGTCCACTAGAGTTCAGTAGTAAACCGTTAGACCCTGACCCTTTACCCGTATAATTTTGAACATCATAGCCCGAAGGCTTTAAATACGTTACCGTATCGTTCTTGTCATTTAATTTATAGACCTTGTTCTGCGGAATATCAGAAAACAAAAGATACTGTCCGTTTTCTATCCACAAAGGACCCTCTACCCAATCAAAGCCACTCGCCACGATTTGCAAAGAAGATTCAGGATTTAAAATCTGTAACGCTTCTTCATCTAATATTTCAACTGAAAATTTAGAGGAAACAGTATTTGCCACATCAGTATTCTTAGTTTTTATTTCTTTACAAGAAATTAAAGCAAATAAAATTAGTAGAAACAGACTATTTTTTATCATATCAATGAGCCTTTGCCTTGATTAAAAAACCTTCAGACATTTTTTTGGTTGACTCAAAATCTATCATGCCTGTTTGTGCATCATTTACTACACAACCATAACCAATACCAGATGCACCAGCCTTAATCCAATCTGCAGCATTATTTGGGTTTATACCACCAACTGCAAAATATTCTATGTGATCCAAAGGAGCCCTTAATGCTTTAAAAAAATTGAGACCCATAGCCCCAGCAGGAAAAAGTTTTACCACATCTGCCCCATTTTCATGCGCTATACATACTTCAGAAGGTGTCATGGCACCCATTAATACGGGTACATTGTATTCATGACCTAAAGCAATAACATCAACATTGGTATTAGGTGTGACCAAAAACTGCGCTCCTGCAGCAATGGCTTTTTCTGCAATAACTACGTTAATCGCGGTACCAACTCCAATAATTTTATCAGGATATAGTGCACGCGCCTTCGTAATTTCTTCTAAAAACCCTGGAGTGTTAGAGGTAATTTCTAGCACATTCACCCCGGTTTCCAAAACCATCTTAACCACCTTTGAAACATCTGCCTGATTCTTTGTGCGTAAAATGGCGACTATTTTTTCATTCTTGATTCTAGCTACTATTTCTTTTCTATTCATCGTAAAACGTGTCCGGAAATATTACCTTCCATTATTGATTTAATTTCATTTTCAGAACTTGTGTGCTGATCTCCCTTTATCGTATGCTTCAAAGCAAAAGCCGCAGTGGAGAAATCTATAATTTGTTGATTAGTATAACCTTTATCAATACTATGTAAACACGCCGCAGCAAAGGCATCTCCAGTACCAAAGCGATCGGTTATTTTAACTTTTATCGCCTTTGAGACCGATAAATCATTATCATTTAAAAACACACCCGAAAGCTCATTTTCGCTCGCAGAACTATGATCTCTAATGGTAAAAGCCAATTGTTCAACACCCAACTCTTTTCTCGCTTTTTCAATAGCGTCTATAGTCTTTTCTTCAGCACTATCACCATTAAAATTCATTTCATATACATCTTTTAGAACACCTGCATTACCAAAAAGCAAATCGGTATTTTCAAGAATTTTATTGAAAATGACCTGTGCATCTTTATTAGAATTCCATAAAGACCTTCTATAATTCATGTCAAAAGCAACTTTTACTCCCATTTCATTGGCTGTTTTTGCAGCGTTTATAGTCTCTAAAGCACATTGCTCACTAAGAACGGGAGTTATACCAGAAAGGAAGAGCCATTTTTTATTCTTGAGGATTTCTTTCCATTTAAACTCCCCTTCCCCAATTGTGCTAATGGCGGAGTCTGCCCTATCATAAATAACACTTGATGGTCTAATAGAGTCGCCAATCTCGATAAAATAGGTTCCAATTCTTTTACCGCCACGGACAACAAAACTTGTTTGTACACCAAAACCCTGTAAATTTCTAACCGCAGCATCACCCAATTGATTGGCGGGTAGCTTGGAAACGAAATCAACATTGTTATTTAAAACACCTAAAGCGCTAGCCACATTAGACTCAGAACCGGCATAATTGACATTAAAATTGTTGGAAGAATTTATTTTCTGTCCGTGGTCGTTGGGCGTTAACCGCAACATTATTTCTCCAAAAGTTATAAAGCTCATATGTTTACCAATTTGTTAATGACCCGTCATTTCTTCTTAATGTAGGAATATCTACAGGTATAAATTCTTTAGAAAGTGCCAATTCCTCATTAAAATCGACGCCAAGACCAGGTAAATCAGACACCTTGTAGCGAGGTCCTTCAAGTATAGGTTGCACAGGATAAAAATCAATTGCATTTGTGCCCATTTGTTGAGCAGGTGTATTAATTTCCTCCAACCAACTAAAATTAGGGCACGAAGCCGCTAATTGTATAGTAGCAGCAGTACATATAGGACCTAATGGATTATGCGGCATTAAATCTATGTAATGGGTTTCTGCCATTGCAGCTACCTTTTTTGCCTCTGTTAAACCGCCAACGTTACAGACATCTATACGTGCAAACTGTGTTATATTTTGTTCAATAAAAGGCATAAACTGCCATTTGCTCGAAAACTCTTCACCTATAGCAAAGGGTACATCTATCATTTGGCGCAGGCTTTTGTAAGCTTCTGGGTTTTCGTCTCTAATAGGTTCTTCAATAAAGTCCAGAGTACCTTTTGGCATTCTTTGAATAAACGAATAGGTTTCTGGAATAGAAAGTCTTGTATGGTAATCAATACCCATTGTAATTTCGGGTCCGATTTCCTTTCGTAATGAAGTAACCCAATCAGCCAGAAGCGCTATGGAAACTCTAGGTTCAAAAATACCTGGATCTTTCTGTGATTCAAACTCCGCCGGAGCCAAACGTAACATTTTCCATCCCTCTTTTACCAAAGTTCTAGAATAGTCTAACAGTTCTTCTTTGGTAGTAAAACGAACCGAGGCAAAGCACTCCACATAATTACGTTGCTTACCTCCTAAAAGATCATAAATAGGGACATTCAACACTTTACTTTTAACATCATGCAGTGCAATATCAATTGCAGAAATGGCGGCCGTTAAAACACGACCTCCCTCAAAATATTGCCCACGGTACATTTCTTGCCACAACGCACCAATTTGCCTTGGGTCTCTACCTATTAAAAATGTTTTAAAATGCTGAATGGCACCAACAACGGCAAGCTCTCTTCCTGAAAGTCCAGATGCTCCCCAACCAAAAATATTTTCATCGGTTTCAACTTTAATTACCAGCTGTATACCGGCACCTACATTAATAGGGAATGTTTTAATATCAGTAATTTTCATCGTATAAATTCATTTAAGATTTTGGCACGATCCTTTCAACCTTGCCAATAACAAAAGTGTAGCAGAAAAATCCTAAAAAAGCAACTCCTCCTATAAAAAACAAAGCAGGCTTAAAGTCTCCATCCTTCACTAAATAGCCAATAACAACAGGCACTACGACTGCAGAAAGTCCACCAATAAAATTGAATGCTCCGCCAGTAAGACCAATTAAGTTTTTAGGCGCCATTAACGAAACGAACACCCATGCGATACTAGCCAAACCATTACCAAAGAAAGCGATGGCCAAAAACAAAATAACCAACGTATTGTCTTCGGTATAATTGGCACCAATAATTGCCGTGGATAACAGCATCCCTATTACAATTGGACCTTTTCTAGCTATTTCATTACTATATCCTTTCTTTACTAAATAATCTGAACTAAACCCTGAAAGAAGAATTCCTGCAAATGCCGCCAAAAATGGTATAGACGCTAAAAAACCAGATTGCAAAAAGTCTAACCCCCTATATTTCACTAAATATGTTGGAAACCATGTAAGAAAGAATATTGCTGTAGCACCTAAACAGAACTGACCTATGTAAATACCCCAAAGCTTCCTATACTTGAAAACCTGAATTAAATCTGACATCTCAAATTTCTCTTTCGGTTTCCCTTTTACATTCGATTTCAAGTCAATAAGTCCGCCACCATCGGCAATATGTTTCAATTCATTTTGGCTTATGCTTTTGTGTTCTTTTGGATCTCGATAAAAAATATACCACACCAATGCCCAAACCAAACCAATAATACCACTTACAATGAACAAGCCCCTCCACCCCATTTGAGATTGTATCCAAGTTAAGACTGGAGTTAAAAATGCCAAACCCAAGTATTGTCCAGAGGTATAAACAGCAATTGCGGAAGCCCTTTCATTATCAGGAAACCAACGAGTAACTATTAAGTTATTAATGGGATAAGATGGTGCTTCAAAAATTCCAATGCTAGCCCTTAACCCTATTAATAATAAAAAAGAATTGGCGACACCTTGTATTAATGTAGCAATTGACCAAAATGCCATAAGAATAGGGTATAAGAATCTTGTTTTTATTTTATCGGCCATAATACCCCCTGGTATTTGCAAAATAGCATAGGTCCACGCAAAGGCCGAAAAAATATATCCCATTTGTACGGTACTTAATTCTAATTCATCACTTAAAGCAAATGCAGCAACCGAAATATTACTACGATCTAAGTAATTGATCACAACAGTAAAAAATACCATTGCCAATATGTTGTAACGCTTTTTAGTAGATTTTTCTAACATGTATCCTAAAATTATTATCGTAATTTTTATCCCTGAATTTAACGACGTTACACCTTTGACAATATTTCATTATCAATTTTAAACTACATGCCGATAATCAAACAATAAGTCAATCAAAAACAGACCTTAAAAGAACATCCAAAAATTACCACATATAAAATAGAACTGCTATTTATACTTATAGAAAACAATAGAACAATTGAATTAACTACTATACATAAACTAGACAATGTTCAAAAAAATTAAGAATGTGTCCAAGGGAAGGAAAAAATTGAATTTTTCTAAAGAATATATGTGTTTTCCTAAATTTTTAAACAATAAACCAAGTGACTCTTATAAATTTATATTGAACTTAGGAATTCATTAAAATATAACAACTTTATCGTTGAACATCGTAATTTAGAAGGGTGTTAATTTCCAAAAAACCCTTGGTTTTAATAGATTTGTGAACTTAGATTATATAGAATATGAGCGCAACAAAAACATTATTTGACAAAGTGTGGGATTCCCACGTAGTACATAAAATACAAGATGGTCCAGATGTACTGTTCATTGACAGACACATGGTACATGAGGTAACCAGTCCTGTTGCTTTCCTTGGCATTAAGAATAGAAATATTCCTGTAATGCATCCGGAGAAAACTTTTGCAACGGCTGACCATAACACGCCTACAATAAACCAACATTTGCCGGTTGCCGATCCACTTTCTGCGAACCAATTAAAAATGTTAGAGGAAAATGCTAATGAATATGGTATTTCTTATTGGGGATTAGGTCACGCAAAAAATGGTATTGTACACGTTGTTGGTCCTGAATACGGTATTACACAACCTGGTGCTACTATAGTATGTGGAGATTCACACACCTCTACACATGGTGCATTTGGTGCTATTGCCTTTGGTATTGGAACATCTGAAG
This sequence comes from Maribacter litoralis, assembly GCF_902506355.1. NCBI lineage: Bacteria > Pseudomonadati > Bacteroidota > Flavobacteriia > Flavobacteriales > Flavobacteriaceae > Maribacter > Maribacter litoralis. The sequence goes on along the minus strand of NZ_LR733271.1, from coordinate 3,548,570 downwards.
TTGAAATGGTATTGGCTACGCAATGTATTATGCAGCCTAAACCAAAGAGAATGCGTATCAATATCAACGGGAAAATGAGCAAAGGTGTTACTCCTAAAGATGTTGCCTTGTTTATTATTTCTCAATTAACTACTTCTGGTGCAACTGGATATTTTGTTGAATACGCCGGTGAAATATTCAGAGAAATGAGTATGGAGGGTCGTATGACCGTTTGTAACCTAAGTATAGAAATGGGTGCCCGTGGTGGTATGATCGCGCCAGATGAAAAAACGTTTGAATATATAAAAGGTCGTGAGTTTACACCAAAAGGTGCCGACTGGGATAAGGCAATGGCTTATTGGGAAACATTGTATACCGATGAAGATGCCATTTTCGATAAAGAATTGACTTTTGACGGTTCGTTAATAGAACCAATGATTACCTACGGTACCAACCCGGGTATGGGAATGGGAATATCAAATGATATACCTATGGCAAATGCCGTTCAAGGTGGTGCATCTACATATCAGAAATCATTGAAGTATATGGATTTCAATGAAGGTGAAAGTATGATGGGCAAGCCTATTGACTTTGTTTTCCTTGGAAGTTGTACCAATGGTCGTATAGAAGATTTCCGTGCTTTTGCATCAATAGTAAAAGGAAAGAAAAAAGCCGATAATGTAACCGCATGGTTGGTTCCTGGATCTCACAAAGTAGAAACTGCCATTAAAGAAGAAGGCATATTGGATATTTTAACCGAAGCCGGTTTTGAACTTCGTGAGCCTGGTTGTTCTGCTTGTTTAGCAATGAACGATGATAAGATACCTGCTGGTAAACTGGCCGTAAGTACATCTAACAGAAACTTTGAAGGAAGACAAGGTCCTGGATCAAGAACTTTGTTGGCTAGTCCTTTAGTTGCTGCTGCGGCTGCCGTAACCGGTAAAGTAACAGACCCAAGGGAATTAATGGCAGAGTTAGTATAACAATTTTGTCCTTAACTATATGCATAAGGCTTATAGTGAAAAAACAATGATAATAATACAGGCCAATGGTCAATAACCAGAGGCAAAAAGCTATAAAAAATGGCATACGATAAATTCAATATATTGACATCAACGGCAGTACCGTTGCCAATTGAAAATGTAGATACCGATCAAATAATACCGGCAAGATTCTTAAAAGCAACAGAGCGTGTAGGTTTCGGTGATAATCTTTTTAGAGACTGGAGATACCATCAGGACAACACCCTGAAAGAAGATTTTGTTTTAAACCAAGATAAATTCAGTGGAAAAATTTTAGTAGGTGGAAAAAACTTTGGTTCTGGTTCATCCCGTGAGCACGCTGCATGGGCAGTTTATGATTACGGATTTAGATGTGTAGTTTCTAGTTTCTTTGCAGATATTTTCAGAAACAACTGTTTAAACATCGGTGTTTTACCCGTACAGGTAAGTGCAGAGTTTTTACAGAAAATTTTTGATGTCGTGGAGGCAGACCCTTCTGCAGAATTGGAAATTAATCTTCCTGAACAAAAAATAACATTGTTGGCTACGGGTGAAAGTGAATCTTTTGACATCAATGATTACAAGAAAAACAATATGTTGAACGGTTTTGATGATATTGATTACTTATTGAACATCAAAAAGGATATTGAGACATTTGCGGAAAACACTCCGTTATAAACTCAATTTTCAAAGTACCAACATCATTTACGTTAACTAACCATTTGCCGTTTCCTAATATAAGATGAAACGGCAATTAGATCACATGAAAAAAAGAAAGTTAGAAATAATGGATACCACCCTTAGGGATGGTGAACAGACCTCAGGCGTATCCTTTTCTGCATCGGAAAAACTGACCTTGGCAAAGTTACTTTTAGAAGAGCTAAAAGTAGACCGTATTGAGGTTGCCTCGGCTCGTGTATCTGATGGTGAACTAGAAGCTGTTCAAAAAATTACCGAGTGGGCCGCTGAAAAAGGATTCTTGGAGCGTGTAGAAGTATTAACCTTTGTTGATGGTGGCGTTTCTTTGGATTGGATGAAGACTTCAGGTGCAATTTCACAGAATTTGTTGACCAAAGGTTCTCTCAACCATTTAAAATATCAGTTAAAGAAAACTCCAGAACAACATTTTGCAGAAATAGCCGAAATTTTTAAGCAAGCTACTGAAAGAGGTATTATCAATAATATCTATTTAGAGGACTGGAGTAACGGCATGCGAAATTCCAAAGCATATGTTTTTGAATTTTTAGAATTTCTTTCTACCCAAAACGTAAAAAGAATTTTATTACCCGATACTTTAGGTATACTAACACACACCGAAACGTATGCCTACTTAAAAGAAATCATTCAGAAATTTCCGAAGTTACATTTTGATTTTCATGGTCATAACGACTATGATCTTGGTGTTGCAAATATTATGGAAGCCGTAAAAGCGGGTTGCCATGGTCTTCACCTAACAGTAAACGGAATGGGGGAAAGAGCTGGTAATGCTCCTATGGCAAGTGCTATAGCCGTTATCAATGATTTTTTACCAGAAGTTGAGATAAAAGTAAATGAGACCTCATTATATAAGGTAAGTAAATTGGTTTCTGCCTTTACAGGGTTTACCATACCAGCAAACAAACCAATTGTTGGAGATAATGTATTTACCCAAACTGCAGGAATACATGCCGATGGTGACAGCAAAAACAACCTGTATTTTAGCGACCTAATGCCTGAACGTTTTGGTAGAAAACGAAAGTATGCTTTAGGTAAAATGTCTGGCAAAGCGAATATTCAGAAAAATTTACAGGAACTTGGCTTAACATTAAATGATGAAGAGCTTAAAAAAGTTACTGCCAGAATTATAGAATTAGGAGATAAAAAAGAACGGGTTACAAAAGATGACCTTCCATTTATTATTTCCGATGTTTTAGATACTGCCGATTATAAGCAAAAGGTATTTATAAAATCTTATGTACTTACACATGCAAAAGGCTTAATGCCTTCCACTACCCTTTCCGTAGAAATTGACGGAAAAGTTATAGAAGCACATGCACAAGGAGACGGACAGTATGATGCTTTTATGAACGCCCTTAAAAAAGTGTATATTGCCAAGAAGATTGCCTTGCCAAAACTTACGGATTATGCAGTAAGAATTCCTCCCGGTAGTACTTCTGATGCATTATGCGAAACAGTAATTACTTGGGAATTAGACGGTAAAGAATTTACCTCAAGAGGGTTGGATTCTGACCAAACTGTTAGTGCCATTAAAGCGACAGAGAAGATGTTGAATATAATATAGCGCAAAGCGCTTGACGCTGGACGCGGGGCGCTAAACGCTTTTGATGAGAGATTATAAAAAATATAATGTTTGGAAATTAGGTCATGAAGTTACTTTAGAGATTTATAAATTGACTAGAAGCTTTCCTAATAATGAAAATTTTGGATTAACAAGTCAAATGAGAAGAGCTTCTTCATCTATTCCTGCAAATATAGCTGAAGGATGCGGAAGAGAATCTGATGCGGAGTTTAAACGTTTTTTAATCATTTCTCAAGGGTCAGCAAGTGAATTAGAATATTTTACCATTTTAGCAAAAGATCTAAAGTATATTCAAGAAGAAGAGTTTTTAATCATTCATGATAAAGTAAATAAAGTAAGAAGAAGTTTAAATAGTTTAATAAATAAGATATAATTATAAATAGCCTAAACTATATACGGTTAAAGTATAGCGTTTAGCGTACAGCGAAAAGCGAAAAAGCGATAAACCATGAAATTAAATATTGCCTTATTGGCCGGTGATGGTATCGGTCCTGAAGTTATTGATCAAGCAGTAAAGGTATGTGATGCCATTGCTAAAAAATATGAGCACGATATTACTTGGAAACCAGCACTAACGGGAGCGGCGGCTATTGATGCTGTTGGTGAACCTTACCCAGATGAAACTCATGAAGTATGTGCCAATGCAGATGCAGTATTATTTGGCGCTATAGGTCACCCTCGTTTTGACAATGATCCTTCAGCAAAAGTTCGTCCAGAACAGGGATTATTAAAAATGAGACAAAAATTAGGTTTGTTCGCTAATGTAAGACCAACCTTTACCTTCCCTTCTTTAATAGATAAATCTCCTTTAAAAAGAGATCGTATTGAAGGAACAGATTTAATTATTTTAAGAGAATTGACCGGAGGAGTTTATTTTGGTGAACGCGGAAGAAAAGATGATGGTAATACTGCATTTGACACCATGACCTACCAACGTTTTGAAATAGAGCGCTTGGCAAGAAAAGGATTTGACATGGCCATGAAGCGTTCTAAAAAACTATGTTGCGTTGATAAGGCCAATGTATTGGAATCATCTAGACTGTGGAGAGAAACAGTACAAGGTTTAGAAAAAGAGTACCCTGAAGTAGAGGTAACTTATGAGTTTATTGATGCGGTTGCCATGCGATTAATTCAATGGCCAAAAGGTTATGATGTAATCATCACAGCAAACTTATTCGGTGATATTTTAACCGATGAAGCTTCTGTAATAGCAGGTTCAATGGGGCTTATGCCTTCTTCATCTGTAGGTAGTGAAGTATCTTTATATGAGCCAATACATGGTTCATACCCGCAAGCGGCAGGTAAAAATATTGCTAATCCTTTGGCGACAGTACTTTCTGCTGCTATGCTTTTTGAGGATTTAGACTTAACCAATGAAGCTGAAGAAATTAGAAGAGTAGTAAACAAATCATTAGCCGAAGGTTACGTAACCGAAGACCTTGCCGATGGTGGAAAAAGCTATAAGACAAGTGAAGTTGGCGATTGGCTGGCCAGCAACATTTAAAAATTCATGTTTAACTATAAAATCCCTTTAATCATTGATTAAAGGGATTTTTTTATTCTTGAATTGTAATATAACTTTTAAATACTAGAAGCAATAGCAATTTCTTTTTCATAAATACTTTTAACTATTGCACGTAAATCTGGTATAACGGTCTTCACCAATTTAGAAGGTCCGTTAATCAATACACAGATACCTAAATCAGAATCAGGAAAAAGAGCAATTTCATTTCTATAATTATTTACGCTACCACCATGATGCCAAATAGTTTCTTCTGGTGCATTCTCATTCTCTTTTACCGTATGTATTCTCCAACCAAAACCGTAAGCCGACTTTATATGTCCCGGCCACCTTTGATAGTACTTTCTATGTCCTTTTAATTCTATAAAAGATTGAAACGCAGGTGCCATTTCGTCTTTTGACATTACTTCTGGATTATGCCCCAATAAAAACCGCATCCACTTGGCCATGTCATTTGAATTCGCATTTATACCGCCAGCTGCTATAGCATTGTAATAATTATTTTTAGGCAATACCGATTTCCAACCATTTCTTCTCTTAACATGTGGTAATGCAATATTATCCGTATTCATTAAGGTTTCATGGTCCATTGAAACAGAACTCATACCTAGAGGTTCAAAGAATCTATCGCTCAATAAGGTTTGAATGTTTTTTCCTGTTGCTTTCAGCATCACCTCTTGAGAGACAGAGAACATAGCATTCTGATAACTATATTGTAGACCAGGTTCACTAATAGGGTTAACGTTTTCAAATTTTTCACTGATAGTGGACATGGATAAACCAGCCTCAACCAAATCTGTATAACTATGATAAGGCGTACCTGTAGTATGCGAAAGCAAATGGGATAGTTTTATGCGTTCAGTATGCTGTGAGTCACCAAAATGAAAATTAGGCAAATAATCTGAAACCTTATCTTCTAATCGCAACATACCGTCACTCTCCAAACTTGCTGCCAAAACACCTGTAAATCCTTTAGATATAGACCCTAGTCTAAACAAAGTTTCTGCATCCACCGACTCGTTGGCATTATAACTTCTCTTTCCGTATCCGTTAGATAATATTACTGAATCGCCATTAACTATACTAACACCGGCTCCAACAATATCTCCCGCTTTAATTGCCTGATCAAAGTATTTTGATAAAGCTTCGTTTAAAGCTTTCTGCCTAATAGTATATAATTTAATTTCCCTTTTCTCAGCAAGGGTTTTTTCTGGATTAGGATTGGCAATAATTGCCTTGGAATGCTCTGGCTTAAAAGAAGACGCAGTAAGAACAAAAAAAAGGAGAACCATAATTATGGTTCCAAAGAATAGTTTGGTACGTGACACAGTATAGTAGGTTTATGTCGAATATAACGGGTTAAAATGTAATAAATTATCGATGAACTACACAATATTTGAATTTTAACATCTAGCCTGTTTAATTAAGAACTTGGATCAAAATATTCAAACACCTATTTATAAAAAAAAAGGAACCTAGTAAAGGTTCCTTTAAATTAATATTGACTCATAATAGATTAATAGCCCATAGCCATTTTTCTATATTTATTTTCTTTTCTTTTTCTTACGATTAAAATCCCTATCGCTATAGCGACACCAGAAAATGCAAGAATTGCACCAACTAGACTAGAATACACGATACCATAACCGAAAGCAATTGGTAGCCCTGCTAAATAAGCTCCAGAAGCATTACCCATGTTAAAGGCACTTTGATTCATAGAAGAACCCAGCATTTCTGAACCTTTAGATGTATTTATTATTGCCATTTGAATTGGTGTTGCCACAGTAAATGATATTGCTCCTATTACAAATGTCAAAACCATTAGTAAATAAGGATTGGTCGCTATCATCATATTCAACAACAAAATACCGCACATTACCGACAAACTAATAATAACCGCTTTTAAAGGAGAAAACCACTCCGCCATTTTTGCCCCTAAAAAATTTCCTGCAACCATACCTAGTCCGGCTAACATCATCGCGTAACCTACAAAATGATCAGGCAAACCAGCTACATCCGTAATCAAAGGAGCTACGTAACTGTACCAAGCAAAGAATCCACCAGTTCCTATGGTAGTCAACGCAATCAAAGCCCACAATTCGCTATTCTTTAAACCCTGGCTAACGGTAACTTTTTCCTCTTGATCGTCGACTTCAATTTTTGGCATCCATAAGTAAATACTTCCCAATGCCAGCAAGCCTACAAAACCAACTAAGTAAAAAGAAACACTCCAGCTAAATTGTTGTCCTAAGTAAGTTCCAATTGGCACACCTATTACGTTCGCAACGGTAAGTCCAGAAAACATAATGGAAATTGCCTGAGCACCTTTACCCTTCTTAGCCAATTTTGTTGCAACTACTGCACCTATACCAAAGAATGCACCGTGAGGTATACCAGATAAAAATCTTAAGAACAACAAACTGCTATACCCTGTTGCCAACCCAGATAATGTATTGAATACCGTAAACCAAATCATTAGCAAGAACAACATTTTTTTAGGACTCAATTTTGATCCCAACCCTGTCAACAATGGTGCACCTACTACAACACCCAATGCATACGCTGCAATAAAATGTCCTGCTTGAGGAATGGTTATTCCCAAAGAACCGGATACTTCGGTTAAAATTCCCATGATAACAAACTCGGTCAGTCCGATCCCGAAACCTCCTATAGCCAAAGCAAACAATGCTTTTTTATTTGATTTTAAATTCTCCATACTTCAAATTTTAATTCTTTCTACATCAATCTATTTTACCCATGCAATTAAAAAGGCAAAGTTAGAACGCATATGTCGTTAACAACTCAAATTAATTACCAGATTTCTGTGAAAAATTAACCTTCTTAAATTTCCCTTAATAGTGAATTCTACCAATTCAGTAGAGAAAATCTACAATTGAGAAAACCAATTTATTCCAACCAAAATCAACAACACATATTTGTGGCATCAATCAAAACAAAATCAACAATGAAGACGCTATTAATTGCTTTGCTTACACTTTTCTATCTCTCCACATTTGCTCAATCAACTATTTCAGGTAAGATAATTGACCAACAAGGTCTACCGGTTATCGGAGCAAATGTTTATTTACAAGGTACATATGATGGTACCGCAACCAGTGACGAGGGAAATTTCACTTTTGAAACGGATGCTAAAGGCATACAAACCTTAATAGCATCATCAATTTCATTTGAGACGTATTCAAAATCAGCCGATGTCATCAACTTTAAGAACATCACCATTAAACTAAAAGATGATATCAACACCTTAGATGCCGTTACCGTAAATGCGGGAACATTCAATGCTGGTGATAATGCCAAAGTTACCGCATTAAAACCATTGGATATTGTAACCACTGCTGGCGCCCTTGGAGACTTTGTAGGCGCATTACAAACATTACCGGGAACTTCAAATGTTGCGGAAGATGGTAGATTATTCGTTAGAGGTGGTGATGCAGATGAAACACAAATCTTCGTAGATGGCATGCGTGTATTTACACCCTACTCCCCATCTGCAAATAATATACCCACAAGGGGGAGGTTATCTCCTTTTTTATTTAAGGGAATAACCTTTTCTACGGGAGGATACTCGGCAGAATACGGTCAAGCATTATCCAGTGTTTTATTATTGAATAGCGTTAATGAACCACAAGAGGAAAAAACCGACATATCAATTATGAGCGTTGGTCTTGGACTTGGAAATACCCAGATTTGGGATAAAAGTTCTTTAAGCGTAAATGCCAACTACATAAACTTAACACCGTATCAAAAACTGTATCCTGATAATAATGAATGGCATAAACCCGTAGAATCATTTGGTGGTGAAGCGGTGTATAGATATAAATTCAATAACGACGGACTTTTAAAAGTTTATGGAGCATATAGTTCGGTGGACTTTGACCTAACACAAGAAGATATTAATGAAGTTAATGGTGTGCGCTTCGGTTTAAACAATAAGAACCTATACATTAATACTTCATATCAAGATTTTTTAGAAAGGGATTGGAGTATACAAACAGGCATTAGTTTTGCAAACGACAGATCAAATATTAAGATTAATACTAGTGAGATCGAAGACGTTGAAAATTCTGCCCATTTAAAAATTGCTTTGAAAAAATATTTTTCAAGTAGGTACAAATTAAATTTTGGCGCCGAATACTTCATTACCAACTTTAAAGAAAACTATACAGACGCTAATTTTGAGAACACCTATGGTTTTGATAATAATATTTTCAGCAGTTTTGCAGAGACCGATATTTTCTTCTCTAAAAACTTCGCTACCAAAATCGGATTACGAGGTGAATACTCGCAATTGCTAGAAGAATTCAATCTATCGCCAAGATTGTCGTTAGCTTATAAATCTGGCTCAAACTCTCAGTTTTCACTAGCGTATGGTGAGTTTTTTCAAAATCCTAAGAATGAATATTTAAAATTCAACACTGATTTTACTGCAGAAAAGACTACCCATTATATAGCCAACTATCAATATGTAAAAAACAAACAAATATTTAGGGCCGAGGCTTATTACAAAGACTATGGTAGTTTGGTGAAGTACAATACCGATTTCACTTTACCCACGTCGACTTATGACAATACCGGTAATGGTTTTGCAAAGGGACTCGATGTTTTTTGGAGGGATAATAAAACAATAAAAAATACAGAATACTGGATGTCTTATTCCTATCTGGACACCGAAAGAAACTACCAAAATTACCCTACCACCGCTACACCAAACTTTGCCAGTAAACACAATGCATCATTAGTGGTAAAACGATGGGTAGAAAACTGGAAGAGCCAGATCGGGTTTAGTTATAATTATGCTTCCGGTCGTAATTACACCGACCCTAACAAAGGAGGTTTTTTAACGGAGCAAGCCAAAAGCTTTAATTCACTAAATCTTAATTATGCGTATTTAATAAGTCCGCAAAAGATATTGTATCTATCCGTTAGTAACGTCTTAGGTTCTAAAAATGTAAATGGCTATCAATATGCCGACCAACCAAATACCGAAGGCATTTTTGATAGAAGAACCATTACACCTGCTGCAGATCGCTTCTTTTTCATTGGCTTCTTTTGGACTATTAGCAAAAACAAAAATGACAATCAATTGGACAATTTGTAAATCTTACAATTCAAGATCAAATAACAACAACTGGGTCATCTATTTTATTAGAAACTACTATTTAAAAAGATATTTGAACAACAATAAATAACATCAAATAAATACATCATGAGAAACTTATTACTAATTGCCACGTTTATTTTCACCCTAAACATTTCTGCTCAAACTTCGTACGAAAAAGGCATGAACCAAGCTTTTGCCTTATGGGACCAACAAAAGAATACCGAAGCTGCTCAACTTTTTGAAAGAATATCGGCTGCAGAAACCGATAATTGGTTACCGGCTTATTATGCTGGTTTAATTGAAATAGTAAGTAGTTTTGGGCTACAAGATGAAGCATTATTAAACACGAAACTTACCAGAGCAAAAACATTCTTGGACAAAGCTTCTGAAATCTCGGAAAACAATCCGGAAATAATGATTTCATACGCATTACTGAATACAGCCTATATAGCTTTTGACGGCGCAAAATACGGAATGACCTTATCTGGTGAGAATGCTGCCATCTATCAAAAAGCATTAAGCATAGCTCCCAACAATCCAAGGGTGCTTTTAAGCAAGACGGAATGGGATATGGGTGCCGCAAAATTCTTTGGTAAATCTACCGCTCCATTTTGTAAGGATATAGATCGTGCCATAGCCTTATTCAATGAAGAAGAACAAACCATACCTTATTATCCATATTCAGGATTAGAAAGAGCACAGGCAATCAGTTCTAATTGTAAAAACGAAACCTCCCCTAATTAATTAGGGGAGGTTTTTAATTATTTATCTCAATAATCAGTTATAATATATAATCTGTACTCACAAAATTGGAGAGCTTTGCTTCTAGTAGATTTTCAACAATATCGGTATTTAGCTCGTTATCCTTAAAGGCAACAAAAGTCCTGATAGAGAATGAACGTAAAGCATCATGCACACTTAAGGTAGCCTGTGCAGAATCTTTTCTTCCTGTAAACGGATAAACATCTGGTCCTCTTTGGCATGAACTGTTTAAATTAACACGGCACACCAGGTTTACCAAGGTATCAATTAATGGAGAAAGTGCATATACATCTTTACCGAACAAACTTACTTGCTGCCCATAATTACTTTCGGCCATATCATCTAAAGGCTCTTCAATATCTGTGAAAGGAACGATAGGAATAATTGGTCCAAATTGCTCTTCTTGATATACACGCATGTCTTTTGTTACAGGATAAAGAACTGCTGGCCAAATGTAATTATCAAAATGCTGACCTCCCTTTTTATTGATAATTTTAGCTCCTTTTGCAAGTGCATCATCTATTAATCCTTGTATGTACGCCGCTTTATCCGGTTCTGGTAAAGGAGTAAGTTTTACACCATCATCCCACGGGTTTCCGAACTTTAACTCGTCTACTTTTTTTGCGAATTGTTTGTTGAAATCTGCCCTAATATCTTCATGAACATAAACCACTTTTAATGCAGTACAACGCTGCCCGTTGAAAGATAAAGTACCCGCTAAGCATTCACTTATGGTTAAGTCTAAATCTGCATCAGGTAAAATTATAGCAGGGTTTTTCGCTTCTAAACCTAGCACCAATCGTAATCTATTACTTTTTGGGTGTTGATCTTGTAAGGCATTGGCAGATTTACTATTACCAATTAAAGCCAAAACATCAACTTTACCTGTTTGCATAATTGGTGCAGCTACCGTTCTACCTCTACCAAAAAGTACATTGACCACACCTTTAGGAAAACTGGTTTGAAATGCCTCTAAGAGCGGTGTAATCAAAAGAACTCCATGTTTTGCAGGCTTGAAAATGGTTGTATTACCCATTATAATTGCAGGGATCAACAATGCAAAAGTTTCGTTCAATGGATAGTTATAAGGCCCCAAACAAAGCACGACCCCTAATGGTCCTCTTTTAATATGCGCATATACACCATCATGTTTGGTGAATTTAGCTGCATCTCTATCTAATTGCTTATAATCTTCAATAGTATCTTCAATATACTCAACGGTTCTATCAAATTCTTTTTGAGAATCTGGTAGCGATTTACCAATTTCCCACATTAATAATTTAACGACTTCTTCTCTTTTGGTCTTCATTTTAGAAACAAAAACCTCCATACATTCAATGCGGTCCTTTACATGCATTGTTGGCCATACGCCCTGCCCTTTGTCATAGGCTTTTAAAGCACCGTTCAATGCTTCAAGAGCTTCCGCCTCTTGCAAGTCGGGAATACTACCCAACAATGTTGGCTTATATTCTTTGGTTGAAGAAATAGTAGAAAACACTGGTGTTGTGTCTCCTTTCCATTCTTTTAATTCTCCGTTGACCAAATAATGTTTTTGGTCTATAGTGGATGTTATTTGAAATTCTTCTGGAATTTTAATATCGCTCATTTGTTTACCTTTTTAGTACAATCGTTGATACATGTAATATGGGTCGCATTATAAATCGTTAGCTACGAAGTCTAACATATTAAAAGTAGTTTAAACCAAATACTCAAACAAGTCTGGTTTATCATTTATATAATCACCATAGAAATTGTTATTTTTCATACGTTCTATCAATGGTTTTAAATCATCTGGATGCTTCAATTCTATTCCAACTACAGCTGGAGCATTTTCCCTGCTCGACTTTTTGGAATATTCAAAATGGGTAATATCATCCGTAGGTCCTAAAATATCTACAACAAACTCCTTTAATGCACCTGGCCTTTGAGGGAACCTGATAATAAAGTAGTGCTTTAACTTACCATACAATAAGGCTCTCTCTTTTATTTCGGCCGTTCTTGTGATATCGTTATTGCTGCCACCTATTATACAGACCACGTTCTTACCAACTATTTCATCTTTGTACTCATCTAAGACCGCTATGGATAATGCCCCTGCAGGTTCCACCACAATAGCATCTCTATTATAGAGATCTAGAATGGTTTGGCACACTTTTCCTTCATCAACAGTAATCATGTTATCCAAATAATAATTACAAATAGGATAAGTTAAACTGCCCACCTGCTTTACAGCAGCACCATCAATGAATTTATCGATTTTCTCTAAAGCCACCACTTTACCCGAATCCATGGCCGTTTTCATAGAGGGCGCTCCTTTAGGTTCAACCCCAATAATTTTAGTACTCGGCGATAGTTGACTAAATACACTTATTAGTCCAGATGCCAATCCGCCTCCACCTATACAAACAAAAAGATAATCAATTGGCTTTTTTGCCTGCTCAATAAGCTCAAGACCAACCGTAGCCTGACCTTCAATAATTTTAGGGTCATCAAAAGGGTGCACAAATATTTTACCCGTTTTATCACCGTAAATTTTAGCTGCTTGTGATGAATCATCAAATGTATCGCCCTGTAAAACTACATCTACCCATTCGCCACCAAAAAGCTTAGTTTGCTCTACTTTTTGTTTTGGTGTTACAGATGGCATATAAATTGTACCCTTTATTTTTAAATGACAACAAGCAAAAGCAACGCCTTGGGCATGGTTACCAGCACTGGCACAAATAACCCCTTTATTTCTTTCTTCATTGGTCAAAGAATTAATCTTATTAAATGCTCCCCGAATTTTATATGATCTTACCCGTTGTAAATCTTCTCTTTTTAAGCGAATTTGACAATCAAATTGTTTTGATAATCTAATACTATCTGTTAATGGAGTTTCTTCAGAAATTTCCGAAATAGTCTGTGCTGCTTGTAAAACATCATCTAAAACAGGAAAGTATGCCGGTTTGTTACCTCTCATATCATTTTCTTTGCTAGTGGTACATTATTCATAAATGTATAAAACATAAATTGCCCGCTTAAGTAATGTTCAGTGAAATCTGCAACAGAAATTCAGCTTGCAGCTTTGAACATACCCAACCGGACAATCAGTAAGTTTACTTAATCTTTAAAACCTTATATTATAGGCTTCATTGCTGTCATTGACTCACGTAAACGCGCACCAACTATTTCTACCGGATGTTCACGTAATGCCTTGTTCACTGCTATCAACTGAGCGTTGTCCACATCGTTATCTATATCTGCAGAGAAATTTTTACCGATAACGTCTGTATCTATATCCTTCATGAAATCAGTCAATAAAGGCTTACATGCATGATCAAATAAATAACAACCATATTCAGCCGTATCTGAGATTACACGGTTCATTTCAAACAATTTCTTACGAGCAATTGTGTTCGCAATTAACGGAGTTTCGTGTAAAGATTCGTAGTAGGCAGACTCGGCTATAATTCCTGATTCTGTCATTGCTTCAAAAGCCAATTCTACACCAGCTCTAACCATGGCTACCATAAGCACTCCGTTATCATAAAACTCTTGCTCTGTAATTTCTTGATCACCTGCAGGAGTCTTTTCAAAGGCAGTTTCGCCAGTAGCAGCTCTCCATGTCAAAAGATTTTTGTCATCATTTGCCCAATCTTCCATCATCGTTTTAGAGAAATGACCGGTCATAATATCATCCATATGCTTTTGAAACAACGGACGCATGATATCCTTTAATTCTTCTGAAAGTTCAAAAGCCTTAATTTTAGCAGGATTTGAAAGACGGTCCATCATATGAGTAATACCGCCGTACTTCATACCCTCGGTAATGGTTTCCCATCCGTACTGAATTAGTTTTGAAGCATAACCGGCATCTATTCCTTTCTCAATCATTTTATCAAAACATAGAATAGAACCCGTTTGTAACAAACCACAAAGAATGGTCTGCTCACCCATTAAATCTGATTTTACCTCAGCAACAAATGAAGATTCCAAAACACCAGCTCTATGCCCACCTGTACCAGCTGCATAAGCTTTTGCCTGTGCCAAACCTTTACCTTCTGGATCATTTTCTGGGTGAACCGCGATCAATGTTGGTACACCAAATCCTCTTTTATATTCTTCTCTAACTTCTGAACCTGGACTTTTTGGAGCCACCATGATTACCGTAAGATCTTCACGTACCTGTGTGCCCTCTTCAACAATATTGAAACCATGGGAGTATGAAAGAGTAGCCCCCTTTTTCATTAATGGCATTACCGCACCAACTACAGCAGTATGTTGCTTGTCTGGAGTAAGGTTGATAACAACATCGGCAGAAGGAATCAATTCTTCATATGTACCTACCGTAAAACCATTTTCGGTTGCATTGATAAAAGATTGTCTTTTTTCCTTTATAGCAGCATCACGAAGTGTATAGGCAATATCTAAACCAGAATCTCTCATGTTCAGACCTTGGTTAAGACCTTGTGCACCACAACCTACGATAACAATTTTTTTGCCTTTTAAAGCATTTACACCATCAGCGAACTCAGACGAATCCATGAAGCGGCATTTTCCAAGTTGCGTTAATTGATCTCTTAATGATAGCGTATTAAAATAATTGGCCATTTTGTTTTTACTTTATTAATTATTTATATGATTCTCGTTTATTAAAATTCTTTAAGTATTGCAGAAATATCCATTACATCTTTCGTAACCGAAATTCTACCGGAACGCACAAACTGCATAATACCATAAGGTTTTAATTCATCGTGCATGTCATCAATCTCATTTCTTCTTCCGCTTTTGGCGATAACGAAGAAATCTCTAGAAACCGTGACAATCTGTGCATTGTTATCTTTTATAATATTTTGAATTTGACGTTCATCGAACAACAATCCCGATGCTATTTTGAACAAAGCAGATTCTTGATAAATAGTTTCATCATCGGTATGGTAAAATGCTTTGATCACCTCTATTTGCTTTTCGATCTGACCGACAATATTATGCACCCACTTCTCTGTGGTATGTGCTACGATCGTAAATTTAGAAACATCGTCAATTTCTGATTTAGAGACGTTTAAACTCTCTATATTGATATGTCTTTTTAAAAATATACCCGATATTCTATTCAGTAATCCTACATTATTTTCTGAATATACCGAAATTGTAAACCATTTATTTTCCATAAGCTTCAATTACCTATTCCTTTTTGCTAAAAGGATTTTATGGTATCATTATTATTAATCTATACTACTTCTTTACTGCCATAATTAAACCGGTAGACCAGTTCATTTTTGTCAGTTGTAAATCTTTGCGTTGTTCCAAATATTCGGTAAGTGCAATTACATTATCCTCATGACCTTCTGGCCAATTAGGCTGTTTTGTCATATCATCTATAATGTAAAATCCGCCAACCTTAACTAAATTTAAAACCTCATCGATCTCACTATACTTTCCCGGCCATGCATCTGCAAAAATTAAATCGAATTGCTCACCAGAATATTCCTTTATCCATTCGGTACCATCTTTACAAATAAGTTCAACCCTATCATCTTTTCCAAAATAATTATTTGCGATAGTGGTTAGCTCTTCATTGTTATCTACTGATATCAATTTAGAATCAGCATCCATACCCTCAACCATCCAAGACAGACTAAGACCAATGCCGGTACCTATTTCTAAAAAATGTCCGTTTGGTTTAGAAGCAATTAAGGTTTTAAGGAAACTACCTACATACAAATCTGACGGCATCGAAAATCCGATTTCCTCAGATTTACGAGTTATTTCATTATGAATTTTTGGAATATCCTGTATGTTGGTATCGTTCATGAGATTGCCTTAATGCATTTCTTACTTCAATCTAATTTCAGAGACCGAAGCACCAGAAGGTATCATAGGGAACACATTATCTTCTTGTTCCACTTTTACCTCTAAGAAATAAGGTTTATCTGAAGCCATCATTTTTTGAATGGTAGATTTTAGATCCTTACGCTCAGAAATACGTTTTGCCTCTATACTATATCCTTCAGCAATTTTTACAAAATCTGGATTCACCATTACGGTAGATGCATATCTTTTCTCAAAGAACAACTCTTGCCATTGACGAACCATGCCCAAGTGCTCATTGTTCAATACCACAATCTTAACAGGTATGTTATGCTGAAATATCACACCAAGCTCTTGAATGGTCATTTGATATCCACCATCACCAATGATCGCTACAACTTCCCTATCCATAGCGCCCATTTTGGCACCGATAGCTGCAGGAAGCGCAAAGCCCATA
Organism: Maribacter litoralis; assembly: GCF_902506355.1. Classification (NCBI taxonomy): domain Bacteria; kingdom Pseudomonadati; phylum Bacteroidota; class Flavobacteriia; order Flavobacteriales; family Flavobacteriaceae; genus Maribacter; species Maribacter litoralis. Next base: position 3,531,635 of record NZ_LR733271.1, on the reverse strand, counting down.
GTACCTAATCCTCCAGAAGTGATATTACTTTTAGATTCTGAAAACTTAGCATATCTACAAGCGATCATTTGATGTTGTCCAACATCTGAAACGATAACCGCTTTGTTATTGGAAGCCAAATTAATTTCTTCAATCACCTCGCCCATAGTTAAGCCTACTTTGGTTGGGTGAATGTCATTTTTTATAATGGTATCAAATTCGATCTTATACTTTTCTTTGAAGATATCATGCCATGCTTCATGCTTATTAGATTTCAACAATGGTAAAATCAAACCTAAAGTTTCTTTAGAATTACCTAAAACCGCAACATCGGCATGTACATTTTTATTGATTTCGGCCGGGTCAATTTCAAAGTGAATCACCTTAGCTTGTGTGGCATAATCTTCTAACCTACCGGTAACACGATCATCAAAACGCATACCTATGGCAATCAACAGATCACATTCATTTGTAAGTACGTTAGGGCCGTAGTTACCGTGCATACCTACCATACCCACATTTAAAGGGTGAGAAGTATCTAATGCAGATGCACCCATAATAGTCCATGCAGCAGGAATACCCGTTTTTTCCACCAACTCTTTCAATTCGGCTTCCGCCCTACCAAGAATTACCCCTTGTCCCCAAACTATAAAAGGCTTTTTGGCGCTATTGATTAAATCGGCAGCAGCCTGTATAGCATCGGAATTCGGTTTTGACACTGGTTTATAACTTCTTACGGCAGTACATTTCTCATAAGAAAAATCGAAGGCTTCTATTTGTGCATTTTTGGTAATATCAACCAATACCGGACCCGGTCTACCTGATTTTGCAATATAAAAGGCTTTTGCCATTACTTCCGGAATTTCAGAAGCTTCGGTAATTTGATAATTCCATTTGGTTACAGGAGTAGAAATACCAATAATATCGGTTTCTTGAAAAGCATCTGTACCCAACAACTGTCTTGTTACCTGACCAGTGATACACACCATAGGTGTAGAATCTATTTGAGCATCGGCAAGACCTGTAACTAAGTTAGTTGCTCCAGGACCTGAAGTTGCTATTGCAACACCCACTTTACCGGAAACACGTGCATACCCTTGAGCAGCGTGCGTAGCACCCTGTTCATGTCTGGTAAGAATATGCGTTAATTTATCTTGAAACTTATATAACTCATCGTAGACGGGCATAATAGCCCCACCAGGGTAGCCGTACATTGTTTCGACACCTTCTGCCAACAAACAATGAATTATTGCTTCTGCTCCAGAAATCTTTATAGTTTTCTTGGAATCCGTACCTATTTTTTTCTCTTTTACTGTTTCCATAATTAATAATCAAATTCAAGCATTGCATATAAGAGCTACAATTACCTGATATTAAAATCCTACTAGCGTTAATTAAAATCTAGCCGGTGTTATTTAAAACTCATCGGTTACACAACCTTGCGCAGCAGAAGAGACGGAACGAGCATATTTATATAATACTCCTTTTTTAAACTTTAAAGCTGGCTCTACCCAAGCTTCTTTACGTTTCGCTAATTCCTCATCGGACACTTCTACATTAATTGAATTTGTTTCTGCGTCTATTACAATTGTATCTCCATCTTTAACTAAAGCAATGGTGCCACCTTCTTGTGCTTCTGGCGAAATATGCCCTACTACAAAGCCATGTGTACCTCCTGAAAAACGACCATCTGTAATCAATGCCACATCTTTACCTAAACCTGCACCCATAATAGCAGCAGTAGGTTTTAGCATTTCTGGCATACCAGGACCTCCTTTAGGACCTTCATATCTTATGACGACTACATTTCCTTTTTCTACCTTACCACCTCGTATAGCATCATTAGCATCATACTCACTATTGAATACTTTTGCTGTTCCTTTAAACAACAAACCTTCTTTTCCTGTAATTTTTGCTACAGAGCCATTTTCGGCCAAATTGCCGTATAACATTCTTAGATGCCCAGTTGCCTTAATTGGCTTATCTAAAGGCATAATAACATCTTGACCTTCTTCCAAATCTGGAACACTTTCTAAATTCTCCGCTAAAGTCTTTCCTGTTACAGTTAAACAATCTCCATGTAAAAGACCATTTTTCAACAAATATTTTAAAACAGCTGGTATACCACCTATTCTATGAACATCTTCCATTAAATATTTACCACTAGGTTTTAAATCTGCAATGAATGGGGTAGTATCACTTATATGCTGAAAATCTTTTAGGGTAAAATCTATATCTGCCGCTCTTGCGATAGCCAAGAAATGCAGTACTGCATTTGTAGAACCTCCCATAATGGTTACCAGACGAATAGCATTCTCTAAAGATTTGCGCGTAACAATATCCAGAGGTTTAATATCTTTTTCTATAAGAATACGCATTTGCTTTCCTGCTGAAATACACTCTTCTTCTTTATTGTTGCTGATTGCAGGGTTAGAAGAATTATATGGCATAGACATTCCTAGCGCTTCTATTGCAGAAGCCATAGTATTTGCGGTATACATACCTCCACAGGCACCAGCCCCAGGTATAGACTTTTTAATGATGGATTTATAATTTTTATCGTCCATAGTACCAGCTACTTTCTCTCCCCATGCCTCGAACGCAGAAACAATATCTAACTTTCTATCCTCATGACAACCAGATGCTATAGTTCCTCCATATACTAAAATAGCAGGACGGTTTAAACGTAACATTGCCATTAATGCACCTGGCATGTTTTTATCGCATCCTACAACTGTCACTAATGCATCATAAGACATTCCTTGAACTACAGTTTCCATAGAATCTGCAATAATATCCCTTGATGGTAATGAAAAACGCATTCCTGGTGTACCCATAGAAATACCATCACTAACACCAATAGTATTAAAAATTAAACCTACAGTTTCTTTAGAGTTAACCCCCTCTTTAACCAACTTTGCCAAATCATTTAAGTGCATATTGCAAGGGTTACCTTCATAACCTGTACTTGCAATACCAACTAATGGCTTATTAAAATCCTCATCTTTAAAACCAATTGCATATAGCATTGCTTGCGCTGCTGGTTGTGTTGGGTCTTGAGTAACATTTTTACTGTATTTATTTAATTCCATAATATAAATCTCGTATGCTTATCTTGATTTTCTAATACCGTTAAACCAAAGATAAAAGTTTATAAAAATTTCAGTTTTTAACAATAATGGTCAATACAAATTCATTTTAACAAAAAACTACTTAAACAATTAAAAATCAAGTATTTAAACAATCATTATATATCATATTCAATACTTTAAAACTGTTCCATATTCATCGTAAACCACAAAAAAAACCTGCATCAAATAAATCTGATACAGGTTTTTCCATACAATGAAAAGCTATATCAATTCCGGTTAGGAATGACAATGACTACTTCAATATTTAGGTTTGATAATTTCATATTACAATAGTAGTGAAAAAATAGGTCATAATTAACCCCTTAACAAAATCGACATAAAAAGTATCAAATTACACCAATTTAAAACTTATTGGGTCTCCGCCTTTCTTTTGTGCTAAAATACAGATTGCCTTATCTGTCAATTGAACCGCTCTTAGATAGCCACCAGTAGTTTGACCGTCTTTCATTAAAACAATCAATTTTCCGGCGGGTGTGAGTTGAACCGTTCCAGGAATTGTTGCAGACGTTAGCATAGAAATTGAGTGTGATGTTATGGTTTCGGTAATTTGATATGCCATTCTGTTATTTTCATGAGCAACCGTAAAAGTTTTTGAAAAAATCTCTTCAAGTTGTCGATCGTTCAACAGATCAAACTCCGGACCTTTGCTTACCTCTAGCACAGACCTATCTAAAAAAGATGCTACCTTAATTTCTGAAATCTTAGGTTGAAACTCTTTCTGTGGAGAAAATGGCACCACATCATTATCAACTAACCTATTGAATTTGGTTATGGGTTTATAAAATGATCTACTGCCCAATAGCTCTTTGGTCTTAAATCCTCCTTTAACGGCCAAATAAGACCTGAAGCCTTTTTCCAAGCGACCAAAAGAAAGCACATCACCCACCTCTATAAGGTAAACCTTATAATTTTGAATGGGTGAATTATTTAAGGTTGCAGACATTTCAGCTCCGCCAAGTACCATATATGTTTCTTCTTCGAAAACCAATGTTGGTCCCGTCATGGTAATTTCCAATACTGCATCCGTCACTTTATTCTCCAGTAAAGAATTCACTTTAAAAACAGACATTTCGTCCATTACCCCAGAGACTGGTACACCCTTATTTCTATAATAAAATCTACCAGAATCTTGAACGGTGGTATAAAAACCTGCTTTTAGAACTTTAAGCATCTATCTTAATTTTTTCAGGTTTATATATGCCCACTTCAGCTTCAATTAAACGAAGGTCGTGTTCTGCTTTAGATATCTTATAAAATTCAATTTTATCTCCAACACTTACAAAACAAGGGTTATCTTTAGATGCATCAAAAATAGGTACAGCACAATTTCCGATAATATTCCATCCTCCAGGAGATTCTTGGGGATAAATGCCCGCTTGCTTACCTGCAATACCTACAGCTCCTTTTGACACTTTAGGTCTCGGGTTAGCTCTACGAGGCAGTTCCAACTCTTTGTTTATACCGCCCAAATACATAAAACCAGGCAAAAACCCAATTCCGTAAACCGTATAGGTCGCACCTGTATGTAAGGCAATTACTTCTTCAATTGATTTGTTTAGTTGGCTGGCTACGTCTTCAAGATCCAAACCAAATTCTAAATCGTAAGTTACCGGCAATCTCCATAAGTACCTATCTGGTTTTGCTGTTTCCTTCAACTGTCCATACCAACTATGAATATCAGCAGATATTTTCGCAAAATCGATTTCTTCCGTCCTGTTTATTACAAGTAGGGAATTATAGGAAGGTACCAGCTCCCAATCATGTTCAGTAAGTACTTCTTTACTTAAAAACGTTTCAAAATGAAGTATTTTTTCCAGGATGTGCTCACTAACCTCATTAGGCCATTCTATTAACACAGAATGTACTCCAAATGGTTTGATATTAATTTTAGGGGAATTCACGGTTTTACTTGTAGATTATATTCTGGCAAATGCTCTGTAATATACATTAAAATTTGCAATGCAGACGGTGTATCGCCATGAATACAATAGGTATCTGCATTCATTGCTATATCTTCATTTTTAATCGTTTTTACCACGTTATCCTTAGCCATTCTCAAAACATGTTTGAGAACTTCTTCTTCATTTGAAATTATGGCATTATCCTCTTTTCTAGATACCAAGTTTAAATCGTTATTATAATTACGATCCGCAAAAGCTTCAATCAATACTTTATAACCATTTTTCTTGGCCACTTTTTCAACTACACTATTAAAAGGTACATATAAATAAACCTCATCTTTAAATGCTTCAATTGATTTCAAAAATGCTTGGGACAATTGTTCATTTTTAGCAATATCATTGTATAAAGCGCCGTGGGGTTTAATATGATGCAGTGGCGTATTCAATTTACTACGTACCGATTCAAATAACTGCATTTGAGCTTGTATACTTTTAATAAGATCAGCATCAGAGATAGACATACTTACACGTCCAAAATTTTCCTTATCTGGATATGAAGGGTGTGCACCTACTTTTACATTAAATTCCTTTGCCAACTCTAAACACCATCGAATAGTCTCTTTAGAACCCGCATGCCCGCCACAAGCAATATTGCAAGAACTTATCATTGGAAACAACTCTTTTTCATTTCCAACACCTTCCCCAACATCACAATTAATATCGATAGTTCTCATCATTATTTACAATAACCCTAATACCGTTAATATACTTTTAGCTCCCAACAAAACAGAAAGTAGAATAATCAGTACTCCAAATACATTCTGCATTGTAGTATTCTTATACTTGCCCATCACTCCTATCCTATTGACAACCCAAAGTAAAAATACAGCGATAATGGGCAACAGCAATCCGTTGGTTATTTGGGCAAATTTTATAATTTCAATAGGTTTTATACCAAAGGACAAAAAGAAAACTCCGAGAAATAAAATAATCATCCAAATCATTCTGAACTTTGTATCCTTTAAACCAGCATTCCAACCAAAGCAACTGTTAGCTACGTAAGCAGCGGCCAAAGGTGCCGTTATTGAAGAAGTGATACCTGCGGCAAACATCCCGATGCCTAAAAAGTACAGCGCAGCTGATCCATACAATGGCTCTAGGGCCTTCGCCATATCCATAACATTATTTACCTCTAAAGAGTTAATAGCTGCTGCAGAAATTATAATACTTATAGATACCATACCACCAAGCATAATGGAAATCAACGTATCTCTTTTTGCCAATTTTAAATCGTCCTTAGATTTCCATTTCTCACTTACCAACGCTGCGTGCAAAAAGAGATTGTAGGGCACCACAGTAGTACCAACCAGTGCAATAATGGAAAGAATACCATTTTCAGGAACAGTAGGTAAAAACAGCCCTTTAATCAACTCCCACATATTTGGCTTGGTCAATATAGCCGTCATTACAAAAGACAAACTCATGATCAGTACCAGAAATATAAATACCTTTTCCAAAGCTTTATAACTTCCTAAAAACAACAGAACAAAAGCCACACCTCCAAGCACAAAAGGGTACAAGCTACTGTAATTGATACCGAATAAGGCCTCCATACCCAAAACTGCACCTCCAATATTACCCGCCTCATAAGAAGCATTACCGATGATAATAGCCGAAAATATTAAAGCAATAACACTATTTCTAATTATAGGGTTATGCAGTTCTTGTTTTATAACATCTGCCAAACCCTTTTGTGTTACAATACCCAAACGTGCAGACATTTCTTGCAATATAAAAGTGGCAATTATTGATAACAGCATAGCCCACAGCAGATTAAAACCAAAATCTACTCCGACCAAGGTACATGCCGTAACTGTACCAGGACCAATAAACGCTGCAGCTACAAGAACTCCGGGACCTAATTTCTTAAACATCGATTAATTTTACATTCTTGTAAATATAATTGGTTAAATCGACTTTCCACACCATCCATAAATTCATTTTCACCACAATTTTAACATTTTAAAATACCGTTAATCTAAAAAATTGCAGTTCATCTAAAACTTGAACGTCATTCATCGATTTAACATAATAATCCAAAAATAACTGGGTTATAGCTATCCCCAAACCTTAAACTTAACCTATTAATGATTTGTTTAGAATGTAACAAAGAACTTGGATATTTAGATCATAAAAATGCAATGGAGAGTGCAGGCGTAGAACTTTGCGCTAAGCATCATGAACGCATTAAACAATTGATCAATAAACATAATACACCTTTAGAAGCCATACAGCTTTATTATGCCTTAAAAGAAGCAGGTGTAAGTTCTATGCTAGAATGGTGGGACGGTAAAAAATCTATAGATATAGCCATCTCGCGTGTAAAATTGAATATTGAAATTGATTCTGAATATGATAAGCTTACAGAACATGAAGCTATCAACAATTTAGAAGAAGCAATGCACTCCTTTAAAAATGGATTTACTACCATTAGAATTCCCCATATAGTTGTACGCTATTATTTAAACGAAACCGTAAACAACATTATAGGAATTATGGAAGGTCTAAAAGCCAACATTAAAGTAATCAATTAAAATTATGGACTATGGATAATTCTAAAAAAGCATACAAAAATCCGATTAGGGCGGCCATAGCCGCTCTGTTAATCGGTATGGTAATGCGTATTCTTCACTGGCCTTTTTCAAAAGGGATAATTTTCATTTCGTTTGCCGCAATACTGGTACTGTACGCATTACGTTTCATGAAAAAAGAAGAAAAAAAGACCGTTGATCTAATTAAAATGGCATTAGTACTTTTTTGGACTACCAATGGACTTTTAACGATTTTAGATTTTACCCATACCCTATTTTTTCAAATTGGAACGGCATTTACATTCATTGCATGGTTTGCAATGGAAGGCACGTCGTATTTTATGTCAAGAGAAGGTAACTCTAGCAACAGTATTACAGAAATCATTTGGAATTTTGTAATGGTCATTGGTGTAATTACACTTATCTGTGGCGGACTAATGCATTTACTAAGTTGGGATTACTCTATACCCACGCTTACCTTAGGTCTTACCATAGTTACCGGTTACATACTAAGAGATATTTTTACGGCTCCTAAAAAGAACGAAGACGATATAAATAATGAAGAATTGTATTCGTAATGAAAACAGTCTCATTGTCTAAAATTTTACCCTAACCAACCCTCTCTGTCGAGTGAACGGTATTGAATGGCCTCTGAAATATGATTTCCGTTCAATGCCTGCTCACCGGCTAAATCAGCTATAGTTCTAGCTACTTTGAGAATTCTATCGTAAGCCCTAGCAGAAAGGTTTAATCTTTCCATTGCATTTTTCAACAATGCCTTAGATTTATCATCAAGCTTACAATATTCACGAATTTGCTTAGTATTCATTTGAGCATTATAATGTACATTTTCCAATTCTTGAAAACGCTTGGTCTGAATTTCACGTGCCACAGTAACGCGCTTACGTATATCTACACTACTCTCCCCTTTTCTTTCTTCGGATAGTTTTTCGAACGGTACAGGAGTTACCTCAATATGAATATCTATTCGATCTAACAACGGACCCGATATTTTACTTAAATACCGCTGCATTTCTGCCGGGGAAGAAGTCACAGGTGCATCTGGATCATTAAAATAACCACCCGGACTAGGGTTCATACTGGCCACCAACATAAAGCTACTTGGATAGGTTACCGTAAAACGTGCACGAGAAATAGTTACCTCCCTATCTTCTAAAGGCTGGCGCATTACCTCTAAGACACCCCGTTTAAATTCCGGTAATTCATCTAAAAACAACACTCCGTTATGAGAAAGGGAAATTTCCCCTGGTTGTGGGTACGCTCCGCCACCTACAAGTGCGACGTCTGAAATTGTGTGATGTGGACTTCTAAACGGTCGCTGACTCATGAGTCCCATATTCTTGATTTTACCTACAACACTATGAATCTTAGTGGTTTCTAAAGCTTCATGCAAAGTCATAGGCGGTAGAATAGATGGCAATCTCTTTGCCAACATGGTTTTACCTGCACCCGGTGGTCCTATCAAAATAATATTATGACCTCCAGCGGCGGCAATCTCCATACAACGCTTAATACTTTCCTGCCCTTTAACATCCGAGAAATCAAACTCTGGAAAGTCTAAACTTTTATAAAACTCTTCTCGTGTATCAATAATAGTTTGCTCTAAAGGAACCCCTTGATCAAAGAATTCTAGCACCTGCTTAATGTTATCTACGCCATATACTTTTAAATCGCCCACAATAGCTGCTTCTTTAGCATTGGCCGTCGGTAAAATAAACCCTGTAAAACCCTCTTCTTGTGCCTTAATGGCAATGGGTAACGCCCCCTTTATAGGTTGAAGACTACCATCTAAGGACAATTCGCCCATAATGATATACTTCTCAATATTTTCTGATTTAATTTGACTAGAAGCCGCCAAAATACCTAATGCCAGGGTAAGGTCATAAGCTGAACCTTCTTTTCTGAGGTCAGCGGGTGCCATGTTTATGGTAATCTTTTTACCTGGAATTTTATATCCATTATTTTGAAGCGCCGCTGCTATTCTATAATTACTTTCTTTAATTGCGTTGTCTGGCAAACCTACCAAATGATACCCAATACCCTTATCGATATTGACTTCAACAGTAATCGTAGTGGCCTCTACGCCAAATACGGCACTCCCATAAACTTTTGTAAGCATTTTTAATCCTTTGGCCTAAAAGTAAGGATTTCTTTACTCTTTTGAATTTCAGCCTTGTTCATCATCATTTTTCTAAACTCTCCATTTACATACATTTCTGCTTGATCTCTGTAATGTTCACTGAACGGATTGCCAGATTGCCCGGTAGGCAGAATACTTATACTGTTTTCTACATCAGAAAAATCTATGATTCTTCTTGTAGAAGGTCCTGATGTTGTTCTATAGAAACCTGTATCATCATATGCAAAAGCCAAATTGTTTATTACTTCCCTAGACCCATGTATTGGAAAAGGACCTACGTTAAAAAAAGAACGTAAAGCTGCTATTTGACCAATTGGGTGACCATGCTCAATTGAATGTACTCGCTCCCATCGCCAATGATCTACATTCTTACCAAAATCTTTTTCTAACGAAGCAATCGCTTCCATAAAAGACTGGTTGACAATATCCTCCATGTTTTCAGCTGCGTTGGTGGTTTTTACATTATCCCACCAAACAGAATTTTCATCTTTTGACAACGGTGCAATAAGTCTTTTCATGAAGTGAGTACTTAAAAATTGATTGAAAAGTTCATCATCCAACTCATCTTCAAAAGTATTTTGCATCAAATAATAAATCCATCTATTGTAAACTGTAGCCTCAATAGAAGCAAGGTTGTAGTCCCCTGTCCACATATTCAAGCTATCAATAGCTTTTAGACCATTTTCACTTAATAATGAGACATCTAAATGTTTCGCTAAATTGGAAATAATATCGGGCTCTACAGAAGATATAACATCAGTGATCATTTCACTTGCCGAAGATAGATCCCAATCGTTTTTTGGCTCTAGTAAACTAACTATTCTTTTTCCTCTATTTTCAGGTAAATAATACCCCGGATACAATATACCCGCTATAGAATCTGGCTGATTATTTGCTGAATACACAAAATTACTTGTCGGATTTATCGCTTGAGGATTCTCATTAAACCCTAATAATTCTTTATCAAGTGGTAGCCCCTTGCCTACCTCAAAAATCAACTTGGTATTTACGGTATCTGGAATCTTATATAGCTGAGCAGTGGCAAACCATGCAACATTTCCTTCATCATCCCCATACATAATATTTAGTCCTGGAGCGTGAATATTTGGAAGTGATTTTTTAAACTCCACCATATTATTTGCATGACTTAAACCATATAGCGCATCTATCACCTTATTTTCCATTTGTGTATAGACCCATGACATGGCTATTGGTCTATCTCCTTGTACTTGGTCGGCAATTCCGTTTAAAACAGGACCATGAACAGATTTCTTGTAGGTAAATTGAACTTCCTCCGCGTCTTTAACCTGAATTGTTTTATGTACAATTTCATAATCCACATAACCATTTTCAGACAAATATTGATTTTCATCATCTGGATTATTCTGTTCATAGTAAAAATCAACATCATCATTTTCGAACATGGTGAGTCCGTATGCTAATTTTCTATTATGCCCCAATAAGGGAAATGGTATACCAGCAATATGATATCCATATTTTGAATAGGTCGGTGTTTCTAAATGGGCTTCGAACCATACTGAAGGTTGAGAAAAACCAATATGAGGATCATTAGCGAAAATCACCTTTCCGTTCTTTGTTTTTTCGGGTGCAATAACCCAGCTATTACTACCCTCGAACAAAGGAATATCAAGCGCACCCAAAGCTTTGTTCACTGCAGCCGTAAGGTTATTTTGAATGGTATCCGATGGAGTTGGATTATAGTTCTCTATCCATTCGGTATCAATAGATGAACCAACATGCAAGTCATTCAAATATTCAGAACCTAATTCAGTTTTTATAGTAGTTAACAAGGGGTCTGTTTTATGTGCCATAGCAAAACTAAAAGCCATATAACCTATAGTGTTATAGATATCTTCTAGAACAAACTCTTCTTTATCTATTCCTGTTAGGTAAAATTCAACAGGTGTCGGTCCTTCATCTATAAATTGATTGATACCATCCAAATATGCTTTTGCCAAAACAACACCTTCATCATTTTCGTTAATTTTAGATACCGTTACTTTTGATGCATCTGCTATACCTAGTGATAAAAAAAACTTGTCGGTGCCAATAAGATCTTCACCAAAAACTTCTGATAATCCACCACGGGCTATTCTTCTTAGCAGTTCCATTTGCCAAAGACGATCTTGGGCATGAACATAACCTAAAGCTCTATAGGCATCTTGTTCATTTTCCCCGTAAATATGTGGAATTCCGTAGTTGTCGTAATAGACACTAACTTCTTCTTGCAGGTTCGCAAGCTCTTTTTCACCGGAATAATCTGGTTTTAAGGTATAAACAAATATTCCGATAACAATTATCAGTAGGGTAACGATTACCAGCAGGATTACTCCTAGTTTTTTTAATGTTCTCATAGTTTAATTCGGGGGACAATTTCCACCAAGTTAAAACTATTTTTCACATTAAACGTCTCGAAACTCTGCTTTTTATTGATAAGTAGTCAACATCTTACAAAACCAATATACTATTCATTATTTCTTAATCCTTCTAACAACCAGTTTTTATAGGTAGGTATATCTGAATTTTGAATAGAGGTATTCAGTACTTCCAAATCTGGGGAAAGCAACACATAAAAAGGCTGTGAAATAGAACCGAAATTTACATCTTGAAAGGTTCCCCATTTCTGTGCTATATTATTAATTTCCTTTATGCGACCACTTTCAAACTGATAATTGAACTGCTCAGATTCCGGTAGTTCCTCCCTATCATCGGTATACAATGAAATAAGTACGTAATTATCTTTTATAATCGGAAAAACCTCTGAATCGCTCCAAACATTCTCTTCCATTTTTCTGCAGTTTACACAAGCCCAACCCGTGAAATCTAAAAGAATAGGTTTATCAACTTTTTTGGCATGTGCCAAACCTTCATCAAAATCTTTAAAACAATCAATACCTAAAGGGCAATCGCTTTCTTGTTCAAAAATGCTATAAAATTCTGGCGGTGGAAAACCGCTTAAGAGTTTTAAGTTGGTTACTTTAGTGACTCCCAATACCATATAAAGCGTAAATGCAGCACTAATAAATGCTGTAACCTTTCTGCCTAGTGATAATTTTTTAACAGGACTATCGTGTGGAAATTTGTACACTCCAAATAGGTAAAGTGTCATCGCAATACCTAATAAGATCCAGATACCCAAGAATATTTCACGTTTTAGAATTCCCCAATGCCCAACCAAATCGGCATTCGATAAGAACTTAAGGGCAAGTCCTATTTCCAAGAAACCAAGTACCACTTTCACCGTTGTCATCCATCCACCCGATTTCGGTAATGAATTCAACCATGCAGGAAACAAGGCAAATAGAGCAAAGGGCAATGCCAGCGCCGCCCCAAAACCTGTCATACCCGCCGTAAGGTTAGAAGCAACTTCGCCTTCCGCTAAAGTTGTACCGCCCAGCAAGCCACCCAAAATAGGCCCTGTACACGAGAACGAAACAATAGCCAAGGTCACCGCCATAAAAAAGATACCTAACACACCGCCTACCTTAGAAGATGCCGCATCCATTTTATTAGCCCAAGAACTTGGCAAAGTCAATTCATAATATCCAAAAAAGGAAAAGGCAAAAAATATGAATATTAAAAAAAACAATAAATTTAACCATACATTGGTTGCAATAGAATTTAGAATTTGCGAATCTACCGAGTCGAACAAGTGAAATGGTAAGCTCAATAGGAAATAAATGAGGACAATAAAAAATCCATAAAGTAACGCATTAATGATTCCTTTGGATTTCTTTTGGGAATGTTTGGTAAAAAATGAAACGGTTAACGGAATCATTGGAAATACACACGGAGTCAATAATGCAATTAATCCCCCAAGAAACCCAAGCCCGAAAATAACCCAGATATTAGTGCCTGTAGCAATGGTATCTTGACCCTGCGTTAGCAGTTCTCTATTCTTAAGGTCTAATCGTAACTTTTGACCTAAAGCCAAACTTCTATCATCTACTGTATTAATTATTTCAGCTTCCGACCCATCTAAGGTGAATATGAACTTCTTGTCCATAGGAATGCATACCTCTTTACACACCTGAAAAAACAAGTCAACATCTATCTGATTAATTTCTGGATCTAGAATTTTAATACGTTGTGTAAAAATTGCATCATCTTTGAAATACGTTTCCTCTACTTCAAAAATTTCACTGTACTCTTTTATTGTTTCACTTTCTAAAGTACCACCAATCAACTCGTATATGGCTCCATTGCCATTATAAGTGAATTCACTAGGTAATGAACCAAATTCTGAAGTAAACTGAGAATACATGTGCCAGCCATCAAGTATTTTTGCTTTCATGACCAACTCATATTCCGTTTCAGAAATTTTATTGATCTGTTGTTCCCATACTACAGGTTCGTCTTCTGTTTGCGCAAAAGTGTTCAATGGTAATACAACTATAAAAAGTAGCAACGCTAAAAATCTAATCATGTAATTTCTATTTTTAATATCTCTTGGGTAGTATCTACAACCCTAAAGCGGTGGTCTGCTCGCATACCTACAACCCAAACAATTTGCTCGTTAGAGCATAACAACCAAGTTTCTTCTTTAGATAAGACATCAACTTTCTCATCTTTAAAAAACTTCGACAATTTTTTTCTACGGTTTAATCCTATCGGATAGAAATAGTCGCCTATTTTCCATTTTCTTAACGTCAACGGATAATTTAAAGCGTTTTTCTGAACAAAAATTTCGGTCTTTGAATTATTATAACGCTCGGGCACTACTGAAAATTTTAAATTTACCGGAAGATTCAAAGGTACTTCATCCACAGGTATTACAAACTCATCGACCATGGTTTTAGCATCACTTTTCGATGATAGTATTAATACATCACGATTCTTAACCAAAATATGCGTGTTAGATTCTAGCTGCTTACCTGATAAACCGTTCAATAAAGCTTCTAAATTATCGATTTCCTTAAAACCGTATGGATTGAATAGCGCATACAAATATGTAGGTAGTGGCTGTAAACCTTTAAGCTTACTAATTTCTATTACCAGTTTACCATCCTTATTCACAAAAAAATCTTCCGTTATTTTTTTAAGATATGTAGTGGCAATAGTTTCTGTCTGATTTAAATATTGGAGTGTATTTTTAAAATTATCAGAAAATGTAGGATGAAGTTCTGATAGTTTAGGGGTAATCTCTAAACGAATCTTGTTTCGTAAATACTTTGTATCTGCATTACTGCCATCTTCACGCCAATTTATTTTTTCGCTTTTGGCAAAAGTTTCTAGCTCATCTCGGGTAAATGGCAATAAAGGCCTTCTTAAATAATTGATTTTTGCAGGTATACCCGTTAATCCATCAATACCGGTACCTCTAGATAAGTTAATTAAGAAAGTTTCAAGGTTGTCATTGGCATGGTGAGCTGTTAGTACATATGTACTTTCATCTTGCGACAAAAGCTGTTCAAACCAAGCATAACGAAGCTCACGAGCCGCCATCTGTACGGAAACCTTCTGCACGTTTACATAGCCCAAAGTATCAAAATGCGTAACATATACCTTCTTATTTTTGCTTTTGCCTAAATCAAGAACAAAAGCCTCATCACCGTCACTATCATTACCACGTAATTGAAAATTACAATGCGCTATTGAAAATTGTAGTTGAAGTAGATTACATAATTCTACCAAAACCGTACTATCCAAACCACCACTACATGCAATTATGAAGTGATTGCTCAACAATTCCGGAAAATAATCTTCAATATGTTTTTTGAACGCTTTTAACACGCCATAAAGGTAACGAAGTCCCTTAATTTATTAAGGCAGACTAAGATTTATTTAACTTGAAAGGTATTACTT
Organism: Maribacter litoralis; assembly: GCF_902506355.1. NCBI lineage: Bacteria > Pseudomonadati > Bacteroidota > Flavobacteriia > Flavobacteriales > Flavobacteriaceae > Maribacter > Maribacter litoralis. The sequence goes on along the minus strand of NZ_LR733271.1, from coordinate 3,516,025 downwards.
CAATTAAGATATAGCTGCTACAAAAGCACTTACTTTTTCAGCATGTACTTTTGCTAATTCAGCATTGGTAATTCCTTTTTCCTCATCAAAATTCTCGCTATACTTTGGCAAGGAAAAAGAAGCAACAACGGTACCTTGAAATCTAGCAATCATTTTTTCTGCAACCTCTAGTGCTCCAATAGCACCACGACCACCGTTTGAAGTAGCCATTAGCAATATCTTCTTGCCCGCTAAAAACTTAACGTCCAATCTAGATAACCAGTCCATTACATTCTTAAAATATGCCGAAGGGTAACTATTATGTTCATTTACAGAAATTATCAATCCTTTTGCATTACTAATCTCATTCTTAAACTCCACTAAAGAGTTAGAATACCCATCCTCTTTTTCCGAATCTTGACTGTACATTGGAAAAGGGTATTTAGACATGTCTCGCAACCTTACCTCTGTATCACCAATTAACGTAGAAGTATATTTTGCTAATTTATAATTAATGGATATTGAAGAATTGCTCCCTGCAAATGCTAAAACGTAACTCATGTGGCTATTTTTATGTATGATTGCGAATTTAATTCAAATACTGTAAACCCTAGAATATTTTATCTAATTTTACTGCTTTAAACATCCAAACTTACTGTTTTATAAGTATATAGGATATAATTGTTATAATGAGCAACTCTAAGTCAAGATTGTTTTTTTTGGATGCCATACGAGCGTGGGCCATCTTAATGATGTTACAAGGTCATTTCATTGACGGGTTGTTGGACAATGCATTTAGAGACAACTCCAATATACTATTCTCGACATGGAAATACTTTAGAGGTATTACAGCACCGGTTTTCTTCACTGTTTCCGGATTCATATTTACATTCTTATTAATAAAATCTCCCCAAACCGGATGGAGTAACCCTCGAGTAAAAAAAGGCATAAAACGGGGATTGGAATTATTGGTCATTGCATACCTTTTACGCATGAATATCTTTGGCTTGTTCAAAGGTGAAATTTATGATTCTTTCTACCTAGTAGACGTATTGCATTGCATAGGTCTTTCGCTATTGTTTATTATTGGTTTTTACATTTTAACCTTTGCAAAACAAAAATGGATTTTCCCTACCATATTAGCTTCCACTACCCTACTGCTATTTATATTCGAACCTATTTACAAAACAATGGGTTTTGAGTTTTTACCACAAGCCATTGCGAACTATTTAACCAAGGCTAACGGCTCTGTTTTTACCATTATACCATGGTTGGGCTATGCAACAATAGGTAGTTTTATGTCGGTTGTATTTTCTAAATTTCAAAATAGCAAAAACTTATATTACTATATAGTACCGGTTTACATAGCCACAGGGCTAATCCTTATATTTTTTTCTTCGGATTTTTTCATGTCTATTTACGATATAACGGGCATACAATTGTTCCAGTCCATTTTCAGTAACAACTACTTGTTTATTCGTTTGGGCGATGTGCTCATTGTCTTCTCTATATTCATTATGCTAAGAAAGTACTTAATGAATGCCACATGGCTTAAAATTGGACAAAGCACTTTATCTATTTACATCATTCACTTTATAATTTTGTACGGTAGCTTTACAGGTGTTGGTTTATATAGATTCTTTAACCACTCTTTAAATCCGTACTATGTAATACCCGGGGCAATTTTGTTTATGATTGTATGCACCTTTTTTGCTCTACAATATGAAAAACATAAAATAGAAATCAAATCTAGCATCTCTAGCTTTTTATCTACAACCCGTATTTACCTTGAACAAATAGCCATTTTACTTTTTGAGATGTTAAGAACCATCACCGAGAAAGTATTGCGCATTTTAGGACTAATTAAGAGTTAGGCACAATTCAAATGAAGTATTTAAGCTAGTTACAAAACTAAAAAAGGCAGCCAATTGGCTGCCTTTTCTTTGTATCAAAGTCATCTATTTACACGTGTAAAGGACGATTATCTGTTGCAGCTAACGCCGCTTCTTTAACCGCTTCGGCATATGTTGGGTGAGCATGGCTCATTCTAGAAATATCTTCTGCGGAAGCTCTAAATTCCATTGCAGTTACGGCTTCGGCAATTAAATCTGCCACACGCGCACCTACCATATGAACGCCTAAAACTTCATCGGTGTTTTTATCGGCAAGAATCTTTACGAATCCGTCTATATCCATACTTGCTCTGGCACGACCTAAAGCACGCATTGGAAACTGACCCGATTTGTATTCCACACCAGCTTCTTTCAGTTCCTCTTCCGTTTTACCAACAGCAGCAACCTCTGGCCAAGTATATACTACACCAGGTATTAAGTTATAATCAATATGAGGTTTTTGACCTGCCAATAGTTCTGCAACCAAAGTACCCTCTTCTTCCGCTTTATGTGCTAACATTGCACCTTTAATGACATCGCCAATTGCGTAAATATTATCAACATTCGTTTTCAAATACTCATCGACGATTACCTTTCCTCTATCATCAAGTTTTACACCTGCAGCATCAACATTTAGTCCATCTGTATAAGGTTTTCTACCAACGGCAACTAAACAGTAATCACCTTCAAAAACAACCTCTTCGCCTTTTTTGTTATCAGCCTTAACGACCACTTGATCGCCTTTTCTTTCAACCGATTTTACTTTATGCGATAAAGCAAATTTCATTTTTGACTTTTTCAAAACCTTGGTCAGCTCTTTAGAAAGTGCACCGTCCATACCAGGTATAATACGATCCATAAACTCAACAACAGTAACATCTGCGCCAAGTCTCTTATAAACCTGTCCTAATTCCAAACCTATTACACCTCCACCAATAACAATCATATGTTTTGGCACTTCTTTAAGCTCCAAAGCTTCCGTAGAGGTAATAATACGTTCTTTATCCAGTTTTATAAACGGTAAGGTAGATGGCTTAGAACCTGTAGCTATTATAATATTCTTAGCTTCAATTTCTTCGGTTTTTCCATCATTATTTTTGATATTTACATGAGTGGCATCTTTAAAACTACCTACACCTTCGTAAACGGTAATTTTATTTTTATCCATTAAAAACTCTATACCTTTTGTAGTTTGATCAACTACACCTTGCTTACGAGCAATCATTTTTTCCAAGTTCACTTTTACTTCACCAGGAATCTCTATACCATGCTCATCAAAATGTTTAATGGCATCTTCATAATGATGTGAAGAGTCTAACATCGCCTTAGAAGGAATACACCCAACATTTAAACACGTTCCGCCTAAAGTGGAATATTTTTCAATTATTGCAGTTTTCATTCCTAGTTGAGCACAACGTATTGCTGCGACATATCCTCCAGGTCCTGAGCCTATAATGGCTACATCATATTGATCCATAAAATTTTTTATTTTCTAATGTCTTACAAAATTAATACTATTTTTAGTTTTAAAGGGGTATAGCCGTAGAATGCTTCACCTCTTTTATAGTAAATGAGCTTTGGGTACTTCCAATATGATTCATTGCCGTTAATTTATTGACCATGAAATGACGGTACGCATCCATATCCTTTACATGAATTTTAAGCAAGTAATCATAATCACCACTTAAATGATGGCATTCTACCACCTCTTGCAAACGCATTACCTGAGCTTCAAATTGTGCTATATTATCCTTAACATGCTGTACTAACTTCACATGGCAAAACACCGTAAAGTTCCTATCTACAATGGCTTTATCGACTAAAGCTACGTAACTTCTAATTGCTCCTGCACGCTCTAACCTTTTTATACGTTCATAAATAGCGGTCGTAGAAAGCCCTAACTTTAAAGCATACTCTTTAGTGGTCTTCTTACTATCTTCTTGTAATAACCCTAAGAGGCTATTATCTATTTTATCAAGTTTCATAACGAATATAATTCTGTTCAGTTGTTACAAAATACACAATAATAGAATATAGTTCTATTATTGGATTAATTATAGTTTTAAATTCTAATAAAATACTATCCTATTGACAATTTTACATTCAAAAAGTATTTTTACGGAAAACAACGACCCATGAGCCAAAAAAATAGCAACGACCTACAAGATTTACAATACTTTGGAGAGTATGGCGGAGTAAACCCGTCCATTTCAGATTCATCGACCTATACCTTTATATCCGCAAAAACTATGTTCGACACTTTTGAGGGAAATACAGAAGGCTGCTATTTATACAGCAGACATTCTTCACCTTCAAATTTATATTTAGGGGAAGCTCTAGCTGCTTTAGAAGGCACAGAAAGTGCAAATGTTACAGCGAGCGGCATGGGAGCCATTACGGCGGTAATTCTGCAAATTTGTAATGCTGGCGACCATATTATAAGCAGTAGAACTATTTACGGTGGCACATACGCCTTTATGAAAAACTTCTTGATCAAATTCGGAATCAAAACGACCTTTCTAGATATTACCGACCTTGATACTGTAGCAAATGCCATTACCCCAAGTACTAAAATGATTTATTGCGAAAGTGTCAGCAATCCGCTTTTAGAGGTGGCAGATATCTCTGCCCTATCTCGTATTACAAAGAAAAACGAACTACCCTTAGTGGTCGACAATACATTTTCACCCTTAACGATTTCCCCTGCCAAATTAGGTGCCGACATAGTTATTCATAGCCTCACCAAATTTATAAACGGAACAAGCGATTGCGTTGCCGGTGTGGTTTGTGGAACAACGGAGTTTTGCCTAAGCCTAAAAGATGTAAATAACGGGGCGGGTATGTTATTGGGCAGTACTTTAGACAGTATGCGCGCAGCATCTATTTTAAAAAATATGCGAACACTCCATATTCGGATGAAGAAACACAGTGAAAATGCACAATTTTTAGCGGAGAATTTTGAAAAGGACGGATTACGAGTGGTTTACCCAGGGCTACCATCTCACCCAGGCCATTTGATCATGGGTGATCAGATGAATACGGAATATGGTTATGGAGGATTAATAACCATAGATGTAGGAAGCTTGGAGAATGCAAATGCGCTTATGGAATTGATGCAAGAAAGAAAACTAGGTTATTTAGCTGTTAGCCTGGGCTTTTACAAAACCTTGTTCAGTGCTCCCGGAAGCTCCACATCTTCTGAAATTCCTTTAGAAGAACAAGAGGAAATGGGATTAGGCAATGGGCTTATTAGATTTTCTATTGGTCTGGACGATGATATTAAAAGAACCTATGGGTTAATGAAAAAATGTCTTTTAGATCTTAATATTCTGGATATCACAAGCATAAAAGCATAAATTCTAATTTGCAAGATGTGTTTGCACATCCGTTGCAGAAATCGTAATATTACGAAGTAACCAAACTACGTTTTAATGATTGACCAAAATACCAATGAGCATAGGGAGAATGAGCATATCGTTGACAATAAAGAACTGAGTATTTTTGCAGCTTTGGTTCCTGTAATAGCCCTAGTTGCCATGTTAGCATATAATGTTTACGTATTTGGCGACGACGCGCTCAGCGGATCAAATCAATTTATTTTATTAGTAGGTGGTGCCGTTGCGGCCATTGTAGGATTCATGAATAAAGTCTCTTACAAGCAAATGATCGCCGAAGTGGAAGAAAACATTAAATCTACCACAGGAGCCCTTCTTATACTATTAATGGTAGGCGCTTTGGCTGGAACTTGGCTGGTAAGCGGTATTATTCCGGCAATGATCTATTACGGACTTCAAATATTAAATCCTACAATATTTTTAGCGGCATGTGTAATTATCTGTGCAATCATCTCGGTAGCAACAGGAAGCAGCTGGACCACTTCTGCCACTGTAGGTATTGCATTGATCGGTATTGGTGAAGCTTTGGGTATTTCGCTGGGAATGACTGCTGGCGCAGTATTATCCGGTGCATATTTTGGAGACAAACTTTCTCCGTTAAGTGACACTACAAATTTAGCACCTGCCATGGCGGGCGGTGAACTGTTCTCTCATATTAAATACATGCTATGGACGACCGTACCGACCATATCGGTAACCTTAATCGTATTTTTAATCATCGGGTTTAGTTTAGACACTAGTGGTGAAGCCGATGTAGATGCTATTTTAGCCTCTATAGATTCTTCATTCGACATCAATGGTTGGCTATTTTTGGTACCCATTGCCGTAATTGCATTAATCGTTAAAAAAACTCCTCCATTGGCGGCGTTATTGATCGGAACGTTGTTAGCCGCAATATTTGCCTTAATTTTTCAACCCGAAATTGTTGCTGGGATTACAGGGGCATCAGAATTAAACTTTGAATCGGGTTATCAGGGAATCTTAAAAGCGATTACGGTAAGTACTGATATCCCAACGGACAATAAAGCCTTAAGCGATTTATTCTCATCAAAAGGTATGACGGGTATGTTGGGCACCATTTGGCTTATAATTTGCGCTATGTTTTTTGGCGGTATTATGGATGGTATTGGAGCTTTGGCGAGAATTACTAAATCATTATTGAGCATGGCTAAATCTACCTTCGGCTTGTTCTTTAGCACAGGTATTAGCTGTATCGTTTTAAACGGAACCGCATCCGATCAATACTTGGCAATTGTTGTACCCGGAAAAATGTTCTCAAAAGCATTTAAAGACAGAGGCTTAGCGCCTGAAAATTTAAGTAGAACACTTGAGGATACAGGTACCGTAACTTCGGTATTGATACCTTACAACACTTGTGGTGCTTACCACAGTGGTGTTCTAGGCGTTGGCGTGGCAGAATATTTTGTTTATGCCATATTTAACTGGCTGAGCCCTATAATGACATTCATCTTTGCAGGCTTCAACATTAAGATAAAAAAATTGGCTACTGGTAAGGCTTAAAATAAAAAAGTTGACCTTATCAGCATAACCGCTTCTTAATTACCAATGTGATAATTTATGGGTATAAATTTTACGTCATTCACACTAAAAACAAGTGAACTGCTACGCTATTCAAAATAGTTATTCTACTATTGAAAAATCTAATTTAGAAAGGCACTTTACCCTCTTACAAGTCTTAATTTTGCTTTATAATTAATTATAAAATAAAGACAAATTATGGCATTTGTAGGAAAGAAATTCCCAAACATTAGTGTTAACGCAATGAACGACATGGGCGATACTTTTAAACTTAATGTTTTAGAAGAAGCTCAAAAAAATAATAAAAAAGTGGTTCTTTTCTGGTACCCAAAAGATTTCACTTTTGTTTGCCCTACAGAGTTACATGCATTTCAAGCAGCTTTAGGCGAATTTGAAAAGAGAAATACGATTGTAATTGGTGCATCTTGCGATACCCCAGAAGTACACTTCGCATGGTTAAGCACAGACAAAGACAATGGTGGTATTGAAGGTGTTACTTACCCAATTTTAGCAGATAGCAACCGCAACTTATCTAGCGTTTTAGGAATATTGGATATCCAAAACGAAGTTTACGACGAAGAAACGGAAACTGTACAAGTAGAAGGTGACAACGTTACTTACAGAGCAACATACATTATTGATGAAGAAGGTGTTGTACAACACGAAAGCATCAACAATATGCCTTTAGGTAGAAATGTTGGTGAGTATTTACGTTTGGTAGATGCTTTAACGCATGTACAGGAAAAAGGTGAGGTTTGTCCTGCAAACTGGGAAGAAGGTAAAGAAGCAATGTCTGCTAATAGAGACGGTGTTGCAAGCTACCTTTCTGCTCACGCTAACTAATACTAATTTTCAATGAACATGAAGTTTAGAACTTCATGTTCATTTTATTAATCCTTAAATAACTAAGCTATGTTATTAGAATTAGAACAAGATAATTTACAGGAGATTATTGACAACAACCCTAACGTTGTAGTACAATATTCTGCTACATGGTGTGGCAACTGCAGAATCATGAAGCCAAAATTCAAAAAAGAAGCTTCACAGAACGAAAACATAACTTTCGTATTGGCAGATGCAGAAAAATTCCCTGAATCGAGAAAGTTGGCAGATGTAAGCAACTTACCTACGTTCGCTTCTTTTGAGTCAGGTAAATTAAAAAATCAGGTACAGACAAATAAGTATGACCTATTAAAAGATTTGATCGGTGAGATTACCCATAATTAAATTACTGACAGAGTTTATTGAAGAAAAAGATAGCGATTACGTTCTAGAGACTATTGAAACCTTAGAAGCGTTAACCGAGTTACCTTCCTTAAAAGATGAGGAACTAGATGTAATCGGCGAACTTATTTCAAATATGTACGGTGCCATAGAAGTTTCAAACAGCATACAAGAGGGCACGCCAAAAAAAGATGCTATGAATCAGTTTATGAAGCGTGTTTTAGGCTCCATAGACCAATAGAAGCTTTTAAAAAAGTTTAAAGTCCTTTCGTTTATGAAAGGACTTTTTTTTATCATATTCCCACCTGTTTCAACTTTATATTTTATAATTTCACAATCTCAATAATAAAAAGACAAAAGTTATGGCTTCGGTTACATTAAAAGGAAACGAAATACACACATTAGGAACTTTACCAGCCAATGGTGAAAAGGCTCCGGAATTTGAATTAACTAAGAATGACTTATCTACCGTAAAACTTTCTGATTACGAAGGCTCAAGAGTAGTTTTAAATATTTTTCCAAGTGTAGATACAGGCACTTGTGCACAATCTGTTCGTCAATTCAACCAAGAAGCTGCTGAATTGGACAACACTATTGTGCTTTGTGTTTCAAAAGATCTACCATTTGCTCAGGCAAGATTTTGTGGTGCAGAAGGCATCGAAAATGTAGAAATGCTTTCCGATTTTAAAGATGGTAATTTCGGTAAAGGATATAATGTAGCATTTTCTGATGGTCCTTTAGCTCCGTTATTATCTAGAGCAGTAGTAGTTGTTGATGAAAAAGGAAGTGTTCTATATTCTGAACAAGTTGCCGAAACTACAGAAGAGCCTAATTACAAAGCGGCATTAGAGGCATTGATGAACTAATAATAAAAAACTCATGCCCAAAGAATCTTTTTTGGTCAATCGAATTAAAAGTGTTGGTTTTGCTTTTAAAGGAGCCATACTTTTAATACGAACCGAAGCAAGTATTAAAATTCAGGTATTCATTGCTATTGTGATGACCGCCGCTGGTTTTTACTTTGATATTTCAAGCACAGAATGGATTCTTCAAATATTTGCAATAGCGCTTGTCTTGGGAATTGAAGGAATGAACACCGCTGTAGAAAAAATCGCAGATTATATTCAGCCCGAATTTGATTTGAAAATCGGTTTCATTAAAGATATTTCTGCGGGTGCAGTTATGCTGGTTTCCATTGCATCGACCATAATAGGTCTCATTATATATTTACCAAAGATATTTTAGGTAAGTTCATTGTTTCCCATAGCTCATCGTAAATTTGTAATTTAGCACCAGAATTAAGTTTTAATGGCAAAAAAGGCATCTAAATCAAAGCCAAAACCTACTAAAAAGCGCACACCGTTTAAATTATCCAAACAGAATAAAATTATTTTGGGTAGTTTGCTCATGCTATTTAGTATTGCGCTATTTTTCTCTTTTATATCGTTTTACTTCAACTGGCAAGACGATCAGAGCCTATTGTCTGAATTCAAGAACAGAAACGAACTTGCCAAAAACCTGCTTAACAAATTTGGCGCAAGCATTAGCCACTTTTTCATGTATAGAGGTTTTGGTGTTGCCTCGCTTATATTTCCATTTTTAGTGTGCTTAACCGGTATTTACCTTTTTCTTGGTCTTCCATTAAAGGCTTTGCTAAAAAAATGGATCTGGGGTTTACTTTTCGTAATTTGGATTTCTATAGCGTTAGGGTTCTTTGCAACCACTAGTCCGTTATTAGGGGGATTGGTAGGGTTTGAAATGAACGACTTTTTACAAGATTATGCTGGTAAGATCGGTGTATTACTATTATTGGTATTCGGACTCATTTTCATTTTAGTAAAATTATTCGATGTTACTCCCGAAGGTATTTCATCATTCTTTAAATCAAGAAAAGAAGCTATTTCCACAGAATTCAAAGCAAACCAAGAACGCAAAGCGAACAAGAAGAAAGAACAAGAAGATATTTTATCCACCTCACTAGAGGAAGAAGCTCCGGTGGTGGTTGATACCTATACACATAAAACAGAGATTCCTCATTTGGAAAAAGAGGAGAAAGCAAAAGATTTTGAAGTCACCGTACCAGAGCCTGAGCCGGAAGAAACCTTGGCTATGGAGGTTGAACAAGTTATAGAAGAACCAGAAGAAGTAGATGTTCTTGCCAACAAATTAGTAGACGATTTTGGTGAGTTTGACCCTACCCTAGAGCTGGGCAACTATAAATTTCCTCACATAGATCTTCTTGACCAACATGGCACCACTGGTGGTATTACCATTAATCAAGAAGAATTAGAGGAAAATAAGAATAGAATTGTAGAGACGCTTAAAAACTACAAGATTGGTATTGCCCAAATTAAGGCAACCATTGGTCCTACGGTAACCCTTTATGAAATAGTACCCGAAGCTGGGGTTAGAATAAGCAAAATTAAAAATCTTGAAGATGACATTGCATTATCATTGGCAGCCTTAGGTATACGTATCATTGCACCTATTCCAGGCAAAGGTACTATAGGTATAGAAGTACCAAATAAAAATTCCACCATAGTTTCTATGCGTTCCGTAATTGCTTCAAGCAAGTTTCAGAAAGCCGAAATGGAATTGCCAATTGCATTTGGTAAGACCATTAGCAACGAAACTTTTGTAGTGGATTTGGCAAAAATGCCTCACTTGTTAATGGCAGGTGCAACAGGCCAAGGTAAGTCTGTAGGTTTAAATGCCGTATTGACTTCTTTATTATACAAAAGGCATCCGGCAGAGGTTAAATTCATCTTAGTAGATCCAAAGAAAGTTGAACTAACGCTTTATAATAAAATAGAACGTCATTTTTTGGCTAAACTTCCAGATTCGGAAGAAGCTATTATTACCGACAACACTAAGGTTATCCACACATTGAATTCCCTTTGTATAGAAATGGACAACAGGTACGAGCTATTGAAATTGGCGATGGTTCGTAACTTAAAGGAATACAATACCAAGTTTAAGGCTAGAAAACTGAATCCGAATGACGGTCATAAATTCTTGCCTTATATCGTACTGGTCATAGATGAGTTTGCCGATTTGATCATGACTGCTGGTAAAGAAGTTGAAACACCAGTAGCAAGGTTAGCACAATTGGCTAGGGCAATTGGTATACATTTGATCATTGCAACGCAAAGACCATCGGTAAACGTAATTACAGGTATTATAAAAGCTAACTTTCCTGCGAGGTTGGCGTTTAGGGTAACTTCTAAAATAGATTCTAGAACCATTCTTGATACCGCCGGTGCAGACCAATTGATCGGTAGAGGTGACATGTTATTTACACAAGGTAATGATGTCACCCGTATTCAATGTGCTTTTGTAGATACACCCGAAGTTGCCAAAATAGTTGAATTCATTGGTAGTCAGAGAGCTTATCCTGATGCTCATGAACTGCCCGAGTATGTAGGCGAGGATTCTGGCACGAGTCTTGATAATAACGTGTCTGAAAGGGATTCTAAGTTCCGTGAAGCTGCTGAAGTTATTGTAATTGCACAACAAGGTTCAGCTTCTTTAATTCAACGTAAATTAAAGTTAGGCTATAACAGAGCCGGTAGAATTATTGATCAATTAGAAGCAGCAGGAATTGTAGGTCCGTTTGAAGGTAGTAAAGCCAGACAAGTATATGTAGCTGACATGGTTGCCCTTCAACAAATATTGGATAATGAATAATATTATAAAAGAAATGAGGAAAATTATTATTGTATTAACGGTTATGTTATCTGCAGCATTTGTAAATGCACAGGGGTCGGACAAGGCAAAAGGTTTGCTTGATGAAGTGTACAACAAAGTACAGAGTTATGACAATATTTTTGTAGACTTTAAATTCGATTTAAAAAATGCAGAAGCAGGTATCAATCAAGAAACCAGAGGCGATGTAACGCTTGCAGGTAACAAGTACATGTTCAATTATTTAGGTTCTCAACAAATTTTTGACGGTAATAAAGTGTACACCATCGTACCAGAAAATGAAGAAGTAACCATAGAAGACAAGTCAGACGACGAAAACGCCATGACCCCTTCTAAAATGTTGACTTTTTATAAAGAAGGTCACAACTATGCATGGGATATTTTACAGAACGTACAAGGTAGAAAAATACAGTATGTAAAATTGACCCCTATTGATTCAGATACCGAAATCAAATCTAGATTACTGGGTATCGATATGGGCACTAAGCATATTTACAAATTAATTGAGACCGGAAAAAACGGTACTAAGACAACCATCACTGTTAATTCTTTTAAAACAGATCAAGATTTGTCCAAAACCTTATTTACTTTTGACGAAGCTAAATATAAAGATGAAGGCTATTTCATTATAAGAAACTAGAACTATTGAGAATACTAGACCGATATATCCTATCAAGGTTCGTCTTTAATTTTGTCAGTTCGTTTGTAATATTGATGTTCATCTTCATATTTCAAACGATTTGGCTTTTTATTGATGATCTTGCCGGTAAAGGTCTTGATATCGTAATTATAGGTAAGTTTCTATTTTACCTAATGCCCGATCTTACCGAAAAGGTACTACCGCTTACAGTACTTTTATCATCCATACTCACCTTTGGGTCTATTGCAGAGAATTATGAATTCGCTGCCATGAAAGCCTCCGGTATTTCACTTCAGCGCTCCATGCTCAGTTTGATCATATTCGTTACTATTTTGGGCGGAGTCACTTTTTTCTTTGCCAATAACGTAATACCCTTGTCTCAGCGAAAAATTTACAACCTTCGTAGAAATATTGCCAAGGTTAAACCTGCTGCCGTGGTTGCCGAAGGAGTTTTCAGCGATTTTGAAGGAATGAACATTAAGGTCGATGAAAAATATGGTGAAAATGACCGCTTTCTTAAGAACGTAATCATTCACACAAAATCTGCAAACAACATCAATACTAGGGTCATCAAATCTAAGACCGGTGAGTTGATCAGTAGTGAGGATTCTGACATTATACAATTGGTTTTAAAGGATGGGCACTTGTATGAAGACGTACAAACAAAAAGCAACAACACTAAAATGAAGTTTCCTTTTGCGCAGGCAGATTTTGATACTTACACTATGAATATCGAGATTCCTGAAATCAACAACGATGAGCTTGAGGAAGAAAGGGATATCAGTACAGATAAAATGAAGAACATTTCTCGTCTTACAAAGGATATAGATTCTTTACGTGGCGATAATTTTAGAATTGTTAGAGCATTCTCAAAAAATATAGAAGGTAGAACAGGTATGTTTTCTCCTTTAGTGCAAAAAAACAAAGATTCTACCAAATCTGACATGGTTAGAAAAAAGGACTCAATAATAGAAACCAAGGCCGCAGAAGCACTAAAGAATACCGCGCTACAAGATTCTATTACCGATAATTTTTTAGTGATGTTCCCAGATTGGCAACAGATACAAATATTAAGTAGTGCCAAAAATGCAACTAGCAGTATTCTAGGAACCGTTAGCGGAAAAAAAGAAGAACTACAGAAGCGATACAAAATTTACAACATGCATATTCTGTCTTTGCACAACAAATATGCATTGGCATTTTCTTGTATCATATTATTCTTTGTCGGGGCACCACTTGGGGCAATTATAAGAAAAGGAGGCTTAGGTTTACCTATGGTAATTGCCATTGTCCTCTTCCTAATTTATTATTTCATTGGTGTATTCGCCGGAAATTATGCTAAAGAAGGCAACATACACCCAATGTTAGGTGCTTGGCTTTCAACATTGATTATGTTACCATTAGGTGTTTACCTCACAAAAAGAGCTACCGAAGATAAAGGAATGATGGATTTTGGTTTCATAGCCGATTTCTTCAAAAAGATATTCAAGAAAAAAGACAAATCTGATTCTTAACCATGACAGATCTTAACAAGATTAAATTGAACACTATAGAAGAAGCGATTGCCGATATCCGTGCAGGAAAGGTAATTATCGTTGTAGATGATGAAAATCGTGAAAATGAAGGTGATTTTTTAGCTGCGGCTGAATTGGCCACTCCTGAAACGGTCAATTTTATGGCTACACATGGTAGAGGTCTAATTTGCGCCCCTCTTACCGAAGGTAGATGTAAAGATTTAGGGCTTCATATGATGGTAAGCACCAATACTGACCCTTTGGAAACTGCATTCACGGTATCCGTTGATTTACGAGGAAAAGGAGTAACCACAGGTATTTCTGCCAGTGATCGCTCTAAAACAGTTATTGCTCTGACCGAACCAGGCACCAAACCACATGATTTGGCAAGACCAGGACATATTTTTCCTTTGGTTGCTAAAGAAGGTGGTGTATTAAGAAGAACCGGACATACAGAAGCTGCAATTGATTTTGCTCGTTTAGCGGGATTAAAACCTGCAGGAATTATCGTAGAGATAATGAATGAAGATGGAACTATGGCGCGTTTACCCCAATTGGTAGAAGTAGCCAAAAAATTTGACTTGAAAATAGTTTCCATTGAAGACCTGGTTGCTTATAGAATGGAGCACGACAGTCTAATCAATAAAGAAACCGATTTCAACATCACAACACGCTTTGGCGAGTTTCGACTAAGAGCTTACAAGCAAACGACTAACAACCATGTTCATATCGCCCTTACAAAAGGCACGTGGTCATCAGAGGAGAAGATTTTAACAAGAATTAATTCTACACTGATCAATAACGACATATTGGGCACCTTGACCCACAATCCCGATGAGCAATTGGAAGATATGTTCAAGAAAATCAATGAAGAAGGCAAAGGAGCCATAGTCTTTATCAATCAAGATTCAGAATCCTTGAATTTACTTTCAAGATTGAAGGAATTAAAAGAACTGCAAAAACAAGGTGTACACAAAGCTCCGAAAATTGAAATGGATAATAGGGATTTTGGAATAGGAGCACAAATTTTGCATGACCTTGGTATTCACAAAATGAGACTTATGACCAACAGTACCCAAGCAAAGCGCGTAGGTATAGTAGGTTATGGTTTAGAAATTATAGAATACGTATCGTACTAAAGCACTAGGCAAATCTTGCCAGAACTTCTTTCATGGTGGCTGCACGTTCAGCTACCTGTTCATCCGTCCAACTCAATTTAATGAGGCAAGATATGGTTCTACCGATCCAGGCATCCGATTTTGAGAAGTCGGTCTTGGTATAATCTGGCAATTGATTTAAAACTTCTTGAGGCAACTTTCCTAAAGACTTTTTCTGGATTAAATGCTCCCATTTTTTATAGTAATGCCAATTGTTATCGAACCAATAAAAACAAGCATCAATACCAGCTTCACCTAATGCTGTATGCGCTTTTTTAGCTATTGCTGTAGACGGTAAGAAAAATGAAATAAAAGAATAATTTTCCACTCCGCCATTGGGCACCCTTCTAAATTCAATATTAGGTAATGTTTCCAATTCTTTTCGAATAACACCGTAATGCTTTTGTTGAATATCCAAAAAATCATCTAAACGCTCTATCTGTGCGCAACCTACAGCGGCATTCAATTCTGAAATTCTGAAATTATAACCTAAAAACGGATGTGTTTCCGTACCTCTATTATTTCCCACATGGTCATGACCGTGATCGGAGTAATGATCTGCGTTGGTTTTATATGCTTCATTATTGGTTATAAGTGCACCACCCTCACCACAGGTAATGGTTTTCACATAATCAAAAGAAAAACAACCTAAATCACCATAACTTCCCAAAGGTTTACCCTCAAAACTACCTCCAATTGCTTGGCAAGCATCTTCTAACAATAATAGATCATGCTTATCACAAATAGCTTTAAGCGCACTTAAATCTGCCATAGAGCCACACATATGTACCGGCATTACAACTTTGGTCTTATCGGTAATAGCGTTCTCAACAGCAACGGGATCAAGAGTCAATGTATCATCAACATCAACCAAAATAGGAATGGCACCAATTGCTAAAATAGATTCAAAACTAGCTACGAACGTAAAGGTGGGCATAATCACTTCATCTCCTGCCCCGATGCCCGCACTGGCAAGCGCAACGGTTAAAGCCGCCGTACCACTACTGACCAATTGCGCATATTTTGACTCCATTCGTTTGGTCAAAGCCACCTCAAGTTCAAATGCCTTCCAGTGGTTGTTACGCATACCGTCAAAACCGTAACGCATTAATACACCTGAATCTAAAACATCTTGAACTTGACTTTTCTCTTTCTCTCCGAACAACTCAAAACCTGGCATGCTATCTATTTTTTATTCTACTACAAATCTTGCTTAAATTATTGGTAAAAACAAAGTTTAGCCCTTGTATCATTATTTGTAAAAAAGATGCTCGCTATAAGTTCATATCGTTGAAACCTTTATACCCAAAAGAAATCATTTGTTGAAATCCTGCCTCTATAGTTTTTACGGGTAACTTACAAGTATTGTTTTGACATACATAGATAAAGGTTTCACCATTAACAAAGCGATCTTTAAACAAAGAAATATCACTTTCTTCACGGCTACCTACAAGTATAGCATTCGCAATAAAAGTTTTGTTCATTTCTTTCAATGATTGTTCTGCATGCTCACCAACTACTACAACTTCATAAAAAGGATATGCTTGTTGCAATAATAAAGAACCCCAAGCTCCATAACTAACAGCATGGTTTTCAAAATCTGTTATGACTAACGAGCCCATGGTTTCCGCTTTGTTCAAAAATTCGGTATTATATTCTAAATGTCCTATTTTTAAAAAATTCTGTGCCATAATTGCGTTGGCAGAAGGCACCACTCCATCTGAAGTATTAACTATACTAGGAACCAATTCGTTCGGTACATTGTAATAATATAATACAGAACTACTTTGGTATTTTATATCGGCTTTTTGCATCAACTCTTTAGATATATCTAAATATTTGGTTTGCATGGTCACTTCATACAAAGAGAACGCACTTTTTGCTAAAAAGGCATAATCTTCTAAAAACACCTCTCGTTGCTTGCTATCTTTTGTATAAGAATGCACTAACTCACCATTTTGGTAATTGTATTCGGTAAGATAATTGAACACAGAAATTGCTTCGTTCAAATATGTGACATCCCCAAAAGCTTTATAAGCTTCTAAATAACCATCGATCAACAACGCATTCCAAGAAGTCAACACCTTGTAATCTTTTTTAGGTTTGGTCCTCTTTTGTCGGGCTTGGTATAAAGTTAATTTCCATTGGGCAATTTTTCCGTTTAGTTGTGCTTCATCCAAAGAATTATTCTTTAGAAATTCAGCTTTTGAAACTGTGTTGTTCAGTACATAATTTTCATCTTCCCAAACTTCAGCATCTTGTATATTATAGTATTTGGCAAAGAGATCAAAATCATCATTTAACAATGCTTGTAGTTCTGCTTTCTTCCAAATGTAATACAGTCCCTCTTCCCCATTGGTATCTGCATCCATAGCGCTAAAATACCCTCCTTTTTCACTGCGCATTTCGCTTTGTAAAAATGAATAAGTCTCTGCTACGGCAACCTTATAATATTGATTATTGGTAAGCTTATATGCTTTTGACAGCAAATTGATCAACTGTGCATTATCATATAGCATTTTTTCAAAATGAGGGACTTTCCATGTACCATCTGTACTGTATCTAAAGAAGCCACCATCTATATGGTCATAAATTCCTCCATGCACTACCTTGTTCAAGGTATTCAATACATGGTTTTTAGCATCGGCATCTTGCTGCAATACGGCATAATCTAACAACATAATCAAGTTGGTAGGCAAAATAAACTTCTCCTCCCCTTGGTTTCCTCCCCATTCTTTATCCCAGAATTTTTTCCATTCTAAAATACCGTTCTCAATACTATTTTGAGATATCGCATTTGCCAATTGCTTGGTGGGCTGATCGTAAACTTCTTGTACTCCTTCTGCCAACATAGTGGCATATTGTATCATTTTTTCTGGATTCTTCTCATATTCAGAACTGAATTTTGTTAGTATGTTTTTCCAGTCTTCTTTCTCATAGTAAGTACCCAAAAAAACCGGACTCCCATTGGGCATAATAATGGCGTTCATAGGCCATCCGCCGGTACCGTTCACCAATTGCAAAGCAGTTTGGTATACCATATCTAGATCTGGTCTTTCTTCTCGATCCACTTTAATGCTAACAAACTTATCGTTCATCAATTTGGCAACCTCTACATCTTCAAAAGATTCCTCTTCCATAACATGACACCAATGACACGTAGAATACCCAACACTTAAAACCACTAACTTATTCTCGTCGGCAGCTTTTTTAAATGCGGTATCTGACCACGGTTTCCAATCTACAGGATTATGAGCATGTTGTAATAAATATGGACTGGTTTCATTAATCAGTTCATTGGTGAATTGATGCTCTTCATTCCTTGTTCCTATATCAGTGTTTTTGTTTTGATTTTTACAAGAGCTTATAAAAAACAGTAGTAGCAATAAATAAAATAGCTTATCAACATTCATAAATACAGAAATAGAAAATGAGTTTTTCAAAGATAAATTTTATTTTCCCCAATTGCTTTGTGAATTTAAGATCCGCCTTTGATCACAACTTATTCATAGAACTAAAATTCATATAACCTAAAAATAGCACAATATGGTTTTAGCAAAAATAGACTCAAAATATAATCAGATATAGAGTAATTTTACCGATTATAATATACCAAACTACAACCTTTTAGGTTATAGTAGCAATTAAAGGAGAGCTAAAATTCATGTTCAATAAAAAATATACCGTTTTAGGCGAAACCATTCAAAAAGGTAAAGGCGCCCAGTTAAATCTAGATATCGCCAAACTACATACAAGAACAAAGATTGAGGTTCCTGTAATAGTGCAGCGCGGTAAAAAAGATGGTCCTACTTTATTGATTACAGGAGGTATTCATGGAAATGAAATCAATGGCGTCGAAATAGTACGGCAAATAGTCTCAAAGAAATTCAACCGTCCGGATTGTGGCATGGTCATTTGTATTCCTGTAGTGAACATTTTTGGATTTCTTAACCAAACCAGACAGTTTCCAGATGGCAGGGATTTAAACAGGGTTTTTCCAGGAAGCTTACGAGGTTCTTTAGCAAGTAGATTCGCGCATCACTTGGTAAAAGATATTGCCCCGGTCATAGATTATTGTATTGACTACCATACGGGTGGTGACAGCCGGTTTAACGCCCCCCAAATTAGAATTGACCGAGATGATGTTGACGGATTGGCATTGGCGAAGGTCTTTGGTGCGGAATTCATTGTAAAGTCCGCAGGAAGAGAAAAATCGTTCCGAGAAACACTTCATCAGTTGAATAAAAAAGTATTGTTGTACGAAGGCGGGAAATCGCTTCAAATAGACCATGAAATAACAGATACAGGTATTGTTGGAGCATTACGCTTAATGCATCATTTGGGTATTCGCAATTTTGAAAAAGAATTAGCTGAATATGCACTTAAAGAAACAGTGCCCAAATTGGTACATGCCTCTAAATGGATCAGGGCAAAACATTCAGGCATGTTTCATCCAAACATAAAAGTTGGGCAAGCCGTTGAAAAAGGTGACGAAATTGGAAGTATCTCCGGTCCGTTCGGGTATTTTGAAAAAAAGATTAAAGCCAAAGAAAGTGGTTATATTATTTGTATCAATGAATCACCAATTGTCAACCAAGGCGATGCTATTTTCCACATTGCCCATGATGTTGAGTAGCTAAAAAACAGCGTAGCAAATCAACTCCAAAAGTTAAAGATCATCTACAATTAAAAACAGCTACCTTACTGATTACAGGATCATTACACCATCAACAAAAAGACGGTCAAATAGATTTTTAGATCTATCTAAAAATCAATAGTTGCAATGATTTGCACCTAAAGGATACCCAAGTAAGAACATATGTAATGATCAAATATTTAAAAAAGTGGTTAAAGCAGGCTATTTTTCCTATTACCAACATTTTACACTATATAAAACACTAAAACCATACAGACCAAATGACATAATTTAAAGTTAAAGATCTCATGAAGTTGAAAACCAGTAGAACATTGATTACATTAGTGTTACGGGTATTACAAAACCACAATTTGCATGACCGAGATTGAAAAAACGCTACATAATAAAAGGGTACGACCCACTGCCATGCGCATACTTATTTACAAGTACATGGCCGGCAAGAATTCTGCAGTTGCCCTAACCGATATTGAAAACGCTTTTGACAAAGCAGAGCGCACAACATTATATCGCACTTTAAAAACATTTGAAGAAAAAGGACTCGTACATCAAATTGATGATGGTACCAATGTCTCTAAATTTGCTTTATGTGAACCAGGCTGTAATTGCGAAATCGATCAGGATCTTCACCTACATTTTCATTGTGGCAATTGCGACAAAACCGTTTGTTTGACAGAGCATAAAATACCGCATATAAATCTACCTCAAGGCTATATTGCCGAAGACGCCAATTTGGTCATTAAGGGCATATGCGAATCATGCAGTCAGCATTAAAATGCACTTCTGTTGCACGGTTCTTTTATCCACCTTTGTGGTATGACGAAAAAGAACCTAGCAAAACAAAAAGCTTCACCTCAACCCCATGGTTCGTGTGCACATTGCTGTGGAAATGACGAAACCACGGAAGCCACCGAAAAAACAACAAATTATAGCATATACTTACCGGCAATCATCAGCTTTACAATGCTGATGATTGGTTTAACCTTAGACTATTTTAAGGTTTTACCATTTTTTAAAAATCACATACGACTTGCCTGGTATATTGCAGCATACCTACCTGTTGGTTTACCGGTCTTAAAAGAAGGTTGGCAAAGTATTAAAAAAGGAAATTTTTTTACCGAATTTTTCTTAATGGGCATTGCAACAATTGGTGCCTTTGCCATTGGCGAATACCCTGAAGGTGTTGCCGTAATGGTGTTCTACGGTGTGGGCGAACTATTTCAAGGTGCAGCTGTAAAACGCGCTA
Source organism: Maribacter litoralis (assembly GCF_902506355.1). Lineage (NCBI taxonomy): Bacteria > Pseudomonadati > Bacteroidota > Flavobacteriia > Flavobacteriales > Flavobacteriaceae > Maribacter > Maribacter litoralis. The sequence goes on along the minus strand of NZ_LR733271.1, from coordinate 3,495,080 downwards.
GAGGCAACATTAAAGCTTTACTTGACTTACGACCGGATCACGCCTTGGTTTTCCGAAATCATAGTTATATTCCAGTGGCTCCGGAGCAAGTAAAGATTGGAGAAAAAATACAGGTTAGAGCCGGAGAAAAAATTCCTCTTGATGGAGCATTGATTTCAGAAAAAGGTTCGTTCAACACAGCTGCACTTACAGGTGAAAGCAAACCGATATCCCTAAAAAAAGGAGATCCTATTTATGCAGGTAGTATAAATACATCCGGAGTCATTGAAATCACTACCACCAAAGAATTTAAGGATAGTTCCATTGCCCGCATTCTAGATATGGTACAAAATGCAACGGCAAAAAAATCAAAAACAGAATTGTTCATTCGAAAATTTGCGAAAGTCTATACACCCATTGTTACCTATTTAGCCATAGCCCTAACATTTTTACCGTACTTTTTCGTTGCTGAATATATTTTTCAAGACTGGCTGTATCGCGCCTTAATTTTCTTAGTAATTAGTTGTCCGTGTGCGTTGGTGATTTCTATTCCCTTAGGGTATTTTGGCGGATTAGGTGCTGCATCTAGAAATGGAATACTATTTAAAGGAGCTTCTTTTTTAGATACCATGACCAAAGTAAATACGGTCGCCCTAGACAAAACAGGCACATTGACAAAAGGGGTTTTCAAAATCAAGGATCTTATTAGAGATCAACACTTTACAGAAAGTGAATTCATGAGCTACTTGACCGCCATAGAAGCACAGTCTACACACCCCATAGCAAAAGCCATTTTAGCACATGCTACTGATAAAAGTGCGTACAGCGCCACCGAAGTTCAGGAAATAGCAGGCAAAGGATTAAAGGGAAAAGTAAATGAAAAAACCGTTTTAGCAGGGAACAAAAGTTTAATGAACTCAAATCAAATAAAAGTTCCTACCGAGATAGATTCTATAATAGATTCCATAGTAATGCTAGCTATCGATGGAAAATTTGCCGGTTATGTTACCATTGCCGATGAATTAAAAGAAGACGCCTTAACAGCTATTTCAAATATGCGTAAAGCGGGAGTTAAAAAGATCATTATGCTTTCTGGTGACAAAGACTCCATCACCCAAAAGGTAGCTAAAGAATTAGGGTTGGATTGGGCAAAAGGCGGATTACTACCAGAAGAAAAACTTGAAGAAGTAGAGCAATTAAAGAAACAACCCGATACCAAAATCGCGTTTGTGGGTGATGGTATTAACGATGCGCCCGTACTTGCTACTAGTGACGTTGGCATAGCAATGGGCGGATTAGGGAGTGATGTAGCTATTGAAACAGCTGAAATTATTATACAAAACGACCAGCCTACAAAAATTGCCACGGCAATTAAAATAGGTAATTCTACCCGTAAAATCGTATGGCAGAACATTGTATTGGCTTTTGGCATAAAACTTATTGTTCTAGCTATGGGTGCCGGTGGCATGGCAACCATGTGGGAAGCCGTTTTTGCCGATGTAGGCGTTGCACTTTTAGCAATATTAAATGCCGTAAGACTTCAAAAAATGCAGTGGGATTAAAAGGCAATTCGAGCGCAGTCGAGAACTTGTAAGTCAGAAAAATTAGTAGCAATCCGTTTTCAACTGCTCGCCTTGCTCGAAAGCTTCAAAAGAGATGGCATCGTTGTCTTCCAACAATTTTTCAATTACATCAAGCACATCATGCTGCATGGCCAAAGAACCACAAAGCATAATCGTACCACCTTGAGCTATGGTTTTAAGAATCAATTCTTTTTCATCGGCAACAGCATCTTGTATATATTGTCTTTCACCCTCTCGTGAATACGTGGTAAAAAGTTTGAACTCACCCACTCTCGCAACTTTATTTTCCAAAATATCGTTATAGATTGCCTGAGAAGCGGCTGTACGACCTCCCCAAAACAAGGAGATATTCTGAGACGTGTTTTCCGAGATCATTCCTAAGAACGGAGCTATGCCGGTTCCATTGGAAATAAAAACTACATTATTGGCTTTTTTAGGAAAATGAAACTCCTCATTTCTATCAATAGCCGCATGAATACTTTGCCCTACTTTTAATCCGAAGAGAAAATTAGAGCCCCTTCCTAATTCATGCTTTTTAATACTCAGCAATATATCACCACCTATACGGGCAATGGAATATTGACGAACCAAATCATCATTATTAGGAAAAACAGCCAATAGGTCGCCAGAAACAAATTCGATGGAAGATTGCGGACGCAAACGCAGTAAGAAGGTGTCATCGACATTCAACTCCGTTCGTTCCACTACTTCAAATTCGACTTTCTTATATTTCTTTTTCTTGACAAGGGGTCGCTCTACCGGAATGGTAAAACCTACTTTGTTCGAGAATTGAGTCATCCAAAGTTCAAAAGATTCAAAATTTGCCTGGTTAATTTTAAATAACGACAATTGTCTCTTAAAACTTTTTGAAGCATTGATCTGGCGGTCTACCTCTATTGCATACTTACAATAATCAGGGTAGTCCAATGATCCAAAACCAACTACTGAAAAATCTATGGTATTCGGTTGTTCTACCGTTGAAAATTTTGCCGGGAATTTACGGGCATTCGTAGGCGGCTCGCCCTCACCATAGGTAGATGTAAAAACGATAATGTTTTTTGCTTTTAAATAAGTGGTGTATTTGTTCAGCTCCGTTAAATAGACCTTCTTACCTACTTGTGTTAATCCATTATAAAATCGCTGTGCAAAATCGAATGCCGTACCACTTTCAGAACCAACTAAAATTATATATTCACATTCATCCTTATTGGGCATTTGAGCAATACCTTTTGCTTTCTTTCTTCGCTTTACGGTCATTACAAAGCCAGAATACATAAAGAATAAAATAGATGCACTGGCGAGTAGCAAAATAATGGACCAAATAACGTTACCCTCACCAGTATGTAGCACTAAACTTAAGTGAGAAGCTAAGGTTACAAACGGGTAATCACCACTGCTAACAATTTCACCAGTTTGTTGATTTACCTCCACTTCCCTATCCTGCAAGGCAATGAGATAGTATTCTTCTGGATCGTCTGAAAAGGGAAATTCTACCTGGCGTATATCTGCCAAGGTAGTTTCCTTAAAAAACGGAATATCCGTAATGTTTTCGTATTTCTGGACTGAAATGCTTACCGGTACCTCAACCTGATCAACCGTTGTTTCCGGCAATAAATTAAATTTTTCCGCAGATAAATATACCCCGGTAAATGCAAGAATTACAATCGGTATAAAGAACCATCTACTTAACACGACGTGGTACTTCAGTTCAAAGTAATCTTTCTGGACTTTTGTAAATAATTTCAAAAATCCGCCTTGGCGCTTAGCTAACAAAACCAATCCGGTAACAGCAATAATCAATAATAGTAATGAAATTAGACCAACAAAGAACCTACCTATACTTTTTAAGAAAAGTGAACGGTGTACATTGGTAGCAAAAGTGTATACATAAGGTCGTTCTTCTACTTCACCAAGCTGCTCTGCCGTAACGGGATCAATATACACATCTAAGGTTTCCATCTCCATGGTCAATACAGATGCTTTTACAAAGTCAGAAGATTCCACTTCTAGCCCCAAGACTTCATCATATGTATTTTTTAATGCATCTATAGTAGTTGCCAAAGGTACTTGCTCAAGATTTGCCACCGCATATCCTTTTGTTTGATGCGAAATTGGTTCTATGGCAAGAATAACACCCGTAATAGAAGCCACCACTAAAAATAAAGATGAAATTAAAGCAAGCGTAAGATGGCTATAACGCCAAATGGAAATGGTCATAAGTAGGGATGTAGTTTTATAGCCAATTATTATTTAAAAACTTCCAGAATGGTCTTAATTAGTCATTCTGGAAGTTTAATTGTGTTTGAAAAATTAATATTCAATATCATTTCTATCATAGTCGAAAATTCATTGGGTTGTTGCCCAAAAGCATTTCGACTGCGCTCAATGTGACATGTTTCCTTCATTAAATAGATTACTTCGTCGCGAAATGCTCCTCGCAAAGACGACTTCTATTTAAAACGTCATTACGAACAAAGTGAAGTATTCTGCTTAATCACAAACCCAAACTCCCCACTTTCAACAGATTGCTACATCGCGAAATGCTCCTCGCAAAGACGACTTCTATTTAAAACGTCATTACGAACAACGTGAAGTAATCTGCTTAATGATCAACCTAAACTCGCTTATTGCCTATATTCAACAGATTGCTTCGTCGCGAAAAGCTCCTCGCAAAGACGTTTTTAAATACTTATTGAGGTAGCATACGTATATACCTAATAAATCCTTTACCTTCTACCTTTGTTTTCAAGTTTTCGGTAGTTAAAGGAAATTGAATATCGTCTGCAAAATAGCCTTTGTCCTCTACAGAAGTTTCAAAACGAAGGTTATACCCTTGGTCTATTTTATCATTTGGAATCTGAAGCACATTCAATGCTCTTTCTCCACCACTAATGGTTTCACCAGAAATAGCATCGATATTTGGGCGATGCTTTCCATAGAATTTCCACCACTCCGTAATTTCACTATACCATTCGCTGTCTTGACCTTGTACGTACAAAGTCTCTACATATTCATTATCGGCATCTACGATAGATACAATTAAATAAGCCCCTTCACCAGAATAATTAGTTAATTGAATTAAGCACTTTACCGCTGTTTTATCTACTACTGTGAATGCCGATAACAATGACCCGACCAAAACTACTGCCGGAATAAATTTTAAAAATCTTTTCATTTCTATAATCAATTATGCTTTTTATTGCTTTAAAAAGTTCAATGACGTATTTCCTTTTTGCAACATTTCATTTTCACTTGCCAAATCGTAAACGGTTTCTTCAAAATCGGTCTTACTATTAGCATCAGCCCCTTTAGCGATCAAAAATTTAAGAAGCTTATCATTTTCCGCTTTCATTGCCGCAACATGTAAAGCAGTCATACCTTCATCATTTTTTGCATTTACGTCGATATTAAAATCAGCTACTTTTTTCATTAATTGCAGGTCGTTCTTTTTAGCTGCCACGTGGTATAGGGTATTTCCTTCCCCTTGAACCGTATTGAATTTTAAACCTTTTGCTTTCAACAAAGCGAGTTTAGCATCAAAAGACTTCGCATTTCTCTTATTATAAGAATCCGCTAAAAAGTAAGCAGCCGTATTACCAGCGGCATCTGTAGCATTGATATCTGCACCTTTTTCAATTAAAAATGAAACTACATCAGCTTTATTACCGTGAGCAGCAAGCATTAATGCCGTTTCACCATCTTTATTTGCGGTATTGATATCCTTTACATCTTTAGCGAACAATTGAACCACCTTTAAATCGTTTCTTGCCGCAGCATTCAAGAACGGAGTATTACCCTCGGCATCTGCTTGGTTAACATCTGCACCAGCATTTAAGAAGAGTTCAAAAATGGCAACATCTTTATTTCCAGAAGCCAAACGGTGTAATGGAGTACTACCGCTAGTCTCAACAATATTAGGTTCCAATCCTAGACCTTTTAAATAGGTATAGACAGGTAGACCGTTACTAAAACCACGCCCGCCTTGAGATGCGAACATAAAAGCATTACCGCCATTGTTGTTCAATGTTTTATAATCTACCCCTTTAGCAACCAATAATTTTAGAAAATCTATATTTCCTTTTTTAGAAGCGTAATTAAAGATGCCGTTACCGTCTTCATCTTTACTATTTAGGGCAAAGCCCTTATCTAAAAAGAACTGTAAATCGTCTTCAGTTTTAAGAGATGGCGCCGCTAACAATAAAAGGTTGGCACCGTGTTCATTTTTTTCTTCGATCAAATTAACACCCTTAGCCTCAAAAGCATTATAGATCTCAGGATTTGTAAGTCCCGCATTTGCACCAAAAGCAAGTGGTGTAAATCTATGACTATCCAAAGCTGTTACCGAAGCCCCTTGATCCAAAAGGTATTGTACCAATTCGGCATCACCGGCATAAGCCGCCCAATGTAAATAAATACGACTATCATGGGTTTTCTTATCTACTTCGTTACCATCTAGCGATAATAAATATTTTACCACCTCGGTATCAGATTTACTGGTAATTGCCAATGTAGTAGCATCAAAAGAGTTGCTATCCTTAATAACAGGATCATTACCCTCTGCTATTTTTTGCTTAACAGTGGCAACACTAGGGTTGTTTTTCCAGAATTTACGATCTAAAAGTTCATTTTTCTGCTGAGCTATACCAGTGAAGCTTACAAACAACAGAGCGGTTAGGGCTATTTGTTTAACGGTTTTCATGTTCTTATTTTTTAACGAATGATTCAATTACTTCTTCAATTTCCTCTTCTTGATTATATTCATCATCAAAAAGATATTTATACAACACTTTATTATCTACTTTTTCTTCTAGGGTAAGGTTTTGGTTTCTTCCATAAACATCGTCCCACTTGGCACGTACCATTGCCCATTTATCTCCATTGGATTTCCACCATGCTGCCGCAGCGGCACATCTACTATCATCTACCTTTACATATGTGTTATATCCTTTCTCCTGTGCAAGAATTATATCTTCTTTACCAGCTTCACGAATTACCTTTTTGTTATCTTGGTCGTGCAACCAACCGTAATCCGTTACTTCATGGCGGTTGCCACGTACGGTCAAATTATAATCACTTCTCGTAGTGTACTCACGTCTTGGTAATGGAGCATCTGAAGTATTCTCCCAAAAACTCTTACCGTCTACGTGCACCCAAGTAGAAGAACCTTCGTAACGCGGACTATCATCTACTTGAAACACTTTTTGCGTCCACTGCCCTTTTACTTGATCGGCAGGTAATTTTTTATAGGTCCATGTGTTATCCGCATTATAGGAATAGAGGTCGGTATTCTCATACAGCCAATCTTGTCTCCAATGTTTTACAATATGCGGATCAGCAGGGTTACCTACCTGTAATAAATGTTGTATGGAGATTTTATCATCCTCATCCGTTACCAATTCTGCCCATTCCAAACCTTTATCCACTTTAGTCTTGGAAGGTTTATATAAGGAATCCGTACTATGATTAAAAGTCTCGGCAAAATTGAACGTAACCTCAAAACAACCGCACATGCTCTTTATAGCCTCGCGGTCTTCTTTCATCTTTGCCCTTTGGGCAATGGCACCTACAGATAGTACTAGTGCCAATATGGTAGGTAAAACTGTTTTCATTTTACGGGTAAGGTATTTTAATGTTCGAGACAAAAATAACTATTTTAATTCATTCTAAATAAAAATTGTTTATATATTTGAACATTATTAAGAATAAGTCTAAATAAATATAATGCGATTTCGATTACCGGCCTTACTAGTATTAATAGGTACAAATTATATAATAGCGCAGAGCCAAGTGCCCAGCACTACCGACTCTATTTTATCTCAACAACTAGATGAAGTCATCGTAACCGCAACTAGAACAGAGCGCCAATTATCGTCGCTTCCACTACCTGTTACCCTAGTTGGCAAAAAACAGATCACTAAATCTGGTACGGTTCGTCTTAACGAAATACTGAACGAGCAGACCGGGATTATTACCGTTACCGATGAGAGCGGATTTCAAGGCGTACAAATACAAGGTATCGCATCAGACTATATACTTATATTAATTGATGGAGTTCCATTAGTGGGTAGAAGTGCCGGAAATTTTGACTTAAGTAGGTTAACCGTTGGCAATATCAAACAAATAGAAGTAGTTAAAGGTCCGTCTAGCAGTTTATACGGTTCAGAAGCTTTAGGCGGAGTGATAAATATCATCACTGAAAAACCGAAGACTGAAGATTTAAGTGGTAATGCATCCTACAGAATAGGAAGTTTTACACAGCAAGACATGAACCTAGACCTAAAGCAAGGTTTTGAAAAATTTCGCTACGGATTTTTTGCGAACCGATTTTCATCGGAAGGATATGACCTCAATGAAGATGTTGAAGGGCAAACCGTAAACCCGTTTACCAACTACACCCTAAACGGTAGGCTTTACTATGACTTTAACGATAAACTTTCCCTTTTTACCACGGGTCGTTTTTATGATCAGGTACAAGATGCCAGTTTTTCATTGGAAAGTATTCAATATGAGGGCGACACCAAAGAACGAGAATGGAACGCCCATGCAAGATTAGACCACAAATGGATCCCGAATCTTACGATGGCCTATGAACTTTATTACACCAATTATGTAGCTACAGAATTATTGGCAGACCCTATTTCTACAGATGTTTTAAGCGATAGTGACTTTGATCAAAAGTTATTTAGACCAGAGGTACGCGGTAGTTATACCTTTGCGAATGAGAATGACAGTAAAATTGGGTTCCAAAATGGAACTTTAACCGCAGGTGCCGGTCTACAGATAGATAATTTAGATCGTACATATTTTGATGAAACGGTAAACTTCACTTCACAATACCTCTATGCACAGTACGACTTTGACCCCATTGAAAAGCTAAATGTAATTGCCGGTGCCCGATTTGACAATCACTCCGAATACAACAATCAGTTTAGCCCTAAATTGGCACTACGTTACCAGCTGAACAACAACCTATCTATTAAAGGGTCTGTAGGCTACGGCTTTAAAGCACCAGATTTTAGGCAATTGTATTTTGACTTTACCAACTCCGCCGTTGGTTATACCGTACTTGGCTATAATGTAGCCTTAGATAAGTTACAGGAATTAGAAGCACAAGATCAAATTTTAGATGTTATCGTAACCGAAGATGAATTGAGTAAACCTTTGGAAGCCGAAAGCTCTATTGGGTACAACCTAGGTTTCAATTTAAAACATGGCAAAGGTACTACCGAAGTCAATTTCTTTAGAAACGATTTTAAAAACCTTATAGATACCCAGATCATTGCTCGTAAGACCAACGGCCAAAATGTATTCAGTTACATGAATTTTGATGAAATATACACCACTGGTTTTGAAATCAACTCAAGCTATAAACTTACCGATCAGCTAAACATCAGTGCAGGATACCAGTTGCTATACGCTTTTGACAAAGAAAAGAAACAAGACGTAAAGGATGATCAAGTATTTGTTCGTGATGCAGAAAGTGGGCAGTCGGTCGCATTGTCGCAATCAGATTATTTTGGCTTGGTCAATCGTTCAAGGCATAATGCAAATTTTAAGGTGTATTACGATATACCATCTGCCAGTACCAATGTAAATATGCGTGTACTGTATAGAAGTAAATACGCACAATACGACACCAATGGTAACGGACTGATCGATAGTTTCGACACCAGCTTTATAGACGGTTTTGTTACGATAAATGCAGCGGTCAGCAAAATCTTCTATTCCGATTTTACATTACAGGTAGGCGCAAATAATCTATTGGACTATACAGATAACAATATACCGACGATGCCGGGCATACAAGCATTCATTAAATTAAATTATCAATTCTAACCCACCTGACAACGCGCAGGTTTTAATTACAATTACCATGACGAAGAACATTTTAGCAGTAGTATTTTTAGCAGTGGCATTCGCCTCTTGTAGCAATGATGATGACAGCACGCCAACAGATCCCGTACAGACAGAAACCGTAAGTAATCTATATGCTCCACAAACCGGAGGGCAAGGGCAACCCGAAGGCGGCGAGTTTGCAAAATTTGACTTTGAAACCGGTGCCGTTACCACTAGCGATACCGATTGGGACATAGCCTTTAGAGGAACCACAATCGCCGTAAACGGAGGTACGGTTACAGGTACAGAAGATGAGCCAGAAAGAAACGGCGACGCCGGTGTAGCCATAGTAACGGGAACATTGGCAAGTGTAACCACTGCAGACGGATTAACTTTTAACCAAGATACAGATGCCTCATTTGCCATACCAACAGGTAGCGACAATGGTTGGTACAACTACGCGGGTGATCCAACACATTTAATTACACCCATACCGGGTAAAGTGTTCGTTTTTAGAACTACAGCAGGTAACTACGCCAAGGTTGAGATCTTAAGCTACTACGAAGATACACCTGCAGAACCAGATGCATTTACAGATGCTACCCCCTACTACACTTTTAACTATGTGTATAACCCAAACGAAGGTGACACCTCATTAGAATAGTTTTATTTTAAGTTCGTAGTATCAAAACATTAAAAAAGGGCAACTTTAGGGTTGCCCTTTTCCTTTGTCATTATACAAGTAGCTACTCTTTCATATATTCTTGCCATTTTACAATTAAATATTTTGTTACCCCATTTTTATTGATTTTTAGAAATCCGAAATCATAACAAAATAGATAAACCTCATTTTTTTGATTTTTCCAGTAATGGGTAAAAAATTTAGGATTAAAGCCTTCATCTAAAAGTATGTTCTTTCTTATGGTGGTAAATCCGGATTTATTATATCGCTTTAATATTTTTCTATTCTTCTTCAACTGTTTATCAACCGAAAAATAAAAGGTATTTTCTTTCTGACTTTTTTCATATTGGTGTATGGACTTGCATTTTACAGAGCAGAAAATTTTATCCGTTCTACCAATAACCTCATTATCACATTCTGGACATACTCTTTTCATACCAATTAATTAATCGAATATTACACGAATAATATACGCATAATATTCCGTTAGTTGTTTTATTAATTAGTACTCTTGGCATTATGAACACCACAAAATCCATAACGCTACATCATCTAATGATCAACGATCAGAAGATGATCGGCATACAATTTACCCCAAACAAGCTTATACAGAACCTGATCAAAGGACTACCTGAACCTAAATGGAGTAGTCAGTATCATATGGTTTACATACACAATACCAAGAAAAACCTTGGCACCATTTTCAATACATTTAAAGGAGTTGTATGGATCAACTATAATAAATTTTTAAGCAATAGACCCGTCAACACCCATAATGAAGTAGTAGATGTACAGTGGTTCAGGGAAAGGAAAACACCTGAAGGCTATAGGGTTTGCCCAGAAGAATACCTGTTAAAACTAGAGCTTAAAAGATATGCCAACAGCACCGTAAAAACGTATGTCAACTTTTTTGAAATGTTCATTAATCATTATATGGACAGAGATATTACAACCTTGAACGAAAGTGACGTAAGGTCATATCTACAAAGGTTAATACGTAGAAACGTATCTAACTCATACTTAAACCAAACCATAAATGCCATAAAATTCTATTATGAGACCGTACTTGGCATGCCCAACCGTTTTTACGACATTGAAAGACCAAGGAAGGAGCATAAGCTACCTACCGTAATTTCAAAAGAAGAAGTTATTGCAATGCTGAATTGTACAACAAACCTAAAACATAAATGTATTTTAGCCTTATTATACAGTGCCGGTTTACGTAGAAGTGAACTTATAAACCTAAAGATTAAAGATATAGATAGTAAACGGATGCTTATTAATATAAAATGCGCCAAGGGTAATAAGGACAGGGTAACACTATTATCTGAAAACGTACTGATGGATTTACGTCTTTATTTTAAAGAATGGCATCCTAAAGAATTCTTGTTTGAAGGGCGCAGAGGCAGTAAATACAGTACAGCAAGTGTAATACAAATAGTAAAACAAGCGGCCAATAAAGCAGGAATTTTACAGAATGTAACTCCACATACTCTACGACATAGCTTTGCGACACACTTATTAGAATCTAACGTAGATCTTAGGCAAATTCAAGTGTTATTAGGTCATGGCTCAAGCAAAACAACAGAAATATACACCCATGTAGCTACAAATACTTTTAAGACAATAAAAAATCTATTAGATTAGTGTGCACAAAGTAGATATATGTGCAATTGTGCACATATACAATTGTTACCTGCAATATGAAAGAACAAGCATTCGAAATTTTAGCGAATAAAAGTGGAAATATTTATGGATATCTATATGGTTTTCCTAATGAATGTCCACATTGTCACAAACATATTATACCGAAATTTAAATCAGACTACTTAGGTGGAGAACAATATACAGTATATGCAACTCTGATATGTCCAAACATTGAATGTGACAAACCTTTCATTGCAGAATATGGAAGAGAAAATCACACGGAATACTATTACGAACGAATCGTCAAACATTCGGTAATAAGCGAGAATTTTTCTGATCAAATAATTGAAACTTCTCCAAAATTTAAAATAATATTTAATGAAGCTTATTTCGCTGAACAGAATAACTTACTCGAAATATGTGGAGTTGCTTATAGAAAGGCTCTAGAATTCTTATTAAAGGATTATTTAATCGGACAGTTTCCGGACAAAGAAGATTCAATTAAAAAAAACACAATATCCAATTGCATAAAGTCATACGTAGATGACACAAGATTAAAATCAACTTCAAGTCGAGCAATATGGCTAGGTAATGACCATACCCATTATGAAAAAAAATGGAACGATAAGGATTTGAATGATTTAAAAACGTTAATTAAACTTACGGTAAACTGGATAGAATCGGATATTTTGACACAGAAATTTAACGACTCAATGCAATAAATACTGCAGGTAACAATGGCTATAGCAAATAGGGCATAAAGTGCTATATTTAAAGGCTTGGTTTTGTTTACGAAGTCCGCCAAATCTTTTGGATTTGGCAATTAAAAAAGAAAAAATAATTACAAAACAAAAAGCTCTGGCTCGCAGACCAGACGGAAACGAAAAGTTTCCTTGCCTGCCCTACTTGCCATAGCCTGACCGTTAACGGTAATAAGCAATTAAAAAATAAGATCAACTTCGGGGCTTATCCGTTTTTTACTTTTTGCCTTATATTTTCTTCTCGGTTCGTAAATAGTAACGTTTATCATAAAAGTAAAAAAGCTACGGTCTTTGTATTTTAAACAACTACAAATCGTTTGGTCTGGGCTAAAAAAAAGAGCAGCTTTCGGGGTCTTCCCTTTTGCCGCCAGAACGCAATCTCTGCGCAATCGTAATGTTGACGGACTTTTGGTTCGCCATGTTTTGTTAAGATATTATAAGTCCGCTAAACTATATTTATGCTCGCCCAAGTCTGTCGCTGGATGGAAAAAACGGCAAAATCTACGCGAATTGTTCTTTTAGCTTGTCTTTATTGAGTTTGGCTAGGGTTGGCTTAATACCGCTAACATGACCTATAAGTAATGCGTGGCTCGGGGTTTTATAAAATGGTTTGGCTATATTTATTAAGTCGCTAAATCTGTTGGATTTAGCTTTGGACGAAACAAAAAACAAATCAAAACCAAAAGCTTTAGCTCAGAGCGTATCCGGAAATCCGTCGGATTTCCCAAACGCACTACTCATAGCTTTGACGTTATCTTCAATGGCTCAAAAATTAATTTATTTTTGTTTAGTGTAACAAGTTTGGATTAATTGATACTTATAAGAAGTACGCAAAATTTATTCTATGAAAAATAGTAACCTTCTTCAAAAAATAGGAATTGCAATAATCATACTTTCATGGTCAGCAAGACTTATTGGTAAATTTTTAGATGCTGAAACAGCAGAAATGCTATCTGATGTTCCTTTAATAAGTGTATTAGGAATTGGAATCTGGACAGTTGGATTTTTTAAAAAAGAAAGTGACAATAAAAAAAAGTTGTCAAGTGAAAATTCTTCTCTGGATTCTTAAAGATGAATAAAATTGCGCAGATGGACTTCACTCTTGCGCAATCGTTGTCTTGATGGACTTTTTAGCTTGTTTGCGTGAATAAGACTTCACTCGAACGGAATAATTAAACAAACGCAAAGTTTCGTGATTACTCGGCTGTGTCGCCACAGAAGATAACAATACCTATAATTAATACGGACTTGTGGCTTTTCCGCTAAGGTCTGTCTATATTTATGAGGTCGCAAAATCTCATGGATTTTGCATTTAAACAAAAAAAGAAAAACACAAAACCATAAGATTATGCTTTGTGCGTAGCTGGAAATCCGTCGGATTTCTGCGCCGCACTAATCATAGCCTGACCGTTACCAACTATTTTAAAAAAATCTTCTAAACACTAATCCAAATGAATAAATCAACCAAAACAGTTATTGTTATTATTGGCATTTTAAGCATCCTAGCTGGAATTTATGGCTTTTTCACAAACGCAGAATCTACTGTAACTTATTCTGGAATCTTCATTGGAGTGGTTCTTTTGGGTAGCTTGTTTATATCCAAAAATGGACTTGATAAAAGTTAGTGGAAAATAATGACAAAACCACGAGCTAGTTTGCGAAGATGGAACTATCACTCAAATGTAAACTGTACGTAAATGGACTTTTTAGCAAGTTTGCGCAGGTGGAATTATCACACAAACGCAATCTGAACGCAGATGGACTTTTTACTCGGTCGGAATAAAAAAATATAACTAAAACGGCATATCTAAACGCAGAAAAACAGTTGGTAACAATGCTTAAACGTAATGCGAACGTAAGGGCAAAACGGAAAGGTCTGCGTATATTTAGAAAGTCGCTAAATCTTTGGGATTTAGCTTTGGACAAGAAAAAATAAAACTAAACCAAAAGCTTTAGCTTCGTGCGCAGACGGAAACGAAAAGTTTCCTTACTACCGCACTACGCTTAGCCGAGACGTTGTACCTAATTTAAGAAATGAGCAAACTACCATTCATATTTTTACTTTTCATTACCTTATTTGGTTATTCTCAAAATCAAGAATCCGAACCTACATTTTATTCTGAAATTGCCGAACGAGTAGCGCCTAAAACTTATTACAGCGTGAAATTCGGAAATCCTGCCGAAGTAGTTGTTAATGACACAATCTTTATGGCGAATTCTGAAACTTGGATTGAAAAAAATATTTACAGTTTTAAGTCTAGTAGAGAAATGTTAGTGAAAAAATATCGAGATAACGAGCTAATTGCAGACGAAATAATTGAATTAGATTCTAACAATAGAATTCTAAATTATGAAGGAAATTTAAAATATGAAGGTGGAAAATGGTATGTAACTAAAGTCAAGTATCAATATCAAGAAAACAAAAAGATAAAAGAAAAAATAAATGATTCTGGCGAGACTTATTTGAGATATACAGTAAAATATGACAGCCTGAAAAATCCGACCGAAATTGAACATACAATTGTTGGACCAGACCATTCTAGACTTCAAAGTGTAAATTATGATTATCCAAATAGTAAGTTTATTTTAATGGACTTTAATTATCAAGGTCGACTAGAAGAGGAAATCAAAGGAAATATAAACTCTGATTTTATTATTGAAACCAATCAAAATGGAGATACAACCAAAATGTATTGGATTTTGACTGATAAAAACGAACCTTTTATCCACGAAATAGATTATGAATATGATGAAAAAGGAAATTGGATTAAATTAATTAAAAACGTAATAAGTCCAGATGGAACAAAAAAGCCATATCATAGGACTTATAGAGAAATTAAATATAAAAACTAGGTACAACACCGTATATAATTTATTGCTAGTTCTAGCCTACTTACGAAAATCCTTGCGGATTTTCTATTCGGTTTTTATTTGCTAAATTAGGTGCTTAAACCACGCAACAAACCATATACAACAACGTTGTAACCAATTTGCCAAATGAGACGCATACTATTCGGAATCGGAATAATTTTAATCATCGGAATTTCAGTATTACGATGTAATATTCCAATGACAAAAAATAGTGTAGTTGGAATTTATGCAAATACTAATTATGGAAATGAACCTTGCTGTGTGGAATCACCTCACAAAGCGGACACGCTGAATTTAAAATCTGACGGAACATTTACGAGCGGATTTTATGGAAATGGAACTTATGAAGTTAGTTACGGAATACTGACAACCGAAATTGACTGGACTTACGAATATGAATTTGGAAAAGCAGGACATAGTACATATTTCAGCAATAAGATTTTTGAAAAGCCGAAAATCATATTGAATTATGACTTGAATCATTACTATGAGAAAGTGGAATAAAAAACTGGTTACAACAATGTATAACCACAATTACGGCGGATTCGACTACGTCCGAATCCACTCACAATTGCTAAAGTCAGTGCTAAACCGAAAATTAACGCATATTAACCCGTAACTGACGGTTATACGAGACCGTTACCACCAATTTGAAAAAAATAATTTACATAACTACAATCTTTCTATTTACGGTTATTTCGAGTTTCTCGCAAAATGACTCTATTTACACTTTGGTTAAAAATGCAAGTGCTGTGAACTATAGCATGTCAGAACTGACAGAATTTGCGAAACAAAATATCAATAATGAAAGGAGCTTAGCAAAGTTTTTCTATTACTGGGTTGGCTCAAATATTCAGTATGACGAGATTACATTACAAAACGTGCTGAACGGAGAAATATCCAATGAAGAATTTAATAACCTTCAGTCAATTGAAAAGGTATATGAAACTAGAAAAGGTGTTTGCGCAGGATATGCTCAGCTTTACAAGTGGTTCATGAACGAAATGGACATTGAAGTTGATGTAGTAACTGGATACATAAGGGACGAGCGCAATCACTATGTTGAATTGGAATTAGATAATGATTCAAGACACGCCTGGAACGTGATTAAATTAGACGGTAAATGGATTATACTAGACTCGACTTGGGGCACTTCGCAAGACTTGTCTGTTTCCGATTTCTATTTTGACATGAAACCAGAACTAGCTATAATCACCCATTTTCCAGAGAGAGAAGAATGGCAATTGTTGGACAAACCGTTATCATTAAGTGAATTTAATAGCTCAAAATTTATAAAACCAGTTTGGTTTCATGTTGGGTTCTCAGATATACCATCCTTAAAAGAAGATTCAGAATATTATTATTTTGTGTATCGTAGTAACCCAGACAAAGAATGGTCAACCCTTTGGATGTATAGCCAAGAAAATGCAAATTATTCATTAATCCAAAATACAACTAGAATTGACCAAGATGGTTTTACGTACATCAGATTTGACAAAACTCAAGTTCCTAAAAAAGCTTTTTATAAAATGCAATTAAATAGATTCAATATGGAGGAAAGTACATCTACATCTATTTTCAACGTATTCTATTTCAAAACGTAAAAAAACTAGTGGTAACAATGGTAACCGTTGCACAAGCCAATAATTAGAGATAATTGCTATCGATATAAGCCTCTTTAAGGGGCTTTTTTTATGCCATGTCAGAAGATGAACCTAAATTTTAGATGCACTGGAGAAAGGCTNTTTCACCGTAATAGCCTTTGGTCAGCTTATAGAGAAAATTCAGGTCCAGAACCTCTTTTAAACGCCTGTAGAAATTGTTCTTCGGTATACGCTCGCTCAATTGGAAACGGGCGAACAGTTTTTCCTGATACTCCTTTTTTCCTTGCATACCTAAAGTTAACGACCCAACGTTAAGATCACGTTGACCCTATATGGTTTTTTCGTTAACTTGTGCAACAGGCACAATATGTATAAGTAATGGCAGGGAAAGTAGCTAATATCAAGGTTTATAGCCCGCTCAAACTTTATCACAGCTTGACAGGTAAGTGCCCCGCAATCTGCCACTACTCATACATTTAACGTTGTGCATAATGCGAAAAAAACGCAGTGAATAATCTAAAAACTATAAAAGAATATTATAAACCGATTCAGCCAACAGTTTCGGCTAATGATAATGAAATAAGTTATCAAGAGATTAAACCAAATAAAGAAATTGAAAATTTTATCTATTGTTTTTGGCAACTTAAAACGCTGAAACCATTAAACAAAAATTATAATTACCGAGTAGTTTCAGACGGCTGTATCGACATATATTTTAACCATAAACAACCGACCGAAAACTTTATTATGGGATTTTCTAGAAAGTTCGTCCAATTTCCAATTGGAAAGGAATTTGATTACATAGGCATTCGTTTTTTACCTTCTGCTTTTTCTCATTTATTCGGAATAAACGCCAGAACTTTAAGTAATCAATCTCAAGAACTAAGTAAAGTTTTACCTAATTTTTCCGAGTGGATAAATTCACAAATCAAGTCTACCGATTCATTTGAAAACATTGTAAAAATACTAAACAAAAGAATAATTGCATTTTCAAAAATCCAAGATATTCATTACGACCACCGCTTTTTAGATTCACTAAACCTAATTTTCCAAAAAAATGGATACTTGAACACTGAAAAAGACCTTAATACAGGTTTAAGTTCAAGACAACTTCGCAGAATTTTCAATTTTTATATCGGAACAACAGCTAAATCGTTTAGCAATGTTGTTCGCTTTCAACATATTCTAAATGCAAAACCTTCTAAACAAAGTTTAAAAGAAAACAAGTTATACTTTGATGTTGGATTTTTTGACCAAGCTCATTTCGTTAAAAACTTCAAAACATATTATGGAGTTACACCTTCCGAAGCCTTCCATTAAGTTTGTCCGATTTTTACAATGCATAGCTTTCTTACAAAACTAAATTTGTAGCAATAAAATTATTGACAATGAAAGCATTTATTCTGACAGTAGGTTGGACAAATGCACAAACAAAAAACAAGATGAAACTTAATGCAGGAATAATCACTGAAAAATTACAGGAAACCAAGAAATTTTATACAGAAGTATTGGACTTTGGAGTAAGTTTTGAAAACGAATTTTATTTATTACTTCACACACCTAACAATTCGGCAGAAATCAGTTTTTTACAACCAAACCATCCAAGCCAAAAACCAATTTTCCAATCTGCATTTAATGGAAATGGAGCTTATTTGACTATTGAAGTTGAAAATGTAGATGTAATTTATAAGCAACTAAAAGAAAAGAGAATCCAAATGGAAATTGAAATCCGAGACGAACCCTGGGGCGACAGACATTTTGCAATAAAAGACCCAAACGGAATTGGAATTGACATTGTAACTTATACAAAACCAGAATAATAAAGCACTATGCACAACACCGGTAACCGTTGCACAAGCCTATAATTAGAAATAATTACTATCGATATAAGCCTCTTTAAGGGGCTTTTTTTATGCTAAGCTAGAGAGTTGAACGTGAATTTTCCGTGCGCCGGAGAAAAGCTTTAGGAACTAAATCATCTAAGAACAATCATTACAAACTCCGGTTAGCACGCAATTTGCATGTTGCACCTCATATCCATCTGGAACTGAATACGCAACAGGTACTTGTAAACATTCGATAGTATCACAAGATAAACACCTAAAATGAAAATGGTGAGTAACAACTTCTGAAGGATTATCACATTTTTCGCAAATAGCAAAATACTGTTTTCCGTCTTCCGCAACAATCTTATGCACTATACCATCCTCACAAAACCTATTTAAAACCCTGTAGATGGTTGCTCTATTTATTTTAATATCAAGTTGCCTTTCAATGGCATCTTGACTTAATGCTTTTTTAGAAGTTGAAAGCAAATTCAATATCGCTTCTTTTGTAGGCGTATTTCTTCTATTCATATTTTATTGCGAATAAGTTGCAATAATACAAAAAGATTGTATTTTTGACAATATTTACTAATGCGACATATTTGCATTAAATATCATAACCAAAAGAGAAACCATAAAATCAATTGGAGTTATAGGTGCAGTGCTAACACTAATTAAACCACTTACGCTCCTTGCTAAATACAATCACAAAATGGACAAAAAAGAATTTGAAGTCATCATAATAGGTGGTAGTTACGCGGGACTATCAGCAGCAATGGCATTAGGTCGTTCACTACGAAAAACATTGGTAATCGATGCAGGAAAACCTTGTAATCGTCAAACTCCACATTCACATAACTTTTTAACACAAGACGGCAGTACACCAAAAGAGATATCAGAAATTGCCAAAAGTCAATTAATCGCTTATGACAGTATTAAATTTTATGACGGACTTGCAGTTAGCGGAAAAAGAAAAAACGGCGCTTTCGAAATCTCCACCTTAAAAGGAGACTATTTTACTGCAAAAAAATTAATATTTGCAGCAGGAATTAAAGACCTATTGCCCAATATAAAGGGCTTTTCTGAATGCTGGGGAATATCTGTTGTACATTGCCCCTATTGCCATGGTTACGAAATTAGAAACAAAAAAACAGCAATTATTGCTAATGGCGAAAGAGCATTTCATCTTGCTTCTTTGGTGAATAATCTTACCAAAGAAATAGCAATAATTACTTCGGGAGCAAAAGACTTTGAAAAAGAACAGCTCGAAAAATTAAAGCAACACAAAATACAGATCATTGAAAAAGAAATATCAAGCATTAAACACCGAAACGGTCATGTAGAAGATATTGTTTTTAAAGATGGTACTACTGAAAATTTTGAATGTGCCTATGCCGCTATTCCTTTTGAGCTAAACTCAAACATACCTAAAGAACTGGGTTGCAATCTAACAGAAGACGAGCTTATTGAAGTTAATTTTATGCAACAAACGACACAAGAAGGCATTTTTGCTTGTGGGGATAATAGTTCTATGATGCGTTCTGTAGCATTAGCTGTTTCTAGCGGAAACATTGCTGGAGCTGTTGTTAATGGTGAACTTACAAAAGAAAATTTTTGATATGGTAGAAGTGTTTATGACCAACGTAAAATCGGAAATTCTATCCATAGAAATTATTCAATTTTTAAAAATTCAATATCCGCACCTAAAAATCAATTTTGATTTGGAAGATTTCAACAAACCCTATCCGTGTGGGCATTCCATTTTAAGATGTGAAGGAGAAATAGTAGACACAAATGCAATCTTCTTACAGCTTAAAAACAGAGGGATTATATGTAAATTACTAGAAGATAAAATTTGTTTATAATATGACAGAATTCTGGGAAAATGCATTTAACAACAGGCAAGAAATGTGGGGAATGACACCTACAAAATCTGCTCAATTAGCTACTGAAATCTTTAAAAAGAATGGTATAAAAAACATATTAATTCCCGGCATTGGATACGGCAGAAATGCAAAACCATTTTTAGATAACGGAATACATGTAAGCGGTATAGAAATTTCTCAAACTGCCATTGAACTTGCTCATAAACATTACGGAGAAAGATTGGACATCTTTAATGGCCCTGTTACTCAAATGCCTTTTAATGATAAAAAGTATGAAGGCATTTTTTGTCATGCCCTCATTCATTTATTGGACGACCAAGAAAGAAAAAAACTGATACAAAATTGCTATGCCCAACTGATTGAAAACGGATATATGATTTTTACCGCGGTAACCAAACAAGCACCTGAATATGGAAAAGGTGAATTATTGGGGAAAGACCGCTACGAGGTTCATAAAGGAGCGGCTATATTCTACTACGATAAAGAATCGGTGAAAAAAGAATTTGAAGCATACGGACCTCTTGAAGTTATAGAAGTGACCGAAAATCAACCAATGTACCTTATTAAGTGTAAAAAAAAATTAAAAAACGACTAGAGACATTATTCAGATACAAATAAAATCAGCATCCCACCAAACAATACAATAATGCACTTTTACACCACTTAGCCCCAAAAAGTAGCAGCATTTTGCTCTATCGACCACAATTACGTGTTCTATCCCTATAAAGTTAGTTTCTAAAGGTTTAGCATCAACCTAAAAAGGACATTCTTGCCATATTTGACCCGAACCAAAAATCAAATATAAATGTCATTACTAACAATAATCTTAAACATTTTATTACCGCCATTAGCGGTATTCTTAAAACATGGAGTAAGCACAACTTTGCTGATCAGTATACTACTGACTTTGTTGGCATGGTTGCCAGGCGTAATTCATGCGTTTATAGTAAATCAATAATTAATCCTAAAAAATAATAAGAATGAAGAAATTAATAATTCCAATTATGGCATTGGCCATAGTAAGCAGTTGTAACATTAAAAAAGAAGAAAAAGGTGAATTACCAGAAGTGGATGTAGATGTATCTGCAGACTCAGGAGAATTACCAGAATATGACGTAAACTGGGCAGATATTGACGTAGGTACTACTACAAAAACGGTTAAAGTGCCTAAGCCTATGATCGTTATGGAAGAGGAAGAAGTTGAGGTTCCTGTAATCGACTTTGATATGCCAGGAGAAGACAAAGAACAACGTACCATTATGGTAGAAGCAGAAGTTTCTGATAGTGAGCACGATTTAGATATACAAGAAATTCGCGCTACAGAAAATCGTTTGTACGTTATTTCTAAACTTGAAAAGCTGGATACCGATTTAGGTGAGCAGAAAATGAGAATTCAAGATCAGGTAGAATTAAACGCACCAGATTTAGATGTGAAACATATTATTGTAGGTGAAAAAGCCGATAATATTTTGAACAATCAATATAAGTATGTTAATTCTATGAACGACTTGGACGATAAGATTAAGAATGCAAAAGTAATTTACTCAGATTCTTAATTAACTTTTAAGCAAAAAATTCAAATGCCGATGATAAATGATCATCGGCATTTTTTTGTTCTGTTTCTCCACATCATCTTACTCCAACACTTTTTTTTACTCATTTACAAGGAGTTAAGCTCGTTATTGGCTTAGTTATTGATGCATACTTTAATCTGATCAATTCAATTAAATAACCAAAAAACACCGACCATATGAAACATTTCTATTTTGCATGCTTAACTATTTTCTCCCTTACGATTTCAATACAGGCACAAGGTGAAAGCTCCCTTGTCGATGTTGGTGGCTATAACATGCATTTCAACATTATAAATGGAGAAGGAGTTCCCATTCTTTTTGAAGCTGGCGGCGGAAATGATAGTTCTGTCTGGGCACCTATTTTAGAAAGCATTTATAACGTTACGGGTACTACATTGATTACGTATGACCGTTCGGGGTTTGGGAAAAGCGAATTAAATCCGTATTTAAAAAAAGAAACAGATTTTGGAATAGAGAATGGAATAAAAGAATTGAAAATTGGACTAACAAAGCTAGGGTATGATGGTCAAATAATACTGGTCTCCCACTCCTATGGCGGACTTTACAATATGCTTTACGCACGTAAATATCCTGAAAAAGTAATTTCAGTAGTTTCGATCGACGCAACTCCAAGCGAATTCTGGAACGAAGAATTACTCTCCATGAGAGATATGAATGTAGATATCACTACAATACCTAAACCTTCTGGCGATTATTACATGAATTATAATTACAATGCAACCATGCGATATATAAGAGGCATGAAATTCCCAGAAAACATACCTGTTACAAACATTTTTCCTGAGAATTCTTTTCCCGACTTTCCAGAAATACTGTCAACCAGATGGAGAACATTACAAGAAGAACTTGGTGATAAAAATGAGAATATTCATAACGTAATTGCTAAAAATAGCGGTCATGCCGTATTTCAAGATAATCCCACTTTGATTATTAATTCAGTTATTAAAGCTTATGCCAAAACCTTAGATAAAAATCAACAAATCAACCTATTACCGAAGGTTTTGAACAATGCCATTGATTTATCGATACAATCAAAATACAACAACCGAACGGCGCATGATTTAAATACCTTGGGATATTCATTGATGGCAAACCAAGACATGGATAATGCCTTAGTATTATTTAAAGCTGCAACCCTTTTATTTCCACATAACGCAAATGCCTACGATAGTTATGGTGAGGCTCTTTTAGCAGTAAACAAAACAGAAGAGGCTATTAAAATGTACGAAAAATCAATTGAGCTGAATCCAGAAAATGACCATGGAAAAAGTATCTTAGAAGAATTGAAACGAAAATAATACCTTCAATCAATGAATAATATTAGAGCTTATTTTAACCAATTGGTAAACATCAACGATACCGATTGGGAAATATTTTCTTCTAAACTGGTGAAAAATGAGCTAGGTAAAAAAGATTTCATTTTAGAAGCCGGGCAAATAGAGCATAATTTATCGTTCATTGAAAGTGGTTCCGTACGTTTATATATACCCAAAGAAGATAAAGATGTTACTTTTGGCTTCTGCTTTGAAAATCAGTTCGTAAGTGCTTATGATTCCTTTTTAACACGTATGCCATGTTCCTATTCCATACAAACCTTGACCAATGTAATACTGTGGCAAATTTCACATGAAAAATTACAAAAGGTATATGCTAAAAGCCAAATAGGAAACACTATCGGCAGGTTGGCGGCGGAAAGTCTTTTTCTAATTAAATCTCAGCGAGAACAATCATTTTTGAATGAAACGGCGGAAGAAAGATACTTGTCTCTTTTTCAACAACGCCCTAAATTAATAAAAGAAATTCCCTTAAAATATCTAGCCTCATATATTGGTATTACACCACAAGCATTGAGCAGAATCAGAAAACGAATTACACGATAATCAAGATTTATAGGTTCCTATGTCTATCTCCCGGTAAGGTGGAATTTGTTCTAATTCGTTAACATCTTTACTAGTAATGCCTGGTAATTGTAATCAAAGTTTATTTACTTAACCTAAGTTCATTGTTTATTGACTTTATAGAAAAGATCTTTGTAAAAAAATAAAAATGAAGCCACTGGTAGTACTTATAACGGTTACATTGATAGCCTTTTTACTTATCAAAATCTTTTATGGTTCTTATGACATATCACATTCTGCACGAATTGGCATGTCCTTCATGTTACTCTTTACAGCAATGGGGCATTTTATGTTTCCAGATGGGATGACTATGATGCTTCCCGATGCTATCCCATTAAAGAAAGAAATAATATATTTCACGGGAGTTATTGAAATAGCAGCTGCAATTGGCTTACAATTAAAACAATTTCAAAATCTAACCGCTTGGCTTTTAATAGTATTCTTCATCATTATTCTTCCTGCCAATATAAAAGGAGCAATAGATCAAGTAAACTTTCAAAAAGGCACGTATAATGGTTTGGGCGTATCCTATCTTTGGTTTAGAGTTCCGTTACAAATACTATTTATACTTTGGGTTTATATAAGTTCGATTAGATTTAGCTAAAAATAAGATTTCCAAGAGGTTACAAATACTAAATGAAAATGGCTAACTTTAGTAACCGTTGAATTTTAAATCATAAGCCATGAAAACACTATTTACCTCTTTACTTTTCGCCTCTGTATTAATTTCCTGTAACTCATCAGATAAATCTAAAGACACATCCGAAGAAAGTACAGAAGTAGCAACCACTACCGAAGCAACAGCACAAACAAAAAAGCAATTAAAATCAATTGAAACGGATGACGATTTAATTGCTACCGCTTTAATGGCCGCGCCAGCTGAAAGCAGGCAAAATACCAAGGTAATTGGCTACAACATGGCTGGTGAATTTGTCACGTTAAAAGAAGGAGATAGTGAGTATATCGTATTGGCAGACGACCCAAAGAAAGACGGATTCAATGCCGCATGTTATCACAAAGACCTAGAACCTTTTATGGCTAGAGGAAGAGCTTTACGTGCAGAAGGAAAATCTGCCGAAGAAATTTTTGAAATTCGTGAAGCCGAAGTTAAATCTGGTGAAATTGAAATAACGCCCGGTTCTGCATTACACATTTACTATGGTCCAAATACGACTTTTGACCCCGAAACTTCTAAGGTAGAAGGTGCCAAGCTACGCTATGTTATATATACCCCTTTTGCTACGTCAGCATCAATTGGGTTACCTGAAACTCCTACAGCACCTAATCACCCCTGGATTATGGATCCTGGCACACACAGAGCACATATTATGATTTCTCCTCTAGTAAATGAAGTTGAGTAATTAGGAGTTAGGAGTTAGGAGTTAGGAAAAAATAAAACTCAAGTTTAAGTCCAATACTAGAAACCGAAGAATTAATTGCTATGTGAAAAACTGTTACTTAAACACTCTTATCATTACTAACAATCAACCCTAACTAATCATAAGTAACTACTATCTTAGCACAATGAATACAATTGATATTAGAACAGTAGATGTTGTTCAATATTTACAGCCTTTACGTGAAGGTGGCTCTATGCCTGCTATTGTAAAAGCCGATGACGACTTCTTGTATGTGCTAAAATTTAGAGGATCAGGGCAAGGTAAAAAATCTCTTATTTCAGAATTTATTGGTGGTGAAATGGCACGAGCCATAGGTCTTAAAGTACCCGAGTTGGTATTTATGAATTTAGAGGATACTTTTCGTCAAACCGAACCCGATGAAGAAATTCAAGATTTACTGAAATTTAGTGTAGGCTTAAATTTAGGATTGCATTTTCTATCGGGCGCTATTACTTTTGACCCCTTAATTTCTACCGCTGATGCCATTACGGCCTCAAAAGTTGTTGTTTTAGATAGTTTGATAAGCAATATTGACCGAACCGCTAAAAACGCGAATCTTTTATATTGGCATAATGAATTATGGGTGATAGACAATGGGGCCAGTTTTTATTTTCATCATAACTGGGAAACTTGGCAGAATCACCTCACCAGAACTTTCCCTTTTATAAATGACCATGTATTATTACAACAAGCCACTGCCTTAAGTGATGCTGCCACCGAAATTAAGAAACACCTAACCAGAGAAAAAATCAACGAAATAGTTAACAACGTACCAGAAGATTGGTTGACAAGTGAATCTGATGTATTAAATGCGAATGAAAAAAGAGCTGCCTATAATCAATTTATAACCACTAAGCTATCAATGATAGATGTATTAGTTAAAGAAGCTGAAGATGCAAGATAGACATACATTTAAATTTGCAATAGTACGCATTGTACCAAAAGTAGAACGGGAAGAATTCTTTAATGTAGGCGTAATTTTATTCTGTAAACGAACCAAATTTTTGGACATTAAATACCATATTGACCAAGAGAAACTAAAAGCATTTTCCCCGGAAATTGAATATGATATATTGAACGATTATTTAAAGGCCTGGAAGTTAATTTGTGAGGGAAATAAAGCTGGAGGTCCCATTGGCAAATTAGAATTACCAGACCGTTTTGGGTGGTTAACCGCATGTAGAAGTACGGTAATACAAAGCTCCACTACCCGATCCGGACTTAGTACCGACCCAGAAAATGAATTGGAAGATATTTTCAATAAGTATGTATTGTAAACCTTGATTAATTTATAAATCGAACGGAGTATTTGGTGAAAATCCTAAACCCATATTAATAAAAAAAGGAACGCTATTGCATATACTATTCTTAAATATCGAGTTTAATAAGTAAGTTTATATAAATATACTGACTCACTCATCTCAAGTAAGAAAACAAAACATTTTACGCTATGGAATCATCTCAACTTAAAACTATTATTCAAGGCATTCCAAAAGCGGAACTCCACCTACATTTAGAAGGTAGTTTTGAGCCTGAGTTAATGTTTGAGATTGCGAAGAGAAACAATATTGTTTTACCTTACGATTCTATAGAATCGGTTAAAGCGGCATACAAATTCAATAACCTACAAGAGTTTTTAGACATTTACTATGCTGGGGCTCAAGTACTGTTATATGAGCAAGACTTTTTTGATTTGACCTGGGCTTATTTAACCAAAGTACATAGCGAAAATGTAGTTCACGTAGAGGTATTTTTTGACCCACAGACCCATACAGAGCGTGGTGTGGCATTTGATATTGTCATCAATGGAATTCATCGTGCTTTGGAAAAAGCCAAAACCGATTTGAATATTTCGTACAAATTGATCATGAGCTATTTGCGTCATTTAAGCGAAGAAGCGGCTTTTGAAACCTTAAAAGCTTCCCTCCCATTTAAAGATATCATAGACGGAATCGGTTTAGATTCTTCCGAAATGGGAAATCCGCCAAGTAAGTTCAAAGAGGTATTTAAGGCATCTGCAAAACAAGGCTATAAACTGGTAGCACATGCAGGTGAAGAAGGTCCGGCAGACTATATTTGGGAAGCCTTAGACATTTTGAAAGTAGTACGTATTGATCACGGTAACCGCTGCTTAACAGACGGAGCATTGGTAAAAAGATTAGTAGACGAAAAAATTGCTTTGACCCTTTGCCCTACCAGTAATGTTGCCTTAAAGGTAATTCAGAAGATGAACGAACATCCTGTTGCAAAAATGTTAGAAAAGGGAATTATTGCAACCATACATTCAGACGATCCTGCCTATTTTGGCGGATATATGAACGAAAACTATTACCAGACTGCCAAAGCCCTTAATTTAAGTTTAGGTCAAATTCAGCAATTGGCAATCAACGCATTTGAAGCTAGTTGGATGAGCACAGCTGAAAAAGAAAATCGTATTAAGGAAGTAAAGGATTATTTTAATTCTATCTGATTTTCCACGGGAATGAAAATGATAAATTTGGCACCTTCTCCCACGTTACTTTCTACCTGAATATGACCCTTATGGGTTGTAACTATTCTTTTAACAATAGAAAGACCAATGCCAGTACCTTGATATTCTTCATCGGTATGTAATCGTTGAAAAATTTCAAAAATCTTACTTTCATATTTTTGATCGAAACCAATACCGTTATCAGAAACTTCAATACGAGAGTAACGTTTATCCTTCGACAAGTCCAATTTAGGAAAATCTGCTCCTGAAACAATTTTGCCACTAACTTTTATAACTGGCTTTTCCTCGTTTTTACTATACTTAATGGCATTGGTAAACAAGTTGAACAATAACTGCTTAAACTGAATTGGACGAACAGTTATCTCACAATCTTTTGGCACCTTAAGAACGGTCTTATGCTCTTTAAGCTCTTCGCTTAAAACATCTTTTACGTCCATCACCAACCTTTTCAGAGATACACTGGTTAAACTGTTATCTATAGTTTCGGTTGAACCATATGCCATTAGATCTTGAATAAGATTTCGCATACGTGCAGCGGACAGGTCTATTCTTTCTAATTTATGTTTACCGGCTTCAGATAGGTTATTGAATTCGGTATCACTGACCTGGGAAATGAACATTTGAATTTTACGCAAAGGTTCTTGAAGATCATGACTACAGATATGATTAAAAGACTCCAAGTCATTGATCATCAACTCTAACTTTATCGTCTTTATTTCCAGTTGATTGGTACGCTGAAAAACCTTCTTCTCTAATTTTTTAGAGAATTTCTTTAACTTTCTATGTGCACGCTCAAGCTCCAGCTTATTTTTTCTAAGCTCCAATAAATTAATCACCTGTTCAGATAAAATATTCAAAGATTCTTTCTGACTCTGGGTCAATACTCTAGGCTTATTGTCGATTACACATAAAGTCCCTAAAGACAGACCATTTGTATTTTTCAATGGTATACCTGCGTAAAAGGCAATATTTGGATCACCGGTAACTAAAGGGTTATTTTTAAAACGAATATCTTCTTTAGCATTCTCAACAGTAAAAATAGGGTCGTCTGCAGTAATGGCATGAGCACAAAAAGCATCTTCAATGGGAGTCTCAGAAGTTTCTAGTCCGTAATGAGATTTGAACCATTGCCGTTTATCATCAAGTAGTGTAATTAAAGATATTGGCGTTTGACAAATTTCTGCTGCAAGTTGGGTTAGATTATCATAATCTTTTTCAGGTAACGTATCTAAAATCGAATACGAATCAATCAGAGCTAATCTTTCCTTTTCTCTAGGATGAATTTTGGCTTTCGTCATTATTTACTAAAGGGCGATGGTGGTTTATTTTTACAAATATAAGGAGCACCAGAACTTTATAAACTAAATATAATATAATCTTATGAAAGTCTACTGTGTATAACAGCACTAGAGGATTACAGCACAAGTAACCAAACAAAAAAAGTTGCTAAGGTGTATGGTACCTTGACACCTATAAAAGAAAAAAGCTCAACAATTATATTGTTGAGCTTTGCATTTCTGCGGAGAAAGAGGGATTCGAACCCCCGGAGGTGTGACCCTCAACAGTTTTCAAGACTGCCGCATTCGACCACTCTGCCATTTCTCCTGAGTGCCTCATCAGGTATTCCCTGAATGCGGGTGCAAATATATAAAGGTTTTCTTATCTAATAAAGCCTTTTCTTAATTATTTTTCATCTCTTTATTTCTGTCTATTTTTCAGACAAATGAAAAGATTGAATTTCAGTTATTTATTACCTTTCCGCCATGGTAAATCCCCTTGTAAGTATTGTTATTCCCTTTAAAGATGTTGATGAATATTTTGAAGAATGCCTGAATTCCATACTAAATCAGACCTATAAAAATTGGGAAGTTATTGCTATTAACGATCATTCTAGTGATAATAGTTTAGCCATTGCCAATACTTTTGCAACCAAAGATGCTCGATTTAAAATATATTCCAATGATGAATCTGGCATCATAACGGCTCTCAGAAAAGCTTATCGACATAGCAAAGGCGAATATATTACCAGAATGGATGCCGACGACCATATGACCAAAGACCGTATTGAAATAATGGTTACCTCATTAATACAAAAAGGAAAAGGTCATCTTGCCGTTGGTAAAGTAAAGTACTTTTCTGAAAAGGGTGTCAATGATGGCTACGACCGTTATGAAAAGTGGCTGAACAAATTGACAGCTAGCGGAGACAATTTTAAAGAGATATACAAAGAATGTGTGATTCCCTCTCCCTGTTGGATGGTTCACAGGGCTGACTTTGAAGCATGCGATGCATTCAATCCAGACCGTTATCCAGAAGATTATGATCTGGCTTTTCGTTTTTATGAAAAAGGGTTGCAATGCATACCTTGTACTACTACCCTACACTACTGGCGAGATTATGACCATAGAACATCGCGCACCAGCGAGCACTATGCACAAAATTATTTTTTGGATATAAAACTGTTTTATTTCTTGAAACTTGAACTGCAACCAACTCACAAGTTAGTGGTTTGGGGAGCAGGTAAAAAAGGGAAGACAATAGCAAGTTCTTTAGTGGAAAAAGACATTCAATTTCATTGGGTCTGCGATAACCAAAAGAAAATAGGGAAAGATATTTATGGTGTTAAGTTGCTACATTATTCCGCATTGAAGAACCTTGAGCATTCCAAAACAATAATAACCGTTGCCAATGAAGAGGAACAAGTGCAGATCAAATCATTTTTTCAAAAATTGAATCTAAAACCTGCAATAGATTACTACTTCTTTTGCTAATCTCAGTTTCAAAAAATAATAGTTGTATTCTCACAAACTTCTAAATTCAAAATAATTATCTTTGACCTAATCAAAATTAGGAATGCAATTTAAATATCCAGAACTTCTTTGGGGTCTTTTACTACTACTTATTCCTATATTAATTCATCTATTTCAATTACGCCGTTTTAAGAAAACACCATTTACCAATGTAAAATTCTTAAAACTAGTAGTTTCTGAATCTAGAAAGAGTAGCTCATTAAAAAAATGGCTATTGTTATTTGCCAGAATGGGATTATTGGCAGCTTTGGTAATCGCCTTTGCCCAGCCCTTTATTGCCAATAGTACCGCACTTCAAGAAAAGGAAACGGTATTTTATTTAGACGATTCATATAGTATGAACGGACAAGTGGAAGGCAGCAATCTCTTTAATAACACCATTCAAGATTTTATTAAATATATTCCAAAAGACAAACGATTTACACTATTTACCAATAAACAGGTCTTTAAGAATGTAGTAGTGAGTGATATTCAAAACGAACTGCTGAATCTTACCGTTTCTTCTGAACAACTAGATATTAACGAAATTGTTTTAAAAGGAAATACTTTCTTTTCCAAAAACAATGCATCACAAAAGAACCTGGTTCTCATATCGGATTTTCAACAGCGCATGGGCAATCCTACTGAATTAGATACTTTAGAGAATATCAACATTGAGTTTATTAAACCAATTAATTCTCAAATTAAAAACACCTCAATTGACTCTGTTTTCATAGGCGATCGAACAAATGAGAACATAGAGTTAATAGCACAATTGAGTACAAATACGGAAGATGAAACAATACCCGTTTCCTTATTTAACGATGATAAACTTATTGCCAAAACTGCCGCAAAGTTCAATAATGGAAAAAAGGCTGAAGTAAGTTTTACCATCAACGCTAAAGATATTCTTTTGGGTAAAGTAGCCATTACCGATACAGGGTTGGACTATGACAACCAGTTCTACTTTAATATTGACGAAAAGTCGAAAATTAATGTGTTGGCAATCGGTAATTCTTCTGCCGACTTTTTAAAGCGTATTTACACCGATGATGAATTCAATTTTTCTACAAGTTCTTTAAGTCAGTTGAATTATAGTAGTATCGAAAATCAAGATTTAGTAATACTCAATGAAATTGAAAACTTGCCAAGTTCACTGGTTACAGCAATAAACACTTTAAGTAAAAATGGTGGAAGTTTTGTTTTAATACCGGCAACCAATGGCGACACCAATTCATACAATACCTTAGCAACATCTTATTACAATAGCCAATATAGCAATACCATTGCTCAAGAAGCAGCAATTTCCAACGTTATAACGGCACATTCCCTATTTACAAATGTATTTGAAAAACAGGTAACCAATTTTCAGTTTCCAAAAGCAAGTGGGCATTTTAAGATCAATACTAAGGCACCAATAGCTATTGAATTTCAAAATAAAGACCCTTTTTTAATTGGCAACGAAGGTGCGTATTTCTTTTCTGCAGCGTTAAATAATGATAACTCTAATTTTAAAAACTCCCCGCTAATAGTTCCCGTCTTTTATAACATGGGCATGAACAGCTTAAAGCTCCCTCCTTTATATACCAGCATTGGAAATAACACAGAGGTGGAGGTACCTATTACATTGCAACAAGATGATATTATAAAAATATCGAGCGAAAACAATGAGTTTATTCCGCAACAACGTGTGCTTCCTAAAAAAGTACAGATTAATTTTATGGACAATCCTACAGATGCGGGCATTTATAAAATAATGCATAATAAAAACATTCTAAGGCATATCAGCTTTAATAACAACAGAAAGGAAAGTGAATTACTTTATGCAGCACTTCCTGAAAACAGTAATACATCATTGTCGAATTTTTTTTTAGAAAGTCAAAAAAACAACGCCATAAACGAGTTTTGGAAATGGTTTGCTATTTTAGCACTGGCATTTGTTTTGATTGAAACGGCACTTCAAAGATTCTTAAAATAAGCTAATAACGAACTACCCATAACCCTATGAATGCACTCTTAAAATCAGTTACTATAGTAAATGGGAACACTACAGATCTTCATTTAAAAAAGAGAGACATTCTCATTAAGAACGGGGTCATTGAGGCTATAGAGAACCAAATTGAACCTACTGGAAAAATCAAGGTAATTGATATAAAAAACCTACATGTTTCTTTAGGTTGGTTCGATAGCGGTGTAAGTTTTGGCGAACCAGGTTATGAAGAAAGGGAAACTATTGAAAACGGACTACAAACGGCTGCAAAAAGCGGATTTACAGATGTGGTCTTAAACACCAGCAGCCACCCAACACCAGATTCAGCTTCAGATATTGTATACTTAAAAAATGCAGGAAAAGACCAATTGACAACCTTGCATCCTTTAGGAAATTTAACTGTGGGCGGTGAAGGAGAGGTTCTTGCCGAGCTTTATGATATGAAAAATGCAGGAGCTTTAGGATTCTACGATTACAAGCATTCTTTGGCAAATGCCAACATGCTAAAGATAGCCTTGCAATATGCTCAAAATTTTGATGGAATGGTATTTTCGTTTCCATTGGATAAAAGTATTTCTGGAAAAGGTATCGTAAACGAAGGAATTACAAGTACCAAATTAGGTTTAAAAGGAATACCGGCTTTAGCGGAAGAATTACAGATCGCAAGAGATCTATTCGTGTTGGAATATACTGGCGGCAAACTTTTTATACCAACGATTTCCACTGCCAAATCAGTAAAGCTTATTGCTGATGCAAAGAAGAAGGGTTTACAAGTAACCTGTAGTGTTGCAGCACATAACCTTGTGATAACCGATAGTGCCCTAGAAGATTTTGACACACATTATAAAGTATTACCACCACTTAGAACTTCAGCAGATATAAAAGCTTTACAAAAAGGTGTTGCAAACGGAACAATAGATTTAGTTACCACAGACCATACCCCTTTGAATGTTGAACTAAAACATGTGGAGTTCGATAATGCCGATTTTGGTACCATTGGTTTAGAAAGTACTTTTGGTATGCTAAATGAGTTATTCAATGTAGAAGAGACCATTGCAATACTAACAAAAGGTCGCTCTATCTTCGGGATGGAAGAACCACTATTGGAAGTGGGTCAAAAAGCGAATCTTTCCCTTTTTACCGTAAATGATACTTACGAATTTTCAAAAGATCACATTTTTAGTTCTAGTAAAAACTCCATCGCAATCGGCAAACAAATGAAAGGAAAAGTAGTGGGCGCCATTGCAAACAACCAATTAGTATTAAATGCATAAGTAGTGGAAAAAAATTCTAACATACCTGGAAAAACTACGGCTATTGTAGCCTACCTAACAATTGTAGGGGCTTTAATTGCCCTTTCCATGAATGCCGAACCACAGCACAAATTCGCTCGGTTTCATACAAGACAAGCTTTCGGACTTCACCTAATTTTTATTGCTTTTGCGCTATTAAATGCGCAATGGGGCAATGTTTATGGCTTTTATGGTCTTTACATATTCTATATTGTACTTTGGTTTTATGGCTTTATAGGCGCATTGGCAAACAAAGAACAATCGGTTCCCGTTTTGGGGCCCTATTTCCAAAAATGGTTCACTTTTATCAATTAATATCATGACAACAGCCCCCCTATCCTTAGAACATATTATTAGACCCTCTAGTCTTACCGATAAAAAACCACCTGTACTTTTTATGCTGCACGGTTACTGTAGCAATGAAGAAGATTTATTCTCTTTTGCGTCTGAATTACCTGAGGAATTATGTATAATATCCGTGCGAGCACCTTACGTTTTACAACCCTACGGTTATGCATGGTATGCCATAAATTTTGATAATGACAAAGGAAAATGGAGCGATGACGATCAAGCCAATGAATCTCGTGATAAAATAAAAAGCTTTATTGATGAAGCTTGTTCTACCTATGGCTTAGATGAAAACAATGTGAGCCTTTTAGGGTTTAGTCAAGGTACCATACTTAGTTATGCCGTGGCTTTGTCATACCCCGAAAAGGTTAATAACATTATTGCTTTAAGTGGTTATATCAATGAAAATATTCTCGTAAAAACCTATAAAGAGAACAATTTTGAACATCTTAACTTTTATTGTTCTCATGGAGACATGGATCAGGTTATCCCAATAGAATGGGCACGAAAAGCTCCTGTATTATTAGAGAAATTAAATATAAAACATGTTTTTGAAGAATTTCCCGCTGGGCATGGTGTAGCACCGCAAAATTTTTATTCGCTACAAAAATGGATTTCTACTAAACTCTAATTGCTACGGGTATATAACAAGTGATCAACTAGAGTAAAGTCTACACCAAGATCATCTTTTAGCTCATATCTAATCAATAGTTCTCCCCAATATTTTCCATCGGAAAAATCGGTCAATATCCATCTATGGTTAAGAACTTTTATTTTATTGATTTTAAAATCGTTTTGCATGCCTTCATAAGGCACTAAAGGATTATCACCCTTTTGCGCATTGGTTTCTAATAATTTATCAGCGATATAGCCAGCAGGATTTTCCAAATTTAAATGATCAAAATAAGCTAAGGCGTCATCATTATTTTCCAATGAAAAGTACTGCATATCCAATACTTTTAAAGAAGATTTCTGTACAGAATCTTTTAAAAGTTCCACTTGGTCCTCCAATTTTAAAATTTTCTCCGATCCGGCTTTTACTATGTTATTACTACTTACAAATAAGTACAGACAAATTAATGATACAAATAAAAACAGGTAAAGAAATATTTTGCTCTTCATAGTTAAATGGTAATTTTTAAATTATCATAAGCCAAATGTACATTATTAGGTAAAGATTTTTCTACCTCATTATGAAAACCAAGTAAGTGACTTATGTGTGTTAAATATGCTTTTTCTGGTTTAATTAATTCAATAAAGTCCAGAGCCTCTTCTAGATTAAAATGTGAAATATGAGGCTCTTGTCGTAATGCGTTTACCACTACCACTTTAGAACCTTTAATTTTTTCCAATTCTTCTGGCGCTATAGTTTTAACATCCGTTAAATAGGTAAAATCGCCTATTCTATACCCAAAAACCTGCACTTTATTATGCATAACATTAATGGGTGTTACCAACCTATCGCCAATTGTAAATGGGTGATTATTATTTACCAAATGAATATCAACAGTGGGTGCCCCAGGGTATTTATCTTTTTCCACAAAAATGTAGTCAAATCTTTTCTTTAAAGAGGCCACTACCCTACTATGTGCATACAGCGGAATATTACCCTGTCTAAAAAAATAGGGGCGAATATCATCTAAACCGGCAGTATGATCAGAATGCTCATGAGTATACAAAATACCGTCAAGTCGAGTTACGTTCTGCTTCAGCATTTGTTGCCTAAAATCTGGACCACAATCAATAACATAGTTATATTCTTTCCATGAAAGTAATACCGAAACCCGAAGTCTTTTATCTTTTTGATTACTACTCAAACAAACAGGATGCGTACTGCCAATAATTGGAATACCTTGAGAAGTTCCCGTTCCTAAAAAAGTAACACTTAATTCATTGGTCATGTGCTACAAATTTAATTCCTTTTTAATAAAATTGATGATGGAATTTAAATAGATTGACAGAAATGAAAGGCAATTAAAACAATTACCAAAACTTCTTCCAATTTTTCACGGCTATTGCTCGTTGTCACAACCATTCTTTATAACTTTGTTAAAAGTTAAACAGCTAACAAAATGGCATCGGTATTAAAAAGAGATAGTGTTTTTGAAAATATTCCCTCTATAAAGGCAAAAACCTTAAGAATAAATTTAAATCCGGATATCTACGGAACTTTTGCAGAAATTGGCGCCGGGCAAGAAACTGCCCGTCATTTCTTTAGGTCCGGTGGTGCATCTGGCACCATTGCCAAGGCAATGAGTGCTTATGATAAAGATTTTAGTGATGCTATTTACGGCATAGAATCTGATGGACGCTATGTAACCCAAGCAAGATTAAAAACCATGCTGGATTACGAAATGCAGTTAATGGAAGAGCGTATTAGTAGAGAAAACCACCCTGAAAGATTGTTTTTCTCATATGCAAATACAGTAGCGACCATAGATTTTTCAAAGCGTTACAAAGGTCATGGATGGGTAGGAATTAGGTACCAATTAGACCCTAATCAAAAAGAATTCGACGAGATCATTCTTCATATTCGTTTTAAGCAGAACGAAGCAAGATTACAACAAGAAACGTTGGGTATACTGGGCGTTAACTTAATTTATGGTGCTTTTTACAAATATCATAAACCAAAGAAAATGTTGAAATATCTATATGACCATATAGATAAAGATATATTGGAAATTGACATGATCAATTTCTCCGGACCAAATTTTAAAGAGGTAGATAATCGTTTAATGAGCTTACAGCTTATTAAAAATGATATGACAGATGCCGTAATGTTCGGTCCAGATGGTAATAACCTTTTACCTGCCGCCGTTCTTTACAAAAAGAACATATTGGCTTTACGTGGTAGTTTTAGACCCGTTACCAAGGTCAATTTAGACATGTTTGAAAAGTCATATGACATTTTTATTAGAGATAAAGGTGTTGATCAAAACAATACTATTGTAATTTTTGAAATAACACTTTCAAACCTAAAAGCTTCTGGTGAAATTGACGAGCAAGACTTTATGGACAGAGCAGAATTACTGTGTTCTCTAGGTCATTCTGTAATGATCTCTAAATTTCAAGAGTATTATAAATTAGTAGAATATTTTAACAATTATACCAAGAACAGAATTGGTCTTACCATGGGTGTAAACAACCTGGTAGATATATTCGATGAGAAATATTACCGCCATTTAAGTGGTGGTATACTTGAAGCTTTTGGTAAATTATTCTTTAAGGATTTACAGGTATACTTGTACCCAATGAAAAACCCAGATACCGGGCAGATCATGACAAGTAACAATGTTAAGGTACACCCACGTATGAAAGAATTGTACAAGTTCTTTAAATACAATGGAAAGGTTATGGACATTATAGATTACGAACCAGATGTTATGCATATTTTCTCTAGGGATGTTCTTAAAAAGCTTATGAACAATGAAGATGGTTGGGAAGAAATGTTACCTGAAGGCATTGCGGAAATTATAAAGCAAAAACAATTGTTCACTAGAAAAACTGAAGAACAAGAAACAAAATAAGTTTCTAAACAATACTCATACAAAGTATAAAAGCCCACTAGTAGTGGGCTTTTTATTTATTTATAAATATTGACAATCAATCTAATAACTGAGCTGCGTGGTCTTTTGTTTTTACCTTATCAATCACTTTCGTAACAATACCATCACCATCAATTACAAAGGTTTTTCTATGAATACCATCGTACTCACGCCCCATAAATTTCTTCAATCCCCACACACCAAATGCATTGATTACCGTATGATCTTCATCTGCCAATAAAGGAAAAGGAAACTCATATTTATTTCTAAAATTGGTCTGTCTTTTTTCAGAATCTGCGCTTACACCCAAAAGTTCATATCCTTGAGCTTGTAATTCAGCATAATTATCCCTTAAATTGCAAGCTTCTGCAGTACAACCTGGTGTACTTGCTTTTGGATAGAAAAATACGATTAATTTTTTCCCTTTAAAGTCTGTTAAATTGACCGTATTTCCATCTTGATCTTTTGCAGAAAACGATGGTACTTTATCACCAACTTTTAATGTATTCATCTATGATATTTTTTAAATTTGTGTTTAAATATTTTCAATCAAAATTAAACAATTAATGACGAAAGCCGAAAAAATAGCTTTTACAATTGATACTTTACAAGAGTTATATCCTGAAATTCCTGTTCCTTTAGACCATAAAGACCCATATACATTATTAATTGCCGTATTGATGTCGGCACAGAGTACAGATGTAAGGGTCAACAAAATTACCCCATTACTTTTTGCCAAGGCAGACAACCCATATGACATGGTTAAGCTAAGTGTAGATGAGATTAGGGAAATTATAAAACCCGTAGGTTTGTCTCCTATGAAAGCCAAAGGTATTCATGGTTTATCTAAAATATTGATAGACAAACATAATGGTGAAGTACCCCAGAATTTGCCAGATTTAGAAGAATTACCGGCAGTTGGCCATAAAACGGCCAGTGTGGTAATATCTCAAGCATTTGGTATACCCGCTTTTCCCGTAGACACCCATATACATAGGTTGCTATACAGGTGGGGGTTTACCAACGGTAAAAATGTGGTACAAACAGAAAAGGATGCCAAAAGATTATTTCCAAAAGAAATATGGAACGATCTTCATTTACAAATTATTTGGTATGGTAGAGAATACTCACCAGCTAGAGGATGGGATCTTGAAAAAGATATCATTACAAAGACCATTGGAAGAAAAACAGTACTTAACGACTACTATAAAAATAAAAAAACCCGCTAATTGCGGGTTTTTTTATTAATTCAAAAATGTTTCGAATTCTAAATCTTCGTATTCAAACTCATAGAGCGCTTGTGAATAGCTCAATAAGAAATTGATTGTTTTAGGACATACTTTGTTAAATCCGGTCTGTTCTTGGTAATCTGAGTAAATTTTTTCCATACTTCCTACGTTGTTACAATAAAATAACGCAGCAAATTTGGAAATATTGTTTATTTAATTTCTACTCCATATTAATTGGTAAGAACAATGTTATTTTTTTCTATGATTTTTCTAAGGTTGATTAACGCATAACGCATTCTACCAAGAGCAGTATTTATGCTAACACCCGTATTTTCAGATATTTCCTTAAAGCTCATATCTTTATAGATACGCATTAAAAGTACTTCTTTTTGATCATCTGGTAACTCTTCAACCAATTGTCTAAGATCAGTATCTATTTGATTTTTTATCAATTGTTTTTCGGCGTTCAACTTATCATCTCCAATTACAGAGAAAATATTAAAGTCATCGCTACCTTCAAACATTGGCATTCTCTTGTTTCTTCTAAAGTGATCAATAATAAGGTTATGTGAAATTCTCATTACCCATGGCAAAAATTTACCTTCTTCACTATACTTACCTCTTTTTAAAGTTTTGATTACTTTAATAAAAGTATCTTGAAAAATGTCTTCTGTGATATCCCTATCTAAAACCTTAGAATAGATAAAACTAGTAATACGTTGATTGTGTCTGTTAATTAAAATTTCAAGGGCACCTTCGTTACCATTGATATAATCCTTAACTAATTCTGAGTCTTCAATTTGTAGTTTCATACGAGTTACTTTCTTTAATTGGTTAAGATTGGGAAAATCTTTTTAGTTAATTGGTTTGTTTTTTATTTCTGATATAAAACTATAGAAAAGGGGGGCTGTAGGAAAAAGTATGTTGTCAAACCGCGTTTTTTTGATGTGAAACATCGAAAAAGTATATTTCCATACAATAAATAGTATTTAGCATAGTTCGGCGGGTAAATTGTAAGAAAGCAGCAAATGTGATAATTGCCCATAAGTATTGCAATACAATGGAATACATATATATAAGGAGTGATAATAAATTCTTGTCCTACAAGAAAAATATTCTCAATAAACTGAGTTTTTAAAAGGTTTTAAGATTTAGGCATAAAAAAACCCTTAAGCAATTACTTAAGGGTTCATATATAATGTAAGATTGTTCTTAGTTTAAATTCGTCTCGAACTGTAATCCATCTGCTTCGGTAATATTCAAAGACTTAGAATAAGATAGTAAAAACTGAATTGTTTCTGGTTTAGCTTTTACCTCTTTAGTGTTACTCTGGTTCTTTGTGTATATTTTTTCCATGCTATATGTTGTTTAGGTTCATCTAAAGAACGACACATACATGAAGATAGTAGATCCACTCGACCTAAGACCAATTAATTCGTTAAAACTATATTATTAGCTTCCACAAGCTTTCTTAAGTTGATTAAAGCGTAACGCATTCTGCCTAAAGCGGTATTAATACTCACGCCAGTATTATCGGAAATTTCCTTAAAGCTCATATCCTTATATATACGCATCTCTAGAACCTCTTGTTGATCTTCAGGAAGTTCTTTGATCATTCTTAAAAGATCAGTGTCAATTTGTTCCTTTATCAATTGCTTTTCTGCATTTAACCTATCATCACCTAATAAAGAAAAGATATTATAGCTTTCCTTACTATTGTACATAGGCATTCTATTATGCTTTCTAAAATGGTCAATGACCAAATTATGAGCTATACGCATTACCCAAGGTAAAAATTTACCTTCTTCATTATAAGCACCTCTTTTAAGGGTACGTATAACTTTCATAAATGTATCTTGAAAAATATCTTCGGTCAATTCGCGGTCACCTACTTTAGAATAGATAAAGCCGGTTAAGCGAGAATTGTGACGGTTGATCAAAGCTTCAATAGCTTTTTCGTCACCTAGAATGTATTGTTTTACTAATTGGGAATCTTCAACTTGTACTACCATAACGTTACTTGTAGGGTTAAAATGCAGCCCCAAATTCAAAAAGAATAAGGGTCTAATGGTTAAATTCTAACTTTTAAAAGTAATGTTGCGTTATAGGCGAATTGAATTATAATGAGATTCCAAAGATATAAAAAAATAAATACTCTTATAATAATGTGAAAATTTCTTCCGATAAATTTAGATAAGCGGCATTTTTTAGTTCAGAAAAAAGGCAAAGTGTATCTTTGTAATCTTAGATATTTTTATGCCCACACTTGCCGAAGTAAATCCGAAAGAGAACATTATAATTAAGGGTGCTAAACTGCACAACTTAAAAGATATAGATGTTGTAATACCTAGAAATAAGCTGGTTGTCATTACCGGTTTATCTGGTTCTGGTAAATCTAGTCTAGCTTTTGACACACTGTATGCTGAAGGTCAAAGACGCTATGTAGAAAGTTTATCTTCTTATGCCCGACAATTTTTGGGCAAGCTAGATAAACCAAAAGTAGATTATATTAAAGGTATAGCCCCCGCAATTGCTATTGAGCAAAAAGTGAACTCTACCAACCCAAGGTCAACGGTGGGCACCACAACTGAGATATATGATTATATAAAACTATTATACGCACGTATAGGCAAGACTTTTTCCCCTATTTCTGGCAAGGAAGTAAAAAAACATACCGTAACCGATGTTGTAGATCATGTAAAAAGCTATGATGAGGGCACAAAGTTATTACTACTGGCACCTATTACCATTCGGGAAGATAGAGATGCCCTAAAATCTTTGGAGTTATTTTCAAAACAAGGTTATGCACGTATTAAGTATAACGATAAGGTAATTCGCATTGACCAAGCACCCGAAGATATTGGTAAGCAATTTGATCTAGTAATTGACAGGATCATTACCAAAGACGACGAGGATTTTTATAATCGCCTGGCAAATGCCGTGGATACTGCCTTTTTTGAAGGTAAAGGCGAATGTATGATTGAGGAATTGGCAGATGGCGAACAAACACTTTTCAGCAATAAGTTTGAGCTAGATGGCATGACATTTTTAGAACCAAATGTTCACCTTTTTAGCTTTAACAATCCGTATGGTGCCTGTCCTAAATGTGAAGGTTACGGAGATGTTATTGGTATCGATGAAGATTTAGTTGTACCGAATACGGCATTATCCGTTTACGAAAATGCAATTTTCCCATGGAGAGGAGAAAGCATGAGTTTTTACAGAGATCAACTGGTCAACTCGGCCTATAAATATGATTTTCCTATTCACAAACCATGGTTTGAGCTTTCTGAAGAGCAAAAACAACTGGTATGGGACGGAAATGCCCATTTTATAGGACTTCATAAGTTCTTCGGAATGTTAGAAGAAAAAAGCTATAAAATTCAGAATAGGGTAATGCTCTCTAGATATAGAGGAAAAACCAAATGTAATGTCTGTAATGGAAAACGTTTACGACCGGAAACGGATTATGTAAAAGTTGGGGGAGCCTCTATTTCGTCTTTAGTTGGTTTGTCCATAGAAAAATTAATAACCTTCTTTAATGAACTTGAGCTGAATGAAAATGATGCTACAATTGCGTCAAGGCTTTTGGTTGAAATAAACACTCGTTTAGGTTTTTTGGATAAGGTAGGATTAAATTACCTTACCATTAACAGAAAATCCAATACCTTATCAGGTGGGGAAAGTCAGCGAATAAATTTGGCAACTTCATTAGGTAGTAGTTTGGTAGGATCCATGTACATATTAGATGAACCTAGTATAGGTTTGCATCCACGAGATACTGAAAATTTAATTGAAGTCTTGCTCTCGTTACGTAATCTAGGGAATACCGTAATTGTTGTGGAACATGATGAGGATATCATGAAAGCTGCAGATGTGGTTATTGATATAGGTCCGGAAGCCGGTACACACGGCGGTGAAGTAGTAGCTCAAGGCACTCTTGGTGAAATACTTAAATCAAAATCGCTCACAGCACAGTATTTAAATGGTAAAATGGAAATCAAAGTTCCCAAGGAACGTAGAACTTCTAAAAACCATATTACGATAAATGGCGTGCGCGAACACAACCTAAAGAATATCAATGTAACTTTTCCATTAGATATGCTTACGGTGGTTACGGGAGTATCCGGTAGTGGAAAAAGTACTTTGGTGAAGAAACTGCTGTATCCTATTGTATTAAAAGAAACCGGTGGTTATGGAGAAAAAGCAGGTCAGCATACATCCGTTGAAGGTAAATTTAAACATATTAAGCATGTAGAATTTGTAGACCAAAACCCCATTGGTAGGTCTTCACGCTCTAATCCTGTAACCTATATAAAAGCATACGACGATATTAGAAGCTTGTATGCCGGTCAAAAACTGAGCAAAATAAGAAACTACCAGGCAAAGCATTTTTCATTTAATGTTGATGGAGGAAGATGTGAGAAATGTAAAGGAGAAGGTGAAATTACCGTAGAAATGCAGTTTATGGCAGATGTGCATTTAGAATGTGAAACTTGTGGCGGTAAACGGTTTAAAAAAGAAGTATTGGAAGTAACCTTCAATAATGCCAACATTGACGATGTACTTAATATGACTATTGATGATGCTATTCAGTTTTTTGAAACCGGAGAGCAAACCAAAATTGTAACCAAATTAAAACCTTTACAAGATGTAGGTTTAGGCTATGTAACTTTAGGGCAATCATCTTCTACCCTATCCGGTGGTGAGGCTCAACGTATTAAACTGGCTTCTTTCTTAATTAAAGGAAGCACTAAAGAAAAGGCACTTTTCATTTTTGACGAACCAACAACGGGTTTACATTTTCACGATATTCAAAAATTATTAAAGTCCTTTAATGCATTAATAAAGAAAGGACATTCTATTGTAGTCATTGAACATAATATCGACTTAATAAAATGTGCAGACTACATCATTGATCTTGGACCGGGTGGTGGAGAAAATGGTGGACAATTATTAGCCGAAGGTACTCCAGAAGAGGTTGTAAAGAGTAAAAAATCGTACACAGCAAACTACCTAAAAGAGAAAATAAATTAATTTTACTCAAAAAACAAAGTATTCAAATATATTTTAAACCATTGATTATCAGCACTATAATCAATGGTTTTATTTTTTGGCACGCTGTTTGTAATGTACTAAGGGAATGTAAATAATTACATTTAGAACAACTGCCTAAGGGGCAGACTTAAACCTTATATTATGAAGAACTTAGTACTCCTTTTTACAGCGATGATTTTTAGCACCACAGGTGTTTTCGCTTCAGGTATTAGCGAAGATAAGGTTGCAACCAGCAATTCTTATAGATATGACAACTCATTTATTTTTATAGAAAACGGAATAACTTTTTCTGTTTACCCAGATGGTGAATTCGATTTTTATATCGAAAACCAAGTAACAGGTAGTAAGAACGGAGTTACATTCAACTCAGGTTATGACTATAGCCCATATGCTCAATATGATGATTATGGTGCAGTTATTCAAGTAGAAAACGTGCCTATCTACTACGATTATTATGGTCGTGTAAGTCAAATTGGTGATGTTGATATCAACTATAGAAATAACAGAGTGCGTAATATAGGTGGTATGTATGTATATTATAACAACCGTGGTTTTTATGATT
Source organism: Maribacter litoralis (assembly GCF_902506355.1). NCBI lineage: Bacteria > Pseudomonadati > Bacteroidota > Flavobacteriia > Flavobacteriales > Flavobacteriaceae > Maribacter > Maribacter litoralis. Next base: position 3,450,208 of record NZ_LR733271.1, on the reverse strand, counting down.
ACCATACCGGGTACATAAATGTATACAACAGAAACTACGTTTACCGTCCTTTCCATAGATGGTTTGTAAGACCTGCAATTGGTTTTAGTTTGGTATTCAATAGTCCATATAGAAGATATTATACACCAGTAAGATATTCTTACTATAGACCTTACAGAAATAATTTTAGAAGGGCTTACGTAAATGTTGGTAAGCAGTATAGATATAATAAAGTAAGAAATAATAGAACTAACATATATAGAAATGATAAGCGTGTTGCAGTAAGAAACAATACATATAGAAGTAATAGAACTGTAGCCAAAAGAGATAATGGTTTAAGAATAAGTAGAACAGTAGCTTCTAATAATACGTCAAGAAACAATAGAAATTCAACGGTTAACAGATCGACAACTGTAAAACGTAGTAATACCAATAGTGGTAGAACCGTACAAAACAGAACTGTTACCAGAACTTCTCAAAACGGTACGGTTAAAAGAAGTACAAGCTCTACGATAAACCGTAGCACACCTAGTAGAACCGTAACTAAAAGAGAGGTATCACGTACACCAAGAAGTACAACCGTAAAAAGAAGTACAACAACGTACAAGAAGCCGGTTAGCAGAAGTGCAAATACTAGAACCGCTACTGCTACAAGAACACAACGTAGCACTGTTACTAGAAAAGCGACCAAGAGTCCTTCTAGAAGTACGGTAAGTAGAAGCTCTAGTTCAAGAACAGTAAGTAAAGCTCCTTCTAGAAGCTCAAGCTCTAGAACTAGTTCAGCAACTAGAAGTAGCAGAAGAAATTAAGATAAGTTTTTAGGTTGGTTAGTTGTAAAGCGCCGTATTGAATTCATTCATTGCGGCGCTTTTTTTATTGCTCAAAATACATTTCTGGAAATAATTTGATAAACTTCTTTGGTAGACTAGAAGATATATTCATTTCCTCATGTGTAATAGGATGTATGAACTGAAGTTTACTTGCGTGTAAATACATTCCCTTTCCTTTTAACTGCAAACCATCTAAATAATAGGTAGCGTCCCCTAAAATTGGATGACCAATAGATAATAGGTGTTTTCTAAGTTGATGCCTTCGACCAGTATGTGGACTCAGTGCTACCAAATTTAAAAATGAAAATCTTTCTGATACTACCGATGCCATAACCTTAAAAGTTGAACTAGCAGGTTTATCATCGATTTTCAATTCAATACTACCTTCAGGTTGCATTGCACCAATGGTAACGGCATTATATTCTTTAGCTATTTTTTTATATTCAAATAACCGATTTAGTTCGGTGATAACACTACTGGTTTTACCTACTAAAAGTAAACCGGTAGTTGCATAATCCAAACGATGTACTGGTTGAGGACTAACCGCATCTGCCGCTTTACTAGGGTTTAGATTCTGAACCAATGCATTAGCTACCGTCTTGAAACCGTTACCACTTACCAAAATGCCCGCTGGTTTGTTGATAACAGCCAAATACTCATCTTCATAAACCACATCTAATTTAAGAACAAGTCGTGTTTTTGTTCTTTGATCAGAAGTAAACTGGTACTCTATTCTTTCACCACCTTTAATTACGGTAGCCGAATTAGCTATTTGCCCATTAACTGTTATCAGACTTTTTTTGAGCGCTTTTTTTAAAGCCGATTTGGTTGCAATTTGTTGAAACACCCCTACTCCATACTCCTGCAACCTCATTGGACAGGAAATTTCTTCAACTATATGTGTTTGTTTTAAAGTCATTGCAGCCACAAAGTTAACTAGGTTTCATCAGTTATAGCTAAAAATACTTTAGGACTACTAAAATACGTATGTGAGTTAACCAAGCTACATATATAAGTTTAATTTTCACCCACTTAACAATCCATCTTCAACAACCGCAATGAAAAAAATTAATCACAAGGTTCTTAGGCAACTCATTATATTGTCTCTTATTATTTTTTTAGGTGGATTGATCATCAAATACATGCTTCCTTATATTTCTGGAGTCTTGGGTGCACTCACGCTTTACGTAGTGCTTAGAAAATGGATGCTAAAATTGATTAATAAAGGAGTTAAAAGAATGTGGGCGGCCATACTGCTCATATTCATAGCTTTCATTGGTATATTTATCCCTTTGACCGGAGCAGGATTCATGCTGAGTTCGGAACTGGGAAATTTAGCAGATAAGTCTGAGCAGGTAACCAAAGCTTTTAAAGATCAATTATTTCAAGTAGAGAAATATATAGATTATGATGTCTCATCTACCATTGACCCCAAACAGGCATCGGGTTGGTTAACGGATAATATGCAAGGTTTTGCAAGTGGTACATTCAATGTATTTATATCTCTGGGAATCTTGTTATTTCTACTGTACTACATGCTTAAAAGCCCCAAACAGCTCAAAGATTCATTGCTTGAATATATTCCTTTAAGTAATAAAAACCTGGTAACCTTAGGTAAGGAAATTGACAACGTAGTACGTTCAAATGCTATAGCTATTCCGCTAGTTGCTTTAGCCCAAGGTATAATAGCGCTCATCGGATTCTATATTTTTGGCGTGGACAATCCGTTATTTTGGTTTGTGATAGTGACAATTGGTTCTATGATTCCGTTTATAGGCACCTTTGTAGGCATATTCCCTGTTTTTGTATTGAGTTTAGCAAGCGGCGATGAGTTTCAAGCTTGGGGAATATTGATTTATGGAATTTTAGTAGTGGGCATGACAGACAACCTCATTCGACTTTTTGTTTTGAAATCACTTGATAGCACTCACCCGTTAATCACACTAATTGGGGTGTTAATAGGTATTCCGTTATTTGGATTCGTAGGATTAATATTTGGTCCGCTTATCATTAATTTATTCCTCATCATTGTTAAGATATACAAGCAGCAATACGGTATTCAAAAATCAAGTAAACAAGAAGAAAATAGAATGTAATCAACGCTTTAGATACTTGTTCATAAACCCATAAACATCTTCAGATATTTTAAAACGATACAGTAACGTAACATAAACCAATATCATTAAAATGCTTTTCAAAACTATGTTCACCAACGGATGAAAAGAAAATGAGAATGTAGAAAAAACAATCCCTATAACTATCAACAAACCCAACACCTTTACTGTTTCATTAGTAAAAGGTTGAATTTTAAATTTTGACTTTACGTAGCCAAGCTTTAATGTATTGTACACGAAAAAGGCACTAAAACTAGCTATGGCCGCCCCATCTATTCCAAAATTAGGAATTAACCAAAGATTAAATAAGATGGCAAGAACTGCCAACAAAACCCCAAATAATAAAATAGATGTGTAGTAGTCCGAATTGAACAGAATAGAATTATTATTTCCCAAAATTGCATCGAACACCTTTGCCAAACCCACCCAAAATACAATCATAAAACCACCAGAATATTTTTCGGGCAAAAATTCGTAAAGCTCATTAAGGTTTAAAAGAATCAATAGAAATAGAATTCCAGATACAATGAACAACGTCAACGAACTTTTTTGATATAACTGTGAAAGTGCAGCCATATCTTTATTATTTAGATATGTTGCCGTTAATGGATATGTAATTTGATGCATTGCTTTAGATGGCACGGCTATGGTTGATGCTATAAAACCAGCCACTGCGTAGAATGCCACATTTTCAAGTTCAAGATAATTATTCAACATTACCTTATCTATCTCTAATAAAACAATTGCAGTTGATCCTCCAAGAATTATTAAGGCACTATATCTTACTATATTTTTCCAATTATCAGGTAGTTTAAAATCTAATCTTGGGGCTCTTAAGCTAAAGGAGTATAGCTTCATTATTAAGGCACGTGCTAAATAAAACCCTACCAAAGCATTAATAAAAAAATCGATTTCAATTACTTTGAACCATAGCAGAATCAATAAAATGGTTTGCCCCACCCTACAAAATATCTCTTTCATAAAGTTACCGAACATAGATTTCATCTGTATTCGTGCCCAAGCATAAAAGACCTCAAAATAAGACATTGCCATACCGGCCAAAAAAATATGCCAAACATAATCTTTAACCACATCATTTTGTCGAGAAAGTAAACTACCAATCGCATCATTGGCAACATAGCTAATTAAAGCAACCGGAATAATCAATACCAACGGTAATACCAGCATAAGAGTCAAAAATGAATCTTGACTTTTTTCATTCTTAAAACTAGAATAAAACTTCACCAAACTATTAGGCACCCCAAATGCCAAAATGGGCATTAATACAGCAGACACAGACAATATAACCTGTATTAGACCATAATTACTGGGTTGCATAAAATTGGTGTACAAAAACAAGGTATTGGCCGCCCCAATTGCAAAACCGATATAGGTTACAATTGTATTGTTCAAAGATTGTTTAAGTACGATACCCATTAAATATATTCGGCCAATTTTCTGGTGAGTTCCCTTCTACTATATTGCTCAATATTGCTAGAAGTTATCATCAATTCTCCTTTTCGGTAATTTTCAAACCAACTTAAAAGTACATTTTTTAAAGCAATATCGTCAGAATGGTTAAATATTGAGCCAGTATTTGTTTCCTTTACAATGCCTGCAACCTCCCAATCTCGTGGTCCCACACCCAATAAGGGTCGCTTAGCCGCCATATATTCAAATAGTTTACCAGGTATAATTCCAATAGTATCTTGTGAATCTATTTCCACCAACAATAAAACTTGTGATGCTTTCTGATATTCCAAAGCTTTTTGATGAGAGACATAGCCTACTACTTCTATATAGTCCTGTAATCCTACTTCTGTTATTGTTGCCAGTATCTCATCACTGACCACCCCAATAAACTGCAACATTAAAGCTTTTTTAAAATCTTGATTTTCCTGAACCAACTCGGCCAAGACCTCCCACAATTTAATAGGGTTTCTACCACTTAATAATGAGCCAATATGAGAAATAGTGAACCTTGAATCTAACTGTTTTGCATTAACCACTTCACAATCAAACCCATTTGTAATCACTTGAATGGGTTTGTTTGTTATCCGTTTAAATTCTTCTTTTGTTGTATTACTGGTAACAATAATTTTATTGGCCGCATTTAAAACATCTGCCTCTAATTTCTTATGTTTTTTTTCAGCGGATGTGGTAAGTTTCAACTTTTTATGATAACCAATTGTGGTCCATGGATCACGAAAATCGGCAAGCCAATTTAAAGTCATTGATTGCTTCAAATAATACCCAATTAAATGCACGCTATGTGGAGGACCTGTAGTAATAATAGTATCGATTCCCTCTTTATCCAGAACATCTTTAAGGTAATTGACCGATGGCTTTACCCAAAATTTTCTAGCATCTGGTATAAACAAATTACCACGTACCCACAACAGAATTTTTTCAATGAAAGACTGATTTTTAGATTGAATAATTCCCGAGCTTATACTTTTGGTTTTCTTACTTGAAAAAAGTGATGCAATACGGTACGGCTCCTTTATTTTATGCTTATAAATCTTTATATCTTTTGGCACATCGTTAGCGAAGGACTCATCTAGCATTGGGTAATGTGGGTTCTCAGGGATATAAAGAACGGGTTCAACACCAAAATCTTTGAGATATTTTACAAATTTGAGCCAACGTTGTACTCCCGGTCCGCCAGCGGGTGGCCAATAATAGGTAATGACCAGCACCTTCCTCATTATGCTTCCTCTTCTTTTTTCGACCTCCAAAAGGTAAAACCTAAGCCACCAATGATTACCAACCCTAGCAAAATGGTACTTGCCAAAGTAATTTTACTTCCTGTAGCCACTACTTCTGGTTCAAACTTAAATTCAATTTTATGTTCTCCTGAAGGAATTTTTAATGCTCTTAATACATAATCAACTTTGAAGTAATCACTTTCTTTTCCGTCGATATAAGCATTCCATCCATTTTTGTAATACATCTCTGAAAAAACAGCTACTCCTTCATTGCTATTTTTAGACATATACGTTAAATGATTGGGTTCGTAATCAATTAAAGAGATTGAAGCCGTAGAATCTACTTGATAAGTCAATGGATAAATATCAGAAAACTTAGAAGAATTAACAACGGCTACATTCTTAGTATCTAAACTATCTAAAGCCATTATTTCAGCATCTGCATTAGCCACAGGTTCTAATTGAGAAATAAACCAAGCATTACCATTTGCATTAGGGTTTTCAATCGGAAAGACATTTCCTTCTTGATCTTGCCTGATAACGTATTTGATGTTCATCATGTTCAAGACAGACAAATTGCCATTGTACACATGAAAATTAAACAAGTCTTGCATACCTGCAGGTTTTGCTGCGTGATACCCTGTTATACTTTGATGGAAATAAGCCGTTTTTGCGGAATCAAAACCGTCTGTTTGATCAAAAACACGGAAAACACCGTCATCTTTTGCAATAATTTTATCTGCTGTTGTTTCTTGAAATGGTTCTAGCATTTTACGCTTAGATACAAAGTTGTCATTGTTAACATATCGCAAATCGACCCCAACCAAATCGACCACCACTAGAACTCCAATTGCAATAATCAAGAAATTCATTTTTAATTTCTCTTTCAAATACAACCAAATTAACAATGCCGTACCTAATGCAAAACCTAATGAACGTAACAAATCGCTAGTGTAAACACTTTTACGATCCAATCGAAGCATTTCTGGTAATTCCTCCAACCCTGTCATTCTCAAATTATCATCGGCAGCACCTACAAAATGAAAGGATCCCTTGAATATGAACAACACGACTCCCAACCCTAAAATAGTAGCGGCCGCTAGGGTTAAAGATTTAATTTTATCAGCTTGTGGAACCTTGTCCTTAAACAATTTCTTTAAAGCCAAAATTGCCAAAACAGGCACACAAAGTTCTAAAATGATCTGTATGGAAGATACCGCTCTAAACTTATCGTATAACGGAAAGTAATCTATCATAAAATCGGTCAAAGCACTAAAGTTCTTACCCCAAGAGAGTATTAAGGAAAGTAAAGAACCGAAAAGTAACCACCATTTGTGTTTTCCTTTTACCAAAAACAACCCTAATACAAACAAGAAAAATACGACAGCTCCTAAATATGCAGGTCCAGAAGTGCCAGGCTGTTCTCCCCAATACAAAGGTAATCCGCTTACAAAATCCAAGGCACTTGACCTTTGCAAACCTTTATCGATTAAGTAATTATATGTTTTTGAATTTTCTCCTAAATTCTCTTGACTCGCACCACCAAAAAGACGTGGAACAAATAAGTTCAATGATTCGGCAATACCGTAACTCCAATTGGTAATATAGGCTTTACTTAAACCGCCCGTATCTTCTTTAAGTGAACCGTCTGGGTTTATGGTCAGTTCGCTTTTACCACGTGTACTCCAGTCGGCATATTCCTTTGTTGCCATTAATCCCGTTGCATTTGCGGCAATACCTAAGGTTACAGCGACAAGCAAAATTCCTAATGAAGCAAAAAAGTGTTTTAATTTTTTATCCTTGATAGCATATACCAAATAAACAACTCCTAACACCAACACAAGCAACATAAAATAATAGGTCATTTGATAGTGGTTAGCCGTAATTTCTAAAGCCATGGCCAAGGCGGTCAACACAAATCCCCAGAGATATTTTTTTCTGAACACCAAAACAATACCACCTAAAAGCATAGGTAAGTACGCCATTGCATGAGCCTTGGCATTATGCCCAGCGCCTAAAATGATAATCAAATAGGTAGAAAAACCAAAAGCCAATGCACCAACAATGGCTAATCTATAATCTACTTTTAAACAGCATAATAAAATGTAAAAGCCAATAAAATATAGAAAAAGATAATCTGCAGGTCTTGGTAAAAATCGAATTAACCGATCTAATTTCTTAATGTAGTTATGTGGATAATTGGCACCTAATTGGTAAGTTGGCATACCACCAAATGCACTATTGGTCCAGTATGGTTCTTGATCGTTGGCCTTGCGGAAATCATTCTGCTCCTTAGCCATACCCGTATATTGGGCAATATCGTGCTGGTACATAACCTTACCCTGCAGAACCGGACTAAAGTAAGCCAAGGCGGCGATGATGAAAAATACGACAACAAAAAAATTGATGAAAAAGAATTTTAGACCTTGCTTCATTTTCTAAAAGTAGTGTTTAGACAAAGATAACTAGTCTAGCTCTTCAAAATCAATGTATTCACCTACTTTTTCCGAATCCTTCTTTTTTCGAGTGGGTTTTTTATTGATAATTACACTCTCTTCTTCTTGTTCGTTATATGGGTGTTGATTATCAAAAGCTTGCCTAAAATGAGATTCTGTTTTCTTTGCTGCGTAACTCAAAATTTTTGGCGCAAATAACCTTGCTAAAATTTTTAGAAGGTAATACACCAAAAGAATAATTAATATAGTTTTTAAAAAAGCCATTTATTACTGCTTATATATATCAAAAATACAATTATCACGTTGTATATGTAGAATCATATTATTAAAATATATATAAAATCGTGTTCATGAATAGTCTTTTTGCCTACTCTAAATCATATCAATACGTATTGGCTTTACTTTTATTATTACCGTTAACCGGTTATTCTCAGTATACCGATGTAATAAATTCTAACCGACCAGGTGTTTCGGTAAGCGCTTATGCCGTAGGAAAAAATGTAGTACAAGCCGAGATGGGATTGTTTTACGAGCAAAAAGATCACACACTTTTAAATACAGAATCGAATATTTGGGGCACAGATACTTCTTTACGATATGGACTATTATTTGAAGCGTTAGAACTTAATTACGAGGGTACTTTCCAGGATCAAAAAATCACTTTTTTGAACTTTGACCTAGAAGGTAAACGAAGAGATTTTTCCAGAAATAGAATAGGCTTAAAATATTTAATCTATGACCCCTTTAAGAATCCTGAAGCCAATAAACCAAATTTGTATAGTTGGAGAGCCAATCACAAATTTCAATTCAAGAATTTATTACCGGCAGTTTCCTTATATGGAGGTGCAAATTTTGTTTTAGGAGACAATCCTTTCTACATTGGAGAACCTACAATTTCTTATCGTGGTATGATAGCTACACAAAGTAGATTAACACCTAGGTTTGTTTTAATAACAAACACGGCATACGACCGTATAAGTACCGATGACCCAGAATTAAGTTATACAATATCATTATCTCACGCATTTAGAAATCCTAAATGGAGTGTTTTTGTTGAGCACCAAGGCATAGATAGCGACCGTTATTCAGATTTATTGATTCGTGGTGGTATTGCCCATTTATTAAAAGAGAATCTTCAACTGGACTTTAATATGGGCGCTAGTTTAAAAAACACACCTACACGTATTTTCTTTGGTATTGGTGCATCTTACCGAATGGATTTTCATAAGGATAGCCTAAAACCGATCGAAGATCAAGAAGCTGATCAAAATGGTGGAGCCATAGATAAGAAAGCCATGAAAAAGAAAAAGAAGGAGAAAAAGAAAAAAGGCAGCGGTGCGGAAGACATTGACCTTGGTCCCACTAAAAAACAGCTGAAAAAACTAAAGAAAGCAGAAAAAAAGAAAAAGAAAGAAAGTAGCGAGATCGACTTCTAAAACTATATCTTTCTCTTCAATATTTCAGTCTAAACCACTTTAGAATATAGATTAATATCACTAATATTGACACTTCTAAAGAAGTTCGATGATTACGATACATGAAGCCAAATCAAAGCAAGACCTGAAGCGTTTTGTAACTTTTCCTTTTTCGTTATATAAAAACAACAAATATTGGGTACCACCCATTATCAATGACGAACTTGAAAGTTTTGATAAAGAAAAAAACCCTGTTTTTAAAGATGCTGAGGCATGGTTTTTCCTCGCCATGGATGGTGACAAAATAGTAGGTCGTGTAGCCGCAATTGTAAATCACTTAGAGGTTGATCAACAGAACGTAAAGAAAATGCGTTTTGGCTGGTTTGATTTTGTGGACAATCCTGAGGTATCAAAAGCTCTTTTAGACAAAGTTGCCGAAATAGGAAAACAACATCAGTTAGAATATATGGAAGGTCCGGTTGGTTTTTCAAATTTGGACAAAGTTGGTGTACTTGTTGAAGGGTTTGATCATATTGGTACTATGATTACTTGGTACAATCACCCTTATTACAAAGATCATTATGAGAATCTTGGGTTTGTAAAGGAAAAAGAGTACATGGAAAATAAGTTTCCGGCAGGTAATGCAGACCCTGCACTATTTACAAAGCTGAACGACCTTGTAAAAAGAAGATATGGTCTTAAAGAAGTTAATTTCACCAAGACCAAAGAAGTAATGCCATTGGCAGATGAAATGTTCGACTTGTTCAATGAAACCTATGCCAACCTTTCATCTTTTGTACCTATTACCGAAATTCAAAAAGCTTACTTTAAAAAGAAGTATATAAGTTTTATAAATCCCGAGTATATAAAATTCATAAAGGACAAGGAAGATAAACTGGTAGCCTTCGCCATTGTTATGCCTTCATTTTCAGAAGCCTTGCAAAAAGCAAAAGGTAAGTTGTTTCCATTCGGATTATACCATTTATTAAAAGCCAAGAAAAATAGTAAAGACGTTATTTTCTATTTGATAGGCATTTTACCTGAGTACCAAAACAAAGGCGTTACCGCGGTCATTTTTAACGAATACTACAAAACCTTCAAAGAAAAAGGGATCGATATGTGCTACAGAACTCCAGAATTAGAAGAGAACATTGCTATAAAACAAATGTGGAAACATTTTGACCCTGTGATCTATAAGCGCAGAAGAACATATAGAAAACCACTTTAACAAAACAAAAAAAGCCCGGAACCAAATTTGGTTCCGGGCTTTTTTTTATGAATAACTTAATTGGACTACTCGCCCATTGCAGCCGCAACAGCAGCAGACAATCTTTTATAAGTACCATTTTGCAAGCGCTCTCTAATAGCTGAAAATGCCGCTAATGTTTCTTCAACATCTTGCAACGTATGCGTAGCAGTTGGTATTAAACGTAAAAGAATCAATCCTTTCGGTATTACAGGATACACTACGATAGAACAGAAAATTCCGTGATTTTCACGTAAATCCTTCACTAAAGCCATTGCTTCTGGAATACTACCGTTAAGGTATACCGGTGTAACACAACTTGTAGTTGTACCAATATCGAAACCTTTTTCTTTTAATCCGTTTTGTAATGCATTTACGTTTTCCCAAAGTTTAGCTTTAAGCTCTGGTTGGGTACGTAACATATCCAAACGTTTTAATGCTCCCTTTACATAAACCATTGGCAATGATTTAGCGAACATTTGCGAACGTAAATTATATTTTAAATAATCAATGATTTCTTGGTCTGCAGCAACAAATGCACCAATACTGGCCATAGACTTAGCAAAAGTTGCCAAATAAACGTCTATACCATCTTGTACACCTTGCTCTTGCCCTGCACCACCACCGGTTTCACCTAAAGTTCCAAAACCATGTGCATCGTCGACCAATAATCTAAACTTGAATTTTTCTTTTAAAGCAACGATTTCCTTTAAGATACCTTGCTCACCACGCATACCAAAAACACCTTCGGATATCACTAAAATACCTCCTCCGGTTTGCTCGGCCAATTTAGTGGCACGTTCCAAATTCTTTTCTAAGCTTTCTGCATTATTATGCACGAAGGTAAAACGCTTACCCATATGCAAACGTACACCATCGATAATACAAGCATGACAGTCAACATCATAAACGATAATATCATCTTTGGTTACAAGAGCGTCGATTACAGACATAAAGCCTTGGTAACCAAAATTCAGCAAATAAGAAGCTTCTTTTTGTACAAAGGCAGCACATTCGCGCTCCAATTGCTCATGAAATTCTGTATGCCCACTCATCATTCTTGCACCCATAGGGTATGCAGAACCATATTCAGCTGCAGCCTCTCCATCTACCTTCTTAATCTCAGGAAGATTCGCTAACCCTAAATAGTCATTGATACTCCAAGTAATAACATCTTTACCTTGAAATTTCATTCTATTAGAAATAGGACCTTCCAATTTAGGGAAAACAAAGTATCCCTCTGCTTGTGAAGCCCATTTACCTAAAGGGCCTTTATTAGCTAAAATTCTATCAAATAAGTCTTTCATTGTTTAATTTGGATCTGTCTGCAAAAGTAAAAAAAATTGATAAAGATTCATAAATTATTTATTATGCAAAAAAGTGGGTCAAAGACCCACTTTTTATAAATTTTATATAGCTTCTCTTTACTTTACGTATTGTATTTCTTGTGTCTCTTCAACAGTATTGGTATTCAAGAAACCTTGATCTTCCATCCACTGGTCACTATATATTTTACTCATATAACGAGAACCGTGATCAGGGAAAATACACACAACATTACTGTTCTTGTCAAATGTATTTAATTCATTTAATTGCTTAATAGCCTGCATAACTGCACCACTAGTATACCCAACAAAAATTCCTTCTGTTCTTGAGATTTCTCTAGCCGTATGCGCACTTTCTGCATCGGTAACCTTTATAAACTCATCAATTGTACTAAAATCAGTAGCACCAGGAATTAAGTTTTTACCTAAACCTTCTATTCTATATGGATAGATTTCATTAGTATCAAGCTCACCGGTTTCATGATACTTTTTTAATACCGAACCGAAAGCATCAACACCTATAACTTTAATGTTCGGGTTTTGCTCTTTTAAAAAACGAGCAGTACCAGAAATAGTACCTCCAGTACCACTGCAAGCAACCAAATGTGTTATTTGCCCACCGGTTTGCTCCCAAATCTCTGGACCAGTAGATTTATAGTGCGCTTCCATATTCAGTTTATTAAAATACTGATTAATGTATATGGAACCTTTTGTTTCTTTATGTAATCTCTTAGCCACTTCGTAATATGACCTAGGATCATCTGCACTTACGTGAGCCGGACAAACATATACTTTCGCACCCATTGAGCGCAACATGTCTATTTTATCTGGAGAAGACTTGGAACTTACCGCCAGTATACAATCGTACCCTTTTATGATACTTGCCATTGCAATACTAAAACCAGTGTTTCCAGAAGTTGTTTCTATTACAGTACTACCTTCGGTAAGTATACCTGCCTTTTCTGCCTGCTCAATAATATGAATCGCAATTCTATCTTTAGAAGAGTGACCCGGATTGAACGCTTCTACCTTGGCGTAAAAATTACCAGTAAGATTTTCTGCTATTCTATTTAACTTAACTAATGGAGTATTACCAACTAGTTCTAAAATATTGTTGTAAGCCCTGATCTCATTTTTCATAAGGGGGATATCAATGTTTAGTTATTTTATTAAAAGAAATTTCTTAAAATTTCTGAGGCAAAAGTACCATTTTTTTTCAACTATGTGATTTTTCCTTCTAAATCTAAAAGAAATGCATATTCTTTAGCAACTTCCCTTAACGACTCAAATCTACCTGAAGCACCGCCATGACCAGCATTCATATTGGTATTCAATAGTAATTGGTGGTCGTCTTTCTTTAACTCTCGCAACTTAGCAACCCACTTTGCAGGTTCAAAATACTGCACTTGCGAATCATGTAAACCTGTTGTCACCAACATGTTCGGATACTCTTGTGCAACCACATTATCATAAGGGGAATATGATTTCATATACTCATAATACACCTTATCATTAGGGTTACCCCATTCGTCATACTCACCTGTAGTCAAAGGAATAGAATCATCTAACATTGTCGTAACCACATCAACAAATGGCACGGCTGCTATAACACCATTATAAATATCCGGCTGCATGTTTATAACCGCCCCCATTAGCAAACCACCGGCAGAACCACCCATGGCATACAAATGCTTGGCACTGGTCATTTTCTGTTCAATCAAAAATTTGGAGCAATCTATAAAATCGGTAAAAGTATTTTTCTTTTGTAATAATTTACCGTTTTCGTACCAATTACGACCAAGGTACTCGCCTCCTCTTATATGGGCAATAACAAACACAAAACCACGGTCTAACAAGCTTAACCTTACAGTAGAAAAGTACGGGTCAATAGTTGAACCATAAGACCCGTATGCATATTGTAATATGGGAGTATCTTCATTTAAATCTGTATCTTTTCTATGCACTACCGACATAGGTATCTTTACACCATCTCTAGCGGTAGCCCATAGACGAACTTCTGTATAATTCTCTTTATTGAACAAGCCACCAAGTACCGTTTGTTCTTTTTTGATGACTTTGCCCTTCGTTCGCATATTAAAATCTATTACGGAACTGGGCGTCGACATAGAATTATAGGAATACCTTAGTATTTCAGTATCAAAATCAGGATTGTTCCCTACATAGGCAGTATATGTTTCACTTTGGAAAGGCAGATAGTATTCCTCTGCGCCATCCCATCTCACAATCCTAATTTTATTCAATCCGTTTTCACGCTCAGAGAGTACATAATATTCCTTAAAAATATCAACGTCCTCTAGCAATACTTCTTTACGATGTGCTATAAATTCTTGCCAATGCTCTGATGAAGTTTGATTTTCTGCAGTTCGCATTAACTTAAAATTCTCTGCTTTATCCTTATTGGTAAGAATGTAAAAACTATCTGCATAATGGAAAATAGTATATTCCAAACCACGTTCTCTAGGAGAAAATACTTCAAACTCCCCATCAGGATTATCCGTAGATAATATCTGAAATTCTGATGTTAAGGTGCTAAACGATCCTATGACCAAAAATTTCTTCGATTTGGTTCTGTAAATAAACGTGCTAAAGGTATCATCTTGTTCATGAAAAATTAAAACATCTTCAGAAGTAGGCGTACCTAGTTTATGCTTATAAATTTTATCCGACCGCAATGTAACAGGGTCTTTACGGGTATAAAACAAAGTTTCATTATCATTTGCCCATACACCGCCACCTGTAGTGTTTTCTATTTTATCATCTAAGATTTCACCCGTTTCTAGGTTTTTGATCTGTAAGGTATATTGTCTTCTAGAAACAGTATCTACACCAAATGCGGCTAATTTATTATTAGGGCTAATGGCAATACCACCAAGATTAAAATAATCGTGCCCCTTTGCCATTTCATTACCATTGAACATAATTTCCTCCTCAGCACTCAAATCATGCTTGAATCTAGAGTATAAGGGATATTCACCTCCAATAACATATCGGGTACTATACCAGTAATCATTTAATTTATAAGGCACAGAAGAATCGTCTTCCTTAATCCTACCTTTCATTTCTTGAAATAATTCTTCTTGAAAATCTTTGGTGTGCGCTGTTATAGCATCGTAATAGTTATTTTCTGCCTCAAGATAAGCTAATACCTCCTTGTTTTCTTTGTCGTTAAGCCAATAGTAATTGTCTATTCTAACATCATTATGAATAATTAATTCTTTAGGAATTTTTTTCGCCTTTGGCGGATGCTTAATACTCATACCAACTTCATTATAAAATAAGACGGCAAAAATAAGACTAATTCATAGACCCCCGTTTTAATATGACCAAAAACTGAAATGCTCCTATTTTTAGTATTTTTACCAAAAAATTAAAAAACAAAACTATGTTCGGAGATATGATGGGTATGATGGGAAAACTCAAAGAAACCCAAAAAAAAGTTGAAGAAACCAAAAAAAGGTTAAACACCGTTACTCTTGAAGAAAAGTCTAATGACGAATTGGTTTCGGTAACCATAACTGCAAATAGAGAAATTAAGAAAATAGCAATAGATGACAGTCTTTTAGAAGATAAAGAGCAACTAGAAGATTATTTAATACTAACCTTGAACAAAGCCATACAAAACGCAACGAACGTAAATGAAACCGAATTGGCTGCTGTTGCAAAAGACGGTATGCCCAATATTCCGGGAATGGATTCGTTATTCAAGTAAGATTGGCAGGTTATTTGCAATTGACATTTAAAATAAAATTCATGAAATATCTTTTTTTATTATTTATGATTCCGTTTTTAGCTACTGCCCAAGCGGAAATTACAACTGTAAATGATTCTAAATGGATCACGAATTACGAAACTGCTATTTCAAAAGCAAAAAAGCAGAAAAAAAATGTACTTGTTTATTTTACTGGTAGTGATTGGTGCCCTCCATGTAAAATGTTAAAGACCGATTTATTTGACACAAATGAATTTCAAGAACTATCTGACAATTACATATTGTTATATATAGATGTACCTAGAAACAAGGACCTTTTGAGTGCAAAACAATTGGCCCACAATAAAGATTTACTAACCAAGCTGAACAAAAAGAAAGTGTTTCCTCTTTTAAAAGTATTGGATTATAAAGGAAAAGAGTTAGATGCCCTTTCTGGTTATAGCATGAACGGTGTTGTAGATTCTCATCTTAGACTTCTTGAAAAGAATAAGTAATTTATTAATATTCAAAAAAAAATGGTCTATGAAACATAGACCATTTTTTTTTACCTCAACATCACTCTATTATATTGTTATAAGCTTTATCTACTTACAATTATTACCGTGCATAATAGATAGTTTTTTACGTCTACATTAATAAGCATAATTAGTTTAAAATTGTGACAACATTAAAAATCACCTCAACTATAACCTTAACGAAAAACATACTTACCAAAACACAACAGCATCAAACAATAAAGTAAGATGTTTATTATGATTTAGGTTTAAAGCATAAAAAAGGGCTTACTTTATGTAAGCCCTTTTCAATCAAAAAAACAACCTAATTATTAATTGTTAATTAATCTAAATTGAGTTCTTCTATTTACTGCATGCTCTCTTGCTGTACAAGAAACACCGTCACTACATCTGTTCAATAATCTAGTTTCACCGTAACCGTTAGCTACTAAAAGACTAGAGTTCACACCTTTTGTAATTAGGTAATCAGCTACAGCCTTAGCTCTTCTTTCAGATAGGTCTTGGTTAGATACTGAACTACCCTGAGAATCTGTATGAGAAGCTAATTCAACTTTCACTCCTGGGTTTTGCGCCAATATTGGAAGTAATCTGTTATCAATAATACTCTTAGCTTCTGAAGTCAATGTTGCACTACCAGAGTTCCAGTTTATAGGTAAAGCTTGGTACTCAACTAAAGCACATTCCACTTCTTTCCATGTAGTTAAACCACCTTTTTCCTTTAAAACTTCTTTGGTGATCGTAGTTGTTTTGGCAGGTATGATCTCTTCAACAGTATAGGCATCTTTATCCAATACGGTTTTAGTGATTTCCTTGTATTCTGCTGGTATAATTTTTTCAACTACAGTAGCAGGTGAAAGCAATACAGCTTTAGTATAAGAACCATTTTGAGATCCTAAAGGAGAACTTGTTGTAGAGGCATCACTAGCCAATACTTGAGTTGAAACTGTTTCGAACTGTGCAGGATACCCTTTGTAACACCAGTATCTACAATCATCTGGATTTCCAGACTCACAATCAGGAGCGGCAACACCAAGTTCCCACTGTGCATATGCAGGCTTAATTTCTATAGTTTGTGTACTGGGAGAAAAAGAAGCAGGGATTACTTTTAAAGAATTTCCACCTCCTTTAGATACGTAAGTCACCGTTTCTGTTCCCCACTTAGCAGGAACCACGGTAAGCACTTTTTCTTCTTCTCTAACCAATACACGCTCTGTAATTGTCTTAAAAGTAGCAGGAATCGTTTTTAAAATTTTGTACGATGGGTTTGTTGTAATAGTAGTTGTTTCATTCACATAAACATCTGGCGTTGTACAACGAACATAACATTTACCTGGTTCTGGGTTTGACGGCAAGTCTTGTGCCATTGCAAAAGAAGCAGAAAATGCAACTGCTAGAAATAATACTTTCTTCATTTTGATAGTGTTTAAAATTAATAATTGGTTATTTATAATTATTTATCCGAGGTTTCCTGTTAACCGGTTTAATTTGAGTGTCGAGCTCTATTAAAAAAACCTTTATTTAACGCCTCAATAATTAAGACACACTATTATTTAAAAAGTCACTAAAAAGCAGAGAAAATATTATTTATCTTTAAGGATATGATTAAAATTATTAAAGATAAAGACGGATTTTACCAGTTTATTTTAAAGTCTGGCAATGGGCAAGTATTATTAAAAAGTATACCCTTTAATAGTGAAAATGAAACAGATAAGACAATAAGGGATATTAAATCACTAAAAAAATCTAACGGAAAATTCTTTGAAAGAAGAACCAACACCGATGGTAAATTTTTAGTGGAATTAAAAAATTCTACTGGTAAGATTGTAGGTGCTAGCGGATTTTATTCTTCTGAAGCAGGAATGGAAAATGGCATACTCAATATTAAGAACAGTTTAGAAGAGTAAATTAAAAAGCGGCCAAATGCTTAAGCAATTCGTTATGCATATCATCTGTATAGTCTAAATGGGTTACCATTCGCAATTTTCCTTGCCCCATACCTATTATTAGAATTTCTTTTTCTTTTAATCTATTTACAAATTGATCACTTGTCATAAATGACTCATCAATTTCAAAAATGACGATATTGGTGTCTATAGGCTCCACTTTTTTAACGAATGATTTTGCCGATAGAGCCTCCCCTATTTCCTTTGCTCTTTTATGATCATCGACTAAACGTTCCACATGATTATCGAGCGCATAAATAGCAGCTGCGGCCAAGAAACCAGATTGCCTCATACCGCCCCCAAATATTTTACGAATACGAATAGCTTTTTCCATTTGTACTTTTGTACCCAATAATAATGACCCTACAGGGCAACCAAGCCCTTTACTTAAACAGACACTAATAGTATCAAAAAGCTCACCGTATTGCAAAGGAGTCTCTTTCATTTCTACCATGGCATTCCATAATCGGGCACCGTCTAAATGATACCCTAAATTATGTTCATCGCACACTTTTCTAATCGCTAGCAACTCATTAAAATCCCAACAAGTACCACCTCCTTTATTTGCGGTGTTTTCTATACTTACCAATGTAGTTAATGGGCTATGATAAAAATCTGGTGGATTTATAGCTGCCGTAACCTGCTCAGCGGTCATGGTTCCCCTATCACCATCAACCAACCTACAAGATACTCCGCTATTAAAACTAACACCACCACCCTCATAATTATAAATGTGGGCGTATTTATCACAAATTAACTGTTCACCAGGCTGTGTATGTAACTTAATCGCTGTCTGGTTGGTCATGGTGCCACTTGGAAAAAAAAGTGCCGACTCCATTCCAAAAAGTTTAGCTGCCTTTTCCTCTAGGGCATTTACCGTTGGATCTTCTTTAAACACATCATCACCAACGGCTGCAGACATCATAGCATCTAACATACCTTGGGTTGGCTTGGTTACCGTATCACTGATAAGATTAATAAGCATACTTGAATTATAATAAGTGAATTAGTGAAAACATGTTGTTCCAATTGGCGAACCATCTGGAATTTTTGGCGAAGGTATCACTTTGAACAATTCTGGATGCTCATCAAAGGCATTAATTCTTTTGACCATTTCTGCACTAATGGCATTACTTTCAGAATCCTTCGAAAATTGAGAACTTAGTTCTTTTAATTTTTGAGAAGCAATGGCATTTACTTGTGGGTGTACACTATTATGTCCAGCTAAGTTCATAACATGTAGTAAAACCCTAAAGTTTATAATGGTCTGTGCTTCGTTTAAATATGCGTCTTTTTGCTTTTTATTGATAGTAGAGGCTATCAATTTATCTAAAACCTCATCTAAACCAACATTATCGGTATCAACAGCTTTTTGCTGAATAAGTCTCGATGCCTTTTCTGGATGCAACAAAAATTTTAAAGTCATATCAGAAGCAGTTTCTACAGCTGATAGTGCATCGAACGACACCCCTGTTTTACCTTTTATGGATTCCCTTGTTCTAGGTGTACCAAAAGAACGAGGCGGAAATAAGCTTAACTTATCTTTTGGTATTGCGATCTCATTGGCATCCAAGGTTTTCAACACAGTCTTCAGGGCTTCTTCTTGCATCGCTTTATCGGCAATAGCGACCACTTCTTGCCCATCACCTTTTACGGCATAATTATATTCCAACCCACCTATTATTTTGGCAACACCTTCAGTTTGGTACCTATGAAAGAAATATAGCGGCACAAACACATCTTCCAATACAGAATACGGTGTACCTTCTTGAATATTATCAACAGAAAAATTATCTATTGCAACCTTACGGATGTTCAGCATATCTTCTAACTCTTTACTGACATCGGTACCATTATCCCACAAATGGGCTAAAACATGGGCACTACCTTGTGGTCTTGCATCTTGATCGGTAATGTAACGTAGTCCGTCGGCTTTTGCTTTATCTAAAATCTTGTTCAAGCCTTCTTTTTCACTTTCCCCATTCTTAAAATCTTGGTAAGAATAAGCCACAGTTACCTTGTCCCAATCACCGATACCGGTTTCATAGGCATTTGCAAAGTTGATCTCGCCATCTTTTAAAGTAAACTGTGGGTGAGGATAATCCATCACCGAGGCTTTGCCCGTGGTACTGGCAGCATAATTATGCGCAAACCCTAAAGTATGTCCGATTTCATGAGCAGACAATTGCCTAATACGCGCTATGGCCATTTCTAACATGGGCTCATAATTATCGTCTCGCTCGGCAAATGGTTTATTCATTAACGCCTGAGCGATTAAAAAATCTTGTCGTATTCTTAAACTACCCAGACTTACATGACCTTTCATAATTTCACCAGTTCTTGGATCGGTAATACTACTACCATAACTCCACCCTCTCGTAGATCGGTGAACCCATTGAATTACATTGTAGCGAACATCTAAAGGATCCGCGTCATCGGGTAACATTTTTAGCTGAAAGGCATCTTTATATCCAATAGCTTCAAAAGCCTGGTTCCACCAACGACCACCTTCTAATAAAGCAGATCTTACAGGTTCTGGCGTACCATTATCCAAATAATAAATTATAGGTTCAACCGCCTCGCTCACTTCTGCAGTAGGATCTTTTTTCTCTAAGCGGTGTCTTCTTATAAATTGCTTTAAAATATTTTCTTCAACGGGAGTAGCATAATCATAGTAGTTAAAAGGAGAAGAACCCGACCTTGGGTCGAATACACGTTTTTTGTACTTATTATCCGGTAATTCTATAAATGAATGATGTTCTGCAACGGTAACCAAGTTTGCATTTGGAGCTACGCTTCTTATATAGCTTCCTTTCGCCTGCCCCTTAAAAGTCATCGTAACATCGAACTCTACATTTTTAGGAAAAGCCTTGGTTCTATCTAAAGCAAATGCACTTTTAGATTTATCAAGGCTATAAGAACCCTGTTCTCTTCTCTTTAACCGACTAGAAACTCCGTGAGCATCTTGCATTAAAAAATCTGTGATATCTATTATATATGTACCGTTATTCTCTTCTACAATAGGAAAGCCAAATAAAACGGATTTAGCAAAAGCCTGTTCTACAGATTTACGTTCTAGTTCATTATCGGTAATGGCCCTATATTTTAAATTGGGCTGTATCAACAATAGTTTGTTGCCCGCTTTTGTAAAGTAAACAACTTGCTCGTCGCCCAACTGCCCTCTATCCAAACCTATATCATTGCTACCAATACCACTACTTAGTGAATATACATATAGAAATTCTTCATCTAATTTTTCAACTTCTAAGTATATTTTATCACTTCCTTCGTCGTAGTAAAAATTATAAAACCCTTCATATTTTTCAAAGTCTTTCTTTTTATCGCTAAACTGTGCGGATACCATTGAGATCGATAAAAGTATCAATCCGACAAAAAGTACATAGTGCTTTCTCATTCTCTATAAGTTTTCCTTAAAAGTATAGAAAAACCAACGAATGAAAAACAGGAAAGCTCAACTATATTATAATTATCATACTTGTTAAAAAAGTTATCCAATAATTATAGAATAAGGAAAAATACTACCAATTATTGTAAATATGACACTTGATATTTGCGATTTATCATGTACCTTTTAACAAAACATTTTTTATGGAGAACATTGAAAATCAAATTTTCTCTTCTTATCAAAGAAACCCAGATCTATATGACGAAATACATGATAAGAAAGGAAAAGTAAAAGAGGTTTATCAAAAACTATTCAACCTCTATGGCGAACATTCGATTAAGGATTATGTTACCTTAAACAATAAAGCCAAATCTTCATTTTTTAACCAAGGGATAACTTTTCAAGTATATGGAGAGAACAACATTCAAGAAAAAATTTTTCCTTTTGATTTATTCCCAAGAATTATCGACCCGGTAGATTGGGATATTATAGAACGAGGATCTATACAAAGAAGTAAAGCACTGAATTTATTTTTATGGGATATTTATCATGACAAAAAGATATTAAAGGATAAAGTTGTTCCTGTAGAACTGATTACTTCATCTGCCAATTACCTCGATCAGATGAACGGATTAAATCCTCCTGGAGGAATATACAATCATATTTCCGGAACCGATGTCATTAAACACAAAGACGGAAAGTACTACGTATTAGAAGATAATATAAGGTGTCCGTCGGGCGTAAGTTATGTCATCTGCAACCGTACCGCACTTAAAAAAGCACTTTTTGGGGTATTTAACCATTACCAGACACATACCGTAACCAATTATGCTGAAAACCTTTTAGAGCTACTAGAATCGGTAAAACCAAAAGGTGTAGATGTTCCCAATGTAGTAGTTATAACACCAGGTATGTACAACTCTGCTTTTTATGAGCATTCTTATTTAGCCAAAACCATGGGCGTAGAACTTGTGGAGGGCCGTGATCTTTTTGTGGAAAATGATTTTGTTTACATGAAAACCATTAAAGGACCAGAAAAGGTAGATGTCATTTACAGACGAATAGATGACCAATTCATAGACCCATTAGAATTTAATCCAGATTCCGTTCTTGGAGTACCGGGTTTATTCGCCGCATATAAAAAAGGGAATGTTACATTGGCCAATGCACCAGGCACCGGTGTAGCAGATGACAAGGCCGTGTATACATATATGCCAGAAATCATTAAGTACTACCTTAACGAAGAACCTATATTAAATAATGTACATACCTATCACTGTAGCAGGCCCGATGAATTAAAATACGTTTTAGAGCATATTCATGAGCTTGTAATCAAACCGGTTGACGAGGCTGGTGGTTACGGTATATCCATAGGAAATAAATTAAGTAAGGAAGAAATAGAAAAGGTAAAAGCTGAAGTTAAAGCAAGCCCTAGAAAATATGTTGCCCAACCAATAATGTCTTTGTCGGTACACCCTACGTATATTGACGATACCGAATCTTTTGAACAACGACATGTAGACCTAAGAACCTTCACCGTTCTTGGCAAAGACAAAGAATTTGTTCTTAAAGGCGGATTGACACGCGTAGCGCTTCAAAGAGGTAATTTAATAGTTAACTCTTCTCAAGGAGGCGGATCAAAAGACACCTGGGTATTAAAAAAATAAAGAAACTATATGTTAGCAAGAGTTGCCAATAATCTTTTTTGGATGGGACGTTATATTGAACGTTCAGAACACGTAGCAAGATATTTAAATGTAAATTATTTCTCCTCGTTAGATGCACCAAACTTAAAATCTCAAGACCGTCAATTTGTATTACGATCAATGCTTTTTATGGTAGGTGACCCAGAGGAAGATCCAGACAAATTTCTAAAAGAAGAAGATGTACTTTATAAAATAGGGCTAGACCCAACCTATTCTTCTTCTATAATAAATAATATAAAGTTTGCCAGAGAGAATGCCAACAGCGCCAGAGATTTGATCTCAACAGAACTGTATGAGGCGATCAATAAGTTTTACCACTTTGTAATTAATTACCCAAAAGAGATTTTCGTAAAAAATGGCTTACATGACTTTACAACCAATGTCGCTGAAATGACCGACATACTTCGTGGTAAAATAAGGGGCACCCTTTTGCATGATGCAACATATGCTATAATATCAATGGGCATCAATATTGAAAGAGCTACTCAAATAACCAGAATGATCAATGCAAAATTTAATGATGCATTACTTTCTCAAGGTGGAGAAAATGATAAATTCAGCAAAAGCTTTGAGTGGACCACTCTATTAAAATGTGCAGAGTCTTATGATATGATGCGCAGGTTTTACAAAAAGACACCCACCAGCATAACTACATTAGAGTTTTTAATTCTAAACCCTAATTGTCCAAGGTCTGTAATGAATTCATTGAATCAAGTGAACCAGCATGTGAAAATTTTAAATCCTGAAAGGCGCTACAACAAAGACTCCACTGCTTTTCTAATTGGTAGGGTCAGGTCTGAATATGAGTATAAATACATAGAGGAAATAGACCAAGATATTAAGTCGTTCATAGAAAACATTTTAAAAAGCCTTGTTGATATAAGTGATAAAGTTGACGAAGAGTTTTTTAACTATTAGCCAAGTTAAATAAGGTATCTTTGCCCTCTTATGCCGAGAGAATTTGAAATAAAGTACAGGGCCGAAATTACATACGAAGATTGGGTTCATAATGCATATTGGCAGTTTTTAATAATTCCTATTGAAAATGATAGCCAACACGATGTTGAAGTAGAATTCAACAACTCACTATTCGCAATCACAGAGTATTCTATAAACGGATATGGATTTAAAACCCTAAGAGTACATCCTAAGAAAAAATTTAAAGAAATTACTTTTGAAGCTTCAATTAAATTCATAAAGGAAGACATTGACCCTTTAAAATTCAAGAGCAATTTCAACATCGCATTGGAACATGAAGAGTTGCATAATCTCGATTTTAAAATTAATCACGAGCGATTTTTAAAAGCTACCACATATACAAATATTACCGCAACACAAAATCAATTATATAGTTTTGATGTATCTGTTTCAATTTTTAAAAATCTTGAAAATTTAAATCATTGGATTTATAATTACGTACAGTTTTCAAGAAAAGATATAGACAAGGGCACGCTGCTAAATGAGGTTATATTAAATAAAAAAGGTGACTGTAAAGATTTTGCCCACCTTTTCTGTGCATTGGCACGTATCAATGGTATTCCTACCAGGTATGTATCTGGCTACTTAGATCGAACAAATGGTTTTAAAGGTGATTCTCAATTACATGCCTGGGTAGAATGTT
Organism: Maribacter litoralis; assembly: GCF_902506355.1. Taxonomy (NCBI): domain Bacteria; kingdom Pseudomonadati; phylum Bacteroidota; class Flavobacteriia; order Flavobacteriales; family Flavobacteriaceae; genus Maribacter; species Maribacter litoralis. Next base: position 3,425,214 of record NZ_LR733271.1, on the reverse strand, counting down.
ATATACCCCAAATAGGTTGGAAAGGTTTTGACCCTACCAATAATGTCTTAGCAGATATCAATCATATTAAAATATGCCATGGCAAAGATTATAATGATTGTTCACCTTTAAAAGGCATTGTTAATACACAAGGCAAGAATAAGACTACCTATTCGGTTACATTGCATAGTTGCAATAGTTAATCTAAAAATATCTTTAAACATTACTTAAAAGAGTATTATTTTTACTCAAAATTTAGAATTGTATGAACATAAGTACAGACCACTACAAAGGTCTTATAGATCGCCTTGGTGCGTTAAGGAGGTATCTTTGACATTGATGCCAAATTAATAGAAATAGAGAACGAGCAAGAAAAAACTTTAGCTCCTGATTTTTGGGACAACCCCCAAGAGGCACAGGCACACATGAAATTCATTCAATCTAAAAAGCAATGGGTCGATGATTTTGATGCCGCCCAGCTACTGGTTGCCGATTTAGAAGTGCTTATAGAATTTCAACAAGAAGGTGAGGTAACCGAAGCCGAAGTTGAAAAGCAATATGAAAAAGCGGTGAATACCATTGAAAAAATGGAATTCAAGAATATGCTTTCGGAAGAAGGAGATGAGTTACCTGCCGTATTGCAGATTACCGCTGGTGCAGGTGGTACAGAAAGTTGCGATTGGGCAGCTATGCTCATGCGTATGTATATGATGTGGGCAGAAAAGAACGGCTACAAAATAAAGGAGCTCAACTACCAAGATGGTGATGTAGCCGGTATAAAGACCGTAACCCTTGAAATTGACGGGGAATTTGCCTTTGGTTGGTTAAAAGGGGAAAATGGGGTACATCGCTTGGTAAGAATATCTCCTTTTGATAGTAACGCCAAAAGACATACCTCATTTGTTTCGGTATATGTATATCCATTGGTAGATGATAGTATTGAGGTAGATGTAAATCCGGCAGATATTACTATTACCACTGCAAGATCTAGTGGTGCGGGCGGTCAAAATGTAAACAAGGTAGAAACCAAAGTGCAACTGACCCACCACCCTACCGGTATTCAAATTTCTTGTTCAGACAGTAGAAGTCAACATGACAATAGAGCTACGGCCATGAAAATGTTGAAATCTCAATTGTACGAAATAGAGCTTCGTAAAAAAATGGAAGCTCGTCAAGAAATTGAATCCTCTAAAATGAAAATTGAATGGGGCTCACAGATTAGAAATTATGTCATGCATCCGTACAAGCTTGTAAAAGATGTAAGAACTGGCGAAGAAACGGGCAATGTAGACAATGTAATGGACGGAGACATTGATCAGTTCCTTAAAGCTTTTCTAATGATGATGGGACAAAAAGAAGAAGAATAAAACGAAGAATCCCTATGTATTATCTTTGATAGGTAGGGATTTTAATTTTAAAGAAATTAATTATGATTAAAATATATCACAATTCTAGATGCAGTAAGTCTAGAGAAGGTTTAAAGGTTCTTGAAGAGTCTGGCAAGAAATTTGAAGTAGTTAAGTATTTGGAAGACATACCTACTAAAGATGAACTTAGAAATATAATTAGTTGCTTAGACATAAAACCAATTAATTTAATACGTAAGTCCGAAGCCATTTGGAAAGAGAAATTTAAACATCAATCGTTGAACGATGAAGAATTGATCGATGCTATGATTACCTACCCAAAACTGATTGAAAGACCAATTGTAATCAATGGAAACAGTGCAGTAATCGGTAGACCAGCCTCTAACATTGACTCTTTGTTAAAATAGAATTTAGTATAATTGTTAAGATAATTATCTTAACAAACAATTAACCATTTTAGGTTAAACCATAGTATAACTTTATAATCTAATGACATGAAAAAAGTAATAAAGCATAGCGGACTAAATGTATTGACATTGTTGTTTGCCTTATTTGGCACTACAGCGATTTACGCACAATATGGTTATGGGTCGCAATATGGTTATGGATCTAGAGGTGGTTATGGTAGTCAAAGGAGTTCTATTCCCCAAGCACAAACACCAGCCGAAGAACCAAAACCAAAAACTGCCGAAGAACTGGTAGATGAGCAAATGCCAAGAATTACCGAGGCACTTGAGCTAAATGAATTTGAACAAGCAGTATTAAGCTCTGTTCTTAAGAAATATGTTCAAGAACGAATAGAGGCTCAAATATTAAAGCTTCCGCCAGAAAAAATGGCAGAGGTATATGAAAATATTACTAAAAGGCAAGATGAGGAATTAAAAGCCGGTCTGCCATTAGAAAAGTATGAAGCTTTTGTTGCACTACAAAAAGATGGTGTTTCAAAAACGATTAAAAAGAAGAAAAAACAAAAACGAAAGAAATCAAAAAACTGACTTAATGAGACAACTTTACCCTTTACTCCTACTCTTAACACTATCATTCAATTACATACATAGTCAAAGACCGGGAGGAGACCGGGAAAGAGGTCCAATTGTCATTAGCGGAAAGGTTGTGGACAAAGATGACAACCTACCATTAGAATACGCAACACTTGTACTACAAAGTGTAAACAACCCAGATAAAATTACTGGCGGTATTACCGATATAGATGGTAATTTCAAAGTTGAGACCCCACCAGGAAAGTACAATATATCGATCGAATATATTTCATACAAAACTTATAAATTACCAAATCAAACATTAACAGAATCAACAGATTTAGGCACCATTAGACTTGCTTTGGATGTTGCTCAATTAGAAGCTGTTGAAGTGGTCGGCGAAAAAACTACGGTAGAAGTTCGCTTAGACAAAAAGATTTACAATATTGGTAAAGACTTAACCAATAGTGGCGCAACCATTACTGATGCCTTGAACAATGTACCATCTGTAGATGTGGATGTTGAAGGTGCTATAAGTCTAAGAGGTAATGAGAATGTTAGAATACTAATCAATGGAAAACCATCTGCATTAGCAGGTTTTGGCTCCACCGATGCCCTTACGCAACTTCCCGCAGATGCTATTGAAAAAGTTGAGGTTATTACAAGTCCGTCTGCAAGATATGATGCAGAAGGTACAGCCGGTATCTTGAACATTGTACTTAAAAAAGAAAAGACATTAGGTTTCAATGGCTCTGTAAACACAACTATAGGTTACCCTGTTAATAGTGGTATTTCTGTCAATGCAAACTTACGTACAGATAAGTTCAATTTATTCAATACCACAGGCTATAACTATAGAGACGCACCAGGAAATGCATTTTATGATAATACATATAATGACACTACAAGTGTTTACAATAGAATTATCGAGGATAGAGAATACAACAGGCTTAGAAAAGGATTTAATACCAATTTAGGTCTTGAGTATTTTATTACCGAGCAATCTTCAATTACAGGTAGTGTGTTTTACAGAACATCTAAAAGTGAAGATGAAACAGGAAATACCAATCAGAGGTTTATTAGCAACTCATTAGACAGTGAAACATATAGAACTGAAGATGAAAATGAAGATGACGACAATTATCAATTCTCACTTAACTATATCAACAATTTAGATGACGATGGTCAAAAACTGACGATTGATGCTCAATATTCCAAAGGAAAGGAAAATAAAATTTCAATCATACAAGAGAACAATACGTTGCCAAATGACGATTTAATTGTATTGGAGAATGTATTTGAACAAGAAACTGAAAATGAGTATTTAATACAGGCAGACTATGTATTACCAATGGGTGATTCTCAATTTGAAGCCGGTTATAGAGGTACATTTGAAGAAACAGGAACAGATTATAGGCTAGATTCTCTAAATCAAGATACAAGTCAGTTTGATATCAATGAAGATCTTACCAATATATTTACCTATACTGAAAACGTAAATGCCCTATATACCCAATACGGGAATAAATTTGGTGACTTCTCGTTTCTATTGGGACTTCGTTTAGAAAACACACAGTTAAAAGGAGAGTTATCTTCTTTATATGACACTGCAGAACTTGAAGAACAATTAGGTGTTGATGTCGATGCAAATTTTGATAAAAATTATCTAGGACTTTTCCCAACAATAAATTTGATTTACGAACTAGCCGAAAATGAAAATATATCACTAGGATATAACCGAAGAATCAATAGACCAAGAGGAAGATATGTAAACCCATTTCCTTCCAGATCTAGTAGAACAAATATTTTTCAAGGTAACCCAGACTTAAATCCGGCATTTGCGAATGCATTTGACATCGGATACCTTAAAAGATGGGATAAAATAACTTTGACATCTTCTATTTACTACCAAAGAGAAACAGATTCATTTGAGCGTATACAAGAAGAAACCGGACAAACGACTACAGATGGTATTGAAATTATTAGATCTATACCAATTAACCTTTCTACAAATGACAGAATTGGTGTTGAAGCCGGTATGTTATACAGTGCCGCTAAATGGTTACGTTTAAATTCAAGTTTTAATTTCTTCCAGTTTTCTACAGAAGGTGAATTTAATGGCGTTGATTATGGCACAACAAACACAAGCTGGTTCGCAAGGTTCAGCTCTAAAGTATCGTTACCAGCGAAGATTGATTGGCAGACCAATGCATTCTACAGAGGACCTTCTTCTACAGCTCAAACCGAAAACGGAGGAATTTTCTCTTTAAACCTGGCCTTCAGTAAAGATATATTGAAAGACAACGGAACCATATCGCTTAATGTAAGTGATTTATTAAACTCAAGAAAAAGAACCTCTTATACAGAAACAGAGTTTTTTACATCAGACAGTGAATTTCAGTGGAGAAGACGCCAAATTACAATGGGCTTTGTATATCGTTTTAACCAGCCAAAAGAAAGAAATAGAAATGGCAGAGGAAACAACAACGATGAAGGTGAAGAAGAAATTGAAGGATAACACAGCGAAAGAAATAGCAACAAAAAAAGGAAGCCAATTGGCTTCCTTTTTTTTATAAACTTAATTATTTATGCTTCTCTCGCGGCTTTTTTCTTGTCGCGTCTTTCTTTTAATAATTCAATAATGTTACCACCTAACCAGTAAGGCACAACAAATAATAACAAAAACATCATCAGCCAGAAACCTATTGTTAAAATGGTTAAAAAAGCTAAAAATCCTAAATATTGGTCAAAATCAAACATATCTTCTTGCTTATATATGACAAAGATACCATAAACGAATTATTTTTTGCAAACGTTCTGCAAAATTAATTTCACATTTCACTACAAACTTGTCACTATAAAAATAAATGTAAACCTTATTTTTGAAGCTACATTAATAAGTTTATTTAAGATTCATATAAAATATAAGATTATGGAGTTCAGAATCGAAAAAGATACCATGGGTAATGTTGAAGTGCCCAAAGACAAATATTGGGGCGCACAAACAGAACGCTCACGTAATAATTTTAAAATTGGTCCATCTGCTTCTATGCCATTGGACATCGTTTATGGTTTCGCCTATTTAAAAAAATCTGCAGCCTATGCTAACTGTGAACTAGGAGTATTAAGTGCAGAAAAGAGAGATTTAATCGCACAAGTTTGTGATGAAATTTTAGAAGGAAAACATGATGACCAATTTCCATTGGTAATATGGCAAACAGGTTCTGGCACGCAAAGTAATATGAACGTAAACGAAGTTGTTGCCAATAGAGCCCATGAAATTGCAGGTAAAGTTATTGGCGAAGGAGAAAAAACTATACAGCCTAATGATGATGTAAATAAATCCCAATCATCTAACGATACCTTCCCTACCGGTATGCATATCGCATCCTACAAAAAAATTGTGGAAGTAACCATACCTGGTGTAACCCAACTAAGAGATACATTACATAAAAAATCGAAAGAGTTTAAAGATGTAGTTAAAATAGGGCGTACCCATTTAATGGACGCAACTCCCCTAACCCTTGGTCAAGAATTTTCTGGTTATGTATCTCAATTAGATCACGGTTTAAAGGCATTAAAAAACACGCTGGAACATTTGAGCGAGTTAGCACTTGGGGGAACTGCAGTTGGTACAGGACTGAATACTCCCGAAGGTTATGATGTTTTGGTCGCAAAATATATAGCAGAATTTACGGGCTTACCATTTATAACCGCTGAAAATAAGTTTGAGGCGCTAGCTGCACATGATGCAATTGTTGAAAGCCATGGCGCATTGAAGCAATTGGCGGTTTCTTTGAACAAGATTGCCAATGATATTAGAATGATGGCTTCTGGACCACGTTCAGGTATTGGTGAAATTATTATTCCTGCAAATGAGCCCGGTAGTTCTATTATGCCAGGAAAAGTTAATCCTACACAGTGTGAAGCAATGACTATGGTTTGCGCCCAGGTTATGGGTAACGATGTTGCCGTTAGTGTTGGTGGAACACAAGGGCATTATGAATTAAACGTCTTTAAACCAATGATGGCAGCGAACATATTACAATCTGCACAACTTATCGGCGATGCCTGTGTAAGTTTTGAAGAGCATTGTGCAGCTGGTATAGAGCCAAATCACGCCGTAATAAAAGAGCTATTGAACAATTCTTTAATGCTGGTAACTGCCTTGAATACCAAAATAGGGTATTACAAAGCTGCAGAGATAGCAAACACCGCCCATAAAAACGGTACAACTTTAAAAGAGGAAGCTGTTAATTTAGGCTATGTTTCTGCCGAAGACTATGATGAATGGGTAAAACCAGAAAATATGGTAGGTAGTCTAAAAGACTAAGACTTCAATAACTTCTTAACAAAAAAAGGCGACCAATATGGTCGCCTTTTATATTTTGAACTAGTATGTAAACTTACTTCAACATAAATTTAGAAGTACCCAATAATTTCAATTGGTCATCATATACGTTAACCATGTAGTTTCCATCTTTAAAATCACCTGAAGGCTTATTAATGTAATCACATACATCTAAAGATTTGTTTTCATAGTAGAAACCCGTTTGCTTACTATAAGTAATTGAAGCTCCGTTATCATTGGTCATGGAATTACCACCACCAAGTACATTACCTTGAGGATCTAAAACCTCTAAGAAAAACTCTCTGTCTCCAGCTTGAGCAATTACGTTATCAGCAACTGTAAAACAAATTTTAAACTTGTCGGTAGCTCTTGCACGTTGTGTAGAAACCAATTTTCCGCTATTACGTTCTTTAACCGCATCAACGTTAAATTTAGATAAGTTCAATGCTGAACCCTTCTCAACTACTTGAGCCAAGTTTGTATTTTGTACAACCAAAGAATCATTAAATACAGTTTGCTTCTCCAATTCAACGTACGTACTGTCACGTTGCATGGCAATTGCAGTATTTGAACGTGTTAAAGAATCTACTTGCTTCAATAATTGCTCTCTTTCAGCTTTAAGAACACCAACTTGTCTTCTATATCTAGATAAAGAACTAATATCTGCCTTCATAGTTTTTACAGAGTCAATATACTTTGCAATATTATCCCTTGCACTAACCAATTCTTCATTAGTAGCGTTGCTTTCTAAAATAGCTTTATCATATTCAGATTTTAAGCTATTTAAATCTTCAACTACCAATTCTTTCTCTTTAGAAAGAACAACTTCTGTCTTCTTTTTATCTTGATAAAGACTTACTGTATAAATGATAGTTGCTAAAAGCACAACACCTAAAAGAGCGGTCAAAACTTTTAAACCATTGTTGTTTTTTGTTTCAGTCATAATTGTAAATTTAATAAAGTGTCTGTTTGTTCAGTTTATATACGTGTTAATTCAAAATTTAGATTCTTTAGCATAAAATTAAATTATAAAACGTGTTAAATACCATAAAATATACTATAATTTAGATGCAACCAACAGATTAAATATTGATCATGCTTGTTATTGTGCCTTTTGAGACTAAATATACTCAAAACTTTAAAGACTTAAATATTGCCTGGATAACAGAATATTTTGAAGTGGAAGATAAAGACAGGGAACTTTTAGATGACAGCCAAGCAGCAATCATCGATAAAGGCGGACATATATTTATAGGGCTATGGCACAATGAGCCAGTTGGATGTTTTGCTTTGATTAAAAAAAACGAAAAACGTTTTGAATTGGGAAAAATGGCGGTAAGCAAATCCCATCGAGGTTTAAGAATAGGTCAACAATTATTGTCATACGCTATTAACTTCGCAAAAAATAAAAACTATGAAGTATTAGAGCTTTATTCAAGTACCAAACTTGATACCGCATTACATATTTACAGAAAACATGGGTTTACAATTAAACCAATGGTAGATTATATAGACTACCTTAGGTCTGATATAAAAATGGAATTAAAACTAAAATAACGATGAACATGAATAAGTTACTCCTATTAATTTTTATTACTAGTATTTCTTTCTCTTGCAAAGAGGCTAAGAAATCGGAAAATGATATGAAATCCAACCAAGAAGTTGAAGAAGATATATCATCTACAATGAAAAGCGAAAATACCAACGCCAAAATTGATATTACACCAATTGAACATGCTACTGCCGTAATAGAGTGGAACGATGTGGTCATTTACCTTGACCCCGTAGGTGGCGCAGAAGCTTTTGAAGGACAAAAACAACCTTCATTAATTTTGATTACGGATATTCACGGGGATCATTTGAATATTGAGACTTTGAACGAATTAGATACATCAAATGCAACTTTTGTTGTACCACAAGCGGTTGCCGACGAACTACCTGAAAAATTCTCTGAACAATTGGTAATCATGAACAATGGGACCAGTGAAGTGGTAAGCGGAATTACCATTGAAGCCATACCCATGTACAACTTAAGAGAAGAGGCTCTTAAATTTCACAGTAAAGGGAGAGGTAATGGTTATGTTTTAAATATAGATGATCAACGAATTTATTTTTCTGGAGACACAGAAGATATACCTGAAATGCGCGCTTTAAAAAATATAGACAAAGCCTTTATATGTATGAATCTTCCATACACCATGACCGAAGAAAGTGCTGCAGCTGCGGTATTGGATTTCAAACCAAAACAGGTGTATCCTTATCACTATAGAGGAAAACCAGATGTAAGCGATGTTGAAAAATTTAAAAATCTCGTAAATGCCGCCAATCAAGATATAGAGGTTGTTCAATTAGATTGGTACCCAAATGAGGAATATTAGTCAGCTGTTAGCTGTTAGCTGAAAATAAAAAAGCCCGCGTTTGCGGGCTTTTTACTGGTTTGACTAAACAATTATCTAATCAACTTTTTATACTTAATTCGTTTCGGCATAAGATCTCCGCCTAAACGTTTCTTTTTATTCTCTTCATAATCAGAGAAAGAACCTTCAAAGAAATACACTTGAGAATCGCCTTCAAAAGCTAAGATATGTGTACAAATACGATCCAAGAACCATCTATCGTGAGAAATCACTACTGCACAACCAGCAAAATTCTCTAAACCTTCTTCTAAAGCTCGCAATGTATTTACATCTAAATCGTTGGTAGGTTCATCTAAAAGAAGCACGTTACCTTCTTCTTTCAATGTCATTGCCAAATGCAAACGGTTACGTTCACCACCTGATAGCATATTTACCTTTTTGTTCTGCTCACTACCAGAAAAATTGAACCTACTTAGATAAGCGCGAGAATTTACTTGCTTACCACCCATCATTACCAATTCTTGCTCGTCACTGAAATTCTGCCAAATGGTTTTCTCAGGGTCAATATTAGAATGGCTTTGATCCACATAAGCAATCTTTGCCGTTTCACCAGTTTCAAACTCACCCTTATCTGGAGTTTCTTCACCCATGATCATTCTAAAAATAGTGGTCTTACCGGCACCATTTGGTCCAATAATACCTACAATACCAGCTTGTGGCAATTTAAAATTTAGGTCTTCGTAAAGCAACTTATCATCATAAGCTTTGCTTACTCCTTTTGCTTCAATTACATTGGTACCCAAACGTGGTCCGTTAGGAATATAGATTTCAAGTTTTTCGTCAAGTTGTTTTTGATCTTGACTCATTAACTTATCGTAGTTCTTAAGACGTGCTTTTTGTTTTGTCTGTCTACCTTTTGCTCCTTGGCGAACCCAATCAAGCTCTCGTTCAAGGGTTTTTTGTCTTTTTGAAGCCGTTTTACTTTCTTGAGCCATACGTTTTGACTTCTGATCTAACCAAGAAGAATAATTCCCTTTCCAAGGAATACCTTCACCTCTATCCAACTCTAAAATCCAACCGGCAACATTATCCAAGAAATACCTATCGTGCGTTACGGCAATTACCGTTCCTTTATAAGACGCCAAATGATGCTCTAACCAATGTACAGATTCTGCATCTAAGTGGTTGGTAGGTTCATCTAATAACAAAATCTCTGGTTCTTGTAGTAGTAGTCTACATAAAGCTACCCTTCTTCTTTCACCACCTGAAAGAACTGCTATTTTCTTGTCAGGATCCGGAGTACGCAGAGCATCCATTGCAATTTCTAACTTGGTATCCAGTTCCCAAGCGTTTGCAGCATCAATTTTATCTTGTAACACAGCTTGTTGATCCATCAACTTCTGCATTTTATCGGCATCCTCATAAACCTCGGGAAGGCCGAACATATCGTTTATCTTATTGTATTCATCAAGAATTGCCACAGTTTCCGCAACCCCTTCTTTTACAATTTCAAGCACAGTTTTGTTCTCATCCAATTCTGGCTCTTGTTCCAAGTAACCTACTTTATACCCAGGGGAGAAAACAACATCTCCTTGAAAGTTTTTATCAACTCCCGCAATGATTTTTAGCAAAGTTGATTTACCCGAACCGTTTAAACCTAAAATCCCTATTTTGGCACCGTAGAAAAAACTTAGATAAATATTCTTTAAAACTGGGGTGTTAGCATTCTTATAGGTTTTCGTAACTCCTGACATGGAGAAGATCACCTTCTTATCATCTGACATAAAATTATAGTGTTTAGTGAAAAATTATCATCCAGCAGAAGAAATTCACTACTGGTTAAACTATTAATTATACTCTACCCTTAAGTGCGTTGAACACCCAAGCAATAGCAAAAAAACCAATTCCAACAGATGCAAAACCCCAACCAGCAACCTGGTCATAACGAAAAGCACCTAATGCAATAAGTGCAAGCCCTACAAAAATCATAATAAAAGTAGCCCAAGTGAGCACAGTATTCTTGTTCATTTTCGAGTCGATTAAATTTTAAGCGAACATCAAATATCGGAAATTTTAAGACATTTATCCAGTATTAGACCCGCTATTATTCAAAGGGAAACACAATTCCCGTCATTTCGCGTACAGAATCCATAATCTCAATTAAATCCAAACTATTTTGATGACTCCATAAGTCGCTCTCCTTTTTGCCATGGTTTAAGCAGTTATGAACCTCCTCTATTTCATGTACATAGCCCTTACCTCTTTTTCCAACCTCGGTAGAAATTGACTCACCGTCTTTTTCCAAGGTGTACCCAATAGTCTCATGCCACCTCGGATGAATAAAAACAGTTCCTTTACTTCCCGCTATTTCAGATTTCTTTTCTGAATTTGAATTGAGTCCGCTATATAAGATTGCTTGGGCATTTTCGTAATTAAAAATCATACTACATTGCATTTCTACTCCTGTCTTATAAAAGTTTGCCGAAGCTTTAATATCCTTTGGTTTGCCCAATAGTACATAAGCTAAAAATATTGGGTAAATACCAATATCCAACAGAGAACCACCTGCCAACTCAGGGTTGAGCAGCCTTCCTTTCTCATCCCTATCCAAAGCATAAAAGGCAAAATCTGAATGCAAATAACCAATATCACCAATAGTACCATTATCTACTAATTCTTTTACTTTGACAATGGTTGGGTTAAAACGAGACCATAAAGCTTCCATTAAAAAAACGTTGCTCTCCTTAGCTACCGATACCATTTTTTCTACCTCAGCTTTATTAACACCCATAGGTTTTTCACAAAGCACGGCATTACCGGCCTTCATTGCAGCGATACTCAAATCGGCATGAGAAGTATGCGGAGTAGCCAAATAAATAATATCTACGGTATTACTATTAAACAGTTCTTCATAACTACCATAAGCATTTGGTGCACCATATTCATTTGCAAAATTTTGTGCCTTCTCCAAGCTTCTAGATGCTACCGAAATCAATTTACCGCCTTCTACCAAGGCCAGATCTTTAGAAAAACTATGAGCAATGTTACCTGCCCCTACAATACCCCACTTTATCATACTTTTCATTTTTGTTGCATGTACACCAAAATTAACTTCTTATCTTTATCCGAAGAAAATAAATATACAGAATGGATTTAAAATTCAATCAAAACGAAGATAGGAATAAGTTGTTATTATCTGACCTTAGAAGAAAGCTGAACGAGGTTTATTTAGGTGGAGGAAAAGCCAAAATAGCCAAACAGCACGACCAAGGTAAAATGACCGCCAGAGAACGTATTGATTATCTTTTTGATCCAAAAACAGAACAAATTGAAGTGGGAGCTTTTGTTGGTGATGGCATGTATAAAGAACACGGCGGATGCCCATCTGGTGGTGTTGTTATTAAAATTGGCTATGTAAAAGGCAAACAATGTATAGTGGTTGCCAATGATGCTACAGTTAAAGCGGGTGCATGGTTTCCCATTACCGCTAAAAAGAATTTGAGAGCACAAGAAATAGCTATTGAAAACAGACTGCCTATAATTTACTTAGTAGATAGCGCTGGTGTGTATTTACCGCTACAAGATGAGATTTTCCCTGACAAAGAACACTTTGGCCGCATATTTAGAAACAATGCGGTAATGAGCAGTATGGGCATTACACAAATTTCTGCTGTTATGGGCAGTTGTGTTGCCGGGGGTGCTTATTTGCCTATAATGAGCGACGAAGCTTTGATAGTAGATAAGACTGCCAGTATTTTCTTGGCGGGTAGCTATTTGGTAAAAGCGGCGATAGGTGAAAGTATAGACAATGAAACGTTGGGCGGAGCTACTACCCATTGTGAAATTAGCGGAGTAACGGATTATAAAGCAAAAGATGATGCAGCGGCTTTAGATACCATAAAGAATATTATGGATAAAATCGGTGATTTCCCTAAAGCGGGATACAACCGAAAGAAAAGTGTGAAGCCAAAAGAAAATCCTGATGATATCTACGGAATTCTACCAAGCTCAAGAGCTGAGCAGTATGATATGATGGAAATCATAAAACGATTGGTAGACGATTCTGAATTCGAAGAATATAAAGCCGGATACGGACAAACTATTTTAACCGGATACGCACGTATAGATGGATGGGCAGTTGGTATTGTCGCCAATCAAAGAAAAGTAGTAAAAACTAAAAAAGGCGAAATGCAGTTTGGCGGTGTCATCTATTCCGATTCTGCAGATAAGGCAACCAGATTTATAGCCAATTGCAACCAAAAGAAAATTCCATTAGTCTTCTTGCAAGATGTAACCGGTTTTATGGTTGGTAGTAAGAGTGAACATGGTGGCATCATAAAAGATGGTGCTAAAATGGTCAATGCGGTAAGTAACTCCGTCGTACCAAAATTCACCATTGTAATCGGAAACAGCTACGGAGCAGGAAATTATGCCATGTGCGGTAAAGCTTATGACCCAAGATTAATTGTCGCTTGGCCAAGTGCAGAACTAGCAGTAATGAGCGGAAATTCAGCAGCAAAAGTATTATTACAAATTGAAAAAGCTTCTTTGAAAAAGAAAGGTGAAACTATTACAGAAGAAAAGGAAACTGAGCTATTCGATAAAATCAAGAAGCGTTACGACAATCAAGTTTCTCCATACTATGCAGCGTCAAGATTATGGACAGATGCCATTATAGACCCAAAAGATACCCGTAAATGGATTTCTATGGGAATTGAAGCTGCAGACCATGCGCCTATAGAGAACCCTTTTAATATGGGGGTGTTGCAGGTTTAATGTAAACGGAAGTAGTAAAGAGGTTATTAATCGATATAGATTAAAAAAAAATACCCACAATACACTTAAAACGTATTGTGGGTATTTAAATATCTAAATGTTTATCAGTTTTACTAATTATCTGAAAAAATAAAAAGCTCGGAGCAGCCTGCAGGCATTTAAATCTCGATTATCGAGTTTAATTAGCAACCATACTTAAAGCATTTGAAACGGTAAACAATTGCTGATTTACATTACGCAACCCAAGTTTGAAAACCTTCGTTTCTTTTCGTTGCGATGCACTACCATAGTTATAATATATAGTAGCTTTCAAATATGTAGGCGTCAAACTTTTATTACCTAAATACGTAGCATTAACCAACCAATTACCCCGAAGTGTATCATCTATTAAATATTCTTCACTAGAGAAACCAGAACGTTTTTCAATTTGAATTCGCTCAGCATCTGCCGCTAAAGAGTGTTCACTTTTATAGTATCTTTTCTCAGGATTTACAAATTGCAATTCAAATTCAGCCTCACTATCACTCCATTCAAAAACCAAGCGTGTTCCTTTAAAATCATCATCAAGCTTAATTTCATTCACCTTATCAGTTGAAACCAAATCATCGCCTTTTAAGGAAATCAAATTATTTAAATCGCGGTCCATAATGGTTATTACTTGTTCTTCTTTATCCAGTAATTTTTCGGCCAATAAATAATCGTATCGTAAATACATAGCTGCCGCTTTTTGATTTAAACCTAATTCTCTATAACTATTGGCTAAATCTAAATACGATTGTGCATAATCTGCTCTAAGTGTATATACAGCTTCATATAATTTATTTGCCTGCTTAAGCTTTCCTTCAGCTTGATAAATGTATGCTAGGGATTTTAATGCATTAGGATTTCCGCTAAGTATATTCTTATTCTCTTCAATTACTTTATCTGCAAATTCTTGATTTTTCCATCTATTAGAAAAATAATCATAGGCATCTAAAACATAGTAATATGAACTACTGTATTTTTTGATTTGATTTGCGTAAATCATCTTTGCCTCTTCTTCGGTATTCGTATTTAAAAGCTCATTCATATACGAAGGTTTATCTTCCTTAAAATCAACCGAGGTTAATGCTGAGTTATCATATTTATTATTTCTTAGTTTTGCTTGATCATAAGGCTTACCGTCTTTGTTACCAGCATATAATAGGGTTTTGGTATTAATAACAATTACACCACCAGCACCTATTGACCCATATCGCGTGGTCATTGCTAAATTATTTAAGACAGCCAATCTAGCTATAGATGCAGGTGCTATCCACGTAGGCGTATCGGTTAATATTTGACCGTCAACATCATAAACAGCTGGAGATGCCTGACTTATGGAATTGAAACCTCTAATATATACTCCCCCTCCACGCTGACAATCACCAAAAACCCTTACGCTAGCAAACTCATTTCTAACAACATCCAAAATGCAAATTCCTACATCATTAATTTCGTCTTCTTGTAAAAACCTGATTTTTCCTGGTGCAGTCTCACTATCCAGAATTCCGAAAGCCGTTTTAATTAAATTTGGTTTGTATTTATACTCCTCTTCCAGTTCTTTTTGAGACTTTCTATTACTGTTCCTAACAGTAACCTCATCTAATTGCTCAATTTTCTGAGTCATTTCAATATTCAAAACACGAGTAACATCTTCCACCATAATCTGAACATCGCTAAGTCCAGGATATTTATATAGTAACATATCTTTAGGTTCTGCAGATATTTGATATAATCCGTTGGCGTCAGTTGTAGTAGAAATATCAGAATCTATAATAGAAATCTGAACATTTGCCAAAGGAGAATCCATTTGGGTAACCTTACCCTTAATTGTTTTGCTTTGTGCTTGCACATTGAAAACAAAAGCTATTAGCGCAAAGAGAAATAGAATTTTTTTCATAGTATATAGTATTGAAGATAAGTCCATTACATGACATCAAAAATCAATCCATGATTAAAATTGAAAGAAAACAACACACTAATCGTGATAAATTTAACATTTTATAGATAATTAAGGTTATTTACAACATACCATATCTAACCAAACTGACTAAACCATTGTTGTTCAAATAAATACATCACTTAATTCAACCTATCTACGCCCAGGGTTGGCAAGTAAAATAGATTCTGATTTACATTTTTTAACGACAACCTATATATTCTGGTTATGCTTTCTTCATTATCCGTACCATAACCAGAAAAAGAGGTTACTTTGAAATAAGTAGGCAAACCACTTTTATTCCCCTTATAATTTATATTTACAATCCATTCTCCTTGAATATCACTTTCAAGAAAGAACTCTTTGCTCGATGAATATTCTTGTTTACCAAAATATTCATTCTGATTGTTTAGCGATGTATTCGAAACAAAATAGCGATTTTCTGGATTTACGAACTGAAGATCAAATTCAGCCTCATCATCGTTCCATTCAAAAAGAAGACGGGTATCTGTACCCTCGCGCATAGCCGCTACTTCTTTTAAATCTTCTGAACTAATGTTATAGTCGGTTTTATGCTGTAAAAAGTGATTGAACTCAGTTGTAATTACAGGATGCAATCCTATAGTATCTGCCACTAGAAAAGAGTCGTTCAATAATTTGGTGTACCTACTATAAAGATTAGCTGCTTTCTGTACCTCATTCACCTCAACAAAACTATTTGCCATGTCTCTATACGATTGCGCATAATTAGGTCTTTTTACAAAAACACTGGTATATAGTTTGTTTGCTTGTTCAAATTCACCTTCTCGCTGGTACGCATACGCCAATGCCTTCATATCATTGATGTTATTCTCAAATAGCGATTGATGATTGGAGATTATATCATTATTGAATTTTTCTTGTTCCCAATTGGCAGTAAAATAAATATAGGCATCAAGAAAAAACGTAGCAGAACTACTATATAGTTTTTCGTTTTCGTGATACACTTTCTTAGCCGCTTCAAAACTAGTGGTAGCTAAAAGAGCTTGAAGGTAGCTTGGCAAATTTTTATTTACCTGCTCTTTACTTATAGCATCGTGTTCGTAAATATTATTTCGAATTTTAGCTTGGTCATTAGCTCTATTATTCTTGGTAGCATAATTGGCATGTTTTGTACTTATTGCAATTACTCCGCCCGCGGCAACCTGCCCATATCTTCCAACGCCAGCAAGACCAGGTATTACCGCTATGCGCTCAATAACATTTAAATCTAAAAAATACGGGACATCTTCATAAATTACTCCGTCAATTTCGAATATTGCAGGTCTAATATTATTAATTGACCCTTTACCTCCTCTTATAAACACAGCAACTTTGGTAAAAGAACATCCAAAACAAGTATTTCCATTGGTTACATTACCAATATGAACTCCAGCTATTTTACCATCTAAAGCTGCTAGAATATTTGGCGCCGATAAGTTCAAACTCTTACCATCTACAATAGTTATTGCATGACCAATTGTTTTTTTATCAAGAGTTCCATAAGCAGTCTTAGCAAATTCATCATTCGTTAAATATTCAGAGAACATTTCTGCCTCGGTTTTCTTTAAACGCGCTCTTTCAGTAACGGTAACACCTTCTAGTTCTTCAACCATCACATTCATGGTGACGTTGATATTATGTATAGTCTCCAATACGGTACGTTCCACTTTTTCGAAACCCAAATAATCAAAACTAATGACATCTCCTATTTGTGCCATAATGGAATACCTACCATACGCGTCTGTTTGTGTATGCTTTAATGACTCCGCTATTTGAACAGTAGCATTTTCAACAGGCTTACCATTATTAAAAACAAAACCCGTAATTGACCTATGGGTTTGGACTGGGTTGATATTTATTTGAGGAGTGTTGAACGAATTTTGAAGGGTTTTATGTCTAGCGTATTCTGATATTTGAGAAATGTCATCCTCACTCAAAGTAGAAGTATTTACATAAAAAGTCATTGCATCTACCCTGAACGTTTTCCATTGTCCTTGGCTAACATATCTTCTGTATGATGTACTTGGTCTATAATCCGCAGCCAAAACCAAGCCCACTCGCTTACCATATACTTCCAATAATTCTAGACCAATACTAAAATCTTCATCTACAATAAGGTTGTACGGCTTTAAATCTACGGTTATCATTCCAGGAGATTTGCCTATCATTTTGGTAACGTTCTTTTTCAATAATTTATCTTCAGGATAAATGGTGCCGCCTTTATATACATTAATGCGCACCAATACACTATCTGAATAATTCTCGTTTAGATAAAAGTGAAAATCCTTTAAGAAGTGCTTCTTTTTGTCCACACTTATCCTTGTCACCAATTCAGCACCCAAAGAACCATCGCCCTTCCAATACCCAAACTTATTTTTACTAGGATATGAAAAGCCTATAACATCATCTTTTTTACCTTTCAGATATTTAGCGGATACGATTGCCTCATGTAATTGCATTGCCTGAGGCTGCATAACAACTTTTTGAAACATCAAATTATTAAAATTTACCTCTGAAATTTTAAGCTGAATGGTTTTATAACCTACAGAAGAAAATTGTAGCACATCTGTATTAGAAAAATCAGCCTTATTAATCTCTAGATAAAATTTACCATCAAAATTACTTACGGTACCTACACCTTTGTTTACAATTCCAATATTTACAAAAGGAAGCGTCTCTTTCGTATCAGCATCTAGTACTGTTCCTTTAAATTGATGTTGCCCAAAAAGTCCTAAACTGAGCGTACACAAAATCAATAAAAGACAATACTTTATATTAAGTTTAGTAATCCATTTCATTAAGCGAGTTATACAACAACCGTAAGGTTACTCTTAAATATATGAATAACAAGCTTTTAAACCTAATACTAATAAATAGAAAATAAGATTTTTATTACATCAACCATATTCTATATTACAAATTAAGATTAATTGCCCTGATGATTCTTTACACGTGGAATCAACAATAATTCGGTCTGTCTTCCATTTACGTATCTAAATCCATCTTCACCATAGAAACCGGCTTCTTCAAGCATAATTCGAATATCTCTATTCCACTCAGGAATATTAATGTTGGTATTTAATTCAATTGCATAAACAGTGTTTGGATTTAACGGGTAGTTCTCACCATCATCTTTCATGACACCACCTTGAGAGTCCCACATACCAATTGTTGTACCCGCTGAATGACCGTAACTACCTAACGGGTGTGTATAAATTGAAGGTCTTAACCCTGCTTTCTTTGCCTGGCTCAATGACTTGGCCAAAATTTCATTTCCAGATCTGCCTTTAATCATATTGGCAGTCAAAAAGTCTTGGACTTTATTACCATCTTTTAATCCGTTCACTAAAAAGTCAGGCGCTGATGTTTCTTCTGGTTTTAATACATACGCCAATTCTTGACAATCAGTATTTAAACGCAGATATGTAATTCCGAAATCGCAGTGAACCAAGTCCCCTGGTAAAATCACTGTATCCTCTGGTCTACCTGAGAAAGAGTACAAGTGACTTACCAATTCCTCTTTACTTCGCTGTACATCTATGGTTGGGTGAAACCACGTTTCTAAACCTAAATCTGTCACTTTTTGGCGCATCCACCATTCAACGTCAGAAGTTGTTGTTATTCCCGGAGTTATTACTTTCTCTGAGAATGCTTCGGCTATGATATCATGTGTAATATCTACCAATTGATCATAAATAACCATTTCTCGTTCTGATCTCGTTTCGATCCAGCGAACTGCCAATTGCTCAGCAGAAGTTACTTTTGATATATACTTTTTAGGCAGGTTAGTCATGAATTCATCATAGTCGGTTTTATCCAAACCATCTGCAATGTTGTGGTCTTTTGAAAAATTAAGTCCGATTTTCTTCGGATTTCTTTCTGATATCAATTGCATTAACCGTGCCCATTGATTAGGTTCTTTTTCCTTATCCCAAGCAGAAATAATGTTTTTACCAACATTATAGCGGGCAACAGCTAACTTCTCTATCGTATTTTTTGCCTTGTCTCTATAAAACAATAGGATAGTTCTTCTACGGGCATTCAACCACGTAGCCGGAAGCATAGTCTTCATTACAGGATCTTCATTGTATTCTCTAGAAATGACCACCCACATATCTAAACCTGAAGCATCCATAAGCTCTGGTAGCAGATTATTAAAGCGATCATCTAAGATTTCATCGATTACCTGTGCTCTTTCTTTTTCGTTGAGGATTTGTTGGGCGTTCAACACATAGCCCTGAATACAAATAAATAGGATAACTAGTTGTTTGGTCATTAGATCTTGGTTTTTCTAATGATGAAAATAGCTGAATTATTTATGCCTTCAAAATTTGTTGAAGCGTTTTAGCACGCTGCACTTTTCCGCTTTCAGTACGCTGAAACTGTTTTATAATCAAAATAGCTTTCGGCTTCTCAAATTTTTTGAAATCGGTAATGGAATCCATTATTTCCTGAATTTTTTGTTTAGTCGTATTTTCTACGACAATTACTACTTTTTGACCTAATTCCTCATCTGGAACTCCCGTTACAAAGAAGGGTGTATCAATATACTTGGAAATTACTTTCTCTATATGCTCGGGATGTAATTTTACTCCACCAGAATTTATAACATTGTCAATTCTCCCTAGCCATTTAAACTCACTATTTGACACCAATTCAATAACATCATTGGTTCTAACGATTTCATCTGTAATTTTTGGTGCGTTAATTACCAAACAACCTCTATCATCTTTTGAAATTTCAATATCTGGCAAGGTAGAAAAAGGGAGGTCATTTTCAGCACCAACGGTTAAAGGTTTTACAGCAATGTGGGTTATAGTTTCCGTCATGCCATAGGTTTCAAAACTAGCATTGGGAACAGAAAGCAACTCTTTTCTCAACGTAGTAGAAATAGGCGCACCCCCTATTATCGATTTTTTAATCAGATGTAATTTAGGCAACGAGTGTGCAACTTGCATAGGCACCATTGCTCCAAAATCGAAAGATCTAGAGGTCTCTTCTAACGGACTGGAAGTTGGAGGCACAAAATATATATCTAAACCTAGCACCATGGCTCTTACCAACATCATCTTACCCGCAATATAGGTAGCCGGAAGGCACAATAAGACAGAAGATTTAGTAGTTAAATTAAAATAGCTACCTGTTGCCAGAGCACTATTAATCATGTGCTCTTTCTTTAAGGAAATAGTCTTTGGTTGACCCGTTGAACCAGAAGTTTTTACGAATAATGTTTGCGAATCATCGATCCAATCTAAAAGGAATTCACCTATATGTTTTTCAAATTCTTCACCTTCCTTAATTAGGCTATAACTTACTTCTGTTAAATCATCAAAAGAAATTGTTCTACCATGAATGGAAAAATCTTGGTGCAAAGAAAGTTTATTCATTACATTAATTATCTAGCTTCAAAAACTCTTCTTCAGATAATACTTTCCCCGTTAGTTTCTCTTTCCAATTGGTCCACCCATACTTTTTAGAAAAAACTAAAAGTAAGATAGGAAATACAACGAATACAGGAACAAGCATATCCCAACCAAGTACAGGTTCTGAAATATCTCTATATAGAGAATCTACACTAAACGCTGTCCAATCTGCAGTTACTAAAAGTGCTGCGGTTAAGTTGTTAGCGGCATGGAAACCTAACGCCAATTCTAAACCCTGGTCCATTAGTGTAATGATGCCCAAAAAGAGCCCTGTTCCTATGTAAAAAATTAATATGCCATAACCCAATTTATCCACTTCAGGGTTCATTATATGAAGTAAACCAAAAAGCAGCGATGTAAACACAAGCGGGAACCATCTATTCTTAGTAAGTATGCCCAACCCCTGCATCATATACCCCCTCATTAAATACTCTTCCATACTGGTTTGTAATGGAATCATAGCTATAGCAATGACTGCTAAAATTAAAAAAGGTACCAATTGAAAGTTATATTCATAATCTTCAGGCGCAAAATAAATATCAATAAAAATAAAAAGCACAGAAATTGACGCCCACAAGAAGAAAGAAAAAGTAACTCTTTTCCAATCTATTTTAGGTCTCGAAGTGGTCAAGGCCGTAAGCGATTGTTGATGTAAAAATTTAACCACCAGAAAAACAGCAATAAGTCCGAAAACAAAAGTTAAGAGCATAAAAAACAAAAAAGTATTAGACCCCAATACCTCAGACATTTTTCCTATGCTGCCACTCATCATTGCAGACATACCACCTTCTTTCAAAGCCAAGGCCGCCAACAAAGGAAATGACCCTAGAAATTGCCAAACACCCACAATTACCAATATTCCAATCAAGTATCTCCAATTATCAATTAGACCTTTATACGCCTGTTCTATATACATAAACTATCCATTAAATTTGAATTCCAATCTTTAGAGCTGTTATAAAACAAACCTCCATTTTGTACCTCTAAAGGGCTATCAATATTATTTGTAAACAAAGCCCCAGTTCCCAGACCTTGTGGCATTTTATTATTTAATGTTGCCGTCCATTGTGCTATAGCGTTCAAGCCGATATTGCTTTCCAATGCACTGGTAACCCACCACCCTATATGATTCTTTTCGGCAATTTCGATCCAGTCATTGCTTCCAGCAAAACCACCTACTAAACTTGGTTTCAAAATTATATATTGTGGTTGTATAGTTTGTAGCAACTCTTGCTTCTTTGTTACATCTACCACCCCAATTAATTCCTCGTCTAGCGCAATTGGCAATGGTGTAGCTTCACAGAGTTTATGCATCTCTTTCCATTGCCCCTGTTTTATAGGTTGTTCTATGGAATGTAAATCAAGTTTGGCTAAAATCTCCAATTTGGACAACGCTTCTTTTGGAGAAAAAGCACCATTAGCATCTACACGAAGTTCAATTTCTTCTTTAGAATATCGCTCCCTTATAGATTTAAGTAGCGCAATTTCAGTATCAAAATCTATAGCACCAATTTTCATTTTTATACACGAAAAGCCATCTTTTAACTTTTGCTCTATTTGCTGATGCATAAAATCTTTATCGCCCATCCAAACCAAACCGTTAATAGAAATTGGTTTTTGGGCGTCTAAAAAAGAAGAGTCAAAAAGTTGAAAGGGATTATTTGACCGAAGTGATAAAAAAGCCTGTTCTACCCCAAATTGAATACTAGGAAAATTTTGCAAATGTTTCAATAACTCCGTTTCTCCTAAATGAATGTTTTCTGTAACCCAACTACATTTTTCTTCGTATTCAGGTACATCATCAAAACTTAGTCCTCTAAATAGTCCGCACTCACCAATCCCCCATTTTCCATTTTCCTCTAAAATTAGAAACCAAGTCTCTTTTGTTCGCAGAATACCTCTAGAGGTTCCACTAGGATTTTTAAAATTGAGAATATACTTTTTAAAAGATGCTTTCATATAATCCTCCAAATTTAGCTATATTTTCACTTTAATACCGATGGATTTAAAAGAATGGAAAATAAGGTAATTTGGATTACAGGCGCATCTTCAGGAATTGGAGAAGCATTATCATATCAATTGAATGCGAAAGGTGCAAAAGTCATTATTTCGGCAAGACGTGAAGAAGCACTTTTAAGCGTAAAGAAAAACTGTAAATTACCAGAGAATGTAACCGTACTCCCGCTAGATTTAACCAATTTTGAATCCCTAGGAAACATCACCGAAAAAGCTTTTTCTTTATTCGGAAAAGTTGATGTTTTAATCAATAATGGCGGACTCAGCCAGCGTTCTTTGATCATTGAAACTAATTTTGACGTCTACCAACAAATGATTAATGTTAATTACTTGGGTACTGTTAAACTAACAAAACATGTACTACCGCACTTTATAGCTCAAAAAAGTGGTCATTTTGTAACTGTTACGAGTTTAATGGGTAAATTTTCCTCTCCGTATCGTTCAGGGTATTGCGGAGCAAAACATGCCTTACACGGTTTCTTTGACGCACTACGAATGGAACATGAAAAGGACAATATAGATGTATCTATTATTTGCCCAGGATTTATACAGACCAATGTTGCAAAAAATGCTTTAACCGGAAACGGAACAGCCTTACAACAAGAAGACAATGCCACAGAAAACGGAATGCCAGTTGAGAAATGTGCCCGTGAAATTATATCGGCAATTAGAAAAAAACGTTTTGAAACATACATAGGTGGAAAAGAAAAATTTGGAATTTATCTGAAACGATTTTTCCCAAAACTATTCCATAAGGTTGTATTGAAAAGTAAAGTGAGATAACTTATTTAAAATTAAACCAAAAACGAACTCCGTCTTGCGTCTTATCAGTATTTAAAGAAGTTTGAAGCTGATTAGCCAATCTATTCATTAAGCGAATACCCATAGATGAATTCGCTCGTTCTTCGGTATCCTCCGGCAAACCAATACCATTATCGGTATATTCAAAGAAACCTTCTTGACCTACCATTTTACGTAGATGAATATAAATTTTGCCATTACTATCATCATCTGGAAAAGCATACTTAAACGAGTTAGAAACCAACTCATTCAATATAAGTCCGAACGGAATAGCTCTGTCAATATCTAGCTCAACACCTTCGGCATCAATTGTAATATTAATATTATGACCACCTTTTTTATAGACCGACTGAATACTATTGATCAAGCTTTCAATATACCCCTGCATTTCAATTACAGACAAATCATCATTCTGATATAACTTCTGATGTATAAGAGCCATAGCCTTCACCCTACTCTTACCTTCTTCAAGGGCGGCAATTGCTGCCTTGCTCCTGGTGTTTTTAGTTTGTAGGCTCAACAAACTAGAAACCATTTGTAAGTTATTCTTAACCCTGTGGTGTATCTCTTTTAACAGCGAATCTTTCTCAACTAAAGAATTCTCAATTATAAATTTTTGCTCGGCTATTAGACGTTGATTTTTAATACTCTTTAGGTAAGCATATACCAAACCTGCAAAACCAATAAGTGTAAATATCAACGACACGAATACCAAACTAATTTTATCATCCCTAGCCTTAATATCTTTTCTTGATTCCTCTAATTGTGCCTTTTGCTGCTCCATGGTTTTTCTAGAATTTTCTAGATCTTGGGCAACGACTGAAGTCAATTGTTGGTTTTTGATATTGGATGCTAAAGCATCGATAGAATCTCTAATTCTTATATTCTTTTTAAGGTAAACCGTAGAATTTTTAAAATCGCCTGTTTTAAAATAATAATCGGCATAGATTCTATTTCGTTTCAGAATATTTTCCGATTTAATAGGGTTTATGTTATCGCTAAGATAATCGGTAGCTTTAGCGTAGTCATCTAATTTCAAATAACACTCTGCTAGTGCCAGCGTATTTTCAATAATATCGGATGAAAATTTACCCTTATTGTATTTTTTAATAATTTCTCTGCTCTCTTCTAAAAAAGGTATGGCTTTCTCATATTCGGCCATCTGTACATGACATTTACCAATATTACCAATAATAACCCCATTCAAAATTCTACCATCGGCAATTTCCTTATCGGAATGTTGATTGGTAACATCACTTAAAAAAACCTTAATAAGTCCTTCAGCCTTTTTAAAATAACTAAGTGCTGTAGGTGTTGACTTATCTAATCTTAAATAATTACCTATTGTATTATTGTAAATAGCCTGTCCATAATAGTCATTATCTTTAAGCACCTTTTTCTCCTCCGTCATATAATCTCGCATCGCCTTTCTATATTGACCAAGACTAGCATAGATATCATAAAAAGCAACGTTATCGGTCAAACCCAGTTCACGCTTTACCCTTCTAATTTCAATTTGCTTATCGTACAGTTCAAGCATTGCATAATTCTTATCCAGAATTTGGAGAATAGTTTGCTTTGATTCTACATCTAATTTTTGCAGATCATCATAAATAGATCTAGCAATTGCCAAACTCTTTTCATAGTTGCCCAAATCAAAATAAATTTGAGATTCTATGAGCTGATAATTTCTAATGGAAACAGAGTCTTTTGTTTTTTCAGAACTGTTTAAATACACTTTTACAGTATCTAACCAATCATAAGGCGAATTCTGATTGTAACGATTGGGAGTATTAAAAAAGAAGAAAGAACGTAATTCTCCGTTCTCTAAATCTTGAAACTGCCTGTAGTAATCTTCATTTTGAGCCGTTACACTATCTTGTGCATTTATGCCACACGTTAGCACACTAAAAAATATAGTGCATAATATTCTCAAAATAGAAGGTTTTTTCATATCTCAATCAAAGTGGAATCAAACATAAAACTAATACCTGATTCTACTAAATTTTTGTTGTGAGCCATTGTTAAATCATCATTAACTAACAATAGTCCCCAAAAAGCGTGTTCTACGTACTTTTATCTAAATCATTAAAAATTGCATGTAATACTTGTTGTTTAATCCAAATAGGTCCAAAACAATGTGCAATCATTAATAAATCAAAATTATGAATTAGCCCATACCGTATTGCATTATTTGTTGTGTAACCCCAAATATTTGTTGTGAAATGAATGTATGCCATCTAACAATGCATTTTATCGATCAAAACAGACACTTTACCGATGATAATACTACTTTTATCTGGGGTAATTCCAAAAAAAAACACCTTAAAAAAGGTGTTTGAAACTTTTTATTTACGGATTATGAGTTCATAGCAGAGATAATGAATTCTTTAAAATCTTTAGAAATTGGTATCAAGGTATTATTGATCATAATATCTTTAGAATTTATGGCGTCTATATGATCCACATTAACTATGTAAGATTTATGCGCTCTATAGAATTTATTCTGCGGAAGTTTCTCTAAATAATCTTTTAACGGAGATCTCACCAAAAACTTCTTATCAACGGTATTCACTTCTAAATATACATTATCCGCTTTTATAAACTGAATATCACCAAATTGAATTCTGTAATATAAATGTTGTTTCTTAACAAATATGGAGTCCTTTAAAATTGAATTGGACATTGCGACATCTTCAGTATTACCACCACCGTTTGATTGCGCTTCATTACTTGCATTCTGCTTACCATAAATGAAATTTGATAATGCAATTTCTATGGATGTATAAAGATCTTGTTGCTCAAATGGCTTTACCAAATAACCGTTAGGTTTTACCGTCTTAGCATTTTCAACCGTTGCACGATCAGAGTTAGATGTCACAAAAATGAATGGAATATCATAATTCTCCCTAATATGTTTACCTAGGTCTATACCGGTTTTATCTGAGGCTAAAATGATATCAATAAGAACTAAGTCTACCTGCTGGGTTTTCAATACCTCTACAGCTTGCTCGTAAACAATTACATTATCAACTATTTCATATCCTATTTCCTCTAACATTGATTGCATATCATCAGCGATGATTACATTATCCTCAACAATAAGAATTTTTATGGGTTGTTCCAAGACTTAAAATGGTTTGTGGGTTATACTCAAAATTACAAAAAATAATAATAACTAATAAAAAACAATATAGCTATAAAAAAGGTACTTAAGGCTAATTTCTTAAGCTCTGGATCAAGATCCGCAGCCTTATTTGTTAGTGCTACTTTTCTTAAATGAACCAGTACAGGTATATAGCCTACAAGACTTACATAACGTAGCTGTGACGCATTTGTTGTAAGAAGAAAACAAAACAAACACAAAAAAGAAAGTACAAGTATCGTATAATGATAATTTTTTGCACGAGACAATCCCATTTTTACAGCCAACGTATTCTTGCCAACAGCAGCATCTGATTTAATGTCTCTCATGTTATTGAGATTTAGCACCCCAACACTTAAAAGACCTATCGCGATAGACGGTAAAACCGAAATTAGGCTTATGAATTTTACATACAAAAACATAGAACCCAATACACTTACCAACCCAAAAAATATAAATACGAAAACATCACCTAGACCTTGATAACCATAAGCCGATTTACCTACGGTATATTTAATAGCCGCCCATATGGCGAAAGATCCCAACATTAAAAATAAGATAGGGTATAAAATTTCCTTTAAGCCAAAAGAGGTAATAATCAGTGAAACGATCAAAACAGCATTGATTATAATACTGATGTAAATACCTTTTTTTAATTCTGCCGCAGATAGCAGACCACTTTGCAAAGCACGCTTTGGTCCTATTCTATCATCACCGTCAGTACCTTTTACTCCGTCACCATAGTCGTTCGCAAAATTTGAAGTAACCTGTAAACCGATTGTAGTGCATAATGCCAAGGCAAAAATGGTTATATTGGTTACACCATAGTACGCAGCCAAAGCAGTACCTACTATTATACCCGAAATTGATAAAGGAAGCGTTCTAAGTCTTGCTGCGTTGAGCCAAGCTTTAACTTTAGTCACTAAAATGGATCTTCTATTTGTATTCTTTTTCCATCTTGATAAGAAGCCACAAATGCATCATTAAAACCAAGGTCAACCAACTGTTTTCTAAAAGATTGTGCCTCTTCCAATGTTTCAAAATTCCCTAATGAATAAGAATAAAAAGGATTGGTCTTTACAAATAGCGTATTGGTCAATGCTTCTGATGCCAAGGTAACATTATTGTCTACGAATGATTTTACTTGTACAGAATAGATTTTTTCTTTTTGCAAGAACTCTTTTGCTAGATAGAACTCTTTTACAAGACTTAACTCTTCATTTTGTTCTTTTAAGTTCTCTAAACGAGTTCTATAGGCATCAACACTATCGATTGAGGTTAGAACCAAATCGCTATTATTATTTCTATTAAAACCACCAGAACTAGAGATACCTGCAGTAAAAGAAGTGAAAGCAAGCCCCCCAATCAAGAAAAGACCGGTAATACCAGCCAAAATATTACGCTGAATCTTACTCTTTTTTAACTCTTTATTCTTAAATTTTATTTGATCCAATAATCGCTCATTAATAATTTGAGCTTTATCTACATCTTTATGTAATTCTAGTAAATCACTTTCTTCTATAAAAGGCATATACAAGGGAAATTTTATGCTTAAAACTTAAATGTAAGTTAAAAATTGTTAATAACTTTTCATTTACTACAAAAATAAAATTAAAAGTAAGTTATCACAATAAACTAGACCATTATTTAAGTTATTTCGTTGAAAATCAATTATCTAAGATTTTTCCTACATTTAAACAGTTAATCATCTGATAATGTGATACCGTCAGATTCAATTTTTATCTTCCTTTCTTTGTAAAGTGTACCGAGCCCTTTTTTAAAAGTCTTCTTGCTCATTTGAAAGACATCTCTAATTTCTTCTGGTGCAGATTTGTCATGCAAACCTAAAAATCCGCCATTTTCAACTAATACTTCATAGATTTTTTTGGCAGCTGGCTCTAAGACTTTTGCTCCAAGAGGCTGTAGCGAAATATCTAATTTATTATCCTTTCTGATCGTTTTTACACAACCCGGTATTACATCGCCAATATTAATGGGCTTAAAGACTTCATTAAAATAAACCAAACCTTTATGTCTTTCATTTACTATAACTTCCCAACCTAGGTCCGTTTGCCTTGTAACCACAAGATCTACCTGCTCCCATTCTTTTAAATCTATGGTATCATTACTAAGAAATTTATCAAGTTTATTTGATGCCACCAATCTACCTGAACGCTCATCTAAATAACAATGTACCACGTACCATTGACCTTCTTTCATTTTTACACGCTGCTCTCTAAAAGGGACCAATAGGTGTTTTTCCAATCCCCATTGCAAAAAAGCTCCAATTTCATTGACTTCCGCTACTTGCAACAGTCGAAACTCACCCAACATAATATCTGGTTCAAGGGTTGTTGCAACCGGTCTTTCATCATAATCCAAATAACAGAACACTTTTATTTTCTGCCCTATTTCGTACCCTGCAGGTACATATTTGTTCGGTAACAATACATCATTGCCCTCTTCATCTCCCAAAAAGAGACCTACACTTGTATCTCTTAAAATTTCAAGATTGTTAATACGTCCTAATTCTATCATGCTGCAAAATTACATTTTAAATATTTAAACACCGGACCAAAAAAAAGACCGTTACCAAAAAGATAACGGTCTCTAAATTATATAACATCTGACTATTTATCGTAAACAGATGCTTTATTGAAATGCTGACAAAGCTTGTAATAGATAACAGCTCTATGCTTATTTCTGTTAGAAGAACCGTATTTCTCCATAACTGTAGCGATAGCATCATCTAATTTAGAATCATCTGCAAGACCTAATTTTTTGATCAAATAGTTATTCTTAACAGTATCTAATTCTTTTTGGTCGCTACCAGATACTTTAGAAGCATCAATATTGTAAATAGAAGGTCCTAAACCTACAGTTACTTTTTTAAGCAAGTCCATATCTGCATCTTCACCAAATTTATCTTTGATATCCGCAGCGTACTTTTCAATTAAATCGTCTCTTTTACTCATGTTAATTGTGTTATAATTAATGGTTAATACTCCACTAAGATATGAAACGAAAATAATCAATCAAAATTTTATCGTTTATTAATGTAGGTGTAGTAATTTCCAGTAATTGAGGACGAACCGATTCATTAAAAAATCCGTTTATTTCTTCTTTAAGTTCTTGAGAAGATTTAGCCGTTCTATAATCAAAACCGAACATGTTACATAAGTGTTCTGCAGAAAGGGAATGACGAGTTTCAAAATAGGTTTCAAAAACATTAGAATCATCTTTACCCGGAAGAATTCTAAAAATACCACCACCGTTATTGTTCACTACTATTATTCTAAAATCATTTTTTACATAATTGTTCCACAAAGCATTACTATCATAGAAAAAACTAAGATCACCCGTAATTAGCAATGTTGGCGTACTATTAACCCAAGATGCGCCAACCGCTGTTGATGTACTGCCATCAATACCGCTTGTTCCTCTATTACAGAATACCTTTAGAGTAGAATTCACCTCAAATAGCTGTGTATATCTAATAGTAGAGCTATTTGCCAACTGTAGCATGTAATTATCCGGTATTGATTGAAGCAACTGATCAAAAGCTGAAAAATCAGAGAAAGGAATCTTGTTAAGGTATGCATCTCTTTTCAATACATACCCTTGTTTTACCTTATTCCAGTTTACAAAGTAATCGCTATTTACCTTATGGGGCGAAACATACATTGCATCAAAAAAGCGATTCACGGGCATTTTAAGATGCTCATTTAAGCAGAAAAAAGTATTGTTTGCCGTATGCCCACCAATATGCCAGTGATGGTTTGGTTTATGATTTCTTAAAAAAGCCTTTACTTTTTTAGAAACGATTAATCCGCCAAAAGTAATCAGCACATCGGGTTTTAATTTTTCAAATAATGCATCATTATCCAATTGCATTTCTATAGGAGCAATTAAGGAATCTATACTATTGAAAAAATTAGGGTGATGTATGTTAGAAGTTGTTTCCGTCAAAACCAAAACACTAGGGTCATTTGCCAAATACTCTAAAACCTTCTTATCTATAACATTCGGAGTATTTACACCTACCAATACCATTTTTTTGGTAGCTGTATTCCATATATTCCGGTGTTCTTCTAAATCAATACTGGTAACTACCTCAACAGGTATATCATTAATTTCTGGAGATATAGTTGGTTCAGACAGTGTTTCGTACAACGGTTCTTCAAAGGGAGCATTTATATGAACCGGACTGTTGGCTGTCAAAGCCATTTCAATAGCCCTATTTAATTCTTGATCATTATAAATCTGCACCTCATTTTGAACATCTTCTACGGATTTTTCAGAGATCCATTCTGGCTTATACTGTAAAACTTTAGAGGTCGCATGGCGAACATCTTGTTTTAGATTTGCCGAATAGCCAATATGATTTTGAAACACATTGCGTTGATCAATAGTTTGCCCATCCCCTATTCCCAATTTATACTCGGGTCTATCTGCAGAAATAACAATTAAGGGAATATTGCTATAAAAAGCCTCTGCTACAGCAGGGTAATAATTTAAAAGTGCACTCCCAGAGGTGCATAAAACTACTACAGGCTCTTGTAATTGTTGTGCCATACCAAGTGCAAAGAATGCGGCACTACGTTCATCTACAATACTAAAACACTTGAAAAACGGGTTCTCGGCAAACGCAATTGTTAACGGTGCATTTCTAGAGCCGGGTGATATTATTATATTGGAAATATTCTTTGCCTGGCAATGAAGAACAATAGATTGTGCGGTAGGTATAGCGGAGTATTTCATGTAGTTCAAAAATACGACCAATGCAGGTTATTACCCAATAGTTTGATCTCTATTTATCACCTAAAACCCTAAGCATTGTGTTGCTTTTCAAAGCGGTTTCCTGCCATTCACTTTCCGGACTTGATTCACCAGTAATTCCTCCGCCCACATAAATAGCAACTTTATCTTTAAGTAGCTGCATACAACGTAGATTTACAAAAAGCTCAGAAGTTTTCATGACACTTCGGTAAGCACTATTTTCTTGATTCTTCCTGTTTCTGTTTCTTGCTAATTCAGACTTAATATTAAGCTCTCCTAGAAAACCAGTATAGAAAGAACGATCATACATTTCATTGTTCAGAATAAAATCTTTTGCCTCGAGCAAAGGCGTACCACATACCGCAGGTGTTGGATGCAATGCCTTTAAAACCGATCCGAATTTATTGGGAGCAAAAGTCCCTTTCATTTCGGTGCGAAGGTGCCAAAGTTGACCTGCTCTTACCGATTCTCTTTGAGAACTTTTTATCGATACCACCTCATCTTTCAAAGCATCTAAAATATAATCGGTTACCAATTGCTGTTCATGCAATTCTTTTTCCGACCAATTGGGTTCCTCTAAATCGATAAAGCTTTTGGTACCTGCCAAAGACATTGTGGTAAACTGAGAACCATTAGTTTTTACAAGTATCTCGGGAGTTGCACCCATCCACGCCCCGACTTTTGGGTGATACCATAAATAACAGAACGCCTTTTGATATGCGTTCAATAATCTTTTATAAATTTCAAGATCATTCTCGTGGTTCGTTACTTCAATTTTACGGGATAGTACAACCTTATTAAAACGACCTTCATTGATTTGACCTATAGCCTTCGTGATTATATCGAGGTACCGAGGTTTATCGTGTGATTCATCAATTATTATACTATCCGTATTTACCCCTTCTCCATCGAAAGAATCAAAAGTCCCCTTCAAAACAGTGTCCATTTTCAATAAAATGGCATTGGAGTTTAAATCGAAAGGGGCAAAAACAAAGCCACTTTCGGTAAAATCTTGTACTATATGAACCTCATCTGTCTGTTGAAATACCCCAATAAGCTCCGTTGTATTTGGCTTTCTATATAACACAAAAGGCTGCTGCTCTTTCAAGCACATTGCAGCACGATCAAAAAGTTCTTGTGCCATACTAGCTCTTAGGTAATGCTATGGTTGTTAATTTACAAAGGGATATCAATTGATCTGCCTCATTAGTGATTTTAATCTCCCAAAGTTGTGTGGTTCGCCCTTTGTGTAAAATGGTAGCTTTGGCATACACAAAACCATCTTTAACGCTCTTTACATGGTTGGCTGAAATTTCCAACCCTCTAACAAAATATTTATTGCCGTCTAAAAAAATATAAGATGCAGCACTACCAACACTTTCTGCCAATGCTACAGAGGCACCACCATGCAAAACACCATCAGGCTGATGAACTTTAGGCGAAACAGGCATTTTAGCCAATAAAAAATCTTCCCCTACATCGATATATTCAATATCCAAGGTTTCCATTAAGGTATTCTTAGAAGTTTCGTTACAAATCTTTAGAATTTTTTCTTTGTAGTCGTTCATCCTTTTTTTTGTAAAATTAAGCATTACATTACCAACAGAAAAGCTGAATACAATTGTGCATCTTATGAACCAACAGATAAAAAAGGTCTCTTACGAAACTACCAATACCTACGAGACTTTAAATGAATTAAGTAGCAAAACGAAATATGTTTGGATAGTTTTTCATGGCATAGGTTTTTTAAGTCGGTTTTTTCTGAAATATTTTAACGAATTACCAAAGGATCAAAACTATATTATTGCCCCTCAAGCTCCTTCGAAATATTATTTAAAAAATGAATATAAACATGTAGGAGCCAGTTGGTTGACCAAAGAAAATACTGCTTTAGAAACATCAAATCTTTTCAATTACCTTGATGCCGTACTTGGAAACGAAAATTTACCATCTACTTGTAAAATTATTTTTTTTGGATTCTCTCAAGGAGTATCTGTAGCTACTAGATACTTGTCACACTCTAAAATACAATGTTCAAAATTGATTCTGTATGCGGGCGGTTTACCAAATGAATTGCAAAAAACAGATTTTAACTTTTTAAAGAGGGACACTGAAATCATTTCTATAATTGGAGATAAAGATGAATATCTTAGTCCAGAACGACTATTAAAAGAAAGCGAAAAACTTAATTCGTTATTCGAAGAAAATTTGCGTCACATTAGTTTTAACGGTGCACACGAAGTAAAAAAAGAAATAATAAACCAACTTGTATAATGAGCAGTCAAATAATTTTAGAAAATGAAAGGGTCAAATTAAGTCCGCTTACTTTGCAAAATTTCGAATCATTGATTCCTGTTGCATCACAAGAAAATCTAGTTCAATATTCTCCATCGGACATAGCTACACCAAACGGCTTAAAAAACTATGTTGAAATAGCCATACAGCAGGTAAAAGCTGGCACTAGCATTCCTTTTATTATATATGACAAACAAAATAAAGCGTTTGCAGGATGCACCCGTTATATGAATATGAACCACAGAAACAAAGTACTGCACATAGGCTCTACATGGATCGGTCGTGAGTTTCAAGGCACGGGACTAAACACTCAAATGAAAAATTTAATGCTAGACTATGCCTTTACGACCTTAGATTTTGAAAAAGTAGAATTTAGAGTAGATGAGCGAAATATCGCCTCTAGAAAGGCTGTAGAAAAATTAGGATGCACTTTAGAGGGCATTTTACGTAAAGATGTCTACTTATTAAATGGTTTTAAAAGAAATACGTGCTGTTATGGATTACTACGCGATGAATGGTTAAAGAATAGCGAATAACATTATTCTTCGTCAGTTTTTAATTGTGGTGGATAGTAAGATATTTTTCTTGTGGTATACGTATTATCTGGTGTCACTATTTGCTTTACCCAATTACCTACCTCAGAATTGTCATACTGATAAATGTATTCTTTTTTTATGATTCCGGCTCCCCTTTTAGCGGTTTCAGCAACCAACATGCCTTTTTGATCGTACTCATATGTAGTTCTAGTTGTTGGTACAAATTTCTTGGCAGACGTATCATATTCAAATTCCTGCTGAGCCATTAATTTTCCGTCTAAGCTATATACCTCTTCAAAAGCAAAATTTTCTTCGCCATTTAAATACTCCTTGGTCAAAACTACATTTTGTGCAGGTTTATTCTTTGGCTTTAGAGTAGAAGTACGAATAGATTTTATCGGTAGGTCGTTTAACAAATAGGTTACCGTATTTTCCCCTTTAAATTTTTTATGTTCGACTTGGGTAACATCGGTACCATCGTTATTGGTTCTTTTGATGCTAATGATATCACCAAACTCATCATAGTAATAGATATATTCATCGATAAACTGTTTGTCATATGAGAATATACGTTCTTGAATTTTTATATTATCCGTTGAGTCTATTTCATAAAAGTGTGCTATAGATGTACTGGCATCAAACGTGTTGTTTCTGTACGATTCAGAACGCTTTTCCAAAAGCTCTCCTTTACTATACTTATAATAAACCACATCATAATCTTGTTCATTATACCTGGTAACCGACTTTGTCAGCAAACCGTTTTTATTAAAGTCGTATTCTTCTTTACCATAGTCGGTACTCACCAAACATTTTTTTACATCGCCCATTAAATCAAAATCTTCAACGGTAAGAATTTGTATCTCCTGTCCTTGTATTGTTCCTAGAACCGAAATGAAAACAGTAAAAAATGTTTGAAAGTAATTTCTAATCATACTGTAAAATTAGTTTAATAATACTTGGTTCAAAATAAATTACCGTAAAAGTAAAAAGGGACGGTAAATACCGTCCCTTTTATATATCAAGTTAAAGTTATATTATTTAACCTCTTCGAAGTCTACGTCTTCAACATTATCACCTTCAGAAGCACCGCTGTCTGCAGTTGGCTCTCCTTGAGGAGCACCGGCACCTTGGGCATCAGCTTGCGCTTTGTACATTTCTTCAGATGCTACTTTCCAAGCTTCGTTGATCTTATCTAAAGCTGGTGTAATAACCGCTATGTCTTTCGTCTCGTAAGCAGCTTTCAATTCTGTTAAAGCCTCTTCAATTGGTTTTTTCTTATCATCAGATAATTTATCACCAAATTCCTCTAACTGCTTCTCGGTCTGGAAAATCATACCATCAGCTTCATTAAGCTTATCGGCAGTTTCTTTCGCTTTCTTATCAGACTCGGCATTTGCTTCAGCTTCAGCTTTCATCTTTTTGATTTCCTCTTCGGTTAAACCAGAAGAAGCTTCAATACGAATATCTTGAGATTTACCTGTAGCCTTATCAGTCGCAGATACCTTAATGATACCGTTAGCATCAATATCAAAAGTTACTTCAATTTGTGGAGTACCTCTTTTTGCTGGTGGAATACCGTCTAAATGGAATCTACCGATGGTCTTGTTATCATTCGCCATTGGTCTTTCACCTTGCAACACATGAATTTCAACCGATGGTTGGTTATCCGCTGCTGTAGAGAATACCTGAGACTTTTTAGTTGGTATCGTAGTATTTGCCTCTATCAACTTGGTCATTACACTACCCATAGTTTCAATACCTAATGAAAGTGGTGTAACATCCAATAACAATACATCTTTAACATCACCAGTTAAAACCCCACCTTGAATAGCTGCACCAATTGCAACAACCTCATCTGGGTTAACACCTTTAGAAGGTTTCTTCCCAAAGAATTTCTCAACTGCCTCTTGTACAGCTGGTATTCTTGTAGAACCACCAACTAAGATAATTTCATCAATATCGCTCTTAGAAAGTCCCGCTGCTTTCATTGCAGTTTCACATGGCTCAATAGTTCTCTTAACCAAATCAGCAATTAATTGCTCAAACTTAGATCTCGTTAAAGTTCTTACCAAGTGCTTTGGTCCAGAAGCTGTAGCCGTTACATATGGTAAATTAATTTCTGTCTGTGCAGATGATGACAACTCTATCTTAGCTTTTTCAGCTGCTTCACGCAAACGTTGTAAAGCCATTGAATCATCTCTTAAATCTAAGCTTTCCTCTGCTTTGAACTCTTCTGCCAACCAATCTATAATCTTCTGATCAACATCATCACCACCTAAGTGTGTATCACCATCGGTAGCCAAAACTTCAAATACACCGTCACCCAACTCTAAGATAGATACATCATGTGTACCACCACCAAAGTCAAAAACAACTATCTTCTGATCAGTATCTTTTTTATCCATACCATAAGCCAAAGATGCCGCGGTAGGTTCGTTAATGATACGCTCTACGGTTAAACCAGCAATTTCACCAGCTTCTTTAGTAGCTTGTCTCTGCGCATCGTTAAAATATGCAGGTACAGTAATTACCGCACGAGAAACATCTTGACCTAAATAGTCTTCTGCAGTTTTCTTCATTTTCTGAAGAATCATTGCAGATAATTCTTGTGGAGAATATAAACGACCATCAATATCTACTCTTGGTGTATCATTATCACCTTTTACTACTTTATAAGGTACTCTACCAGCTTCTTTACTAGACTCTGAATATTTATTACCCATAAACCTTTTAATAGAATAAATGGTTTTATGAGGGTTGGTTACCGCTTGTCTTTTTGCCGGATCACCAACTTTAATTTCACCTCCATCAACAAAAGCGATGACAGATGGTGTAGTTCTTTTTCCTTCTGCATTTGGAATTACCACTGGCTCATTACCTTCCATTACGGAAACACAGGAGTTGGTAGTACCCAAATCTATTCCTATAATCTTACTCATTTTATATGTTTTAAATTAAGTGCTTTATTTTACAATCGCTTAGTAAATGACAAACAATATGCCAAGCACAAAAAACTGACATGATGTCATTATTATGTTTCAACCTATAATAAATATGCCAATTTAGTATAGTAAAAAGGTTATCGAAACATTGTAACTTAGCCTACAAAAACCGATAAGATTTGGAGATAGAAAGCATTAGTGTCTTTGATATGTTAAAGATAGGCGTAGGGCCTTCAAGCTCACATACTCTTGGACCATGGCGCGCCGCAGAACGTTGGCTGGCACGTTTAAACTCTAAAAACAATCTTGAAAAAGTAGAAGAAGTAGAGGTTCATCTTTATGGCTCTCTTTCTTTAACAGGTAGAGGCCATGCCACAGATTATGCCGTAATGCTAGGCTTACTAGGTGCAGATCCCGAATTAGTACCTATAGAAACCATAGACCCGCTAATAAAGACCATCAAGAACGACCATGTGTTACTCTTAGATGGTAAATACAGCATCACCTTTGATCCAAGCAAGCATATTATATTCAATAAAAAGTTTTTACCCTTTCATGCTAACGGATTAAAATTTCAGGCAAAATTGATATCCGGTAAAAAAATATCCAAAACCTATTATTCCATTGGTGGCGGGTTTGTAGTTGGTGAAGACAGAAAAAATGCCAAGCGAAAAGTTGACATGTTCAAAAAGTTTCCTTTTCCTGTGCAAAAGGGCACTGAATTGCTCGAATTCTGTAAAAGTGAAGGTGTAAAGATATCTGACCTTGTTTTGCAAAACGAACTTTCTTTAAGGGATAAAGAAATTATAGATCATGAGCTCAATAGAATTTGGGCTACCATGCTTGAATGTATGTACACCGGATGCCATACCGAAGGAACTTTGCCCGGTGGATTAAATGTAAAGCGTAGGGCTTTTGAAATGCACAATAAATTAAAGAGTGACCTTCCCTACTCCTCCCCACAAGAATGGCTACAAAGTATTAGACAAACAGAAGTGAAGTTTAGGCAAATTTTACAATGGGTAAGCTGTTTTGCCTTAAGTGTAAATGAAGTAAATGCATCTCTAGGCCGTGTGGTAACCGCACCGACCAATGGCAGTGCGGGCATTATACCTGCCGTATTAATGTATTATATGGTCATTGAGAACCATGCAGGCAATTTCGAACATATAAAACAGTTCTTATTAGTTGCAGGAGAAATTGGTAGCATCTTTAAAAAAGGAGCTACAATCTCAGCCGCAATGGGTGGATGCCAAGCCGAGATAGGCGTATCATCTGCAATGGCAGCAGGTGCGCTGACCGAGTTACTGGGTGGCACGCCAGAACAAGTACTAATGGCGGCAGAAATAGCAATGGAACATCATTTGGGACTTACCTGTGACCCCATTGGCGGACTAGTACAGATACCATGTATAGAAAGGAATTCCATGGGTGCCATAAAAGCGATCAATGCTGCAGAACTAGCATTGGGTTCTGACCCTTCTGCAGCTAAAGTCCCACTAGATAAAGTGGTACAGACCATGTGGGAAACCGCTAAGGACATGAATTCAAAATATAAAGAAACCTCAGAAGGTGGCTTAGCAGTGGGTGTTTTCTTGAGTGATTGTTAAATGTTCCGGTTTTATCAGTAAATACAATCGTTAATAACATCTCCTTTTATATCAAGGATTATTCAGCTAACTTTAATTTATGAAAAATCTTATTTCTGAAAGGGTCGCGGATTTCATTAAAAACTATCCCCCGTTCAATGTACTTGACAACACATCTTTATTTCAGTTAGCCGAACAGGTTATCATTGTATATAAGGAGAAAAATAGTATCATTTTTACGGTAGATGAAAACCAACATTCACATTTCTATATGGTACATAAAGGTGCGGTAACATTGAACAACCCTGCAACTTCAAACATACTAGACTACTGTGACGAAGGCGATATATTTGGTCTAAGACCACTTTTTGCAAATGAAAATTACAAACTAGAAGCCAGAGCTCATGAGGAATCCATTATTTACGGAATTCCAATAGATCTTTTTAAACCTATCGCAAAACAGAACGAGCAGGTAACTATTTTTTTAATGGAGAGTTTTGCCTCTAATACCCGTAATCCGTATGCAAAAAGTCAAAAGGGACAGCTTTATGATATTGAAGATAATGAAGAGATCAATAAAGAAGTTGTTCTACCAGATTTGCAATTAGCAAGTTATTCTAAAAAACTGATTA
The DNA here is from genome assembly GCF_902506355.1 of Maribacter litoralis. Taxonomy (NCBI): domain Bacteria; kingdom Pseudomonadati; phylum Bacteroidota; class Flavobacteriia; order Flavobacteriales; family Flavobacteriaceae; genus Maribacter; species Maribacter litoralis. The sequence continues at coordinate 3,385,265 of NZ_LR733271.1, read as the reverse complement.
CTTGCTCAACTAGAACAAGCATACAAAAGGCTGCCGAGCTAATGACCAAAAAGCAAATTGGATCCATACTCGTGGTCAGCAAAGAATTACCTGTTGGCATTATTACAGATAAAGATTTTAGAAATAAAGTTATTACAGGAAAGCAGCCCATTACGGCATCGGTAAAAACAATAATGGCCTCCCCTGTAATTACCTATCCAAAAAACCTAACCATAACCCAAGCTCAAATGGCTATGATGAAGAGTAACATCAGTCATTTGGTCATTACGGAAGATGGCACACCGAATACAGCTGCATTAGGCATATTATCTAAACATGACTTAATGGTCTCCTTGGGTGACAACCCTGCTGTTTTAGTCAAAGCCATAAAGCGTGCTACTCGAACAAAAAAGATAAAGCAGCTTAGAAAGAGCATAATGGTACTTTTAGCGGGATACTTGGAGCAAAACATTCCTTTAGGAATAATTGCCAAAATCATATCTGAACTGAACGATACATGTATAAAACAAGTTGTAGAAATATCCATCAACAAAATGGGTTCTCCTCCACCCGTAAAGTTTGCATGGTTGGCTTTAGGAAGCCAAGGTAGAAGTGAACAACTTTTGCATACAGATCAAGATAATGCATTGGTATTTGAAGATGTACCAGAGGAAGATTTACCAAAGACTACCACTTATTTTTTAGAACTTTCAAAACACGTAACAAAGGCTTTAAATGTAATTGGTTACGAATATTGCCCTGCCGACATGATGGCTTCTAACCCCAAATGGTGCCTAAGCCTACAAGAATGGAAAAACAAATTATCTTACTGGATCAGTAACCCTGGACCCAATGAAGTATTGATGTCTTCCATATTTTTCGATTATAGCTTGGCCTATGGCGAACGAAGTTTGTTGGATAATATGTCCGATCACATTTTTAGAACCGTAGATAAGTATCCTATATTTTTAGTGCATTTAGCGAACGGAGCACTACAGAGTCCTTCGCCCACCGGATTTTTCAGACAGTTTCTGGTAGAACAAGATGGTCAACATAAAGATTTCTTCGATTTAAAAAGCAGAGCGTTAAGACCTTTGATCGATGCGGCAAGAGTGCTTATTTTGTCCCACTCAGTAAAAGCAATTAGCAATACTTGGGAACGCTATGAAAAATTAGCTGAATTAGAACCGAACAACAAAGAGCTTTATTTAGCTTGTTCGTACGCCACAAAGGCCTTATTAAAATTTAGGACCAAACAAGGTTTGTCACATCATGATTCTGGGAGGTTTATTGAGCTGGAACAGTTGACAAAACAAGAGAAAATGAAATTAAAGCGTACTTTCAAAGCCATCAAAGAAATACAAGAATTAATTACGCTACGTTTTAAAGTCACTAATATTTTAGGTTAATGGGACTATTTAAAAAAACGCCAAAGAATCTTCCGGATTTTTGGAAAAGCTATGAGAATCTATTCAAGGAAACTCAAAGTAAAAATTTTGATGACTTGGTTTTTGTTGTTCTTGACACTGAAACCACCGGTTTTAGCTTTGAAGAAGATCGTATATTATCTATTGGGGCCGTAAAAATCAAAAAAGAGATAATCTCTGTTCAAGATGTATTCGACATCTATTTAGAGCAAGAGAAATTCAATAAAGAGACAGTGCATGTACATGGCTTATTAAAAAACGGTCAAAGAGATTGTATAAGTGAAATTTCAGCAATGCAAAAATTCCTTGAATATGTTGGTAATGCAATTATTGTCGCCCACCATGCAGGGTTTGATATGGGTATGCTAAACACTGCTTTAGAGAGACATGGATTGCCTAAACTGAAAAATACGGTACTTGATACGGGTGTCATTTATAAAAAAACACTCATAAAATCTTATTTAGTACAACCAAAATCTAACTACTCATTAGACGAACTTGCAGAAAAATTTTCTATCTCCAGAAAAGATAGACATACCGCATTAGGCGACGCTTATATTACAGCAGTCGCCTTTTTAAAGATTATATCGCGTTTAAAAGAAAAGAAAAACTTTTCCCTTAAGTCTTTACTTAGATAGCTTTATAAGCTCTCTAAATAATTTAAAACATTTCTATTGATCCTATCGTGAATATGAGTAGTATCGGCTTTTACAAAAGGTTCGCCGGTTATATGTTCGTAAAGCTCAATATACCTTTCTGAAACAGATTCTATATACTCGTCTGACATTTCTGGAACGGTTTGCCCTTCCAATCCTTGGAAATCATTTGCAATCAACCACTGTCTTACAAACTCTTTTGAAAGTTGTTTTTGAGGCTCGTTTGCATCTTGTCTTTCTTGGTATCCTTCAGAATAAAAATATCGCGATGAATCGGGAGTATGGATTTCATCGATTAAAACAATTTCCCCGTCTTTGGTCTTTCCGAATTCATATTTGGTATCCACTAATATCAACCCTCTATCTGCGGCTATTTCAGTACCTCGTTGAAAGAGTGCATACGTATACTTTTCAAGAAGTGCATAATCTTCAGCAGAAACAATTCCTTTGCTTAAAATATCCTCCTTTGAAATATCTTCATCATGATCACCCATTTCAGCTTTGGTGGCAGGAGTAATAATCGGACTAGGAAATTTATCGTTTTCTTTCATACCATCGGGCATTGCAACCCCGCAAAGTATTCTTTTTCCTAATTTATATTCTCTTGCCGCATGACCGGATAAATAGCCACGAATTACCATTTCAATTTTAAAAGGTTCACAGGCAACACCTACGGCAACGTTGGGATCAGGAGTAGCCGTTAGCCAATTTGGAACAATATCTTCTGTAGATGCCATCATTTGGGTAGCAATCTGATTTAAGATCTGCCCTTTGTAAGGAATTCCTTTTGGCATCACCACATCAAATGCAGACAACCTATCTGTAGCGATCATAACCAACCTATCATTCTCTAAAGTATAGACCGATCTCACTTTGCCCTTATAGACATCCTTTTGTCCCGGAAAATTAAATTCTGTTTCGTAAATAGTATTATTTGCCATGAAATTTTTTAATTGTGATGTTCAATAGTCTTATATGCGTCAATTACCTTTTTAACCAATTTATGACGAATTACATCTTTATCATCTAGGTATATAACCTCAATACCCTCAACATTGTTTAAAATAAGTAAAGCCTCTTTTAACCCTGAAATTGTTCTACGCGGTAAATCTATCTGCCCAGGATCTCCCGTAATTAAAAATCTCGCGTTTCTACCCATTCTGGTCAAAAACATTTTCATTTGGGCATGAGTGGTATTTTGTGCCTCATCTAGAATAACAAAGGCATTATCTAAAGTTCTACCACGCATAAATGCCATAGGAGCGATCTGTATGGTACCGTTTTCAATATAATGTACCAATTTTTCGGCAGGGATCATATCTCTAAGGGCATCATACAAAGGCTGCATATAAGGGTCCAGCTTTTCCTTTAGGTCACCCGGCAAAAAACCAAGATTTTCCCCAGCTTCAACAGCTGGTCTTGTCAAAATAATTTTCTTGACCTGTTTTTCTTTTAACGCTTTTACTGCTAGCGCTACACCGGTATATGTTTTTCCTGTACCGGCCGGGCCAATAGCGAAAACCATATCGTTCTTTTTAGAGGCATCTACCAAACGACGTTGGTTGGCGGTCTGCGCTTTTATTAATCTGCCGCTGACACCGTGTACCAAAGTTTCTCCGCTATTTTTTGACGATTGTAGCTCTTGGTCATCTGAACTTGTGAGTACACGTTCAATGCTATTTTCGTCCAACTTATTGTACTTTATGAAATGCTGGGTAAGTAAATCGAACCGCCTTTCAAACTCTTCTAAAAGTTCTTCGTCTCCAAAGGCTTTGATTTTATTGCCACGGGCAACAATTTTCAACTTCGGAAAGTACTTTTTCAATAAATCAATATGCTCGTTTTGCTGCCCAAAAAATTCTCTTGGGCTAATTTCGGTAAGTTCTAGAATTATCTCGTTCAAACAGTCGTTTTTATAATGATTTATAGTTAGCGAATATTAATTTCTAATCGCTGTTTTTTTGTTTAGTTTTGTATATCAAATTTAAGCAAATTTTAAGTTTGACTAACCAAAAACATATCAACATTGCTGTATGGCAATAATCACCCTAACAACAGATTTCGGATTAAAAGATCACTTTGTAGCTGTTTTAAAAGGCTCCATATATACCGAATTGCCCGATGCGAAAATTGTTGATATTTCGCATGATATCATGCCGTTCAACATTCAAGAATGTGCATATATTTTATCTAATTCATACAACAGTTTCCCTAAAGGCACTATACATATTGTTGGTGTAGATTCTGAAGAAACTCCAGACAACAAGCACATTGTAGCTTTAGTCAACGGACATTACTTTATAAGCGCAAACACCGGTGTCATTGGGCTTATCACATCTGAAATGACTCCGGAAAAAGTATTTGAAATACACTTACCAGATTCAATCGCAAACTCATTCCCCGTTCTTAATGTCTTTATACAGGTTGCCTGTCATATAGCACGTGGTGGTACTTTAGAATTGGTAGGCAAGCCTTTTACAGATTTAAAGAATTTAAGGGAATTTGCGCCTAGAATCGTAGAAGATGGCAAGAAAATTATTGGCAGTGTCATTTATATTGATAACTATGGTAATGTAGTAACGAATATTAGAAAAAATCTATTCGATGCTTACAGAAAAGATAGAAATTACACCCTTTTGGCTCGTAATCATAAAATCAATACGATTCACAAAGCCTATAATGACTTTATAGACTATAGTGTAGAGAAGAATCATAGAAAAAGTGCGGGAGACCTATTGGCAATTTTTAATTCGTCAGAATACATAGAATTGGCTATATTTAAAAGCAACCTTACAACCGTTGGTGGAGCCTCTACCCTTTTAGGGTTAGATTATAGAGACACTATAATGGTAGATTTTGAATAGCCATTACAGTGTAGATTTATTGTGTAGGTTGATGTACTTTAGTACTAACACAAAACAGTAAAAGTTAATAACTAGTGTACTAATAAAAATTTAATGAGCATAATGCAGTAATAACTAGTAGTATACCGTACCTTGACCAACAACAAACTGTTAATAAGTTTGTTTCTTAAAAAAGGGCAATTAAAATATCTTTGCTGATATTGAAAACTGCCAACATTAAGGATTAAAACCTATTTTTCTTGATAATTTCAAGAACGATATCAATAAAATTTAAAGAATGAAATTTATAGTTTCAAGTACCTATTTGCTAAAACAACTCCAAATATTAGGAGGTGTAATCAACAACAGTAATACATTACCAATACTGGATAATTTCCTGTTCGACTTGCAAAAGGACAAACTAACTGTATCGGCGTCTGATCTAGAAACTACCATGAGTTCTGTGATCACTGTAGATTCTGATAACGAAGGCACAATTGCAGTACCGGCAAGATTACTATTAGAAACGCTTAAGACTTTTCCGGAACAGCCATTAACTTTCGTAGTTGAAGATAATAATACGGTAGAGATCAGCTCTAATCACGGTAAATATGCTTTAGCATATGCGGACGGAGCGGAATTTCCAAAAGCAGTTGAACTTACCAGCCCAAGTTCAACAACCTTGCTTGGTGATATTCTTGCTACTGCGATCAATAAAACCATTTTCGCTGCCGGTAACGATGATTTAAGACCTGTAATGAGCGGTGTTTTCTTTCAGTTCTCACCAGAGAATTTAACCTTTGTTGCAACAGATGCACATAAATTGGTGAAGTACCAACGTACAGATGTTAGGGCATCTCAAGTTGCAGAATTTATTATGCCTAAAAAACCTTTGACATTGTTAAAGGGAATTTTAGCAGGCAGTGAATCAGACGTCCTTATTGAGTATAATGAAAGTAATGCCAAGTTCAGTTTTGAAGATACAGAGCTTATCTGTAGATTAATAGATGGTAAATACCCCAATTACGAAGCGGTAATACCTAAAGAGAATCCTAATCAGCTTACAATAGCAAGAAACCAATTTTTAAGCTCTGTAAGAAGGGTTTCTATATTTTCCAATAAAACAACACACCAAATTCGTTTAAAGATCGCTGGTGCAGAATTAAATATATCTGCAGAGGATATCGATTATTCTAACAAGGCCGAAGAAAGATTGACTTGTGCTTACCAAGGTGACGACATGCAAATAGGGTTTAACTCAAGGTTCTTAACTGAAATGTTGAACAACTTAAGCTCAGATGAAGTTTCTTTAGAAATGAGCTTACCTAACCGTGCCGGTATACTTACCCCTTCCGATGGTTTAGATGAAGGCGAATATGTTACAATGTTGGTAATGCCGGTTATGCTGAATAGCTAACTATTCACCAAATATTCATAAATTAAAAAGGGTCAGTTTTTCAACTGACCCTTTTTTTGTTTTATTAATTCGTTTATGATATAAATCTAAAAGTTCCGAAATAACTGGGCGATTCTCCATTACTAGCTCTAATAGCATTGACAGCGGGCATCACTATAGATAAAATACCTGCAAAAATCAATAATAATATTCCCAGTCCAAACAATAATATTCCAGGTATACCAATAACTAAATACAAAATCAAGGTCAATTGAAAATTAATAACCGATTTACCATGCTCATCCATACCTATAACAGAATCTTTAGTCGTTAGCCAAATTACCAACGGTACAAGTAGTCCGCCAAAACCCGTTACAAAATCTAAATATTGAGATAAATGTGTTATGACCAATAGATTTCGGTCTTCACGTACTGCGATTGAATTTTTATTTACTAGTTCCATTTTTGATTGATTTAATGATGAATACTACAAATAAGACGCATAAATCGCATAAATGTTACAAAAAGAGCCTTTAAAGTTTTCTATTCAGCTTTTTAAGTTTTTCTTGCTCCTTCATTAATTTTATTTGGCTCTTAGCAATTTTATCTTCTTTTTTCTGAATATCTACAGGAGAAAGAGTACCCTTAACTTTACCTTTTTCTAGTTGGGCTTTTAACTTTTCAATTTGCTTTTTTTCGCTTGAAATAGATTTTTCTTTGTTCTTGATCTGCTTTTGTAATTTTTCGATCTTTTTTTGTTCCGCAGCCTCTTTCTTTTCTTTTTTAGCTTTCGCTTCTGCTTTTTCAACCTTTTTCTTTACCTCTACCATTTCCTTTTCTTGTTCCAAGGTTATTTCGCTAGAAGATTCGGTAGTGTCGTTTTGAGCAACTCCCGCAAAAGAAACAAACATAAATACTACTAAAACAAATACTTTTTTCATTTTCTGATTATAATTTATAACACGCAAAATTACTATATAATTGAATACAGAAAATATAATGCTTGAAAATTAAGAAAAGAACAACAGGTAATAATTGATTATTTTTGCACGATGATTAAAACAGATACTATAGTAGCATTAGCAACTCCCGCAGGCGCAGGAGCAATTGCAGTCATTAGACTTTCTGGTCCGGAAGCAATTACAATAGCATCAAAACATTTTAAATCGGCATCTGGCAAAATACTTGAAGACCAAAAAAGCCACACCATTCATTTAGGTTATATTATGGAAGGAAAAAACACCATGGATCAAGCCCTTGTTTCGGTTTTCAAAAATCCGCATTCATATACCGGTGAAAATGTCGTAGAAATATCTTGTCATGGTTCTCCCTATATCCAGCAACAAATTATACAGTTATTCCTAAGGAACGGATGCAGAACTGCTGATGCGGGAGAATTTACGCTAAGAGCGTTCTTAAATGGTAAGATGGATTTGAGCCAGGCAGAAGCTGTTGCTGACCTTATATCCAGTGATAATGCCGCTAGCCACCAAATTGCCATGCAACAAATGCGCGGTGGTTTTAGCAATGAAATAAAACAATTACGAACAGAACTTTTAAATTTTGCATCCCTAATTGAACTTGAGCTCGATTTCTCGGAAGAAGATGTAGAATTTGCCGACCGAACCGCGTTCAAAGACCTATTGGCTCGAATTCAAAAAGTATTACAAGGATTGATTGACTCTTTTGCTGTCGGCAATGTGATAAAAAATGGAATACCCGTTGCCATAGTAGGCGAGCCAAATGTGGGCAAGTCTACCCTTTTAAATGCATTTTTAAACGAAGACCGTGCGTTGGTATCAGATATTGCAGGAACAACCAGAGACACTATAGAAGATGAGATTTCAATTGGTGGAATAGGATTTCGATTTATTGATACCGCGGGTATTCGGGAAACCGAAGATGTTGTGGAAGGAATGGGCATTAAAAAAACCTTTGAAAAAATTGAACAGGCCCAGGTAGTATTGTTATTGGTTGATGGATCTAAACTTTTGGCAGATGATCAAAAGTTGAAAAATATTGTCATTGATTTTGAAAAAATAAAAAATCAGAATCCTTTAAAACCTTTAGTTCTATTGGTGAACAAAGCCGATACACTTTCGGAAACCGATAAAGAAAAAATAGCTACTTATTTAAATGAGGTCAAATATCTATCCGCAAAAACGGGAGAAGGTGTTGAGGAATTACAAAACAGCCTTTTAGAATTTGTAAATACAGGAGCACTCCGTAATAATGAGACTATTGTCACCAACACTCGTCATTACAACTCACTATTAAAAGCATTAGAAGAAATAGAAAAAGTGCAATTCGGTATGCAAGCAGAACTTTCTAGCGATTTAATGGCAATTGACGTACGTGAAGCACTTTATCATTTAGGTGAGATTACAGGACAAGTCACCAATGATGAATTATTGGGGAATATTTTCGCTAATTTTTGTATCGGGAAGTAATAAATTCTTTAATAAGCTTTTTTAACTTACCGCCATACAATGAGTCAATGTCCACCAAATACTGATTGTAGAAATAAAATTTATAATTTTAGTTTAAGAGTTAAGAATTAATTTGGTAAGAAGTCAGGATATTTGTGTGATTTAAAATTCCATGGGCTATCATAAATTTTAGGATTGACTGACTTTGAAGTATCCGCTTGAGGAAAAACTCCTATTTCTTTCAATCCGCAAAGAGAAAAATCATTAGGAACAAATATTTTATAATTTAGATTTGTGAACTATAATCTATCGTTTACACTAAATTAACCCCTTTATTCTTGTAAGGCTTTAAAATTTCTGCATCTGGATCAAGTTCGGTTACCAAATCGGTCAAGGTATTGATCTCACAAATTTTATATCTATTTACGGTATTCAATTTTTTACTGATGGTTAAAGCTATTAGTCTTTTAGAGGAATTGATCATTGCTTTTTTCATCTGTGCAATTTCCCAATCGGTTTCAGTTATGCCCTTTGCACTATCCAAGTAACCCGTTCCCAAAAAGCAAATATCTACGGTAATATCGGTCAAGCTATTTATCGATACTCCACCTGTTACCAACTGAGATTCTTTAGATAACTTCCCTCCTATTAAATACACCTCATGATGATGAGTTTTATTATTTAAAAGTTCAATGGCCATAGGTAAACTAGGAGTAAAAAATGTAAGGTCCATTTTTCTCGGAATTAATTTAGCAAGTTCTAAGTTGGTAGACCCGCCACTAATTAGAACAACATCGCCGTTTTTTAATAGAGCAATACCTTTTTTGGCAATTTTTACTTTACTGTCCTGTTCAAATATCTCTTTTGACCTATCCGAATAGGTATTGAAGCCATTCGAAATAGCTCCTCCGTGAACTTTACGCAATTTTTGTAATTCATCTAGCTCTTTTATATCCCTTCTTACGGTATCCATGGATACATTTAGAATATTGGCTAAATCTGTTAACAACACTCTGTTATGTAATTGAACTTCTTCTAGTATAACTTGATGTCTATCACTTTTTTGCAAAATATATTTTTTAAAAACTACTACAAGGATATCAAATTAATAATAAACAACTATCATTTGCAACAAAAAATAGCAAATGATGTATGTGATTTTAGAATACAATAAATTTTTCTTGATTTTATTGCTTTGTTGCAATAAAATATTGCAAAACATAAAATATTCTGCTAGGTTTGTTAGCACAACTACTTAAAACTAATATTATGAAGAAAACCTATCATGTTCTCTCGGTGCTCTTGCTGATGCTATTTTCCCTCAGCACTTATGCACAATCCTCAACGGTATCTGGTACTATTATTGCCCAAGATGGTCTACCCCTTCCTGGCGCTACTGTCTTATTAAAAGGAACTTCTACAGGAGCTTCTACCGATTTTGATGGTAACTTTAGTATACAGCTAACAAATGCTAGTAACAAAACCTTAGTTATTAGTTACATTGGTTATAAAACAGAAGAAATTGCTTTAACGGGCATGGATCAAATTGTCAATGTGACATTAATGGAAGATTCAAATGCTTTAGATGAAGTAGTTCTAGTGGGTTCATCGGTAACCCAATCTCGAAAAAAACTTGGTAACGCCATTACTACTGTAAAATCGGTTGAATTGGTAAAAGCTTCACCTGCAAATATTACAACTTCATTGCAAGGTAAAGTTCCTGGTGCACAAATAACACAAAATTCAGGTGATCCTGCCGGTGGTTTTTCCATTCGCTTAAGAGGTCCAAGTACAATTAAAGGATCATCTGAACCTTTATATGTAGTTGATGGAGTAATTACCAGTAACCTTACTACCAACGTCACCAATTTAAATGTTGATGCTGGCGATGCTGCCCCTGGTCAAAATAGAATGGTAGATATTAACCCTAATGACATTGAAAACGTAAATATTCTGAATGGTGCAGCCGCTGCAGCAATTTACGGTTCTCGAGCATCAAATGGTGTTGTTGTAATCACCACAAAAAAAGGTGGTAATTATGAAGACGGGCCAGAGTTCTATTTCAAATCTACATTTAGCGTAAATACCATTCGCAAAAAATTAGATTTAAATTTAATTGGTGAGGAATTTGAAACAGTACCCAATAGTGATCTTTCCGGTAGGTTATGGCCTATTTTCGGTTTTGATCCAAATGACAATAATGCGCTTACCACATATAGAAATTTGTCAACCGACAAATTTGAAACTACTAGATACGATTATCAAGATGAAATTTTCCAAACCGGATTTGGAAGTGACAATTACTTCTCAACCAAAGGAGGCAATGATAAAATGAGCTATATGGCTTCTATTGGTTACTTGACCAATGAGGGAATCATAAAGAATACTAAATTCGATAGATTCTCGGCAAGAGTGAACTTTAATCACAGAGTGACCGATTGGATGTCTTACGACTTAGGTTTATATTACGCTAATAGCAAATCTGATGAAAAACCAGATGGAAATGTCTTTTGGAGTCCTATCAACTCTATAAATATAACCAATAACACTTTCGATATAACTCAAAGGGACGCCAACGGCAATTTAATGGCTGTAGAAAACACCAGAGTAAACCCATTGACCATTATTGAAACCTTCGACATTACTCAAGATGTAAATCACTTCATTCCAAACTTGCACTTGAAAATTAAACCTACCGAAAAATTAAGCATTGATCAAATTATAGGTGTTGACACATATAATCAAAAAGGAAATATTTACATACCGGTATATCCTTATGAAAATGTAAATCCTGCATACTATGATGATGGTTACATTGGTAGTGCCGAGGCGAAGGTATTCAATTGGAACTATGACATTAACATGGCATACAACACCAATATTACAGACAAATTAAATTCGGTTACTACAGCTGGTTACAGCTTTCAAAGTAGTGAACTTTCTTTTGAAGGTACCCAAGGAAGAGGTTTAGATAGTAATAACGAACCAACTATTCCGCTACAAACCCAACCAATTGACACCAATTTGGATATTTACGGATTCTTTTTACAGGAAACATTATCATGGGACAACAAGCTCTTCTTTACATTAGCCGGTAGAATTGATGGTGCAACAAATTTTGATGTTGACGAAAGATCTAATTTCTATCCAAAAGTTTCTGGATCCTACGTTCTTTCAAATGAACCATTTTGGAATACCGAAAGTTTTTTGAATTCCGCAAGGTTAAGAGCATCATACGGTGAAGCCGGTAACTTAACAGCAATAAGTCCTTACGAAAGATATGGTAGCTATACCTCAAATGATTACTTAGGCTCCTCAACATTACAACAAAATACCAGATTGGGTAACGAAGGATTAAAGCCTGAGCGTACAAAAGAATTTGAAATAGGTACAGACTTAAGTTTCTTTAATAACAGAGCTTCATTATTATTCACCTATTACCGTCAAAACATTGAAGACTTAATTGTAAGTCGTGTATTGGCACCTTCATTAGGTGGTTCAACAAGAACAGAAAATGTTGGTACAATGCGTAATAACGGTATTGAGCTTTATGCAAAAATAACACCTATTAAAACTGACGATCTAACATGGGATCTTAATTTCAACTATAGTAGTAATAGAAACAAGGTGCTAAGCACTGTAGGTGGCGATATTACTATTGAAAGTGTTACCGGTGCTCCGCCAATTGTAAGAGAAGGTGAAGCTCTAGGCGTATTCTATGGTACTTACTATGCTACAGATGACAATGGCGAATTAATATTATCAGGTGAGTCTACAGATGGCAGCCCAGTTGGGGTTCCTCAACAAGAAAGAGGCGATTTAACAACCAATACACCGCAGCGTGATGCAGATGGGCAACCAACTGGAGATGTTTTAAGAAAAGTTATCGGTGACCCTAATCCAGATTACATCCTTGGAATTGGGACTGACCTTACATACAAGAATTTCAATTTCAGTATGCTTTGGGAAGCAGTTCAAGGTTTTGATGTTTTTGATGCCGATAAAAGAACAAGACAAGGTGTTGGTGTTGGTCAGTTGGCAGCACAAGAGTTGACAGGAGAGCTACCTAGAGGATATATTGCCGGTATATACCCTATAGAAGAATTTAGAATAGAAGATGGTTCTTTTGTTAAACTAAGAGAGGTTTCTTTAGGGTATGAATTCCCTTCTCTATTCAATTCTAGTTTAGAAAATGTAAGACTTTCATTAATCGGAAGAAACCTTATTTCTTTTGACAAATTCTTCAGCTATGACCCTGAGACCAATGCAGGAGGACAATCAAACTTATTGCGTTCAGTAAACTTTGGTAATGTACCGATCCCAATGACAATCTCATTATCATTAAGCGCTAACTTCTAAAAAGACAAATATGAAAAATATATTAAAAACTATAGCTATCACATTGCTCATTGCTACCACGTCTTGTGATACTGAATATTTGGACCCAAACTCTACATTAGAACCAGATGTAGTAAATAATACTGACAATTTGGTGCGCCTAATTAATGGTGTGCAACAAAGATGGAGTACCGAAAGAACCGGACTAATTTATACAAGCACACATATTTCTGGGTTAAATACCGATGAATTAAGATTACTGAACCCTGGTAACCTAGGAGAGAATGAAATTCTTTTAGGTGGTGATGATGTTAGCGGCAGTAATGAACTTTTAATTAATATGTGGACAAATGCATTATTGACCCGAAAGGAAGCAACTACAGTGATCGATGCAGCTGATGATGTTAGCGAAAGTACTTCCGTTTCGGGTTCTTTAAAAGCTTATGGTCTTTTCTACAGAGCTCTTGCCCATGGTACGCTTATTCAATATTTTGAAAGCATACCATTGGAAATTGTTGAGAATGCAGAATTTATAGAACGTTCAGCTGTTTTAGAAAATGTAATATCAGATTTAAACGAAGCCAAAAATTATATTGACGCTGGTTTAGATGCTTCTATAACTGCTGACATTTTTACTTCTGTAGATATAGAAAATTCAATAAACGCTTTACTCGCAAGATTTAATTTAATGGCTGGTAATTATGACGCAGCAATTACCGCTGCCAATAATGTTGACCTATCCGTAAAATCTACATGGGAGTATGATGCATCAATACCGAATCCATTGGCTTTTTGGTTTGGCTCACAAAATGTTACCCAAGCAAAAGATTTAACTTTTGGTCTACCTACGGAGTTGTTACCTGATGAAGATGATGAAAGAATTCCGTTCTATATTACCGCAGAAGATTTAGAAGCTGAAATACCAAACTACCAAGTAGTAGGCTTCTGGAGCGATAATACAGATGAAATCCCAGTTTATCTGCCTGGTGAAATATCACTAATAAAAGCAGAGGCATATGCAAGAAATAATGACCTTGCCAATGCGGTAGCCGAATTGAATACAGTATTAACCAAAACATCTACAACAGACATTTTCGGTTTAGGAGCAAATTTACCTGAATATGATGGTACGATGGAGCAATCTGCTATTCTAGATGAAATTTATAGAAACAGAAGAGTTGAGCTATACTTAACCGGACTTTCTTTAGAGGATAGTAGAAGGTTTGATAGACCAGGCGCAACCGAAACAGATGCGGAAAGAAACAGGGACTATTACCCTTATCCTAACTCTGAAAGAGACAACAATACCAACACCCCCGCAAACCCTTCTTCTTAGGAAGTTAAATTCAACAACCACTATCTAAATTGGGACAGTTTCTATACTGTCCCAATTTTTAAATGATAATACCTATTGAAACCAACAACGATCATTTTTATAATTGCTTTTTACTTTGGTCTACTTATGATCATATCATACTTCACATCAAGGAAAAATAGCGATGATACATTCTTTACTGGCGACAAAAAATCTCCATGGTATTTAGTCGCATTCGGCATGGTAGGCGCAGGCCTATCTGGAGTCACCTTTGTTTCTCTGCCCGGTATGGTAGCCAATAATAACTTTTACTTCTATCAATTTATACTTGGTAATATCGTAGGTTATTTTTTTATCGCCTTTGTATTAACTCCTTTATACTACAAACTTAAACTTGTTTCCATCTACACCTTTCTCAAAGTGAGGTTTGGAAATAACACGTATAAAACGGGATCACTATTCTTTCTGGTATCTCAATCTTTTGGTGCGGCATTACGATTAATGTTAGCCGCCAAAATTCTACAATATGCAGTTTTTGACTATTTCAATGTCCCATTTTATGTAACCATCATCATTATTCTAATACTGGTATGGCTATACACTAACAAATCCGGTATTAAAACCATTGTATGGACAGATACTATGCAAACCATATTTTTAATATTGGGAGCTTCAATTACTATATATACGATAATAAATACATTAGATTTAAGTATCAGCGAATCTTTTGAACGTATAACCACACATGAATATTTTAAAATATTCAATTGGGAACCTGAATCAGGAAATAATTTCTACAAACAGTTTATTGCCGGTATTTTGGTAGCAATTGCCATGATCGGTCTTGATCAAAATATGATGCAAAAAACCCTAACCTGTAAAAATGTTTGGGATGCTCAAAAAAACACCTTGACCTACAGTATCATTTTAGCAATGACACAGTTTCTATTTATGGGGCTTGGTGTGCTAATGTATATCTATGCAAGCGAAATGGGCATACTTTTACCCAAGGGCGAAAATGGATTGTTTTTAAATACCGACAACCTTTTTCCTAACCTTGCTCTAAATCATCTTGGTACTTTAGCGGGTATATTCTTTATTCTAGGGATTATAGCAGCTTCATTTTCTAGTGTTGATTCTGCGCTTACCGCTTTAACAACATCTTTCACTTACGATTTTTTAGATATTTCAAACAAATCGAGCAAAAGAAAAAAGCAATTAAAAAATTTAGTCATTGTTCTATTCTCCTGCATCATATTTGTCATCATACTATCTTTTTCAAATAGTAAAGGAGATGTAATCTCATTAATTTTTAAAGTTGCCGGTTATACCTACGGACCATTACTAGGACTATACCTTCTAGGCATGTTTTCCAAAATAAAATTAAAAGACAAATGGGTTCCTGTTGTTTGCTTATCCGCACCAATAATCACTTACCTATTGGGTCAATTTTCTATAAATACATTCAACTTCGATTTCGGATTTATAAACATAGCAGTCAATGCAAGCTTAACCGTAATAGGCTTATTGCTTATAAAAAAATAAAAATATGAATACACTTAAACCAACAACAGAACAATCATCAAATTATGACGACTTAGAAAAAATGACCGTTAACGAATTACTTGTTAGCATGAATCAAGAAGACAAGTCGGTTCCGTTAGCTATAGAAAGAGCCATTCCCTCCATTCAAAACTTTGTAGAACAAACATTAGTTAGAATGAAAAAAGGAGGTAGATTATTTTACATTGGTGCCGGTACAAGTGGTAGACTTGGAGTTTTAGACGCCTCTGAATGTCCACCAACATTTGGGGTTTCAGATGATTGGATTATTGGTTTAATCGCCGGCGGAGACAGGGCATTAAGAAAAGCTGTTGAAAATGCGGAGGATGATGAAACTATGGCTTGGAAAGATCTTGAAGTTTATAAGATTAATGAAAACGATGTATTACTAGGTATAGCGGCATCGGGCTCAACACCCTATGTGATTGGAGGATTAAAAGCTGCTAATGCCAATGGCGTACTTACAGGAAGCATATCATGCAACACAAATTCATTAGTTTCCAAAATAGCAAAATACCCTATGGAATTAATTGTAGGTCCAGAATTTGTAACAGGAAGTACAAGAATGAAAGCGGGTACGGCCCAAAAGTTAGTACTAAACATGATTTCCACATCTATCATGATCAATCTCGGTAGAGTTAAGGGAAACAAAATGGTAGACATGCAACTATCCAATAAAAAGCTAATCGATCGTGGCACAAAAATGATAATGGAAGAATTAGAAATAGATGAAAATCTTGCTAAATCTTTATTATTCGAACATGGTAGCGTAAGAAAATCGATTGAGTACTATAAACAATAAAATAAGCACACATAGAATTAAAATAGAACGTAGATTGCATACTTAGGTAAATTAAGGGTGATTACTTTACTATATCTCCTCCTGCGCCATATTTGCCGTTATTTCGTTATCATTAAATGACTACAAACATTTTTTTTAAAATTACATAATAGGTTAAATGTGTTTCTATAGTTACTTAAAGCACCATTTATTCTTTTAGAACGGTTATACAATAAAAATTTAATTATTTATTAAAAAGTACCTCAATATAATAATCTGGTAAATTGAATAAGCCTTATATTTTATATAGATAAAATAAAATTGATTGAAGCTAAAATTAAACCATATTACAGAGTAAATTCCCTATCTTTAAAAGTAATAGGAACTATATAAATATATGCTCTATGATACCTCAAACTATCCACAAAATTTCTTTGATTACCATTCTCAGTTTATTCTTTATTTCTATAAATATTTCTTGCAGTAGCAGTGATGATGATACCATATCGATCACTGACCCAGACCCAGAACCCGAACCTGAGGTAGTTGTAGATCCTACAAATTCAAATACCACTATTGAGGCCTCGTCACCTATTGAAAGTGAATCATATTTAACATCTATAATAACTGTACAACTAGCAAATAATGATGGTACGCTTGTTACAAGTGGCGGTAATCAAATAGTTCTGAATGTTACTGGCACGGCTACTATATCAGAAATTACCGATAATGGCGACGGCACATACTCCGCAAGTGTTTCTAGTGACATAGAAGAGTCTATTACAGTCTCAGGAACCGTTAACGGTGATGAAATAACAGATACTGCGATCATTAACTTTGAAGGAATTCAGGCTAATCCTGCGCAAGAAATAGAACAATCAACCGAACCTTTAGGACCAACCATTATCCGTATCAATAGCGGAGGTCCTGAAATTGCATATGGTGATGTCATTTTTCAAGCCGACCAATATTTTGAAGGTCCATCAGAAGCTTATACCAATCCATCTGTTACCGAAATTTCTGAAACTGATATGGACGAAATATTTTTGACGGAGCGTGTAACAGAAGACAACAACCCTACTAGTCCTTTTTCATACGCTATTCCACTAACAAACGGATCTTATACTGTAAAATTATATTTTGCTGAAATCTATTGGGGTGTAGAAAATCCTGAAATGCTCGAAGGAGGTGTTGGTAGTAGAGTTTTTGACATCATAATGGAAGATGCCCAAATATTCACATCTTACGATATATTTAAAGATGTTGGTGTAGCAACCGCAAGTTCTCGAATGTATGATATTGAAGTAATTGATGGAGAATTAAATATTCTTTTTGAGGCAACTGTTGACAGACCAAAAATTTCGGCTATAGAAATTTTTGGTAACGGAACAATTACCCCTTAACATCTAAATATCCATCTCTAAATAGAACTTTAGGTTATTGATATTTCATAATCTAAAACTCATTTGTTGGTGCAAAAGCAATTAAATTAATAATTAAACAAGCACATATATTAGAAAAATTGAACGTAGATTGCACGCCTAGGTAAATAAGATGTGATTACTTAATTTTACCATGTCTAAATGCAATTATGCTAATTTCCGTATACTTTACAATACATATTGTACCTCAATTCACTTGAGGTACAATATGTATTGAGATTATAATTCCTGTATCGGAAAATAATTAATATTTAATTTTAACCATGTTCAACTTTTTTTCCAAAAAACATTTTTTAATTGATCATCTTGAAGGTTTTGTTGATATACATAATCATATTTTACCAGGCATTGATGATGGTGCAAAAACTGTTGAAGATTCCATTGAACTAATAAAAGGTTTTAATGAATTTGGGATAAATGATTTTATTTGCACCCCACACATTATGGAGAATTATTATCCTAATAATCCGTCTACAATTCAAAGTTCCTTATCGTTACTGAAAAATGCTTTGAAGATGAATAATCTTGAGCACATCAACATAGACGCGGCTGCAGAACACATGATCGATTCAGGATTTGAATTAATCCTAAATGAAAACAATATTATGCCGCTTTCAAAAAGCTATCTATTAATTGAAATGTCTTATTTACAGGCTTCAATTAATTTTGACAGTGCAGTTCAAAAAATAAAAAGCTCTGGCTATTTCCCCATTCTAGCTCATCCAGAACGTTATATGTATTTGCATAATAAATTAGGTAAGTATAAAAACTTCAAGACAGATGCTGTGCTGCTACAAATGAATTTACTTTCATTAGGAGACTATTACGGTAGTGAAGTCCAGAAAGCTGCAATTTGGCTTTTAAAAAATAATCTAATTGACTTTGCCGCAAGCGACATTCATAAAACTTCCCAGCTAAATGCATTGAAAAAGATAAGACTTAAAGAAAAAACATGGACACTTTTAAAACCAGTTATAGAGAAAACGATTTATAATTTCAAATAATCCGTTTCTAGAATTGAAGGAAGTGAAATAAATGGAATAAAAAAGCGGAAAACCTAGATTGGATTTTCCGCTTTTTATTTATTTAATAATTACTAAATTAATTTCTCACAACTAATTTTTTGACTAAAGGAATATCTTCTCCTTGTACGTAAGCATAAACAGTATAGATTTCATTTCTCAAATCTCCAATATAAAGTTCATAGCTACCATTACCATTGAAAGACTCTAAGTACTCATATTTTTTAACTAACCTACCGCTAGTATCATATATATAAATACCTAACAATGGTGCCGGCACTTCCAAGTTAATAAACACTTCAGCATTTTCATTAGCTGGATTTGGCGAGATCACCATATTATCCATTGTAGCGTCGTAAGTTTCATTTTGGTTAATGCTCCATTCAAAGTTTACCGTACTCGATTCTGAAGGAGTTCCGTCATCAGTTACAGTTACAGTTACTGAATATGGGCTATTATCAGAAGCTCCGGCTGCTATCGTTCCACTTATGACTCCCGTTGACATATCTATAGTTAATCCATCAGGAAGATTATTTGCTGTAAAGGTCAAATTATCTTCATCAGTAGCAAGAATTTGGAATGAAATCTCTTCACCCTCCATTCCGGTTTGCGCTCCTGGATTTGTTACCATAGGCGCCTCGTTAACTACTACAACATCATCGGTTACATTCCAAACAAAAGATATAGTACTAGTTTCGGAAGGACTACCATCGTCCGTAACAGTAATCTCTACCGTGAAAGGACTATTGGCTGATGCCCCAACTTCAATTATACCACTAATCAATCCTGTTGACATATCTATTGTCAATCCATCAGGAAGATTATTTGCGGTAAATGTCATACCATCACCCTCACCATCGATTGCCTCAATTTGTAATGAAACTACATCTCCTTCTACTCCATTCTGTTCTCCAGGGTTGGTAACTACAGGTGCCAAATTCACGGCAACATCCGTTACGTTCCAAACAAAGGATATAGTACTCGCTTCTGAAGGACTACCATCGTCCGTAACAGTAATCTCTACCGTGAAAGGACTATTGGCTGATGCCCCAACTTCAATTATACCACTAATCAATCCTGTTGACATATCTATTGTCAATCCATCAGGAAGATTATTTGCGATAAATGTCATACCATCATCCTCTCCATCGATTGCTTCAATCTGCAATGAAACTTCATCTCCTTCTACTCCGTTCTGGTCACCAGGATTGGTAACTACCGGCGCCAAGTTCACGGCTACATCGGTTATGCTCCAATCAAAAGATACCGTACTTGATTCTGAAGGACTGCCATCATCCGTAACAGTAACATCTACTGTGAAAGGGCTATTAGCTGAAGCTCCGGCAGTAATAGTACCGCTAATTAATCCTGTAGTCGTATCTATCGTCAACCCATCTGGAAGATTGGTTGCAGCAAAGGTCATATTATCGTCTTCGGCATCTGTTGCTTCTATCTGTAATGAAACTACATTATCCTCTACTCCGTTCTGGTCACCAGGATTGGTAACTACCGGCGCCAAGTTCACGGCTACATCGGTTATGATCCAATCAAAAGATACCGTACTTGATTCTGAAGGACTACCATCGTCCGTAACAGTAACATCTACTGTGAAAGGACTGTTAGTTGAAGCTCCGGCAGTAATAGTACCGCTAATTAACCCTGTAGTCGTATCTATCGTCAACCCATCAGGAAGATTGGTTGCAGCAAAGGTCATATTATCGTCTTCGGCATCTGTTGCTTCTATCTGTAATGAAACTACATTATCCTCAACTCCGTTCTGATCTCCTGGGTTTGTAACTACCGGGGATGTATTTGTTGCAACCGCAGTTACGTTCCAATCAAAAGATACCGTACTTGATTCTGAAGGACTACCATCGTCCGTAACAGTAACATCTACTGTGAAAGGACTATTAGCTGAAGCACCAGTTGCTATTGTACCACTTATTAATCCTGTTGACAAATCAATATCTAATCCATCAGGTAGGTTCGTTGCCGAATAAGTCAACCCGTCTGTATCCGTAGTTATAATTTGTAGAGATACTATTTCACCTTCTACACTGTTCTGCTCTCCCGGGTTAGTAACCACTGGAGCTTCATTAGCAGGAGCATTAACTGTTATTGTTAAAGTTGCCGTATCAGTAAGAACACCGTCGCTTACCGTTAATTCCACTTCATATACACCAGGTGTTTCAAAATCATGGACAGTATTGGCAGTGGCATCTGTTGGAGAACCATCTTTAAAGTCCCATAAATATTCAACTATTCCCGTATCATCACTAGAATTATCACCAGTAAAATTAACTGTTAAAATAGCATCGCCTGAAATTACATCAGACTCTATTAATGCTACCGGTGTAGCATTACCCGCTTCCCCAACATTCCATACAAACTCAATTGTATTTGATTGAGAAGGACTACAATCATCAGTAACCGTCACCTCAACATTATAAGGACTATCTTCCGAAGCTCCGTTTGTACCACCAGCTTGCGTAGATTCTGGTGCCACAAGCAATTCCGAAGTCGTTAAATTTAAATTTACGTTATGTAAAGTGGCACGGTCAATCAAATGACCATTTGATCTAGATGAAACTTCCATCGTATAGGTACCAGCGTTATCAAATTGAACAAAAACTTTATGCGCATCATTATCACTTGTTTGTGTATTCCAATTCCACGCAATGGTATTGGTATATACTTTTAACCAACCATCTGAAGACGCTCCATTTACAACAGGTGTTTGACCAACTCCCCCTGGGTAAACTTTACTTCCTGTTCCATCATCATTTTTAGAACCATAAAAATCATCTGCATCACTAAAGCGTAACCATGCATCATTATGTTCTGTAGTAGGATCTTCAGGTCCTCCTCCAATAATACCAATTTTATTATACCATTGAAATCTATAGATACCCGGTGTTGTTATTTCCACCTGAGTTGTAATAGTTCCATTTCCAGGAGTACCAAAACTATCTACTGAATTCTCTAGGTATCCACTTCCTGTGTAACCAGATTCTGTAGTCTCTTCAGTCCAATTAGGACCGTAAGTTAAATTCTCCATTTCTATAACTACCAAGCCATTATTTTCTTGATAAGCTCCAGTACCTGCACCTCCATTAGAAACTGTACCGGTAATTTCACCAGTATCAGGATCTATTGACAAACCTGCAGGTAAACCAGTAGCACTATAGGTTTCATTAGTACAAGCTCCCGTTGCATCAATTTGCAACGAAACAACTTCCCCTTCATTACTATTCTGAGTACCAGGATCCGTAATTTCCGGAACATTTACAGCATTAGACAAGGTTATTTCTTTAGTGGTACCATTACCATATGTAATAGTCAATAATGCACTTCTATTATCTCCAGTTCCATTAAGTGTTATCTCAATAGGATGCGTACTATTAGCATTTAATAACTGATTGGTTAATTCACCTGAATCAATAGTAAAATCACTAGCGTTTGTACCAGAAATAACCATTGAAGTAATCATAACCCCAACATTTCCATTCTCAATATCCAAATCAATAGTTTCCGTTTCGCCATCTGCAATCAATAAACCATCTGCTATAGTAAAGTCACTAGCAACGCTAGGGCTACCAATAGGGGCATCTTCACCATAGTATTCCATATTTTTCTGATTATCTCCACCTTGTACTGGAGAACCTGCCAAAATAAATATTCCGTTTCCAGAAACAATAGCTTGAGTTCCATGTCTAGGATGATTCAACCCTGGCAAAGTTGCCCAAGTTTGAGATAAAGGATCATACTCTTCAACGGTTGTCAATGCAGGTCCTGCCGTCTCACTTTCTCCACCAATAACCATTAACTTATCATTGAAATTAACTGCAGAAGAACCACCTCTAGGCGTTGGTATATTTTGACCTGCAGGTAATGTAGACCAACTTTCGTTACTAAAATCATAAACATCTACTTCTGGAATGGTAGGAGCAAATACTCCTCCTGCCCCTCCAGACAGACGACCACCTGAAACATAAAGCTTGTCATCGATAACAACAGCAGCAAAGTGATCTCTTTCTCTTGGCGCATCGGTTAAAGGTGTCCATACACCGGTTGCTGGATCATATTCATCAAAATATGAAACATAGCCTCCATCATGCCCTTGCGTATTACCAGCTACGACATAAAACTTATTATTATACATTACCAATCCCGCAGAACCTCTTCTCCTATTAGCAGGTATCTCAGGTCCTTGAATCCACTCTTCATTTGCTGGATCAAATGCCCATACATATTCAGCAGGGGTCTCGGTTGGGTAAGCATTATCTTTAAAAGATCCTATAACCCATATCAACCCTTGGTATTCTGTTGCTTGGAAATGGTTAAATTCAAATGGAGCAGAATCTACTAATGAATTCCATGAATCAGATGTGTAATCATAAACATCAATAGTAGAAGCGTTCTCTCTACCACCCATTAGGTAAAACTTATCACCTGCTTGTACAAAAGAATTCTCATGTCTTGGCGTATAATTTTCATCTTCATCTTTATCAACCCAAGTTGAAGCTATGTTCCAGTTAAAAACCGTACTTGCCGGAGCAGATCCTGGTCTTGCTGCCGTAACTACAACTTCATGGGCTCCATTATTATTTGGACCACCATTAGAAGCTGTTGTTGCAATTGTACCTGTAATTTGACCTGTAGCAGCATTTATACTAATTCCGTCAGGTTGTCCTGAGATATAATAGATAAGCTCTTCGGCTGAGTTACCACCAGATGCTGATGCCGTAATATCAACTACTGCATCAATATCACTAGTTTGATTTGCAATAGTTGCAATAGATAAGGTAGGATTTGCCGCATCTATCTCGAAGATTTCTATGGCACTCAGAATTGGATTTTCAACACCATGTAAGAATTCTAAATTCAATTCACCATCATTAAGTGTTACAGGATAAGAAAGCATACCTGCTCTCAAATGACCAAACTCGGTTATGATATCCAAATCATTTTCCACCACAGTTCCTTCTAATGAAATATCGAATATTCTATCTCCAATTTCATTAGCTGGTTCATAGCTATTTCCTAAGTAAATATTTACCACATAATCGCCATTCTCTAAAGGAAAAATAAATTCCATTTCATCACCATCAGCATTATCATAACGCTCTCTTCCAAAAATTCCATCAAAAGTAGTGTTGTCAATATAAGCAGGAACAGTACTATGTTTTTTATTAAATTCTAAAAGTGCATTAATAGAAAAACCAGTATTTACGGAGTACATATTAGATGTATATGCTCCATTAGTATTGTTAAATTTCCAGTCTGTAGCTTCATCAGTAGCCGTTACTAGATTACCACCTACATTTACCCTATAACTGAATGCCTCAAAAATTATCCAATCAAAGGTAATGGTAACCGCATCGCTGCTCAAACCATCTTCGTCATCAACTGTTATAGTAACGGCATAAGGACTATTTAATTCAGCACCTGCTTCAACCGTACCTCCAATTTGACCATTAGTTGGTTCTATAACCAATCCTGGAGGAAGACCAACAGCTGTATAATTTTTATTATTTCCATCACCACCGAAAGCAATTACGGTTAAACTGCCGTCAAGTTGCTCACCAACCGGGGTTCTTTGCTCTTCTATATCTGCAACATATATAGGTGTATCTGAATCTGAAGCAACTAAAATTTCAATACCATTGATTATAGGGTTTTCTATTGCGCCATGAGCAAATACTATATCGATATTGCCATCGGTTACAGGAATTATATGACTAATCATTACTCCTTCTTCATGACCATACGTACCAGATAAATCAATATTATCCAGAGCTGGGTATGTAAGCCCTTCTATCTGAACATCGAATAATCTTTGCTCGGCTTCTGAAGTACCTTCCCAGCCATTTGCCAAATATAATCTTACTTCATAGTTACCACTCTGTGTGACAGGAAATGAATATGTCATATTAGGAGCACCGGGAGCACTATCTGCTCTTTCTGTTTTAAATATATCATTTGGTGTAGTATTGGGCACACTTGCACCAGCATTGGCATCAAAAGAAAAGTTTTGATTACTGCCCGCTGTGGTCAAGTAAGTTGAATTACTACTTTGCGTATCCTCATCCCAATCAATATCACCATCTATTGCCGCAATTTGTGGTCCACCGGCATTTACTCGATATAAAACAATAGGGGAATCTGTAACGTTTACTTCGAAAGACTGCTCTATAATATTAGATTCTGCATCCGTTGCTCGTATTGTAATATTTGTTATTTCAGCGGTTCCTGGGTAATTTATAGTTAACTCATTACCGTTTATTACTGCACCAACAGCAGTATTTGAATTATCCTCAAGAGAATAAATAAGATTGGAAACACCGTCATTATCATCAAAATAATTATCTAATTCAATTACGTCATCATTTGAATTGATATATCGAGTTAAATCTGGAAGTTGAGCCACAATTGAAGGAACATTAGTACTAACTTTGAGATATTCCCAGCTTCCTTCCAACTCTACACCAGTTGTATTTGATGTACCTATAAAACCAACAGCCAAATCAGTATTTGCATTTTGTATTGCCGCTAGAGTACTACCAGTTGCAGTTATAGTCCCTAATGTTTGTTTTATTCCATTCTCTATTTTATAATCAAATCGTAAATCACCAGTAACTGGGTTAACATCTATATAAAGAAACAAATTAGAACTTGGTCTGTCCACTTCTGCTAATGGTAAGAAAAGTGCATTTGCCGTATCAAGAACATCATTTACTTCTTGAATAGCCGATAATCCATCTTGTGTGATAACAAATTGAACAAAATTATCTTGAAAACCTGTACCTAGAAAAAGTCCTAATTCCCCTCCTACAGCACTAGTATTGCCATAAAGTTGCAAATTACTATCAAAATTCTTCATCCAAGTCTCAACAGTAAAATTACCCGTCGCGTTGCTAACCTGCACCCCCATCTGGTAAGCTTTTTCTTGATCATTTGAAGTTCCTTTTGCTGTACCCCAACGCATATGTGAAGTCATTATACCTGGAGCACCTCCAAGTACATCATTATCGTTAGGTTCATTGGGATCATAAGGATCCCCTTCTTCAGCACGTCTATCAATCCAATCCAACCAATTTGGTCCAGTATTACCATTATTCATAAGACCAGTCATACCCAAACCAAAAATACCTCCAATACCTTGTTGGTCATTAAGTAAATCGTTCTGTATTGGTAATGTGAAGGCATCGCTACCACCAGATTCTGGATCTCCCAACTGAAAAGGATCATCACTGTCTGCTATACCGTCATTATCATCATCAGAATCATTAAGGTTAGAAATAAAAGGAGCTCCTGCAGATTTATCAAAATCATCGGGTTGCGAACCTCCATTACATGGTTCAGTTCCATTATCCACCTCATCCTGATTTGTATATCCATCATTGTCATAATCAGCCAAAGGATCATAAAGAGGATCGGCAGGATCTATACAGTCTATAGCATCCGCAGGTTCTATAATAATTAAACTACCATTTAAAGTACCGGTCCAAATTGTACCTGGAAAAATATCCCCTTCACCTTGAGCTGTTAATCCCAATGCATTTCCTCCTATTCCTGTTATAAAGTTACTTGATAAAGTTTCAAGACTACCATCCGGCTCTAACTCAACTCTTCTTATAACTCCCGTATTTACTCCGGCCAACAAATCACCTTCCATAGCACCGTCAAAATTGCCAGAGGTGTACTCAACTATTGCATTTGTATTGGTTCCCCAACCTGTAATTATTGCATCAACAGGACCTTCTGGATTTGGCAATCCCGGCCCTCGCCAATCTCCTTCTACAGGGTTAGCTAAATTTACAGGAACCGGCGGCCAATCTGCAGGAAGTGCTTCTGCAGTATTTGCTGTGGTATTTGGATCAGAACCATCTGCATTAGGGTCATAAATTTTAGTTCTAAAAAAAGCATTTGTTCCATCATTAGTATATAATCCAGCACTTACAGGATTGGCTCTAATTGGATTGGGATGACCACCATAATAAGATCCAAATGTATAATTTTGAACATCACTTGTTATAAGCTCTAAATGATCAAGATTATTTATATACTCACCATCAGGAGCTGGACTACTAATACCCCCACCCCCAGTTTCATTTGAGTCATAATCATTATTTACAAAAGCTGTACCCTCGTTTACAGGAAATCCTCCCCAACCAACGTTAGCTCCGTTATCCGTAATATAGACTGCTCCAGATTGAGTAATTACTAAATCATATGCATTTCTATATCCTGGTGAAAAAATTTGAACGGGTCCTCCTTCAACTAATTTAGCTTGATTAAGACCGTCATTTCCACCGAATGGATCATTTATATCCACCCCATTATAAGCTAAATCGTTAGGGTCTTCAATTCCATTTGCATTAGGTCTGGTAGGATCATCAACCGTAGGTAAATCATATATATAATTTCTACCATCACCATCTGTTAAAATAGGTAAAGCATCCAAGGCAGTTAAATTAATAGACAATACAGCACCTGAAAGTGCATATTCCGTAATAAATGCAAAATTATTAGAAGGACCGCCTCCATTTGTATGCCCACCTTGGGCTACCAATAAATAATCAATTCCGCCAATAGTAATAAATTGTATACCGTTAGTAGCATGGTTTTCCTCTGACCTTGGTAAACCACGAACTATATCTACTGCTGTCCAAACTGAACCGGCTTTCGTTATTCGAGTTATAATTCCCGAATTGGTATCTAAATTAGTATCACCTATATTGGTATTTCCCCCGATACGGATATCACTGGAAGCAACATAAATAATAGGATTTTGAGCCGTACCAACTACTCTAATCCCTGTAGTCTCTCTTTCTGTTAAGCTACTATCGGTACCATCGTCATTATGGTTCTGAATATCAGTAATTGAATTTAAAATTTCCATATCTTGTACGATATAGCTATTTGCGGCTAACTTCTCTACTGTTAAAATTTTAATAGCCCCTGTATATTCAGCTACATAGAGCTTTCCGTCCGGACCAAATTCCAGTGCGGTAATACCAGAATCGAATGAATCAAATCCATTGACATCTAGTGTACTTTGATCAAAATTTACCTGTGCATTCATCTGGGCAAGCCCTATGACGAATAGCATAAAAACATTTAATAAAAGAGATTTGAAGTAATTATGTTTCATATTCTTAGAGAATAAAGTGATACTAATATGTAACCGATTAATACGGTGTTCTAATTTTAAAACAAATATAATTTAATAACACCTTAGTGTATTAATACCCTACTAATATTCGTTTAAACCTGAATGTTACTCGATAAAGTACAGGTATAAAAATCAACGTCAAGAGTAAGAAAAACACTATTATCTTTTGGGTAGCTATAACACAGACCAGTTGTTTCATAAATATCCTAAAAAAAAACTGACTATTTTTTTTGGCCTATTGTAATTCTTTTTTTAATGCTTTTCATTACTCTAACCTAATTGGCTCATAAGCAATGACATAATTAAAAAAGAAAAAAATGTTTATAAACAAAAAAAGGCGCAATTTTTAAAATTGCGCCTTTTTTTGTTTATAATTATACTTCTTAAAACTTCCACCATTTTTTGGAGTTCTTGCCATAACCATAACCGTATTTACCTCCATATCCTAAACTATCTAAACTAACATCATTAACAACAAAAGAAACACCTTTCAGTTTACCTTCCTCACGTAAATTCATAGGGAATTTAACAGCACTTTCGTCAGTAACCCCAGCTCTAGTCACATAAATAATATGATTGGCATATGGTGCAATTAACAACGTATCACTTACAACCATCATAGGTGCAGTATCTACAATTACATAGTCATATAATCCAGAAACCTCCTCTAATAAATCCTCTATTTTTGAGCTCATTAATAGCTCTGCAGGGTTTGGCGGAATTTTACCCGAATATATCACATCAATAGTGTTATGATGAACTAACATAGGTCTAATAATGTCCTTAACCTGTATTGAATCATCCAATAAAAACTCGGTAAGTCCTGCATCTTTATTTCTAGAAGGGGTCTTTAATTTATCAACTGAATCACCGGAAAAGAAGGAATATAATTTTGGATTTCTAATATCTGCACCAACTAAAAGAACTTTCTTTTCTGTACTGGCCAAAATCATCGATAAATTTGACGAAACAAATGTTTTACCCTCTCCAGGGGTACTGGAAGTAACATAAACCACATTATTTTTATTTCTATCACTTGCGTGCTTGGTCTTTATCAAGAAATCTAAATTGGCTCTAATTATCCTTAATGCTTCAGCTAGAACCGAACGATCGTCATTAATTATAATCTTACTATCTTTTTTATCAAGTCTAGGCAGCTCTCCCAATACAGGTATATCTTTGGTATACTTTTCTAAACTGTGCTTATTTTGAATTTTGGTATCCAACTGGTCTTTACCATATATCACCCCAAAAGGTAGCAACAACCCTAACATTAAAGCAGCTAAATAAGTAATAGCTTTTTTGGGTTTAACCGGAGTAGGACTAGAAACATACGCCCTATCTATTACATTTGATTTAGGTGAAGCTGAAGCAAAGGCAATCTGAGATTCTTCTCTTTTTTGTAATAAATAAAGATATAAGGATTCTGTAGTTTCTTGCTTTCTAGTAATATTTCTTAGTTCCCGTTGATTTTCTGGGGCTGAGTAAATAGTACCCTGAATTCTTCCCAATTGACTTTGCAAAGTACTAACGTTCATTCCAACATTTCGTTCTAAAGAATTTAAACTTGAACGCATAGTTGTTTTAATCCCATCTAACTGTTTATCTAGATTAACGATCATTGGGTTTTGTTCATTGGAACTTTGCAACAATCTTTTACGTTCAGCCACTAACGCGTTATATTGAACAGTTGCTTGACTTAAAGCTCCACTACCTACGTCTACAACGGGCATTTCGTCATAACCCGTTTCACCCTCAATATAATCTTTAAGTCCACTTACCATTTGCAATTGAACTCTAGCATTTTCTAAATTCTGTCTACTACCTGCACTTACCTGAACGGCAGCACCAACCTCTAAACCAGAACCCGTCATGCCCTTTTCAGTAAGTAATTCTTGGGCATCTTTATCTACGTCGGTCAAGGTACCTGATATCAATTGAATCCTGTTATTAATAAACTCTGATGTTGTATCAGCAATTCGTTTTTTCTCTTCAATTGCATTTCTATTGTAAACCTCGATCAGCTTATCAATAATATCCTTTGCTTTCTGAGGTATTGTGCTTGTCATGGAGACGTCTAAAATATTTGAAAATTCTGCACTTACAGAAATCTTAACCGCAGATTTGAATGACCTAGCTACTCTTTCAACAGGACTAAGGGAAACTTTATACTTCTTTCCCATTAGACTTTTAGGATCTTTTACGTTTGGTGTAATGACCATATCACCAATAGGTGTCTTTATACCATTCCCAAAAGAATATATTTTAGAAGGTTCATTTTCATTTACAGCAAACCCAAAGGTATTTGCCGAAGAAAATTCAATAAAAAAACTATAATTGGCATTATATACCGTTGAATCGGCCGCAATAAAATTCACCTTTATCGGTTGGTTTGTATACACTTCAGAATTAATAATATTCCCTAAAGCAATTACCTGGATGTTTGCATTTAACTCTTTAACAACCTCAATAAAATTAGACCTAGAACTTAGAATTTCAATCTCATCTTCCACTTGTTTTGATGACCCACCAAAAACACCTAAGTCTTGAAAAAGACTTACTTCACTACCCGCATTTTTCTCTTGAACAATTTGTATTTGAGACTTAACCTCATATTCAGGCGTAGTATACCGAATATTCACATAAGCAATAACTATTGCTAATAAACCGCACAGAACAAACCATTTCCAATGTTTTATGTAGGTGTATATAATACTCTTTAAATCTTCTTTTTTCTCTGAAAAAGTCATAGTAAATTATTGAAATGGGGATGAAAATTTTTATCTAACAAGAATAAGGGTAGTAGTAAT
This sequence comes from Maribacter litoralis, assembly GCF_902506355.1. Lineage (NCBI taxonomy): Bacteria > Pseudomonadati > Bacteroidota > Flavobacteriia > Flavobacteriales > Flavobacteriaceae > Maribacter > Maribacter litoralis. The sequence continues at coordinate 3,354,086 of NZ_LR733271.1, read as the reverse complement.
TAGCAAAGAAGCTATAGAAATTGCTATACTTGCTCTGTTATCCAAAGAAGATGTTTTTATAGCAGAATTATTTGGTTCTACATATACCACATCATTCTGCGTCAAATAATAAACAGGTGAATTCAAGGCATCTTTACTGGTTAAATCAATCCTTGTATATACTTTGGTACCATTAAAATCACGTATCACCAACACATTTTTACGCAAACCCTTTATATTTAAATCATTAGCTAATCCAATAGCTTCTAAAACTGTAATCTGCTCTCCATTTACAAAATATGTCCCAGGCTTATTCACCTGTCCTAACACCGTTACCGTAAAATTCACTAATCTTATATTAATAATAGGATCTTTAAGGTAGGGCTGCAATTTCTCCTTTAACAAATTTTTAGTTTCTTCAGGGGTTAGACCTACTATATTTATTTCACCAAGTACAGGAAAATCTATATTTCCATTTTTATCGATAATATAGTCTAACTGTTCTGGTCTAGAGCCATTAGTCATTACTCCTTTAAACACATTAAATGGTAAGCTGGCTTCTTGATCCAAGGTAGAAACATTAATAGATATAACATCATCAACTTTGAAAGTGTTTTCATGAGAATTATCACTAATTATTGTCTCATACTCTTGAGCATCTTGAAAATAAACAACATCTTGTTTAGATGCACATGAGGTAATAATTACACTAATAATCAACAAGGCTAAATAGTGACTAATTTTTGAATTCAATGATTTCATTTTCTAAATAAATGTTAGTAATGGTTTATGTTTAATTTGTTAAGGCTGTACTATTTTTAAAGTCGTTTTACTTTGGGAATCAACTTCATTTCCAGTTTTATCCAACTCACAAAAATCGGAATTTTTAGATACGTATTCCGGAACAATTTCTTTCATCAATTTTACTGTATTACCGCTAAAGAACATATTGGTAATACAAAGTTCGTCAATTTTAGACCTAACTTTAGCATATTCCACATCGCGTACCTTGCTTATCTTAATTTTTTGATGATACGTTGGTAAGGTATTTTCCCCATTGGCCAATAACTCTTCATATAACTTTTCTCCTGGTCTCAACCCGGTAATCTTTATATCAATATCTTCTGGATATCTTAAACCAGAAAGCTTGATCATATTTTTGGCTAAATCGAAAATTTTAACCGACTCGCCCATATCAAATATAAATATTTCACCTCCATCTCCCATAGCCCCTGCTTCCAAAACCAATTGTGAAGCTTCTGGAATGGTCATAAAATAACGTGTAATATCTTTATGGGTTAAAGTTAGCGGCCCCCCTTTTTCTATTTGCTTTCTAAATAAAGGTATAACCGAACCATTTGAACCCAATACATTACCAAACCTAGTTGTTATAAACTTGGTTTTATTTTCTTTTTGCATACAACTAATATACATTTCTGCTATACGCTTTGTAGCCCCCATAACATTGGTTGGATTAACGGCTTTATCAGTGGAAACAAAAACAAATTTTTCTACTCCATGTATAACAGAAAGATCAGCTACATTTTTTGTTCCTCCAATATTAATTTTAATCGCTTCGTAAGAATTATATTCCATTAACGGAACATGTTTATATGCTGCTGCGTGAAAAACCACATTAGGTCTATGTTCGGTAAATAGAGCATTCATTCTATTCTTATCTCTAATATCGGTAACTATTGGAATAAAATTATGAAACCCATTTTGTTTTAACTCTTGCTGAAGATCATAAAGAGCAGACTCCGCAGAATCAAGAACAATTAAAGATTTGTATGAATAATTACAGATTTGCCGTACGATCTCACTTCCAATAGATCCCGCACCACCTGTCACCATTATGGATTTATTCATTAATTCCATGGCAATTTTACTATTCTTTATAGTAATAGGGGCACGATCAAGTAAATCTTCTATCTGTACTTGCTTTATTTGCGATACTTTTAATTCTCCATTGATCCAATCTTCGATTGGTGGAACAATTTTAACAATCAATGGTAAGTCTACTAAACCTTCAACAGTTTTACGTAATTTTCTAGAATCAATATTTTGTATTGAAAATATAATTTCAGAAATATTATTTTTTGCAATAAAAGCCTCTGTTAACGACTTTCTTCCAAATACAGGCACACCATTAATGTTCTTTCCTATTTTTTTAGCATCTCGATCTATATAACCTACTACTTTATACCTACTTTTAGAATGGCTGGTCATAGCCCCATGGGTTAGTACACCAGACTCTCCTGCACCATAAATCAATACATTTTTATTTGCCTTTAAACTCCCGTTCATTCTATTGTACATAGATTTAAATACAAATCTTGATGCGGTAAGCACAATAAAAGTGATTAAACTATTAATGATGATAATAGATAATGGAACCGTAAAGCTATTTATAAAATTAACTTGTCTATTACCGATTACTATAAAAATAAGTATGATACTGGATAAACAGACCGCATTAAAAATATTGTATACATCCCTTACACCGGTATGTCTAACGACCCCTTTATAAGAACCTACAATTAAAAACGACATCAAAGCTGTTAATACCACCAGTGGTAATTGTACCATTAAGCTTTTAACATCAAAATTAAAGGTAAGGTTGAATCTTATTAAATAAGACAGAACAAATGAAAACCCAACTGTAAAAAGGTCTATACATAGCACAAGCCATTTTGAGGCATACCGTTGCGATGTAGAAGTTAAATATTTAAATATCATAACCATTCTTTTTTAATACAATTTGTAACTCTGTATAAATCAGTTTGAGTAAGGTTGCTACCACTAGGTAAACAGAGCCCTCGTTCAAATAAAGCTTCTGAAGTTCCATCTATGAACTTCTGATATTCCGAAAAAATAGGTTGCATATGTAAAGGCTTCCATAATGGCCTTGATTCAATATTCTCTTCTAATAATGCTAGTCGAATATCTTCTCGTTTTTGAAAAGATGGTGTCAAAATACAACTTAACCATCTATTAGAATAAAAGCCATTTGGCTCTTCTAAAAACTCAATTTCCTTTATTGAAGACAACTCTTTTTTGTAAAACTCATAATTCTTTCTTCGAGCATCAACCCTATCCTGCAACACTTCTATTTGACCACGACCAATACCTGCTAAAACATTGCTCATTCTATAATTATATCCAACATTTGAGTGTTGGTAGTGCGGTGCATCATCTCTAGCCTGGGTTGCTAAAAATATAGCCCTATCGGTATATGCTTTGTTTTTGGATACTAAAGCCCCGCCACCTGAAGTTGTTATTATTTTATTTCCATTGAAAGAAAGTACACCAATATCTCCAAAAGTACCACAAGCTTTGTTCATATAAGAACTTCCTAATGCCTCTGCACTATCTTCTAAGATAGGAATTTTAAATTCTTTTGCAATAGCATGAATTTCTTCAACCTTATACGGCATCCCATATAAATGCACTACAATAATGGCTTTTGGAATTTTATTTTCCGAAATTCTAGTTTCAATCGCTTTCCTTAATAGGCTAGGCGACATATTCCAGGTATTTACCTCACTATCTACAAAGATAGGGGTAGCTCCTAAATACATAATAGGATTTGCAGAAGCAGAAAAGGTAAAACTTTGACAAAGTACTTCATCTCCTTTGGTTACACCTAAAAGTTTCAAACCTAAGTGAATGGCTGCAGTTCCTGAACTTAATGCGGCAACGCTTACACTACTTCCTAAAGTATTACCAATAGCATTTTCAAAAGCATTCACGTTGGGTCCTAAAGGAGCTATCCAATTTGTATCAAAGGCATCTTTAACGTATTCCTGTTCCGTTCCTCCCATATGAGGAGAGGACAGCCATATTTTTTCCTTTGTTTCTACCACGTTCAACTTTTAAATATTTTAGTAAATGTACAGTAAGTTATATCTAAACTTAAATTGTTGTATCATATTTCGTTTAATCTCAAAAATTCATCGTTCAATTACTTTTCACATTACAATCACAGTAAATTCTTACCTTTCACCGAACCATCTTCTTAAATTTGAACAATTACACATACCTAATTAAAGTATGCCTCATTAATTTTCGCTATAATAACGATACAACTTACACCTTATTATAGGTACTAAAATCTTTATGGTCTCTCTTGTATAAATCATCTGAAGGCAACGATTTAAAGTACTCATATGTTTTTCTCATACCTTCCTCTCTTAAAACCTTAGGCTCCCACCCTAATATTTCTTTAGCTTTAGAGATATCTGGTTGACGTTGCATAGGATCATCTTGCGGCAACGGTTTAAATACAATCTTTTGTTGTGTACCTGTAAGCTTAATTATTTCTTCCGCAAAATCTTTTATTGTTATTTCATGAGGGTTTCCTATATTAACTGGCTGATCATATTCGCTCAATAACAACCTATATATACCTTCAACTTCATCATCTACATAACAAAAAGATCTAGTTTGGTCTCCTTTTCCAAAAACCGTCAAATCTTCACCTCTTAATGCTTGCCCAATAAATGCAGGTATGACCCTACCGTCATTTAAACGCATTCTAGGACCATAAGTATTGAATATTCTTACTATTCTAGTTTCAACACCATGAAATCTATTATAGGCCATAGTTATAGACTCCATAAAACGTTTCGCCTCATCATAAACCCCTCTAGGTCCAATAGTATTTACATTACCATAATATTCTTCTGTCTGAGGGTGAACCAAAGGATCACCATAAATTTCAGATGTAGATGCAATTAAAATTCTAGCATTTTTTTCTTTTGCCAGTCCTAGTAAGTTATGAGTACCCAAGGCCCCTACCTTTAAAGTCTGTATAGGAATTTTTAAATAATCTATAGGACTTGCCGGAGATGCAAAATGTAAAATGTAGTCCAATTCTCCAGAAATGTGCACAAACTTTGTTACATCATGATGAAAAAATTCAAAATGTTCCAAATGAAACAAGTGCTCTAAATTCCTTATATCACCTGTAATAAGATTATCCATTGCTATTACATGGTAACCCTCCTTTATAAAGCGGTCGCAAAGATGTGAACCTAAAAATCCAGCACCTCCGGTAATCAAAACTTTTTTCAAAATATTTATATTTTAGATGTTACGAAGATAGATCAATGACCTTAATGACAAAAAAGGATTACAGAAAATACTTCGAAATTCAAAAATATCAGACGAAATCATACTAAACCAAAAAAAATGTTGTTCACTGATATGGGTGTTATATCATCCTTCTGTGAAATTCTCAACAGATTTATTCTAATTCGCAAAAGGACGCCGCAACATAAAATCTATTAAATACACTGTTTAACGACTAAATAATACATAATCATATATCTTTACAAATTTCGCAAAATATTCAATTTAAAAACATGAAGAAAATCAATAATATATGCTGTATTGGTGCTGGTTACGTTGGCGGGCCTACCATGTCGGTAATCGCAAGCCAATGTCCAGAAATTAAGGTAACCGTAGTTGACATTAATCAAGATAGGATTGACAACTGGAACGATGAAAATCTAGATAATCTACCTATATATGAGCCTGGATTAAAAGAAATTGTTGCTCAGGCCAGAAACAAAAACCTCTTTTTCTCAACTGAAGTAGACAAAGCTATAGATGAAGCTCAGATTATATTTATTTCAGTAAATACCCCTACTAAAACCTACGGTAAAGGTAAGGGTCAAGCCGCCGATTTAAAATTCGTAGAACTTTGCGCCAGAAATATTGCCAAAGTTGCTAAAGACGATAAAATTGTTGTTGAAAAATCAACATTACCGGTACGTACGGCAAGTGCTATAAAGAGTATTCTACAACATACAGGAAACAAAGTGAATTTTGAAATTTTGTCGAATCCAGAATTCTTAGCAGAAGGTACAGCCATCGAAGATCTTTTAAATGCTGACAGGGTGTTGATCGGTGGCGATGACACCCCGTCTGGTCAAGAAGCAAAAGATACCTTAAGTGCTGTTTATGAACATTGGTTACCCAAAGAACGTATTTTACAAACCAATGTATGGTCTTCAGAGCTTTCAAAATTGGTTGCCAACGCATTCTTGGCACAACGAGTATCATCAATAAACACTATTTCTGCACTTTGTGAAAAGACAGACGCAAACATTCAAGAAATTTCTAGAGCTATAGGTTACGACAGCCGAATTGGATCTAAATTCTTAAATGCATCTGTAGGCTTTGGTGGATCTTGTTTCCAAAAAGACATTTTAAATTTAGTTTACATAGCTCGTTCTTACGGACTAACAGAAGTTGCCGATTATTGGGAACAGGTAATTATTGCTAATGACTACCAAAAAAGTCGTTTTGCTGAACATATCATCTCTTCTTTATACAATACCATTTCAGGCAAAAAAATTGTCCTTTATGGTTGGGCATTTAAGAAAGACACCAATGATACAAGGGAATCTCCTGCAATTGCAGTTGCAGATGCCCTATTAGATGAGAATGCAGAAATTACAGTTTACGACCCAAAGGTTACTGCTGAAAGAATTTATGCAGATTTAGATTATTTAGGTACACGTTCTCCAGAAGATAACAGAAGACTATTAAAAGTCAGTAACGATCCTATAGATGCTACAAAAGAAGCACATGCTGTTGCCATATTAACAGAATGGGACGAGTTTAAAACCTATGATTGGAAAAGCATTTACGCACAAATGTTGAAACCAGCATTTGTTTTTGATGGAAGACGCTTATTAGATAATGAAGAAATGGCTTCAATAGGCTTTAATTATTATAAAATAGGTCAGTCATGAAAATTTTAGTTACCGGTGCTGCCGGATTCATTGGCTTTTTTGTTGCTAAATCTCTTTTAGAAAATGGGCATACCGTTGTTGGTTTAGATAATATCAACGATTATTATGATGTAAATTTAAAATACGACAGACTAAAAGAATTGGGCATTTCTAAAAGCGATGCTGAAGTTTTTAACAAAATTGCAACTAGCACTAGTAATTCACAATTTTCATTTATCAGATTAAATTTAGAGGATCGAGAACATCTACCTTTACTTTTTAAGGATCAAGCATTCGACAAGGTTTGCAATTTAGCCGCTCAAGCCGGCGTACGCTATAGTTTAGAAAATCCAGAGGCTTATGTAGACAGTAACGTAGTCGGTTTTTTAAATATTTTAGAATGTTGCCGGCATTATAAAATTAAACACTTGGTCTACGCAAGTAGCTCAAGTGTTTATGGTTTAAATGAAAAGATACCTTTTGAAACTAGCGATAATGTAGACCACCCTATTAGTTTATATGCCGCTACAAAAAAGAGCAATGAATTAATGGCGCATACCTATGCGCATTTATATGGTTTTAAAACCACAGGCTTACGATTCTTTACCGTTTATGGACCATGGGGCAGACCAGACATGGCCATGTTCTTGTTTACAGATGCCATTGTCAACAACAAACCTATTAAGGTCTTCAACAACGGTAAACTAGAACGCGATTTTACCTATATAGATGATATCACTGAAGGTGTTGTACGAATTATTCAAAAACCTGTTACAGAACAATTAGAAGGTGAAAGCTTATTCAAAATCTATAATATTGGGAATAGTAAATCTGTTAAGCTGATGGACTTTATTAGCGCTATTGAAGAGAGCTTAGGCAAACAAGCCAAAAAAGACATGTACCCCATGCAGCCAGGTGATGTTGAAAGAACTTGGGCCAATGTAGATGATTTAATAGTAGATTACAATTATAGCCCAAATACACCAATAAAAACTGGTGTTCAAAGTTTTGTAGATTGGTATAAAGAATATTACATAAATTAAAACAATATCAAGTAAATTCTTTTAAAAAAATGTCAAATCAATGCTTTTTAATTCATTAGAGTTTGCAATTTTTTTACCGGTAGTATTTACACTATACTGGTTTATTTTCAAAAAAAACTTAAGACTTCAAAATTTATTAATCGTTTGTGCTAGCTATCTATTTTATGGATGGTGGGACTGGAGATTTTTAACCTTAATTATATTTAGCACATTGGTTGATTTTACAATTGGTGTTCTCTTAAAAAAAGAAAAAAAATCTGTAAAAAGGAAAATATATCTTTGGACAAGTATTATTATTAACTTAGGCTTTTTAGGTTTTTTCAAATACTATAATTTTTTTATTGAAAGTTTTACCGATGCATTTTCCCTATTTGGCCATGAAATAAAACCAAACACTTTAAATATAATATTACCCGTTGGTATAAGTTTTTACACATTTCAAACGTTAAGCTATACCATTGATGTTTATAAAAAGAAACTAGAACCAACTTCCAACTTTATTGCCTTTGCTGCCTTTGTAAGCTTTTTTCCACAACTCGTTGCTGGTCCAATTGAAAGAGCCACTAACCTTTTACCTCAATTTTACAATAGTCGAAAATTTGATTATTCTCAAGCAGTTTTAGGACTTAGACAAATATTGTGGGGATTATTCAAAAAAGTAATCATTGCCGATAATTGTGCCAAATACGCAAATATAATTTTTAATGATTATTCAAATTATGACTCTGGAACTTTACTGATAGGTGCTTTATTTTTTACATTTCAAATTTACGGTGACTTCAGCGGTTATTCTGATATCGCAATTGGCACATCACGTTTATTTGGATTCAACCTAATGCAAAATTTTGCATTCCCATACTTTTCCAGAGACATGGCCGAGTTTTGGAGAAGATGGCACATTTCATTATCTACTTGGTTTAGAGATTACCTATATATACCACTCGGCGGTAGTAAAGGTGGTATGAAGATGAAAATTAGAAATACTTTTATAATTTTTCTTGTAAGTGGCTTTTGGCATGGCGCAAATTGGACATTCATCTTTTGGGGATTATTAAATGCCCTATATTTTCTACCATTACTCCTTCAAAACAAAAACCGTGTAAACACCAATATTGTGGCAGAAAATAGTTGGCTACCCAATTTAAAAGAAACCATGCAAATGTTAGTTACATTTTCACTAACCGTTTTAGCATGGATCTTTTTTCGAGCTGACTCCCTTACTCATGCTTTTGCATATATTTCGCATCTATTAAGTCATGAAACCAATACAGTTTCATTGTCAATACCAAAAGAAATACCCTATCTAATTATATTATTTCTTTTCATTGAATGGTTAGGAAGAAAATCAAAATTTGCCATAGAAAAATTACCGATTATACCTAAATATGTAAGATGGTTATTTTACTTAGGTCTTATTCTATTATTGTTTTTGTATGCGGGTCAAGAACAAGAATTTATTTACTTTCAATTCTAGAATCATGGGTTTATTCATTAAAAATATCATTTTATTTTGTATTGCAGGTCTTATTTTCGGAGAAGTAATTACCCGTATATTTTTTGCAACATCCGACATTCCAAGCAGGTCGATTGATGAGAACAGCATTCAAAAATATAATCCTAATCAGACAGGTTATTGGGTAGGTGGTACGCATACATGGCAAATTAATGAAGATGGATGGCCTGGTCCATTACCTGAATCAAACAACAATTTGATTACCATTATTGGAGATTCTTATGTGGAAAATTTTATGAACCCAGACTCTTGTCGACAATCAATTCTTCTAAAAAAGAAATTGCCAAATTATAATTTTTACGAAGCATCTAGATCAGGGGTTTCTTTCATTGAAGCAATGGAGATTGCAGCAAAATTAGACACATTAAAACCAATGCGTCAACTCATTTACGTTCATAATGCTGATTTTCTAGAAAGCTCTGCGATTTTACGAAAATCATCTAGCATAACTCAATATAATAGCAAGACGAATACGATAATACCTGGCAAATTAAATTCTCCAGGAATTAAAAAAATTCTTTACAACTGGAAGTTTATCTATTATCTTTATTTAAACCATTCATTAACAAAAAAAGCACCAAATTCAACAAATTCAACAAATTCAACAAATTCAACAAATTCAACAAATTCAACAAATTCAAAAGTTATAAAATCAAACAAAGGTGCTTTAAACGAAAAAGAAGTTAGTGAAATTTACAAGCTAATTTCATTTACTAGAGAAAATTATAATAAAGAAAATATCACATTCGTCTTTAGACCACAACCAAACAAAGAAATCATTTCAATTTTAAAAAAATTTAAGTTCAACGTATTCATTCTTAACGATAATAAAGAAAAAGAGTGGTCTTTTGACCATGACCCGCATTGGACTTGTGTTGGACATCAAGAAGCCGCCATTCAAATAACAAAAATTTTAAAATAAAATAAAATATTTATTATTTATTCGTGTTTTATAATTAATAATTTAATAGTCACATTTAACTTCAATCAAAATAAATGAATTTATACAATTTAAATTCCAACTACCATATTCTAGTTACCGGCGGTGCCGGTTTTATTGGCTCTAATTTATGTCATGCCTTATTAGCAAACGGAAACCAAGTTACCTGCTTAGATAATTTTGCTACCGGCAAACGTGAAAATGTAGCACCATTTACAGAAAATTCTAAATTTACTTTAATTGAAGGAGATATTAGAAATTTAAGCGATTGCCAAAAAGCATGCGACGGTGTAGATTACATATTACATCAAGCTGCATTAGGATCTGTACCAAGATCAATAAACGACCCTATTACCAGTAACGATGTAAACGTATCTGGTTTTTTAAATATGCTGGTAGCCGCAAGAGACGCAAAGGTTAAACGTTTTATATATGCAGCCAGCTCATCTACGTATGGCGATTCTACCAACATGCCAAAAGTGGAAGATATTATAGGTAAACCGCTCTCCCCCTACGCCATAACTAAATATGTAAATGAATTATATGCCGATGTTTTTAGTAAGACTTATGATATAGAAACCATTGGCTTACGTTATTTTAACGTTTTTGGAAGAAAGCAAGACCCTAACGGTGCCTACGCTGCAGTAATTCCTAAATTTGTCATGCAACTTATGAAACATGAATCTCCCATTATCAATGGCGATGGTTCTTTTTCTAGAGATTTCACTTACATAGACAATGTAATTCAAATGAATGTGCGTGCAATGGTCAGCGAAAACCAAAAAGCCTTAAATACCGTATATAATACGGCTTATGGTGAACGTACAGATTTAAATGAACTCACAGAACTATTAAAAGAATATTTAGGAGAATACGACCCTAAAATTAAAGATGTTAAAAACATTTACGGCCCAACAAGGGCAGGTGATGTACCACACTCTCTAGCGTCTGTAGATAAGGCAAAAGAATTACTAAATTACAACCCTCAATATGACATAAAAACCGGACTTAAAGAGGCGGTTAAATGGTATTGGGAACATTTGAAGTAAAATTTCAGGAGTAAGGAGTTAAAATAAATTTTAAATGGTTACTTATCGTAACTTACTAAATAAATTAAGGTTACTTATGGTAACCAAAGTATAATAATTATGAAAGATATTAAAATTGCTATTATAGGTTTAGGATATGTTGGCTTGCCGCTAGCACGATTGTTTGCTACAAAATATCCTGTTATTGGTTATGACATTAATGCCGGTCGTATTGAAGAACTTAGAAAAGGTCATGACAGCACCTTAGAAGTAGAAGATGATATTTTACAGAGTGTTCTTAAAGATGGACCAAAAATGGAAACCGGATTATTCTGTAGTAACCAGATAAATGACATCGCAGATTGCAACTATTATATTGTTACAGTACCCACACCAGTTGACAGTACAAATCGCCCAATCTTAACTCCCCTATACAAAGCTTCTGAAACCATAAGTAAAGTACTTAAAAAGGGAGATACCGTTATCTATGAATCTACGGTATACCCTGGTGTAACCGAAGATGAATGTATCCCTGTTCTGGAAAAAGAAACAGGTTTAGTATATAACCAAGACTTTTTCGCTGGTTACTCACCAGAACGTATTAATCCTGGCGATAAAGAACATACTGTAGAAAAAATTTTAAAAGTGACTTCTGGTTCTACACCAGAAGTAGGTAAGAAAGTTGATGCATTATACGCCTCGGTAATTACTGCTGGCACACATTTAGCACCAACCATTAAAGTAGCCGAAGCTGCCAAGGTTATTGAAAATTCGCAACGAGACATTAACATTGCCTTTGTAAATGAACTAGCCAAAATCTTTAACCTTATGGGCATAGACACCCATGATGTGTTGGAAGCAGCTGGTACCAAATGGAACTTTTTACCATTTAAGCCAGGTTTAGTTGGCGGGCATTGTATTGGTGTAGACCCTTATTATTTAGCACAAAAAGCTCAAGAATTTGGCTACCACCCAGAAATTATATTGGCAGGCAGAAGAATGAACGATACCATGGGTAAATATGTATCTTCAGAAGTGATAAAACTGATGGTTCAAAGAGATATAAAAATTAAAGGAAGTAACATTCTAGTATTAGGCATCACCTTTAAAGAAAATTGCCCAGATGTTAGAAATACTAAAGCTGTAGATGTTATAAGCAATCTAAAATCTTATGGTACCGATGTAACTATTTACGACCCATGGGCTTCTGTAAAAGAGGTGGCTCATGAATACAAAATGGAGGTAATTAAAGATGTTCCAACTAAAAAATTCGATGCTATTGTATTAACAGTAGCGCATAAAGAATTTTTGGAACTAGATTTAAAAAATCTCCTAAAACCAGAAGGTATACTTTATGATGTAAAAGGTATTTTAACTAATCACGTAGATGGCAGACTTTAATCAGTAAATAACAAATTAAACTTCCCATATAACAAATTCAAAGACAAACATTAAAGGATATTAAAAGCATTAGGTATTTATTGCTTATGATGTTTGAAAAGAATTTATTCAATAATAATAATGAAAAACACTTCATTACTTTCAGTAATAGTTCCTGTATATAATGTACAAGATTACCTTTCTAGATGTATTGAAAGTATTTTAACCCAAACATACACTAATTTTGAACTTATTTTAATTGATGATGGTTCTAAAGATTCTAGTTTAGAAATTTGTAACAACTACAAATTTAAAGATGATAGAATTGTAGTATTGAAACAATCAAATGCTGGATCTAGTGTTGCTCGAAATACTGGATTATCATATGCCAAAGGTGAATATATAGGTTATGTAGATAGCGATGATTGGATTTTACCTAATATGTTTGAAAAAATGATTGATGCATCAACAACTTACAATTTACAAGTTGTAGAATGTGGACTTTATAAAAGTAATGAGGTTATACCGTCAAACCAAACAGAAACCAATGTAAAAATTGAAAATCAAGAACAAGCTTTAAAGAGAATTATTAAAGCAGATAGTTTTGCTGTTTGGAGGAGAATTTACCATGCAAGCGTGATAAAGGGGATGAATTTTATACCTGGAAAAATACATCAGGATGTTTTTTACACATTAGATGTATTAAATAAATCTAACAAAATAGGTGTAATTAACAAAAACTATTATATCTATAATGTTGAAAATGAAAGTATAATTAGGAGCGCATATAATCTTAAAAAGTTAGATGCGATTGACGCTGTATACTATGTGAAGAAAATATGTTCAAACTATGGATTAGAGCTTCAAAAAATTGGGGATGTTTATGTAATGAAAGGTTTGATTAATCACTATATATCATTATTTCACCATAGCCATTTGGATTTAAATTTTCAGCATAGAAAAAAATTAAAGTTTGAAATAAAACAACATTACCAATTTATAAAAAAGGTAAAAAGCATAGAAAGAACAAGATCATTGATAGTAATCAAATCTACCTTTGGACTATATAAGTGGCTATTAATCGCCAATAAAAAACGAATAATGTTTAAGTTGAAATTGATTAAATTATTTAATGTCTAGACTTAAAAATACAATTCTAAATGCTAAAGTAGGTGTCTTATTTCACATCTTATTTCTAAGTGTACAATTTTTTTCAAGAAAAGTTTTCTTAGATAGATTAGGTGATGATTTTATTGGTACTACTTCCACTTTGCAAGCTTTTCTAGGTTTTTTAAATTTAGCAGAATTGGGAATAGGCACGGCAATAGGATTTGTCCTTTACAAACCAATATTCGAAAATAACCGTAAAGAAATTAATCAAATAATTCATTTCTTAGGTTTTATTTACAAAAGGATAGGTTTAGGTATAATTGCAGTTGCAATTGGGTTATCCGCATTCTTCCCATTAATTTTCAGCGACACAGCTGTTGACTTAGCACTGGTATATTACGCTTTTTTTGTTTTTTTATCTGGTTCATTATTTGGATATTTTTTTAATTACCACATATTTTTATTACAAGCTGATCAAAAGGATTTTGTTGTTACTAAGATTTTCCAAACAATTAGCATAACTAAAATTCTATTTCAAATTGTTGCTGTGTTACTTTTCGAGAGTTTTTTTCTGTATTTAACATTCGAATTGATATCCGGCATACTATCTTCTATTTTCATTCGGAGAAAATTAAAAAAAGAATATCCTTGGTTATCACTAACAAATCTAAAAAATACAATATTCAAGAATTTGAAAATTACCCTTATTTAGTTAAAAAAATAAAACAAATCAGTCTACATAAATTAGGAACTTTCATTTCTAGTGGCACCAATAATATTTTAATATTTTCTTTTATTAGTGCTCAAATGGTCACCTTTTTTGGAAATTATAACTTAATAATTAGTAATGCTGATTTACTTGTTACCAAACTTTTCTCAGGAACAAAAGCAAGTGTTGGAAATTTAGTTGCAGAGAATGATTCTGAAAAAAACAATCAAGTATTTTGGGAATTCATGTCTCTGCGCTTCTATATTGGGGGATTAGGTTTTATAGGTATAATCACCTTAATGGATCCATTTATTCAAGTATGGTTAGGAGAAAAATATGTACTAAGCATTAGCGTATCAATTGTATTCGCTATTAACTTTTTACTCGGTCAAATTCGACAGCCGGTTGATGTTTTCAAGCAAGGTTTTGGATTATACGCTGATACTTGGGCTCCTGTTACTCAAGGAACTATTAATTTAATTATTTCATTTGCTTTAGCAAAACCTTTGGGTCTAACTGGAATATTACTTGGTAATACTATAAGTTTACTTATAATTGTAATGATTTGGCGCCCCTATTATTTATATAAAAAAGGATTTAAAGTACAAATTGGCTCTTATATAATAGGTTTTTTTAAACATTTAACACTCTTATGCGTATTTTTATTTATCACAAATTTTATTATAAATTTATTTCCTTTTAAGGTTAAAAATTTTACAGATGTGGGCATTAAAGTAGTAATTGTGACCCCCCTATCCGCTACTATATATGGTTTAATTCTATACACAACAAACCAACACTTTAGAGATGTAATTAAACGCTTATATTCAGGTTTCGTCAATCGATAATTATAGATTATAACTTAGTTACATAATTTGATACATTATTAATTCTATTTCTAATAAATATGTGAAAACATACATTGTGTTAATCGTATTTAATCCTTGAAATGATAAATGCTTTCTACGTTCAAGCCGTAATTGGAACATATTTAATATCAAAAACTTTTATACTGAAGAGCAAACATGAAAGTGAACAATTAAGTAAATTTTAGGTCTATTTAAATAAAGATATTCAAAACTAAAATTATTATTTTTTGATGAAAATTGAAAAACCATACATCTATCCTATCTTACAATAAAATTATTTCTCATAAATAATCTTTAGGGTCAAACAATTAATTCATTGAATCAATTATTTTTAAAGCTTTCCTATAAAGATGTTAACAAAAGTGGTATTTAGTCGATTATTCGATAAAAATGATGTATTTCATCGATCAAAAACATCCAATAAACCGACTTTCAACGTAACACAAGGGTTGTAATTAAAAATCCAATCTATTGTTAAACTATTTACTTTTAATCGATTAACATGATTTTTAACAAATAAAAATTTTTTAAAAGCGTTAGACTACAAATACCCCAACAATCAACATGTAGTTCATCGAAAATAATGGTTATTTCATCGATACAAATAAATAATTAGATTATTATTGCAACCCAAATAGTAATTTTTTTAATTCTAAAACAAAGTACCTACTTATGTCAAAGTTTTTAAGTTTCACCTCAAAGTTGGCCCTGTTATCATTTGCCCTACTTTTAATGTTTTCTTGTAGTAAAGATGCCGATCTTTTATCTGAATATGTTATTAATGATAATGATGACGTACAAAGTTTAACAATTCTTACCAATGATAGTTTTTATATGGCCCCTGGTCAAAATACTATTTTAATGGATGTGTTAAACAATGATAATTTAGGTGCTAATTCTAACATCACAATCATTGAAACATCAACACCCATTAATGGTATTGTAACTATTAATGATGATAATACCCTAACTTATAGAGTTGGTGAAGTAACCACTACAACACCAGAGGAAACAACCGAACCGGACCAAACAACAGAACAAGAAGAAACAACCGAACCCGAGGAAACAACCGAACCAGAAGAAGATTCTTTCACTTACACCGCCGAAGTTGTTGACGAAGAAACTGGCAATGTGACTCAAGAAGAGGCTATAGTAACAATTTCTTCAAATGCCCCAACTGATTTAGATATGGGTGAACTTTTGGCCTTCCCAGGTGCAGAAGGGTTTGGAAGGAATACAACTGGAGGTAGAGGGGGAACAGTAATCCATGTTACGAACTTAAATGACGATGGTCCGGGTAGCCTAAGAGCTGCATTGAATGAAGAAGGTCCAAGAATAGTTGTTTTTGATGTTGGTGGAGAGATACATCTTGAAAGTCCTTTAAATATTGGAAACGGTAACAGCACAAATCCTAACTTTGAAAATATAACTGTAGCGGGTGAAACAGCTCCGTTCCCAGGCATATCCATACGAAATTATGGCATTGAAATCTACACATCGAATGTTATTTTAAGATATTTAACATCTAGGTTAGGTAACTACTCCTTAACCGATGGAACAGGAACTGAAAGAAAACCTTTAAGAATCAAAAATTGGGGAGTGAATGGTTATGTCCAAAAAAATATTATTATTGATCATTGTTCTTTAAGTTGGGCTACTGATGAAAATTTTTCTATTGGCGCAGCTTCAAGTGAAGCGAGGTTAGAAAATTTAACACTTCAAAATTCTATTATAGGTGAGCCATCAAACATAAGTGGTTACAACACAATAATCGGAGGTTACTGCTATAATATTAGTATTTACAATAATTACTTTTGTCATTCTCCATCAAGAACCCCCTTCCTTGGCTATGGATATGATAAAGAAAGTACTGAATTTATAAACAATGTTATTTATGGTTATAATGGTGCTGCAAATATTGCATTTGGCACATTGACCGATTTCATAGGTAATGTTTTTAAAGCTTACCCAAGTTTAACTCCAGATTACAGAGAAATAAATTACAACCCCAACAGCACTAATAATCCAAACGCTAACGAAAGTAATGGTGGCTTATTTATTCAAGATAACTTTCGCGTTTTTGAACAAGAGCTCTCTTTTTACAATGATAATGTTGAAACATACAAAAAATCAAACCGTTTACTTGAAAATAGTAAAATCAATAGCTGGGCAAATACTATGAATGGGATTGAAGATAAAATAATAAATAATAACATTGGTAATAGTTTATTTAGAGACAATGTTGATACAAGGTTTATCAATGATTACAAAAACGGAACAGGTGATTTCTTTAGGGGGTCCAACCCTTCCAGTTTAATTGGGGGCTGGCCAAATAAACAAAGTTCTTCCAGAGATAACTCTTATGATATTGATAATGACGGGATGTCCGATAACTGGGAATTAGAAGTCTTCGGAGATCTAACTAAAACTTCTCAAGGTGATGAAGATGGTGATGGATACACTAATATTGAATTATTCTTATTTTCTTTAACTCAATAATTAATTTAAAAACATTTAATAGGAAAAGACGTTCTTTTGAACGTCTTTTCCTATTTTTTCATAATATTCTAGCTAATTTGCATATTATTTTTGTAATCTTTTAAGTTGTGAAAAAAACATTTAAGTCATTATATCAAAATTCCTACATTGGTTTTAATATAATTAAACCTTTTGCCAAGATTTATCAATTCTTTCTTCATAAAAAATATTTATCAAGAGAATCATTTACCAAAAAGAAATTTAAAAAATCTTTTGGCTATGATTTAAATTTACAAAATCCTATATCTCTAAATGAGAAAATTAATTGGCTAAAGTTAAATTATAATCACCCATTGGCAACTCAATTTGCAGACAAATACGCTGTAAGAAGCTATATAAGAAAACAAATAGGAGAAAAATACCTAATACCGTTGTTATATTCTACAACTAACCCAGAGGACATAAAGCCCATAAACCTTCCTGACATACCATGCATCATTAAAAATAACCATGATAGCTCTGGTGGTATAATAATACGTGATAAAAATGAAAAAATTAATTGGAAAAGCATACAGAGTAGATTACGTGCGAATATGGCACACAATTTTTATTGGGATGGTCGTGAAAAGCCCTATAAAAATATAAAACCAATAATTGTTGTTGAAAAATTATTAACAACCAATAATGGAGAATTACCAGCTGACTACAAAGTTCATTGTTTTAATGGAAAAGTAAGAATGATCAATGTTGATATTGGAAGAGGCACTAAAAACCATTATAGAAACTGGTATAACAGAAAATGGGAAAGAGAAGAATACAGTTGGTCTTCTGACTTAGGTAACGGTAAATTTACTTATCCTAGCAATGAAGATGTCGAAAAACCAGCTTTATTAGACGAAATGATAACATTATCAGAAAAATTAGTAGATGACATTCCATACTTACGCGTAGATTGGTATATATTTCAAGACCAATTATTTTTTGGAGAATTAACATTTCATCACAATGGAGGGAACCGACCAATTGAACCAAAAAAATGGGATGTGTTATTAGGAAATGAATTAACATTAAATAAATAACAAAATTTTAATAGTTCAAATTATTTCTATCACACATTAAACTCTTGTAATTTCTAAACTTACCTTCAACCATGCTTATTAAAGCAATTCGATATATAACACTATTTCTAATATTCCTGAATTTCCCTGGATGGGTTTTAGATAACTTTAACCCCATTTTATCAAGCGCACTCAGTTATTTATCATTTGGTTTAACTCTACTCTATTTTATTCTAGCCAAAGAATGGAACTTCAATTCGTGGTTATTACTTTTAGGCTTGGTTTATTTCGGTATTTCAAGTTTATCAGGTCAAATTTACCTACCCGACTTAATAACTTATATGATTATTATAATCAAGTATTTCATATTAATAATTGGTGGGTATATCATGTTACGACATACAAGTAAAAAAGAAATATTTTATTTTTTATTAATAGGTGCGCTCTCTGTTTTTCTTCAAATGTTTGTATTTTACAATAAAGCCCAAGATTACGGACGTTATAGTGGATTTTATTTAAACCCAAACAGTTTAGCTTTCATTTGTATGATGGGCTATGGACTTACATACGGGCTAAAAACTAAATTACGTACTTGGGGGCAAATTATATTTACTTTTATTGGGTTTTTAACATTTTCTAGAACGTTTATAGTTGTTTGGCTATTGATGAATCTTATATCAATTCGTTTATCTCTTAAAAATATTCGTGTTTTAGCTATTGGTTTAGGTTTATTTATTGGTCTATTGACTTTTAACGCATTTTTACCTAAATCCAATCCTAGACTGGAGGCTATGGCAAATATTTTAGAAGGCAACAATACAAATACCAAAAAACTTGAGGAAGGTGGACGTTCGGATACTTGGGCTGCATATTATCCTGCACTTTTGGAAAAACCTTTTTTTGGTAATGGTTATGGTTCTTTTGCTGGTGGTGGTATTGCGGGTAGAGTTGGACCTCATAATGCATATTTAAAAGTTATAGGTGAGGCAGGTATAATTACCTTACTAATTATGATACTAATGTTTGGTAAAATGACATATCAGAGCGCTATTAACTTTTTGAAAAAACCATACCTGTTACTTATGATTGTTTCGTTAGATTTATTTTTATTGGCCAATCATAATTTTTTCGATTCTGGTTATGTTCTTTTTTTCATAATGTGGTTACAAATTCAACTTAACAAAAATGAGAACTCGACAATAAATAATAATAATAATAATAGATAGCTAAGTTATATTGTACCAATAATCGAAGTAAGGTGAAAATAACATTTATAATTTATGGTTTAGGTTCTGGTGGTGCCGAAAGAGCGGTCTCTGGATTAGCAAATTTTTGGGCAACTGAACATGAAATAAGTATCATTACTTTAGTCAAGTCGGATCCGTTCTACAAATTAGACCCAAATATTAAGCTTTATCACTGCTTAAATAGCGATAAAAAAACCACCTCTTCGTTATCAACAATTATTGATGGAGGCAAAAGGTTATACAAATTATATTTTTTATTAAGAAAAATTAGAAGCGAGGTAGTGATTAGCTTCATGACCAAAACTAATTACTATTCAATTTTAACCGCTAAGGCAATAGGGATACCTTGTATTATTAGCGAAAGAGCAAATCATGAATTAAATCGTTTACCGAAATCTCAAGAAAAATTAAGAAATTTTTTATACAAAAAAATTGATGCATTAGTAGTACAAACAACTGGTAATCTGAACTATTATTCTAAGACAATTTTAAAAAAACCAATTATAGTAATTCCCAATGCAGTTGCAACTGTATTTAAACGAAATACCCAGATTAAGGAGAATAATAAAATCATTTTAAATGTAGGTGCTTTTCGAAATGGAAAAGCACAACATATTTTACTTCATGCTTTTGCAAAACTTAAAACAACCGATTGGTCAATTATATTTTTAGGTCAAGGTCCAAATCTAAATAAAAATAAAGAGCTTGCTAAAAAATTAGGATTAGAAGAAAAGGTTATTTTTAAAGGTGCTCAGACTGACGTTGCCGCCTATTACAATAAAGCAAATATATTTGTTTTTACTTCAGAACACGAAGGTTATCCCAACGCTTTATTAGAAGCCTTATATTTTGGGATACCTAGTATCTCAACTAATTGTAAACATGGTCCCTCAGATATGATTACAAATGGTGAAAATGGGTTTTTAGTACCTGTTGGAGACATTGATGCTTTGGCTTCTAAAATGAAAATCATTATGAATAATAAAGAACTTCAAGAAAAATTTAGAAATGCATCTATTGCTTCTACTGAATATAATGAAATGGATAAAATAGCGACTAAATGGATGGATTTAATCAAGACTGTAACTAATTCCTATCTAATTAAATAAAAATTGAAAACTAATGCAATCCAATTTATGTTATATCGTTATACTTTAATAAATAATTTCGATTTAAGCAACTACTCCTTATAATATGTGCGGAATCTACGGAACAACAATAAAATATTCAAAAGAACAATTTTTTAAAAAACTAGAACGTACAGAGTTCAGAGGACCTGATAAAATGGGGCTTTCAACTTACAAAACCAATGAAGGTTCTATAACTTTTGGACATAACCGACTTAGTATTATCGATTTAGACCCCAGGTCTAATCAACCTTTCACTTATGCTAGTAAAATCCATTTAGCCTTTAACGGAGAAATTTATAATTTTAAAGAATTAAAAGAAATCCTATTTAAAAAAGGCTATTCATTTAATACAACCAGTGATACTGAAGTAATCTGTGCAGCATATTTAGAATATGGTATGGAGTGTGTAAATTATTTTAATGGCATGTTCGCGTTTGTTATTTATGATGAAGAAAAACAAATCTTATTTGGAGCTAAAGACCGTTTAGGGCAAAAACCTTTATATTATCAGCTAAGCAAAGAAGGTATTGAATTTGCAAGTCAAATCTCATCAATTCAGTTATTTAATAAACAGTTAACAATTAGTCAAAATAGCATTGAAAATTATTTGGCTTGGAATAATGTTCCGCATCCAGATTCTATTTTCAATGAGATAAAAAAAATAGAAGATGGTAATGTGTTTACTTTTAATCTCATATCTAAAAAATTTACAACATGGCCTTACTGGGATATTTCTAATAATTCATCTAATGGGTATAAAGGTAATTATGATAGAGCCCAAAACGATTTAGAAGGTTTACTAACTAACGCTGTTGGTATTAGGATGTTTGCCGATGTTCCCTTAGGCGTATTTCTTTCTGGTGGTGTAGACTCTTCCCTTATCGCCGCTTTGGCCAAAAAGAATTTTAACAAGGTGAAAACTTTCTCGGTGAAATTTGATGAGAAAGGTTTTGATGAAAGTCAATATGCTAAAAAAGTTGCTGATCATTTAGAAACGGATCATAACATAATTGAATGCAATTACAAAGAAGGTATTGAATTAATCCAAAATTTCAGTCATTATTATGATGAACCTTTTGCTGACGCTTCTGCAATTCCATCTATGCTCCTTGCCAAACACACTAAAAAACAAGTAACAGTCGCTCTATCAGGTGATGGAGCAGACGAAGCATTTTTAGGGTATCGTCGTTATCAAAAATTAGACAAAATCCAAAAAACTTTAAATGTACCCTATTTCATAAGAAAATTAGGCGGACCAATTCTAAATGTCTTTCAACCTAATAGATATAATGGAATCAAAAATATTTTAAATGCTAAATCTGTTGAGGAAGCCTATTTGCAAATGGTAGTTAATACAGCTTCTCCTTGGTTAAATATTAAAACGAATGTATCCCAAGTAAATGCACTCAAGTACTTATTTAACGACAACAAAAATTTCTATGAAAACGCCAGTGCTTTTGACTTAAAAACATATTTAAGTTGGGATATCAATACAAAAGTTGACAGAGCAACAATGGCATTTTCTTTGGAAGCTCGTTCACCATTTTTAGATTATAGAGTGGTTGAAATGGCCCAAAGTTTGCCTACCGAATTTAAATACCAACTCGGCAATCAAAAACGTATCCTAAAAGATATTTTATACAAACACATACCGGAGAGTTATTTCAATCGACCCAAATCTGGTTTTGGTATGCCATTAAACCTATGGTTTCGAAACGAATTAAAAGAAATGACACTTGACGAATTGTCATTAAAAAACCTTAAAGAAATACCTGGCATAAACCCTGGCATAACAAACAAAATGATTCAACAACACATGGATGGAAGTTGGGATCATTATTCAATGATTTGGAAATTACTGGTTTTAAAACAATGGATTAGTAAAAATGGAGCAGGAAATTCCATTGTATAATTTTTTAAAAAATTTAATTGAAAAATAAGAAATTAAAAATATTATATATTATTCCAACACTAACATTCGGTGGAGCTGAACGTGTTTTAATTTATTTATCTCAGAATATCAGTAAAATTCATTTTAATTCTGAATTAATTGTGATTGGAAATAATGTAAGTAATGGATTTGATGAATTAGGTCAAAATGTAACTTATCTCAACAGTAAAAGAGTAATCAAGTCTATTCCTAAATTAATTAAAACTATTAAGCAAGAAAAACCAGATATAGTTTTAGGAACATTATCTCATTTAAATGTTATTTTAGGGGTAATTTCAATATTATTTCCTAAAATAATTTTTATAGGTAGACAAACCTCTATAGCCAAAGTTTACAACAATATTGGTAAGAAAAAGAAATCTTATTGGCATTCCTATTTTTTTAATTTGTTTTTGAACAAATTAGATTACTTAATTTGCCAATCAAAAGATATGTCTAACGATTGTGTGGATTTATTTAATTTTAAACACAGTAAAATTAAAGTACTTCACAACCCAATAACAGACTCCTTTATAACTAAAACAAAATCACCTAAGACATCAGAAATTTTAAATTTAATTACAGTTGGAAGGCTTGTAGAAGTTAAAGGTCATTTAAGAATACTTAAAATACTTTCCGAGATAAAAGTTCCTTTTAGTTATACAATCATTGGTGATGGACCCCTAAGAGAGGAAATTTTATCAGAAGCTAAAAACTTAAATATTGACAAAAAAACAAATCACATTCCCTACACCAATAAAGTAGCCGATTATCTAAGTGAAAGCGATTGCTTCTTACAGGGTTCGCTCTCTGAAGGTTTTCCAAATGCACTATTGGAAAGTTGTGCGGTTGGTACGCCTGCAATAGCTTTTGATGTACCAGGAGGCACAAAAGAAATTGTTGAAAATGGCATAAATGGTTTTTTAGTCAAAACAGAAAATGAGTTTATAAATCATTTAAATAATTTACCTGATTTTGATCCTAAAACGGTATCAGACTCTGTTTATAAAAAATTTGATAAAAAAATTATATTGAATAACTACGAAGAATTTTTTAAAGAAATCGTAAAAAGAAAAGAAGTTGCAGAAAAACATTAAAATTTCCATATTCATTTATTCAATGTCAGGTGGTGGTGCCGAGCGTGTAATGTCTTACCTTCTACCCTATTTGCAAGCCAGAAATTATAATGTAATTTTAGTATTGATGAATACTAAAATAGTATACCCTAGTATAGAAAATATTCCAATTCACTATTTAGAAAAATCTGAAGCCTCAGAATCTGGATTATTTAAATTTTTAAAACTGCCGTGGTTAGCTTGGAAATATGCTCAATTTTTAAAGAAAGAAAATATTACCCATTCTTTTAGTTTGCTATCTAGACCTTGTTATATAAATATTATGGCACGTTGGTTTTCCTCGCACCCCTATAAGCTTATGGTCAGTGAAAGAAACTACCCGAGTTTGCAATACGGTTATGGGGATATGCAAAGTAAAATAAATAGTTACTTAGTTAAATGGTTGTACCCAAAAGCAGATTTAATCATTAGCAACGCCAAAGCAAGTACCCAAGATTTAATAGATAACTTTAATGTTTCACCAAAAAAAACTGGAGTAATCTACAATCCTATTGATTTGGAAAAGATAAATGCCATAGTCCCCAAAGCATCTTTCTTTGATGACAACTATACCAACCTAGTAAGTGTAGGAAGATTACAAATGGTGAAAAATCATAAACTTATGATTGAGGCAATAGCACCTTTTGAAAACACAAGATTATATATTTTTGGAGAGGGAGAGTTACGTGAAGATTTGCAAACACAAATCGAAAATTTAAAACTACAGGATAGGGTTTTTTTAATGGGTTTTGAAAGCAATCCTTTTCAATATTTAAAAGCTGCTGATATTTTCCTATTTAGTTCTAATCATGAAGGTTTCCCTAATGTAATAATGGAAGCAATGGCATGTGGGTTGCCTATTATAACGACGAATTGCAAATCTGGTCCAGATGAAATCATGGAACTTAAAGAAACTAAACTTGACGATATAATGATAACGGATTATGGTATACTCAGTCCTGTAGGTAACGCTCAACTACTTCAAAAAGGTATAGCTTATTGTATAGAAAATCCAGAATACCTAGCTAACTGTAAAATTAATGTAATAAAACGCATCAAAGATTTTGAAAGAGAACCTATTTTAGAACTGTACACTAATCATATCTTAGCATAATATATGTCTCTTGCCCATAAAAAAATATCTAACGAGAAAATAATTAGAACAGCAGCAGTTCCTGGTTCACTATATGGCTTATTAAAGGGGCAACTTCATTATTTAAATCAATATTACGAAATTATAGGTGTGGCATCTGAGGGTGCTGTGTTAAAACAAGTAGAAGACCGAGAGGGCATACGAACTAAAGGTATAAACATAGAACGGTCCATAAGTCCGTCTAAAGATTTAGTTTCATTATATAAGCTTTACAGGTATTTTAGTATTGAAAAACCTAAAATGGTACACTCCATAACCCCTAAGGCCGGGTTGCTTAGTATGGTAGCAGCTTATTTTGCAAGAGTACCTATTAGAGCACATACGTTTACAGGGTTAATTTTCCCCACACAAACTGGGTTTCTAAAAAAGTTATTATTACTATTTGATAAAATAATATGCAGATTTGCTACAAATGTATACCCTGAAGGAAATGGGGTTAAAGAAGACCTCTTGAAGTATAAGGTTACCACAAAACCTTTAAAAGTTATTGCAAATGGTAACGTAAACGGTAAAGACCTCTCCTATTTTGACCCCAATCTATACTCTGATGAATCTGTAAAAATAGAAAAGGAAAATCTAGGTATTACAGATAAAGATTTTGTTTTCATATTTATTGGTAGGTTGGTTAACGACAAAGGCATGAACGAATTGGTCAGCGCTTTCTGTAAACTTGTTGAAAAACACGCTGATGTAAAATTGATTCTTGTAGGTTCTCACAAAGGAGAAACAGATATTTTGCCGGAAAGTACCTGGACTAAGTTAAACGCAGAAAAACGCATTATCTGGGTTGGTAAAAAAGATGATATAAGACCTTATTTATCTGTAGCCGACTCGCTTGTTTTTCCAAGTTACCGAGAGGGTTTCCCGAACGTAGTTTTAGAGGCCGGTGCAATGGGTTTACCAGCAATAGTAACAGATATTAATGGAAGTAATGAAATCATAGAGCATGGCAAAAACGGACATATTATACCATCTAAAGACGAACAATCTTTATTAAAAGCCATGACCAATTTTGTAGAAGACCAACAACTTGTGCTACAAATGGCAAAAAATGCTAGAAAAGTAATTGCAGAGCGCTATGAACAGAGCTATGTTTGGCAATCAATATTAGAAGAGTACCAACGTATTATCGCTACTGCAAAATAAATTATTCATTAGTAATAAAGAGCTTTTGTCCATTAGCCCTATATTACCGCAATTGGTCTAATTACTACCCAATAGAATCTTTTAATATTTAATTTTGCAACCTAATCATAGTCTATAGCATGTATACTAGATTTTTTAAGAGAATATTTGATATTGTAATTGCCGCGCTTGTACTTTTAGTTTTTAGCCCAATATTTTTAATCATATGGGCATTACTTTCTATTGCCAATAATGGTAGTGCTTTTTTCTATCAACAAAGACCTGGTAAGCACCAAAAGGTTTTTAAAATCATCAAGTTCAAATCCATGAACGATAAAAAGGATAAAGAGGGTAATCTACTACCAGATTTTAAGCGCATGACGATTATTGGTAAATTCATAAGAAATACGTCTCTTGATGAATTGCCACAATTACTCAACGTTCTAAAAGGCGATATGAGCCTTGTAGGGCCTAGACCTTTGTTAGTCTCTTATTTACCATTGTATAGTGAAGAACAAAATAAAAGACATTTAGTTAAGCCAGGTATTACGGGTTGGGCACAAGTAAATGGTAGAAATACAATTTCTTGGGATAAAAAATTTGAATATGATGTATGGTATGTTAATCATATATCATTTATGCTAGATATGAAAATATACTTTATGACCTTTTTGAAAGTAGTTAAGAGATCAGACATCTCTGCTTCTGAAAATACTACCATGGAAAAATTTGTTGGAAGCAAATAACACTATCTATAGTTTTATCTCGTTCAACTAATAATAATAAGCATAATAGGCCGTTTTACTATCTGTAATTTAAATTGTGTTAATGAAAACTGTAATGATTTTAGGAGGTGCCAAAGGTGTGGGCAAAGAAATATTGAAGTCTTGTATCAAAAAAGGCTACAATGTTGCCTTCAGCGGTAGGCAAAAAGCTGCTGGTATCGCTTTAATAGAATCATTAAATGCAAAAGACAGACTTTATTTTCATGAACTAGATTTAAATAGCATTGATGGCATTGAAGATTTTTACAATGAAACGATCAAGCGTTTTAAAAAAATAGATTCTTTAGTATTATATGCCGGGATTACACCAATCGCATCAATTTTAGATGCTGAAGAGGATATTTACGATAGCGTTTTCAATGTTAATTTAAAAGCACCTTTTTTCTTGGTTAAACATGTTTTAAAATCTATGGTTAACCAAAATTCTGGATCTATCATTTTCTTTGGTTCGGCACATATGGATTATGGAGCAAAAGATAGGGCACCCTATGCCCTAACCAAAAATGCACTTAACACTTTATCTACCCATATTGCACATCACTATGCAAAGTATGGGGTTCGATCTAATTATATTGTAATGGGCTGGACAAATACAGAAGGGGAGCTAGAATTGAGATCAAAAGAAGGTATTAGTGAAAAAGATTTAAAAATAAAAGTATCTAATGTAGTACCAATGGGCAGAATGTTAAACACCATTGACCCGTTACCTGCCGTAATGCATTTAATATCCGATCAATCTATTATGACTACAGGTTCTGTAATTAGAATAACTGGAGGTGAGTATATTTAGCAACAATTTATGACCCAATCATTAATATTTCATGGGAATTCTGAGCTATTGGAAGGACCTATTTTTGACACAAAGAATAATTGCCTGTATTTTGTATCCATCTTTGACTATTTGGTTTACTTTTATAATCCACAAACAAAAGAGATACTTAGTATTAAACTTGACTCCCCCGTAAGTTGTATATATATACAAGAACACAAAAAAATAATAGTAGCAACTAAAAACGGATTTTTTGAAATTGATTTTAATACCTTAAAAAAGAAATCAGTTTTTAAAATTGACATTGATGATAATGTTCGATTTAATGATGGTATTAAAGACCCAAACGGGAGGTATATTATAGGAACAATGGGATACCCTGATGTAAAAAAAAATATTGGACAAGTATTTTCTTATGACATGGGTCAATATAAAACCATTATTGAAAATACAACTATTTCAAACGGACTAGCATTTTCTTTAGATAACAAATGGCTTTATTTCATTGATACACCAACTAAAAAAGTTGCTAAATATGCCTACGACCTAAATACAGGTGATGTGCAATTTGATTCTTATATAATCGAATTTCTAGGCGATGGAGTTCCTGATGGTATGTGTATAGATAATAACGGTATGTTATGGATTGCCGAATGGGGAGGTGCATGCGTTTCGCAATGGAACCCTGTTGATGGAAATAAAATTCAACAATTAGAATTACCGTGTACCAATGTTACATCTTGCTGTTTTGATAATGAGGCAAATTTATATGTTACTACAGCAATGTCAGCTTCTGCAAATGATATTTATGGAGGTGGTTTGTACTATCTTGAATTAAACAAAAAATAAACTTATGAAAACTGTAGCGGTTAGCGTAATAGTTCCTATTTATAGGATAGAAAAATATTTACCACAATGTATTGACAGTCTTTTAACTCAATCTTTTTTAGATTTTGAATTAATTCTGGTAGATGATGGAAGCCCAGACAACTGTCCTCAAATTTGTGATGAATATGCTAAAACCGACACTAGAGTTAAGGTGATTCATAAAAAAAATGGAGGTCTAGTTAGCGCTCGTAAAGAAGGTTTAAAAGAGGCTAAAGGTACATATATCACTTTCGTTGATGGTGATGATTGGGTAGATAAATTTTATCTAGATATCATGTTTAAACTTGCCAATGCCAATGATGCAGACCTAGTAGTTACAGGCCACTTTAGGGAGTTTGATGGTAAAATAGAAACTATTAAACCTAAAAATGTAGGTATATATAACGAAGTTGATATAAAAACAGAAATATTACCAAATGCAATTTACAACGGTGAATTCTGTGAGCATGGAGTATCTACCTATGTTTGGAACAAACTTTTCAAAAAAGAATTATTAGATCAAATTCTTTTTAATGTACCTGACGATGTTGTCATGGGCGAAGATGCCGCAATTACATTTTCTTATTTAACGAAATGTAAAAAAATAGTCATTAGTAGTACACCTCTTTACTATTATCGCCAACGTCATGATTCTATTGTAAAATCTGTTGAAAACCCAAAAACAGAATATTATAGATTAGGGTTATTGATGAATTACTTACAATCGAAGCTTAAACTGTCGATCGATGAAAAAAATTTAAAAGAACAAATAACTTATTATCTCTACTCTCAAATATTAGTAAGATCTGGCGGTTTAATATATAATGAAGATGGAAATCAGTTGTTCAACCCTTTTTTAGACGTTGAACGCAATTCTAAAGTTGTTGTCTACAGCTCTGGCTCTTTTGGTCAACATATTCTATCTACTAACCTTAAAAACAGTTTTTTTAATGTTGTTAATTGGATAGACATTGATTATCATGAATTAGAAATTGGCGGTAATAGCGTAAAACCCATTAGTTCTGCAAATAATTCGGATTATGATTATTTAATTGTTGCGACCATAAACCCATCCAATTACAAAAGCATCAAAAAAGAATTAAGTCTAGTTGGTGTTGACGAGAAAAAGATTGTGAGTATCAATACAGATTTCGACCAAGTGACCAATCTACTTGTTCTATTAGGGTTTGACAGTGAATTTAAATTTCAATACCCTTAATTTCTAGACATTGAATCAAGTCGTTATTTCTACGATTAAAAACAAATAAGGTTTTACTTATGAAAAAACTTATAATATTAGGAGGAAATCCTGAAACAGCAATTTTAGTTGACATAGCAATTTCAATGGACATTTACACCATTGTTATTGACCCAAACCCAGATGCCCCTGCTAAAAAGAATGCATCAGAAACTTATGATATAGATGGTTTTGAGGTTGACAAAATTGTACAATTAGCTAAAGACTTAAAAGTTGATGCTGTCTTAGTTGGCGTAGCTGATATTTTAGTGAAACCTTATGGTGAAATTTGCGCAAAATTAAATATGCCCACTTACGCAAATAAAGAGGCAATTGAAGCGTTTTGTAGTAAAGACGGATTTAAGAAATATTGCGAAAAATTCAATATACAAGACATTCCTGGCACTTATCTGGACACTGATTCAAGCATTGAAAAACCAGAAAATATTGATTATCCATTGATGATCAAACCTGTTGACAATGGTGGTGGTGTTGGTATGAAAATATGTAGAGATGACAAAGATTTTAAAGAATCGGTAAAAACCGCTTTAAAATTTTCCAAAAAAGGGGTCGTTCTAGTAGAAAAATACATGGAGTGTGATGATATGGCCGTCTACTACACTTTTAGAAAGGGTACACCGTATCTTTCTGCTACCTACGATAGAATTACTACCAAAATACAAGGAGATTTTAGCCCCGTTGGAATCGGAGCAATTTATCCTTCAAAAAACACAGCTTTATTTGTTGAAAAAATACACCCAAAACTTAGCGATTTTTTCAAAAAACTAAACATTCAAAATGGTGTACTTAATCTACAGTTCTTTGTAGAAAAAGGCATTTTTTATGCCTACGACCCAGGGTTTAGACTACAGGGTGAAGCCCCACATATTCATTTAGCACATATTAATGGTTTTGATCATAGAAAAATGCTCATCAATTTTGCCTTTACGGGCGTTCTAGGGGAAGATGATTTTCCTGAAAAGAACGATTTTATGTTTGGGGGCAAAAAAGCATGTACCATTTGGGTTCTTTTAAAAGAAGGAACAATTAATTCTATTGAAGGGTTATCTGAAATTAAAGATGATAAAAACGTGATTTT
The DNA here is from genome assembly GCF_902506355.1 of Maribacter litoralis. Classification (NCBI taxonomy): domain Bacteria; kingdom Pseudomonadati; phylum Bacteroidota; class Flavobacteriia; order Flavobacteriales; family Flavobacteriaceae; genus Maribacter; species Maribacter litoralis. The sequence continues at coordinate 3,322,779 of NZ_LR733271.1, read as the reverse complement.
TGTTTTAGACAGATTCAAGGAAGGTGATAGCGTTAAAAAAGAATGGTTGGGCACCGAAAGACAAGTTTTTTCGCGCATGTATGTCGTAGCTGATTCTATTGAAGAGTTAAATTCAAAAATGTCTGAATTCAAAGATAAATTGGTAATCAAAGATACATCTGGCAATGACATGATATTAACTTGGCCAGATACAATAAATGCTGAAAATTACCTTTAGTACTAACATATAGAATTAACTATTGATATATAAGGATATGGAAAATAAAACAGCCGTTATTACTGGTGGCTCTAGAAATATAGGTTTGGCAATCGCGGAGAAATTTTACGCTATTGGTTATAATGTAGCCATTTTAAGTGTTTCGGAAAATAGCGCAAAGAAGGCAGCCAAAAATATTGACGATACGGGAAATAAGGTAATTGGTTATAGGTGTGATGTTACCAACGTATCATCAGTGGAAGAAACACTTGAAGATATTAATTCGCACTTCGGAAGTATAGATATTCTTGTAAATAGCGCCGGTATTTTAGATATGGCGAGCATAGAAGAAACCTCTATTGAAGAATGGGATAATGTAATGGCCGTTAATCTTAGAGGTACGTTTACCATGATTCAAAAATCAATTCAATATTTAGAAAAAAGTAAACATCCGAGAATTATAAACTTATCGTCCAATTCTGGCAGAATGGGAGGATTTGAAAATGGCATGGCCTATAGCGCATCTAAAGGTGGAATCATTGCATTGACTTATGGTTTAGCTAGAAGACTTGCCAAAAAAAGAATAACAGTAAACTGTATTGCACCAGGAACTATAGAATCGGATATGTCTGCTGCACGTAGCCCTGAAGTATTAAAAAAATTAAAAGAAAGATTTCCTTTAGAAAGGTTTGGAACACCTAAAGAAGTTGCAGCCGCAGCTTGCTATTTTGCAAGTGACGATGCTGGCTTTACAACAGGTTCTGTTCTAGATGTGAACGGAGGATTATTCATGGGATAAAATAAAAATTATGAAAACAAACATATTAGAATCATTTAGTTTAGCTGGAAAAAAAGCAATTGTAGTGGGTGGTGCCGGTGACCTTGGTAAAGCCATGGTTGAAGCCATTTCACAAGCAGGTGCTCAAACTGTAGTCATTGATTTTGACGAAAGAGTTTTTGACATGTGCCAAGATTTTAAAAAGGATGGTCTTATTGTAGATGCCATAAAAGCAGACATCAGTAAAATACCTGAAATTAAGGAATCTTATCAATCTGCATTAGAATTATTAGGAGGAAAAATAGATATTTTAATCAATTCAGCAGGTATACAAAGAAGATACCCTAGTGAAGATTTTCCTGATGAAGAATGGAGCAAGGTAATTGCCATTAATTTAGATGCTACTTTCTACTACTGTAAATATGTAGCAAAGAACATGTTAGAAAATGGTGGTGGAAAAATTATAAACATTGCTTCTTTGATGAGTTTCTTGGGTGGTATTACCATACCTGCTTACGCAGCATCAAAGGGAGGCGTAGGTCAATTGACAAAAGCACTTTCTAATGATTGGGCTGCAAAAGGTATCTGTGTTAATGCTATAGCACCTGGCTATATGGATACGCAACTTAATACAGCTTTGATAAACGATAAAAAAAGAACAGAAGAAGTTTTCATTAGAGTACCTATGAAAAGATGGGGTAACGGTGAAGATTTAAAAGGACTTACCGTTTTCTTATGCTCTCCTGCGAGTGACTACATTACGGGTACCGTTATACCGGTTGATGGAGGATACTTAGGGAGGTAATTGAAACTACAATTACAGAAGTTGTAAAAATATATTTACAAAAACTGAGTAATTAATCCGATTAAAATGTTACAAAACAATTTTATTAGGTAAAAAATAGGTTTTCCATAATTTTACATGACTATTCAATACAGTAAAAACTATAATAAACATATGTTTACTGTATTGAATGGTTATACCTAACCATATTTCACTTTGGTCATTTTTATTGACATTAAATAATAATATAAATAAGCAATGAAATTTAGCATAATTATTCCTCTTTATAACAAGGAAAAATATATTGAACGCTGCTTAGATAGTTTACTTGACCAAGGTTTAGAACCTAATGAATATGAAGTCATAATCGTAGATGACGGCTCTAAAGACACGGGAGCTTTAGTTGTTGAAAATTATGCAAAGAAAAATGAAGATGTTCGTATTGAGTTAATTGTTCAGAAAAACCAAGGACCTAGTGCGGCTAGAAATAACGGTTTAAACAAAGCAATTGGCGAGTACATTTATTATCTTGATGCAGATGATTACCTTGCACCTAATGCTTTAAAATGCCTTTTTGAATTAAGCAAACAATATAATCTTGAATTATTAGAATTTGATAGCGAGTATATTAACGAAGGTGAATTACCAAATTTTTCAAAATTAGAATCAAAAAACCTAACACTTCAAGTAACTAATGGGCTTGACTATATAGCAAATTTTGGCTTAAGAAATTCAGCTTGTTTCTACGTTATTAAAAGAAGTTTTTTAACAAGTACCGCAATCACCTTTTTAGAAGACATGCGAGCATATGAAGATATGATCTTTACCTCTAGTGTATTTTTAAGTGCCAATAAAGTTTCTAAGGCAAACCTTGATGCCCATAGATATGTTAAAGTTGCCGGATCAATTGTTACGAGTAAGGATTCTAAAAAAAACTTAGAATTTATTGAAGGTATGGTTAAAGCGGTTGAAAAATTTGATAGTTTAATCAAGAACTACAAAAGCTCTAAAAGTAGTAATCTAAAGGTTATAGATAGATTAAAGGACAAACAACAAGCGGTTGTTTTCGCATTAATCATTAGAGCTTATAAATACCGTCTTGACCCAAAGGTCTTTAATGCCATTTTAGACAAAATGAAAGCATTAGAAGCATATCCTATTACTTTAAAAATGGAAGGATCCAGTAATTATATTCGTCCTTTCATAAATAGTAAAAACAGTGTTCTTTTAGGCTTAAGAGTCATGAGAACAATGAAATTTTTATAAAAATAAATAAACCAAATAAGCAATAGTAAATACTACTAATGCTTAAATTTTAAAAAAATAAATATGATTTGCTTCCTTGTACCTGTAAAGAGTAAGAAACTTTCATCTGATTGGGATAAATTTAGTGAATTGGTAAAACGCAGTCTTAAGTCAATTAATGGGCAAAAAGATAGGGATTTTCAAATTGTGGTAGCTTGTCATGAATTACCGACCAAAAAATTTGAGCATCCACAAGTTCATTATGTTCAAGTAGATTTTGACGTACCTCAATTAAGTAATGAAGATTGGGAAAAAGATAGACAACTAAAAGAAGGTGATAAAGCCAACAAAATTCAATTTGCATATGAATATGCAATAGCCAACTTTAATGTTGACTATTTTATGGTTGTTGACTCTGATGACTGCATTCAAAATGGAATAAGCAAATATGTCAACTCTAGATTAAAGGAAAATATACCTGGATGGTACGTTAACAAAGGTTATTTTTATACAGAAGGAAGCAAATTTGCTTTTATGATTCGCAGTAATTTTAATGTAAGATGTGGTACCTGTATTATCATTAAAAAAGAATTATTTCCACAGATAATTCAAAAAGAGCCGTACCTATACTATTTTCATGAAACTATAAAACTAGAAAATAATCTTTCATTAGTACCATATCCAAAACCAGCAGCATTATATAGTATGGCCAATGGGGAAAATCATTACATGTCGAAATCTAAGGTTTCAAACCTCGTGAACCAGTCCAAATATTTTTCATTAGCTTATTTTCAAAGTATTTATTCAAAACTTACAAGATATAGACCTAGGTTTATAGGAAATGGTTTTAAGAAATCATTCAACTTTTATAACATAAACTAAACGAATTTTAATCATCTTAATGTATTTAAATTCGATTACAATTTTAAGAGCAATTGCAATAGTGTTAATTGTTGCATCACATTGCGATATTTTCTCTAATATTCACCCTACTAACTTTATTCACCGCCTTGTAATTAATATAACTGCTGGAGGAACAATTGTTTTTGTGTTTATATCAGGATTTTTATTTCATCATGTATTTTACCTCAAATCAAGAACTAATCTTTTTTTAAAAAAAAGAGTTAAACGATTACTTGTTCCTTACCTTATATTATCTATAATACCTATCTTTTATAAGATTCATTACCAACCAAATTTTTGGGTTAAATTCATTCAATCAGAAAAATCAGGGGTATATTATGATTACATTTACCCAGCCATACTTTTCTTATTCAGTGGTGAACATCTAGTAGCATATTGGTATATTCCCTTTGCTATGCTCTTGTTTTTGTGTTATCCTTTACATACTATCTTTATTAAAACCAACAATAAGATTCAAATAGTTATAATATTATTATCCTTAATTGTTGCACTAATAATTCAAAGACCACTACCCTTAAGCTTACAATTAATACAATCATTAATTTATTTTACACCGGCCTATCTGTTCGGAATCTATTGCTCAAAAAATAAAGATGAATTGTTTCGTTTTTTTAAAAACAAAGAATATTTACTTTTGATTCCTTTTCTTATTACATTGTTTGTACAGACTTATATGGGTGTTGAAGGTAATAGCGAAAAATCATTATTCTCTTATGAAGGGCTAGATTCTATTTTTCCACAAAAAATTTTTCTTTCTGTTTTTTTGTTGGTTTACCTACATCGTTTTGAAAATTACAGTAATAACTTTATATCATTATTGGCAAATACAAGTTTCGCTATTTATTTTCTTCACGGGTATATTTTGAGACTATTATATATTATAAAAGAACAATTAAAAATAGAACAGTTTTCATATCCTATTTCTACTTTTTTATTAAGTACCTCTACACTGATTATTATAAGTATTTTACTAGCATTATTAGCTAAACGAATTTTCAAAGATAATTCGGCCTACATTACTGGCTATTAATTCATCAGCTTATTTTATATAAATTAATCTGACATCTAAAAAACTTCCTCTTGTGTAATTATATTTATTTGTAATCATTTTCTTACATAAAAATCAAATGATATAGTCCACTTATGCATTTCAACGATCTTTTAATTTTATTCTGGTATTTAATCGACCAAAAAGATATTTTCGTCGTAAATAAATAACAGTTCGTCGTTTACGTTCTCTTCCCCCAAATAAAACGGACAACTAGTTTAGTCATTTTTTTCCATTGCAATTAAGAATTTATAACTATTTAATCATTAATAACTCCACTAAACATTAATTATGAAATTAAAAATTACTCTACTTTTATTATTACAAGCTTTTTGCTTTCAACAAATCTATTCGCAATGCAGCGGAGTAGATTTTGAAGAACAAAATGGCATTGCCATATTGGAAGCAGAATCCAAACTATCCGGTAGTTGGAGGAAAGAATCAATCTCCGGTGCTACCAGTGGTTCTGCAATTACCTATAGAGGTAGTAACCATTTTGGATCTCCAGGAAACTCAACAATTACTTATAAAGTTAGAATTAACTCTACAGGAACCTATAGATTTATTTGGCGTAACAAAATTAGTGTTATTGCCAGCAGTAATGCCAGTACCGAGCATAATGACTCTTGGTTAAAAATCAATGCTTCGAACTTTTATGGTCAAAAAGGTAGTAGTAGAATTTACCCGAATGGATCCGGAAAATCACCTAACCCTCAAGGAGCTAGTTCAGGTGGTTGGTTTAAAGTGTATACCAATACTATTGATTGGAGTTGGAGCACCTTTACAAGTGATTTTAACGGGCATGCCGTTTATGCAACATTCAATAGTCCAGGTGTTTATGACATTCAAGTTTCGGCTAGATCAAACGGTCATTCAATAGATAGATTAGTACTTTACAAAGAAGGAAGTTATTCCGCTGCACAAGCTGAAAGTCTGTCTAGGTCTGCAACAACATGCGACGGTGGTACAACCACACCTACACCTTCACCTACAAATGAAGCTCCTACTGTAAATATTACTAGCCCCAGTAACGGTCAAACTATTACTAGTGGCAGTTCAGTTACGGTACAATTATCTTCTAGCGATCCTGACGGGAATATATCTTCTCACGAACTGTTTGTGAACAACAGTTTAGTTGATACTGACGGTGTAAACTACAGCCCTTATACCATTTCTAATATTCAACCTGGAAGTTATGTTATAACTGCCGAGGTAACTGATAGCAATGGTGAATCTGATACTAGCACAGTGAACATCACTGTTTCAGGTAGTGGAACTACCGATCCAGATCCGGAACCTACCCCACCTGCATCAAATACAGCACCTGTGGTGAGCATCACCAACTTAAACGATGGACAAAATGTAACGGCCGGATCTAATGTATCTGTTGCTGTATCATCTAGTGATTCTGATGGATCTGTTATTCAACATCAAATTTATGTTAACAATGTACTTGTAGATACTGACGGAGCAAGTTACACACCTCATATCATTGATAATATTAGCAGTGGAAACTATACCATTACAGCCATAGTAACAGACAATTCAGGCGAAACCAGCTCTGATACTGTAGTAATTACCGCAGGTAGTTCGGGTGAGCCAACAGATCCAACGCCACCAACTTCAGGTTCTGATCCAGCGGTATCAATAACCAATTTAACAAATGGTCAAAGTTTTTCAGCTGGTTCTGATGTTTCAGTAAACTTAAGTGCTTCTGATGCTGATGGTACTATTGTAAAGTATCAAATATTCGTGAATGATGAGCTGGTTGACACAGATGGAACAAACTATACGCCTCATGTTATTGCCGATATCAGTAATGGAAACTATGAGATTAAAGCAACGGTAACCGATGATGACAATAATACAAATTCTGCCGTTGTCAATATTGTGGTAGGTACTACAACAACACCACCAACATCAGGAAATGCATCTCCAACCGTTCAAATCATTACATTAAACGAAGGCGAAGTTATTTCTGTTGGAGAGGTAGTTTTAGTTGGTTTAACAGCTAATGATACTGACGGCGATGTTGTAAAATACCAAGTATATGTCAATGGTGATTTGGTAGATACAGATGGTACTACCTACACTTCTCACCCTTTTCAAGAGACTAATGAAGGTAACTATAACATTGAAGTTGTGGTAACTGACAATGAAGGCGCTACAGGATCAGATTCTGTTAATATTGTTGTTGGTTCAGGGTCTACCACCAATCCACCTTCTACACCATCATTGACACTAAATTTAATAGATGCAATTTCTAACTTAAATATTGGAACATTGTCCAATGGAGCAAGTTTAAGTTCATCTAACAGTCAAAACATTAATATAAGAGCAAATGTTCCTTCTGAAGCGCAAAGTGTTCTTTTTCAATTATCCGGTACACAGATAGAAACAAGATATGAAAATGTAGCACCATATGCATTGTTTGGAGATATTGATGGAGACTATCTTGCAGCTAATTTCTCTAGCGGCTCATATAGTTTAAAAGTATCAGCGTATTCTGGAACAAATGGTAGTGGAGTTCTTGTAGCTTCTGAAACTTTCAACTTCTCCGTTGGTTCTATTACAAATAAGACAGCTTATGCTTTTCCTAACCCTGTACAGACAGATGGTAAAGTTTCTATTCATTTACCTGAAGGCAATGGCGGCAATTACGAATACAGTGTTTCAAATGCAATGGGCGTACTAATTGAGAACGGAACTTTCAATGCCGGACAAAGTGAAACAGATGTTGACCTTGAGCTGTCTAACGTTGGAAGACAAACTAAAGGTGTTTATTACCTTAGTATTTCAAAAGGAGGTTCAAATCAAATTATACCTCTTCTAAGACAATAAATTGATTCTTATTTTAATTAAAAAGTCGGTATATAAGATTTTATATACCGACTTTTTTTATATTCATTTATTTCGAAACTTCCAAAGTCAGCTATAAATACAATAATAATAGTTTACTTGAATTAGTTATTTTTACAAAAAATTAATATTAATTAATTCCGTTACAGTTCTTAACAAAAATGATTTTAATTAATCTTCATTGACATAATCCCTTCTTAAATAATAAATATCGGTAGTCTTAAAACTCTTATAAAATGAAAAATAGTTGGACTCTACTTTTAACTATGTTGGTTTGCCTGTCCTGTGGTATTGATTCAGATGTTTTAAATTACTCTAGTTCTACCCCTATTGATGAAGGACTGGATATACTATTGTTATATCCACTAAATAATACTGAAGTTAAAGATGGCACAAGTATTTCGGCAACTGAAAGCAGGTTGGTTTTTGAATGGACAAATAATGGTGAAAATGATTTTAGTCCTTATAATCTAGAATTAGTTAATCTATCTAACAATGACACAGTAATATATGAAAGTATTGAAACTATGTCCACCATAAATTTATTGCGAGATGTTAATTACTCATGGACTGTCACAGGTATTTCGGATAGTAAAAGTGAAACCTGGGTATTTTATAATATTGGTCCTGATTATGAATCTAGTTCTCCTTTTCCAGCGATAGCCATATCTCCGGTATCCGGTGCCTCTATTTCACAAACAAGTACTACAGTAAATCTAATTTGGAAAGCCGAAGATGAAGATAATGATATTCTAAAATTTGATCTTTATTTTGGCGAATCTGAAAATCCTGCCATACTGCACGAAGACATTAACGCATCGAGATACAATGGAATTCCTGTTGAAGCTGGTAAAACCTATTATTGGAAAATAGTTACTAAAGATAGTGTTGGTAATGAATCTACCTCTGAGGTGTTTAATTTTAGCGTAGGTTAATATATTACTAAAGTTAAACTGCCTTCAAATTAAAAAGCCGATAAAAAATATTATTATTTATCGGCTTTTTAATTGATATAGTTCTTTATTAAAATTCTAGAATTACGAATTCCGAACGCCTGTTAACGGCATGTTTATCTTCTGGGCAGTATGTATTATCATCACATTCATTTAATAACATAGTTTCACCATAGGCCTCTGTTACCAATTTATCATCCGCTATTCCCTTAGATAATAAATAAGCTTTGGTTTTATCAACCCTTCTTTGAGATAACCAATCATTATACTTTGATGTTCCCCTAGAATCTGTATGCGACGTAATTCTTAATTTTAAGGTTGGTATTTCTTCAAGCAAACTCGCCAAAGAATCTAATACTTTCTTAGAAGAAGGGTTCACCACAGAAGAATTTAAAGCAAAATAAACATTACCTAAGCTTTCTATTCTTAATTTAATTTCCGCTTTTTTCTTATTTAAAGCATCTTCTTTTGCTTTCTCGGCAGCAGCTAAAGCATCTGCCTCCTGTTGCTTTTTAAGTCTCTCCGCTAATAATGCTTCTTCTTTTAAACGATTTACCTCATTAATAGAATCTCTTTGACGCTCCTTTTCTTTTTCAATTGCAGCCAATAATTCGAGCTTTTCTTCACCTCGTTTAGAAAGACCTTTTTCTATTCCGAATTGATAAACCACCCCAGCTGCATGTTGAATATGATTTGTAGCGCCATCACCTTGGCTCATAGCCCACTTTCCTGTTGAGTTAAAATCTAATCCCCATCGATCTGAAAACCATGTTCTAAAACCTACCACGGCATTATAGGTTCCCCTCCCTTGGTTATTGGCGTCTGTATACCCTGCACCAATACCTACGTAAGGATCAAACCAACCGGTTTCACCAATAATTTTATTGATATCGTAAGTAATTCTACCATCAATACCAAAATAGCTAACATTTTCAGAAATTTCTACGGCATCTACGATATTACCTTCTTTATATTCATTGTATGTCCCTATTGCTTCTAAACCTAAGCCACTTTTAAAATACCTACCAATACTAACTCTTGAAGGAAATGGAACAATATTCCATTCTTTACCGACATTAAAAATGCCATCAAAGACATTACCTGAATCGTCAACTGCGTTGAAGCCCACGCCAAAAATCCATGAACTCTGTACTATACTATCTTTTGCCGTTATTTGAAGCTCATCTTGAGCAAAAATAACAGTCGGTAGCACCAGAAGAATTAGTAAACTAAAAAATTTAGCCGTTTTCATAATTATAAATTTGGGTTTAAAATGTAAAATTAACTTTACACACGCTGCCTTGCAAATTATTACCATATACAGCATTAAAAATCGATTGATAGTTGAATGTAGAATTATAATCGACTAATTACTGTTTGATTTTTATGCTTTTTGAACTGAGCGGTAACTTGTATACACTAAAAGGAGTTACTATCAATGAATTTACATCTTTAGCAACGTTAGATGTTTTCTTTTGAATTTCTATAAATGCATCCTTCTCCGTTACTTCCAATTTAGCATATTCGGAATCTGAATAATCCCCACACCAAACTAGAATCATTTCACTATCAAAGTCTACTTTTGGAGGGGTCAATCCTGGCTTTCTAGTTCTGTTGATTTTGCCGTAAAAAGCATTAAGATCTTTCTGGTTCTTGATAAGAATATAATTCTCTTGTTCAAATCCGCTATAGTTTTCATTCAAAATAAGCTCCATTTCCATGCTATTTGAATCTTGAAGATTACTTGGAACTACACTTTTACAAGAATATACTTGTGTAATCAACAATATAAAGAGAAAAAGAAAATTCTTAAACATCCTTAAATCTACTATTATAGGCTCTTTCATAAACCTCCTCATATAGAGGTACCACTTTCTGTATATCAAACCTTTGTGCTTCCTTAAGAGCGTTAAGTTTAAATCTTTCTAATACACTATCATTCTTTAAAATGGTAATTGCTTTAGATGCCATATCATTAATATCACCAACATCACTTAAAAACCCACTAACACCTTCAGTATTCACCTCAGGTATACCACCGGCGTTACTAGATATAACCGGCACTTTATTAATCATAGCCTCAAGTGCTGCTAGACCGAAACTCTCTGATTGTGATGGCAGAAGAAACAGGTCTGAAAAACATAGAATTTTATCAATTTCATTACTATTTCCTAAAAATATCACCTTATCGGCAATACCAAGTTCATCGCATAGGCGTTCCGCACCTGCCTTTTCTGGGCCTTCCCCTACCATGATCAGTTTGGCCGGAATTTCTAATTGAATTTTACTGAAAATCTTAATTACATCCGGTATTCGCTTTACCTTTCTAAAATTACTGATATGTGTAACAATACGTTCTTCTTCTGTAGCCATATTAGACCTTTGGCAATCGGTAAAAGAAGTACTATATTTTTTGGCATCAATAAAATTTGGAATAACCTCTATATCTCCATGGATATCAAAAGTCTCTAAAGTTCCTTGCTTTAAACTCTCGGATACCGATGTAACTACATCAGATTGGTTTATACTAAATGTTACCGCTGGTTTATAAAATGGATGTTTACCTACCAAGGTAATATCCGTACCATGTAGTGTCGTTATCATAGGCACATAAATACCTTCTTCCTCAAGCATTTTTTTAGCCATATAGCCGGCATATGCATGTGGTATGGCATAATGTACATGAAGAAGATCAATTTTATGAAGCTTTATGGTATCTACCAATTTACTTGACAATGCAAGCTCATAGGGTTGGTAATGAAACAATGGGTACTCGGGAACATGAACTTCATGAAAGAAAATCTTATTGCTCAACAACTCTAAACGAACAGGTTGCTTATACGTTATAAAATGAATTTCATGACCCCTATTAGCCAATGCGATTCCTAATTCTGTTGCCACTACACCACTACCTCCAAAGGTAGGGTAACATACTATTGCTATTTTCATTGCAACAAAATTACCTTTTTTAATTCAGAATTGAATCGTAAATGACTTGTTGAATTCTAGTTCTTAACCCAGATTTAACTAAAAGAGTATTGGAAGCAGATGGATATGTTCTGTTAGATAAAAATACATATACAATTTCTTCTTCTGGATCAGCCCAAGTATAGGTGCCGGTGAATCCACTATGCCCAAAGCTCTTTCGTGATACACAACCACAAGTAGGACCACTATGTTGTAACTGGGGCTTATCAAATCCTACCCCTCTACGTACATTATTATCACAGAAATAACAAGTATTAAATTTCTTCACCGTTCTAGAATCAAAAAACTTGGTTCCGCCATAATAACCATCTTGCAAATACATCTGCATTATTTTTGCAACATCGTTGGCATTACTAAAAAGTCCGGCATGCCCTCCTACTCCTGCTTGCATAGCTGCGCCCATATCATGAACATAACCTTGCACGGTACCATATCTATAATAATCATCTTCCTCTGAAGGTACGATCATATTTTTATCAAACTTTTCCAGTGGATTGTATGTGGTATGATTCGCGCCGATCCTTCGATATAAAAAATTACTGGTCAAATAGTCCAATCGTTGTTCATAACTGTCCTCTATTACCTTTTTCATTACGTAATAAGGAACGTCACTATAACGATATCTGTTCGATTTTAAATCTTGCCTGCCTATTCTGTTATAAATGGAGTCTTGATAAGCATCCGTCAAATACAAATTATCATACACCTTAGTTGAAAAACCTGGTAAAGGGGAATTCCTATAAAATTCGCTTGAAGGTTTTTTATTTTCATCTAATGTTCTAATATAAAATGGTATCCAAGCCGGTAATCTACCATAATGGGAAAGTGCTTTTAAAACCGTTACATTCTTAATTTCGGTATCGGAATAATTAGGAACCAATTCTTCGAAAGTATTGTTAAGTCCTATTCTACCTTCTTCCTCCATTTTCATTACCATTGGTAGGGTCGCCAATATTTTTGTCAGCGAAGCAAGATCATAGATATACTCATTGGTGATATTTTCTTGAGAATCATACGTTGGCTTTCCAAAACCTTTTTGATATATCACTTTTCCTTTTCTAGCTACTAGAACTTGTGCCCCGGGAAACATTAAACTATCGAGACCGTTATTCATTAGCTTATCGATCTCTTCAAGACCTTTTGAGCTCATACCTACACGTTCTGGTATACTATAGCCTAATCTGCTCAATGATTTAACCTCTACACCTGTATTAACAGGAAACTCTTTATGCGCGGTAACCGGTAATTTCCCAGTGGCGCTAACGGCACCAAATAATATTTCAGCCGTTTTCTCTTGTGCTATATCACTGTTTTGATAGGCCATTACCACAGCATCTATACTGCTAAATGATTCGATGTCCGATAAGGCATAAGGTTTAGCAAATACACAAAGTATTAAATTTGAAGTTCGTTCTTTAGCGATTTCTTGCAACCATGCCAATTCACTTTTGGAAAACTTATATGCTTTCCAGGGGCTATCATTACTCATATGATGCCCTATTATAATTAAATTAAAATCTTTTAATCTAGTTTTTAAAGTAGTGATATCATTAGCCTCAACAACGGTTACATTGGCATAATTTTTTAGCCCTTTAACAAATGTTTCATTATTGGCATTACCCATTTTTACATAGGCTATTCTTTTATTGTCCAAGTTTTTGATCGACAGAAGATCCAATTTGTTCTTGACTACCGTTATGGCATTCTCAATCGCTTGTTCATAAACAATATCATCTTCAAGACCATTAAGGTCATTGTGTAAATTCGCTAAATCAATAGGCTTATATTTATTTAACCCAGCCTTATATTTTGCCATTAAAATTTTCTTGACCGAGTAAGCCAAACGTTCTTCTGTTAATTTACCTTTTTCATAGGCCTTAGTCAATTTTTCTTTTGCACTGACAATATTTTCGGGCATTAAAAGCATATCATTACCTGCCATAAAAGCGGCGAGTTCTACACTACCGTCTTTACCAGTCATTGAAACACCTTTCATATTAAGGGCATCAGTAAAAATTAAACCTTTATACCCAAGTTCTTCTTTCAGTATTCCAGAAATGATCTGTTCTGATATCGAAGAAGGTAATTCCTTTTTCATTTCTAGCGCAGGAACCTCTAAATGCGCAACCATTATACTACTTAAACCAGAGGCAATCAGTTTTTTGAACGGATACAGTTCTAAACTATCTAACCTTTTCTTAGAAAAAGGGATAATAGGTAAATTGTGATGAGAATCTACTTCGGTATCACCATGGCCCGGAAAATGCTTTCCATTTGCCAATACACCAGCACGTTCCATTCCTTTTACAAAAGCAATTCCTTTTTGTACCACATTTTCTCTGTTCTCACCAAAGGATCGATTACCAATAATAGGATTTTTAGGATTGGTATTAATATCTAGATCGGGAGCAAAATTTATATGCACCCCAAGTCTTTTTGCATGTTTGCCAATCTGGTAACCTACTCTTTCAACTATTGAACTATCTTGAATTGCCCCTAAAGTCATATTCCAAGGAAAAGCGTAAGTAGAATCCAATCTCATGGAAAGTCCCCACTCGGCATCCATACCGATCAACAAAGGTATTTTAGAAACCGCTTGATAATTATTTGTAAGTTTAGCTTGGCGCACTGGTCCGCCTTTAGAAAAAATTACGCCGCCAAGGTTTTCTTGTACAATTAGATCCTTAATCTTATCGGTAGCTTGTTTGCTTTGATTAGAAGCAACACTTACCATAAATAATTGCCCCAGTTTTTGATCTAAGCTCAATTGAGCGTATTGACTGTCTACCCAACTTTGTTGTGCTAAACTGTCGCTGGTTACCAACGGATTTTGAGCTAAAATATTGGTACAGCACAATAACCCACAAATAAAAATAAAAATATGGCGCATAAAATAATATGTACAGTGATAACTAATAGGGATGAAAATTATTGCATTTCATCGATAAAACCCAATAAATTCTAATACTTAAGAAGAAATTATGTTAAAGAAAACGTGCATGCCAACTCTCTGAAGCGGGTACTTCCCAATGCTCTAAATACTCTCCTTTATTGGCAACCAGATTGTTGAATACAATAGTCTTCTTTGATATGGCCTTTTGTTTAGCCATAGTCTTAAAATCCAACAAGCTTTTATATGCTATAAATTCACCTTGTTTATAAGATACATTCATTTTATCCAAAAGCATAACATCGTACTTTTTTTCCAATTCTTGAATAAAATGTACAGATGCATCTATAGAACAACCTGTTGCACCTTGTGAGGTTTGATCAAGGGCTATAACAATAAAGCGTTTATACTTTATCTCATACCCAGCGTTTAAATCATTACCGTGTGCAGTCCAAGATGTAAGAAAAGCATCTAAATCTGACCTGATTTCTAACATTTCAGCATCAGAGAAAGAGCGATTACATTGATAAATCCACACTCTGGCAGTTTCCGGTAATGTTTTAAAGTCTACTAGCAATTTTTATATATTTAATATTATAAATCTTCTGCAGTTGCAATTAATTCAGCAATATCCATTACCGCAACAGCATCTTCCTTTTCCTTATTTTTAACTCCGTCTGTCATCATGGTGTTACAAAACGGACAACCTGCAGCAATAATTTCGGGTTTGGTTTCCAAAGCTTGCTCTGTACGTTCAATGTTGACATCCTTATTTCCATTCTCTGGTTCCTTGAACATTTGCGCACCTCCGGCACCGCAACATAAACCTCTTTGCTTACAGCTTTTCATCTCAATAAGCTCAGCATCCAATTTTCTAATAAGGTCTCTTGGAGCTTCGTAAACCCCATTGGCCCTTCCTAAATAACATGGGTCATGAAATGTTATACGCTTACCTTTAAACGAACCACCTTTCATAGAAATTCTTCCATCATTAAGCAAATCCTTAAGAAATTGGGTATGGTGTACTACTTCGTAATTACCTCCTAAACCAGGATACTCATTTTTAATCGTATTAAAGCAGTGCGGACAAGCCGTAACTATTTTCTTAATTTCATAGGCGTTGAGTACCTCTATATTCGTAACGGCCTGCATCTGAAATAAAAATTCATTACCAGCACGTTTTGCAGGATCACCAGTACAACTTTCTTCTGTACCAAGTACAGCAAAAGATACATTTGCCTTATTTAAAATCTTAACGAAGGCCTTCGTTATTTTCTTTGCTCTATCATCAAAACTACCGGCACAACCAACCCAAAATAAAACTTCGGGTACTGTTCCAGACGCAAAAAACTCTGCCATTGTAGGCACTTTCAATTCACTTGCCATAACTTTCTTTAAGATTCTTTACTCCAATTTAAACGGTCCATTTGGTTAAATGGCCAAGGCGCTCCATTATTCTCAATATTACCCATCATGTTATTCAAATCTGTAGGAGCTGCAGATTGTTCCATTACCAGGTACTGCCTCATATCCATAATTATGGATAAAGGATCAATACTTATTGGGCAAGCCTGTACACAGGCATTACATGACGTACATGCCCATAATTCTTCCGGTGTAATATAGTCGTTCAGTAATTGCTTGCCATCATCCTTAAATTCACCTTTATTCTCATCGATATTCTTACCAACTTCTTCAAGACGATCACGAGTATCCATCATAATTTTACGGGGCGATAATTTTTTCCCGGTCTGATTGGCAGGACATTCACTTGTACAACGACCACACTCAGTACATGTATAAGCGTTTAATAGTTGTACCCAGCTTAAATCTTGCACATCTGATGCTCCAAACTTATCTGGAACAGCTGCATCTTCTGCAGGTTCTGCGTACGGGTCCGCATCTGGATCCATCATCATACGAACTTCATCAGTTACAGATTGTAAGTTCTTAAACTGACCTTTAGGCGTTAGTTTGCCATAATACGTATTTGGAAAGGCAAGAAGAATATGCAAATGCTTTGAATAGTATAAATAATTCAAGAAAAACAATATACCGGCAATATGCAACCACCAAGCAGTACGTTCTATTATAACCAATGTTGGTATGGTCATATTCTCAAATAATGGCGCTAGAAAACTACTTATAGGAAAAGAACCTGCAGCGGCATAGTGATCAGCACCCATTTGCTGCAATTGATAATCTGCCCCATTCATGGTCAAAAACAAGACCATAAGTACCAATTCTATATAAAGAATCAAGTTACCGTCATTCTTTGGCCAACCCTCCATTTCTGGTTTGAAAAATCGTTTTAGTTTTATAATATTTCTTCTGATCCAAAATACTACTACCGCTACTATTACCAACAGCGCCAAAACTTCAAAAGAACCTATTAAAAAATCATATAGAGGACCTAAAACGGCAAACATTCTATGCGTACCAAAAATACCATCCAAGATAATCTCAAGAACTTCAATATTAATAATCACAAAACCAACATAAACAATGATGTGTAAAATACCGGCAATTGGCCTTACAACCATTTTAGTTTGCCCAAGGGCAATCTTTGCCATGTTTTTCCATCGTTGCAGTTTATTATCGGTTAAAGAAGCATCTTTACCTATAAAAATATTTCTTTTTAACTTGGAAATATTCTTTACAAAAAAACCGACACCTACAACAAGTAGGATTACAAAAATTACATTAGGGAGATATTGCATATAATTTAATATTCTTTAATTCTCAATAGAATTTGCAGCTGGATCATCTTCTGGCAGTTCATATTCTTTTTGTTTTTTACCAAAAACAGAAACGTTTACATACCTTTTTGGATTCAAACGAAAATCTTGTAATAACAGATCTAACTCTCTAGAAGCGTTATTTAAATTTGTATAAAGCTCCTTATCATTCATAAGTAAGCCTAAAGATCCGTCACCATTTTCAATTTTAGAAGTCACCTGATCCAAACTTGCCATTGTAGATTCTAAACTTTCCAAAGTACGACCAAGTCCGGCTGCATTTAATGAATCTGAAAGTTTTGCGAAGTTTGCTGTTAGTTTTTCAAAATTTTCGAATGAAGTATTCAACTTTTCCTCATTACCCGCCAGAACGGTGTTAAGTGTTGCGGCACTGCCGTTTAAACTATTGATCAATGTATTTAAACCACCAATAACTTCTTTCAATTCTTTTTTGGTGTTCTCATCTAAAACAGAATTTACGTTAACCAGAACAGAATCTGCTCCAGATATAGCTGACTCCACTTTACGTACCAAAGGATTAAGTTTTTGCTGTGCCAAGTCTGTAATACCAGGCCTTGTTTCTGTTTTCAATGTATCACCAGATTGAGCAGGTGCCCCATCGAAAATAGGTTTTATCTGTAAACCTTTTCCACCTATAATACCGGTATCATACAACTCTACGGTACTATTTTTAGAAAATTTAAAATCATTACCAACCGTAAAAGTCACCAATAAATTTCCTTTTTCATCTAAAAATCGAATATCATTGACCTTACCAACACTGAAACCGTTTATAGAAACAGTAGTACCAGATTGCAAGCCCCCAACATTAGGGTAAACGGCAAAAAATGTTTTGCTATTATCAAAAATTGGGGTGGACTTTAAATAGCTGAATCCCATGATGAACAGCAAGATGCCACCAATAACAATAATTCCTGTTTTTAATTCTCTAGATAGTTTCAAGCAGTTGAATTTTTATTACACTCAAAATTATGAATAATATTTACACTTTATGGATTAAATTGAGAAACCTCGTCAATGGCTTCTTGAATAGGAATTCTTTCCCCTAGTTTATAAGCAACAATATATGCGGAACCATACCCTTTATTTTGCGCTTGACTTTGCATCATTTTAGCTTCCCTATATGATCTTGTTTCTCCATACATATATCTATACAAGTTTTTATATGGTTCTTGTGAAAGATTTGAAAGACCTTTAAAATTACTAGGACTTAGAGGTACATTTTTACTACTTGCCATTAACTGAATTTTAAAGACAATAGATTTTGCCACCTCATTGGCATTTATTGCTTCCTTTACGGCTGCAGTTGTTTCCTCCGTTTCTTTTTTTACTTCCACAGATGGCACATTTACCGAATTAGGCTTTTTCGCATCTGCAACTTTTTCAGCGACTGCTTCTTTTACTACAACCTCCTTTTCATTAATTTTCTGAACTGCAAGTTCTTTTTGCTCTTCGGCTTTATCAACCACATCCTCTTTAATTGGCGGAGCCTTTGGTTGTGACACAGTAGCCTCTACGTTCTTTTCGGTTGGCTGAACACCTTCCTTATAATTTAAAATTGCTTTTGCAATGGCATCTCCCATTTCATTCTGCCCTTTGGCTGAGTTCAAATAAGCCCCTTCTTCTTTATTGGTCAGAAATCCGGTTTCAACCAGTACACTTGGCATGAAAGTTTGGTGCAAAACAATAAAACCAGCTTGCTTCACCTTTCTATCCGTTCTTTTAAGTTGTTTAGAAAACTTTTCTTGAATCATAGTAGCCAAGGCTACACTCTGATCTAGAAATTCCTCTTGCATTATTGTAAGCCCAATAACCGATTCTGGTGAATTAATATCATAGTCGGCATATCTATTCTCATAATTATCCTCTAAATAAATCACCGAGTTTTCTTTCTTTGCAATCTCAAAATTTTGTTTGTTGGCATGAAGTCCCAGTACAAAGGTACCCGCTCCATGTGCATCAGATGTATGGGAATCACAATGAACAGACACGAACAAATCTGCATTGGCTTTATTCGCAACTTCTCCCCTAACATACAAATCAATGAAAGTATCATCTTTACGGGTGTAAATTACTTTGATGTCTTTATTCTTTTCAAGAATTTCTCCTACTTTCAAAACAATATTTAAAGCAATCTTTTTCTCTAAATACCCATTACCAAGATTTCCAGGATCATGACCGCCATGGCCGGCATCCAAAACAACAATAAACGAGTCATCTGACTTAACCTCTTGTTTTTCAATAGAAAAAGACAATAAAAAAAAGGCTGTTACTAAAACCAGTGTAATGCTAAAGAATTTTATTTTCATACGTATTAGGGTTTATATCGCCCTTATTATGGTTAAATTTATGGTAAGACCCTACATATGGATTAAAAAATATATGTAAGTTTGACATCTTAAATAACGGCTCATTGGACCGCCAAACCTTTACAAAAATAGGATATATAGCCTTGCAATCAAACAAACAATACTTACTTTTCCTATTCATGGTTGTTGTCTGTGGTTTTTTTGCCATTGGTCAAGAAGGTAAAATTACTCCTCTGAATATCAAAGCAGATAGAGATTCAATAATCGCACCGTTATTTCCGCCATCCGCAATTAGAGACTCTATAGCAAATGATTCTTTAGCAGCAGATTCACTAAACCAAAAGCCACCACTGCTACTAGATAAAATTACCTATAAGGCTAAAGATTATGTGAAATTGAGCCAAAAAGAGAACAAAATCTATCTTTATAATGAAGCGGAAATCTATTATCAAGATACCGAATTAAAAGCTGGTATCATTATAATGGATTACATTAAAAATGAGGTCTATGCCGGTAGAATGGTAGATTCTTTAGGTAATTATACGCAGCTACCATATTTTAAGCAAGGCTCTAACATTGTTATACCAGATTCCATCCGATTTAATTTTGATACACAGAAAGCTCTTATTTGGAATTCTAGAACAGAACAACAAGCTGCAGCTGGTGCACTGGGTAGCGATGCCATGAAAGTGTATGCCGAAATCACCAAAAAGGAAAATGACTCGGTTTACTTTTTAAGCGAAGCTAAACTAACGACATCAACAGACACCATTAACCCAGATTACTATATTAGAGTAAGAAAGGCAAAATTTGTACCTAAGAAAAAAGTAATTGCAGGGTTCAGTAATTTATACATTGCAGATGTACCAACACCGATTGCAATGCCATTTGCCTATTTTCCATTAAGTGTTGGTAGATCTGCAGGGGTACTTATGCCCGCTTTTGGTAACGATCCAGATGCCGGATACTTTTTACAGGACATGGGATATTACGTACCATTGGGCGATTATGCCGATATTACCCTTACAGGAGATTTTTATACAAACGGAAGTTATGCGTTTAGAACAGCATCCATTTATACCAAAAGATATAAATATAGAGGTAATGTAAACCTAAGATTTGAAAATATAGTTAACAGTCAAAAGGGATTTAGTGATTACAGCCTTTCAAGAAACTACAATATTCAATTTTCACATACACAAGACACCAAGGCGAGTCCGAACTCCAGATTCTCTGCATCCGTAAACTTAGGTAGTAGTGATTATTATCAAAATTCATTACAACAACGAAATTTACCGAACACACAAAACAATACCTTATCATCATCAATATCATACTCTAAAACATTTCCAAATTATCCATCTGTGAATATGAGTATGACCGCTACCCATTCACAACTAACATCAGTTGCAACAGATGATGATGATGACGATAATATCAATATGACCTTACCTACATTTCAAGCAAGTGTAGAGCGTATTTATCCGTTTGTAAAGCGCGATGGCATAAAAAAGGGTATAATCGACAATATTAACTTTCAATACAGTGTCAATGCTCAGAATCGATTGACCACCAACGATGAAGATTTTTTTACTTCGAAAATGTTCGACAATGCCCGTGTAGGTGCCAGCCATAGTATACCAGTTGCAACCAACTTTAAAGTAGCCAAGTTTTTCAGTGTCAGCGTGGGCGGTAACTACGAAGATGTATGGACACTAGAAACGTACAACCAAAGTTATGATGAAGATCTTGACGAGGTCGTAAGGGACACCATAAGTGGGTTTGACCGCTATAACACCTATAATTTTAGCGCTAGTATTGGAACGACACTTTATGGAACTTTCAATTTTGGTGAAGACAAAAAAATACAAGCCATAAGACACACCATGAGACCATCACTTAGCTATGGTTACGCTCCTTCTTTTGAACAGTTTTATGACGAATATCTTGGTGAAGATGGCGTAGAAGTACAGTATAGCCGATTTACGGGCACAATAAATGGAGCACCGTCTTTAGGTAAATCAAACAGCTTAAGTTTCTCTTTGGCCAACACTTTAGAAGCAAAAGTAAAAGATAAAGATTCCACCAAGTTAGAACCTAAAAAGGTATCGCTTCTAAGCAATTTCAATATATCAACAGGTTATAATTTTGTATCGGATTCCCTCCGCTTAAACCCCTTAAGTATTAACGGAGGAACAAGTATTCTTGACAATAAGATGTCGATAAACTTCTCTGCCGGTTTAGATCCATACGCAATTGATAATAACGGTACTAGAATTGACACGTGGAATATTGACAATGGCGGAAGCCTTTTTAGACTGACAAGGGCAAACGCCAACGTATCTTACTCAATTAGCAGTGATATGTTCGGTAAGAAAGACGATAAAGGCAGAAAAGAAGATGAAGAAGAGTTAGATCCATTTGACTATGTTGCTCAAAGTGGCGGTAGAGACGATGATCTATTTGGTAGGGCCGATGATTTCAATTCAAACCCCATTAGAAAAGACGACAAAAACGCCGATGTAGAAAACCCCGTTTACGGTACCAAGATCCCTTGGAACGTAAGAGTTGCCTATTCTGCTAATTACAGTAATACCGCTAGGCAAAATGAATTTAGTAGCCACTCTTTAATGTTTTCTGGAGATATTGAACTAGCCCCAAGGTGGTCTGTAGGAGGTTCTTCGGGTTACGATTTTAAAAATCAAGGTTTTACTTTAACGCAATTACGTTTTCAACGAGATCTAAAGAGTTTTACCATGCGTTTTAACTGGACGCCTTTTGGCACATATAAAAGATGGTATTTCTTTATTGGTATAGATTCATCAATACTAAAAGATCTTAAGTGGGAAAACAGAAGCCAGAACTAACGTTTAAATACTAGCAACTATGAAAAAGATTATAAATACCGAGAATGCCCCAGCACCGATAGGACCATATAACCAAGCAATTTTAAGTAATGGCACCTTATATATTTCCGGTCAAATTCCAATCGACCCAAAAAGTGGAGAGCTAGTTTCTGGAGATATTAAATTGGAAACAAAACAGTCTATGGAAAATTTAAAGGCCATTTTAACCGAAGCTGAAATGACCTTTGAAAATGTTGTGAAGTCCTCTATTTTTCTTAGTGACATGAATCAGTTCACCGAAGTTAACGAGGTTTATGCTAC
Organism: Maribacter litoralis; assembly: GCF_902506355.1. Taxonomy (NCBI): domain Bacteria; kingdom Pseudomonadati; phylum Bacteroidota; class Flavobacteriia; order Flavobacteriales; family Flavobacteriaceae; genus Maribacter; species Maribacter litoralis. The sequence continues at coordinate 3,299,879 of NZ_LR733271.1, read as the reverse complement.
CTATTTTAATGCCGACACAGCACCTGCGAGAGAAACGGTTGAAGTAGCAAATTTACCTAAGTTTGTAAATGTTGAAATTTCAATGATTGCAGTAAAATAAATTTCTACATATTAGATCTGTGAAACTCAACAAGTCCCTCAATAGGTCTTTGTCTAATAACACCAACTATCAAATCATTTCTAAGTAAAACAGATGTTAATTCATCTCTTAGATAATGGGCAATACTACCCACAAAATTGATTGGCACCTTGGTAGCCAATTCAAACTGCATTACATAGTTATTTATAAACTGCTGAAAACCTTTATCAATTACCCCTTTTGAGTACGGGTGATCTTTATTTTCAATTAAAAACCGAGCAAAAGTAGCTAAATACGTATTTGGGTTTGGCTGCTTGTACAAGTTCTCCTTAATCACATCAGCATCTAAATCATGTGATGCCGCAAACTTATGTGCTAGATCAGATGGCATTTTATGAAAGTAGTAGTCACGTATCAACTTACGGCCAAAGAAATTTCCACTACCATCATCCATAGGAATATAGCCCAATGAGGTTACTTTTTGAAATAATTGGTTACCATCATAATAACTACAATTAGACCCTGTTCCTAAAATACAAACGATACCTTGATGACCAACTTTGGTAGTAGCAAAAATTGCTGCATACGTATCTTCTTTTACATCTGCTTTTGCATTAGGAAAGAAGTCTTTAAAAATACCTTTTAAAAAGACTTTCATACGATCGGTACCACAACCGGCACCATAAAAGTACAAATGACTGACTTTCTCCCTGTTCTTAGAAAGTTCAAAATTATTCGCTAAGCGATCTTCTATGACATCTTTTGTCAACACTTCTGGGCTTAAACCCAATGTTTGCGTTAAAAAAAGCTGTTCGCCATTTTCATCTAAAGCAATCCAATCTGACTTGGTTGCGCCACTATCTACTATTAAAATCATATACCGAATGTCTTTAAAAAATAAACCTGAAAACAAGACGCAAAAGCCTCATTTTCAGGATATATTATTGTTATACTAAAATGATGCTTACAACGTGTTAACGTGCTGAATAAGGTCTACCATTTTATTGGAGAAACCAGCTTCGTTATCATACCAGCAGATTAACTTGAAGAATTTAGAATTCAACTCAATACCTGCACCTGCATCAAAAACACTTGTGTGAGACTCACCAACAAAATCTTGAGAAACGACAGATTCTTCAGTATATCCTAAAACACCTTTCAACTCACCTTCAGAGGCAGATTTGAATGCTTTTTTAATTTCTTCGTAAGAGGTTTCTTTTTCAAGACGTACAGTTAAATCAACTACAGATACATCGGCAGTAGGAACTCTAAATGCCATACCTGTAAGTTTACCTTCTAATGCAGGTATAACCTTGGTTACCGCTTTTGCTGCACCTGTAGAAGCAGGTATAATGTTCAACATTGCACTTCTACCACCTCTCCAGTCTTTCTTTGAAGGACCATCAACGGTCATTTGTGTAGCAGTAGTTGCGTGTACCGTAGTCATCAACGCTTCTTCAATACCAAAGCTATCATTCAATACTTTAGCCATTGGCGCTAGACAGTTTGTAGTACAAGATGCATTAGATACAATTGTATTATCAGCTGTAACCTCTGTATGGTTTACACCCATTACAAACATCGGAGCATCTTTAGAAGGCGCTGAAATAACCACTTTTTTAGCACCACCATCAATATGATATTGAGCAGTTTCTAAAGTTGTGAAAATACCAGTACACTCCGCAACGGTAGTAGCACCAACCTCATCCCACTTACAGTTTTTTGGATCTCTTTCTGCAGTAATACGCACAGTTTTACCGTTTACGATCAAATCACCATCTTTTACATCAACAGTACCATCGAATTTACCGTGAACAGAATCGTACTTCAACAAGTAAGCCAAGTGCTCAACATCTAATAAATCATTGATAGCAACCACATCAACATCACCACGTTTTACCGTTGTTCTGAAGACCAATCTACCTATTCTACCGAATCCGTTTATTCCTATTTTCAAATTTGACATTTTCTCTCTTTTTATTATTTAAAATTATGTAGTCATTATTTCTGAAACTCGTATAAGTTCCTTATCAATTTTCGTATGTCCTTTTATCGCCTTGTTAATTGGCGTTAGTGTAAGTTGGTTATCCTGTATACCCACCATAAGGTTTGTTTTACCTTCTAACAATGCCTCAACCGCCTTAACTCCCATTCTACTGGCAAGTACACGATCAAAACAAGATGGCGCACCACCTCTTTGCATATGCCCTAATACCGATACACGTACATCATATATAGGTAAATGCTCTTCAACATACTCTTTAAGTTCGAATACGTTTTTACCAGATTTATCTCCTTCGGCTACTATTACAATACTTGAAGACTTACCAGACTCTTTACTTCTCTTTAGAGATTCAAGCAATCTATCTAACCCTAAATTTTCTTCGGGAATCAAGATTTCTTCTGCACCGGCACCAACACCTGCATTCAATGCAATGTGCCCAACATCTCTTCCCATAACTTCAACGAAAAACAATCTGTTATGAGAACTTGCCGTATCGCGAATTTTATCAATACATTCTACCACTGTATTCAAAGCTGTGTCAAAGCCTAGTGTAAAGGTAGTACCAAAAATATCGTTATCAATGGTACCGGGAATACCTATTACAGGAAAATTATACTCCCTGTTAAATATCATGGCTCCGGTAAAACTACCGTCACCACCTATAACTACAAAAGCATCTATACCAGCTTTCAATAGTTGATCATGAGCTATTTTTCTTCCTTCCGGTGTTCTAAAATCGTTACATCTAGCAGATTTTAGAATAGTACCTCCTTTATTGATAATATTGTTTACGCTACGGGCATCCATTGGTTTAAAATCCCCTTCTATCATACCCTGATACCCTCTGTAGACTGCAACACAATCTACCTTCATATAGGCACATGTACGAACAACCGATCTAATTGCTGCATTCATGCCAGGAGAATCACCCCCTGAAGTCAGCACTGCTATTTTTTTAATTTGTGATATCATTGAAAAATTTAAGCCAACGAAATTAATGAATCTTAGTCAAAAACGGAATATTCTGCCATCGCATTTTAAGAAAAAATCAACGAAAAGGATTTCGTTGTAACATATTGATGGTTAATTTCTTAAAAAGCTTAAATACTTAACAATTAGATTGCATTTAGTTATCGATTTAATGATTTTGACTTATCGTAAAAACGAATAAGACTATCATTCCCCATAACTGAAGAAGGGCTTTCAATTTCTCTAACAGGCTCTTCTTTTTCCTTAGGCTTTGTTGCCAGTATTTTCTGAAAAAGCTCCCTAAAATTATTAAAATCAACCTCGTATGAGATACCTGCGCCTTGAGTGGACCCTTGAAGATCCGATAAATATGCCTGAATTTCACTTTGTCTACTAAAGAAATTTGCACTTAACGTACCTTCTTCGTTTAATAAAACTTGTATTTCAAAATCGCCGGCCACCAAAGTTTCACTTGACGCACCTACTGGAACCCCAACTTTACCATTGAATAAAATTCTATCTGATATTTGGGTAGAAACCGTAACACCAATACGATCATCTGTCTCTATATCGGCAGAACGATCCAAAATACCTTGCTCGTAAGATAAACCAAGATTAAACTTATCATTACCACCACTTAAAATGGAATTCAAAATACTTGATGCACTTTGCACTAAATTACCGGTAATCGCTTGTTGATTGATTCCACTCTGGGAATTCACAAAGGTACCTTGCGCCAATAAGAATATAGCATTCTTTTCTTCTACGGTAGGATCCTGCAAACGATATTCCAATTCTGATTTAACAACGGAATTGGTTCCAGGAAAATCGATACCGAAATCAATATCTGGCTTTTGCAACTGCCCCGTTAAGCTTATAATAACATCTGTAGGTATTCTACGGGTAAAACCTGCATCATCCAATAGCGGTGCCGGGTTAGCATTCAAAGAATATACAGCTTCCATATTCAGTATGGCTTCCAATGGTTTTTGGTCCCAATTAATAGTTCCACCAGGTTCAACAGAAAATTTCTTATCTATAATACCTCCAAACTTATAATTGAATTCACCGGTTACTACAACGTAATCACCATACATTTCAAATTTACCGTTTGTATTGATCTGTATTAAAATAATACCGACCCCGGTTCCTTTTAGTGAACTGCCCGTTTTTGTATCCGTAACAATTTCAACTTCGGCATCTGGTGTAACATCTAAGTTGAATTCAAGCTCCAAACCTTGATAGTCTTTTAACTGGCGTTGACTTTCAATTCTCTTTCTATCATTCTTTTCAATGAAATTTATAAAGGAATAATCACCTACACTAGCTACATCACTCAGCGGAATTTTTAAAGAAGTTCCTTTTGCTGTAGTACCGTCAACCGTAATATTCAAAGCGGTAGTTGGTCCATAAATACGCCCCGTACCATTTAAATAACCCGTACCATAATAAAGCTCACCTTCTTTAAATTCGGTATTTAATATTAAGAACCGTTCATTCTGTGTATCCACATTTAAATCTAACACCCAATCTTTAAAGAAACTATGTGTAATGGTACCATCTAAATTAGCAGTGGTACCTTTGGCTACATCTTTTAAGGCTATATTTTCAAAATCGAATGTTTGATTGCTTAAAACGACTCTAGAGCGTGGTGCAAATTCATAATCTACATTTAAATAAGGTACGGCTATACCAGCATTGTCCAAAGTTAGGAGTCCGTTAAAAATAGGATTATCCACATCTCCCTTAATACTGACCCTACCATCGACCTCTCCCCTAATATGATCAATAACCCCTTCACCCAAAGGACTAAAGGGCTCTAAATTAAAGTTATTAAGATTGGCAATTAAATTCGCCCTAGGAACATCTCCCCTATTCTCTACACTACCAACGACACTAAATTTTTCTAAACCATTATCAGACAACTGAGAATTTACCTGAAATTCGGTCAAATCTCTATTTCCAATAATACTTATAGCCAAATCGCCTAACGGAATGTCGTTAATGCCAAATTTATCGATATTTAAATTTGAGGAAGGCAAATAAATACCATCTTTCTGTAATACGTTTAGTGTTCCATTTACTTCCCCTTGCAATTTTAAACTATCAATAACAGGCGTAATCTTATCTAATGAAACAATTTTAAATTGCAGCTGCAGGTCTTTATAGGTAGAATCTGCCAATTGCCCTTTTAACCTTATTTGCTCCTTTTCCTCATTATTCATTACAATTTCTTGTATTGTAATACTGTCTAGAGCCCTATTTAAAATTACTTTATTCTTTGTATTACCTTCTTTATTTAATACCCACTTATTACCTTTAAAATTGACATCTGAGGTTTTAAGACCAATAACAGATTTATTATCCTTATTGAACGTATGATAAAAATTGAGGTTATAAGAATCATTGAACTCACTACCTCCCTTAAACTCAGATCTAAAGAACAAAGTATCTTTTAAGGTGGTGTTGATCAAGTTGAAATCTTTAAAATTGTAATAAGGCGTATCTAATTCCCCGACCGATACATAGGTATTGAACAGCGGATTTTTGTTATCGATACGAACTTCAATTTTATCTGCCGCTGTACCAAAGGCCTCTATACTTGGCGACTCAAAATTCAATTTAAAATCGCCTTCATCCGCTACTATATTACCTTTAATAAAAGTATTTGGATCAAAGCGAACTTCAGGAAAGAACACATCAACAATTTTATTGTAGATCTTAAAATTGAAAGAAAGGTTTTGACCATCTGATATTTGAAAAGGCCTATAATTTGTATAAATACTACCCAATGAGTTCTGCACAAGTTTACCTAACTCCCTCACCTTAAAATTACCTTTCATGAAACCGGTAATTATATCTGGAGAATTAATATTGATTGTACGTTCCTTTTCTTGATCAAAACTTGATGTGACCGCAAAATCTTCAAAATAATAGGTATCGTTTTTATTTTGATAACTTGTTTGAGTAAAATTAATATCACCAACAATATTATCTAACGTTGTACCTGTGATATCCATACTTACATTTCCTTTAAATACAGATACGCTATCGTTAATAATATTCAGTTTCTTTAAATCTGCATAATCTACCGAGGCGATAAAGTTGAAGTTGTTTCTGGTTTCGGCAACATTGGCAAGACCTTTAAAATCGAATTTAAAATTCTCATCGTTACTCACCAACGAACCATCGAACAGCTGATCTTTTATGATACCGGAAACACGAATATCTTGATAATTGTATTTATTAAACTCAATAGAATAAATTTGACCAATTACCTCGGTATTCAGTTTTTCCTTTACAAAACCTTTTCCTTCTACATTAAAATCTAAAGTAGTTTTGCCTAAGTTTTTGTTCTCGGCAAAATCGCCCAAATCAAAATCTATTAAAGAAATAAAACCTTTATAGGTGGCATTGTCAATATTATTGAAGTCACTAAGTACAATATCTGCATAACTACTGCCTACCGCAGTATTTAAATTCACCTTGGCATCTATGGAAGAATTGGTAATAAATGCATTACCACGAATGGTAAATTGCCCTAATTTACTAAATGATGAAGGCAGAGAGTTACCAATTAAATTAGGCAACAAAGCGTTTAATTGATAATAGCTACTTGTAACATTTCTCATTTCAGCATCTAAACTGAACGGTTTCTGCTTGTTAAAAAGGTTCTTAAAATTAAAGTTACCTCGTATACCGGTATCATCTGAAAACAAGAAGAGGTCATCTGTATTTAAATCGTTCAATACTCCGTTTACATTGGCATTGAATGTAACCTCTTTGCCTTTTCCAAATTCATCATAAAGTAAATTAACTTCATCAAATGCCACTTTAGATTCCTTAAACTCGGCAACTACATTCACCTTATTTAAAAAATCGGCAAAGTCTTCTCTGTTATAATTAAAAACCAAATTGCCATCCAATTCAGATAAAGGAGTTTTAATCTGTAAAGAATCAAAACGCATTTGTTGCTTGGTATATTTAAAGTTAGTTGCCAAACGATCTACTTTTAAACCCCTTTTACTATAGAAAGCCATTTCTTGAATATCGGCTGAAACTTCTGGTCCTAGAATCAAAAAATCACCGGCACTAATATTTAAACTATCAAAATTTAAAACTGTAGTATTTTGTAAATTTTCGTCTATATATTTAAACCTGCTCTTGGCGATATCGACTTTAGAAGAAGATAATTTAAATGGAGGTGTACCCTCTGCCCTTGGTTTACCATCATCCAATTTATCCACAAATACCTCTAGGTTTGTATTTCTTTCTCCAAAATAAGTTTTGAGCTTAAAATTTAGTTCATCAACAGAAATATCTCCAAACTCCAGATTACCTTGAGCCAAGTTTCCCAAACTTAAAATCGATGTCTTAAGCTCATTTACATAAAACAGCGTGTCTTGTTGATAGTCTTCTATGTATACTCCTTGCAAACCTGTATTCCAAGAAATCAACGACACTTTTAACCTATCAATATTGATATGGGTACCGTACTGATCGTTAATTTTTTTCGTAGCGAACTGTGCCAATAAGGTCTGAACCACTGGCAACGAAAAAATGATGGTACCTAAAACACATATCAGCAATAGCACTAATAATGTTCTAACCAATATTTTTCTCAGTTTTTTGATAGGTCTTTATGTTTTACCTTTGTTATTCAAAATTTATTCCAAATATGCTGGAGCACAAAACAATTTATATACTTGCTATTGAATCTTCTTGTGACGACACTTCTGCGGCAGTTTTAATGAACGATAAAGTGCTCAGTAATGTTGTGGCTACCCAAGCAATTCACAAAGAATATGGAGGGGTTGTACCAGAACTTGCTTCAAGAGCCCATCAACAAAATATTGTACCTGTAGTGCACCAAGCATTAGCCAAAGCAAATATCGATAAAAAACAATTATCAGCCATAGCATTTACACGCGGACCTGGACTAATGGGTTCTTTATTGGTAGGCACCTCTTTTGCCAAATCCTTATCACTTGGTTTACAGATTCCCTTGATCGAAGTCAACCATATGAAAGCCCACATTTTGGCTCATTTTATTAAAGAGGAAACCATGAAAGCACCTTCATTTCCTTTTTTAGCCTTGACAATAAGTGGCGGACATACCCAAATTGTACAAGTAAATGATTTTTTCGACATGAAAATCATTGGGCAAACACTTGACGATGCGGTAGGAGAAGCTTTCGACAAAAGTGCCAAAATATTAGGATTGCCCTACCCTGGCGGACCACTAATAGACAAGTATGCTGCAACAGGTGATCCTCATAAATTTGATTTCCCAATACCCAATGTAAAGGACCTGGATTTTAGTTTTAGCGGATTGAAAACAAATATTCTTTATTTTATACAAAGACAGACCAAAGCAGATCCTGATTTTATAAAAAATAATTTAGAGGATATATGCGCATCTATTCAATATACCATCATTACTATTCTGATGAAAAAATTAAAAAAAGCAGTAAAAGAAACGGGAATAAAAGAAATTGCTATAGGTGGCGGAGTGTCTGCAAACTCAGGAATACGCAATGTCTTGACCGAAGCGCAAACAAAATACGGATGGAAAACATACATACCTAAATTTGAGTTCTGCACAGATAATGCAGCAATGATTGGTATAGTAGGATACCTTAAATATAAAAATGAAATATTCTCGCATCAAGATGTAACGGCTAAAGCCAGATATGTTATCTCCTAACATTAAACATAAACCAAATGCAACTTTTCTACACACCCGACCTAGAACCTACCGCTAATTTTTTCACTTTTGACAGTAATGAAAGTAAGCATATTATTAAGGTGCTCAGAAAAAGAATTGGTGACCAATTATGGATCACCAATGGTAGCGGATATTTATTTGAAGCGAACATTATTGGCGATACTATTAAAAAATGCGAGGTAGAAATCATTTCATCTAAAAAAACACATGCAAAATCCCACAAACTGCATATGGTCGTAGCCCCTACAAAAATGAATGACCGGTATGAGTGGTTTTTAGAAAAAGCTACCGAAATTGGTGTCGATGAAATAACCCCAATTATTTGCGACCGTTCTGAACGTAAAGTTTTAAAATTGGAGCGTATGAATAGAGTGTTAGAATCAGCAATGAAACAATCTTTACAAACTTATTTGCCCGTACTTAACGACCCCATACCATTAAGCGAGTTTTTAGATAAGCCTGTAACAGGCTTACAGTTTATAGCACACTGTGAAGAAACGGAAAGACACGAACTTAAAAGAAGGGTCGCCGCCGATAAGGATATCACAATTCTAATTGGTCCGGAAGGTGATTTTTCACTTCAAGAAATTGCACGTGCATTACAAAAAGGTTACGCACCGGTAGCTATGGGTAAAACCAGATTAAGAACCGAGACCGCGGCAATAGTAGCCTGCACTATAGTCGCCTCTATTAATAATGGATAGTATTACAAGTGCGCTTTCGCAGCACCTGTAATATCTGCCTCTTGGTTTTCTATGAACAACATAAGTGTTATATTTTCACCTTCTTTAACGATACTTGGTATCTCTATAACACCTACACCACTTGTTTTTTTAAGGTCCATATATTCTTCGGCAACAACAATATTGCTGTTTTTTAAGGTTCTATGACGATTTTCGCCATTTTTGACTTTTGTAGTTCGCTCGTTAAGTAACAGAACAGCCCTGATCTCCTTATTTAAAACATCGCCATCTACCTTATATTCAAAAGACACCTTTTCTTTACTTCTACGTACACCAGAAATACTTAGAATATTCTGAAATTCTATAGTACTATATTTATCAATGGCCTCAATTACATTAGTTTTATTAGAACCCACCATATGCTCTGTTCCATTTACAATTAATTCTGGTGTATAATTTCCTCTGTATTTAAACTTGGTATTATACCTACTCTGTTTTACGGTATAATTCTTATCGCTAAAAGGGTCTTCCCAACCTATATAATTCCAATAATCTACATGATAGCTCAGAACAAAAACATTATCAGGGTAGGTATTTTTTATTGTCTCCAATAATGCATCGGCCGGCGGACAACTAGAACATCCTTGCGAGGTAAACAATTCAAGCACTACCATACCGTTCGATAATTTTTCTGATTGATCAGAAAACAAAGCAGCATCAACTTTATTATCTTTACTCGATTGAGACCAAATAGTTGTTAGCAATAGACCGACTACAGAAAATACGGAAACATAAAATTTTTTATCAAACATAATAGCATTATAATATTCTATTATTCGAAATAAAATGAAGAAACTTACTATCTACCTTGCTCTTATCATGTCTTTCACATGTTACACCTTATCCGCTCAAGAAATAGCCATATTAAAATATCAAGGTGGTGGCGATTGGTATGCCAACCCCACCGCTTTACCCAACCTTATAAAATTTTGCAACAACAATATAGGTACCACGTTAAAAAACAAACCTGAAACGGTAGAGGTTGGTAGCAGCTCTATTTTTCAATATCCATATTTACATATGACAGGACATGGTAATGTTGTATTTTCAAATGAGGAGATAGAAAATTTGCGTAACTACCTTCTCTCTGGCGGGTTTTTACATATTGATGACAACTATGGCATGAAGCCTTACATTACCAGAGAAATAAAAAAACTCTTCCCAAACAAAGAACTAGAGGAATTAGGAGCCGACCACCCAATTTTTAGCAACACATACTCTTTTCCAAAAGGATTACCCAAAATACATGAGCACGACGGACAACGACCACAAGCTTTTGCTATTTCAGAAAATAACCGAATAGTACTGCTGTTTACATCAGAATCTGATTTAGGTGACGGCTGGGAAGACCCAACTGTACATAATGACCCTGCAGAGGTTAGAAAAAAAGCGCTTGAAATGGGTGCCAATATTATTACTTACGCCTTTAAAAATTAAAATATGACATCAAAAACAATTTCACAGGGCATTTTAAGGGCTGTAGGCGTTTTGGTAGGTATTGTACTACTACTCTACTTTTTGTACACCATTCAATCGGTTCTGGCATATTTGGCTATTGCTGCAGTGGTTGCACTTATTGGCAGTCCACTAGTTCGTTTTTTTAGAAGATTAAAACTACCGAACATATTAGCGGTAATTATAACAATGCTGTTAATGGTAGGGATTTTAGCTGGCATAATAGCCCTGTTCATTCCGTTATTATCCGAGCAAGGTAAAAATTTATCTTTATTAGATATTGATGAACTTCAAGTTAGTTTAAACACGTTGTACCATCAAATAACCAACCACTTAGGTCTCTCTTCCCATATAGTTGAAGACGTTTTTGAAGACCCCGGTTTTGAAAGAAACATTTTACAAGGATTGGATATAGGGTTTATACCCAACTTTTTAAATTCATTTTTAAATGTACTGAGCTCAGCGAGTATCGGCTTATTTTCAGTGCTGTTTATTTCTTTTTTCTTTTTAAAGGACAGCAAACTATTTGAGCACGGATTATTAATATTCGTTCCAGTAGATAAAAAGAAAGGCACAACAAATTCCATTGGAAAAATAAATGGCTTGCTTTCTAGATATTTCGTTGGTCTATTACTTCAAATTTTCATTCTCTTTGTCATCTACACCATTGTTTTGCTAATAGTAGGTATAGAAAATGCGGTGGTTATCGCATTCTTATGCGCATTATTCAACATTATACCTTACATAGGTCCTATTATTGGCGGTGTAATTATGCTAACCTTAACAATGACCAGTAATTTAGGGTCAAATTTTAGTGAAGTTATATTACCAAAAACGGGGTATGTATTTTTAGGACTGCTCTTTGGGCAGCTAGTTGATAATTTTTTCTCGCAACCCTTTATATTTTCCAACAGCGTAAAATCTCATCCGTTAGAAATTTTCTTGGTAATCATCATTGCGGGCCTGTTGTTTGGAGTAGTAGGTATGATAGTTGCAGTACCGGGTTATACAGCCATCAAAGTTATTTTAAAGGAATTTTTGTCCGACAACCCCATAGTAAAATCACTTACCCATAACCTATAGGCATACGTGAACAAAGAAATACTACAACCTGAAGTTCAAAAATTCATTGACGACAACCTTAAAACCGATGTCCACCGCATACTTTTATCGAAACCTAAATTCAATAATGTTTCTCAAAAAGAACTGGTAGAACAAATAGAATCGAAATTAAAGGCGAAAACAAAACTACCCACTTGGTTTGAGGCTACAACTATATATTACCCAAATAAACTCAACCTATCTCAAACATCATCAGAAATAACCGCCAACTATAAAGCATCTTTAATGAGTGGTAAAGCGATAGTTGATGTAACAGGAGGTTTTGGAGTAGATTCATTCGCTTTTGCCCAAAAGTTTGAACACGTTACCCATATAGAAAGGAATAACGACCTTTCTTTAATAGCCCAACATAATTTTGAACAATTGGAAGCAGACAACATAAGCTGTATCGCTGATGACGGACTAGAATTTTTAAGAAACACTCCTAATAGTTTTGATTGGTTGTATATAGACCCATCTAGACGGGATAAAAACAATAAAAAGGTATATTACTTATCTGATTGTGAACCAAACATAGCTACCGAAACATCTTTTCTATTCACTAAAGCCAACAACCTACTGATTAAAACCGGTCCGCTTCTAGATTTAAAAATTGGATTAACAGAATTGAGCAATGTAAAAGAAATACATATTGTAGCTGTAAACAATGATGTAAAAGAAATTCTATGGTTGATGACAAAAAATTTCGAACAAGAACCAAGTATAAAAACGATCAATTTTAAAAATAGCCTAAAACAAGAATTCAATTTTAAACCAAGTGACGAAGTAAATGCAATGCCCACCTTCTCCATACCGCAAACATATTTATATGAACCAAATGCAGCTATCTTAAAATCGGGCTCTTTTCAATTTGTTGGAGAATACTTCAAACTAAAAAAATTACATGCAAACTCTCATCTCTATACCTCTAAAGAATTAATTACGTTTCCAGGTAGAGTATTCAAGATTGAAAACATATATGAATACTCTAAAAAATCCTTTAAAAAATCCGGTATCGAAAAAGCCAATATCACCACTAGAAATTTTCCAGATTCAGTGGCAGAAATCAGAAAAAAACTAGGGCTAAAAGAGGGTGGAAAAAATTACCTGTTTTGCACCAAGAATCTAGATGGAAATTTGATATTAATATCTTGTGTCAAACACTAAAAACTATATTTAAAGAGTAGACTCTTAAATCATCATTCTCTTTTTATCTCCATTTGCTGATCAACAAAATCTCCAAACTACAACGTTGTATATTACCAGAAAACGTAATTTTTTACTTACATAATGCAATTAAATTGTTAAAAATTTAACTTAACATTTTAAAGATTAATAGGACCCTAAATTATTGATATCCCAATATTTACGGCTATTAATACAGATTATTACAATAACAATATGTAATTATGCTTTTATGTCTATCATAATTTAACATTGATGAATTAAGCATAATTAAAGGAAAAGTGCTATTATTATACCGGATTTTGATTTTTTTAACATTTAATTCTGCAACTATTAAATTTTAGAAAGTCAAATTCCGCACAATTAATTTAAACTAACAAACAACAATTATGAGTCAAAAACGTGATTACACGTTGATGAGCTCCAGTAAAAGGTCTTCCTTTATTAAATCTGGGGTATTATCAATGCTTGTTTGCCTAGGCGCCCAATTTGCGCAGGCAAATGAAAACACAAGTACTTCAAACAACGTTGAAGTAGAAACACTTCAAACTACTGTTACCGGAACCGTTCTAGATGATACCGGCCAACCCTTACCAGGTGCCAATGTCGTCGAGAAAGGTACCACTAACGGTACGCAAACAGATTTTGATGGTAATTATAGCTTAAATGTATCTGCCGGTGCTACTTTGGTATTTAGCTATATAGGATTTAAAAGCACCGAAATTGCCGTTAACGGCCAGTCAAATGTAAATGCTACCCTTGCCGAGGATGCAGCTGCACTTGATGAAGTTATTGTACTTGGATACTCTCAACAAACAAGAGGTGATCTTACCGGGTCTGTAGCTTCGGTAGACGTATCTGAAGCAACGAAGGCACCAGTTGTAAATGCTGCATCGGCATTACAAGGTCGTGTTAGTGGTGTAACGGTTGTACAGAATGCTACACCGGGTAGTCCGCCAAAAATTAACATTCGTGGATTTGGTACCAGTAACAACACTAACCCATTATTTATTATTGACGGTTTGCAAACCGATGATCCGTTCGTTTTAAATAGTATCAACCCGAATGACATTGCCCAAATGAACGTATTAAAAGATGGTGCAGCGGCAATTTATGGTGCAAGAGCATCTAACGGGGTGGTAATTATTACTACAAAAGGCGGTGGTTATAATATGGAAAAGCCAGTGGTATCCATTGATACGTACACAGGTTTTTCATCTATAGCTAACACACCCGACTTTTTGAATGCACAACAATTAGGAGATGTTCTGTTTCAAAGCGCTGCTAACGATGGTACCGCATTTGACCACCCACAGTATGGAAGTGGATCTTCTGCTGTAGTTCCCTCTTCATTAAACGGATATACTAGAGTAGTATCTTACGACCCTATTGTTAGAGGTGATGCGTCTGCTACAGTTAACCCTAACGGTACAGATTGGTTAGATGCCATAACAAGAACTTCAGTAATACAAAGTGTTGCCTTTTCTGTTGCAAATGGTGAGGAAAATAGTAAATACTCTCTTTCAGCAAACTATTTAAACAACCCTAGTAACTTGATCGAAACCTTTTATAAAATTGGACAAGTACGTTTAAACTCCGAATTTAAGCTTGGTGATAAAGTTAGAGTTGGCGAGCACTTTAGTGCTGCATACTCTAATGGTAACCAAGGTGGTGCTGGAGCAAGATATGAAGAGGCTGTAAGAAGTAGCCCTTTGATTCCTCTATATGATGATGATGGCAACTTTGCAGGTACAGGCGCTCAAGGAACAGGTAACTCTAGAAGCCCGTTAGCACAATTATATAGACAAAGTGACAATTTTGGAAAAACAATAAGACTATTAGGAGACATCTATTTATCAGCAGAGTTAATGGATGGTCTTACTTTTAAAACTACACTAGGTGGAACAATAAATTCTTATAATACTCGTAGTTTCCAAGCTTTGGATCCAGAACACAGTGAGCCTTTAGGTACCAACACCCTAACAGAGCTTAATCAAGATGGTTATTCTTGGACCTTTACAAACACTCTGAACTATAAGAAAACCTTTGAAAATAGCAAAATAGATGCCTTAGTTGGTATAGAATCTGTAAAAGACGGTATTAAAGGAAAACAGGTAAGCCGTACAGGTTTCTTATTTGAAACGCCAGATTTCTATTTATTGAATAATGGTAGCGGAACACCAAATATTGACAGTGCTTATGATTCAGCGACATCTCTTTATTCTCTATTTGGATCAGCAACATATTCTTATGCTGACAAGTATTTTGTAACCGGTACATTACGTAATGATACCTCTTCGCGTTTTTCGGGCGATAACAAGAGTGACACTTTCCCATCTATTAGTGCAGGTTGGGTAGTAAGTAAAGAAGATTTTATTTCTTCCGATTCTGCTCTGAGCTGGTTCAAATTAAAAGGTTCTTGGGGTCAATTAGGTAATCAATCATTACCAGCGAGCAACCCAACGATCAATATTTCTACCCTTAGCGAAAGTTTAGGTAACTACGCTATTGATGGTAGCGCTATTGCTACTGGTGCAATACTTTCTTCTGTTGGTAATCCTAATTTGAGATGGGAAACTAGTGAAGCTATTAACGCCGGTGTGGAACTAGGCTTTTTCAATGACAAGTTCAATGTAGATTTTGAATGGTTTAAGATTACTACTAAAGATTTGATTACACAAGATAACAGCTTGATCAGTACCACGGCAATTGATGCTGCAGCACCTTATGTAAACGCAGGTAATGTTGAAAACACAGGTTTTGACATTAACCTTAGATATAAAGACGAAACTGAATCTGGATGGAAATATGGGTTTGATGTAAATTTCTCACACTACAAGAATGAAGTAACAGATTGGATCAGTGAGTTCCAAACAGGTGACGATAGTTTCCGTGGTGGTGCAGTTTCAAGAACACAAGTAGGTGAAGCAATTTCTTCTTTCTACGGTAGAGAGGTAATCGGTTTCACAGATGAAGGAAGATTCGAGTATCGAGATATAGATGGTAATGGCACTATAGATGATAGTGACAGAACATTTATTGGGTCTCCACACCCAGACTTTACATATGGTTTCAACTTTAACTTGGGCTATAAAGCTTTTGACCTATCATTGTTCTTACAAGGGTCTCAAGGTAACGATGTTTACAACTACGTTAAAATATTTACCGATTTCCCAACATTTGTAGATGGAAACAGAAGTGTAAGAGTATTAGACTCTTGGACACCAACGAATACAGATGCTACATTGCCAGCATTAAGCAATTCAATTCAAAACAGCGAAACGCAACCAAATTCTTATTTTGTAGAAGACGGATCTTACTTGCGTTTAAAGAATATACAATTAGGGTATGCTTTTCCTGAAAAAGTAACAAGTAAAATTGGTCTTGATATGTTAAGAGTTTACATACAAGGAACAAACTTGTTTACGGTGACAGGATATGATGGTTTTGACCCAGAAATTATATCATCTGTTACAGGCAATAACTTAACATTAGGTGTAGATAATCAGGTTGTTCCTCAATCTAGAATTCTAACACTTGGATTTAATTTAAAATTGTAAAAAAATGAAAAAGAAATTAATTTATTTATTCACTTTATTCGCCGCTATAAGTGCTTGTAGTGATGAATTTACAGAACAACCCGCAATAGGCGCACTTAGTGATGCCGCTGTGCAAAACGAAGATGGAGTTGAATTACTTTTAATCGGAGCTTACTCTACCTTAGACGGTATTAGAAATAACCTATCTGGTAACGGATTTGCTGCTAGTGGAGACAACTGGTGGTTCGATGTTATCGCAGATGACGCCCACAAAGGAAGTACAGATGGTGACCAAGCAGATCTTTTTGAAATGGAAGTTTATAACTGGACCACAGGTAACCCTTACGTTTTAGGTAAATGGTCGTCAATTTTTGCAGGTGTTAACAGAGCAAATGCCGTTATTTCGCTTATTTCAACAATTGAAGATGCCGATTTAACAGGTAAACTTGCCGAGGCCCGTTTTTTAAGAGGCCATTTTAATTTTGAGTTGCAAAGAATCTATGGAAATGTACCTTACATTTCTGAAGAAAATTATGCAAACACAGAATTCAATCAACCAAACCCAGGTCCAATTTGGGATGAGATTGAAGCCGATTTCCAATTTGCAATGGATAATTTACCTGCTACACAAGAGCAGTCAGGTAGACCAACATCTTGGGCTGCACAAACCTATTTAGGAAAAGTTCATTTGCAACAATCAGATTGGTCAGCCGCTTTTGACCTATTGGAAGATGTAATAAACAATGGTCCTTACAGTTTAAATACTGAGTTTTTGGACAACTTTATCAGCTCTGGCGAAAACAGTTCGGAGTCTGTATTTTCCATTCAATTTACAGCAGATACAGGTCAATCTTTAAATGGTAATATTGGTGGAGTATTAAATTTCCCTAATCCAGGTCCATTTGGTTCATGTTGTGGCTTTTACCAACCTTCTCAAGATTTGGTAAACGCTTTTCAAACAGATGCAGACGGACTTCCATTGTTAGACACCTTTAATGAAGCGGGTAATGACGTTACCAATGATTACGGTATTGAAGACGAGGAAGCCTTTACGCCTCACACAGGTCCGTTAGACCCAAGGTTGGATTATACAGTTGGCAGAAGAGGAATTGACTACAATGGTTACGGTACCTTCCCTGGTCATTCATGGATACGTGCAACATTTGCAGATATATCCGGACCATATTTACCTGCAAAAAACGTTTACCAAAACGGAGATGCTGACAATCAAGGTACAGGTTCTTGGGGACAGCAGCATTCTGGCATTAACTATAACATTATTCGTTTTGCAGATGTTCTTTTAATGGGTGCCGAAGCTGCGGTTGAAACCAATGATTTAGCATCAGCGTTAACTTGGGTAAACATGGTAAGAAACAGAGCTAAAAATATGTCTTATGTACAAAATGAGGCAGGTGATGCAGATGCTGCCAATTATGTTATTGAGCCTTACGCTAATTTTGCAGATCAAGATTTTGCTAGAAAGGCTGTTCGTCATGAGCGCCGTTTAGAACTTGGTATGGAAGGTCATAGACTTTTTGATATAAGAAGATGGGGCAACGGTGTTGAAATCATCAACGAATATATTGCAAACGAAAGTCGTACCATTGAAAACTTCGGTACAAAAGCTAACGCATATGAAGCTAAACATGATTTACTACCAATACCATTAAGTGCAATTGACTTAAGTGGTGGCATTTTAGAACAAAATCCTGGTTATTAAGATTAAACTTAATTTTTAATTAGCAGGACATCTATTGGATGTCCTGCTTTTTTTATATCAGAGTCTTGCCTTGCTATCGGTCTAGTTAAAATAACTACACAACAGTAATAAAGAAATAAGGTTTGAATATTTAAATAGTTAAACCTTAAAATGTAATGTAAATAGACCTCTAAATTTCGTAGTAAAACACTATTTTGCTATGATAAAACTTTAAAAAATTAATACCATTCATTATTAATAAAATCAACAAAATTTTATAAAATCGCCTTTAAACTAAACTACAACAAACAACAAAACTTAAATTAACGATATGCGTATTATTTCATACTCCTCAATAATACTGGCTGCCATATGTATCCTATCTTGTAATGAACAAAAACCAACTTTATTTCAAATTGTTCCGAGTAATGAATCTGGAATTACGTTCAATAATAAAATTGTTGAAACGGACAGCTTCAATATTTTAACTAGCGAATACATTTTTAATGGTGGCGGTGTTGCCGTTGGTGATTTTAACAACGACAACTTGCCCGATGTGTTTTTTAGTGGCAACCAGGTAAACAATAAATTATATTTAAATCAAGGTAATTTTAAATTTAAAGACGTTTCTAAAGAGGCCGGCATAGAAGCTACAAATCAATGGAATACAGGTGTAGCACTTGCCGACGTTAATAACGACGGTTTTTTAGACATGTACGTATGTTCTGCAATGTTAAATAGCGAAGAAGCCAAAAAAAACATACTATTTGTTCATCAAGGTCTAAATGAAAATGGCGTTCCTATTTTTAAAAATTTAGCAAAAGAATATGGTATAGAAGAATCAGGCAACAGTATGGGCGCTACCTTTTTTGACTACAATAAAGATGGCTTATTAGACCTGTATGTACTTAACAATGTGGATATTCATATTTTACCTACCAATTACAGAAAAAAAATTACAGATGGTACTGCATTAAGCAATGATAAATTGTACAAGAACAATGGCGATGGCACATTTACCAATGTTACCGAAGCCGCTGGAATTACCATAGAAGGTTTTGGACTAGGCCTTTCTATTTCAGATTTAAACTATGATGGCTGGCCTGATATTTACGTAAGTAATGATTACTTAACCAATGACCTGCTCTATATCAATAACCAGGACGGAACATTTACAAATCAAATTAAATCAAGAATTAAACACCAAAGTAAATTTTCAATGGGTAATGATATCTCCGACTTTAATAATGATGGTTATTTAGATATTATCACCTTGGACATGCTAGGGGAAACCAACAGAAGATTAAAAACAACCCTATCTGGGCATAAGTATACAGAGTATATCTTAAACGAACGTTTTGGATATGAATACCAACATACCAGAAACATGTTGCAAAAAGGTAATGGCAATGACATCCCATACAGTGAAATAGGTTTAATGGCAGGGGTTTCAAAAACAGATTGGAGCTGGTCACCACTTTTTGCTGATATGGACAATGATGGATACCAAGATTTACTAATTACAAATGGTTTTCCTAGAGATATTACCGATTTGGATTTTGGCGATTTTAAATTTAATGTTAGTAGATATCTTAGTCCTGCACAAATTTTAGATTCCATTCCAAAGATTAAAATTCCAAACTACGCCTACAAGAATGACCACAACAATGGTTTTACGGATGTAAGTGAAAAATGGGGAATTGGCATTCCATCTTTCTCAAATGGAGCCGCATTCGCAGATTTGGACAATGATGGTGATTTAGACTATATAGTAAACAACATAAATGACGACGCTTCAATATTTAAAAATAATACAGATTTAACCGATGAAAAACATAACTATTTGAGTGTAGCATTAAACAATACTTCACCGAATGTTTTAAAAGATGGTACCAAAATTGTTGTAAGATTAAATGATGGCACTTTTCAGTACAAGGAATATCATACGTATAGAGGTTACATGTCTACAGTTGAAGACATATTTCATTTTGGTCTTGGTTCAGCTAAAAAAGTTGAATCGGTCGAGATTTTATGGCCAGATAATAAATACCAAAAATTGACTGATATCGAAAGTAACCAACGTATAATTTTAGTTGATACAAATGCAACTACTGTAACCAAAAATAGTTTAAAGTTTCCATTGGTCCCTAAACAAGAAAAAAAGATTTTCAAGGAGGTTTCAAAAGAAATAGGAGCTACCTATTTACATGAAGAAAAAGACATTATCGACTATAATCTGCAACGTACGTTGCCGCATAAACTAACTCAAAACGGTCCGTTTGTTACTGGTGGGGATTTAAACGGAGATGGTTTTGAAGATTTTATAATAGCAAGTTCATCGGGCATGTCACCTCAAATATTCTTTCAAGATAAGAGCGGTAATTTTACCAAAAAATATTTGTTCACCGATGAGGAAAATAAAATGTTTGAAGAAGAAAGTATTGCCCTGTTCGATTTAGAAAATGATGGTGACCTAGATATCTATCTTGTTTCAGGAAGTAATGAATTTGAGCTGGAGAGCAACTTTTATAATGATCGATTATTAATAAACGACGGTAAAGGAAACTTTACCATTTCTACAGACAAAATGCCACTTATTAAAGCAAGTGGATCCACTGTAGTTACTTCTGATTTCGATAAAGACGGATACATGGATCTTTTTGTTGGCGGTAAAACACCATTTTCCAAATATCCAAATCCTGAGAAAAGTTACTTACTAAAAAATGAAAAAGGAATTTTAAAGGATGTTACAGATGAAATGGCACCCAATTTACGTACAACGGGTATGGTCACAGATGCCACTTGGGCAGATGTAGATTTAGACGGAAATGAAGATTTGATTATTGTCGGTGAATTTATGCCTATTACCATATTCAAAAATAACATTGATAATTTTTCAAAAATGGACAATACCGGTTTAGATAGCCTATCAGGTTGGTGGGAGAGTATTACTAAAGCTGATGTTGACAACGATGGTGATTTAGACTTCATCATAGGCAATTTAGGTATGAATAATTTTTATAAGCCCACGCTAGAAAAACCTGTTAATATTATCGCCAAAGATTTTGACAACAACGGTACTCTAGACCCGGTAATGTTTGCTTATTTTAAAGAAAGTTTTGAAAATCCTACCTACAAATCATTTCCCGTAAATTTCTGGGGAGATTTAAATGGACAAAGCCCAATATTTAGAGCTAAATACAACACTTTCAAATCATACTCCAGAGCAACAATCTCAAGTTTATTTACTGATGAAGAACTACAAGGTTCAACCAAGTTAGCTGCCAATTATGATAAAAGTATTGTACTAATTAATAAAGGCGATGGTTCTTTTACATTTGAACCACTACCAATTGATGCTCAAGTAGCACCCGTAAATGGTACAATTCCATTGGATTATAACAATGATGGTTACCTTGATTTTCTATTAATTGGAAACAATTACGGAAATGAAGTTTTTGTAGGTAGATATGATGCCTTTAATGGTCTTCTTCTTAAAAATGACGGAAAAGGCAATTTTAAAACCATCCCGACTACAGAAAGTGACTTTTTTATTCCAGGCGATGCGAAATGTATTACCGCTATTAAGAATAGTAAAGGCGGACAACCGTATTATGTAGTTACTCAAAATAGGGACTCAATCAGAGTTTTTCAGAAAAAATGAGAATATTTATTTAGTTACACCTTAAGATAAACCTGAAAATTAATTTTTTTCAAGAGTTTACAATTACCAATAATTAAGTTAAAACATTTAATTTCAATGGGGTTGATCAGTA
The DNA here is from genome assembly GCF_902506355.1 of Maribacter litoralis. Classification (NCBI taxonomy): domain Bacteria; kingdom Pseudomonadati; phylum Bacteroidota; class Flavobacteriia; order Flavobacteriales; family Flavobacteriaceae; genus Maribacter; species Maribacter litoralis. The sequence goes on along the minus strand of NZ_LR733271.1, from coordinate 3,277,600 downwards.
CGTAATATTAATGGACTGATCAACCCCTCTTTTTATTCCGATTTATAACAATTCGCATTAAATATCCTACAAAAATCGAAGACGAATAACGATCTACAATCGACCAACGACACCTATTAACCTACAAATACATTTTTAATAAATTTTAAGTATTTATATTGGTTATTTGATAAAATATTAACTAATATTATGATAATATTATAAATATCTTAACTCAAATTAAGATTAGATAATAAATCAACAATTAATCAAACAACAACTAATTATGAATCAAAAACTAGATTTTAAATCAGTAAAATCCAAAAAAAGACACGCAGTCTTAAGAACCGGATTCTTATTGGTCTTAGTCTCTTTATGCTTTAATGGTATAAGAGCTAATGAAAAACCAATTGAATCAATGAGCAATGAACCAACATTGGTTCAAACTACTGTTACCGGAACAGTATTAGATGATCTCGGCACCCCGTTACCAGGTGCCAGTATTATTGAAAAGGGCACTACAAATGGAACCCAAACCGATTTCGATGGTAATTTCACAATTAATGTAGCTTCATCAGCAACCTTAGTCATTAGTTATGTAGGTTTTAAAACCGTAGAAAAGACAGCGAGCTCCTCACCTATTTCTGTAACTTTAACTGAAGATGCAGCTGCCTTAGATGAGGTTGTAGTAACAGGTTATGGCTCACAATCTAAACGAGATGTTACAGGCTCAGTATCGACAGTAGATGTTGAAGAACTAAATGCCGTTCCTGCAACAACTTTTGCCCAACAACTTCAAGGTAGAGCTGCTGGTATAGGTATTGTGAACGATGCTACGCCAGGTGGTGAGGCTACCGTAAGAATTAGAGGGTTTGGTACCATTGGTAACAATGACCCTTTATACGTTATTGATGGGGTACCATCTCGATCACAGGCAAATCTTAACCCGAACGACATTGAATCCCTACAGGTTCTTAAAGATGCATCTGCTGCTTCAATTTACGGTTCAAGAGCTGCAAATGGGGTTATTATTATCACCACCAAAAAAGGTAAAATGGGCAAACCGGTAATTACCTATGACACCTATTATGGTCTACAATCCGGTCTAGGAGAAGTAGAAGCTTTAAATGCGGCGGAATTAGGTGAATACCTTTATTTAGCCGACCTATATGCAGGAAAAGATCCAAGTCACGGTCAATATTCTTTTGGTCCAAATGGAGAAATAGGAATACCTGACTATGTATTTCCAAGTGGCGCCATGGAAGGTGACCCAGAAACCGATCCAGATTTGTATGCACTAGAAGAAGGTAACATTTATGCCATTGTTCGTTCTGCAGATACAAACTGGTGGAAAGAAGTTACGAGAACCGCTCCAATTTTAAATCATCAAATTTCAGCATCAGGGGCAACTGAGAATGCAAGATATGCCTTTACACTAGGGTACTTTGCTCAAGATGCCATCACAAAGTTTGTGGGTTATAACAGAACATCTATCCGTGCAAATACCGAGTTTAAAGCACTCAATAAAAAATTGACCATTGGAGAAAATCTTTCGGTAAACTTTGATAACAGAAAAGGTGGTTTTGGAAACGATGAAGAACAAAACGCCGTATCGGGTTCATACAAGCATCACCCTTTATTACCTATATATGATATCGCCGGAAATTTTGCCGGTAGTAGAGGTGCTAATTTAGGTAACAACTTTAATCCGTATGCAACTTTATATAGAGAACAAGATAACAGAACATATCGTTTACGTGTATTCGGTAATGTATTTGCTTCGTATGACATCACAGATGACCTACAAGTAAAAACAAGTTTTGGTGTTGATGCTACGAGTGAAAGAGGTAGATATTTAAGAAGACAAAACCCAGAGTACGTTGAAGGAAACTTTATAAGTGGGTCTACCTCTACTAACAGTTATGAATATCAATGGCAATGGAATACGGTATTGACCTATGCCAAAACTTGGAACGAAGTTCACAATTTTGATGCATATATTGGGGTTGAAGGTATTGAGGCCTATGGTGAAGAGTTTGGTGCCAGTAGAAACGGTTATGCTTTTGAAACACTTGATATTCAGCGATATTTAGATTTAGGGGATGCAACCACCGCTAGCAATTACGGCTTTGCATTTAGGGATTACACTTTATTCTCTGAATTTGGAAAACTAAATTATAACTACGACGGTAAATATTTAGCACAGTTTATTCTAAGAAACGATGCTTCATCAAGATTTCAATCCGCATCTAGAAGCGCTATTTTTCCAGCATTCAGTTTAGGTTGGAGGGTTTCTGACGAAGCGTTTATGGAGAATCTCGAAAATGTAGATGAATTAAAACTTAGATATGGTTGGGGTAAAACAGGTAACCAAGAAATTGGTGATTACAACTCATATACTACATACCGATCAAATATTTTTAACGCAGGTTACCCAATTGACGGGGCTACCGGTGCACCCACGCTTGGTTTTGACGTTCAGAGTTATGGTAACCCCGATGCTAAATGGGAAACAACTACATCAAACAACATAGGTATAGATTTATCAATGTTTGACCGTAGATTCAATGTAGGTTTAGACTTATGGGACAGAATAACGACCGATATGCTGTTCAGAAGACAGATAACCTATACAGCAGGCGATGCACAAGCACCTTTCTTTAACGTTGGAGAAATGACCAACAAGGGTGTAGATCTTCAAATATCTTGGGATGATAAAAAAGGTGACTGGGGATATGGTGTAAGCTTTAACTTATCTGCCTACAAAAATGAAGTTGACAAGTTAAGTGAAACCGATGACGGAACAGTATTGTTCGGAGATGCTTCTAGAGTACCTTCATTGACCATAACCCAAGTAGGAGAACCTATATCTTCTTTCTATGGTTTTAAGACCGAAGGAATATTTCAATCTCAAGCAGAGGCAGATGCATGGCCAACCTATGGCAGCTACAATGCACCTGGTAAATTAAAGGTAACCGATGTAAACAATGACGGACAAATTGATGATGATGACAGAACAATCATTGGTAGTCCACACCCAGATTTCACGTATGGAGTAAATATAGATGTTAGTTACAAAAACCTAGCTTTGAACATATTTGGTAATGGCTCAGAAGGAAATGACATTTACAATTACGTAAGGTATTTTGCAGATTTCAACACCTTTCAAGGCAACAGATCAAAAAGAGCACTTTATGATGCTTGGCAACCTGCGAATCCTTCCGCACCTGTTAGTGAGTGGGTAGCGGCAAACCCCAATGCCACAGTTCCTATCATGGATGCAAACGATCAAATCAGTAGTAGACCTTCATCTTATTTCATTGAAGATGGTAGTTATTTTAGACTTAAGAATGTTCAGTTGACCTATTCATTTCCTTCTGATTTAATGGAAAAAATAGGAATATCAAGAGGGCAAATATATGTACAAGGCCAAAATTTGGCTACTTGGACAAAGTATACAGGTCTAAATCCAGAGATTCAAGCGGGTAACAGAGATGATGCTACTTTAGGTTTTGATGGTGGTTATATGCCAGTTTCTCGCACCTATACCTTGGGCCTAAGGTTAACGCTTAATTAAAAAATCGAGTTGCTTATACAAGCTATCATTTAATGAAACATTTAAAATTTTAATGATGAAAAGAAAAAACATAATATTAATAGCATTTATCTGTATGGCCATCTTTACCGTTGGTTGTAGCGATGAATTTTTAACACGAACTCCAGAGGGTCAATTCGGGACGAACAGTCTTGAAACGGAAGATGGTCTAGATGGTATATTATTAGGAGCATATGCAATGATCGACGGTGCAGGGTTAGACGATACTGCAGATTGGAACGTTACTGTAGAAAACTGGGCGTTCAACATTGCCTCTGATGATGCCTTAAAAGGTACCGATGCGGGTGATCAACCTGAACAATCATTTATTGAAGCCTACGATTTTCAATCTTTTAATGGTCATATCACAAACAGATGGCGATCATTGTTTAAAGGGGTTGCAAGAGCAAACAACGCAATTAATGCCGCCAACAGCCTAGAAGATATATCTGATGAAAAGAGAACACAAGTAATTGCCGAAGCTCGATTTTTAAGAGGTATATTTCATATGGAAGCCCGTAAAATGTGGAGAATGCCTCCCTACATTAGCGAAGAAGATTACATTTTAGATGATGTTGAAAGTACAAAAGTGCCTAACGATCGTGAAATTTGGCCATTTATAGAAGCTGATTTTGAAGCTGCAGCTGCAAGTTTACCAACCACACAATCTCAAGTAGGTAGACCTACTAGTTGGGCTGCAAAAGCTTTCTTGGCAAAATCGAAAATGTATCAAGGATGGGATGAAAACGGAACCGCAAATACCGCAAAACTTGGTGAAGCCAAAACATTGCTAGATGAAATAGTGAACTCAGGCGTTTTTAGCCTAGCCACTAAATTTGAAGATAACTTTTTGGTTGCCACTAGAAATAATCCTGAGTCAATCTTTGAAATTCAATATGCAGTTAGCAGTGCGGCAGACCAAGCTTCCAGTAGAGGAATGGGCCTTGCTCATCCATACACCGATCCATGGGGCTGTTGCGGATTTTATCAGGTATCTCAAAACTTGGTAAATGCGTATAGAACTGAAAATGGTTTGCCATTAATTGAAAATTTCGATGCAGAAGATATCACAATAGATACCAATGATGATGGTACAAGTGCAGAAACGGCCACTTTAGACCCTAGAATAGACCATACTTTAGGCAGACCAGGTATACTATACAAAGGTTTTAAAATATATCAAACAGATTTTGTACGGGATCTATCATATGCCGGTCCTTTCTTTTCTAAAAAACATGTAGCAGAGCCAGAAGGTTTTGGTGTAGGCGGCTGGGGCAATCTATCTGCCAACAACTACAGATATATGCGCTATGCCATGATCTTATTATGGTTGGCAGAAGCGGAAGTTGAAGTTGGTTCTTTAGAAAGAGCACGAGAGCTCGTAAATGAAATTAGAACAAGAGCCGCTAACCCAGACGGGTTCGTACCCCTTGCCACCCAAGGAACCGACAGAAATGACTTTAGCATTGTTGAAGGTGAAGCTGCAGCAAATTACGATATTGCAACTTATGACACACCTTGGACAGATAAGGCTGCCGCAAGAGATGCCGTTCGCTTTGAAACAAGACTAGAATTTGCGATGGAAGGTCACCGATATTGGGATTTGGTACGTTGGGGTATTGCTGCCGAAACTTTAAATAACTACTTAGCCAGCGAATCTCAACATAGAACATACTTGGTAGGAAAATCTTTTACGGAAGGAAAAAATGAGTACTTCCCTATACCAAGTCAGGCTATTGACAGATCAGCCGTAGATGGTCAACCAACACTGACTCAAGATCCAGCATATTAATTAAAATTATTGTTAATTGTTAGTTGCGTAAAGAGTGGTCAAATAGATTTTTGACCACTCTTTATTATTTCACTAATAGAAGATTATTTATAAATTCCAATAAGGTGAGTTCTAATATAAACAGGTATTGCATCAGATTCGTCGTCAAGCTTCAGCTGCATTACTTCAGACGGTACCAATGGCATATGACAAGAAATACAGTTTTGAGAATTGGCATGTTTGTTTATTTCAGCAGTTGTATTTATATCTTCAATATCATGACATGACAAGCACTTTGCGTTAAAATTGTTGTGCTTACCCCGTTCATTTTCATGAGGGCTATGGCAAGTAATACAATCCATTTTAGAAGAATTTACAAAACACTCACTTTCACTTAAAAGACCCATTTGATTACCATGAACATCTAATTTTAAATTTCTATTATAATTCTGATAGTTCTTAGAGTATTCAGATAATGTATCTCCTGCTAGAAATGAAAAAGGATTTCCCTTTACCTGTTGTGCCTGTAAACCAGAATGACAAACCGCACAGGCATCTAATCGCTGTTGCCTTGTGAAATTACTATAACGATCTACGTAAGCACCCTTCAATTCGTTTGGATTTTCCCTATGATGCACAACATGTTTTTCTAACGGACCATGACATCTTTGACAATCTATGCCTAGCAACAACTTATTCCTATTATATGCATTGCTATTTGCAGCTTCATTTTTATTTTCGGCAAAAGTGATATGACATTTTAAACAATTATCGTCTACAGGTCTACTGAAAGCATAATCAGGAAAGTTGGGACTGTTGACCCATGCATTTGTAGGTTCAAAGTATGACACTTGTATTTGACTAAGTCCGTTATTTTCCCAACTAAGGTAACTCTGTCCTTTAACCCCAGAACCAATTACGATATCCAATTTTGACTTCACTACTGCGGTATCTCCAAATTTGGATTTTGATAGTTGATAAAAATTATGATTATCTGCTATCATTTTTAAGCGAACTCCCTTAAGATTCAGCTCATTTGAGCCCTCTTCAAAAACACCTTTCACATGAACCTCATCGGCAATTGCCGAAGTATTAAAATGAGCGGTTTCTATGTGATTCTTGAATATGTCTGCATGACACTCTACACATGTATCTGCGGCAATATAGTTTTCACCATTGTAATGCGTTGCCACCACTTTAGGTTCTAAATATTCTGAAATTTCAATCGTATTCTTTAAATACCAAACACCCCAAACAGTTAACACCATAAAAATTAGCCCTATGACGTATTTGGTATATTTGTTATTCATCGCAGTGAATATATCTATTTTAATTCTTGATTCATAAACCAATCATAAAGGGCTTCGGTTTCATAGGCTTTTATCCACGCGCTATGACCTACGTTGGGGTATCTGGTAAATATAACTTCATATCCCATTTCCTTTAATTTTGCCACCATATTCTCAGATTCTGAGAATGGAACAGATTTATCTTTTTCTCCATGAAAGACCCATATGGGCATTTTTCTATTGATCCAAGATGCGTAGGGCAAGGGTGCCATACCACAAACTACTGCCATTGCGGCAAATGTATTTGGATATTGAACGGCCATTTCCCATGCAGCTCCTCCTCCCCTGCTCAATCCTGTTATATAGATTCTTTTTTTATCTATTCTATTAGTATCCACAATAGAATCTAACAACTGCTTAACAGCCCTTGTGTTCCACCATTTTTTAGCGTTTGGATTTTGAGGCGCCAATATTAAAAAAGGAAACTTCTTACCCTGAACAATTAATTTTGGAGGTCCATTTCTTTTCACTGTCACCAAACTATCGCCAGATTCGCCTCCGCCATGTAAGAATAGTAAAATAGGAAAATCCTTTTCCGGCTCGTCTTGGTAATCTTCAGGATAATATAAATAGTAAGAGAGGTTCTCTTTTACATTCGTTTCCATTTCTGAATCAATCAAAATAGGTTTAGATTGAGAAGCACAACTTTGAAAAATAACCAGTAAAATAATGTATATAACAGACCTCATCATCAAAATCAATATTTTCTATCAAATGTACCCTAAAAACAAGTTGCTTTAAAGTTAAAATCTCAATAGGTCATTTTAGATTTAAAATGTTAGACGAGAATACTGCCGAAGCTTATTTGATTTAATAAAAAAAGGAGACACAAAATTGTATCTCCTTTTCGGCAAATGTATATTTTCAAATACTACTTATCTATACAAGGTGAAATGACCAACATATTTAATGGCATCACTATTGGCGTTAACAACATACCAGTAATCACCGGTAGGTACTTCTTTGCCTTCATAAGTTCCGTCCCAACCACTTACCTCATCTAGCTCAGCTACTACTCTACCATAGCGATCATAAATTTTAACCACTACACCATCAAAAAGCTCTCTGTTGTTCGGAGACCAAATGTCGTTAAGGTTATCACCATCGGGTGTAAAGAAGTTTGGAAATTCAAGCATTCCGGTGAATTCAAAAGGCACATTAAGTTCTAACTCACAACCTCTGGCATCTCTTACACGCACATTAACTATTCCGCTTTCATTGGTGGTAAATACGGTCTCTTCTCCAAAAGACTGCCCATTGAAGAAAAACTCATATTCACCATAGCCACCAGCTGCCGCAGCTTGCACTTCATTAGGTCCGGTTTTATCAACCACCAAACTTAAAGGCTCATAACCATCAATACTGAACTCCACACTATTGGTACAGCCATTTTCATGATAAATATATACGATGTGATTACCAGCAGGTAAATCTCCCCAAACATACTGATCGGTAGCATTGGCCGTAATAGCATCTGTAGGATCTATGGGATCCAATGCAAACATTAATTGTGGCAATAAATTATCATTAGCCAACTGAACTGTAGTTGTACTTGTTGGGAATATACCATCACAACCATATTGAACCTGAGGTTCTGCCGTTAAATCTACCCCAATATCAATGGTAAACAATTCTGAAGCCGTACATAAGTTTACATCTTGTATATAGATTACATAAGATGCACCACCTTGTAGGTCTTCTATAATTTCACCATTGTAAGGAGCAAATGTTCCAGTACCGCTCTCATCGACAGGATCGACCATTTCTATCTTATACTCAAAATAAGGGGTAGGATTTACCAGAACATCATCAAAAGGAGTACCGCCGATTACATCGAATACCACTGTACCATTATTGGCTCCAATACAAAGTTCGGGAGTGGTTTCAATAGTTATAACCTCTATTTGATCAGGCTCTTCAACCGTTATAAAATCTTTTTCAAAACATCCATTATCATCTTTGATCAAAATTTCATAAGTACCTGCCGCCAATTCATCAAAAGTATAAGTGCCAGGGTTCTCGAAATCGCTAAAGAATTCATTAAAGTTTGGCGCAATTGCAAACTGTATCAATCCTTCACCACCAGCGCTAACCGATACGGTTATTGTACCATCTTCTTCACCATTACAAGTAACATTGGTCGGCACGGCATCGAATATAATCGGATCAGGTCTAATTATTTCGAACGGACCGGCAATATCCATACAAGTAGCACCACTTGTTACGGCAATATAATATTCGGATCCTTCAGCAAGCCCTTCAAATGTTCCGTTATCTTGAGGACCTCTAACCATGGTCGCCGTAACGGCCGGGTTAAAAGCATCAACCGGATCACCTTCATATAAATAGAACAAATCTTCACCTACACCACCATTTACAAATGATTCTATTCTACCATCCAATTCAGAAGCACATGAAATGTCATCTGGCAAGTTCGGTAATAATGTTATTCCAGTAGCATCGGTCATTGTAATACCGTTTGATCTAATTGCCGGGCAAGCACCTGCAGCGTTCACCTTTCTTACATCAAATTGATAGGTAATTCCTTGAACACCCGTAATGGTTACAGAATTGCCGGTCATAGGTTGATACGTACCAATAGTTACGCCATTTTCAACCCTTAAATATTCATATGTGAACAACGGATCAGGATTCTCAACGGTCATTCTCATTTCACCATCACCTCCACAGCCAGGTACTCTAGTCTGTACCAAAACCGGTTGTATCGGTGGTGGCGGATCTACGTAGTAAGCTTCGGTAACAAAAGAACACCCAAAACTAGACGAAACTTCTATGGCATACCAACCAGCACTAATATATCCTCCACTATCTCCAATAAAGGTTGGAGTATTCTGTAATCCACTTTCAGAAACAACAGCCGTATTATCATCACCACTTAAATACAATAATGTATAGTTATAACCAGCACCGGGGAAGCCTCCACTTGCCCCAGCGGTTGCGGTAAGCGCATCGCCAGATGTAACATCATAAGCCTCAAGAACAGCATTATTACCATTAGGACAATCTAAACTTTGTGGCTCTCTAATACCGGCAATAATTTGCGGTACTTCTTCCAATTCTATCTCAACTGTATTTGTACATCCTTCTACATCCCTAACTTCTATCTCATAGAAACCGAATGATAAGCCGGTAAATTCATTATTGTTTGAGAAAGCGGCAATTTCAGTGGTATAAGTAGCACCATTATCCGTACTCATCAACAATCTATACTCATAAGGTGTGGTATCCCAACCACCGGTTCCGGTAGCAACAATTTCTCCAGTATCATTGGTACAACTAACGTTTCCTATAGATTCTGCCGTTACTTGTAGCGGACCGTTAGGTGTTCTAATATTGGCAACATTACTGATACCTGCACAATACGGATTACCCACAGAAACTACATCAACTATTAAATTACCACCAGGTAAATTATCTATACGGGCTTCATCGCCATTAACATCAGGGAAATTATTGTTATCAAACGTTCCTGAAGCCAGTGGCGTTGTTCTTGCATCATCGGTAGCCTCATAAACAATGTAATCATAAACACCGCTATAATCACCAACTGTAATGAACAATGCTCCATCATTGCCGGGTACCGCACAACTAACGGGTTTAGCTTCGCTAATTAAAACCGTTGGCGCAATAGGTGTATTTACGGTATGAACTGGCATTGGGTAAGTACAACCCACAGTATTGTCCACAATTTCGAATAGATAATCTCCTACGGCCGGTAAGTACACATCAACATAATTATTACCAGCTGAATTTGTTACTGGAGCAACTGCTATTACAGAAACTGTATTTACAGTAAAGTCGGTTGTACCCGTAACTTCTATACGTACACGTTCATCATCTCTACAATTTAAAATATCAATATCTATGATTGTGGGTACAACATCTGTAGGAGGATTGATCGTAGGCACATCAAAGGTAGCTTGGCAACCATTACCATCTATTGCATAAACCGTAATATTCTGAGCAGAACCATTATCTATAATTTCAAACGTATTACCAGTTTGATAGTTCTCGAACCCTGTAATACTATATTGATAACCTGAACCTATGGTACCTGCATCAACTACATTCACCGTAATAATAGTAGAACTATATCTATTAGCACCTGGCTCACAAGAAAAATCGGCTGCACTTGCCGTTATGCTAAAATCATCGGGGTTATCAATAGTTTGTACTGTAGATAACACTTCGCAACCACGTGCTGTTAACACTTGTACTTGATAATCTCCTGCAGGCAATCCTGAAAAGGCTCCCGTATTATTTCTTGTAACCTCCGTTGTACCAGATGTAACATCATTTAGGATATAGGTTAACGGGGTATCTTGCGAAGTAAAAGGAACCATTGCATTTGCAGGACCAACTATTACTTCTATAAACCCATCGTTCTCATCTCTACAACTAATATCTATAGCTTCTTCTGAAATGATAACAGGTTGAGCCGCTTGATTGAGAATAATGTTAGACACCGTGGTTTCACAGAAACCAGTTCCATCATTAACAACTCGATCAGTTATAACAACTTGATAATTACCAGGTTCTAAACCGGTAAACACCGGATCGTTTGTCTGCAATACCGGACCAACGGCAGATGAATTATAATCTACACCTGTTAGTTCATAATCGAAATCTCCACTTCCACCATTGGTAGTTATTGTAATTTCACCATCAGCATCATTACAAGTACTATCGGTAGAAAAGTCGCCCGTTGCAGACAAGAAATCATATACCGTGGCAGTACCTTGACTTGTACATCCGTTGGCATCAACAACATCTACTACGTAATCTCCAGGACTACTTACGGTGTAAGTGTAAGTCCAATTTGTACCATCATCCGTAGGCAATTGTTCATCACCACCCAAAGTAAATCTCGGCGTATTCAAAGAATTTGGTACTGTAACGGTAATGTCAAAAGCCGTTGAGGTAGGATCACATTGATTTACCACCGTAAAATCTGGAGCTGGCAAATCTGGATCTAAAGATATAATCGTTGCAATATCAAAAGATGTACAACCACTTGCATCTCTTACATATACATCATAAGTGCCATCAGCTGCCGAAAAAGTAGTATCGGTTGTCCAACCTGTAGGAGGTACACCGGTATCCATAAAGGCAAATTCATATGGCCCTCCAGAACCACCTCTACCTTGTACGGTCACTTGCCCAAATGCATTACAATTTGCAGGTACTTCTTGTAAAATATCAATATCAGGTAAATTTTGAAGTATAGTAACCGAATCTGCATCTGTACAAGTATCGGTTAAATTTTCAACCAAAATTTGATAATCTCCAGGTAACTCTGGGTAGGTATCATTATAAGGTAAACCTGAAGTTGTTACCGAAGCCTGCAACTCAGTTTCCGATCCATCTTCATTATTAATCAATACTATTCTTAACTGATCACCAATAGTATAACCCGTAATTTCATAGGCTATTTCACCATTTCTATTGATATCACAGGCACCTGGTGTAGAAGATGCTGTCACATCTAATGTTGACGGACCTTCTACTGGAGGAATTTCTTGTTCGTAAGTACAACCTGTACCCACATCTAACACAACAACAGTATACGCTACACCATATTGAATACCGTCTGTAGCATTGCTAAAAGTATGGTCATTGACCCCTGGTGTATTATTTAAGTTAGAGAATGATGGTTGATCCAACAATCTTATTTGATAAGAACCTGAACCTCCACTAACATTAACAGCATAGGTGAAAGCGGTATCATCACAATCAACAGGTACTGGTGGCGGAAGTGGTGAAATTACCACTTCATTTGATGTAATCGTAACCGTATCTATATCTGTACAACCATTGGCATCAATCGTGATAATAGTGTAATCTCCAGTTACCAATGAAGGATTTAAAATTTGGATCGGAAAAGTACTTTGATCTTCAACACGAGTAATTTCTACACCTGTATTATCTTCTATAATAAAATCAAAATTAGGCGTACCATCGGCAACTGCATCAATACTTATACCTCCACTAACTGGACCACTACCAGAACATACTGCCTGAACTTCTGAAACCGTAGTTGCTGGTGGCGCAGTGTTATCTAAAATAATATCAAAAGTATCGGCAACGGTTTCACAACCTCTAGCATCTCTGACCAAGTAAGAGTAAGTACCAACAGTTAGGTTTGAAAAAACAGTTTCCGAGCCCCAACCATTTCCGTTAAAATTAACTTCATATGGTGGCACCCCACTTGTTGCATCGGGTGTTATGGTTACCGCCCCGTTATTGGTAGAGCTACAGCTCACTGGTCTAGTTGTTACATATGCTGCGGCTATATTTTGAGGTGGATTCAATGTAATAGAAACTGACTCTGCTACACAGCCACTGCTTGTTGTATTATTATCGGTAATTCTAAAAACATAATCTCCAGGTACATTTGTGTTATAATCGAAAGTATCAGAAGTTAGTGGAATTGCAGTACCAAAAGTAGCACCACCATCAGAACTAACCTCATACTGTTTAGCACCTACACCAGCAGTATAACCACCATTGACACTTACTCTAATAGTTCCGTCTGCTCCACCACATGGTATTTCGGCCGTAATGCTGGTATTTACCCTTAATTGGGGCTCAATGGTTATAGCTAAGCTATCTGAGCAATCATTACCATCAACCACCTCTATGGTATAGTTACCAGGAGATAGACCAGAGAAAGAAGCGCTCGCCTGTAAAGTACCACCATTAATTCTATATTGATGTGTACCGACTGCTGCAGTACCTGCAGTGGAGGTTACGGCAACCGTAGCTCCTACTCCGGCTACAAAACAAAAATCTGAAGACGGACCATCTAACGCAATAGTCGGTGCATCAATTGGGTTTAAGTCAAAGGTGAACGTATCTGTACAACCTTCAGCATCTTCTACAGATAATGTGTATGTTCCCGCTGAAGAAAGATTACTAAAGGTTCTTCCAGATTTGGGACCTATTTGTGGCCCTACAGGTGGAGTTAGGGTATATCTATATGTTCCCCAACCACCGGTTGCATTTGCTCTTACACTTCCTAAATTACCGTTGGCACAGCTCATAGCCGTAACCGTACTTGTAGAAAGATCTAATACTGGAGCTTCTTCAATCTCAAAAGATGTAACATCTGTACAACCGGTATCAGCATCGGTAACTGTAATGGTATATGTTCCGGCACCTGATAATGGAAGTGCTACTTCGTTATTACTTTGTGGTCCTCCAGAGAATAATCCGCCATTAATATCATAGGTATAATTGTTGGCAAAACCATCTACGATAAAGGATCCCGTACCATCGGTAGCACCGTTACAAACTCTTAGGTCGCCACCAGATTTTACTCGTACTCGAATAGAACTTATTTCAACTGGTCTAAAACCTTCGGTATATGAACATCCGTTAACATCGGTTATTTGAAAGATATATGCTTGTGAGGTCATTAAACCCGTAAACGTATCATTAGTACCATTGTCAACATACGCCGGACTAATTATTTCATATCTATTTATTGCAGCATTACTAGTAGGTGTTAACTGAACATCTGTAGTACCCGCGGCACAACTTGTATTACTTTGTGCAAAATCTAAATCTGTAGGAGGATCAACATCCAAAATATCAATAGCTGTCAATTCTAAACGACATCCGCCGGCATCACGAATAATTGGTGTGTATGTTCCCGCAGCCAAATCTGAGTACGATGTTACAGTAGAAAAGTTTACCCCATCGATACTAAATTCATAACCACTACCCGAGCCTCCTGAAAATGGACCAACAAAATCAATTTGTCCGCCATCATTACCAGAACTTGTACAAGTTACATCGGCAACCTTGGTAGCCGACCCCGTTAACGATCCTACAGTATCCACAGTTACCGACGGAAGACCCAAAGTACATTCAAACGCTCCTTGTTGGTATCTAACCTCTATATCATTATACGTTCCTGCTGCTACTGAAATCTGTGGAATACTTACCCAAGGATCGGAAGCACTTTCCCTATATGATATATTATAACCTCTACCGTTATTAATGGTAAATTCCAGTTTTGCCCCACCATTGCTACATGTACCATCTATACCGGCAACTGTTACATCTGGAGGCAATAAATCTTCAACATCTGAAGATGCATTTATGATACAGCCATTACTATCTGTTATAACAAAATCATAAGTTCCAGCTGATGTTACGGTATAGGTAGTTGTACCAGAATCGGTAGAAGCATCTCCAAAAGAAGGCTGTACCGGACCGCCATTAACAGTAAATGTGTAAGGTGCAGAACCACCTGACGTATTTAAGGTAATATCTACACTAGAAATATCTGAGCACCCAAAACTACTATTCACCTCGGTAGAAGCATCTAAAGCAGAAGCACCCGCACCAATGGTTAAAGGGTCTCCATTGACATCTACATTTTGCCTAGGCGGGTCAATTCCGTTTAACGGGTCACCCGTACATTGCTGGGTTTCTACCTGTACGGTATATGTCCCAAAACCTACAGCAGAAAAAGTGTAGGGATTGGTAGAAATAAATGCCGTAAACTCTTGGGCTACGCCACTAGAGTTCAATAAAGTATATTTATACGGACCAGGAACATTGGAAGCGGTAACGGTAATAGTACCGGTATCTCCACTACAGAGAGCATCTGTAAAAGTTGCCGAGATTTCAATTTCCTTTTCTTCAATAACAATTGGCTCGTACGGATATTCACACGTATTGGCTGTATTTCTTAATCTAGCCTTTACATTATATGTACCAGGTGCCAAATTAGAAAAAATTGCACCTTGCCAAGCCCCAAATCCGCTACCGCTATCAATAGCAAACTCATATGCACTTGAAAGATTTGTTATTTGTATTCTACCATCTACACCACATATAAAATCTTGTTTTACATACGTTTGGGTAATGGTACTTTTCTTTACCTTAAAGTAATAAGGTTGTCCGTCTACTAAAACCCTATATTCTGCTCCAGAAGTAGAGGGCACAGAGCTTGCATCTAAATTAAAGGTTTGTTGTCCAGTTACAACATTTGAATAACAAGATGCGTTGGTATTAGGGCATTCAGTATTAACATCAGTTGAACAAGAACCTCCCAATTCTTGCCATACTACGCTAGAATATGGACCACCGGACAAACTAATAATACGATCATCATAATCACCACATAAATTAAAACGGGCAATTGTAAATCCGTTATCATTACATGTGTCCGTGTCATCTGCACCAACAATTAATGTATTGAACATTGCAGGAGCTGCTAAGCTAGACTTACGTATAACTTTTTCCTTCTTTTCTAAAGTGGGTTGAATTTTGGTAGAAACCGAAACGGCTTTTTCGATTACATGAGCCACCTCTGCGTACAAAGTACTTACTTTGGAGTTGGCCAGAGCCGTAGTACCAATTACTGAAATAACAATCAGAAATAGTACATACAGCGTATACCGCTGTTGTTTTGGGAGCATAGGTTAAGTATCTTTTTTAAGAACAATTTCGATTTGGGATCTTTATAGTTCTTTGGTGTAATTTTTTACTTATATTTTATCTTTAGTTTATTCACGTGTTCATTAATATATTTCTAACGCCTTAATATGAAAAATAGTATTATCATCCCACTTTTATTCGTTGTAACGCTTAATTTTTCTTGCGCACAAAACCCTGAAAACAAAGTAACTACCCCAAAAGAAGTCTTTTTCACCACTGAGCTGTTCGTCGATGAGCTACAGATACCATGGGGCTTTACATTCCTTCCCGACAAAAGTTTATTAATCACCGAAAAAGAGGGAAAATTGATACATTTTTCCAATGGTAAAAAATCGATTATCGGTAATGTCCCTGAAGTTTACAATAGAGGCCAAGGCGGTCTGCTAGATATTGCCCTACACCCAAAGTATCAAGAAAACGGGTGGATATACCTTACCTACGCTTCTACAGAAGGAAAAGAAAAGGGAGGGCACACTGCAATAATGAGAGCAAAATTAAATAACAACGCATTGACCGAAAATCAGGTTTTGTACAAAGCCTCGCCCAATTCTACCAAGGGACAGCATTTTGGATCGAGAATTGCCTTTGATAAAAATGGTTATCTCTACTTTTCCATAGGTGAACGCGGTGATAGGGACACAAACCCGCAAGACATAAAAAGAGATGGAGGCAAAATATATAGATTACACGATGACGGTCGCATACCTTCAGACAATCCGTTTGTTGACCAAAAAGGTGCAAAGACTGCCATTTACAGTTACGGACACAGAAATCCGCAAGGTTTAATCATGCACCCCGTAACTGGAGAGATTTGGGACAATGAACATGGTCCAAGAGGAGGGGATGAAATTAATATCATTAAAAAAGGTGCTAATTATGGATGGCCGTTGGTAACATACGGAATAAATTATGGTGGAACACCAATTACCGACAAAACAGAAATGGCAGGCATGGAGCAACCAATTCATTATTGGGTTCCCTCTATTGCGCCTAGCGGTATGGCATATGTATCCACAGATAAATATAAAAATTGGGAAGGTAGCCTTATGGTAGGTTCCTTGGCTTTTCAGTACTTAGAGCGATTGGTCATGGACGGAAATAAAGTAACTGCACGTGAAAAATTAATGGACGGTCTGGGAAGAGTTAGAGCAGTACATGAAGGACCAGACGGATTAATATACGTAGCCGTTGAAGGCAAGGGAATTTATAAATTAGTTCCTAAAAATTAGAGCATAAAAAAGCCTGAATATAATTATAGTATTCAGGCTTTCTATTATTATAACTACCAAACCTATTGTTTGCCAGCTTCTATAGCCAGCTTAACAGATCCATGTTTTTTCAATAACTCGGCAGCCTCGGTATAGTCAATATCAAGACCTTCCATAATATATCGTGTACCGCGATCTACAAGTTTATCATTGCTTAATTGCATATTTACCATCTTATTCCCTTTCACCCTACCTATTTTAATCATAAGTGCAGTAGAAATCATATTCAATACTAATTTTTGAGAAGTACCACTTTTCATTCTGGTACTACCGGTCAAAAATTCCGGTCCTACATTAATTTCAATTGGAATATCGGCTATTCTAGCAATAGGAGCACCAGGATTATTGGTTATGGCCGCAGTTAAAATTCCGTTTTTCTTAGCATCTTCCAACCCACCAATCACATAAGGTGTACTGCCCGATGCAGCAATACCAACAACAACATCGGTACTGGTGATATCATGTTCTTTTAAATCTAACCATGCTTGTTGCGTAGCGTCTTCTGCATTTTCCACAGCTTTTCTGATCGCCGTATCCCCACCTGCGATCAAACCCACTACACGTTCGTGAGGCATGCCAAAGGTGGGCGGTATTTCAGAGGCGTCAAGAATACCCAAACGTCCACTGGTACCTGCCCCTATATAGAATAATCTACCACCGTTCTTAAAACGCTCTGCCAATGCATCTACAAGTTTTGTAACCTGCGGAATAGTTTGCTCTACAGCATATGCCACCTTCTTATCCTCCTCATTCATTTTTTGAAGAATAGTCTCGGTATTCATTAACTCCAGATCATTGTGGTTCGAAGGGGTTTCGGTTATTTTTTTATAATCCATTTAATTATATAATTTTTATATCGTGGTTTTTAAAAGCTTTGAGCAATAAATCGTTTGGGTTCAATTCGGTTATCATAGTATTAATAGAACTGATATCACAGGTTTTATAACGGTGTTGAGAATTCAGTTTTTCAGAAATCGATAATAATACCGTTTTCTTTGAAGCCTTTATTATTGCCTTTTTAATTTGAACAATATCCCAATCAAACTCCGTCAGTCCAAAGGTCGCATCAACATAACCGGTTCCAATAAAACTATAATCGAACCGTATTTCTGAAATATGATGAATTGCATTTGCCCCTATCGCAATTTGTGCCTCTTTTGAAATTTGCCCTCCAATAGAAATCACGTTAATATTGGCTTTATGGGAAAGTTCCATAGCAACGGGCAAACTTATGGTGAAACATGTAAGGTTCATGTTTTCGGGTATAATACGTGCCAGTTCCATACATGTTGTCCCCCCATCTAAAAAAATAACCGCGCCATCTCGCAGCATTGTAATGGCCTTTGTCGCTATGGCAACTTTATCATCTAATTTATAGATATTGGTATTTCTTGCACTATTGGTCATGTACCCCATAGAAATAGCACCACCGTGCACCTTTCTAAGCTTATTTTCGGCATCAAGCTCTTTTACATCTCTTCTTATAGTATCTATTGACACATCTAATGCCTCGGCTATATCGGTAATGAGAATTCTATTATGCAGATCTACTTCGTTTAGAATGGTCTGCTGACGTTCCTCTTTTAACATGTAATGGCAATTTTTCTAATGAATATGGCAAAGATAGCGATTTTTATCACATGCCGTTTTGTGACGTTAATATAATGTAAACACATATTAAAGATTAATTAACAGCAAAAAACGGCATAATTTATTGCAAAAAACCGCAAGTAATCAAAATAACGCATATATTTGCATGATTTAAAAATCCAAAAACCTATCATAATCATATGAAAAACGCCGTAAAAGATTCCAAAATCGATATCAGTTACAAACCAATTGGTCAGTTTGAAGAAACCAGGTTCGAAAAAATTCATAACGTAATCTTCCAAGATTCTAATGAGGCCTCTATTCAAGTTGCGCATGAAATAGCTGCACTGATCAAAAAGAGACAAGGGCAAAAAAGAAATTGTGTTTTGGGCTTAGCTACAGGTTCTTCGCCAATAAGGGTATATGAAGAGTTGGTTCGTTTGCACAAAGAAGAAGGTATAAGCTTTAAAAATGTGGTCACTTTTAACTTAGACGAATATCTCCCTATGGAGCCAAATAATATTCAAAGTTATTTCTACTTCATGCACGAGCATCTTTTTAATCATGTAGATATCCCAGAAAAGAATATTCATATTCCAGATGGTACGGTAAGTAATGAGGAAACAACAGCTTACTGCTTAAGTTATGAGCAAAAAATAAAAGAACATGGCGGACTGGATTTTCAACTTTTAGGTATTGGTAGAACGGGTCATATCGGTTTTAATGAACCTGGATCTCACTTTAATTCCGGCACACGAGTAATTACCCTTGATCACATTACCCGTGTTGATGCGGCCCCATCTTTTTTAGGCATAGACAATGTACCTAGAAAAGCCATTACCATGGGAATTTCTACGGTAAGAAAAGCAAAACGAATAGTATTATTAGGATGGGGACAGAACAAAGCCAACATCATCAAAAAAACTATTGAAGGTGAAATTTCCTCTCATGTTCCTGCAACCTATCTGCAGCAACATGACAATTGCACCTTTGTATTAGATACCGGTGCCGGAAGCGAGTTGACCAGAAACAAAACTCCTTGGTTGGTAGATGCCTGTGAATGGACAGAAGAATTGAAAGCAAAAGCAATTGTTTGGCTTTGTGAGACTACAGGAAAAACAATTTTAAGTTTGACCGACAAAGATTACAACGACAACGGCATGGCTGATCTTTTAGCGCTGAACGATGCTTATAACCTGAACATTGAAATGTTCAACAAACTACAGCATACCATTACCGGATGGCCTGGTGGTAAACCAAATGCCGATGACACTAACCGACCAGAACGTGCCAACCCGGCTAAAAAGAGAGTAATTATATTTAGCCCTCACCCAGATGATGACGTGATTTCTATGGGCGGAACTTTTGACAGACTGGTAGAACAAGGTCATGAAGTGCACATTGTTTATCAAACCTCTGGAAACATAGCGGTTTCAGATACCGATGCAAGAAAATATGCTGAAATAGCATTACATATAAATCCTTCTGACGAAGCCAATAAAATTATCAAATCGCTTTCTGAAAAGAACGAAACCCATATCGACTCGCCTGAAGTGCGAAATTTAAAGGGCAAAATAAGAAGAGGTGAATCTTATGCAGCAACCAGATACATGGGGTTACAAGATGAAAACGTTCACTTTTTAGATTTACCGTTCTACGAGACAGGTACTATAAAAAAGAAAAACTTATCTGATGAAGACATTACCATTGTTGCCAATATCATAAGTGAAATAAAACCTCATCAAATCTATGCTGCAGGTGATTTAGCAGACCCGCATGGCACACACAAAGTTTGTTTAGATGCGGTATTTGCAGCATGCGAAAAGCTAAAGTCTAAAGATTTCATGAATGATTGTTGGTTATGGTTATATAGAGGCGCTTGGCATGAGTGGGACATCAATGAAATTGAAATGGCAGTACCCATGAGTCCGGGTCAAGTTTTGAAAAAGCGAAATGCCATTTTCTGTCATCAATCTCAAAAAGATGGTGTAATGTTTCAAGGCGATGATTCTAGAGAATTCTGGATGCGCGCCGAAGAAAGAAATCGTGATACCGCTAATAAATATAAAGCAATGGGCCTATCTTCATACGCAGCAATGGAAGCCTTTGTAAGACATAAATTCAACTAACAACTAAATTGAATTAAAAGACCTATTTTTAGTTTAAAATGGGTCTTTTTTAAATTTATGGTAAAACAACTAACACTACTTGCCTTACTACTTCTTTTAAGTTCTTGCGGAATTTTTAAATCTTATGAAAAATACCCCAAAAGAGAGTTTAGAGGTGTTTGGATCGCTACAGTGGTCAATATAGATTGGCCAAAGAATGGAGCCGATTCTGCACAAAAACAAAAAGCAGACTACCTAAAGATTTTAAATTTCTACGAAAAGGAACATTACAATGCCGTTATAGTACAAGTACGTGCAGCTGGTGATGCCTTTTACGAATCTGAATATGCTCCTTGGTCAAGGTTTTTAACAGGTAAAGAAGGTACTCCACCTCAATGGAATACAGATGTTCTGGAATGGATGATTGCCGAAGCTCATGATCGTGGCTTGGAGTTTCATGCTTGGCTAAACCCATATAGAGCAACTTTTGATGAGAATTTTGAGGTTTTATCAGAAACACATGATTATTGTACACACCCAGAGTGGATAGTGCACTACGGAAAGAAAAATTATTACAATCCCGGTCTGCCCGAAGTTCGCAACCACTTTCAAAATATCATAGAAGAACTGGTCTCTAATTATGATGTAGACGCCATACATTTTGATGATTACTTTTATCCTTATAAGGTTACCGGTGAAGTCTTTAATGACTCGGTCGCCTACAAAACCTACGCACAGAACAATCAATCAATAGATGACTGGAGACGAAGTAACATTGACTCGTTGGTAAAGCAATCTCATGTAACCATAAAATCGTTAAAACCATGGGTTCAATTTGGTATTAGTCCGTTCGGAGTTTGGAAAAACAATTCTACCGACCCAAAAGGATCTGATACTAAAGCGGGGCAAACTACATTTGAAGATTTATATGCCGACCCATTGTTATGGATGAAAAAAGGATGGATAGATTATTTAGCCCCACAAGTATATTGGAGTATGGATCTACCCGTTGCATCACATAGAAAAATTGTTGATTGGTGGTCAAAAAATAATTACAACACCAACCTATATGTTGGTAACGGTCCTTATAAAATTAGAAACAACAGCGATAAAGCGTGGGACGATTATAAAGAACTACCAACACAAATAGAGTTAGCACGTAACACGCCTCAAATTCAAGGAAATGCTATGTTCAGTGCCAAATCATTAATGACGGAAAATGATGATGTGGTAGATTATATTTATAAAAAGTATTATAAAAAACCAGCATTAAACCCTGTTTCAACCTTAGCTAACAATCATATTGCAAAATCACCTAGATTAGTAAACTCAAGCAAAACAGACACTGAAGTCATTCTTGAATTCAATGATTTAAGTGCTATAAGATATGCCTTATGCTACTCATCTGGTATTAGGGTAAAAGAAACGTATGACATTAAGAAATTACTGTCCAAAATATATGTAGACAACACCTCTAAAACAGTGCGCATTCCCCTTGACCAACTGAGAAAAAAATATAATGCAATTAGTTTTATAGATGTTTACGGTAAAGAGACCACTCCAATAATTTTTAATTTAAAACAAGTGAGCAAGTAATATGGTACAAAAAGACAAAGGAGCTTGGGCATGGGTACCTGTGCTTTATTTCACGCAAGGATTACCCTATGTATTGGTAGTTACGGTTTCTGTAATCATGTATAAAAAATTAGGGGTAAGTAATGAGGACATTGGCTTATACACCAGTATTTTGTATTTACCATGGGTTCTTAAACCATTATGGAGTCCGTTCGTTGATTTAAAAAGCACCAAACGCAAATGGTTTTTAAGCATGCAACTTTTAATTGCCATTGCACTTTTAGGGGTTGGTTTATCATTACCTACCAATATGTTCTTCGTGACTTCATTGGCATGTTTCTGGATGGCCGCATTTGCTTCCGCCACTAATGACATTGCATCCGATGGGTATTATATGATTGGTTTAACGGAAAAAAAACAATCGTTCTTTGTAGGTATGAGAAGTACCTTTTATCGCCTAGCTATGGTTACCGGTGAAGGCTTAATAGTTGTACTTGCCGGGTTCTTGGAAAATAAATATGGCGACAATACTAAAGCTTGGAGCATAACCATGTCGGCCGCTGCATTTTTAATGTTGGTCATGACCGTGGCAAACTTCTTTGTAACACCTAAATATGAATCGGAACATATAGAGGAGAAAGAAAAGCCCGCAGGGTTTTTAGAAGTATTTTCTTCTTTCTTTCAGAAACCGGGCATAGGTATTGCCTTAGCATTTATTTTAAGCTACCGTTTGGGCGAATCACAATTGGTCAAAATGGCATCACCTTTCTTATTGGATTCACCGGACAAAGGTGGATTAGGGTATTCAACCGAACAACTAGGTACCATATTCGGTACTGCAGGAGTTATCTTTCTTTCCATTGGAGGAATTTTAGGAGGCATTCTTATTTCACGTGACGGATTAAAAAAATGGATGTTACCGATGGTACTTTCATTGAACCTTCCAAATATTCTTTATGCAGTATTGGCCATGACCAATACCACAAGTGTTTATGCGGTAACGGCTACGGTAATATTCGAAAAATTTGGTTACGGCTTCGGTTTTGCCGCCTTTTTAATGTACCTCATCTACATTGCCGAAGGTAAATCTAAAACATCGCATTATGCCATTGCTACAGGTTTTATGGCATTAGGTATGATGCTACCCGGTATGATTAGCGGTTACATGCAACAATGGTTGGGTTACGACGGATTTTTCGTTTGGGTAGTCATTGCTGCCCTACCGGCACTCTTACTTTTAAAATTTATTAAATACCCTGCAGATTTCGGAAAAAAAACAACAGTTCCCAATGAATAAAATAATACCTACAAACCAAGCAATGCAGCAACTAACCTTAAAACAGAAAGTGGGGCAGTTATTTATGCCCGCTGCTTTTATAAACGATACCGAAGAAGAAATACAACAACTTGAAAAACTGATTGCCGAACACCATATTGGCGGTATCTGTTTTTTTCATTCTAGAGCCAGTGCAGCAACAAATTTTGAGGGCAAAAAGAAAATAGTAGTTAATGAAGATAGTTTTGGCACTTTAAAAAACCTCATCAACAGATATCAAAAAGCAGCAACCTATCCCCTATTAATTTCTATTGACGCAGAATGGGGTTTGGCCATGCGCATTGAAAATACCCCGCAATACCCGTATGCAATTACGTTAGGTGCCAATAAAAATAATACCGACCTAGTATTTGAAGTAGGTCAAAACATTGCCAAAGATTGTAAGACCGCAGGAATACATTGGAATCTCTCTCCCGTTGTGGATGTCAACGTAAACCCTAACAACCCTGTAATTGGGTATAGATCGTTTGGTGATGACAAAGAACAAGTAATCTCATTGGCAAAAGCATTTGTAAAAGGAACCCAGTCCGAAGGGGTACTTACAAGCATTAAACACTTTCCTGGGCATGGAGACACGGCTACAGATTCACATTTGGGTTTACCGATTATTGATAAGACCAAAGAAGATTTAATAGCCAATGAGCTCTACCCTTTTCAAAAATTAATAGACGAAGGTGTAGATTCGGTTATGGTAGGTCACTTATCCGTACCGGCATTGACCACTAATGCAGAATTACCGTCAAGCATAAATAAAGATATAATCACTGGCGTTTTAAGAAACGAAATGGGGTTTGACGGAGTCGTAATTTCAGATGCATTGAACATGCATGCAGTATCTAAACATTATCCAACAAAGGGCGAATTGGAGTGGCTTGCTTTTAACGCAGGCAATGATGTATTATGCTTTGCCGAACATATTGAAGAAGGCATTGAGCATATTCTTAAAAATGCATCCGAAGCACAAATAAATAAAAGCATAGAACGTATTTGGAAGCTAAAAGAAAAAGCCATTATTCCCAAAAATATTCCCCAAGAACTAACCGACCCGAGTCCTTTAAATAAAAAAATAGCAGAACAGTCACTCACTTTGCATCACGGTTCTACTGAGAAAATCGAACATTTTAGAGCAACCAATTTCTGCACCTTGACGTTAAAAAGATTTGGTGCCGACCAAACGAACCAAGAAATTGTAGAAAATATTGCCGACATGCGCAAAGAGATAAAAAATGAAACCGAAATTCTATTACTGCTTACTCCCCCACAAATAAAACCGACGAACAACTTTGGATTCCTTCAAGAAGAAATAGATTTTGTAAATGAATTGATTGCCTCCAAAAAAGTGGTATTGTATCATTTTGGAAATCCATATGCTTTACAATTTTTTAAAACGGATAAAACAACGGCTACAGTAATTGCATATCAAAATTTTAAAGAGTTTCAAGATGTTGCCGCAGCACATTTTATGGGTACATTAGAGGCAAAAGGAAAATTACCTGTAAAACTAAATTAGAGTCTTATGAACCATAGTGGATGGGCTAGAGTAATTGCATTAATATTTCCATACGTAATAATAGTTGGTCTATTTCAAGTTGGCGGTGCTTTCGTTGCCGGTATTCCATTTGGAGATAACGATTTTCAAGCAAACTCGCTTCAGGAATTAATAATGACATTTTTTTCGTTTCTGGGAACGCTTCTTTTAGTCTGGATTTTTATGAAATATATGGACAAGCAAAATTTTATGGACGTTGGTCTTCAGATAAAAAACAGAAAAAACGATATTATAATAGGCACTCTACTTGGGTTGGTCATAATGGGATTAGCTTTTGTTAGTTTATGGGCAGCCGAAGAAATTATCTATACTGATTTTAACTTTGATGTATTAGAATTAATCTATACCACACTATTGTTCGTATTTGTAGCCATTTTAGAAGAAGTTCTTTTTAGAGGGTACATTCTAAAGAATCTTATGCTATCTTTTAACAAGTATATAGCACTAATAATTTCTTCTGCTTTGTTCGCAATAGCTCATGGTGCAAATCCAAATATTAGCCTATTCAGTTTAACAGGTCTTTTTTTAGCAGGAATAGCACTTGGCGCCTCATATATCTACACAAAGAATTTATGGTACCCTATAGCCTTCCATTTTAGCTGGAATCTATTTCAATCGTTATTTGGCTTCAACGTAAGCGGTCAAGATATCTATAGCATCATAGAATTCACAGTGCCAGAAAACAATATGGTTAACGGAGGGCAATTTGGCTTTGAAGGCTCTATTTTTTCGCTAATTATAGAAATGATACTGGTAGCATTGATTATATATTATTATCAAGTAAAAAAACCTCAACCTATTAGAAATGAAAATATATAAAATCATTGGTCTCATGTCGGGTACTTCATTAGATGGGCTTGACTTAGCTTATTGCCATATTTGGCAAAAAAAAGAGGCATGGCAATTTGAAATCAAAGAAACAAAAAGCATCAAATATTCATCTGATATGATGAATACATTGAAAAACGCCATTGATTTATCTGCGGAAAAACTTCTTGAACTTCATAATACCTACGGCACTTGGCTTGGCGAACAAGTACTAAATTTTGTCAATGAAAATTTATTACAAGTCGATTATATTGCCAGTCACGGTCATACCACTCACCATAGACCAGAAATGGGACTTACCTTTCAAGTAGGTTCTGGTCAACATTTGGCAAATGCTTGTGGTATAAAGGTAATATGCGATTTTAGAACAAACGATCTGGCATTAGGCGGTCAAGGCGCCCCTTTAGTGCCTATCGGAGATCGAATATTTTTTAGCCAGTATGAATTTTGCTTGAATTTAGGCGGAATCAGTAATGTCTCTTTCGAAGTAAAAGATAAAAGAATAGCCTATGATATTGGTTTGGCAAACATGATTCTCAACTACATTACTAGAAAGGTAGATTTGGAGTATGACGAAGATGGAAATTTGGCACGAAGAGGGCAACTAAACCACACCATGCTGGAAAAATTAAATAACTTAAAGTACTATTTACTACCACACCCAAAATCTATTGGTTATGAATGGTTTTTAGAAGAGGTTGTGCCCATAGTTGAAGAAACGGAAGACACCTTAGAAAACTTGCTTCACACAAGTGTACACCATATTTGTGATAAAGTGGCACAACAGATAGAGCTGAATTTCAAAACCAAAAATCAACAATTGTTGGTAACAGGCGGTGGTGCACTTAATTCTTTTTTGATTGAAACACTACAAGAGAAACTAGGTGAAACAACAAAGGTGGTGGTTCCCGAAAAAATTATAATAGAATTCAAAGAAGCATTGGTATTTGCTTTAATGGGGGTTTTAAGAATAGAGCAATTAACAAATGTACTTTCATCGGTAACCGGAGCAAAAAAAGATTCTTCGAGTGGAGTATTGTTCATACCGAATTAAACTTTTATGCCTAATTTACTCGATAATCGAGATTTAAATGACCAGAGGTTCTCCTCTGTTATTATATAAGTTTTATACGAATAGGCCTTAATACGACGTAAGCCTATTCATTCATTAAAATAGAATAGAACATGTCTGAAAAACAAAAGAAAGCAACCGCTTACTGGAAAGAAAATGTACGTTACCTATTCATTTTATTGACGATTTGGTTTATTGTTTCATTTGGAGCGGGCATTCTATTCAAAGAAGCATTGGATACTATTAAAATAGGCGGCTTCAAATTAGGATTCTGGTTTGCACAACAAGGGTCGATATACGTTTTCGTTATCCTGATCTTTGTATATGTAAGACTCATGAATAAGCTAGATAAGAAATACGGATACAACGATTAAACCAACCAACAAAAACCAACGAAATGAACGTACAAACCTGGACATATATTTTAGTAGGGCTCACATTTGCCCTGTATATCGGTATTGCAATATGGTCTAGAGCGGGATCTACAAAAGATTTCTACGTTGCCGGTGGCGGAGTTTCTCCATTAGCAAACGGTATGGCGACCGCAGCGGACTGGATGTCGGCAGCTTCTTTTATTTCCATGGCCGGTATCATCTCTTTTGCTGGTTATGATGGTTCCGTTTATTTAATGGGATGGACAGGTGGTTATGTTCTATTGGCATTATTACTGGCTCCATACCTACGAAAATTCGGGAAATTCACCGTACCGGATTTTATTGGCGACCGTTACTACTCGAAAACGGCTAGAATTGTCGCAGTGATTTGTGCATTGATTGTATCGTTCACGTATGTCGCAGGTCAAATGCGCGGTGTTGGTGTAGTATTCTCAAGATTTCTTCAGGTAGATATCAATACCGGTGTAATCATAGGTATGATTATTGTGCTCTTCTATGCAGTTTTAGGCGGAATGAAAGGTATTACCTATACCCAGGTAGCGCAATATTGTGTTTTAATCTTTGCCTTTATGGTTCCGGCAATATTCATATCCATACAAATGACCGGAAATCCAATTCCGCAATTAGGCATGGGATCCACTTTAAACGATGGCTCGGGCACTTTTTTGTTGGATAAACTTGACGGGCTTTCAACCGAACTCGGCTTCAATGAATATACAGACGGTTCTAAATCGGTGACCGATATTTTCGCAATTACCTTGGCTTTAATGGTGGGTACCGCAGGCTTACCTCACGTAATTGTTCGCTTTTTCACTGTGAAAAAAGTAAAAGACGCCCGTAAATCTGCAGGATTGGCACTATTGCTCATTGCCATTTTATATACTACTGCCCCAGCGGTTTCGGTATTCGCCAAAACCAATTTAATTAATACGGTAAGCAATGAAGAATATTCTAGCATGCCTGTATGGTTTAAAAATTGGGAAGAAACCGGACTCCTATCCTTTAACGATAAAAATGAAGATGGAAAAATTCAATATGTGGCGGATACCTCAAAAAATGAATTGACCATAGACAATGATATTATGGTGTTGGCAAATCCTGAAATAGCAGATTTACCTGCTTGGGTAATTGCCTTGGTCGCCGCTGGCGGACTGGCAGCAGCCTTATCCACTGCAGCAGGACTATTACTTGTGATTTCTGCTTCGGTATCTCATGATTTGGTAAAAAAAGTTTTTAAACCGAATATTTCCGATAAAGGAGAATTATGGGTAGCTAGGGGATCGGCAACCGTAGCTGTAATTATTGCAGGTTACTTTGGTATTAATCCGCCAGGTTTTGTTGCCGCAGTCGTTGCATTGGCATTTGGTTTGGCAGCGGCATCATTTTTTCCAGCAATTGTTCTAGGTATATTTTACAAAAAAATGAATAAAGAAGGTGCAATAAGCGGAATGGTAGTAGGTATTGTACTGATGCTATTTTATATGACAAAATTTAAATTTGGCTGGTTTGGCGGCGGAACCACAGCAGATTGGTGGTTTGGAATTTCGCCCGAAGGCTTTGGCAGTATTGCCATGATCGCTAACTTTATAGTAGCCATTATCGTATTACGATTTACCCCAGAACCACCATCGAACGTTCAAGAAATTGTAGAAAATATAAGAATACCTAGTGGAGCAGGTGAAGCCACGGGTCATTAAAAATAGTAATTCAACATTAAACAACAACCAAAGGCTTCAACAACCTTTGCATATTAATTAACGCATACCATGAGTAATTACCACATTAAACATCTTGAGGAGTATTATCAAGTTTATAGGAAATCGGTTCGTAATCCCGAAGCTTTTTGGGAAGAAATTGCCGAAGAACATTTCGTTTGGCGCAAACGCTGGGACAATGTATTGAGCTGGGATTTTAAAAAGCCTGAAATTAAATGGTTTGAAGGTGCCAAACTTAATATTACCGAAAATTGTTTAGACAGACATTTACCTACAAGAGGAGATAAAACTGCTATCATATTCGAACCTAACGACCCTAAAGAAGAAGCATTACATATTACCTACAGAGAGCTACATGAACGTGTATGTCGTATGGCAAATGTCTTATTGGACCACGGTGTAAAAAAAGGAGACCGTGTTTGCATTTACTTACCAATGATTCCTGAGCTATCAGTAGCACTTTTAGCTTGTGCGCGTATTGGAGCTATCCATTCCGTAGTATTTGCCGGGTTTTCTTCACATGCATTAGCGACCCGTATCAATGATTCAGATTGTAAAATTGTAATCACTTCCGATGGTTCTTTTCGTGGTAGCAAATCCATAGACCTAAAAGGTATTGTCGACAAGGCATTAGAAGGTTGCCCCGGTGTGGCAAATGTTTTAGTGGCAAAGCGCACAAACGCCAAAATTGATATGCTAAAAGGAAGGGACAAGTGGTTACAACCTTTATTGGATGAAGCTTATGCCGATTGCGTAGCCGAAATCATGGATGCAGAAGATCCATTGTTCATACTTTACACTTCTGGTTCTACCGGAACGCCCAAAGGAATGGTACACACCACTGCCGGTTACATGGTCTACAGTGCCTATACTTTTAAGAACGTATTTCAATATACTGAAAATGATGTATACTGGTGTACTGCAGATATTGGTTGGATAACGGGTCACTCATACATAGTGTACGGTCCCTTGGCAAATGGCGCAACTACTTTAATGTTTGAAGGGGTTCCCTCCTATCCAGATTATGGTCGTTTTTGGGACGTTGTAGAAAAGCATAAAGTAAATCAGTTTTATACGGCACCAACCGCCATTAGGGCATTGGCAAAAGAAAATTTGGACTATGTTGAAAAGCATGACTTATCTAGCCTAAAGGTACTAGGCTCAGTAGGCGAACCTATAAATGAGGAAGCATGGCATTGGTACAATAATAACGTTGGTAAAAAGAACAGCCCTATAGTGGATACTTGGTGGCAAACGGAAACGGGCGGAATTATGATTACACCGATACCTTATGTTACCCCAACTACACCAACCTACGCAACTTTACCATTTATTGGCATTCAACCTGCCCTAATGGATGAAAATGGACAAGAAATAAAAGGAAATCAAGTAGATGGTAGATTGTGTATTAAATTCCCATGGCCGTCAATTGCAAGAACGATATGGGGTAATCATGACAGATACAGAGACACCTATTTTTCTGCTTATGAAAACATGTATTTTACAGGTGATGGCGCGTTGAGAGATGCCGTTGGCTATTACAGAATTACAGGTCGTGTAGATGATGTAATTATTGTATCTGGTCATAATTTAGGTACTGCACCAATAGAAGATTCCATTAACGAGCACCCTGCGGTAGCAGAATCTGCAATTGTAGGATTTCCACATGATGTAAAAGGTAACGCACTCTATGGTTATGTTATCTTAAAGGAAACAGGAGAAAGTAGAGATCGTGAAAATTTAAGAAAAGAAATCAACCAGCAAATTACAGAACATGTTGGTCCAATTGCCAAGTTAGATAAAATTCAGTTCGTATCGGGATTACCAAAAACACGTAGTGGTAAAATAATGCGAAGAATTCTACGAAAAATTGCCAGTAACGACACTAGTAATTTAGGCGATACCAGTACACTATTAAATCCGGAAGTTGTTCAAGAAATTATGGACAATGCACTATAATTGGCAATAGCAACACATACTTTAATTGAACCAAGTTCGCCAAGCTCATTGAAAAAATATGTTTGGCGAATTTTATTTTACACGTGAGGTAGTCAAAACAATATCGGCATTTTCCCAACTTTGCTTTCTAAGTAGCTCAACCTCTTTAACCATATCCTGATTGTTTAAGTTTTCGTAAGCCAGTTTTAGACCGTGTAGCGCCCATCCATTTTTTGGCAATCTATCTAAATCTTCTTTATACGTTTTTACAGCATCATCGTAAAGACCAGCTTCTATTTGAATTGCTCCAAGGTGATGTCTTACTGAAAAAAACCAATCTGGCGGTTCATTATAATTTAAACCATCTTCAATTTTAACCGCTTCTAGTAACAATGCAATACTTTGAGAATACTTAGATTCCTTAGCCAAAATCTCTGCTTTTAAAACATTTCTGGCTATTTGAACCAAAACATCTACCGAGTTAATATCCCAAATTGATATTTCCTTCAAACTATCATCCTTCGCAAAAAACTCTAAAGATTGTAATTCCTTTTTTGCATTTTCAATTTCATCCAATCTTAAAAAAGCCATTCCACGGGCATAGTTTAAAATAGCTGATGGATATTTTAAAGAAGGAACATCATTTTTCATTTTCAATATTTCATCCCACTTACCGAACTTCACGTTAATGTAAAACGGTATCGTATAAAAATGCTGAAGCGTTCCCCAACCTGGCTCTGTCATTAACGTGGTACTTGAATGCCTTGCTACTTTGTTAGATGCGTCCAACGCCATTTCACTATTACCTTCTAATGAGGCAGTGGCTGCCAAAAAATGATAATTATGAGGAAAATAAGCAATAGGATATGCACCTTGGGCGTTGCACGCAGCCACATAACTACTATCAACGGCTACTGCCCGAACATTTGCCAATGTGCCTTTATGATAATCTCCAGTTCTAATATAAATATGGGAAGGCATGTGAACAAGGTGCCCGGCACCGGGCACTAGACCCTCATCAAAAATTGCAGCACTATCTAGAGCATCTTCCGGATGTACGGAGGCTTCAAGCATATGAATTTTAAAGTGATGCGCACCAGGATGTTTTGGATCTATTTCCAAAGCGCTGTTGACTACCTGAATAATTTCATTTGTTCTTTCTCTAGGATTTCCTTTTTCATCCCACAAATCAAACGGATACATATCCATTATTGACTCGGCATACAGCGCGGCAACATCAGCATCGTATGAATAATTATTATAAACTTCACGCAATGCATTTGAATATGCCAAATCAAGGTAGCCTCTATTCTCAACCGGAAACTGAACATACCTTTTCGACAGGGCATCAATGAGATCCTTTTCTTTTTGAGAAGCATTATTTTCTGCCAGTTCTTTTGCCTTTTGTACTGCATCGTACGCTCTTTGATAATTATCCGGTTCCATACCAGCATTATAATTAGGCCCTAAAACATAGGCAAATCCCCAATATGCCATTGCGCAATTAGGATCCAATTTTGTGGCATAATAAAAAGATCTTGCCGCCTCAGCATGGTTAAAACCGTATGCCAAGACCATACCTTGGTTTACATATTGTTGTGCTAGTCTATTATTGGTAGTTACGGGAAACTCCATCACATCTAACCCATCAATAAGAGGAGCAATATTATCAGATTGATACCATGCCATATCTGTTGTGATTGGAGCACAAGCTATAAAAGGTCTGTTTGAAATGTCGTGAGTATTCCCCCTATTCTTACATGCTACGAAAACAAAAAGTAGTATTAGAGAATAAAGAAATAATTTTTTCATAGCTGTAAATATTAATATTTATTAAAATATAATATTCACAATATAATTTCATGATTCTGAAAATCAATTATTTAACGTACAAACTGCATTGAATAACGTATAAATAACAAAAATTCAGAATACCTAAACTACAAGTACCAACAAGACTTATTTTTTAATATTATTTTGAAAAGGCATGATTATTTGCAAACAACGGTCTTGTCTTAAAGGTCATAAATAAAACAACAGAGATTAAACCGCATACACCTAAACCTGCAAATAATGCCCAAACGGAATCTTCAATAAAACTACCAACAAAAATGGAAATCGGAATAGACAAAATGGTTGATATAAAGCCTGTAATTGCAGCTCCAATACCAGCAATATGACCAATAGGTTCCATGGCAATCGACCTCATATTACCCCAAATAAATCCTAAACATAAAAATTGAAGAGACAGAAAAACCAATAATATGGCAATACTTGGGTTTTGAGAATTTAAGAACAACAAACTGTACGACAATGCAATTACCGTAAAAGCGACCAATGCCGTAAACGACAAATTTCGCATACCAAAACGAATTACCAACGTACCGTTCATTAAAGTGGAAAACCCTACAGAAAGTGCCAACCCGGCAAACACATATGGAAAAGTATCCGTTAGTCCGTATAGTTCCTCAAATACATGTTGGGCAGAACTCAAATAAACTAAGAAAGAACCGGTAATCAATCCGGATATCATGGTACATGAAACCGTTTCCTTATACCTAAGTATTTCTCTTGTACCCTTAACGAATACCTGAAAAGAAAAAGGAACCTTATATTCTGGTTTTAATGTTTCTTCCTGTCTTTTATAGAACCATATACCTACTACAAGTGCAAAGAACAATTGCATGTAAAATATACCCTGCCACCCGGTATAACCCATAACGGCTTTACCTATGGCGGGAGCCACAACAGGTACAAGAATAAAAAACGCGGTTACAAAAGACATTATTTTCGCCATATAATCTCCACGATAGGTATCGCGAATAATAGAAATACTAATAGTTCTTGGCGCCGATAAACCGATACCCTGTAATACGCGTCCTACCAGCATAATTTCAAGATTAGGCGCGAGCAGGCAAATAACACTTGCAATTAGAAATACAGTGAACCCCAAATAAACAATTGGCTTTCTACCAAGACTATCAGATAGCGGTCCAAAAAACAACTGACCAACACCTAATCCTAAAAAAATCATGGTAACCAGTAATTGGTTCTGGGTAGGATCTAAACTATTTATAGATACTCCAATATCTGCCATTGCCGGTAAAATGGCATCAATGGTAAGGGCAACTATCGACATTAAAGAAGCCATTAGGGCTACAAATTCAAAATTCGGCTTTACTTGTTCATTCTGCATTTTGCAAAAATACGGCTTAACAATTCAAGCAATGTTATTAAAAGTTGATTTTTAAGTTTAGGGCTTTTTGAAATTCAAATATGTATTTTTGCATTAAATTTAAATGTATGCTCGTTATAGGTATTGCTGGTGGAACCGGTTGTGGTAAAACCACGGTAGTAAATCAAATTATTAATGAATTACCCAATGAAGAAGTCGGTGTCATCTCACAAGATTCTTATTATAACGATTTATCACATTTATCATTAGAAGATAGACGCAAGACCAATTTTGACCACCCTAGCTCAATAGATTTCGCACTACTGGAACAACACTTAATTGCCTTAAAAAACGGAGAATCTATAGAACAACCGGTCTACTCTTTTTTAGAGTGTAACAGAACTGCAAAAACGGTACTTACCCACCCTACAAAAGTTATCATAGTAGAGGGTATCTTAATCATGACAAATTCTGCCATTCGTAAAATGTTCGATATTAAAATATTTGTACATGCTGATACCGATGAGCGGTTAATAAGAAGACTTAAGCGAGATGTAAACGAACGTGGTTGGAATTTAGATGAGACCCTCGAAAAATATCAAGCGGTAATTAAACCAATGCACGAGCAGTTTATTGAACCTACCAAAGAATATGCAGATATTATAATACCCAATAATAAATACAATACAGTTGCCGTTGAAATTGTAAAGAGTATCATCAACGAAAAAATAATGCAATCCTAATGGCATTTAAAGATTTAAAACAAAAAAAATGGTTTAAGATCATGACCAATATGTATGTATTGGTCTTGACCGTTTTTGTTGTTTGGATGCTTTTTTTCGACACCAACTCCTTATTAATTCATTTAGAATTACGGAAGGAAATCAAAAAACTTGAGAAGACCCAAGAATTCTTGAAAGAAGAAATTGCAAAGGACAAAAAGATTATAGAAAAATTATCTGACGAAGATGAGTTGGAACGTTTTGCCAGAGAAGAGTATTATCTTAAGAAAAAGAACGAGGAAATTTATCTAATTGAATACGAGGACAGTTTAAAACTTAGGGATAAAAAATAATTTTTCATATCATTTTAATAAGTTTTCTACTTTTAAAATACTATACTTAACCCCAAGTCTTAACCGTTTCATAATTAAAAGTTTAACGCATTATTAATGAAAAGTGGGTGCTTATTCACTTAGTGTTAACAAAAAGCTTTCATTAGCCTCATAAATAATTGTATTTTTACGACCTAACTTACTTTGAACATGGGCAAGATTATTGCTATAGCCAATCAAAAAGGAGGTGTAGGCAAAACTACTACCTCAGTAAATTTAGCTGCCTCGCTAGGTGTATTGGAAAAAAAGGTATTATTAATAGACGCTGACCCCCAGGCGAACGCTACTTCTGGGCTTGGTATAGATGTCGATGGGGTTGAACTTGGTTCTTACCAACTTTTGGAACATACCAAAAGTGCACGTGAGACGATCATACCTACCACATCGCCTAATGTAGACCTTATTCCTGCACACATAGACCTTGTTGCCATTGAAATTGAACTGGTAGATAAGGATGAGCGCGAATACATGATGAAAAAGGCCATTCTAGACCTTAAGAACGATTACGATTATATTTTAATTGATTGTGCCCCGTCTTTAGGACTTTTAACCTTGAATGCATTGACCGCGGCAGATTCTGTTATTATACCCATACAGTGCGAATATTTTGCACTAGAAGGATTGGGCAAACTGCTGAATACCATAAAGAGCGTGCAAAAATTGCATAATTCTGAATTGGATATAGAAGGTATGTTGTTGACCATGTACGACTCAAGATTACGATTATCTAACCAAGTGGTCGATGAAGTAAGAAAACATTTCGGAGATATGGTATTCGATACCGTAATTCAACGAAATGTTAGGTTAAGTGAAGCTCCTAGTTATGGAGAAAGTATTATTAAATATGATGCTGCCAGTAAAGGGGCAACAAATTATTTGAACATGGCTAATGAGATAGTCAAAAAAAATAAGCAGACGGTTTAAGTATGGCAAAAGCGACTAAAAAACAAGCTTTAGGTAGAGGACTTTCGGCTCTTTTAAAAGATCCGGAGAATGATATAAACACGGCATCTGATAAAAATGCGGATAAAGTTGTTGGTAATATAATTGAATTGGATCTAGATCATATTGAGGTAAATCCGTTTCAACCACGTTCCAATTTCAATGACGAACATATTAAGGAATTAGCCACTTCTATTCGTGAACTAGGTGTAATACAGCCCATTACGGTTAGAAAATTAGGTTTTAATGAATTTCAACTAGTTTCTGGTGAAAGAAGATTTCGTGCATCTAAATTATTAGGTTTAGAAACTATACCGGCATACATACGTATTGCCAATGACCAAGAGTCTTTAGAGATGGCTTTGGTAGAGAATATTCAAAGGCAAGATTTAGACCCTATAGAAATAGCGCTTTCATACCAACGTTTAATAGATGAAATAAATCTAACTCAAGAGAAATTGAGTGAGCGCGTAGGCAAAAAAAGATCTACGATTGCCAATTACTTACGTTTATTAAAGCTTGACCCCATTATCCAAACAGGCATGCGAGATGGCTTTCTAAGTATGGGGCATGGTAGAGCTTTGGTCAATATTGACAAAAAAGAAGATCAAATTTCGATTTACGAAAAAATTATATTTGACAATCTTTCGGTTAGAGATACCGAAAGTGCAGTAAAAGCCTATCATTCTAAAGCAGAAGCTCCTGCCGAGGTTAAAAAGCCGGTTAAGAATGACCCTGCTGTATTTGTTAGAAAAGGAATAAAAGAATTAACGGATGCTTTATCCGTGAAAGTAGATATTAAATCTACCGACAATGCCAAAGGAAAAATAACCATACCATTTAAGTCTCAAGAGGAATTTGACCGTATCAAAAAATTGATAACAGGTGCGTAACTATCTTTCATTAATTAGTACACTTTTACTATTTATAAATTTCACCTTCTCACAAGAAGAGCAAGATTCTATACCTAAAACCGAAATAGACAGTGTACAGGCAGACCTTGCCGAAAAAGGAGTGGTCATTAAAGACTCGGTAGCCTTAAAAAAAGTGGAAAGAGAGTTCAAACCCCTAGCTCCGAGTAAAGCTGCTTTTTATTCCGCAATCCTTCCTGGAATGGGGCAGATTTACAATAAACGTTATTGGAAAGTTCCCATTGTTTGGGGAGCCATTGGTGGTAGTGCTTATATGTACGCTTACAATAATGATTTATACAAAAGTTTTCGTACAGCTTTTAAACGAAGACAAGCCGGGTTTACGGATGATGAATATTACGACATTAAGGGAGATAATGCAGAAGGGGCAGACCCTGATTTGGACACCGATGATTTAGAATACCAACAAGAACGTTATCAAAATGATCGTGATCTATGGCTCGTAGCTGCAATAGGTCTTTATGCATTGAATATAGTTGACGCCAATGTAGATGCACATTTAAAACAATTTAACATTGATGATGATCTAAGCATAGATTTTGAACCCTACTTAGATTTCAACCAAGTGACCAATAGCCCCAACTACGGCATGGCATTAATAATAAAATTTTAAAAATGAGAATTGCACTTTTCGGATACGGAAAAATGGGTCAGATGATAGAGGAAATAGCTTTAAATCGTGGTCATGAAATAGTAGCCAAAATTGATGAAAGTACAGAAGATATAAACTTTAATACAATGGATGTTGCTATTGATTTTAGTATGCCCAGTGCTGCTTATGGCAATATAACCAAATGCATAAATAATAATGTACCTGTAATTTCTGGAACAACGGGGTGGTTAGATGATTACGAAAATGCAGTTAGCTTATGCAATGATAAAAAAGGAGCTTTTATTTATGCTTCAAATTTTAGTTTAGGCGTTAACATATTTTTTGAGCTGAATAACTATTTGGCAAAAATGATGCAAAATTTACCCGAGTACAAGGTTGAGCTAGAAGAGATTCATCATACTCAAAAATTAGACGCACCTAGTGGCACGGCAATAACTTTAGCTGAAGGCGTTATATCGAATTCTAACTACAAAGCATGGAAACTAGACCACTCTTCTGATGAAACATTAAAAATAACATCTAAAAGGATTGGTAAAGTACCAGGTACACACACAGTAGAATATGACAGTGTTGTTGATAGCATACAAATTAAACATACCGCCCATAATAGAGAAGGTTTTGCTTTAGGTGCCGTTACTGCTGCAGAGTGGATAATTGGAAAAACCGGTATATTCTCTATGCGAGATGTGTTAAACCTTGGTTAAAAGCGTAACAAAAATTAATCTTAAAGACTGATTGATTATTGATATCAAATGAACCGATATTAATATTCGTACTATATCAATAAAAAACAAAAAAGATGAACGGCACTCAATGGATTATATTTATACTCATTGTACAAGTAATCCACTTTTTAGGAACTTGGAAGTTATACGTTAAAGCCGGTAGAAAAGCTTGGGAAGCAGCAATACCAGTATATAACGCCATCGTATTGATGCAAATCATCAACAGACCAAAATGGTGGGTGATTTTATTATTCATACCTATTATCAATCTTTTAATGTTTCCTGTTATATGGGTAGAGACCATTAGAAGTTTTGGTAGAAACAGCAAGGCAGAAACTTGGATAGTTGTGCTTACTCTAGGTTTTTACATCTATTATGTAAATTATGCATTAGAAGTAACCTATATACAAGACAGATCGTTGCATCCTAAAACTGCAACGGGCGAATGGGTAAGTTCCATCTTATTCGCAGTTGTTGCCGCAACATTGGTACATACCTACTTCATTCAGCCTTATGTAATACCTACAGGTTCATTAGAGCGTACACTTAGAGTGGGCGATTTTCTTTTTGTAAGCAAGTTTCACTATGGTGCAAGAACCCCAATGACCACGGTTGCAGCCCCTATGGTTCATGATACACTTCCTGTATTGGGTGTTCCTTCATATTTAAAAAAACCACAACTACCCTACTTTAGACTACCAGGGTTTACGAAAGTTGATAGAAATGATATAGTAGTTTTTAGCTGGCCGGCCGATACTGTTCGCGTATTCTTTAAAAAGGAAAAAGGAGTCGACAAGCCAATTGATAAAAAATCAAACTATGTAAAACGTTGCGTAGGAATACCAGGGGATTCGTTGGAAGTACGTGATGGTTATGTATTCATAAACGGAAAACAATTAGAATTACCTAAAAGTGCAAAACCACAGTTTGACTATACCATTTATAGCTCTAAAGGTGTATCATCAAGAGCCTTGGATAATTTAGGCATAACAGATTTTACAAGAAAATACCTTTCAAACCCTCTAAACCAAGAACAAGTAAATGGTATAAGAAATTATATTTTAGGATTCAACCAAAATGACAATGGTCAAATTGAGCTATTTACAAAAGCAAGTGGTATACCTGCAAATGTAATATCCAAATATAGATTATCATTAAAAGAAATCACCGACCGTCAGCGTACAGTACCTTTAACCGCTGAAATGGTCAGTTCGCTTCGAAAGAATCCGAATATTGATTCTGTGGTGCAACAAATAACGGAGAAAGGTAGACGCGGCATCAATTTATTTCCCCAAAATCCAGACTACCCATGGAATTACAGCCAACTTGGACCTATTTATATCCCACAAAAAGGAGCTACTGTAGATTTGAATTTAAAAGTTCTTCCTCTTTACAAGAAAATAATACAAGAATACGAGAATAACGACATTTCGGTATCTGGAAATCAAATTAGCATTAATGGCAAACCGGTCACCAGTTATACATTCAAACAAGATTATTTTTGGATGATGGGTGATAATAGAGATCATTCTGAAGACAGTAGGGCCTGGGGTTATGTACCCGAAAACCATATTGTTGGAACCCCTATTTTCATTTGGATGAGTTTTGACAACTTTACTGAAGGCATTACCAATTGGAGACCTAGATGGGATCGTATTTTTACTACTGTGAATGGAGATGGAGAACCACAGTCATACTTTAAGTATTTCTTGCTGTTATTAGTGGCATACTTAGTAGGAAATTGGTTCTGGAAACGAAAAAAGGGTACTAAATAATTCAGATGAAACTAATTCATCCTTCATATTTCCCTAATATATTTGCGTTTAGCTATATACTCCACGAGCCGGTTTGTTGGGAGGTACATGATAATTACCAAAAGCAGACCTTTAGAAATAGAACATATATATCCAATGACCGTGGTAAGCACATATTAAGCATTCCTATAATTCATGTGGGTAAGGAAAATGGTAGACAAAAATATAAAGATGTTTTAATAGACAATTCTTACCCTTGGCAAAGACAACATTGGCGAACCCTGCAAACAGCATACAGAACATCTCCTTTCTTTGAATTTTATGAAGATGAGATCAAACCTTTATATGATAAACCCTTCGAGAAGCTTTTAGATTATAATTTAAAAACGATTGAAACCATTTTCGAGTGTTTGCAAATGGAAATGCCAAAAGATACCTCTACGGAGTTTGAAATTGAACCAAGCGAACATGAAGATTTCAGGTTTTTGATAAATGCTAAACTAAAGCACAAGCTCACTATTGAACCATATACACAAGTTTTTGGTGACCGCCACGGATTTATCCCTAATCTAAGCATATTAGACCTACTATTCAATTTAGGACCTAACGCCATTGAATACTTAAAAAAGGACTTTATATCACAGGATAATGCTTAGGTTCATAGCT
This sequence comes from Maribacter litoralis, assembly GCF_902506355.1. Classification (NCBI taxonomy): domain Bacteria; kingdom Pseudomonadati; phylum Bacteroidota; class Flavobacteriia; order Flavobacteriales; family Flavobacteriaceae; genus Maribacter; species Maribacter litoralis. The sequence continues at coordinate 3,236,137 of NZ_LR733271.1, read as the reverse complement.
CATTATGGTATTCATTTCATAGTACCCATCATTATCGCCATCTATTTTTACAGGGAAAAAAAATTTTGGGCAGCAGTTATACTTTTGTCCGGTATAGTTATCGATTTAGACCATTTACTAGCAACCCCAATGTTTGACGCAAATCGTTGTAGTATTAATTTTCATCCGTTACACACGTATTGGGCAATAGCTATTTACACAATGATGTTTGCCTACAAGAAAACAAGAATAATAGGACTAGCATTGCTAATACATATATTAGCGGATATCGTAGATTGTTTATTTATTGGTGAGGAATTTTAAAAGTAGCCATTATTGGTTCATGATCAGATATATTAATCTTGTAATTTTTATGTGATAACACCTCTATAGAAGGATCAGTTAATATCATATCAATTCTAAAAGGAAATTTCCAAAACTTAATTGTTTCACCATAACCACGACCAGCTTCTAGAAAAGTATCCTTTAGATTGCCTTTAATATTAAAGTATACTTTGGAAAATTGGGTATTATTGAAATCACCGCCGACAACAACTTTATAAGGACTATTGTTAATATGCTTTCTAACCAAAACAGATTGTCTTTCTTGCTTATCAAATGAATCCCTTAAGCGTACAAATAACTTATCTGACCTTTCTCTTTTAAAATAGTTAGGTCTTATACTTAACGATTCTAAGTGAAGATTATAAAAACGGATAGTATCCTTTTTAAAAACAATATCGGCATACACTCCTCCATTAAAAGTATTGGGGAATTTCAATTCCCCATGCTCAACGATTTCGTATTTCGAAAAAATGGCCAAATTTTTACTCGATTCCCCTTCCTTTACTTCAAACTTTTTTGCAGTAAATGGATAATTCTTAAGCATATCTCCTTTAACATAAATCGGTTGAAATTCTTGAAAATATATAATATCTGGATTTTCTCCTTCAACAAACTTTATTACTTCCGGACTAGTAATCTTATCCCATTCCAAATGATTTTTACTGTGAAAGCCAAGTGAATTATAACTTAATAAAGAAATCGTATCTGGAGTATTCCCTTCATTTTTACCATTAAATGCAATGAATGACCCTAGTGTAAAGTACCCATAAACAAGTACTGATAGTGAAAGTAAAAAATAACCATTTTTGCCTAGTAACCAATACAAGAAAAATAACATATTAAAAATAACCAACGCAGGCACGGTTAAACTAATAAAAGCCAAACTTGCTATGGATGTATATGGAACTATACATGCCAAAAACAAACAGAAAACTACAATCACGTTCAAGAACAACATGATTCTTTTAAAAAAAGACAACTTCTTCATTTTTAGTTCTCTTTACCCGCTTTAAACAAGAAGTCCTTCTCAGCCTTTGATAAACTTTCATAGCCAGACTTACTTATTTTATCCAAAATAGCATCTATCTTCTTTTGATGTGTTTTCTTATCATAGTCAGCAGCAGACGAAGTGCTATTAGACGTCCTTTTGTTCTTGTACACTGTTTTTAGCGGCGCTTTCTTCTCTTTTTTGAATAGATTGGCTATACTATCCATAAACTTTGAGAATCCGGATCCTATATCATTTCCTTTAGCCAATTGACTTGCATATAGATACCCTAAGAAAGCACCTCCTAAATGCGCCAGGTGTCCGCCAGAATTACTAATAGGTAATTGCACTAAATCGCTCAACACTACTAGGGCACCAACGACCCAAAGCTTTACATTAAAAAAAATGACTCTAACTTCTTGATTGGGCAAATAAGTACATACAAAAATCAACACGGCACTAGCCCCAGCCGAAGCACCTATCAAGTAAGCATTAGTATTAAAGAATGCCGGAAAAATATTATAGCCTAGAACAAAGAACAACCCTCCAAGAATTACACCTAAAATATAGACGTTAAGAAAGCGTTTCGCATCAAAAAGATTTAAAAAAATACGACCAACAAAATAGATCAACAACATATTCCAGAACAAATGACCAATGCCACCATGAAAAAAAGAATAGGTAACTATTGACCAGGGCTGAAAAGCGATACCAACAATATCATTAGGCAACTCGAACCACTGAACAATTACATTGCTTGACAACCCCAAAAGAAAAGGAACCAGCGCATTTACAATGAATACGACTACATTAATTGCAATTAACTTTTCGGCAATGTTTAGCCTGCTATACTGATATTTTAAATCGGGTTGAGCCATACTTTAGTTCCACCTATTATTATTAAACTGATTTTTTTTCCAATACCACATCATTAGAAAGCCAAATAATGCCCCACCAACATGCGCAAAGTGAGCTATACCTTGTCCAAATAAGCTATACCCCGTTACTCCGGAAAACAAATCTAATGCAATTAAAACCGGAATAAAAAACTTTGCTTTTATAGGTACGGGTAAAAAGATTAAAAACAATTCACTATTAGGAAAAGACATACCAAAGGCAACAAGTATACCGTAAATAGCCCCAGAAGCCCCTACTACAGGCGTATTGAACGCACTTAAAAAATTATCTATAGTTGAACGCCCTGCAATATTGTACCAATCTGTACTATATTGACCATTATTAATAATTTCAAGAATACTGCTTTCTGCTATACCAGCATCCATTAAAGCACTCATTCCGGCATTGTAGTAATAGTAATTTACGCCAATATGGATTAATGCCGCCCCCAGACCTGCCGAAATATAAAAAAACAAGAATTTATTTCTTCCCCACATTTGTTCCAAAGGCGACCCAAATGCCCAAAGCGCATACATATTAAAAAGAATATGCATAAAACCACCATGCATAAACATATGGGCAATGATTTGCCAAAGCTGAAAATGCTCATTCTTTGGGAAGTAAAGAGAGAACAACTCATACATTTGTTCTCCATACAACTGTGTAGCAACAAAGAACAGAACGTTAATAATCAATAAGTGCTTTATAGTTTCTGTTATTCTTCCCATTTATATAAATTTTCGTTCAATATCATTCTCCGTAATGGTTACGTATACTTTTTTATTAAAGGGACTCAATGTAGTTTCCTTACATGCAAACAAATCGTTGACCAACTTCACTTGCGAAAACTCATCTAAAGACTCTCCCGTTTTCACTGAAAGGGTTTTAGCCAATGTCTTGGCCAACATATCACTTTGGGAAAAACTATCGCCAGGAACTTCTTGCTGAAAATCTGACATCAACTGCTCCATGATCATCTGAACCTCACTCTCCACAACCAAAACCGGAACACCTTTTATCTCGACTCCATCATCATTTAACTCCCCAAAAACAAAGCCGACCGTACAAAGGCTATCTTTTATTTCTCTTAAAATATTAATCTCTCCGGGTGAAAAAGATAATGTTAGCGGAAATAGTAATTGCTGACTTACCGCCTCTTTTATGGTAATATTCTTTAAAAACTTCTCATAGAGCACACGTTGATGAGCCCTACTTTGGTTAATAACCACCATGCCCGATTTAATGGTCGTAATTATAAACTTTTTACGCAATTGAAAAGTAGTTGTTGATTGTTCAACAGTTTCTTTTTCATCATCAAAGATACTGCTATTGACCACCTCAGACTCAAACTCTAGGTGACTAACATTACTTTCAACCTTCGTTTCCAATCCTGCATACAAATTCTCCCAGCCTTCTACTTTAGGTTTTTTATAATTGCCTCCGCTTATATTTCCTTTTGACTGCTTTTCAGTGGTTTCAAAAGGGTTAAAAGAAGAATCTACAACAACCTGCGGAATACCAACTTGTTTGTTTTTATAGGAATACGGAGTATCTAAATTCTGATCTTGGTCAAAATCAAGTGCCGGTACAACATTAAACTGCCCTAAGCTATGTTTTACAGTAGATTTCAGCATTGCATATAAAGTATGCTCATCATCGAACTTAACTTCGGTTTTCGTGGGGTGAATATTTATATCGATCGTACCAGGGTCCACCTCGAGGTTTAAAAAATATCCGGGATGAGTACCCGGTCTAATTACACCTTCAAAAGCACCCAAAATGGCATGATGCAAATACGGACTTTTAATAAACCTATTATTGGCAAAGAAAAACTGTTCTCCCCTACTCTTTTTCGCAAACTCTGGCTTAAGAATGTAACCTGAAATTTTCACTACCTGTGTTTCTTCTTCAACAGGAACTAATTTTTCATCGGTCTTTCTTCCAAAAATATGCACAATACGCTTTCTAAAATCATTGGCAGGCAATTGAAAAACGTCACTACCATTATTATAAAAACTGAATGCTACCTGAGGATGTGCTAATGAAATTCTGTGAAATTCATCGGTAATATGTCTATACTCTACTTGATCTGATTTTAAAAAATTTCTTCTTGCCGGAATATTAAAAAACAAATTTTTCACCAACATAGAAGTGCCCTTAGGGGCAACAACTACTTCTTGCGAAACAATTTTACTACCCTCTATCTTAATTTTTGTACCAATGTCATCATCTTCGGTTTTGGTCAACATTTCTACATGGGCAATTGCTGCAATAGACGCAAGGGCTTCACCTCTAAAGCCTTTGGTATTTAAATTAAAAAGGTCTTCCGCTTTTTGAATTTTTGAAGTAGCATGGCGTTCAAAGCTTAAACGTGCATCTGTACCGCTCATACCCTTACCATTATCAACTACTTGTATAAGCGTTTTACCACCATCTTTTATAATCAGTTGAATATCTGTAGCGCCGGCATCAATGGCATTTTCCATCAATTCTTTCACCACAGAAGATGGGCGTTGTACCACTTCCCCAGCAGCAATTTGGTTTGCTACATGGTCTGGTAATAATCTAATAATATCGGCCATTATGAAGAAAAGAAAATTGAGAGGTCAAAATCAATGATATAAAGAAAAATAAATACCAAAACCGCTATAATGACGACCATCCTCATCTTTAAGTTTCGATCACCTTTTCTTTTGGCATCTTCAATTGCGCTATTGATTTTTCTTTTTAAACCTCGAGATGTATTCAGTGTACTACGAAATTGGTCAAATTTTGGCTCTATTTTATAAGGATTCCCTTTTCCTTTATCATCATAAAACCTAGGGTTATATTCGAACCGCCTATTCTTACGCAACCTTGTAATTTTACTCAACATCCCCATAGCTTCAAAGTTACTTAAAATAGAAAAACAGGGCATAATAGGAATGCCAAAATTTGTTAACAGTCAATATGTTCGACCGCTAATTCAAAAAAAGTTCGAAATAATAAAAAAACAAGAATGACTCTAGTTACCTAAAACAGCCATTTTTATAGCAGCAATTGCAGCTTCAGTACCTTTGTTACCGTGCTTACCACCGCTACGATCAATGGCTTGTTGCATGTTATTATCTGTTAAGACACAAAAAATAACAGGTACATCAGTGGTAATATTCAAATCTTTAATACCCTGTGCAGTAGCATCGCAAACAAAATCAAAATGTTTGGTTTCCCCTTGTATCACACTACCAATAGCTATTACGGCATCTACTTTTTGGGTCTGAATCATTTTCTTTGAACCAAAAGTAAGTTCAAAACTACCAGGCACGTTCCATCTTATGATATCAGAACTTTGAGCTCCACAATCAACAAGAGCATCTATTGCTCCATTGTAAAGTCCTTCTGTAATTTCAGAATTCCATTCTGAAACAACAATCCCAAACCGAAGTCCGTTCGCGTTTGGGATTGTTGCCTTATCGTAAGCCGATAAATTTTTATTTTCTGTTGCCATTATTCAGCACTTTTCGCCATACCAATAAACGCATCTATTGAATTGGCATTTTCCGATTTAGGAAAATCATTTTTAATTCTTTGAAAAAATTCCAAAGCTTTATCCTTATCTCCCATCTCCAAAGCGGTAATACCTGCCTTGTACAGAAATTTAGGAGCTGTATATTCATTACCGCTATGCTTTACAGCGGCCTCATAATACCCTAACGCATCAGAAGGTTGGTCTAACTGCATAAAAGCATCGCCCAAACCACCTTTAGCCAATGCACCTAAAACGGCATCATCTGAACTAAAGTCTTCTAAATACGTAATAGCCTCTTGATATTTGTTCATATTCAAATAAGACATACCAGCACCGTAATTTGCAAGGTTGGCAGCTTTTGTTCCACTATACTCCTCAATAATATCTAAAAAGCCATATTTACCTTCTGCACCTTCTAATGCCAAAGTAAACAAAGAATCTTTTTGACTGGTTGCTACCAAAGCTTGATCAAAATACTGCTGCGGGTAATACATTTCGTTTGCCGCATTTGATTCTTTTGGCTTTTCAACAAACTGATTGTATGCCAAATATGCCAAAACACTGATAGCTATTACTCCAATGACCCCTAATATATAGTTCTGATTCTTAGAAACCCATTCTTCTGACCTTGAAGCTCCTTCATCTAAAGAACTAAAAACCTCAGCTGTTGTGCTTTCCTGTTCGTCAAATTCTTGCTGTTCAGCCTTTGTTTCAGGTTTATATCCTCTTTTCTTATATGTTGCCATCTGTAAATTTATTGATCGCGCAAAAATAATGGTTTTATTGAAATCGCAAAGTGTATTTATTCGTTATTTTTGGATATTTTACGCTAGTTTACATCCTACCAAATCTAAAATCGGATATTTTTAATGCAGCTGAGACAATTATCACTGATCAATTATAAAAATTTTGAATCTAAAGAACTTGCTTTCGATGCTAAAATTAATTGTTTTGTTGGCGCAAACGGAATAGGAAAAACAAACATACTAGACGCCATTTACCATTTGTGTTTTGGCAAAAGTTATTTTAACCCCGTTTCATCTCAAAACATAAGGCATGGCTCTGACTTTTTTGTAATAGACGGTACTTTTGAAAAAGAAAACAGGGAAGAAAAAATTGTTTGCAGCCTTAAAAAGAACAATAAAAAAATTATAAAGCGAAACGGCAAAGCTTATGACCGCTTTGCTGATCACATAGGTCTCTTACCTTTGGTTATTATCTCTCCTGCAGATAGAGATCTAATTATTGAAGGAAGCGAAACACGAAGAAAGTTTATTGACGGGGTCATTTCACAATCAGACAAATCATATTTGCAAAACCTTATCAACTATAATAAGGTTGTCTCCCAAAGAAACGCCTTATTAAAGTATTTTGCCGCAAACAGAACTTTTAACAAAGACACTTTAGCTGTTTATGATGAGCAAATGCATACGTATGGTTCTGAAATTTTTAAAAAGAGGACAACGTTCTTAGAATCATTCATTCCTATATTTCAAGAACAATACAAAGCAATTACCGGAAATACCGAAAACGTATCACTTACTTATGAAAGTAAGCTAAAGAGCAATGATTTGTTGTCACTGCTGAGCAAAAGCCTTGATAAGGACCGTGCACTACAATACACCAGCGTTGGAGTTCATAAAGATGACCTTAGTTTTGAGATAAGCGAATATCCCATTAAAAAATTCGGCAGCCAAGGACAACAAAAATCATTTTTGATCGCCCTGAAATTTGCACAGTTTCATTTCATGAAATCTCAAAGCGGCACAACGCCCATCTTAATTCTTGATGATATATTCGACAAACTAGATGAAAACAGGGTTTCGCACATCATTACCTTAGTAAACAATGAAAATTTCGGACAAATCTTCATTAGCGATACACATGCAGATCGCACCGAAAGCATTGTTAAAAAAATTCATCAATCCTATAAAATATTTAAATTGTAATGATGAAAAAGCTTACCCTTATTTTCACACTATTAATAATTTCATGTAATTCAAAAGTCGACCAAAAAAAATTACATCTACTAAATGGTTATTGGGAGATAAAAGAAGTTACCTTCGTAGACGGAGCAAAAAAAGAATACTCAATTAACAGTACGGTAGATTATATTCAATTAGACTCCTTAGAAGGATTTAGAAAAAAGGTAGACCCAAAATTTAATGGCACTTTTGAAACATCTAACGACGCCGAGCCTTTTAAAATTAGAATTTCCAATGATTCTATTTTCATGAAATACACTAATGATTCCAATATTTGGGAAGAGGCGCTAATATCATTAGAAGAAGAAAGTTTTTCGGTAAAAAACAATGACGGTGTCACCTATAAATATAATCGATTTGAACCTATAAACATAACCCCATAATGGCAAGTAGAGGAAACGACAATACTTCAATGAAAGAGGCACTTTCTGCATTTATTCAAAAGAACAAACTCGAAAAAGGAATAGATAAAGTAGATGCAAGAGCCGCTTGGGCTAAATTAATGGGTAACGGGGTAAATAATTACACTACAGAAATAGAATTAAAATTCGATACTTTATACGTTTCTCTAAGTTCATCTGTATTACGCGAAGAACTTAGCTTGGGCAAATCGAAAATAGTACGCATGCTCAATGAAGAAATTGGAAAAGAGGTAGTGAAGAAATTAGTTCTTAGATAACCCCTACAATAATAATGCAAAAACAAAAAAGCCAGTTCTTTCGAACCGGCTTTTTTAATATTATAAAATTTGTCTTAGTAAATTTCTCTTCCCGAAAAATGAAACGCACCTTCAATAGCTGCATTCTCATCACTATCAGAACCATGTACTGCATTTTCACCAATACTAGTCGCGAACATTTTGCGAATAGTACCTTCAGCTGCATCTGCAGGGTTGGTAGCACCAATTAAAGCCCTAAAATCTTCAACAGCATTTTCTTTCTCCAAAATTGCAGAAACAATAGGACCTCTAGTCATAAACTCAACCAACTCACCAAAGAAAGGACGCTCTCTATGTACACCATAAAATTCTTGTGCATCCCTTAAGCTCAACTGTGTATATTTCATCGCTACGATCTTAAAACCAGCAGCAGTAATTTTTTCTAAAATAGCCCCAATATGTCCATTTTCAACGGCATCTGGTTTAATCATTGTAAACGTTCTATTCGTACTCATATCTTAATTTTTGCGCAAAAATACGTTTTTCCACATATCTCACAACTATTCATACACTTGTTCTATTCTTTGCAACACTATTCCGTTATCTCCAACTATTTTAAAATCAACGGTTCTCGTATTAAAATGAAATTCTAGAATTCCGAAACTTTCTGTAAAAACAACCTCTCCCACTCTATATTGATTTGGTTCACCTGAAAAGTCTCTATAAGCATGTGTTAATCCACTACTTGTAAAATCGATTAAAGGATAATCCACTCCATCTAAATTGGTTTTAGAAAACTCAGAAATATGACGATCACCAGATAACACTATTACACCTTCTGCTTTTGAGTCTGCAATCACTTTTGCCATTCTATCCACCTCGTGTGGAAAATTACCCCAAGCTTCAAAGCCGTGTTCTTTAGAAAGGTACTGTACGCTACTTACTATAATATTAAATTCGGCAGTTGTAGTTCTCAATTCATTCTCTAACCATTTCCACTGCACATCACCCAAAATTGTGCCTTCACCATATTTATTAGGCTTCAATCTCTTATCTGTTTCCGTATCAACAGTTAACCGTGTTCTAAAATACCTAGTATCTAAAAGTATAATATTGATACTGTGTCCGTCAATTTCATATATTTTGGAATTATAGACACCCTGTCGATTTCGCAACGGACTATCATCTGGTACGTTCATAAAATTCAAGAATTCTTGCTGACTGGCATCCTTAGCCGAAAATTCCACTCCGCCATCATTCAATCCGTAATCATGATCATCCCAAGTACCAATAATGTCCGTACTTTTTAAAAGCTGATTGTATCCCGGTTGTTCTTTTTGCTCATTGTACATAGCACGTAGTGCTACCATATCATCGGTATCTGCATAAATATTATCACCTCCCCACACCCAAACATCTGGGTTTGCTTTTAAGATATCGTCCCATAAAAGGTTAGGTAGATCAACCCTGTTACAAGATCCAAAAGCGAGCATAAAATCAGGCTCAGAAGCTATATTTTCTACTTGTTTTTTACTGGATGAACAAGAAACCAAAAAGAGCGAACAGATAATAAAGTATATAATTTTCATGTGAGATAGTTAAGTCTGGGTAAAATTAAGGCATTCCGTTTAAAGCCTATATTATTAAATTGTATCTTTGCCGCCATGAATTTAGAGCACCTAAACGCCCTTAAAAAGCTACTTTCCTCAACAAAGAAAATAGCGATTATTCCACATAAAAATCCCGATGGAGATGCCATTGGATCGACATTGGCACTATGGCACTATCTGATCAATAATGGCCATACAGCAAGCATTGTAGCACCCAACGACTTCCCTAAGTTTTTAAAATGGATGCCCGGTGCAGACCGAATTTTGAATTTTGAAAAAGAAAATTCTCAATCAAAAGCCTGTATTAACAATGCCGACATCATTTTTACTTTAGACTTCAACCATTTAGGTCGGGTAGGTCAAATGAGTGAGGTTCTTGAAGCCGCACAAGCCACTTTCGTTATGGTTGACCATCACCAAGAACCCGCTGACTATGCCAGTATCATGTATTCTGACGTAAGTATGAGTTCTACCTGTGAAATGGTTTATGTGCTTATTAACCAGTTGGGTGATGAAAACAGTATTACGCCAGAAATGGCAAACTGCATCTATACAGGAATAATGACAGATACGGGTTCTTTTAAATTTGCAGCTACCACCAGTAATACACATAGAGTTGTTGCAGACCTTATGGACAAGGGCGCCGAAGGAACAGAAATTCATCATCGAATTTATGACACCAATTCGCCAAGCAGATTGCACTTATTAGGTTGTGCGTTGAAGAATATGGTGATTTTAGAAGAATACTCTACAGCCTATATTACATTGAGCCAAGAAGAATTGGATACATTTAATTACCAAAAAGGTGATACCGAAGGTTTTGTAAATTACGGACTAACTTTGGACGGAATTAAATTTGCTGTCATATTCATTGAAAACAAAGAAGAGGGAATTTTTAAAATATCATTTAGATCAGTAGGTGATTTTTCTGTGAATGATTTTGCAAGAAAACATTTTAATGGTGGAGGGCATACAAATGCCGCTGGTGGCAGAAGTGAAGATTCTATTGCCGATACCATAGCAAAATTTACTGCGTTACTACCTTTGTACAAGAATCAATTACAATCATGAGAATACTAACAATTTTATTTTTAGCTATAATCATAAGCAGCTGTGATGGTCCTGAACCCAGAAAACCGGTACAAACCAAAAGTGGCAGCTTTTTTAAGGCATCCATAGAAAGAAGCCGAAAACTACTTGAAGCTGAAGAAAAAAAAATTCAGTCTATCATAAAATTAGATTCACTTAAACATTACGACCACAGCAAATCTGGCTCGTGGTACCATTATTTAACCGTAAATGAAGAAAGTGATTATACGCCCAAAACAGATGATTTGGTTGTTTTCACTTATGACATTCTCACTTTGGACAATGACACCATTTACTCTAAAGAAGATATTGGCGTTGTAAACTATAAGGTAGATAAGCAAGAATTATTTTTGGGTTTACGCGAAGCCATTAAAATGCTAAAGGAAAATGAACGAGCTACGTTTTTGTTTCCTTCCTCCATTGCTTATGGATATCATGGTGATGAAAATAAAATAGGCACCAATGTACCTATTAAATCAACTATCACAATTTTACAAATAGAAAAACAACAAGAAAATACAGTAAATTAAAATGACCATTATGATTAAAAAAATGTACTTGCTTGCAGTTCTAGGTTTACTAATAACCAGCTGTAAAACTAGCAAAAGAGCAGATTTAGGCGACGGTTTGTTCGCCGATATCAAAACCTCTAAAGGTGACATCATTGTTCGCTTAGAGCAAGAAAAAACTCCTGTTACCGTTGCCAATTTTGTTTCTTTGGCAGAGGGTACAAACACTTTCGTTAGCGAGGAATATAAAGATAAAAAGTACTATGACGGCTTAACCTTTCACAGGGTTATGAAAGATTTTATGATTCAAGGTGGTGACCCTTTAGGACAAGGTACGGGCAACCCTGGGTATAAGTTTATGGACGAGTTCAACGACTCTTTGGTACATGATAAAAAAGGAATTTTGTCTATGGCGAATTCCGGACCAACTACCAACGGTAGCCAATTCTTCATTACACATAAAGAAACACCATGGCTAAACAATAAACATACTGTTTTTGGTGAAGTAGTAGAAGGTTTGGATGTTGTTGATTCCATCGCCAACGTACCCGTTGGAGCCGGTAACAAACCTATAGAACCGGTTATTATGAATACAATAGAAATAATACGTAATGGTAAAGAGGCTCGTAAATTTGATGCTGTACAGATCATGACCGATTATTTCGACGGTGAAGAAGAAAGGTTGGCTGCCATTGAAAAAGAAAAAGCAGAAAAATTGGCTGCTGTTCAAAAGATTAAAGATGAATTTGCTGCATCTCTAGATAAACAAAAGGCAAAAGCAACCGAACTACCATCTGGACTTAAAGTTTTGACATTAGAAAATGGTAATGGCGAGAAGCCAAAAGTAGGTCAAAAAGTAAATGTAATGTATGCGGGTTACTTAGAGAACGGTACCTTATTTGACAGTAACTATCAAGAGATTGCCGAGAAATACGGTGTCTTTGATTGGAATAGAGAGCAAGGTGGTGGTTACATGCCCGTACCAATGGACTATTCTCCAGATTCTCGTTTAATTGCAGGTTTCAGAGAAGGACTATTAACTATGAAAGTTGGTGACAAAGTTCGTTTGTTCATTCCGTCTCATTTAGGATACGGCGAACAAGGTGGTGGCCCAATACCTCCAAATGCAGACCTTATTTTTGACCTTGAGATTACAGGTATAAATGAATAATAGTAATTGACACTACAATAAAAAAAGGCCTTCAGTAGATACTGAAGGCCTTTTTTTAATACAGTTAAATATTTTAATTCGTATTCTTTAAAACTTCCAAAAGTAAACTCCAGAACTTTTGTACAGATGATATACTAACTCGTTCATCTGGTGAATGAGCCCCTAAAATAGTAGGACCAAAACTCACCATATCCATTTCAGGATAATTCTGTCCTAAAATACCACATTCCAGACCAGCATGACAAGCAACTACTCTTGGTTCTTCTTTAAACAAGTTGACATAAGTATCTTTTACAACGGTAAGTATCTCTGAATTAGGATTAGGGTTCCACCCAGGGTAATCTCCACTTAACTCCACATCAAAGCCACTCAATTCAAAGGCTGACCGCAAAGAATTGGCCAAATCCAATTTAGCTGAATCTACCGAAGAACGGGTCAAACAACCAATTCTGATTTTACCATTTTCAACCTTTACCTTTGCTATATTATTAGATGTTTCTACCAAGTCATCTATAGCCCCACTCATAGCATATACGCCATTTTGTGCCGCATAAATAGCTTTAACCATTTTTTCTTGAGCACCAAGACCCATTACTTTTTTTGCGGGCTTTATATCCTCAATCTCAATTTTCAGATTAGGCTCTTGCTCCTTTAGCTCTTTAATTATGGTTTTGGAAAGCTGCTTTACCTTGCTTACAAAACTATCTGCTTGCTTTCGCACAATATTCAACTTACAAACACTTTCCCTAGGTATGGCATTTCTTAAACTACCTCCATTTAAAAAACTAACGCGAACATGGTGATCCAATCCTAGGTATAGTATTCTGTTCATAATTTTATTGGCATTTCCCCTCCCTCTATGAATATCCATACCACTATGGCCACCGGTTAAACCCTTAACGGTTATTTGAAATCCGGCATCGCCATGTGTACCTTCTTTTTCACTATACGTTCTAGTTGCGGTAACATCTATACCACCAGCACAACCAATATCTATTTCATCATCCTCTTCGGTATCCAAATTAAGAAGAATATCTCCTTTAAGCACACCTTCTTTTAAGGCAAAAGCTCCCGTCATACCAGTTTCCTCGTCAATAGTAAAGAGAGCCTCTAACGGTGGGTGTGGTATATAGTTACTTTCCAACAACGACATTATAGCAGCTACACCCATGCCATTATCAGCACCAAGTGTTGTACCTTTTGCCTTTACCCAATCACCATCAACGAACATTTCAATACCTTGTGTGTTAAAATCAAATTCGGTTTCCGCATTTTTTTGATGAACCATATCTAAATGGCTCTGCAGGGTAATCATTTTTTTACCCTCCATACCTTCGGTAGCCGGTTTTCTAATAATAACATTTCCAACTTCATCAGAAATAGTTTCCAATCCCAGTTTGTTTCCAAACTCTAACATAAACCCTATAACCCTTTCTTCTTTTTTAGAAGGTCTTGGAACTGCATTTAGCTTAGAAAAATTTTCCCAAACAGATGTGGGCTCTAATTTGTTAATATCCATTCTTCAATTTTCATGGTTAGATTCCACAAAAGTACTCATAGAAAAAGGATTTCGCTATTTTTGGGTCAATGAAGATATCCTTTAAAACTGCTATTGCCTTAACCTTGATACCTCAATTCATAATTGTGAAATGGCTGGCAACCCGTACAGATTTAGTTGAAAAATATTATAGCATGGGTATTTACCCTATCATTTCCAACTTTTTCAGGCTTTTATTTGGATGGATTCCATTTTCCGTAGGTGACCTTTTATATTTTTCGTTATCAGTTCTTGCCTTATTATATATCGTAAGAAAAAGAAAGCATATTTGGCGAAATAAACTCAAGTTTTTAGAAAACGTAGGTATGGTCTTAGCGGTAACCTACTTTACCTTTCATATCATGTGGGGCATGAACTACTATAGAGAGCCACTTGCGCATAAATTACAACTTACACCTAATAAGGAATATAAAGACCTTTTAAAATTTACAGAACGCCTAATCAAAAAAACGAACGAATCTCAATTACAAATTACCAAAGATTCTAGTTTGGCGGTAAAAATTCCATACTCCCAAAAAGAGATTTTCAACAAAACGATTGATGGTTACAAACACCTTAAAACAATACACCCATTTCTTGCATATAACACCCCTAGCCTAAAAAAATCGCTATTTAGCACTGGGCTTACTTATATGGGTTATGCCGGATATTTAAATCCATTTACCAATGAGGCCCAAGTGAATGATCTACTACCCAACTTTAGATTTCCATTTGTAGCTGGTCATGAAGTGGGGCATCAAATTGGATATTCTGCCGAAAATGAGACAAATTTTATTGGCTACCTGGTAACATCCAACAATAAAGACCCCTATTTTAAGTATGCTGCCTATGCCTACGCCCTTGGTTATTGCCTAAACGACGTTAGAAGAACCAATAAAGATGACTTTGAAAGGATCATGTTGAATTTAAACCATGGTGTAAAGATGAATTTTCAAGAAATGGCAATTTTCTGGAATTCTTATGAAAACCCAATGGAACCCGTTTTCAAATCTATATTCGATACTTTTTTAAAAGCCAACAATCAGACCGAAGGTATAAGAAGCTATAATGCCGTTGTACTCTTTTTAGTAGCCTATCATAAAAATCACCCTTTATAATATTTTAAGACTTCGTGATCTAATCGCCTCATTTCCATCCATACTTTAAAAAATTAAGAAAATAATAGCTATTCTCAATTTGCGTTTTTTCAACTGTTAAAGAAAAGTGAAATAAACCCATTTTACTGTAGAATCCCAGTATTTTTAAAACACTAATTCAAACTCAACGTAATGAAAAAATTATTTTTTGCACTATGCCTGCTTGGGTATGGTACATTTTTAAATGCCCAGGATTATTTTCCTGAGAACGCAGGCGTAAAGGTCAATAACAATAATTATACTGCCTTTACCAACGCTAAAATCTTTGTAACCCCTACACAGGTTATTGAAAATGGAACACTATTGATCCAACACGGTAAAGTAGTCAACGCTTCTAGTACAGTAAGCATACCTAAAAATGCCGTTGTTATTGATTTGCAAGGAAAATCAATCTACCCATCATTTATCGATGTTTACTCAAAATTTGGAGTGGAACAAGCTAAAAAGAAACCGGGTCGCGGTAGATCTGCTCAATATGAACCTTCTAGAGAAGGCTATTATTGGAATGACCATATTATGCCAGAGAATAAGGCAATCGAGAAATTTACATATGACGATAAGGAAGCCAAAAAATTACGAGAGGCTGGTTTTGGCGTTGTTAATTCACACATACATGATGGTATTGCTAGAGGCACAGGTGTTCTTATCGCTTTAAATGGAGAAGGAACCAATGCGAACAGAATACTGGATGATCGCTCTGCCCAATATTTTTCTTTGAGCCGAAGTATTGCCAAAGGGCAATCTTACCCAAGTTCACTAATGGGAACTCTAGCACTATTACGACAAATGTATAGTGACGCAGATTGGTATGCCAAAGGGAATGCCACGACCACAGATCTTTCTTTAGAAGCATTGAACGACAATAAAAATCTAGTTCAGATATTTGAGGCCAAAGACAAATCCCACGATCTACGTGTAGATAAAATTGGTGATGCCAATGGTATACAGTATACGATTTTAGGAGGCGGAAACGAATTTGAGCGAATAGAGGAAATAAAAGCTACGAATGCCAAATTTATTTTACCTATAAACTTCCCAGATGCTTATGATGTTTCGAACCCATACGCGGTGGACTATGTGTCTTTGCAAGATATGCGTTATTGGAACCAAGCACCATCTAACCCAAAAGTATTAGCAGATAATGGAATTAAATTTTCGCTTACAACATATGATTTAAAATCTCCTTCGAATTTTAAACAAAAATTAATGAAAGCCATTGAGTACGGACTTTCATCTACCAAAGCACTAGAAGCTTTGACTACGGTACCTGCAGAAATATTAGGAAAATCAAATGAAATAGGTTCTTTAAAAGCAGGGCACCTTGCTAATTTTCTAATTACATCCGGTGATGTTTTTGATAAGTCTACAACCTTATATGAAAACTGGGTACAAGGAACCAAAAGTGTAATCAACTCTATGGATGTTAAAGATATTAGAGGAGATTACAAATTAATGGTACAAGGAAAAACCTACGACGTAGCCATCTCGGGAGAAGTTACAAAACCTAAAATTGAGGTTAAGCAAGACACCGCTAAACTGAATTCTAAAATTAAATACGATGACAATTGGGTAACCATGTCTTTTGCAACAAAGAAAGACGATAAAACCTATAGAATGATAGGTGCCGTCACAGAATCCTCAGATAACTTATCCGGTCGTTTGGTTCTGCCCGATGGTACAGAATCTAAATTCACGGCAACGAAATCAAAATCATTTGCTAAAAAGGAATCAGAAAAGGAAAAAGCTACCGCTGCCAAAAATATAGTTCCTGTAAAATTCCCAAATGTTGGATATGGTTTTACTACTAAACCAAAAGCTGAAAACACACTATTTAAAAATGCCACGGTTTGGACAAGTGAAGATGCTGGAGTGCTAGAAAATACAGATGTACTTGTCAAAAACGGTAAAATCGTTAAAATAGGAAAAGATTTAAATGCAGGTGGCGCCAAGGTGATTGATGCAACCGGCAAACATTTAACTGCAGGTATTATTGATGAACACAGTCATATTGCTGCCCTATCAGTAAATGAGTCCGGTCAAAACAGTTCGGCAGAAGTAAAAATGGAAGATGTTGTAGATCCAGAACATATGGGTATCTATAGATCTCTTGCAGGTGGTGTTACTTCATTACAATTACTTCATGGTTCTGCTAACCCAATCGGCGGTAGGTCGGCTATTTTAAAATTAAAATGGGGAGAAGAAGCAGACGGCTTAATTTATGACAACTCTCCTAAGTTTATAAAATTCGCTCTTGGAGAAAATGTAAAGCAAAGTAACTGGGGCAGTTATTCCCGTTTTCCTCAAACACGAATGGGTGTTGAGCAGTTGTATATGAATTATTTCCAAAGAGCTAAGGAATACGACACCAAAAAGAAAAATGGCGAACCATACCGTTACGATGAAGAAATGGAAGTTCTTGCTGAAATTCTAAACGGAGAGCGTTTTATTTCTTGCCATTCTTATGTACAGAGCGAAATAAATATGATGATGAAAGTTGCTGAGCACTTTGGATTTAGGGTCAATACCTTCACCCACATTTTAGAAGGGTACAAAGTGGCAGATAAAATGGCTGAACATGGTGTAGGCGCTGGTACCTTTAGTGACTGGTGGGCCTATAAGTTTGAAGTAAACGATGCAATACCATACAACGCGGCAATTATGCAAAAACAAGGTGTTGTAACCGCTATTAATAGTGATGACCGTGAAATGATCAGAAGACTGAATCAAGAAGCGGCAAAAACAATTAAATATGGTGGCATGACAGAATTGGAAGCTTGGAAAATGGTTACCATCAACCCAGCTAAACTATTACACTTAGACGATCGTGTGGGTAGTATTAAAGTTGGAAAAGATGCTGATTTGGTATTGTGGTCCGGTAGTCCGTTATCCGTATATTCAAAAGCGGAAAAAACAATGATCGAAGGAGTTACCTATTTTGATTTGGAAACCGATAAAAAGAATCGTGAAGCCATTAAAAAAGAACGTAATGAGTTGGTAACAATGATGCTGAAAGAAAAGAGCAGCGGCAAAAAAACACAAAGCCCAAAGCAAAGTGTAAAAAGAGATTTCTCTTGCGAAAGCCTTTAATATAACACAAGTATTCAAAAAATATAAAACAGTAAAAATGAAAAGATTAATAACCTTGATTATAGCCCTTGGTTTGGCACTACCGGCCATAGCACAACAAACACCGGGCGATAAACAGACCGAAGCTATTACTATTGAAGGGGCCACGGCCCATTTAGGTAATGGAGAAATAATAGAGAGTTCGCTTATCATGTTCGAAGACGGTAAAATTACTTTTGTTGGTGATTCTAAAATGAGAATCGCAAGAAAAGGTAAGATCATAGATGCTACCGGCAAACATGTATACCCAGGTTTCATTGCACCGGCAAAGACTTTAGGTTTAGTAGAAATTGATGCCGTAAGAGCTTCTAAAGATGAAGATGAAATAGGAGATTTTATACCTCATGTAAGAAGTTTAATTGCATACAATGCAGAATCCAAAGTTGTAGAGAGCATGAGACCCAATGGAGTGTTAATTGGGCAAATTGCACCTTCTGGCGGATTAATTTCCGGTACTTCAAGTATCGTACAATTTGATGCCTGGAACTGGGAAGACGCCGCTATAAAAGTAGATGACGGTATTCACTTAAATTGGCCAAGTACTTTTAAACAAGGTCGCTGGTGGGCCGGTGAGGACCCTGGTTACCATCCAAACAAAGACTATGCTGAGCAAATAGATGCAATTGCTTCTTTTCTAAAAAATGCCCAAGCTTATGGCAAATCGACGCCAAAAGAGGTTAACCCAGCCTTTGCTGCCATGAAAGGTATTTTTGACGGAAGCCAGAAACTTTACGTTCATGCCGTTGATGAAAAGCAAATTATAGATGCCGTAAATACCTTAAAAACCAATGGTGCTAAAGAAATTGTATTGATAGGTGGTTATCATGCTTACAAAATTCCAGATTTTTTAAAGAGCAATAATGTTCCTGTTTTGGTACAGTTTACCCACAACCTTCCCGTTTTTGATGATGATGATTATGACTTACCATATAAGTTACCAAAGTTATTGGTAGATGCCGGATTGTTAGTAGGTATTCAAAATTCTGAAGCTGCAAATTTTCAGACAAGAAATTTACCTTTTTATGCAGGACAAGCTGCGCAAATGGGATTGGATAAAGAAAAAGCAGTTCAATTGATTACAGGAAACACTGCCAAAATATTGGGTATAGATGATCAATATGGAACTTTGGAGAACGGAAAAAGTGCCACTCTGTTCATTTCTGAAGGTGATGCTCTAGACATGGCCGGAAACCAATTAACCCATGTTTTCATTGACGGACGTACAGTTTCTTTAGAAACACACCAAACAGAACTTTGGAAACGCTACATGGGCAAGTACGAAGGAAAATAGCACATACTACTATTTGATGCAATTAAAAAGAGGCTGTCTTACGGAAAGACAGCCTCTTTTATTTTACAAAAAAACTGTTATTTCTTGGCGAGCAAATACCCTAAATATGCCATAGGCAAATAAGCCACTATAATATCTAAAGCAGTGAACCACATTGGCCCACCAAGCATGGCAATATTAACCGTGCCTCCAATTAGAAAAAACAAACCTATTAACAAAGCCATAAGCATTTTTCTAGTTGCCGCTATTTTAGCAGCTATAAAGGCACCCACCAAGGTACCTAAGGCATGAGCCAAAAAAGGAAAAATAAAATGCTTGGGTTCAAATAAATGAATGGTTGATTTTAAACCTTCCATAGTAGTAATATCTCCACCTTCCGGTGGCGGAATAATAGAACCGCTGATCATAACAATTCCCATATTCACCATACTACCAACAATAACTCCGGCTACGACAGCCAAAATGTTTTTTAATACTGGATTCATATCAAAAGATTTAATTGATTACTACCTGGTTTTTATAAAACGTACCACCTCTCCTACTTCATAAGCATTCTCTTTCGGCTCCAAACAAATAAAGCCGTCGGCTTTAGCCAAACTGGTTAAATCGCCCGATCCATTTTCAACCACCGGTGTTCCCCAAACAGCGCCTTCTTTAAACTCCGTTTTTACATGAACAAACCTGGTCAAAGGTGGCATTATTCGCATGGGCACGCTTAGCTTAATATACAAATTATCTAATTGAATGCCCCATGAGGTATGCAACCATGGTAAAAAGTAAAGATGATAATTGGCAAATGTGGACACAGGATTACCAGGAAATGAAAAAATAACTGTATTCAATTTTGCATGAACGCCAAACCAAAAGGGTTTACCAGGTCTTTGTGCTACTCTATGAAACACCTTTTCAACACCAAGGGATTCCATAACATCTGGAATAAAATCGAACTTACCCTTAGATACCCCACCGCTCAATAATAGAACGTCATTTTCAACTAAAGCTTTCTCCAGTTTTGTCCTAATAATTTCTTTATCGTCTAAAAGATGTAATGAGCTGGAAGCTATAGTACTGTTCAATAATGCAGCTTCAATGGTCAACATATTTGATTTTCTAATCTGATGTGGTTCTGGCAACTGGTCAACCTCAACCAATTCATTTCCCGTAGCTATGGTACAAATCTTTGGGTTTACTTTCACGTTGACTACAGATTTGCCCACAGAAGCCAAAACACCTATCTCAGCCGGAGTTATTTTTATTCCTTTTGAAAGAACAACCGCTCCAGCTTTTTCATCACTTCCTTTATAATGTATATTTTGACCTTTTGTTACTTTCTCATTAATGGTGACCTTATTATCTGCTATTGTAATATGTTCGTACATTACCACAGTATCACAATTTTGGGGAACTACCGCACCCGTCATAACCTCTAAACAATTACCAATATTAATTAACGACTGCTGTGTTACACCAGCTGCAGCTTCGCCTTCTATAATGAATGCATGTTCAGTTTCCAACAAACTTGAAAATTGAATTGCAATACCATCTTTAGTTGCACGATCAAAAGGAGGAAAATCACGATCGGCAAGAATATCTTCAGCTAAAATTCTATTTAAACTGTCCATAAGTTGAACCTCTTCTTCTCCAAAATTTAAGCGATGCTTTAAAACTTTCTGATAGGCTTCCTTAAATGTAATCATAGATTAAAGGTAATTTTTTTAAATGGATTCTCTTGAGTATAAGGCAAGACTAAAACCAGCCCAATCCATTAACCAATAACACTCTTATACCTACTACGAAAACAAGGAGTGCAGTAACTCTTTTAATGCCATGTGCAGATAATCTTTTTAGGCTGATTCTAATACCTAATTGACCACCAAGCAAAACGGCGAAAACCAAGCACATAGATTCTTTCCAAGGTAAGGAAAGAGAATTACTAGTAAGCAAACCGAATAGACCTGAAACAGAATTAACCAATATGAAGAAACTGGCCAAGGCTGCAATTTTTATTGCTTTGTTCCATCTTAAATGGTTTAGAATAGGTGCTAAAAAAATACCTCCTCCAATACCTACTAATCCGGATAAGAACCCAATTACGGCTCCCAAAACATAACTCATATAATTAGGATAGTCTTTTACTTCTTTCTTTGCAGTGTTCATCTCAAATGTTTGCATGGACAAAAACAAGGCTGAGAGAATAAGCGAACACCCAAGGATTATAAAAAACACGCTTTCTTTTAGTCGAAAAGTGGCTCCTAAATATGCTAAGGGAATACTTGCCAAAACAAATGGCAGAAAGTCTTTTAACTTTGCGTGACCATTTTTAAAATATAAGTAAGTACTACCCGAAACAACTACCAAATTACATACCAAGGCAATAGACCTTATGGCAAAAAAACTGGTCAAAAAAAGGGTTAACAGTGCCAAATAGCTAGAACCACCACCAAAACCGACCGAAGAATACAAGGTGGCTATAATAAAGAACCCAACACATAAAAGCATTAGTTGCTCAATAGGTATCAACATAATTTTTCATCTGGTTCATACCTCCAACAACATTTACAAAATCTTTACCTGGGTGTAATTCTTGCAACTTGGCAATCGCCTTTTTACTTCGCACTCCAGATTGGCAAATGACATACACCGTTTCCTCTAAATTCAACTCGCTACTTCTATTTGCCAAATCGTTTAATGGTATATGTCTAACTTGTTTAAGATGCTGTCTATGATATTCTTTTTCCGTTCTAACATCTAATAATTCAACAGATCCTTCTGTTATCAATTTTTTAAGGGTACTAGCATCAATAGATTTTAATGGCAGATCACAATTAAACTCATAACTTTTAGCCAAAACCTTAATTTCATTATTGCCCGGTTGTAATTTAAACTTTATGCGTTGTGCACGTTGAGTAAGTGTATCGTACAAAAGCAATACGCCTGATAAAACCTCGCCTAAACCAGCAATTATTTTCACCACTTCTAAGGCTTGTAAATTTCCTATAATACCAGGCAATATACCTAATACACCATTTTCATTACAATTAGGAACAGCATCGGCAGCTGGCATTGTAGGATACAAACAACGGTATGTTGGCCCATCTTTATAGTTAAACACACTTACTTGCCCTTCAAAAGCGTGCAAGGCTCCATAAACAAAAGGTTTATTTAAAATTACACAAGCATCGTTGATCAGGTATCTCGTGGGAAAATTATCGGTTGCATCGACCACGATATCATATGCCCCTATAATTTCAAGAGCATTTTCAATAGTTAAAAAAGTTTGATGTGTATGTATTTCTGTTGAAGAATTCTGAGCCGATAATTGACTCTTTATCGCTTCAACTTTAGGTTTCCCCACCATTGCTTCGGTATATAATACCTGACGATGAAGGTTAGATAAAGAAACTACATCTGCATCAACAATACCAAGGGTACCAACACCCATAGCGTTTAAATACGTTAACACAGGAATTCCTAGTCCGCCAGCACCAACCACCAAAATCTTGGCTTTATTTAGCTTCTGCTGTCCTTCAATTCCAAATTCCGTTAAGGTAATTTGTCTTTGGTAACGATCTTGGTTCATGATGCAATTTTTTGCAATGCTTCTTCGTATTCCACTTTAGAGTTTGCATTTAACAACACCTCTTTCTGCTGAGGAAACACCAAATGAACTTCTGCGTTTATCAAGAATTTTCTTGGGCAAGAACCGTTTCCGGCTTCCAAGTAGGCTACAGATTGTTTTAATGCTTCTGGTTCCCAAATTGCACAAAGAGGCTCTGGTAAAGGGTCTTCTTCATTTGCAAAGGCGCTTGCCAATTTCTCTGGGTTTCTGGCAGCAATTAGTTGTTGTAAAGCCTTTTTATCAATCAATGGTAAATCGCAAGCTAATACCAACCACGCTACATTCGGGTATACTTTATGTGCAGAAAGCAACCCGTTATACGGACCGCGAAATTCATTATTATCAACAATCGTATTAAAGGTATTTGATATATTATTCTCTTGATCTTTGCGAATACTTAGAAACGCATCGTCACAAACCTCATTCAGCAAGTGATATAAATGTTCACGCTGTGGAAGGACGTGATATTTTATCAACCCTTTATCCTCACCCATTCTAGTACTTTTTCCACCGGAAAGCACTAAACCATATAATTTATCTTTGGAAATCATTCTTCCCTCCCGTTTTTTGTTCTAATTGAATTGCACTTATTACAATATCTTGTGAAAGTGCCTTACACATATCGTAAATAGTCAACGCAGCAATGGACACTCCCGTTAAAGCTTCCATTTCAACACCAGTTTTCTCCGTACATTTTACGGTACATGTAATTTGAAATGCATCCGTTACAGGTTCTATTTCCACATTAATTTTGGACAGATTAATCTGATGGCACAAAGGAATTAATTCTGATGTTTTCTTTACACCTTGTATACCGGCAATAACCGCTGTTTGTACAATACTCCCTTTTTTGCCCACAAAATCTTGATCGGATAATGATTTAAAAACTGCTGTCGGAAATTTTATTAGTCCGCTTGCAATTGCGGTACGTACCGAAGCTAATTTTTGGGAAACATCGACCATTGTAGCATTTCCGGATTCATCTATATGCGATAATTTTTTCTGCATTACCCTCCTATTGAAGTCATTGAATTACTAAATACGTCTTTATATTTTTCTTGTGCCTCAAAACCGGTTTTAGCACGACTGCCGACAGCCTTTAAAATTTCTTTTTTGATATTTTCTTCCACATCATCGGCTCTCATTATGTCCCTTAAATTCGTACTTGCTTTAGCATATAAACAAGTGATAACATCACCGGTTGCAGAAATTCGCAGACGATTGCAACTGCCACAAAAAGTTCTACTAAAAGAAGGTATTACCCCAAAAGTCCCTTTATAACCAGGAATCTTATAATTTATAGACGTTGATGTCTTTGGAGATTCCAGTTTATAGTACTCAGGATGGGCATTTCTAATATGTTCCAGAATCGCTTTAAAATCCCATTTAATAGTTTGAAACTCTTTAGACCCACCGTTAAAAGGCATTTCTTCTAAAAAGCGAACCGAAACATTATAATGCTTGGTCAGTTCTAACATGGGTAGAATATCATCTGTATTCTGACCATCTAAAGCTATGAAATTAATACGCACATTAAACCCTTCGGTAATTAAGCGAATCATATTATTATACACCACATCATATTGATCCCGGCGTGTAATACGCTCAAAAGTCTCACGATTAATGGCATCCATACTCACATTAATATTTTTAATACCCAGTTCTTTCAACTCATCAATATACGGACCAATTAAAGTCGCATTTGTAGTAACGGATATATCATTAAGTCCCTCTAACTTTGATAAGCTTCTTAGCAATACCATTAAATCTTTACGTACAAAAGGCTCACCACCTGTAATACGTATTTTATCTATGCCTTGAGAAACGACAATTTCGCTTAGTTTGACCAGCTCGTCTATAGTAAACAACTTGTCGTTTTTCGCAAAGTTAATTCCCTCCTCTGGCATACAATAATTGCAACGCAGGTTGCAACGATCTGTCACCGCCAATCTTAGGTAATTAATTGCTCTATTATGGTTGTCTACTAACATACTTTTAAAAATACAAGTTCAAACTCAAAAATCAAGTTCAAGTTCAAATACAAACTCAATTTCCTCTATTATCTTTATTCTATTTTCTAGATCCTCTTCTCTATTTTCTCTCCTCTAACTTCTGTTTTCCAAAAATCACGGATGCGCCGATACCCATATCGTTTTATTCTTGAACTTCTCTTTTTTCCAAATAGGAACGGTTTCTTTTAAAGTATCGATAAGATATCTACAAGCTTCAAAACAAGCATCCCTATGTGCAGAAGACGCCCCAACTACAACAACTGGTTCTTCAACACCTTTCTCACCAACGGCATGTCTCATTACAACCTTGTTCAATGCCCATTTTTCAATCGCGCTATCTGCAATCTTTTCCATTTCCTTTAAAGCCATTTCTTTATACGTTTCAAACTCTAAAGCAACTACTTCTTCGTTGTTTGTAAACTCACGAACGGCTCCTACAAAAACACAGATTCCTCCGCTTTTGGGATCACTTAATTCCGCATAAACCTTTGCAGTATCAATAGTATCAACTATTTCTATAACTTTCTTCATTATCCTCCGCTTACAGGTGGTATTATTGCAATTTCCTCATTACCTGTCAACGCTAAAGTATCATCGGCATACTCACTATTTACGGCAACCGCCAATGAATTCAGCTTTGAAAATTCGGGGTAAGTGTCAATCAATTTTTTCTTTAACGAACCAACATTCGCTGGCTTTAATTCCTCATTAAAATTAATTTCTGAACTGCCCACTATATCTTTGGTAATACCAAAAAAAAGTACATTCATAACCGTCTAAAATTAGATAAATTCCAAGTTAGGCATAAAAAATAAGGTGCCATAAAAATGGCACCTATTTTAAAAAAATTATATGATTTTGAGAAAAGATCTATTCCACAATTACCCCATTCTCAGGTGCGGAATAAAACCCTGTAGGTTTAGCTTCAGTAGACAAACTAGCATTTTCAAAATTCACTGTTTTAGCCGGTTCTTTGACTTCACCTTCTTCAACATTATGCCATGTAATCGCTTTTGGTAGCAAGACCTCATCAACTTTGGTCCAGTCTGCATAATTGATCCAACTTACCTTGTTAGAAGGTTCTCCACTAAAGTAAGTCATGGTGTAACCTAACCATTTCATTTGATGTGTATCTGCATCATAATGTATAAAATATTCATCTGTGGATGATGCCCCAACACCGTCATTGTAAGAAATTTTATAACCAGGGTATGAAACACCGTCATAGACCAATGCTTCCGCTTCTTCATATTTTATTCCGTCATCAGACAATACGAATGGCATAGCATAGAAGTAAAACATTAAGTTATGGTAAAACTTAGGTTTTCCTTCGTAGTTCCCTGTATTATCTAATAGCCACACCTCACCACCATCATAACCTATAGTATAATCAGGTGTAGAAATTTTATCAAACCTCTTATGAAGATCAATAGTTTGAATTTCATTGAAACCTTCCTTTGGCATTTCAAAATTTAAGGTTTTATAGCTTTTCCATGCATTTAATCCGCCATGAGCTTCAAATACTTTGTTTAATTCTGATGGGTACCGATCTACATTCACCATTTCCTCAGCCTCTTCAACGGGTTCTGCAGGCATTTCTTTTTTAGGAGCCAGCTTACATGAAAATACGGCCATTGTTAAGACTAAAAGGTAAAGTTTGTTCATCATTTTAATTCAGTTTTTATGGTTTTAAAAATCCTTAGTCGAGAAAATATGACGGACTTACCAAATTGAACTATTTTTGTACTACATGCAGTCAACCAAACATATTAGCAGTGCTCAAAATCCTTTAATCAAAAAGGTTTTACAATTAAAGGACAAATCTAGGGAACGCAAAAAAACCGGTCTTTTTATTTTAGAAGGATTGCGAGAATTGCAGATTGCAAGCAAAGCATTGTATGATATAGAATCGATATTATACTGTGAAGATATACTTGAAAACACCCAAATTCTGCAATCTTTTAATTATGACCAGTCAATATCAGTAAGTGCCGATGTATATAAAAAATTGGCGTACCGAGACACTACCGAAGGTATTATAGCTATAGCCAAAAGTAAAGACCACCAATTATCATCTTTAGCGTTCGACACTGAAAATCCTTTAATATTAATTGCCGAAGCTCCCGAAAAACCAGGCAACATAGGTGCATTACTTAGAACGGCAGATGCTGCAAATCTTGATGCGGTTTTGATAGCCAACCCAAAAACAGATCTTTACAATCCCAATATTATACGATCAAGTGTAGGGTGTGTGTTCTCTAGAAACGTAAAAATGGGCACCACTACCGAGATAATTTCCTATCTAAAAAAAGAAGGGATTCAGGTTTTTTGTGCTGCCCTATCGGCATCTAAAGATTATACAACAGTAAGTTTTAAAGGACCTACTGCCCTAGTCGTTGGTACAGAACACTCTGGGCTGAGTAATGAATGGCTACAAAATAGCACTCAGAACATCATTATACCCATGGAAGGTGAAATAGATTCGATGAATGTTTCGGTATCTGCAGCAATACTTATCTTTGAGGCAAAACGACAACGCAAATTAAACTAGAAGTTCGCATACTTTATCTACTTATGCATTCGTTTTCAAATACACTATATGGACAAAACAATTGTATTTTATTGTATTCTTTTTATTCTGATCGGGGAATTCATACTTGCCACAGTAATGAATTATTTGAACGCCAAGCGTTTTAAAGATCCCATTCCGGCAGAAGTAGCCGATGTATTTAATGCAGAAGAATATAAAAAATCACAAGCCTATAAACTTACTAATTACAAGTTCGGTATTTTTACTTCGGTATTCTCTTTACTATTAATTCTTGCATTTTTACTTTTTGGCGGATTTGCCTGGGTAGATCATGTTGCCCAAAACCAAAGTGACAATACTATAATACAAGCATTAATTTTCTTTGGTATTATAATGATCGGTAGCGACATACTCAATCTCCCATTCTCTTATTATCAGACCTTCGTTATTGAAGAAAAATTCGGGTTCAACAAAACAACAACAACTACCTTTTTTATCGACAAGCTAAAACAATGGCTAATGACCATTATAGTAGGTGGATTAATACTTTCATTGGTAATATGGTTTTTTCAATGGGCAGGCACCAACTTTTGGCTCTATACTTGGGCAGTTGTGACTGTTTTCATCTTATTCATGAATTTATTTTACAGCAAGCTTATTGTACCCTTATTCAATAAACAACAACCATTGGAAGCCGGTAGCTTAAAGAGTAAAATTGAAAGCTATGCCGCAGAGGTAGGTTTTGACCTCAAAAATATTTTTGTAATCAATGGCTCTAAACGCTCTACCAAAGCAAATGCATACTTTTCTGGTTTTGGAAAAGAAAAACGTGTTACGCTTTATGACACCTTGATCAATGATTTAGAAGAAGAGGAAATAGTTGCCGTTTTAGCACATGAAATAGGACATTATAAACGAAAACATATCATTTATAACTTGGCAGCATCCGTCCTTTTGACAGGTGTAATGCTATTGATATTATCACTCTTTATAAATAACCCGGAAGTTTCTTTGGCAATAGGTGTTGACAGACCAAGTTTTCATGCCGCATTAATAGGGTTTGGAATATTATATAGTCCGATTTCCGAAATCACTGGGTTATTAATGAATCATTTTTCAAGAAAATTTGAATACGAGGCAGATGACTATGCCAAACATACCTATGCAGCCTTACCATTGGTCGCATCTTTAAAAAAGTTATCAAAAAACAGTCTTAGCAACTTAACGCCGCATCCTGCTTACGTATTTATGCATTATTCACATCCACCGTTAATCGATCGCATACGTAATTTAAAGGCATAATTTTTGTTGTGCATCATATAAGATTATCTTATTTTTAATCTAGTATGACACAGGCAGCGATAGAAGAGGAAAACAAGCTTATAGCTCAAGAGTATAAGGAGTTACTTCGAATTAGTTATCAAACTCTAACTGATGATGATAAAAAACTAATACGAAGCGCTTTTGAGGTGGCAGTTGATGCGCACAAAACCCAACGAAGAAAATCTGGTGAGGCTTATATATTTCACCCTATAGCGGTAGCAAAAATTGTAGCCTCAGAAATAGGTCTTGATGCAGTTTCCATTGCCTCTGCCCTGCTACATGATGTTGTAGAAGATACCGAATATACCTTAGACGATATTGACCGTATGTTCGGTGAAACTGTGGCGCGCATTGTAGACGGACTCACAAAAATATCACATTTAAAAAAAGACATGAACATCTCCCAGCAAGCGGAGAATTTCAGAAAAATGCTCTTGACCTTAAATGATGATGTACGAGTTATTATTATAAAGATTGCCGACCGTTACCACAACATGCTCACTATGGATTCTATGCCAGAGCACAAGCAGGTAAAAATAGCTTCGGAAACACTATACATTTATGCCCCACTCGCCCATAGAATAGGGCTTTACAATATTAAAACGGAGTTAGAAGATTTAAGTTTAAAATATACAGAACCAGAAGTATACAACTCCATTAAAGATAAAATAGAGGATAGCAAAGAAGATCAGCAAGCATACATAGATGCTTTTTCTGGAACTATTGACAATTCACTTAAAAAAGAAGGACTCAATTACATCATAAAAGGGAGGATGAAATCTATCTTCTCTATGCGTAAAAAGATGATTGCGCAAAATGTCACATTTGAGGAAATCTATGACAAATTTGCTATTAGAATTATTTATAAATCCGATTTACAAAACGAGAAGTTTCTCGCTTGGAAAATCTATTCCATAGTAACGGATCACTTTACCCCCAACCCTGTTAGATTACGTGATTGGATATCCTCGCCTAAATCCACCGGATACGAAGCTTTACACATCACCGTTATGGGACCAAAAGGTAAATGGGTAGAGGTTCAAATTAGAAGTGAAAGAATGCACGAAATTGCCGAAAAGGGTTATGCAGCGCATTTTAAATACAAGCACGGAGATCAAAAAGAACAAGGAATAGAAGTTTGGTTAAACAAACTTCAAGAAGCGCTTGAGAACGCAAATACAAATGCCGTAGATTTTGTTGAGGAATTTAAACTCAACCTATATTCAAAAGAAATATTCGTATTTACCCCTAAAGGAGAGTTAAAGTCATTACCAAAAGGAGCTACACCGTTAGATTTTTCATTCAACATTCATACAGAAGTTGGTATGCGCACCCGGGGAGCCAAGGTAAATGGTAAATTGGTTCCTTTAAACACCACACTTTCAAGTGGAGATCAAGTAGAGATCATAACATCTGACCAAGCAAAACCCAATCAAAACTGGTTAGATTATGCAACAACAGCTAGAGCACGTGCTAAAATTAAATCTGTTCTTAGAGAAGAGAAAAAAGCTGTTGCAGAAGATGGTAAAGAGATTTTACGCAGAAAACTAAAATCACAAAAAATTTCGCTCAACGAAGACTCCATCAACAAAATGGTGACTTTCTTTAAGCTAAAAACCAGTTTAGATTTATTTTACCGTGTAGGTATTGGCTCCATTGACAATGCCATGATCAAAGACTTTGCTTCCTCCTATAGCAATGCATTCATTAGTTTCTTTAAGAATAGAATGCGTAAAACACCAGCACCAGAGGATATCAACAAAGATGAGATTACCTCTAAATATGACATGTTGGTCTTTGGTAAAGAGGAAGAAAAGTTGGAGTACAAACTATCACAATGTTGTAATCCTATACCCGGTGATGATGTATTTGGTTTTGTAAGTGTATCTGAAGGTATAAAGGTTCATAAAAAAAATTGCCCCAATGCCATTTCATTACAATCTAATTATGCGTATAGAATTATAAGTGCTAAGTGGATAGATTCTTCTCAACAAGAATACCAAGCGGATATTGTAATGACAGGTATTGATAATTTAGGTCTTGTAAGTGATATTACCGAAGTTATTTCTGATATTATGCACGTTAATATGCGTAATTTAAATTTCAGTACCGATGGCGGCACCTTTAAAGGAAAGATTACCGTAGTGGTCAAAAATAAAGCAGTATTGAAAAAGTTGACCGATAATCTTATGAACATCAACGGTATTGATAAAGTTACTCGTATTTAGAAAAAGGAAATTAAAATTTAACTGTACCTTTGTGCATTAATGCAGTAAATATGTCTTCTGATAAAAATCAAGAAATTGTAAAAAACGTCTTCACTACCTTTTTAGAGGACAAAGGACATAGAAAAACACCCGAACGCTACGCTATTCTACAAGAAATTTACGAAAGTGACGAGCATTTTGATATAGAGTCTCTCTACATTAAAATGAAGAATAAAAACTATCGTGTTAGTAGGGCAACTCTCTATAACACCATTGAACTTCTATTGGATTGCAAATTGGTTCGCAAGCATCAATTCGGTAAAAACCAGGCGCAATATGAAAAATCATATTTTGATCGCCAACACGATCATGTGATTTTAACCGACACTGGTGAAGTAATGGAGTTTTGTGATCCTAGAATACAGTCTATCAAAAAAACAATTGAAGAAGTTTTTGATATTAAGATAAATACACATTCCCTATATTTTTATGGGACCAAAAATACTCCTGCTAAAGATGCAGGCAAAAAAGAAACAAAATAGAACTAACCAAGTATATAATATTTAGATGGCAGTAGATTTATTGTTAGGCCTGCAATGGGGTGACGAAGGAAAAGGTAAAATTGTTGATGTTTTAACCGAAAATTATGACATTATTGCTCGCTTTCAAGGCGGACCAAATGCCGGTCATACTTTAGAATTTGACGGAATTAAGCATGTTTTACACACCATTCCTTCAGGAATTTTTCATAAAAATGCGGTAAATGTTGTAGGTAACGGGGTGGTTATAGACCCGGTTATTTTCAAGAAAGAATTAGATGCATTGAAGAAATTCAATTTAGATGTAAAATCCAAGTTGTTCATTTCTAGAAAAGCGCATTTAATCTTACCTACCCACCGTTTACTTGATGCAGCCTCCGAAGCATCAAAGGGAAAGGCAAAAATAGGATCTACCTTAAAAGGTATTGGCCCTACTTACATGGACAAGACCGGAAGAAACGGTATGCGTGTAGGTGATTTAGAACTAAGTGATTGGAAAGAAAAATACCGTAGCCTAGCCAATAAGCACGAGGCTATGATCAATTTCTACGATGTAGATATTCAATATGACTTGGCAGAACTTGAAGCGGATTTTTTCAAAGCTGTTGAAGAACTCAAGACATTAACGTTCATTGATAGTGAAGAATATTTATTCCAAGCACAAAAAGCCGGTAAAAAAATATTGGCAGAAGGTGCTCAAGGTTCATTATTGGATATTGATTTTGGCACATACCCATTTGTAACCTCATCGAATACAACCGCCGCCGGCGCTTGTACAGGTTTAGGTGTAGCCCCAAATCAAATCGGAGAGGTAAAAGGTATATTCAAAGCATACACCACAAGAGTTGGTAGCGGTCCTTTCCCAACAGAGCTTTTTGATGAAGATGGCGAAACTATGGGTCGTGTAGGTAATGAGTTTGGAGCCACTACTGGTAGACCAAGACGTTGTGGTTGGTTAGATTTGGTAGCTTTGAAATATGCAGTTCGTGTAAACGGAGTTACTGAACTGATGATGATGAAAGGCGATGTTCTTAGCGGATTTGAAAAGCTAAAAGTTTGTACTGCTTACAACTATAAAGGAGAACAAATAGAGCATTTCCCTTATAATATTGAGGCGGAAAATGTTACTCCCGTTTACTCGGAAATGGATGGTTGGAAAGAAGATTTGACTAAAATGACTTCTGCCGATCAATTACCAAAAGCATTAAATGCATATATAGAATTTTTAGAGAAGGAATTAGAAGTGCCGATTAAAATTGTTTCTGTTGGTCCAGATAGAACACAGACAATCTTAAGATAGACATTAAGCGACCAGAATAGGTTGTTCAACTTTCAAGAATGGCGATATAGGGAAATACCTTTATCGCCATTCTTTTTTTTTGTATTTTCAAGCTTGTGCAAAATTTACATTTTACACATCAACAACAACTTAACGACAACTCAACAAATGAAAAAAACCACCTACTCAACCTTGTTTTTTTTTCTTGTATTGGCGACAGCTTGCAAAACAGAAAAAAAAGACAAAACTGACGAACAAACCGTTACCCAACAAGAAACCGAAAGCGAATGGATAACCCTTTTTGATGGTACAACTACAAAAGGCTGGCGCGCTTATAATGGCAAAGAACTACCGCCAGGTTGGATCGCAAAAGACGGAGAACTACAATTTGACACAGAATTAGGTAAGGAGCAAGATTACACCGGCGGCACAGATATTATTTATGGCGCAAAGGAGTTCGATAATTTTGAACTCTATGTAGAGTGGAAATTACCAAAAGGAGGCAATAGCGGTATTTTCTATCATTTAAAAGAAGGATACGATAGTCCACCAGAAGTTGCGCCAGAATACCAATTGATAGATGATGAAAACTATGCCAGCATCCACGATCTTACCGATTACAATTTAAGTTTAGGGTATACGGACAAACCCGAAGAGCTAAAACCTTTACAGCAGACTGCATCAGACTATGCCATGCATGCTGCAGATCCAGAGGGCAAAATATTGCATCCGGTGGGCGA
Organism: Maribacter litoralis; assembly: GCF_902506355.1. Taxonomy (NCBI): domain Bacteria; kingdom Pseudomonadati; phylum Bacteroidota; class Flavobacteriia; order Flavobacteriales; family Flavobacteriaceae; genus Maribacter; species Maribacter litoralis. The sequence continues at coordinate 3,202,038 of NZ_LR733271.1, read as the reverse complement.
ATGGAACACTACTAGAATTATCTTCACTCCAGAACAGGTAGAACATTGGCTAAACGGAAAAAAAGTAGTTTCCTTTGTGCCGTGGGATGAAGCTTGGTACGAAAAAAAGAATTCCGATAAATGGAAGAACAGTGAAGATTATGGCAAGTATAAAACTGGCTATATCGGTTTTCAAGATCACTCTAGCCCTATCTGGTTCAGAAACATTAAAATAAAAAAACTTTAACCACCACACCAATGAATAAAAGAGACTTTTTAAAAAACGCTGCGGCATTGTCCACATTTGTAATATTACCATCTGGACTTTGGTCTTGCAAGAAAGAAGCGAAAAAATTAACCAGATTAAGAACTGCTCATATTGGTGTTGGCAACATGGGTGCCGAAGATTTAAAAGCGATTTCATCACATAGCAAAGTAGATGTTACCGCCCTTTGTGATGTTGATGCCAACAATTTGGCAGCAGCAAAAGAATTACATCCAAATGCAAAAACATATACCGACTACAGAGTTATGTTAAAAGAAATGGGCGATGATATCGATGCTGTAGTGGTTTCTACACCAGATCACACCCATGCACCCGCTTCAATGATGGCCATGGAAATGGACAAACCGGTATATTGCCAAAAACCATTGACCCATTATGTATCTGAAGCAAGGGCCATGAACAAACTTGCAGCGGAAAAAGGACTGGTAACCCAAATGGGAATACAGGTACATTCATTTTATGATTATAAGTTAGCTACCTTATTAATACAATCGGGTATAATTGGTAAAGTACATACCGTACGTGCCTGGTCTCCCAAAGACTGGGGATATGACGGACAGGAGCCTTCAGGTTCCGACCCAGTTCCAGAATCATTAGACTGGAATCTGTGGTTAGGCACCTCAGCAGAAAGACCGTATAAAGAAGGTTTTTACCACCCAGGAAATTGGAGAAAATTGGTAGACTATGGCTGTGGTACATTAGGTGATATGGGAGTTCATATTTTTGACACACCGTATAATGCTTTGGCGTTACAAGTTCCTAAAACCATTAAAAATGAATGTAGGGAACCAAACGGCTTTGGTTTTCCACAAAACAATGTAGTTACCTATGAATTTCCACAAACGGAATATACTACAGAAACATTAAAATGGGTTTGGTATGACGGACCCGGTGCACCAAAAGACCATGAAGATTTAATTTTACCAGGGTCAGATAAAGTAGCCTCAACAAAAGACAACTCTAAAGACAGCATGGAAGATAAAATGTCATTGGAGACTAAAACTGCCGACGAAGGAACATTACCAGACCAAGGTGCTATATTCATTGGTGAAAAAGGGAGATTGCTACTACCACATTTTATGCAGCTGCCTAAAAAAATAGTAGATGGCAAATATGTTGACATTTCAGCAGAAATAGAAGCAGTGGAAAAAGCGAACAACATGGGCAAACCTATTCGAGATTATGAATCTGAAGGTCCAAAGCACTACCATCAATTTGTAGATGCGTGCTTGGGCACAGATAAAACAACCGCTCCTTTTTCATATGCATCTAGACTTACAGAAACCATTTTGTTAGGTGTTATAGCCGGCAGATTTCCAAACCAAGTGTTACACTGGGATAGTGAAAATGCCAAATTTGCCGAAGAAGAAGCCAATGCTTTTTTAGAAGGTGATTATAGAAATTTCTAATTTCCACTTAAATATCACAAAAACCACTTTCGAGTGGTTTTTTTATATCTATTTTTAAAAGAACAGACCACAAACAACAAAATCAAAAATGTCAAAAAGCTTCACCATTGCTTTTAGATTCGCCCTCCTATCTATTGGCATTCTAATAGCGCAAAGCTGCTCAGATAGCAAAGAGCCAATAATTCAAATAAAGCCTCATAATTCGATTGTACTGATCGGAAACAATCTAGGGTCTAGATTGATGAATTATGGTAGTTTAGAAACAGAATTACATCTACGGTATCCAAAAGACTCCCTCTTTATACGAAATATGTCCGATGCCGGTGACACTCCCGGTTTTCGACCACATTCTGGTCGAGTATTTCCATGGGCTTTCCCGGGAGCAGAAAAATTTCAAACAGAACTTGCCCAAAATTCTGGTAGTGAAGGAGAATTTGAAACTCCAGATGAATGGTTAACTCGACTTAACGCCGATATAATTTTAGCTTTTTTCGGTTATAACGAATCATTTGAAGGTGCTGAGGGCTTAGAAAATTATAAGGAAGAACTAGATGCATTTATAAAGCACTCGGTTAAACAAAAATACAACGGCACCTCTACCCCACAACTCGTTCTTATTTCTCCCATTGCCTTTGAAGATTTATCCGATCATATAGATGTACCTAATGGAATTTCGGAAAACCAAAACCTGAAATTATATACCGATGCAATGAGCGAAGTTGCTGCCGCAAACAACATACCTTTTATTAATGTTTATAATCCGTCGAAAAAATGGTTTAAAAATACCGATGAAGACTACACCATAGACGGTTCGCAAATGAACAAATTAGGTTATGAGACTTTTGCTAAATTTTTAGCCGATGAGCTTACGGGAAACAAACCTATAGAACATGAAAACAAAAGAATTGCAATAAACGAAGCTGTACAAGAAAAAAATTTCTATTGGCACAACGATTATAAAATACCTAATGGTGTTCATGTATTTGGCAGAAGGCATGCTCCCTATGGTCCAGATAATTATCCGTATGAAATTAAAAAAACTAGGGAGCTAACGGCTATTAGAGATTCTGCCATATGGGCAACTGCACAGGGTATAGAATATGATATAGATTCTGCCGATGCGCTAACAAGCAAGCTACCACCTGTAGCTACCAATTATAATTTAGTAGAAGGCCATGGAGACTTAAAGTACAAATATGGTGAAGAAGCCTTAAAAACCTTAACCGTACCAGAAGGGTATAAAGTAGAATTGTTTGCCTCTGAAAAGGAATTCACCAATTTAGCCAACCCAGCGCAAATATCTTTTGACAATAAAGGTAGGTTATGGGTGGCCACATTACCCTCGTACCCGCATTACAAACCTGGTGACGCCAAACCAAATGATAAAATCATTATTCTGGAAGATACCGATAATGACGGTAAGGCAGATAAGGAAACCGTTTTTGCCGACAATTTACACCTACCAATTGGATTTGAGTTTGCTCCTGAAGGTGTGTATGTAAGTCAAGGTACTACTCTAAAATTATTTTCAGATACAGATGGTGATGACAAAGCCGATAAAATTGAAACTGTTTTAAGTGGTTTTGACGATCACGATACGCATCATGCCATTTCAGCTTTTTGTGCAGACCCTTCCGGTGCGTTTTATATGTCTGAAGGTTTATTTCTTCATACCAACGTCGAAACTTCATATGGAACCGTTCGTGCTACCAATGGTGGATTTTACAGATATAATCCGCAACGAAAACATTTAGAGCGCACCCTTCAAGTTTCCATTCCTAATCCTTGGGGTATTGCGGTCGATGATTGGGGGCAAGATTTCTTTTTACATACTTCTGGACCCAAGGTCAATTGGATGATGCCAAGTTCCTTAAAGCCCATCTACGGAATTTCATCGCCATTAACCGAAGAATTAATTGAAGAAGCGCACCGGGTTAGACCAACATCCGGTTTAGAGTTTATTTCAAGCAGCCACTTCCCCAGCGAGGTTCAAGGTGATATGCTGTTGGCAAATTCCATTGGTTTTCTCGGTTTAAAACAACATCAAATGTTGGAAAAAGGAACGGGTTACACCACTAAACATCGACAAGACTTAATTACTAGTACCGACCCAAATTTTAGACCTGTTGAACTTGAATTTGCACCAGACGGTTCTCTTTATCTTGTGGATTGGCACAATGTATTAATTGGTCATATGCAACATAATGCCCGCGATCCTTTACGCGATCACGCACATGGTAGAATTTACAGAATTACATATCCATCAAGGCCTTTGGTAGAGCCTGCAGAAATAGACGGCGCATCAATAGCTCAATTATTTGAGAATTTGAAGCTGCCAGAGTACAGAACCCGCTATAGAACAAGAAGGGAATTAAGAGGCAGAAATACCGACGAAGTTCTAGATTATTTAAACATTTGGATCACCGGTCTAGATGAAAACGACCCCAATTATGAACATCATAAATTAGAAGGTCTATGGGTTTCTTGGGGAATGAACAAGCTAGACAAACCATTGTTAGAAACATTGTTAACATCTAAAGACCATAGAGTTCGTGCTGCTGCCGTAAGAGTTGTACGGTATATGGGGCACCAACTGAACAACGCACAAGAATTACTGAAAAATGCGGCAAGCGACAAGCATGGCAGGGTAAGATTGGAAGCTATTACCACGGCATCATGGTTACCACAAGCAGAAGGGCTGGAAATTTTAAATGTAGCCAGAAATCACCCATTGGACGAATGGATGCTTGATGCATTTAATTTTGCAGAGACAAGATTAACGGGTAACTTTCTAGAGGAAGCAAAAGAAGAAATTTTAGCATCACACTTAAAGGGAGCTGATTTAGAAGTTTTTACCAAAGGAAAAAAGATTTATGAAACCGAAGGTTACTGTGTAACTTGTCACCAAGAAAGTGGTACAGGTTTACAAAAAGCAGGATACCCAACTTTAGTAGGTCAAGAATGGGTTTTAGGTGATGAAGAACGATTGATAAAGTTAGCCTTACATGGGCTTTACGGACCAATGAATATAATGGGCAACCATTATGAAGGTCAAGTACCCATGATGGCATTTAAGGGGTTGTTAAAAGATGATGAAATTGCTGCCGTACTTACTTATGTTAGAAATTCATTTGGTAATAAAGCATCGGTCATTGACCCAAACAAAGTAAAAGAAGTGCGGGAGGCGACCAAAGATCGTAACAGTTTTTATACGGCAGATGAATTACTAAAAGAACATCCGATAAAATAATCAACTTAAAAAAACAACTATGAAAATTAGATATCTATCTATATTATTTCTAATCATACTTACGGCTTGTGGTGAAAAGACAAAAGAAAAGAAAAAGCCAGTCTCTGAAGAACAAAAAGTTCCGCATATCGTTTTTGTCACAGGTGAAGAAGAATATAGATCAGAAGAATCTTTTCCCATGTTAGCGAAATTGGCAAAAAGAGAATTAGGGGCAAAAGTATCCATTGCCTACTCCATTGATAGTTTGGGCTATATAGACCCAAATAGATCTGACCACATCTCGGGTTTAGAAGCATTGGAAAGTGCAGATTTAATGGTCGTATTCATGCGTTTTAGAAATTTACCTAAAAAAGAACGTGATTATATTACCAATTACGTAGAATCGGGAAAACCAATCGTAGGTTTTAGAACGACCACCCATGCATTTAAATATGATAATGATTCCACACTTGCTGCATTTAATGAAGAATGGCCTGCAAAAGTTTTTGGTCAGCAATGGATTACCCACCATGGTCACTTTGATGACGGCAAGTATCCCGTTACAACTATTAGCATAAAAGACGGTAAGGAAGAAAACCCTATTTTAAATGGTTTTTCTGAATTTGAAGCATATTCGTGGTTATATCATGTAGATGGTGGCGATTGGCAACTACAGGGCGATAGCGAACCTATTTTAATGGGACATTCCACTAAATCTCAACACGAAATAAATGGTAAGCTAGACCAATTCTCTTTAGACAATCCTGTAGCTTGGACAAAAAGTTACACAGGAACATCGGGCAAGACCGGAAGAGTATTTTTTACCACCTTAGGGCACCCTTACGATTTTAAACTTCCTGTTATGCGAAAGATTGCCATGAATGGTATTTATTGGGCATTGGGCAAAGAAGATCGTATTCCGGAAGAAGGTGTAAACGTTACTCTAGAAACTCCTTTTTCACCCAACAACTCAGGTTTTGGGCAAAAATTTAAAAAGAAACAAAAACCAATAACTAATTTCTAAGCATGGCATTAACTCGAAAAAATTTCATCAAAACAAGTGGACTAGGTGTATTGGCATTAGGTACATCGTCTTTCAAGTCAGTTCAAAACATTACCAACGATGCAAATTTGAATGACCACAAGCTTAATATTGGCTTAGCTTCATATACTTTAAGAAAATATAGTTTAGATGAATTAATTGATATTACAGAGCGCTTAGGTTTAAAAGATGTAGCTTTTAAAAGTTTTCATTTACCATATGAGGCAAGCAAAAAAGAGCTCACCTATATTCATGAAAAAGTTACCGCTAGAGGTCTTAACCCATATGGTGGTGGCGTCATTTACATGAAGTCAGAACAAGATGTTGAAACCTATTTTACCTACGCACATAATGCAGGTTTACCTATGATTATTGGCGCACCAAAACATAATTTGTTGCCTTTGGTAGAGCAAAAGGTAAAAGAGACAAATGTTAAACTAGCTATACATAATCACGGTCCGGAAGACAAAATTTTTCCTTCCCCAAAAAGTGTTTACGACAATATAAAAGGATTAGATGATAGAATTGGTCTTTGTATAGATGTAGGCCACACCTTTAGATTAGGTCTAAATCCAGCAGCAGAACTTATAAAATACCAAGACAAATTATTTGATGTACATATTAAGGATATAGACGCTCCGGTAGCTGACGGAGAAAAAACGGTTTTGGGTCATGGTAAAATTGACATACCATCCATTTTAAGTGCCCTAAAGAAAATAAAATATGCCGGCATAGTTGCTATTGAGTATGAAAAAGATGCTAATCATGCTATTTATGGCCTTTCTGAATCTGTTGGGTATATAAGGGGCGTATTAAAAATGTAATCATAGCTAAAAAACGTTTTGTACTATCTTACTTCAAAAGAATATTTTAAATTAAAGACACTTTTAAGCAACCAAAATGTCAAAAGTATCTTAACCTTGGCAAGGCTCCTTTAAAATATCCTATTTTTGAAAAAATTTTTAGGTTGAAAAAGATTTATTTAGTTGTTCTTTTGTTCTTTGCATGTTCTCTTTTCGGTTTTGCCCAACAAGACAATAATGAAGAAGAACCCAAGCAAATCAATATTGTCTACGGTGCCAACTTCACAAAAAACGAAGCTGAATACCCAGGTGCCTCTATCTTTAGTAAAGATACCCGCCAAGTGCAATTTGAACATCAAGGTGCTGATCTATGGTGCGATGTTGCCATTTATTATCAATTAGAAAATCGATTAGAAGCAATTGGTAATGTCATTTTGAAACAGGGCGATTCTATAGAAATGACCAGTAAAAAAATCAACTATTTAGGTGATGTAAAACTGGCAAAGGCTTGGGGCAATGTTGTTCTCACCAATTCTGACATGACTTTAAGAACCGACACACTACGTTTAGATCGTGTAAAACAAGAAGCATTTTATCAAGATAATGGTACCGTAGTAGATTCTGCCAACACACTTACCAGCAAGATTGGCAAGTATTTTATGGAACTTAAAAAGTATCAGTTTTTAGATAGTGTACATGTTCAAAATCCTGAATATACGTTAGACTCAGAACAATTAGATTATTACACGAATTCTAAAAATGCCTACATGTACGGTCCGTCAACCATAAACGGAGAAACGTATAAAATTTATTGTGAAAGAGGTTTTTACGATACCAAGGTAGAAACCGGTTACGGCATTAAAAATACACGCATAGATTATAACAATCGAATTATCGAAGGTGACAGTGTGTATTTCAATAAAGCACAAGAATTTGCTTCGGCCACCAATAACATTACTGTTACCGATACTATTAACAAAGGTATTATCAGAGCCCATTACGCCGAAGTATTTAAAGCCAAAGATTCTGTCTTTGCAACTAGAAGAGCTGTTTCTATCTCTGTTCAAGAAAGAGATTCGCTCTATGTTCATGGAGATACGTTAATGGTCACCGGTAAACCCGAAGAGCGAATTCTAAGAGCATTTAGAAATGCCAAATTCTACAAAACAGATTTAAGCGGTAAATGTGACAGTATACATTCAGAACAAAAAACAGGTATTACCCAATTAATTAAAAACCCTATTATTTGGAACGGTGCCAATCAAATGACCGGTGATAGCATTCACTTAAAATCGAATTTGGAAACCGAAAAACTAGACTCGTTAAAAGTTCTAAAAAACGCCTTCATTATTTCTTTGGATAGTGTTAGCATGACCGGGTACAATCAAGCAAAGGGAATAAACTTGTTTGGCAAATTCATAGATAACGAGCTAAAACTGATAGACTTGGTTCAAAATACAGAGGTTATTTATTATATGTATAATGATGACGATGAACTTATTGGTATAGATAAAACGGTTTGTAGTAAGATCCGTATTACCATGGTTGATAATGATATTGAAGACCTTACGTTTTATACCGACCCAGATGGCGATATATTTCCTGAAAAAGACCTGCCGGAAAATAGCAGAAGATTAAAGGGCTTTGTTTGGCGGGGCGATGAGCGCATACTTACAAAAGAGGATATTTTTGATGAGGATGACAACAATTTAGAACTTGTAGTCATTAATGGTATAGATAACCCAATAGATATAGATGCCGAAGAGCAACAACGTAGCCAAAACGAATCTGACCCTATCAATAATATTTCTACCAATAATAAAGCTACAGACCCTAAGAAATCCATAACACCAAAAAAGGAGAATTAGAAGTTTAGATGAACAAAGACTTTCTAAAATACCAGGCACAAACTTCCCCTTGCCCTTTAGGTATGGAAGTATCTCATGCCAAAGGCAGTTATATTTATGATACCGATGGCAACCAACATTTAGATTTCGTTGCAGGTGTTTCGGCGTGTACCCTTGGTCACTGTCACCCACAGGTTATTGATGCCATAAAAACTCAGGTAGAAAAATACATGCACGTAATGGTATATGGTGAATACGCCCAATCACCAGCAACCGAGTATACAAAATTACTTGCCGATCAGCTACCCACTTCGTTAGAGGTCACCTACTTGGTCAATTCTGGCACCGAAGCTATTGAAGGGGCATTGAAGTTAGCAAGAAGATATACAGGAAGATCAGAAATTATTGCCGCAAAATCTGCCTATCACGGTAATACCATGGGCAGTTTAAGTTTAATGGATTTTGAAGAGCGCAAGAGTGTATTTAGACCATTATTACCAGATGTTTACCATATAAAATTCAATAACGAGGATGATTTAGAAAAAATTACGACTAAAACTGCCTGTGTAATACTGGAAACCATACAAGGTGGCGCCGGATTCATTCTTCCGGAAAATGGTTATTTAAAAAAAGTAAAAGAAAGGTGTTCAGAAGTTGGAGCGTTATTGATATTAGATGAAATTCAACCTGGTTTTGGCAGAACTGGTAAGCTTTTCGCCTTTGAACATTACAATTGTGTACCAGATATATTGGTAATCGGTAAAGGTATGGCATCGGGTTTGCCTGTAGGCGCTTTTACAGCAAGCAAAGAAATAATGCATACGCTTAGTGAAAACCCAAAAATGGGACATATTACCACATTTGGCGGCAACCCGGTTATTGCCGCTTCAAGTTTGGCAACATTAAATGTATTGCTTAATTCTTCGTTAATTGCCGACACTTTAAAAAAGGAACAGCTGTTTAAGAATCTTTTGAAACACCCCAAAATAAAGGAGGTTAGAGGTAAAGGGCTGATGTTGGCACTTATAATGGATTCGCCCGAAACGGCAAATGAATTGGTGCTAAGGGCAAAAGACAAACACCTTATATTATTTTGGTTGTTATTCGAAAATAGAGCCGTTCGTATATCACCTCCAATAACCATATCCGAATTAGAAATAAAAGAAGGTTGCGCCATAATTTTAGCCCTTCTTAACTCCATGTAAATCAATGTTGTTAACTAATTTGTTAATAATATAGATTGGCACAACGCCTGAAACACCTTACAAACACTTACTTTTAATATATCTTGTAAAACTAAATAGTGCCTATGGCGTTAGAATCTAACGAGAGACCGGATAAGCCAATTACAAAATTTGAATCGATGTTGAAGACAGATGATGTCTACTTCTTTGATGCCGAAGATTTTGAAGATATTGTGCACCACTACCTAAATCATGGTAAAATTTCCTTGGCAAAAAAAGGAATTAAAATTGGTCTACAACAACATCCAGGTTCAATTGAACTTAAATTGTTACAGGTAGAGGTTATGGTTTTTGAAAACCAAATGGAAAAAGCCGAAGCCCTTTTAGATGAATTACAACTTTTAGACAATCATAACGAGGAAATCTACATTCAACGGGCAAACATCCTATCTAAACTTGATAATCACGAAGGAGCAATAGAGCTTTTACAAAAAGCGCTAAGTATAACCAATAATAGTTTTGATGTTTATAGTCTTTTGGGCATGGAGTATTTGTTCATGGACAACTTCGATAGTGCCAAAGAGAGTTTTATGAAATGTGTTGAGTTCGATGAACAAGATTACTCATCACTATACAACGTAGTATATTGCTTTGAATTTTTAGAAGACTACGAAGGTGCCATTGTTTATTTAAATGGATATTTAGAGAAAAACCCGTATTGCGAGGTGGCATGGCATCAATTGGGCAAACAGTATTACTATAAAGAAATGTACACCGAAGCTTTAACAGCTTTTGATTTTGCCATTATCTCAGACGATTCATTTATAGGGGCTTATTTTGAAAAAGGTAAAGTTCTTGAAAAATTAGGTCGTTACAAGGAAGCTATTGAAAACTACGAAACTACCATATCTATTGAGGATCCTACTTCACATGCATTTTTAAGAATAGGTAAATGCTATGAAAAACTAAAGGATACCGATATGGCAAAATACTATTTCTACCAGACCGTACATGAAGATCCTTTACTGGATAAAGGTTGGTTGGCCATTACAAATCTTTATTATAATAAAAGGGATTTTGAAAAAGCGGTGTTCTACATTAATAAAGCTTTGAATATCGACGGAGAGAATCCACAGTATTGGAAAAAATGTGCAAAAATCCACATGGCTCTTGAAAACTATGATCAAGCCGACTTTGCATTTAAACAAGCTGTAGATTTAGGCAACTACGAACTTGATACCTGGCTAAAATGGGCAGAAGTAGTAAAGATCAATGGTGAAACAGATGCTGCCGTTCAGATTCTTGCACAAGGAAGGGAATTTTACCCTGAAAGCTTAAAATTGTTATATAAATCTGTAGGTTATCTACTGTTGTCAAATGACCCGATCAATGCTCGCATAATGTTGATGGATGCTTTAAAAATTGATAAAGAGCAAAAAAAATTGCACCTATTCACAGAAAATTTTCCTCAGTATGGTCAATCTGAATGGACTCAGGAAATTGTAAAAAAATACAATAAAACCAAGTAGAAAAGGTTCTACACCATATGGAAAATAGAAAACCTAAAGATTACACTATCATTTCTTTAAAAGGCATGGCAATGGGAATTGCTGAACTGGTACCCGGAGTATCGGGTGGCACAATTGCCTTTGTAACAGGGATTTACGAAGAATTTATCACTTCTATCAATAACGTCAATCTAAAAACTTTAAAAGTTTTAAAAGAAGATGGCTTTAAAATGTTCTGGAAAAAACTGAACGGTAATTTTCTGCTTGCACTGGTAATTGGTATGATGATCAGCATCTTCTCTTTATCGAAAATTATTGCTTGGCTTTTAGATGAGCACCCCATACCAACATGGTCTTTCTTTTTTGGTTTGGTATTGGCAAGTGTAATATTCGTTGCAAAATCAATCAAAAAATGGCATTTACTAGCTATAGTTCTCTTTATCATAGGTACGGTTAGTGCTTTTTATATAACGACTCTACCTCCATCGGCAAGCTCTGGCAGTTTACCTTTTATCTTTTTATCTGGTGCTATTGCTATCTGTGCAATGGTATTACCAGGTATTTCCGGTTCATTTATATTAGTGTTATTAGGATCTTACAAAACAGTATTAGAGGCAGTAAATGAAAAAGATTTCGGAATCATTATAACATTTGCATGTGGTGCCGCTTTCGGTATATTAAGTTTTGCCAGAATCTTAAAATGGATGTTTACCAATTATAAGGATGCCACATTAGCTGTCTTAACAGGATTCATCTTGGGGTCATTGAACAAAATATGGCCTTGGAAGAACATCATAGAAATCATTCAGATCGGAAAAAAAGAAATTATAATTGATGAAAATATTTCACCATTTGCTTTTCAAGGTGATAATCAATTAACTTTTGCCATTGTAGCCGCTATCATAGGTTTTTCCCTTATTTTTATATTGGAAAAATCCGCTTCAAAGAAGTAATGCGAAAACCTACATGAACACACCCCGTACCTTTACCGATAAATTTTTCTTGGTGGTTAAAGGGCTTTGTATGGGAGCCGCCAATAAGGTACCCGGAGTATCAGGCGGAATTGTAGCATTTGTAGGCGGTTTTTACGAAGAATTTATTTATTCTCTACAAAAGGTAAATGCTAAAGCGTTTAAGCTTCTGATCAATGGTAGGTTTAAAAGTTTCTATCGCTATATCAATGGTTCATTTTTAACACTTCTTATTTTTGGAATGCTAGTTAGTTATTTCAGCATTTCAAAAGTTTTGGACTATTTTTTAGTGAAAAGTGAACTCTACGTTTGGGCTACTTTTTTTGGTATGATACTAGGATCCATCTATTATATAGGCAAAGATTTTGATTACTGGAAAAAGAAAACATTTACCGCAGCCCTCATTGGTTTAGGCATTGGTGTGGCTATCAGCTTTCTTAGTCCCGCAAAAGAAAATGACAATCTTTTATTTATCTTTTTATGTGGCATGATCAGTGTATCTGGCATGACCCTACCTGGTTTATCGGGTTCATTCATTTTAATACTATTAGGTAATTATGTGTTACTGTTAGTAGACTCGGTCAATGCGCTGTACGATACATTTTCAGAATTATTGGTTGGCGATTTTAGTTTTACAAATAACACAGAGCGCTTACATACATTAAAAATATTAGCCGTTTTTACCTTAGGATCAGCAACAGGTCTTGTTACCTTGTCGCACTTGTTGACCTTTGTTCTAAAGCATTACAAACATGTTACCACTGCAACTATACTCGGTTTTATTACCGGTTCACTAGGCGTGGTATGGCCATGGAAAAAAACTATTTACAAAACAGACTTAGATGGAAATCTGGTTTTAGATTCCAATGGAAAACAGATCATAATGAATTATGAACGTTTTCTACCAGATTTGACCGTTGTAGAAAATTGGATGGCAATATTCTTTATAATAATAGGTATTAGTATTTTGCTAGTTTTAGATTGGTATGGAAAGAACAGAAGAACAGAAAGCTAATTATGGCTTAATAGGAAAAAATATATCCTATTCATTTTCAAGAGGATATTTTAAAAAGAAATTTGAGGCAATGGAACTTAAAAACCATGTCTATCAAAATTTTGATCTTTCCTCTATTTCAGAATTTCCTGCCATTTTTAAGAATACCAAAAATGTGAAAGGGTTAAACGTTACTATTCCTTATAAAGAAGAGGTAATGGAATTCTTGAACGACATTGATGATGCCGCTAAGAAAATAGGTGCCGTAAACACTATAAAAGTTGGTGAAGATGGATTAAAAGGTTTTAATACCGATGCATACGGTTTTAAAAAATCTCTTGAACCTAATTTAAAAAAACATCATCAAAAAGGACTAATACTAGGTACTGGCGGGGCATCAAAAGCAATAGCGTATGTGCTAGAAGAGTTGGGCATTACCTATACTTTTGTTTCAAGAAGTGGAAAAAACAACGGTTATACCTATAAGGATTTAACCAATGACATTATTAAAGAGCACACACTTATCGTTAATTGTTCACCCGTTGGAACATTCCCCGATATTGAACAAAAACCAGATATTCCTTATCAAGAGATCAATGAAGAACATTTGCTATTCGATCTTATATATAACCCCGAGGAAACCGCCTTTTTAAAGGCTGGAAAAGAAAATGGAGCGACTATATGTAATGGCTACAAAATGCTAGAATACCAAGCAGAAAAGTCTTGGAAAATCTGGAACCAAAAGTAATCTACTCCTTCACCTTGTCTTTAATAAGGTGTCATTAATTGAATTTTCCTATACTATTGGGTTTTGCAATAGATTTAAAAAGAGTAAGCAATTCTTTGCCAGTACTAGGGTTGTTACTATCTTGTAAGCATATAACATAGGATTATGTCTGAGGATAAACAACAAAAATTACAAGAGAATTCAACTGAAGAAAACACTACCGCACAAGCTACAGAAAGCAAGGTAGAAGAAACAGTTGAAGACAGTACAAATTCAACAGAGCAACCTGAAGATAACGCTTCTGAAGAAAATGAATCTACGGCAAATACTGATGTCATGAACGAAATTGACGATTCTAATGCCGAAGATGCAGAAGATACCGATACTGAAAAAAGACATGAAATTCCTATGCCAGACTACCATGAAATGAACATGGAAAATTTAGTTGGAGAATTACAGCGCTTGGTAAAGAATGAAAAAGTTCAGGCAATAAGAAAGCACGTAGACAATATCAAAGATGAATTCAATCAGAAATTTGATGAATTTATTGAAGAGAAAAAAGAAGAATTTATTTCTAACGGCGGTAACGAAATTGATTTTAGATATAATTCAGTAGACAAGCGACAGTTCAATGAAGTATATGCAGAATATAGAGAAAAGCGTAATCAATATTACAAGAGCCTAGAAAAAAGCCACAAAGAAAACCTAGTGTATCGACTAGATCTTATTGAGCAATTGAAAGGCTTGGTAAATGTTGAAGAAGATATAAACACAACCTATAATAATTTTAAGGATATACAGGCGAAATGGCGCCATGCCGGTCCTATTCCACGTGCAGATTACAACAATGTTTGGAAAACTTACCACCATCATATTGAAATTTTCTACGATTTTTTAAATATCAATAGAGATTTAAGAGATCTAGATTTTAAACATAATCTTGAAGAAAAAAGTAAGATTGTGGCCAGAGCCGAAGAGCTTGCCAAAGAACCAGATTTAAATAGGGCGTTTAGAGAATTACAAGTACTACACAAAATCTGGAAAGAAGATTTAGGTCCCGTAGGTAAAGAACATAGAGAAGAAATTTGGGATCGTTTTAGTGCCGCAACAAAAATTATACATGAAAGGCGTCAAGATTACTTTAAGAATCTAGACAAGATTAAAGAAGAGAACTTAGAGCGTAAGCATGCTATTATAAATGAAATTAATACACTTACGGAGAACGTATCTGACAACCACGGTAAGCTACAACAACAGATAAAAAAATTAGAAGAGCTAAGGGAAGCGTTTTTTACCGCCGGTCAAGTACCCCAAAAAGTAAATTCAAAAACTTGGAATAGCTTTAAGGCTGCGGTTAGAGAATTCAATCAGCATAAAAATGCATTTTACAAAAATCTAAAAAAAGAGCAACAGGAAAATTTAGATAAAAAAAGAGCATTGTTAGAAATAGCAGTTTCGCTAAAGGATAGTGAAGATTGGGATACTACTACTTCAGAAATGAAACGTATTCAAGGGCAGTGGAAAAAAATTGGCCACGTACCCAGAAAATACTCGGATAAATTATGGAAAGAGTTTAAAACTGCCTGCAATCATTACTTTGACAGACTAAATGCCCTTAAAAATGATGCTTTTAAAGAAGAGGAGGCTAATTTGAAGCTGAAAGAAGAATGCATGAACCGCCTTAAATCTTTTGAATTAAGTGGCGACAAAACAAAAGATTTAGAAACGATTAAAAAGTTTTCCGAAGAATGGAAAAACTATGGCAGGGTTCCTTTTAAAAAGAAAAGTATTAATCAAAAATTCGACAAAATTATTGATGCCCTTTATCAGAAGTGTGGCGTTAGCAAGCAAGAGTCTGAACTACTGAAATACGGAAACAAAATTCAACAGCTTACCAATAATGACAATCAAGAACGTGCCATACAAAATGAGCGCGCGTTTATTAGAAAGAAAATAGACGAAAGTAAAGATGAAATCAGGCAGCTTGAGAATAATTTACAGTTTTTCTCAAATGCCTCTGAAAGCAATCCATTAGTACAAGATGTCATAAAAAGAGTAAATCAGCATAAAGAATCTTTGGCTGCATGGAAGGCAAAACTTAAAAAACTAAATATTTTAAAGAATAATTTACTCAAGGAAGACGATGAAGGCGAATCTACAGAAGAGCCACAATCTGAGGAGTAAACATTCCATTTTTTATAAAGGGTATAATAATTAAGCTGCTTAATCGTTATATGTAAGAAAAAACCTACTTATTAAATTTAGGTACAATGTTATACCCAAAATATGGTAAAACCAGAAATACCAAAAAACGAACAACAACGACTAGAAGTTTTAAATAGTTTCAACGTATTAGATACATTAGAAGAAAAAGAATACGATGCCATAACCCGTATTGCAGCAGATATTTGCAACACCCCAATGGCACTAGTTTCCTTAGTTGATAAAGATAGACAGTGGTTTAAATCTCACCATGGTATAGATGCAACTGAAACACCACGAGAGCTTGCATTTTGTGCCCACGCCATAAATACCCCAGACTCTTTATTAATAGTTAACGACGCGAATAAAGACGAAAGGTTTTTTGACAACCCCTTAGTAACGGGCGGACCTGCTGTGCAATTCTATGCCGGAGCGCCACTGAACACCAAAGAAGGTACTTCTATTGGTACGCTATGTGTTATAGATACAAAACCCAGACAAAAATTTACTGAAAAGCAGCAAGCTTGCTTAAAAGACCTAGCCGATCAAGTTATAGCACAACTAGAACTGCGTAAACAGAACATGCAACAAAAACTGATCAATGAAGAATTAAGGGTAAAGAATGATCAGTTAAAACACCTATCATACCGTCTTGCCCATGATATGAAAACCCCATTATTAGGAGTTAATTCTATGGTTAGCTTTATCAAAGATGATTACAGTGATTTTATAAAGGATACAGAAATTCCTGTTTATCTAAAAATTATAGATAATAGAGTTGAATATATGGAAGCTCTTATCAATGGTATTATTAATTATAACTCCATTACCAATGCAGAAATCGTTGGTGAGGAATTTAATATTTCAAATGAACTAAAACAGGTACTTCACAAACATGCTGATATTAGCAATGTTGAATTACAATTGATGAATTGTGACATAAGCATATATCAATCATTAAACAGCTTCGATCAAATATTCAGGGATTTGATCTCTAACAGTTTAAAATTTGTGAACTCCCCTACCATTAAAATAAAGATAACCTTCACTGAAGACCAAGACTTTTATTTCTTTACCTATGAAGACAACGGACCTGGCATACCTGAAAAATACTGGGAAAAAGTTTTCGGATTATTTGAAAAACTTGGAATCGATGATGTCGAAAACACGGGCATTGGATTAACAACGATAAAAACACTCATAGAGAAATTAGGAGGCAAAATCACCATAGGCAAAAGCCCAAATAACGAAGAAGGTGTGTTTTTTAATTTTTCACTTGCGAAGCTTCCCTCATAACCAAACAATACGATTTGTATTGACCTATCAGAACTTATTTAAAGGTACCCATTAAAAAAGCCTCTATAAATAGAGGCTTTTAACATTATAATAGGTATTACTTTTACTTAGCAACATTTACGGCTCTTGTTTCACGAATAACCGTCACTTTTACCTGACCCGGATAGGTCATATCGGTTTGTATTTTTTGCGAAATCTCGAAAGACAATTGCGCAGCTCTGTCGTCATTTACTTTTTCGCTTTCAACGATTACACGAAGCTCTCTACCAGCTTGTATCGCATAAGCCTTTTGTACACCACTAAAACCAAATGCAATCTCTTCAAGGTCTTTTAAACGTTGAATATAAGAATCCAACACCTGTCTTCTTGCACCTGGTCGTGCACCGCTAATAGCATCACAAACTTGTACAATTGGTGCAATAAGCGTTTTCATTTCAATTTCGTCATGGTGGGCACCTATGGCATTACATACTTCAGGTTTTTCCCCAAACTTTTCTGCCCATTGCATACCTAAGATGGCGTGTGGCGTTTCCACTTCATTTTCAGTATTAGGAACTTTACCTATATCATGTAATAAACCTGCACGTTTAGCTATTTTAGGGTTTAATCCTAATTCAGATGCCATTACACCACAAAGCTTAGCAACTTCCCTAGAGTGCTGTAATAAGTTTTGACCATAAGAAGATCTATACTTCATTCTACCAACGGCACGAATTAGCTCTGGGTGAAGTCCATGAATACCCAAATCTATCACGGTACGCTTACCTATCTCTACAATTTCGGTTTCAATTTGCTTTTCGGTCTTTTTAACGATTTCCTCAATTCTAGCTGGGTGAATTCTACCATCTGTCACCAACTTATGAAGCGAAAGCCTTGCAACCTCTCTCCTTACTGAATCGAAGCAGGAAAGAATAATTGCTTCTGGTGTATCATCAACAATAATTTCTACTCCAGTAGCAGCTTCTAGCGCTCTAATATTTCTACCTTCTCTACCAATAATACGCCCTTTTACATCATCTGATTCTATGTTGAAAACCGACACACAGTTTTCTACAGCTTCTTCGGTACCTATTCTCTGAATAGTATTGATAATGATTTTACGGGCTTCTTGCTGTGCCGTAAGTTTAGACTCCTCAACCGTAGATTGTATAAATGCCATAGCATCTGTTCTAGCAGTCTCCTTTAGACTTTCTACTAGTTGATTTTTTGCTTCATCTGCAGATAGACCGGAAATTACTTCTAGCTGCTGAATTTGGCTCTTGTGCATTTTATCCAACTCTTCATGACGCTTGTCAAAAAGTTGTCTCTTTTGCTCTACTTCTTTTAATTTGTTGTCTAGCTGAGCATTCATGTTCTTGTTTTTAGCAAGCTCACTACTAACTTGAGATTCTTTGTCTCTAGTTCTTTTTTCAGCATCGTTTATTTTCTTATCCTTATTATTTATAACCTTTTCATGCTCGGCCTTTAATTCTAAGAACTTTTCCTTTGCTTGTAATATTTTTTCTTTTTTGACACTCTCGCCTTCGGCTTTAGCATCTTTTAAAATGCGTTCAGCATCTTTTTTAGCATTAATTATGGTTTTAGAGGCCTTCCCTTTTTCCAAAAATTTTGCAATCGCAAAACCTACTGCCAGCCCAACTATTGCGGCTATAACTATCATTGTACTATCCATAGTGTAATATATTAATAAAAAAAAGCCCACATTGGAGAAGTTTTGATCAAACTCCGGTAAACAGGTTTAGGGCTAACAGACTGATCAAGGATCCCTATACAAGTAGGGCCTGCTTTTACAATCTAAACTCACCCTTTTTAAAAAAAATAAATGTTGAGTTTGTCAAAAGGTATTACCAATGTGGGCAGTAACTTAATGTATTTATAAGAACGTTTTATTTAAAAGCCAATTTAGAATTCACCAAGTCCTCAAGCGCTTTTAAACGTTCTTCAGCTTCTTTGGTACCCTCTACTTGCTCTATGCCATTCTGTTCAATTTTAGACGCAAATTGTAAGGCACACATGGCCAATACATCTTGTTTGTCCCTAACTGCATAATTCTGCTCAAATTTTTTTGCCAACTGTTCTATGTTTTTAGCCGCTTTACGCAAGCCTTCTTCTTGAGAGGGGTCAATCGTTAATGGATATACCCTATCAGCAATAGAAAGTTTTATTTTGAGCTTATCTGACATATTATTATAAACATTATTCCGATAACTGGGCTATACAATGGTCCAACTCTCGTATTAATGTATTTATTTTAAGCTTAGCTTCTGTTTTATTGGTATTACTGCCAAGCATTGAATTTGCAAGTTTAAGCGAGTTGTATTTTTCTTCCCATTCAGAAACCGTTTTACTGGCGTTCTCTTGTGAAGATTTTATATCACGCAATTCTTTTTCCAATTCAATATTAGCATTGTTCAAAACCTCAAGTTTATGCAACAGCTTGCTAATTTTATTTTCTAAAGAATCAACGATTTTAATTAATTCGCTCATACATTACCGTCAATGCGATTTACACAAAGTTAACATACATATTATGACTTAGCAATAGTTTTGTGAAATATTCGTAGTTCATGAAATCTCAAATCTATTTTGTTTACACAAAGCCCTTTAGCTTTAAATAAATTTTAGCGCATTCTTCTTCATGGAATTGTCTATGATTATTTATTTTCGCAGTATTGCTATCTACCTATGAGAAATATAACCCTAAGTCTATTATTACTGTTTTGCTTTTCGCTTTTTGCACAAAAAGAATATCCTAAAGGAGTATTTGCTCCACCAATGGATATACCTATTATCTTGGCAGGTACTTTTGGTGAATTGCGATCAAATCATTTTCACTCTGGCATAGATATTAAAACACAACAGAGAGAAGGTATACCGATAAATTCCATTGGCGACGGTACAATAACAAGAATTAAGGTTTCTCTATGGGGCTATGGCAAAGTGCTATATATTGCACACCCAAATGGTTATACTTCTGTTTATGGGCATCTACAAAAATTTTCCCCATCAATTGAAGAATACATTAAAAAAATACAATACAACAAAAAGTCGTTTGAGGTAGAAGTTTTCCCCGATTATGGCGAACTAAAAGTGTCAAAAGGAGAACTCATTGCATATAGTGGAAACACAGGTGGTTCCGCTGGTCCACATTTACATTTTGAAATACGAAGTAGTATTTCTGAAAAACCTACCAATCCTCTATTATACGGAATGGATGTAGCCGATGCCACTAACCCCATTCTAGAAAAATTGTTTGTATATCCGCTAACCGACAAATCTCACGTTAACGGTAACTACAGTAGAACCCAGGTTAATTTTAAGAAACAGAGCGATGGTACATTTTTAGCCGACAATGTAACCGCACTAGGCGACATCGGTATTGGTTTTGTTGGTTTTGACAGACTAGATATGGCAGCAAATAAAAATGGTGTCTATAGTGTTGAACTCAGCGTAAATGGTAAAACCTATTCCCTTTACGATTTTGAATCTTTTTCTTTTGGGGAAACCAGATATATAAATACGTTGATAGATTACGACTACTACGGCAGAAATAGACAACGTATTCAAAAAAGTTTTAAATCTCCGGGCAACAACCTAAGTATTTATAAAGAGCTTTATAACAATGGTGAGATCCAGGTAAACGAAGGTCTTAGCTACAATGCAAAACTTTTAATCAAAGATTTTGCTGGCAATGATCTAGAAATGAATATACCAATTACTGGCAAAAAGAATTTGTTAGGCAACAAGAAGGAAAACTTTACAACAGAAAATTACATAACTGCAAAAAGACCCAATAACTTTGACTTAGGCGGTGCCAAGGTTTATTTTCCGACAAATACTTTTTACGAAGATTTCTACATCGATCTAAAAAAAGGGAAAGACACTGTTATGATACATACCAACACCGTGCCCGCACATAGAAATTTCACGATAACTTTTGATGTATCGAAATACACAAAAGAAGAACAAAAACAATTGTTCATTGCCCGTTTAGATTCTAAACTAAGACCAAGCCATGCAAATACCTATAAACGAGGAAATGAATTTACAACACGAACACGTTACTTAGGCACTTATACTTTGGCACGAGATACCGTTGCCCCTACAATTAGAACTAAAAACTTTAAAGAAAAGCAATGGTTGAACAACTATAAATATCTGAGTGTACAAATTGCCGATGATCTTAGTGGTATTGATACTTATTCCGCTACTTTGAACGGAGAATGGATTTTAATGGAATACGAACCAAAACGCAATACACTTACCTATAATTTTGACGATAAGATTGCAGACCAAACGCAATGCGTGCTTAAAGTTACCGTTACAGATAATGTAGGGAATGAAAATACCTTGACGACCTCGTTTTATAGAAAATAAATTATTTGAAACTTAGCAATGTTCCAAGCCTTATAATACTGCTGTGCAGCACCATTGGTTTTGCTCAGAACGCTACTATTTCGGGTATTGTATTTGATGAGGATAACAAGCCATTGCCCAATGCTAATATCACTACTCAAGATTTAGGCACAATTTCGAATGCCAACGGATTTTATATTCTTGAGATTATAGCTGATAAAGAAAATACCATATCTTTTTCTCACGTAGCCTATAAAGACGTTGTCATAGAAAAATTAATTCTAACGACTAACGAAACCTTTGAATTCAATCCGGTGCTAAAAAGCGATGTCACACAAATAGATGGTGTTACCGTAACTGCAACAGGAGAAAGATCAATTAACAATATACTGAACATTACTCCAGAAAAAATAAGAAAGATTCCTGGTGCAAATTCTGGAGTAGAAACCATATTAAAATTATTACCAGGTGTATCTTCAAACAATGAATTAAGTACACAATACGCAGTGCGCGGCGGAAACTTTGATGAAAACTTAGTCTATGTTAATGAAATTGAAGTCTATAGACCATTTTTGATTCGATCGGCACAGCAAGAAGGCTTAAGTTTTGTAAATAGTGATCTTGTTCAAAATGTCAAATTTTCTGCAGGTGGTTTTCAAGCTAAGTACGGAGATAAAATGTCTTCTGTTCTAGATATAAAGTACAAAACTCCTACACTTTTTTCTTTACGTGCAGATTTAAGTTTTTTAGGTGCTAGTGCAAGTTTAGAAACAATATCAAAAAACAAAAAATTCAGTTCTGTATCAGGTGTAAGGTATAGAAACAATTCTTTATTGGTAAATAGTCAACAAACACAGAGCAATTTTAATCCGTCATTTACAGATGTTCAAAGCTATTTAACCTACCATATTTCACCTAAATTCCATCTTAATTTTTTAGGAAATATAGCTATCAACGACTATAAGAACGAACCAATCAACAGACAAACGAATTTTGGCACCATAGATAATCCGCAGGCATTAGTGGTTTATTACGAAGGGCAAGAAATCAATCGATACAATACTGCTCTTGGGGCTTTAAAAGGTAGCTATCGATTAAACGAAAACACCACTTTAAAACTTATTTCATCCATATACCATACCACAGAAGAAGAATATTCAGATGTTATTGCGGCGTATGAATTAGGTGATATCGACAGTAATTTAAATAGTGACACTGCAGGTCAGGTTCTAACATCTAGGGGCGTAGGTTCGCAATTTAATAGAACAAGAAACGATTTAGATGCATTAATATTCAACCTAGAACACAAAGGCACACATACCAAAAACAACGAATTAATAGAATGGGGCATAAAATATACACATGAAGATATAAGAGATCAATTAAGAGAGTCTGAGTTTATCGATTCTGCCGGACATTCCATTAGACCACCGCAATCGGAGTTCATGAACAATCAACCTTCAGAGGCATTCGATGCACCCCTAGTTGCTTATAGCGGACTTAATGCATTAAATTTCGTAAAAACAAATAGATTCTCAGCCTATGTGCAACTAGGCACCCACAAAACTTGGAATAATACTGATATTTATTACAACGCAGGTTTACGTTCTCACCATTGGACAGTAAGCGGCACCGGTGTCGAAAAAGTATCTCAAACAGTAATTAGCCCTAGGGCTCAATTTGCTATAAAGCCAAACTGGAAAAAAGACATGCTGTTCAAAATAGCTACAGGAATATACCACCAGCCGCCCTTTTATAGAGAATTAAGAGATAATACAGGAACCATACAAGCCAAAGTTAAAGCACAAAAAGCATTTCATTTGGTGGCAAGTAATGAATATAGTTTTCAATTATGGGACCGACCTTTTACACTTATTAGCGAGGCATATTATAAAAAACTGAACAATATAAACCCGTACACACTAGAAGATGTTCGAATTAGATATGCCGCTACTAATGATACCGAAGCCTATGTGTATGGCGCCGAAGTTAGAATGAACGGTGCATTTGTGCCGGGTACGGAGTCTTGGGTAAGCATTGGCTACTTGAAAACGGAAGAAAATAGAAATAATAGAGGTTATATCGCTAGACCGACAGATCAACGTTTAAAATTTGGAATTCTCTTTCAAGATTATATACCCACAATTCCCGATTTAAAAATGTACTTAAATTTGGTGTACCAAACCGGTGTACCCGGCGGATCTCCAAGTTATGCCGATCCATATATTTTTCAGAATAGATTAAGAGATTATAAACGTGCAGATTTAGGAATTTCCTATATTTTTGCAAATAGTAACAAACAATATTCAAGTACACATTGGCTTCATAGTTTTAAAGAATTGAGTTTAGGTTTTGAAATTTTTAATCTCTTCAACAATCAAAATTCAATTACTAATACTTGGGTAAGGGATGCGGATAGTAAAAACGAATACGCCGTACCAAACTACCTTACCTCTAGAGTATTAAATTTAAGATTGGGAATTCGCCTATAAAAAATAAAAATGAAAAGACTACTTTTCTTAATAGCCCTAATTACTTCTATTACTACAGTCGCCCAAAAAAATATTTACGAAAGTCCAAATTTTGATCGTTTGAGCGAAGATCATAAGGTTTTGGCAATTATGCCTTTTCTTACCAATTTAGACCTTAATGAGAAAATTTCTAAATCGGAACAAAAGAGATTAGAAGAAAATGAGGGTCATGCGGTACAGAATGCTCTAGAAACCTATTTTTCTGAACGAAGTAAAAAGAAAAAATTACCGGTTACTTTCCAAAATATTGAAAACACAGCAGCCATATTAGCGAAAAAAAACATCAGTTATGAAAATATTGATGTGTATACCACCAAAGAACTAAGCGAAATATTAGGCGTAGATGGTATTATAAGCGGAACCTTAGATCTTAATATTTTATTATCAAACGGTATACCTACAGAATTTAGTTTTACCGATTACTTCTCTGGCGGCGCCAATTATGGCAGAATAGGTATTAAAATAAGTGATGGAGATACCGGAAAACTTCTTTGGAAATATGAAAAAGAAATTAACAAGAAGACAGGTAAGAACACTACAGATCTAATTGACCGTATGATGAAATTAGCTATTAGAAAATTTCCATACGAAAGAGAACGTAAACGCGATAGAAACAAAAATTAATTACGCTTCAATTATCTCTTTTAAAACATTGACCGTATAATCAATATCTTCTTTGGTATTGTATGTAGAGAATGAGAAACGCACAGATGGTTTCTTCATATCCTCATCAGTAAGAATTTGTGTAAGCACGTGCGAACCCATATCACTACCAGACTGGCAAGCACTACCTTTAGAACAGGCGATACCTTTCATATCTAAATTAAATAACAATAACATCGCTTTTTCTTCTTCAATTGGCAAGCATACATTCACTAATGTATATGTACTTTTATCTAAATCGCCAGAGTGTCCGTTAAATTTTGCATCTGGTATTACGGACTTCACTTGGTCAATGAAATAAGATTTTAGCCCTTCAACATACTGTTTTTCCTCATCTAAATTGTCGTAAGCATGTTTAAACGCTTCTTCCAACCCTACTATGTTATGAAAAGATTCGGTCCCTGCCCTAAGTCCTCTCTCTTGTGAACCACCTGAAATCATGGAGTTTAAACCAGAATTTTTACGTATAAATGCGAAACCAACCCCTTTTGGTCCATGAAACTTATGCGCAGCTGCAGCTAAGAAATCAATAGGAAAAGCTTTTACATCCCAATGGTAATGACCTAAAGACTGTACTGTATCTGAATGCACCAAGGCATCATACTTTTTACTTAAAAGTGTAATTTCCTTTAAGTCTATTTTATTTCCAATTTCATTATTTACATGCATTAAACTCACCAGTTTTTTAGAATCATCTTTCTGTAATAACGATTCTAAATGTGCTAAATCCGGATTACCATATGCATCTAAATCTACATACCATAACTGTATTAAGCCTTTTTGCTCCAACTCTTCCACCGTATGTAAAACCGCATGATGTTCAATTCTAGTGGTAATAATGGTTTTTACTCCTAAATCGCGTACTGCACATCTCAAGATCATATTATCCGCTTCGGTACCACCAGAAGTAAATATAATTTCAGATGGTTGGGCATTCATATATTTAGCAATAGTTTTACGCGCACTTTCTATAGCTGTTTTAGCTGTTCTACCAAAACTATGCGTAGAAGAAGGGTTACCGTAAACAGCCAAGGCCTCTTGCATTTTAGCTATAACATTTGGGTGTACTTGAGTAGTTGCTGCGTTATCTAAATATACATGTTTCATATATGCGTACTCTTAAATAAATAAAGGGCAAAAATAGTTAATTAACCCATAAATGACCGTAATGCAACAGACAGATTTCCAAATTTTAAATTAAATTTGATCTATGAAAAAATATCTTTTACTTGGAAGCTTATTTTTGTTGTTCGCTTGCGATGACGGCGATTTACAAATAGAAACCGTAGATTTTGATAGTATTGACGAAATAGAGTTTTGCGATGAAATTACGGCCAATGTAGAAAATGTTGTTTTCAAGATAAATGATGATGAAGCCTTAATATTAACGTTATCAAGCTCTTTAATTCAAAATGCAGTAACCACTACAGATAGAGAAAGCACCGTACCTAGTGGCTCACAGGTTACTTATAGAATTTTTTCCGAGACCGTAACCAGCAGTTATTTCTGTGATTCACCACCACCTGTAACACCTACCGTCTCTGAAGAAATTGAAGCTGAAAGCGGTAGCATATTGGTAACTACTACAACCGAAAACGACACGTTATTTACACATACCATTCAACTAAGTGGTATATCGTTCTTAAATGAAAATGGTAGTAGAATTACAGATTTACAGATCAATGAGTTTGGTTCTATTACAACTTCTATAGAATAACTTAATAATTCTGAAAGATATATACCTCGGTAGCACCTAACCCGTATTTTTGATAGTCGGCATCATAGAACTTTACATTGTCATATTTTCTAAAAAGGTATCCGAGCTCTTCTTTTAACACTCCCTCACCTACCCCATGAATAAACACTACTTTTTGTATGCGTTTATTAATGGCAAAGTTCAATTGTCGTTTGGCGGTATCTAATTGCAAATTTAGCATATCAAATTTCCCCATCGATTTCGGGTTCTTAACAAGTTGGTTAATATGTAGATCAACTTCCATTTTAGGAGCGGTGCGTTCTTTGGCCTTTACCGCGGGTGCTTTTCTACGTTTTGGAATTTCCTTTTCTTTTTTAATTTTAGCTATATCATAATTAGACACACGAATGTCATCTGATATCAATACCAGTTCTTGAGCATTAAAAGACAACGGAAAACCATCATCACTTACAATAGTGATTGTACTACCATTAATAGATTCTACAACACCTTTAATGACATCATCAATCGTTTCTACGGTATCACCAATCTTAAATTGAGGCATGTTTTTGTTTTGTATGCACAAAAATAATGGTAATTTTCCGACTATTAATTTATTTACAGATGCGCCTTAAGGCATTAATTCTTTTTTTGGCATTAGAAAACTTTATGCTTCCCTGCTTTACTAAACAGTTGCTTGGGGTAGATTGCCCTGGGTGCGGATTGCAACGTTCGTTGTTATTTTTAATTAAGGGAGAATTTATTTCCGCCTTTTTAATGTATCCGGCTATATATCCTATGCTAGCCTTATTTGCCTTTTTGGGCATCAATAAATTTTATCCGATTAAACATTCAAATACTATTACGATTATACTTATGGTGAGTACCGTAGGTTTTATATTGACCAATTACATATTAAAATTTATTTAACTAAACCTTTAAATTATGGAACAACAAAAATTACCCAATGTAACATTAATATTAGTGCTTGGTATTGCATCTATTATACTTTGCTGGTGTTATGGTGTTTTAGGCCTAATACTTAGTATCATTGCTCTTATATTAGCCATGAACAGTTCAAAAACCTATAAAGCTAATCCAGAAGATTACACTAACTATTCAGCATTAAAAACCGCTAAACTAGTTTCTATTATTGGTCTAGTTTTAAATATTCTCTTCTTGATATTTATTATAGGTTTTATAATGTGGATTGGTTGGGACGTTGTTATGAGCCAGGATCAAGAGTTAATACAAGAAAGAATGAATGAACTATTAAATAATTAAATGAACAACTCAGAATATCAACAAATACCAGGTTCTAGCAATGCATTGACATTTGGCATATTATCTATTGTATTAACCATTTTCTGTTGTGGTCCTTTTGGGGCTATATTCAGTTTTTTGGGCTTAAGCAATGCTAATAAAGCCAAAAGATTTTATGAAGAAAATCCTGGTAATTACCGAGGTTTCGAAAATATTAGCACAGGAAAAATTCTATCGTATATAGGTTTGGCACTAGCGTTAATTTATTTAGTTCTCGGTATCATTTATTTCGGATTGATTATCGCATTTTTTGCAAATGGCGAGTTTCAATAAGAATAAAAAGCTCAAAAAAAATCCCCGATGTAGATCGGGGATTTTTTATTTCTATTTTTTAAACTCTTGCAGTGTTTTAATAATAATAGCAACACAATCTAAAAGTTGTTCTTTAGTCATAACCAACGGTGGTGCAAACCTTATAATATTACCGTGAGTTGGTTTCGCAAGCAGACCATTTTCCTTTAGAGCCATACAAATATCCCATGCGGTTGAACTTTCTTCACTATCATTAATAAGTATAGCATTTAAAAGACCTTTACCACGAACACTATTCACCAAATTAGTTGTAGGTATAAATTTATTAAGCTCTGATCTAAAGAGTTCGCCCAACTCAAATGCATTATTTGCAAGCTCTTCATTTTTCACTACTTCAAGAGCTGCCATGCCCACGGCTGCAGCAATGGGGTTTCCTCCAAATGTACTTCCATGATTTCCTGGGCGAATAACTCCCATAATATTGTCATTTGCCAAAACTGCTGAAACAGGATATGCTCCACCAGATAAGGCTTTGCCTAAAATTAGAATATCTGGTTTAATTTCAGGAGTACCGCTACAATGCTTATCTGAACAAGAACAATTGCCACAGGTTGCCAATAAACGACCCGTTCTTGCTATACCTGTCTGTACTTCATCGGCAATGAACAAAACATTATACTTTTCACATAATGCTTTTGCACCACTTAAATATCCTTCAGAAGGCACATAAACCCCTGCTTCACCTTGTATAGGTTCCACTAGAAAGCCTGCTATATTATCATTAGATCTTAAAACTTCTTCCAAAGCTTCTAAATTATCGTACGCTATTTTAATGAACCCGTCTGTATATGGTCCAAAATTTTTACGAGCTACCGGATCATTAGAAAAGGATATAATAGTAGTGGTACGACCATGAAAATTGTTTTCACAAACAATAATCTCAGCATTGTTCTCTGCAATACCTTTTTCTTCGTAAGCCCATTTTCTACAAATTTTTAAAGCCGTTTCAACAGCTTCAGCACCTGTATTCATAGGTAACAGCTTATCGAAATGAAAAGTTTCGGTAGCATATTTTTCATACTTACCCAACATATCATTGTAAAAAGCCCTTGAGGTCAACGTTAAGGTTTTTGCCTGATCCGTCATTGCATTTACAATCTTTGGATGGCAATGACCTTGGTTTACCGCAGAATAAGCAGATAAAAAATCATAATACTTTTTTCCTTCAACGTCGCATACATAAACACCTTCTCCCCTGCTCAATACAACAGGTAATGGGTGATAATTGTGTGCTCCGTGTTTATCTTCTAATGCAATTGCATCTTTAGAAGATGTGATGTTTTCTAAAATTGACATGATAAAAAATTACTTTAAATAAAACTTTAGCAATTCCTTCTATACCTTTTTCCTTTCAGATCCCGATAAAGCCATCGGGACGAAAATTCAGCGTGGGAGAGAAATCATCCTGTAGAATTACAAACTTAATAAATAATTTTTTTGAATCACCATAAAACCTGTAAGAAGCTATGAACTACGATATAATGTGACCTCTAACAAAAAATTGTGTCTTAACCAATACAACCAATTAATTATAAAAAGAACACTATGAACTATTTAGAGAACATTATGACCAGCCTTTCCAACTCAGTTGGCGATTTTTTACCAACTACTATTGGCGCTATACTAATACTTATTATTGGCTGGTTTATTGCAGGATTTTTAAAAAGGCTGATTACCAAATTAATCAAAAAAACGAATGTAGACAGCAAACTTGGAACGGGCAAAGTTGTACTATCATCCTTTATTGGAAAACTAGTATACTTTTTTATCATGATTTTTGTTTTCATGCTTGCGCTAGAAAAGCTGGGAATGAGAAGTGTTTTAGATCCGGTCAAAAATTTACTTAATGGGTTTACAGATTACATACCTAATATTGTAGGTGCAGGCTTAGTAGGTTATATTGGTTATATGTTAGCAACCATAGTTTCTGAACTTGTTGGGCTTTCTGGTGAAACCATACAAAGCTTTGTTCCTAAATTAAAATTACCCGAGAATTTAAATTTAGTGAACATACTTAAAAAAGTCGTTTTTATTTTCATATTCATTCCATTATTGATCACTGCTCTTAATATTTTAAATATGGATGCCATTTCTGTTCCGGCAACACATATGTTAGAACAGTTTTTCAATGCCATCCCTAAAATTATTGTTGCAGTACTAATTCTACTAATATTTGTAATTGGAGGTAAATTTGTTGCTGGCTTAATAACCGATTTATTAGAGAGTTTAAATTTAGATGGCATAGTTAACAAAATGAACTTAAGCAGTATTTCGTCTAAAACCAATCTTGCAAAATTAATTGGTAACGTGGTTTACTTTTTCATTGTTCTTTTTGGGATTATTACCGCACTGGAAAAATTAGAATTTGAAAAACTAACAAATGTATTGGACACCCTAGTTGGGGTTTCAGGAAATATTCTATTTGGACTTGTTATACTGATCATAGGTAATTGGATTGCTTCAACGGCTCACAAAACAATGGCCAAAGATGAAAATAATCTTTTTGTAGCCTCGATAGTAAGAATGTGCATTTTAGCTATTTTCTTAGCGATGGGTCTTAAAACCATGGGCATTGGTGATGACATAATAAACATGGCCTTTGGTATTACATTAGGCACCATTGCAGTCACCATTGCACTATCTTTTGGCTTAGGCGGAAGAGAAGCTGCAGGTAAACAAATGGAGAGAATTTTAAATAAATTCAACAAAAAGAAATAGTAGCTTTTTCTACCAAATAAAATTTAAAAGTCAGGAAATCTTTCAAAACGATATTCCTGACTTTTATTTTTATGAAAACCCAAACCAGTGCATTACAATATTGAACTTCCTTTTTAACTAAATATAACAAGTCAACAGTACTTATTAGTTATAATAAATGCAACGGGATGCTTACTTTTGCCACATGCGAAAAAAGAAAAAGCGACTGGTTTTTGAAAATGTTTTGGTGACCGATGCAGCTGCAAAAGGTAAAACTATTGGTAAAGCCCCAGATGGCAGGGTTATTTTCTTGAACAACACTGTACCTGGTGATGTGGTAGATATACAAACCACTAAAAAGCGAAAAGCATATTTCGAGGGCACAGCAATTAATTTTCACTCCCTTTCAGATAAAAGGGTAGATCCAGTTTGTCAACATTTTAATGTCTGTGGAGGTTGCAAATGGCAAGATATGGGCTACGAGCATCAACTATTTTACAAACAAAAAGAAGTAGAGAACAATCTTAAAAGAATCGGCCATTTAGATTTACCGGAAATGACGCCGATTTTAGGTTCTGAGAAACAGTATTTCTACAGAAATAAGATGGAATTTTCATTTTCCGATAGTCGTTGGCTTACCCTAGATGAAATTCAATCTGACAAGCAAATCGATGATAAAAATGCTTTAGGCTTTCACATACCAGGTATGTGGGATAAAATATTGGACATTAAAAAATGTCATCTTCAAAAAGACCCTTCAAACGCTATTCGATTAGAAACAAAAAGATTTGCAATTGAAAACGGATTAACGTTTTTCAACCCAAGAAACCAATATGGTATGTTACGCACATTAATGCTAAGAACATCATCTATTGGCGAGATAATGGTATTGGTGCAATTTTTTGAAAATGACAAGGAGAAAAGAGAGCTTTTATTGAACCATTTAACAACTAGGTTCCCTGAGATAACATCTCTGTTATATGTAATAAACCCGAAGCAGAACGATACTATTTATGATCAAGAAATCATCTGTTTTTCTGGAAGAGATCATATTTTTGAGGAAATGGAAGGGCTTAAATTTAAGATCAATGCAAAGTCGTTTTATCAAACCAACTCCGAGCAGGCTTATGAGCTTTACAAAATCACCAGAAATTTTGCCGATTTAAAAGGTGATGAATTGGTGTATGACCTTTACACAGGCACGGGAACAATAGCTCAATTCGTATCAAAAAAAGCAAAGAAGGTTGTTGGTATTGAATCTGTTCCTGAAGCTATTTTAGATGCAAAAGCCAATGCAGAAAGAAATGCAATTAAAAACGTAGACTTTTTTGTTGGGGACATGAAAAATGTTTTTAACGAACAGTTTATAGCTCAAAACGGTGTTCCCGATGTTATAATTACCGACCCACCACGTGATGGAATGCATAAAGATGTTGTTCAACAAATATTGAACATTGCGCCTAAAAAAGTAGTGTATGTTAGCTGTAATAGTGCTACCCAAGCTAGAGATTTAGAATTGATGAAAGAAATGTACAACATTATCAAGGTTCAACCTGTAGATATGTTTCCGCAAACTCATCACGTAGAAAATGTTGTACTTTTAGAAAAGAAAATTTAGGATGAGAAGATTATATTTCGGGATATTACTTTTCTGGGCAATTATTTGGGCAACTTCATGTGAAAAGGATGACATCTGTGTTGAAGGTGATACTCCCCTTTTGGTCATAGAGTTTTATGATGCCACAGACACATCGACTTTAAAAGAAGTTACAACTTTGAGAGTTGTTGGCGTCGGGCAAACTGTTACAGTAGGTACATTTACAGATCGCTCAAGTGTAAGCTCCATTACAATACCCTTAAAAACCGACGAGGATAGTGCTAGTTTCATTATAATCAATGAATCTGCTTCAGACGATAATGGTTCAGAAACAGGTAATTTAGATACTATCAATTTTTCATATTCTAGAATTGAAGATTTTTTATCACGTGGTTGCGGTTTCATCGTTAATTATGATGAGCTTGAAGCAAATGTTACCGCAGATACAGATAATTGGATTCAAGATATAGAAATTACGCAGTCTTTAGTCACCAACTCAGATTCTACACATGTCAAGATTTTTCATTAATCTATTATTAGTTCTAAGTACGTTTTTGGCGCTGGGCCAGAGCAAGCCTATAGATTTACACCCGAAAGATTCGGTAGAATACAAGCAATCTTACGGACTAAGAGCAGGTATAGATATAAGCAGAATTATTACGAGCTCATTAGATGACAATTATAAAGGTTTAGAATTTGTAGCCGATTATAGACTAACCCAAAATCTTTACTTGGCAGCTGAACTAGGTAGCGAAGAAAAAACGCGGCAAGAAGATCTTTATAACTTTACTACTAATGGCAGTTATATCAAAATTGGTATTGATAAGAATAACTATTTTAACTGGTATGGAGAACGAAACATGATCTATATGGGTGGTAGAATAGCGTATAGTTCTTTTGACAATACGCTTAATAATTATCAATATTTTGATACCAATAGATACTGGAATCCAGATGATTTTGCTACAGGATCTACCGAAGCTGAGGAATTTTCAGGTCTTTCCGCCACTTGGATAGAAGGTGTTTTTGGCACAAAAGTAGAATTGCTTTCTAATATATATGTTGGTGCAAGTATTCGTTTAGGTCTTATTCTAAGTCAGAAAGAAGATGAACGGTTTCCTAATCTTTGGGTTCCCGGTTTCAACAAGGTAACTTGGGACAGTAATTTTGGAGTGGGTTATAATTTTAGCATCTCATACTTTATTCCTTTCTACAAAAAGAAGAACAAAGCAAAGAAAAAAACTGAAAATTCAACAGAGCCCCAAGGACCACCTCCAAGACCGAACGAAGGTTTATAAAATTTTAAATCCTTTTATAAAAATCCACTTCATAACTATTTTTTTAACACCTTCAATTTTGACTACTGTAAACTTAGGCGCTAAAAATGATGCCGAAATTGCCGCAATTACAGATAAATAAATTGAACTTATTGTTAAAGTCATATGTAGTACAACACGGAATACTATGAATAATAGTGCAAAGGCTAAAAAATTATATACTAATACCTTGTGTTTCAATTTCATTTCTCAGTTCTATTTTGATATTTGGCTTTTTTACTACCTTCATACATTTCATACTTCACCAACCGTGATTCCAAATGACTGTTGAAAACTTTAATCTTTCTTGAAGGTCGTAAACCTACAAATTTCAAAGCTGGTAAATTACTGGTTACAAACCAAGCATTAGTTCCCGGATAACCTTGTTTTAAGGTGTCACCAATGGCACTATAAAAGTTTTCCATCTCTATATCCAAACGTTCGCCATAAGGCGGATTAAAACACATGTGCAATGTTCCTTCTGTTTGTTTAGAGGTTTTAAAGAAATCTTTTCTTTCTACAGTTATATATTCATCAAGATTTGCATTCTCAATATTATCTTGTGATTTTCTTACTGCAGAAGGGGCTTTGTCGTAACCAATGATCTTATGGTGAAACTCTCTAGTTTTCTTTAAACTAGAGTCCACGATTTTCTCATATAACTCCGCATCGAAATCCGTCCATTTCTCAAAAGCAAAACCCTTTCTATTAATATTGGCAGGTATATTACAAGCAATCATTGCTGCCTCTGTCAACATAGTACCACTACCACACATAGGGTCCATAAAATCACATTGACCGTCCCAACCACTCAATAAAAGCAAACCAGAAGCAAGCACTTCATTAATTGGGGCGATATTGGTTGCGGTGCGATATCCCCTTTTGTGCAATGAATACCCAGAACTATCTAAAGATACATTACACTCATTATTATGAATATGAATATTTATTCGTAAATCTGGATCTTTAACATCCACATCTGGTCTTGTTCCATCCGTATCCCTAAACTTATCTACTATGGCGTCTTTTGTCTTTTGAGACACATATAAAGAATGTGTGAACTGTTCTGAATTTACGGTAGTATCAATAGCAAAAGTTTCACTAACAGATAGGTATTCGGTCCAATCCATTGCATAGATTTTTCTATACAGATCTTTTTCATCCCTAACGCGAAACGAATGAATTGGCTTTATAATTTTAATAGCGGTACGCAAACAAAGGTTCGCTTTGTACATAAATCCATTGTCCCCTTCGAAAGAAAC
This sequence comes from Maribacter litoralis, assembly GCF_902506355.1. Classification (NCBI taxonomy): domain Bacteria; kingdom Pseudomonadati; phylum Bacteroidota; class Flavobacteriia; order Flavobacteriales; family Flavobacteriaceae; genus Maribacter; species Maribacter litoralis. The sequence goes on along the minus strand of NZ_LR733271.1, from coordinate 3,166,808 downwards.
ATTTCTTACCCCTTCTACTACATTACTAGCCCCTAGATTTCTAAGTTCTTTTGACAAAAGCTCTTCAAAACCGAATAAGGTCTTAGCGACCATTTTAAAATTATTACCCATATTCATCTTTTCACGAACCACAAAAATACGCTAATTTTGACGCTAGTTTAAAATATGACCCAATTCCTTTAGCAAAAGCTTAATTAGCATTTATATGATCTATATTTTACCAATTTTGGGAGTGCTGATTAGTTTTCTTTTTGTGGTGGTTACAAAACCTCAAAAGAATGAATCCTTTAAACTTTTATTGGCATTCAGCGGTGCTTTTCTTTTAGCCTTGACCATCTTTGAAATGCTACCCGAAGTCTATTCAACCATAGCGCCAAAAACAATCGGTGTCTTTATTATGTTGGGTATTCTGTTTCAAATATTTTTAGAATTCTTTTCAAAAGGAGCTGAGCATGGTCATGTACATATATCAACGGATAGTCAAAATTTTCCTTGGTTGCTTTTTATTAGTCTTTGTATACACTCACTTTTAGAAGGCTTGCCCATTGATGCAAATGACACTATTATTTATGGCATATTAATACACAAAATACCCATCGCAATTGTACTTAGTATTTTTCTATTGGCATCTAATATCAAACCACTATATGCCGGTCTGTTCATGTTATTATTTTCAATAATGACACCCATAGGTACCTATTTAGCACATACAATAGAATTATTTACCACTTATGGAATTTATTTAAATGCATTAGTTATAGGTGTGTTCTTACATATTTCAACTGTAATACTATTTGAAAGTTCTGAAGGGCATAAATTTAATTTAAGAAAGTTATTAGTTATTTTACTAGGTATTACAATCGCATATTATCTATAATGTTCAGTAAAGAAGAATCACGAAAATTACGAGAAGAATTTTGGATAGCATTTGGTAAATCATTTCCGTACAAATGGACATTGTACAAAACTGAAGTAAAAGGATTATCCTTTAAATTCCATTTTGATGTAAAGATGGCAATGGTCTCAATTGATGTAGATTCAGATTTTGAACAAAGAATCAAAGTATGGGATAAATTAATAGCACTAAAATCAATTTTAATAGACGAATTTCTTCCAGAAGCCAACTTTGAAGATTTCTATATTCTTAAAAACCAAAAAGAAATTTCAAGAATATATGTAGAATTGAATAATGTTTCCATTCATAATAAAAATACATGGAGGCAAACAATGGAGTTTTTGAACAATAATATGCTTCAAATAGAAAAATTCTACCTAGAGTATAAAGATTTTATTGAATCATAAAAGGGCAAGACAAAATCATTTATCAAATAACATCTAGATAAATAAAAAACCAATGACTAATGGCTCCACCTAATACAAAAAGATGCCAAATAAAGTGATTGTAAGGTATTCTTCTCACAGCATAGAATAGTATGCCTATAGTGTAGAACAACCCACCTAACATAAGTAATTGAATTCCTAATTCTGAAGTATTATCCACTAAATTTTGAAAATCTAATACTATTAACCATCCCATTGCCAAGTACAATAGTAGTGATACCATTTCAAATTTACCGGTGAAAAACAATTTCAATATAGTTCCAATAGCTGCAATTCCCCAAACTATAAAGAAAATCAGCCAACCATTACCATTAACAAGTGTTATTAGTGCAACGGGTGTATAAGTACCAGCGATTAAGTAATAAATATTTATGTGGTCAAGAATTCGCGTTCTCATTTTCCACACCTTATCATCAACGGCATGATATACTGTTGACATCGTCAACATACTTATTAAGGAAATACTATAGATAATGATAGCAAAGGTTGCATATGCAGATTTATACGTATTAGCTGAGAGTAATATAAATAGAGCTACAGTAGCCAATACCGCCCCAACACCGTGGGAAATTGCGTTAAACCTTTCCTCTTTATCCAATAATTTTAGAAGTGGCATATGAATCTATAATTAGTCCTTTAGTATTTCTAAAGAGGTAGTGTATAATTATATTAAAATTATTAAAAGATCAATCAAGTATTAGAATATATTCCATAAAAAAAGCCCCTTACATTGATGTAAGGGGCTTTCGAAAAAGGCGGCTACCTACTCTCCCACTTGGTATAGCAGTACCATCGGCGCAAACGGTCTTAACTTCCCTGTTCGGAATGGTAAGGGGTGATTCCTTATATATACCTCGCGGTATACTATATTCGTATGTTTCTTAATTCGTGTTCCTCTCGTCCAGGTCCTCACCTGAACTCGATTCTTAAATCTCCACAATATTTCAATGAACTTCTATCCACTCGGCTCCAAAGATCTTACGACATTTTCGCTTCGTTTCCCTTAGGTGTTTCCCTAAGCGGCTGCAAATATACAACTGTTTTTTAACCTGGCAACTTTTATCGAAAAAAATATCTTTCTTTTTTTTTCGCCAAACCAAAACAACATATATATGAACCTATTTCCAACTCCCGATTCCAAATTATCTTCCTCGTTTGCGGGGTGCAAATCTACAACCTATTTTCCATTACACAAGACTTTTTACATAAAAAATCGAAAGACTTTCCATATAAAATCTCAACATATTTATTTACAGCTATTTAACTTTAAAATAAAAAAAAGCGGTATTAAATTTAATAAAAAAATTAATACATAAACACCAAATTTTAAAAATTATCACACTTAAAACCAAGACCAAATTACCGCAAAACGAATCAAACCATATAACATGACATCATATACTTTATATAGACACTTCAAAACATAACACTATTCTATTGCGGACATGGATAGTTCATATTATCTTTGGCACCCTATAATATGTATGAGAAATGATTAAAATTACACTTCCCGACGGATCGGTCAAGGAATTTGAAAAAGCAACTACTCCAATGGACGTTGCAAAAAGCATAAGTGAAGGATTAGCACGTAACGTTATATCTGCAAAATTCAACGAAACCATTGTTGAAACCACTACTCCGTTAGAAACGGACGGCACCTTAACCCTATTCACATGGAAAGACAAGGAAGGGAAGACAGCTTTTTGGCATTCCACTTCACATATTGTAGCACAGGCCATAGAAGAGTTATACCCTGGAGTTAAGTTAACTATAGGACCTGCAATTGAAAATGGATTCTATTATGATGTTGACTTACCCAATGGCTCCATATCGGAAAAAGACTTCGCCACAATAGAAAAGAAAGCATTAGAAATAGCTCGGGGAAAGCATGATTATAAAATGAGAGCGATATCAAAAGCTGATGCTCTATCATTTTATAAAGAACAAGGCAATGAGTACAAGGTTGAATTAATTGAAAATCTTGAAGATGGCACTATAACATTTTGTGATCACGATACATTTACAGATTTATGTAGAGGTGGTCACATTCCTAACACAGGTATTGTAAAAGCAATTAAAATTCTGAGTGTAGCAGGTGCATATTGGAGAGGCAACGAAAACAACACACAACTTACCCGTATATATGGTATTTCTTTTCCTAAACAGAAAGAGCTAACTGAATATTTAGCACTTTTAGAAGAGGCAAAAAAACGAGACCACAGAAAATTAGGTAAGGAATTGGAATTATTTACATTTTCACAAAAAGTTGGTCAAGGATTACCACTATGGTTACCAAAAGGTGCCGCTTTACGAGAGCGACTGGAGAACTTTTTAAAGAAAGCACAAAAAAAAGCCGGTTACGAAATGGTGGTTACACCACATATTGGACAGAAAGAATTATACGTAACTTCTGGACATTATGAAAAATATGGCGAAGACAGCTTTCAGCCCATACACACACCGAAAGAAGGCGAGGAATTTCTATTGAAACCAATGAACTGCCCTCATCACTGTGAAATCTACAACACTAAACCTTATAGCTATAAAGAACTTCCAAAAAGATTTGCTGAATTTGGAACAGTATATAGATATGAGCAAAGTGGCGAATTACATGGTTTAACAAGAGTACGCGGCTTTACGCAAGATGATGCACATATTTTTTGTACACCAGATCAATTAGACGCGGAGTTTAAAAATGTAATTGACCTATCATTATATGTATTAGGTTCTTTAGGTTTTGAAAATTTTACAGCACAGGTTTCGGTACGCGACCTTGACAACCCTGAAAAGTATATTGGTTCTGTAGAAAATTGGGAAAAAGCAGAGCAAGCCATTATTAATGCCGCAAAAGAAAAAGGACTGAACTTTATCGTAGAACCAGGTGAAGCTGCTTTCTATGGTCCGAAATTGGATTTCATGGTAAAAGACGCCCTTGGAAGACAATGGCAACTAGGCACGATACAAGTAGATTACAACTTACCAGAAAGATTCGACTTAAGTTATAAAGGCAGTGATAATGAACTACATAGACCGGTAATGATACACCGTGCACCCTTTGGTAGCATGGAGCGTTTTATAGCTTTATTATTGGAACATACAGGAGGTAATTTTCCACTATGGCTAACACCTGAACAAGCTATTATTTTACCTGTAAGCGAAAAACATGAAAAATATGCCGAAAAAGTTTTAAAATCCCTAGAAAATAACGAAATTCGCGCCCTTGTAGACAGTAGAAATGAGACTGTAGGCAAAAAAATACGTGAAGCAGAAATGGCCAAGATACCTTTTATGCTGATCGTAGGAGAAAACGATGAGGCAGACAACACTATATCTGTTCGAAGACATGGAGGTGAAGATTTAGGAGCAATAAGCATTGCGACATTTACAGACTTGGTAAACACAGAAATAAATAGTACCTTAAAGACGTTTTAAATAAAAGTTTAATTAAAAAGAATTAGTCATAGCAATACGTAAAAGATTTAGACCGCAACCTAGAAGGGAAAATAAGAATCCTCATAATATTAATGAGAAGATTACTGCCCCTAAAGTTAGGTTAGTAGGTGACAATGTTGAAGTAGGTGTATATCCTTTTCCTCAGGCTCTTGAAAAAGCAGAAGAATTAGGTTTGGATTTGGTTGAAATTTCTCCAAAGGCAGACCCTCCTGTTTGTAAGATAATGGAGTATAAAAAGTTTTTATACGAGCAGAAGAAGAGAGATAAGGCCATGAAAGCCAAAGCTTCAAAGGTTGTCGTAAAAGAAATAAGATTTGGTCCCAACACTGACGACCACGATTATGAATTTAAAAAGAAGCATGCTGAAAAGTTCCTGAAAGAAGGAGCTAAATTAAAAGCGTATGTTTTCTTTAAAGGACGATCAATTGTCTATAAAGACCAAGGGGAGATTTTATTATTGAGATTAGCATCTGAATTAGAAGAATTAGGAAAAGTAGAGCAGATGCCTAAATTAGAAGGAAAGCGAATGACAATGTTCATTGCGCCGAAATCTAAAGGAAAATAACATAACACTTCGGCATCGTTCAACGACCGAAGTATTTAAAATACTGAACGCTGCTTGCTTTTGTAGGCAGCGTTTAGCATGCAAAGTGAGATTAATATATAAACTAGGAGAAAATGCCTAAACAAAAAACAAAATCGAGTGCTAAAAAGCGTTTTAAGCTTACAGGTACCGGTAAAATTAAAAGAAAGCACGCTTTTAAGAGTCATATTTTGACTAAAAAATCTAAAAAGCGTAAGCTTAAGTTAACTCATGATGGTTTAGTTCATCAAGCAGATGTTAACAGTATTAAAGAACAATTACGTTTAAAGTAATTTCAGTTCTTTAAAAGGTAAAATTATTAACCATGGAGTTAGGCAATAAAAGTTCCTTAAAATAAACAGGGCGCCTACTACAAAAAAAATTAGAAAAAATGCCAAGATCAGTAAATGCAGTAGCTTCCAGAGCCAGAAGAAAAAAGGTGATGAAGCAAGCCAAAGGTTACTTTGGAAGACGTAAAAACGTTTGGACAGTAGCCAAAAACGCGGTTGAAAAAGCAATGTTATATGCTTATAGAGACCGTAGAAACAAGAAAAGAACTTTTCGTTCATTATGGATTACCCGTATTAATGCAGGTGCCAGACAACACGGAATGTCCTACTCTCAATTTATGGGAAAAGTAAAAGCTAACAACATAGAACTTAACAGAAAAGTTCTTGCTGATTTAGCAATGAACCACCCAGACGCCTTTAAGGCAGTTGTAGATCAGGTAAAATAAATTAATAACAATCTCACTTTTTGAAAAATCCGATTCTTATGAGTCGGATTTTTTAATTTTAGCTATTGCCGATTTAAACTCTAGCCAATCTATAAGCTCATCTCCATTTTTGTCATAACCTTCTATAAGCTTTGAAGAAACAATACCCCGTATAAAACCACTAATTTCAGCTTTTTTCAATAATTTTACGATTTCAGATTTTGTTAGTTTCTGATCATTATCTTCATCAAAAAAGTTGAATGCCATTTCAGGAGTTTCAAAATGGTTCGTAATCAATATTTGAATTTTATTTAAAATAGATTCTTCTGTTGTCATACTATCGTACTTTTATTTTAATTTATAAAAAAATTCAATTTCCCCACAACGTAAGAACTATGTTTCTACCAGAAGCATAATTTCTATGTTCGCATAAGTAAATACCTTGCCATATCCCCATATTCAATTTTCCGTTCGTTACAGGTACTTGAACTGAAGCTCCCATTAAAGATGCTTTTATATGTGCAGGCATATCATCTGAGCCCTCGTAATTATGCTTATAATATGGCGCATTCTCTGGCACCATTTTATTAATATGAGACTCAAAATCATCACGAACTGTAGGATCTGCATTTTCATTTATTGTTAAACTAGCAGACGTATGTTTTATAAAGACCTGAAGAAATCCATTATCAACTTTATTGATTTCCGGTATTTTAGATAATACTTTATCTGTAATAATATGAAAACCTCGTTTATACGCAGGTAAAGTAAATTCATTCTGAAATAACTTCATACACTATAATTTATTAAATAAAGGTAAAACTTTGAGCAATAATAACTACGTTAAGCCGCATTCAAATATCTTTGTCTCAAATTTAGAAATATATGGATTTATCGAAGATTAAAATGGTTGTTTCTGACATGGATGGAACACTTCTAAACTCAGATCACAAAGTCAGCGACCAATTCTTTGACCTCTTTAAACAATTAAATTCTCAAGGCATTACTTTCGTAGCTGCAAGTGGCAGACAATATAATAGTATTATTGACAAACTTGCACCAATAAAGAACGATATAATTGTAATTGCTGAAAACGGCGGTTTTGCAAAGAAGAAAGAAACAGAACTTTTAGTCACTCCTTTAGAAGACCACCATGTTCAAGATATTCTAAAAACTTTAAATACAATACCTAATATTCACCCCGTTTTGTGCGGTAAACATGAGGCATACTTGACAGGAAAATCAGAGGAGTTCGTAAGCAAACTAGCGGAGTATTATACCGAGTTTAAAATCATTGATGACTTAAGTGCATTCAATTCTGAAGTCATAAAAATTGCTATCTATCATTTTGAAAGTTCCGAACAGCATATATACCCCTATGTAAAACATTATGAGGGAGATTTAAAGGTAAAAGTGTCCGGAGAAAATTGGTTGGACATTTCCAATATAAATGCACACAAAGGCTATGCATTGATCAAACTTATGGAAAGCTATAATCTAAAATCTGACGAGGTAATGGTATTTGGAGATTACAATAATGACTTAGAAATGTTGGCATTGTCAGATTATGGGTTTGCTATGGAGAACGCGCACCCAAATGTAAAGAAAGCTGCAAAATACACTACATTAAGCAATGATGACAATGGCGTAGAACACATACTTAAGCTCCTTATTAAATAACACCAATCAATTCTGCTTTCCGAAAGTAGCAAAAGTACTATTTTACCGCAGGTTTTAATTCGCTTGGCACATACCCCATTGTTCTTTTAAAAGCAGTAGTGAAATGTTGCGGATTTGCATAACCAACTTCATATGCGGCATGAGCAATAGTAGCCCCATCTTGGGTAATTAAACTTTTGGCCACTTCCATTCTTAGCGCAGTTATATATTTGAATATAGTTACTCCATACAATTTTTTAAAATCTCTTTTTAACTTAGTAGAATTGAACCCCGCTAAATCTGCTAAATCAATTATTTTCAGGGGTTCCTTTAAATTTTTTCTGATATGATCCTCTACCCTAACCAAAGCAAGATAGTCAGTATTCAATAATTTCACATTATTTTTTGAAACCTTAGAAGTTTGTCGACCCAAAAGAAAATCGATCAACAAGACGGTCAATTTACTTTCTAAATATTTTTTCCTTATTTCTCCATTATAAGGACATTGAATAATTTCATTTATTTTACTACGAATATTAGGGGGAATAAATTTACTCTTATCCCACAATACAAATGAATTAGAGTTTTGAATGGCATTCTTCAGTTTCTCAAAAGACTCTTCAAATTCATTGCCTAACAGATTCTTCAGTAATTTAGGTTTTACATATATTTCAAATGATTTCGCGTTACCCTTATAAAATATATCTCTTCCTTCAGTTATTGGGTAATAAAACATATTGCAATGATTCTCTGGTATTTGAACTAGATATTTTATATGCCTAAGCGGTTGATAACAATAGGTGCCTTCTAATGAGAAATGTAATTTTATTAAATGTTTATCGCTAGAAACACAAATTTCAGAATTAAATTCTTGCAACAACTCTGTATTTGAGAAATCTGCCCCTCTAACAAAAGAACTATTATCTTTTGTAGTAACCTCTACTTCATTGAACTGTACGGAGTTATCTAAAAAACTATTTCTAAACAGTTCTTTTACCCTTATTTCTTTCCTTAACAACTCCTCTCTCATATACTTGTTCTCACGGAAATCAATACTTCCTTTTGCGTATGTTTAAATTCCTTTCTCGGTACTACCCTCTTAGAACCTTCTTTAGTTTTGCAAAACTAATTTATTTAGACTAAATCTTAATAAAGATAGTTACCTTTTTTATACCAAATGAAAAACTTCTTTACTGTCATATTTCTTTCACTGTTTCTTTGTGCTCAATCTCAGGAAATTTCAAGTTCAGTTTCAGGTACTGTTAAAGACAATTCTGGCAAACCATTACCGTTTGCAAGTGTTTTTATACAAGGTCTAAAATTAGGTGTACTTACAGATGATAATGGTCAATTTACTATCGAAAAAATACCTCTGGGCAAATACAATGTTATAGTCTCTTTTATTGGTTACACTACACAGTCTAAAGCCATTGAAATTGTTGAAAATAGCCGCCATATTAAGGTCAATTACATATTAAAAGAAAACGTTGAAAATTTAGATGAAGTCAACGTTAACGGAAAGTCTAAAGAAACACAGATCGAAACCAAAGGATTTGCCGTAAGTGCCATAAAAACAGAAGAAGCCAGCTTAAGAAATATACAGACAAACGAATTACTGAACACCACCGTTGGTGTAAAAATTCGTCAAAACGGAGGTCTGGGTTCTGAAGTAACTTATAGTTTAAATGGCTTGTCGGGCAACTCTGTTCGTATATTTATTGATGGTATACCTATCTCCACTTACGGTAACTCCTTCAATCTTAACAGCATCCCGCCTTCTATGATTAAGAATATAGAAGTTTATAAAGGAGTGGTTCCCGGACATTTGGCAGATGATGCATTGGGCGGAGCCATTAATATAGTACTGCATAATGATGCAAAAACAAATTTTAATGCATCAGTATCTTACGGATCATTTAACACCTTACAGGCAAGTGTAAACGGCTTATATCGCTTTGAAAAAACAGGGCTTACAGTTAAAGCTTCGCTGTTCCATAATTATTCAGATAATGACTATAAAGTATCTGGTCGTAGTGTTGTTGTAACCGGACTTGGAGGTGTACAAACACCCATTACCGCCAGAAGGTTCAATGATGCTTACAGATCAACCGGAGGAAAAGCCGAAATAGGATATACAGATGTGAAATGGGCAGATCAATTCTTTGTTGGTATTACGGGATCGGACGACTACAAAGAAGTGCAACATGGTGCATTTATGACCATAACACCTTATAAAGATAGATTTTTAGAATCTGACGCTTTACTTGGTAGCTTAACATACCAAAAGAAAGATTTATTTACTAAAGGGCTTGATGTAAACATAAACGGTTTATATGGAAAAAGAAACCGTGCGGTAAACGATACGGTATCTTGGGCCTATAGTTGGACAGGTGAACGTGCTATAGATTTTAGAGGTGATGAATATCAATATACATGGCGCTCACAACAAGAAGGCGGACCTACTTTGGCTAAAATCAAAAGAAATGTAGCTTCTATTAGAACAGGCGTTTCATATGCTATTAACAATCATCATAAAATATCAGCGAACCATGTATATAGTGGTATAGACAGAGAAGATAGTGATGCCCTTAGGTCTGTATTGGAAAACACATTTGTAGGAACCAGGGATTTGAAGAAAAATATTTACTCTCTTACCTATGAAGTTTCTGCTTTTGATGATAAGTTGAAGACCAGTTTATTTGGAAAACACTATCAACAAAAAACAACAAGTGCCGACCCCGCAATAGAAACCGATGAAAACGGAAACGATGTAATTGTAGACGAAATCGTTAGCAGTAATAATAATTACAATGGCTATGGGTTTGCTGCATCCTATGAATTTGTTCCGAACGTTACCCTATTGACTTCTGCAGAAAAAGCAATACGCCTACCTAACGAGACTGAAGTATTCGGGGATGATGGAGATAATGTAGTAGCGAATTCCAGTATTGACCCCGAAAGTAGTAATAACTATAATTTAGGATTTCGGTTTGGCAATTTTAATATCAAAAAACATGCCTTCACCATTTCTACCAATGTTTTTACGAGAAACATTAAAGATAGAATAGGTTTACCTATAGAAACATCATTAAATATAGATGATGAACTAATCGTTTATGTAAACCAAGGTAGCGGCACATCAAAAGGGTTTGATGCTCAATTAAATTACTCCTACAATAACAATTTTGGTCTGAATTTCAATATATCAAAGTTCGACCTGAAAATAGAAAATCAAGGAATAGAAATCGATGTTCCCAACACTCCTTTCTTTACAATGAACGGCGGTTTACGTTATTCGTTTAAAAACTTGATACAAAAGAAGTCTAGACTTAATGCCTTCTATAATGTGTATTTCACTGATGAATTTTCATTCTTAACGGCACAAGGTAGCAATACCGTAGGCAATGAGTTTTTTGAGGTACCACGACAATTAGCTCAAGATATTGGTTTAAGCTATGCTTTTCCTAATAATAAATTTGTGCTGAGTTTTGATATTAAAAACATTTTTGACGAACCGGTTTACGATAACCTATCCGTACAAAAACCGGGAAGAGCATTCTACCTAAAATTAAATTACGCAATTAATAAATTTTAATCTTTTAATCAATACAGAAAATGAAAAGAACAATTCTAAATCTTAAAACATTTGCTGCCGTTATTTTAACAGCCGGTCTAATGACCGCATGTAGCAGTGATGACGATACCGTTGTACCAACAGATCCCGATACTGAAGAACCAGACACCGAAGAACCGGTTGAAGAAGAGTCAAGATGGATTACCGTTGCAGGTGCCAAGATGGGAGATGAACCAGGCGATGGTAACGGAGGTACCTTAATTTATGCGGTAACAAGTGAAGAAGCAAAAGACCCTACAGTTTCTATTGACCCATTTGAAAACGGGTTTATAGCTCCTTCTAACAGAACGGCCAGATTACAATCTTCAGAAGATGGAAATACAATTTTTAATATTAGCTATGCAGGTGATACCGGTGGAAACTACACCAAGTACACAGTTGAAGGCGGACAAACCTTTACACCATCTGGTTCAGAGGTAAGTATTGCTCCATATGTAGGTACGGCCCCAAGATGGATAAAACTTTTTGACGGGGACCAAACTGGTGCAGCGGTTTACGTTTCTAATGAAAATGAATTTGACGAAAACGACAACTACACGCGTACCGAAGCTACAATTGGCGTTGTAACTCTAGACTTGGTAAATTCTTCTATAATTGAATTCCAAGAGCACAGCGTACCCTTATCTGCTGAAGAAGAAGCCGAAGGTTATTATATTTCTAGAATTGACATGCCAACTTTGAACGCAGCCGGAGATAAATTATATATTGGTGCTCGTTTAAGCAAAGTAGATCCTGCTACAGCAGAAAGTGATAGTGATTATGACAAATTAGGTTCTAAAACTATAATTTTGGACTACCCATCTCTAATGAACCCAACGGTTATTACTTCTACAGTAGGTCATGGTGATACAAATGGTTACCGAAGTATTAATGCTTTTGAATATAATGGTAGTGTTTACCAAGCAAACCAAAATGACCCAGAAGGATCACATATCTTAAAAATTGATGCCGATAATGAATATGATGACACGTACGATTTTAATTTAGATGATGCTTTAGGTGTAGAAGGCGCATATGTTCTTGCCTGGAGACCAGCTGCAAATGGCAAAGCTGTTTTAGCTTACCGTCATAATGGATCAGAAATTGGTCTTGCAGGAGCTCAAGGTTTCTTTGCCCTAGTTGATTTGAATGCTCAAACTGCAGTAAAGATCGAAGATATCCCTTACGATCCAGATTTCTACTTATTCCAATACCAAGGATTTGTAGTTGAAGGAACTGAAATCTACCTTACTCAAGGTGCTGTTGGGCAAAACGGAAACATTTATGTTGTAGATACAGAAACTGGTGCAGTTACTAAAGGTGCTGAATTAGTAAATGCTACAGGAAGTCACTTTATAGGAGTATTCTAGTAGTCCTAAATACTGTTATAAAAAAACCGTTATCAAAACAGTCGTTTTGATAACGGTTTTTTATTTTTTTCTATTACTATTAAAATTACAATTAGGTTTTCTGTTTCTTTTTTCGAGCTGCCGGAAACAGCACGTTGTTTAGTATTAAACGATAACCTGGTGAAGTAGGGTGCAGCTCTAACTCCGTTTTAGGGTCCCCTACCCTATGTTGGTAATCTTCTGGATCATGGCCTCCATAAAAAGTAAAAAAACCTTTCCCTTTTATACCGTGAATATATCTTGCCTCTTCATTTATTTTGTTCTCGCCCAATACTAATACCGTTGGCTTAATTTCAGAACGGGTAAAAGCAGTAGTTTGCCCCATAAAACCTTTTACTAAAGATGTATGATTTTGGCAAAGCATTGTAGGTACTGGATCCCATTTCGCTGAAAAATCCATTAAAGAAAAATAATCAGATTCTTTTGGTACATTACCTCTTTTGCTTGTCATATCAATAGAAGAAAATTCATATTTAAGCGGGCTACGTTCCAAAATAAAATCTGTAAAGGCAAAGGTCTTTCCAAAATCCAAATTAGCTTGGTAGTTAGGGTCTGATGCATCACCATCGAACATTGGCTCAACAATATCAACACCATCTGCAGCCAAGGCAATATCAAAACTATCTGTTGCCGAACACATGGCGAACATAAAGCCACCACCAATTACATAGTTTCTAATCTTTAACGCAACGGCTCTTTTCTCTTCAGAAACCTTATCATACCCTAATTTTTTAGCTAATTTTTCCGCATTTTTCTTTCCTTCTATGTACCAAGGAGTTGCCCTATAAGCTCCATAAAATTTACCATATTGACCTGTAAAATCTTCGTGATGTAAATGAAGCCAATCGTACAATGCCAACTTATCGCCCAACACCTCTTCATCATAAATTGTGGTGTATGGTATTTCGGCATAGGTCAGTGCCATTGTTACCGCATCGTCCCAAGGTTGTTTATCTTTTGGCGAGTATACAGCAATTCTTGGAGCCTTTTCTAGTATTACCGCATCTTGATTTTTAGAAGGACTACCGATTTCATCTAAAATAGCGTTTGCTTGTCCATCAGAAATTATTTCAAAGCTTACGCCCCTAATTTGGCATTCTTTTCTAATGCTTTCCCCATCGGGCAATAAAAATGAGCCCCCTCGGTAATTTAGCAACCATTGTACCTTTTGTTGCTTTGCCAATACCCAATAGGTAATACCGTATGCTTTTAAATGATTTTTTTGAGTGTCGGCATCCATCGGTATTAAAATTGATGACGCAAACATTTGCATTGATAAAAAAAGAAAAAAGACTGAGGTTATAATTTTAAACATATATTATATTTCATTCACTCAAAGATAGAGCAAATTATAAGGTAGAATAATCAAGAACTTGTTAACCCCTTGATAGTTAAGATAACGCTGAATTAGCAAAACGAATTGTTATAAAAACAAAAAAGTCTTCTAAACGAAGACTTTTTTGTTTTATGATTCACCAACTATTAGAATGGCACATCATTGTCCTCTTCAAAATCTGGACTATTGTTCATACTACTACCAAAGGCATCATCTGCACTTGGCAAGTTTTTAGTGGCAAAAGGATTCTCTTCGTTCGCATTCATTTTTGATTGAAATTCAAACGGAGAGTCAAAATCATCAAGGTTATCGAATTTACCTTGATTACCGATAAACTTCAATCTAATATTTTCGAGTCCACCATTACGGTGTTTAGCTACAATAAATTCACCCTGACCTTGCGTTGGTGTACGCTCTTCATCATCCCACTCTTCAATCTTATAATACTCAGGTCTATATATGAACGATACAATATCGGCATCTTGCTCAATAGCACCAGATTCCCTCAAATCCGAAAGAATCGGTCTCTTACTGCCCCCACGAGTTTCTACGGCCCGTGATAGCTGAGATAATGCGATTACAGGCACGTTCAATTCTTTTGCCAAAGCTTTTAAGTTTCTAGAAATAGTAGAAATCTCCTGTTCCCTGTTTCCTCCTTTTTGACTACCACCAGCCGTCATTAACTGCAAATAATCGATCATAATCATTTTTATACCATGTTGAGAAGCAAGTCGCCTTGCCTTTGCACGTAAATCAAAAATGGATAATGAAGGTGTATCATCAATGAACAGAGGTGCTTTCTCTAAAGATTTCACCTTTACGTTCAATTGTTCCCACTCATGTTTTTCTAATTTACCAGTTCTTAATTTTTCTGAAGACAATCCCGTTTCAGAAGAAATCAATCTGGTTATAAGCTGTACCGATGACATTTCAAGGGAAAAGAATGCTACGGGCGTATTTGTATTCACGGCCATATTTCTTGCCATGGATAAGGTAAATGCTGTTTTACCCATACCAGGACGTGCTGCAACGATAATTAAATCACTTGGTTGCCAGCCCGACGTAAGTTTATCTAACTTATCAAACCCAGAAGGAATACCACTCATACCCTCTTTACCGGCAATCTCCTCAATTCGTTTTTTAGCCTGTATAACCAAATCTTGAGCCGTTTCAGCAGAACGTTTAAGATTCCCTTGGGTAACATCATAAAGTTTTGCTTCGGCAGTATCTAACAAATCAAAAACATCGATTGCCTCATCATAGGCCTCCTCTATAATTTCTCCTGAAATTTTGATCAGACTACGTTGAATATACTTTTGAAGTATGATACGGGCGTGAAACTCAATATGTGCAGAAGAAGCTACTTTTTGAGTGAGCTTAATCAGATAAAAATCACCCCCACAAACCTCTAATTTACCAGCTTTCTTAAGTTGAGAAGAAACGGTTAATAAATCTACAGGTTGCGATTCTTCAAAGAGAATAAAGATAGCTTCATAAATAAATCTATGAGCATCTTTGTAGAAAACATCGGGGTGTAAAATATCGATCACTTCATCGACACCCTTTTTATCTATCATCATAGCACCCAGCACAACCTCCTCTAAATCAACGGCTTGTGGCGGAATTTTCCCTTTTTCAAGGTTTATAATAGTAGATTTGTCGATCTTTCGACCTACAAAAGGTTTAGTGTTCTCCATAATGCGAAAGTATACAATTAACCTTTAGTTAACGTGAAAAACATTGATTTCGATGTTCACAGTTGACTAACAATTGATTGTTAATAAATTACAATTTTCTGTTGATAACATAAAAAAACCGAGGAATAAAATCCTCGGTATATTTTTTAGAAGCCTAAAATGCAGATTAGCCGTTAAAAACACCCATTTGGGCATATTTATCCATACGCTGATTTACCAATTCTTTTGGTGATAACTTTTGCAATTCTTCAAAATGAGAAGAAATTTTATTTTTTACCGTCTCAAAAGTTTTTTCTCTGTTGGCATGTGCACCACCTGCAGGTTCACGAACAATTTCATCGATAAGTTTCAACCTCTTCATATCGGTCGCGGTCAATTTCAAAGCTTCAGCAGCTCTTTCCTTATACTCCCAGCTTCTCCATAAAATAGAAGAACAAGATTCTGGTGAAATTACAGAATACCATGTATTTTCTAACATTAGTACCTTATCACCAACACCTATACCTAAAGCTCCACCTGAAGCACCTTCACCAATTATAACTACAATTACAGGTACTTTTAAGCGCGTCATTTCAAGAATATTTCTTGCAATAGCCTCACCTTGACCTCTTTCTTCTGCTTCAATACCAGGATATGCACCAGGTGTGTCTACAAAACAAACTACTGGTACCTGAAACTTTTCTGCAGATTTCATTAAACGTAGTGCTTTTCTATACCCTTCTGGGTTGGCCATACCAAAGTTTCTATATTGACGTGTTTTGGTATTGTACCCTTTTTGCTGACCAACGAACATATAGCTCTGATCACCAATTTTACCCAAACCACCGATCATAGCCTTATCGTCTTTTACGGTACGATCCCCGTGTAGCTCTAAGAACGTATCACCACAAATAGCTTTAATATAATCTAGCGTATAAGGTCTATTTGGATGTCTTGACAACTGTACGCGCTGCCAAGCAGTTAAATTCTTATATATCTCCTTTCTAGTATCAGAAAGTTTTTTTTCTATTTGCTTACAGGTCTCAGTAACATCTACATCACTTTCTTCACCAATTACCATGCACTTGTCCAATTGCTCTTCCAATTCTTTAATAGGAAGTTCAAAATCCAAATATTCCATATTTCAATAAAGTTTCTTTAGTTGCGGCTCAAAGATAAAACTTTAATACCTAAATCTTGGGTACCCTTTTTTTAATATTTGCTCTTTGTTTCAAAATACCGTTCGCAATGACCGTACTGAGTATAATTAAGGCTCCCACATAAAACAAAGGTTTCATTTTTTCTTCTGAGCCAAATATAAACCATGCTAACAGAATACCATACACTGGCTCTAAATTTGTAGTAAGCATAACCGTATAGGGCGTTAATATTTTCATCACTTTTACAGAGGCAATGAAAGCATACGCAGTACATACCAGAGCCAATATGGATAAATAGACCCAATCTGAAGTTGATAAAATGATTAAGCTCATACTCCAATCGCCTTTAACCATAAGAATTACCGTTAAGAATAAAACACCAATTCCCAATTCATAAAAAGATATTATAGATGGTTTATGGGTCTGTACCAGCTTACCATTGATCAAAGAAAAAACCGCAGCTAAAAATGCAGATATTAAAGCTATGGTCATGCCATATACGTACTGGGTTTCGACTTTAAAAATTAAATACAGCCCAATAACCACCAATAAGCCGAAAAAGATTTCATAGCCTATAATTTTTCGTTTATACAAAAATGGCTCCATCAAAGCGGTAAAAAATGCACCTGTAGACATCATAGCCAAAGCAACGGATACCGTAGACACTTTAATCGCCAAAAAGAATGTTACCCAATGCATTGCAACAACAATACCACCACCAAGCAACCACCAAAACGCTTTTCTTGAAATTTTTAGGCTAAATTTTGCAATGATTATATAAACTATAATAAAAAGAGTAGCCAGCCCCATTCTTATCCACACCAATGGAAGTGAATCTATGGTGATCAACTTTCCTAAAATAGCCGTAAAGCCCCAAATAAAAACAATAAAGTGTAAATGCAGTAGATTAAGTAGTCTATCTTTTTGCATTTTGAAGTAGATAAAAAGCCAAACATCCAAATACTACGTTGGGTATAATAACAGCCAACAACGGAGAAAAACCAGATTGTTCTGCAAGGGTACCGAACACCTTATCAAAAAAGATAAATACGAAGGCAATTAAAATACCGAATGCCAAATTAGCTCCCATACCACCACGCCTTTTCACTGAAGAAACGGATACCGCAATAATCGTCAAGATAAAAGCTGTTAATGGTAAAGCCCATCTTTTATATTTTACAAGTACATAGGTATTAATATTAGAAGCTCCTTTTCTCCTTTGATCTTTTATAAAGGTATCCAACTCAAAAAGGTTCTTGGTCTCGGCTACATAAGAAACTGGTGTTAAATCACCTATGTCAAACGCAAAAATAGTATCTAACCTTCTTTTGCTTTCTATAATAGCGGTATCACCAATAACCGTTCTTTTTCTATATGATGTTAAACGGTAGCTAGAGTCTTTATCTACCCAACGTATATTGGCAGCAGAAATCTTAAAATCGAGTTCATTATTTTCCTTAAAGCGCTCAAAGGTAAAATTATGTCCTAACTGCCTTGCAGGATCAAAACTACTCACGTAGATAAAATCGGTCTCGTTTAGCTGATTAAATATGTTATTGGTAACCCTATCCTGTTTACCTTTTTTTAAGTATTTGTATTTAAATTCATTGAAGCCTACACTGGCATTGGGCACAATAAACATGGTCATAAAGAACATGAGTACAGCAATCATTGAAGCCCCTATAATATAAGGTCTTAAAAACCGACCGTAAGACACTCCCGAACTTAAAATTGCAACAATCTCTGTGTTGTTAGCCAATTTAGAAGTAAAGAAAATAACAGAAAGAAATAAAAATATAGGAAATAATAGATTACCGATGTAAATAGTAAAGTTTACATAATACATTACAATTTCGTCCAATGGCGCTTCGTTATCGATCATTTTACCGATCTGCTCTGCCAAATTCACCATAATACCTATGGGAATAAACAATAAGAGCATCAACGAAAAAGTTGCCAAATACCGCTTAAGAATGTATTTATCTATTATTGATAGCATTATAGCCTTTTATCCATTTGTTTAACCATCATATCCTTCCAGGTTCTAAAATCACCTGCTATAATATGTTTACGCGCTTCGCGCACCAACCACATATAAAAGCCTAAGTTATGAATTGTTGCAATTTGTTTACCTAAATATTCATTGGCGGCAAACAAATGTCTTAAATACGCCTTAGAATATTCATGGTCTACAAAAGTTGTTCCCATTTCGTCAATAGGTGAGAAATCGTCTTCCCACTTTTTGTTCTTAATGTTAATGGTACCGTGTGCCGTAAACAACATTCCGTTTCTAGCATTTCTAGTCGGCATTACACAGTCGAACATATCTATGCCCAACGCTATATTCTCTAATATGTTAATAGGTGTACCAACACCCATTAAATATCGTGGTTTATCCTCTGGTAAAATTTCACATACTACCTCGGTCATACCATACATTTCCTCAGCTGGCTCACCAACCGACAGACCGCCAATTGCATTACCTTCGGCACCCGCATTGGCTATGTATTCGGCAGATTGTCTTCTTAGGTCTTTATAAGTGGATCCTTGAACAATAGGAAAAAATGTTTGTTCATAGTCGTACTCATATGGTGTTTTTTCCAAATGATTAATACATCTATCTAACCATCTATGCGTCATGTGCATAGAGCGCTTAGCGTAATTATACTCACAAGGGTATGGTGTACACTCATCAAAAGCCATGATAATATCGGCACCTATTACACGCTGAATTTCCATTACATTTTCAGGTGTAAATAAATGCATAGATCCATCTATATGCGATTTAAATTTTACTCCTTCCTCTTTTATCTTTCTATTCCCAGATAAAGAATATACCTGATAACCACCACTATCGGTAAGAATATTTCTATCCCAACCCATAAACTTATGGAGTCCGCCCGCTTTTTTTAAAATTTCTGTTTTAGGGCGAAGAAATAAATGATAGGTGTTACCTAAAATTATATCGGGGTTTATCTCTTCCTTTAATTCTTTTTGGTGCACTCCTTTTACAGATGCAACCGTACCAACGGGCATAAAAATTGGGGTTTCAATGGCACCATGATCGGTAACAACGGTTCCTGCCCTTGCTTTCGATTGTGTATCGGTAGTATGTAATGTAAATTTCAAACTTTCTAATTCTAGCTGCAAATATAATGAACTGTAGGTGGTAAAAACTTAATAAAAAGCAAAGATGTTTACGAACTACCTAAACCTAATTAGGTTGAATTGTATCCTAATAAAATTGAAATTGACCCAATTGCGTAGGCAAACAATAAAGATATTTTACCTCCGTTCTCCTGATATAACGAGAAATGGAACATTTGGTATTGTATTTGATACT
Source organism: Maribacter litoralis (assembly GCF_902506355.1). NCBI lineage: Bacteria > Pseudomonadati > Bacteroidota > Flavobacteriia > Flavobacteriales > Flavobacteriaceae > Maribacter > Maribacter litoralis. The sequence goes on along the minus strand of NZ_LR733271.1, from coordinate 3,146,520 downwards.
TGTTCCACTTAAAACAACAACGATATGAAAAAAACATTTTTAGTAGCTTTTTTGGCACTCTCTGGGTTTTATGGAATAGCACAGAGTGATTCTGGATTCGGAATTAAAGGGGGATTAAACTATAACGCGAACGGAGATTATTTTGAGTCTGCCGGTGACGCTGCTAGAAACCCAGATAGAAATGTAGGTTACCACTTAGGGGTTTTCGGAAAAATTGGAGCATCAAAAGTTTATCTGAGACCAGAATTGGTGTATACAAAGACAAAATCTGATTATGACGATGCAGATTTTGATATGAGCAAATTAGATGTACCTGTTTTACTAGGAGTCAACGTAATAGGACCTTTACATGTTTTTGCCGGACCTGCTTTCCAGTACATTTTAGATACTGAATTTGATGGAGTTACCATTGATGATGTAGAGAATGATTTTTCTGTAGGAATGAACATTGGGGCCGGAGTAAGCTTTGGTAAACTTGGAATAGACCTACGTTACGAAAGAGGTTTTAATGATAACGAAGCTTCATTCATTAACACTAATATTACCAATGTTGGTCCAAGTAGAATAGACACTAGACCAGATCAATTAATACTGAGCTTGTCATTAATGTTATAAATGAAGTAACAGAAAACAAAAAACCTCTTAAGAATTCTTAAGAGGTTTTTTTATGTTCAAAAATTCTAGATTATAGATCATTATCTAAATGATCAGGTGTACCATCACCATCGGTATCTAAGAAACCAACAAAATTACCATCGGCATCCAATTCAATTTCATCGATGGTTAAAATACCATCGCCATCATCATCATTGTCAGTATGGTTAGCTGAACGAGCAAAAATAGACTCCAGGTCTATATCGGTATTATCGTCATTAAGATTTCCATTACCGTTTAAATCTTCCAAAATTGAAGGAATTCCGTCACCATCCAAATCAGAATCCGGTTCATATGCAAAGGCATCTACCTTAAAAATTAATGGTGAATATGTCGGCACATCCGAGTTTGGAGATGAATCAAAATAAGCCAATGCAGCCGGCATAAAAATAGCGCCTATACCATAGCCCTCATAGCTAACGGTACCATCACCATTTTCAATAGGACCGTTACCTGTCTGAAAATTTTTCATTCCGTTACCAAAACCTTGCACAACGGTAGACAGATTAAAACGAACCGGTTGATTTGTTGAGGCGTCAAAAAGTGTACCGTCCAACAACAAACCTTCATATCTTAAAATCGAAAAATCACCAATTGTCGGCTTTCCTTCTACTATCCCTTGCCTAACGACTAACGTATAAAGCGTTTGGTCTATAATTTCATTATCATCTTCCCTGCCTAAATCTTCAGAATCGACAGTAATTGTTTGTGTAACTAAATAAGGACTATCATAAATAGATTGTTTTGTACTGTTTTCGCCAGCAATGGTGTCAAAACGTATTTTATAATCAAAACCTTCTGGGGGCGTCTCAAACTCATCTGCGTTGTAGAAATGTGTTTGTAAGAACTCAATGATTTCCGCATCATCCTCCTCGGTAACTTCACTTAACAACCTTGGCGGAACAACTTCACCAATAGCATCATCGTCATTTTTACAGGACCCTAGTAATAGTAAACCAGCTATTAACAAATAAGCATTTCTCAATTTCATCAATAATTTATTTTAAACGCGCAAGATACAATTTTCCCTTATTTTTGTTTGGAAGTTAACAAAGAAATGCCCGTCATAATGCGCATAGATAAATTCTTGTGGAGTACACGATATTTTAAAACACGTAACATTGCCACCAATGCTTGTAAAAAAGGTCATGTAAAAATAAATGGTATTACCGCCAAACCAGGTAGAGAGGTATTCCCCATGGACGAAATTGTGGCACGAAAAAATCAAATCGATTACAAATTTACGGTACTTGATATTCCACCGAGCCGCGTTGGCGCCAAATTGGTTGATATATATAGAAAGGATACTACGCCAAAAGAAGCCTTTGAACATAATGAGCTATTACAATATTCTAAAGATTATTATCGAAAAAAAGGCATTGGTAGACCTACAAAAAAAGACCGTCGTGATATTGATGAGTTTTTAGATACTCCTACAAATGACAATAAAGAAGAAAACAGCCCTACCGAAAATTCAAGTAAAGAAATTGACGATTAGTCAAAATTTTTAAAAACATAACTATCTTTATTGTTTTAAGAACTACACATGCAACAGACCATACTTTCACACCAGCAGATTCAACATAAAATTGAGCGTATAGCCTATCAAATTTATGAAGCCAACGTTTATGAAACGGAGATTATAATAGCAGGTATAGAAGGTGGTGGGCTACAATTTGCAAAAAAGATCGTAGCAAAACTTAAAAAGATTACAGAAGCGAAAATTGTACTGTGCAAATTGTCAATGGATAAAAAGGACCCTTTATCTAGCGGAGTTACCACATCGCTACCCGATAATGAATTCGTGAACAAATCGGTAGTTATAGTCGATGATGTTCTAAATTCTGGCACCACACTGATCTATGGAGTTCACCACTTTCTCAAAACACCTCTAAAACAGCTTAAAACAGCCGTATTAGTAAATAGAAATCATAAGAAATACCCTGTAAAAGCAGATTACAAAGGAATTTCTTTATCCACTTCTTTACAAGAGCATGTAAACGTTCTTTTTGAACCTAAAAATGACAGGGTATTTTTAGACTAATTTGTTCACGATTATTTCTGCGATTTCTGTGGGCGTATTGTTATTACTCTTTATTTTATGATGTGCTTGATTGTAGAAGAAGCTTCTCTCAAACAAATGCATGCCAATAAATTCAGTTAACTTGTCGTCCTCTAAATGAGAAATCATTGGACGATGATTTTTTTCTTTCTTTAAACGATCGGTCAGTTCATTTATACCTACATTTAAATAAAAAGAATTGGCTGTTTTTTCATTAATAAGCTCCATATTTTTTCCAAAACAAGGTGTACCACCACCTAATGAAAGCACAAAACTATCATCAATTGAAAAAACTTTTTCAAGGTATTCTATCTCTTTTTTTCTAAAATATATCTCCCCTTTAGTTTCAAAAATGGAAGCTATAGACATATTTTCACCTTCTTCAATATAGTCATCTAAATCTAAAAAATTAACATTCAAATGGTTAGCAACAATTCGACCTACAGTTGTTTTACCACTACCCATATAACCTACCAAAACTATTTTCACATCTTTCTTTTGTACAAAATTGGACTAAATAAAAGGGTTTTCAAAAAAAAATAAATTTATCTCAAAAATGACTTGCAAAATAAAGTTAACGACGTATATTTGCACCCGCATTGAGGGAAACAAATTTCTGAAATGATGAATTTGACCTGGTAGCTCAGTTGGTAGAGCATCTCCCTTTTAAGGAGAGGGTCCTGGGTTCGAGCCCCAGCCAGGTCACCACTAAATATTAGCCTCTTCAAAAAAAAGAGGCTTTTTTATTTAAGCGTTCGAGTTGATTTATTAACTCGTAGACCTTGTAAGTTCTTTTTAAATTTTGACCTGGTAGCTCAGTTGGTAGAGCATCTCCCTTTTAAGGAGAGGGTCCTGGGTTCGAGCCCCAGCCAGGTCACAAAAACCTTCCAATAGTTATTGGAAGGTTTTTTTGTTTTAAGACCTTATCATAATCATAAAGAAAGGTAAGAAACAATGTTCCTTACCTTTTTATAATATCTCTGGACACCTGTTTATTCCACCACAATAAACTCAGATCGTCTGTTTAGCTGATGGTTTTCTTTACTACAAGGAACAGCGTTGTCACAACTATTTGCAAGCGTTGTTTCCCCATAACCTTTATACGAAATTCTATCACTTGAGATGCCTTTTTCGATTAGATATTCTGCAGTAGCCTTTGCCCTATTTTCCGATAATAATTGGTTGTACTGCTCGTTTGCACGAGAATCGGTATGTGAACGCACCTGTATATTCACTTTCGGGTATTCGTTCAAATATGCCAATACCTTGTCGATACTTGCCCGTGCATCATCACGAATAAAATATTTGTCAAAATCAAAGTAGATCGGTTCTATGTTTAAATATTTGGCAAGATCGGTTCCTAAAGGTGCAGATTTATCTACTTGATTCAACATGATCTCCACATCACTTACATCTCCACCCTTTTCTATTACAAAGGTACTTTCGCCCTCATCGTAATCATTCTTGCTTGCTACGATTTTATAGCTGCCTTTTGCGCAATTACCTTCGGTGGTAAAAACTCCCATTTCGTTTGTACTGGAACTAGATACCAATCTATTTTCACTGTTAAAAAGTTTGATCTCGGTATTACCTAATGCCCCTCCTGTTTCTTTATCTTTTACAACGCCTGTAATAATCGTCTTGCATATTAAATCCAAGGGTTTTGTTTCCGTAAAACTATAAATGTCATCGCTACCAACACCACCTTCCCTACTAGATGCAAAAAGACCTTTTTTTGTTTCTTCATCGATAATAAAGGAAAAATCATCTTGTACACTGTTTACAGGTTCTCCAAGATTTAAAATATAAATTGCATTTAAATCATCTATTTTAGTTGCAAATATATCTAGACCTCCAAGACCTGGGTGTCCATCCGATGCAAAATATAAAACATCGTCACCCGTAACAAAAGGAAATGTCTCGCGACTTTCAGTGTTTATTTCATTTCCTAAATTCTTGGGTACGCCAAAAGTGCCGTCTTCATTAATATCTACCTCAAAAATATCCGATTGCCCATAGGTTCCAGGCATATCACTGGCGAAATAGAGTTTTTTCTCGTCCTTACTTAAAGTAGGGTGTGCAACAGAATAGTTTTCACTATTAAAAGGAAGTTCCATAACATCTTTCCATAAACCATCGATTAAAGTTGCTCGGTAAATTTTTAACCTGCTAAGACCTTCCTTATCCCTAAGAAAATTTCCATTCTTGGAATTGTTTCTGGTAAAATAGACCGTTGAACCATCTTTTGTAAATGCGGTAGAACTCTCGTGCGTCTTTTTGTTAAGCTTTTTAGATAGTCGTTCAGCTGCCATATATTCACCGTTTTCAGAAACTTTAGCAGTATACAGATTGGTAAATGGCTTGTTGTTCCATTTATGCACACTTTTTAAAATTCTACCTGTATCTCTTGCTGTTGAAAAAATTAATCGCTCACCAAAAAAAGAAGGAGCAAAATCTGCCGATGTTGAATTAATAGCAATATTCTTTAAGTCATATCTACCACTATTTTTTTTTATCGATTGTAAATAATCTTTATTCTGTTTGAATTTAAGTGCTCTTATATCCGCTTTTTTTTGTTCTGTGAATTTCTGCATCCAAGCATCGGACCCTGTATAATCTCCACTTGATTTTAATGTCTGTGCATATTTGTATAAATATTCAGCATCAACAGTTATATCTGACAGATTAAATAATTGTTCATACCAGTATGCCGAAGCATTATAATTACCTTTTTGATAGTAAGCATCTCCTAAATTTTTATAAATCTCTTCTGAAGTATAACCTTCTTTAACTAATTTTTCATAAGATTCAATTGCCTCTGCATAGGCATAACTATTAAAATCTTGCTTAGCTCTTTGTGTTTTCTTGTCTTGTGCATGAAGTATAAAACCAAATGAAAAAGCTATAAAAAGTAAGCACTTCATGTTATTAATTCTGTAGTTCATAATTTATTAGTTTAAAAGAATCTTGGTGCAAGAATGTTTTTATAGCGGGTTAAAAATTCAAACCTTAAAAAGATTTCGAAAGATCCATCGTTGAACGAGGTGCTTCCCAATTCCGTTATCTCTCGGTCATATGCGAGCCCCAGCATTAGTTTTTCGTTCAGCTGAAACCCGACAAGGGCACTCATCGCCGCATCCCATCTATAGGCAGCTCCCAACGAAAACGTATCATCCAATAAAACCGTCGCCGAAAGATCTGCCTGTAAAGGAGCTCCTTCAACAGCCTTAAAGAGCAATGCCGGTTTTAATTTCAGATCGGGATTGATATCAAAGACATACCCCGTTATCAAATACCAGTTCATGCGCTCTTGGGCTATGTACGAATTACTGTTGCCGCCAGAATCAAAATGTTCGGTCTCAAGAAAATTGGGAACTGAAAGTCCCGCATAGAATTGTTCGGTATGGTAATACACTCCCGCCCCGAAATTAGGGGAGAACTTATTATCGATGTTCGTTTGACCGATAGCGGCATTGGACGGATCATAATTTCTCAACCTGTTAAAATCGATATTCAGAAAATGACCTCCCGCCTTTAACCCAAAGGAGAGCTTTCCTTCTTCCGATGTAGGCACTGTATACGAGAATACCGCATCGAAATAGGTATCTTGATTGGTACCGTTACCTATCTCGTCGTTTACTATGGAAAGTCCCAGACCCACTCGACCGGAAATAGGGCTATGCACATTAAGGGTCTGTGTTGTAGGCGCACCGTCCAGACCTACCCATTGGGAACGGTGCAGGGCGGCTATACTCAGCACCCCTCTAGAACCGGCATAGGCTGGGTTCACCGCTACCGTATTGTACATATATTGTGTGTACTGGGCATCTTGCTGGGCATATACGCCCCAAAAGGATGCCGAAAATAATAGTATGGTTATTAATAAATTCTTCATAGTTAATTTTAATGTTGTAGGATATCCTTCCCTTATCTGTTGATATATAGGTAACCGTTCATTGATTTTGACTGTTCTCCATTCGCATAATCGATAATATAGAAATACACCCCTACCGGAAGTTCATCGTTCTTTTTGACAGTGACCCTACCGTTCGAAATACCTCTAAAAGCATTACCGTTGTTATCATACCCATTCATCTCAAAGACCAGCACGCCCCATCTATTATAAATACGTACCGTATTATTTGGGAACGATTCAATGTTATTGATGATAAAGACACCATTATTCGTATTCGGGTTGATCAGATCGCTCTCTATGCTGATATCGCATGCTACACCTGCAGGTGGTGTACCGCCAATAGAACTACAACCATCCAAAGGATCGGTGTTGCCCTGTATTTCCTGGCCATCGTTGATACCGTCGCCATCGGTATCCTCATTTTCAGGGTCCGTACCCAACGAGTTCTCCTCATCGGTCGTCAATCCGTCTTCATCACAATCGGATGTACCTATCGGACTACCGCCAATCGAATCACAAGCATCTAAAGGGTCGGTATTGTCCAATACTTCTTGCCCGTCGTTTATACCGTCGCCGTCTGAATCAGGGTTCAATGGGTCCGTACCCAAATCTACTTCCTCCCCGTCCGTAAGTCCATCGTTATCGGTATCCGGGTTGTTCGGATCAGTACCCAATGCCGTTTCCTCATCGGTGGACAAACCATCATCGTCACAATCGCTAGTACCCAATGGAGTACCATCTACATGGTCACAATCGTCTAAAGGATCTGTAGTATCAACGTTTACTTCTTGACCATCGTTGATACCGTCCCCATCTGAATCAGGGTCATTGGGGTCCGTTCCTAAAGCAGCTTCTTCGCTGTTCGTTAATCCATCATTATCAGTATCCTCTGAAATGGTCACCGTACCAGTCCCTGAATTACCGGCTTCATCCGTTACAATAACTTGTATAACATCTTCATCAGAAAGAGCAGTAAGACTACCACTATCAGGAGTAGCGGAACCGGTATCTATACTCCAATCACCATTTGGATCAACTGTCACACTATAGGTTACATCAACTATATTATCACCATTAGTATCCAATTCAACTACAAGACTTTCGTTAGCGTCACCTTGCCCAGTTACTACCGGAGTGACATCCGAAGTGCTAAAACTATCGGCACTAGGAGCCGTAGTATTGAGCACTATTGATTCTAAGTCATCGGCAGTATTACCTGCAAGATCAGAAACCACAGCATTGACCGATATCGGACCATTGTTTAATCCGGAAATATCCGCTTCATTAGCCGTCCAGGTCCCAGCAGTAACCGTTGCTGTTGTAGTAACAGAATTTACACCATCATCTAAAATAACGGTTACCGTTTGATTGTCTTCAACCCCTGTGGTTACACCTGAGATTATCACGTCGTTATCTTCCGCTTCATTAACAATATTATCTATTTCTATTGGAGTATTTATCTCAATGTCAATAATAACATCATGAACAATATCGCGACTATCTTGCGCAGCAGGGTTTCCTGCCAAATCACTCACATCTGCAGTGATGGTTTCATTAACATCCAACGCCTGTGCATCTGCTGCAGGTACATCTAAACTCCAAACGCCACCGGTAACTGTTGTTGTATAAGTTTGACCGTTCAAGGTTACCGTTACGGTTTGACCATCCTCGGCATCTGTAGTACCACTAATAGTAACATCATTATCATCTTCAATTCCACTGATAACATCATCGTTAGATACAACATCTATAATTATTGTTGGCGGAGTTACATCATGTTCGATATCTCTTATCGCCTGAATAGCAGGATTACCGGCTACATTACTTACATCTGCAGTAATGGTTTCGTTTGCATCTAATGCCTGTACATCTGCAGCTGGCACGTCTAAACTCCAAGTACCACCTGTTACCAAAGTAGTGTAGGTTTGTCCGTTCAAGGTTACCGTTACGGTTTGACCGTCTTCGGCATCTGTAATACCATTGATGATAACGTCACTATCGTCTTCGACCGCATTAATAATATCATCGATAGATACTACATTGATGCTTATCATTGGTGCCGTGACATCATGTTCAATATCGCGTGTAGCTTCAACAGCAGGGTTACCGGATATATCATTTACATTAGCAGTAATCGTTTCATTTGCATTTAATGCCTGAGCATCAGTCGCAGGTATATCTAAACTCCAAGTGCCACCAGTTACCGTTGTTGTATATGTTTGTCCATTCAACACCACTGTAACTGTTTGACCATCTTCGGCATCTGAAGTACCATTGATGGTAACATCACTATCATCTTCCACAGCGTTAATGATATCATCTGTAGAAACCACATCTATTGCGATTGTTGGCGCAGTGACATCATGCTCAACATCTCGTGTTGCCTGTGTTGCAGGATTACCAGCCAAATCACTAACATCTGCCGTAATCGTTTCCGTTACACCCAATGCTTGGGCTGCAGCTGCAGGTAGATCAAAACTCCATGTTCCTCCGGTTACCGTTGTCGTGTATGTTTGTCCATCTAATAAAACGGTCACTATTTGACCATCTTCAGCATCTGTAGTACCATTGATAATAACATCGCTATCATCTTCAATCGAGTTGACAACATCATCTAAAGCAACTACATCAATCGTAATTACAGGAGCGGTAACATCATGTTCAATATCTCTAGTAGCTTGTGTTGCAGGGTTACCTGCTAAATCGCTTACATCTGCAGTAATCGTTTCATTAGGGTCTAAAGCTTGGACGTCTACTGCCGGAACATCTAGGCTCCATGTGCCACCTATTACCGTAGTTGTATAGGTTTGACCATTTAAGGTAACCGTTACAGTTTGACCATCTTCGGCATCTGCAGTACCACTGATGGTAACATCACTATTTTGCTCAAATTCATTTATAATATCATCTGTAGAAACCACATCTATTGTGATTACCGGAGCGGTATCATCATGAATAATATCTCGTGTTGCTTGTGTTGCAGGGTTACCTGCCAAATCACTAACATCTGCCGTAATCGCTTCCAAAGGATTTAATGCCTGTGCATCTGCTGCAGGTAAATCAAAACTCCATGTTCCTCCAGTTACCGTTGTAGTGTACGTCTGTCCATTTAATATAACCGTTACAGTCTGACCATCTTCAGCATCTGTAGTGGTTCCGCTAATAGTCACATCACTATCATCTTCAACAGCACTGATAATGTCATCGCCCGATACAACATCTATTGCAATTGTCGGAGCCGTAACATCATGCTCTATATCTCGTGTTGCCTGTGTTGCTGGGTTACCCGCCAAATCACTTACATCTGCCGTAATGGTTTCCGTTGCGCCTAATGCTTGAGCTGCTGCTGCGGGCAAGTCAATACTCCATATTCCTCCTGTTACAGTAGTCGTATATGTTTGTCCGTCTAAAACTACAGTTACGGTTTGACCGTCTTCGGCACCTGTTGTTGTTCCACTAATAGTTACATCAGAGTCATCTTCCAAAGCATTTATAACATCGTCTCCAGATACTACATCAATTGTTATTGTTGGCGCAGTGACATCATGTTCAATATCTCTGGTTGCCTGTGTTGCAGGGTTACCCGCTAAATCACTCACGTCTGCAGTAATCGTTTCCGTAACATCCAATGCTTGGGCATCTGCCGCAGGCAAATCAAAACTCCATATTCCACCTGTTACTGTTGTAGTGTATGTTTGTCCGTTCAACTCTACAGTTACAGTCTGACCGTCTTCTGAACCCGTAGTGGTACCACTAATAGTAACATCTGTGTCGTCTTCAATAGCATTAATAATATCATCGGTAGATACTACATCTATTGCTATAGTTGGGGCAGTTACATCATGTGTAATAACTCTGGATGCTTGAGTGGCAGGGTTACCGGCTGCATCACTTACATCTGCCGTAATCGTTTCCGTTACACCCAATGCTTGAGCAGCTGCTGCTGGCAAGTCCAAACTCCATACTCCTCCTGTAACCGTAGTGGTATACGCTTGTCCATGTAAAATTACCGTAACGGTTTGACCGTCTTCGGCATCTGTTGTTGTGCCACTGATGGTTACGTCCGTATCGTCTTCAACCGCATTGATAATATCATCGGTAGTAACTACATCTATCGTAATGGTAGGTGCAGTGACATCATGTTCGATATCTCTTGTCGCCTGAATTGCAGGGTTACCAGCAACATCACTTACATCTGCTGTAATTGTTTCATTAGGGTCTAATGCTTGGGCATCTGCCGCAGGTAAATCAAAACTCCAAGTGCCACCGGTTACCGTTGTAGTGTGCGTCTGACTATTCAATACAACCGTTACAGTCTGACCGTTTTCGGCATCTGTTGTTGTACCACTTATGGTTACATCAGTGTCATCTTCAACTGCATTGATAACATCATCGCCCGATACAACATCAATTGTGATTGTCGGAGCCGTTACATCATGTTCAATATCTCGTGTAGCCTGTGTTGCAGGGTTACCCGCTACATCACTGACATCTGCAGTTATGGTTTCTAAAGCATCCAATACTTGGGCATCTGCTGCAGGTAAATCAAAACTCCAAGTACTACCTGTTACCGTGGTCGTATATGTTTGTCCGTTCAATACCACTGTTACAGTCTGACCGTCTTCGGCTCCAGTCGTGCTTCCACTAATGGTGACATCAGTATCATCTTCAAGGGCATTAATAATATCATCAGTAGATACCACATTAATTGCTATTGTTGGAGCAATCGCATCGTGTTCAACATCTCGCGTTGCTTGAACTGCAGGGTTACCAGCATCATTGCTCACATCTGCCGTTATTGTTCGGGTCGTACCCAATGCCTGAGCATCTGCAGCAGGTAAGTCAAAACTCCATGTTCCACTTGATACCGTAGTCGTATAAGTTTGACCATTTAAGGTTACCGTAACTGTTTGACCGTCTTCAACATCTGTAGTTGTTCCATTTATGGTCACATCGTTATCGTCTTCAACTGCATTGATAATATCATCAGTAGCTACCACATTTATTATAATTGTTGGTACGGTTACATCATGTTCAATATCTCGTGTAGCCTGTGTTGCAGGGTTACCAGCTACATCACTAACATCTGCAGTTATTGTTTCTAAAGCATCCAACGCCTGAGCGTCTGCCGCGGGTACCTCTAAAGTCCATGTACCACTAGTTGCGGTAGTCGTATAGGTTTCTCCGTTCAATACGACAGTAACCGTCTGTCCATCTTCGGCATCTGTAGTACCATTAATTGTTACATCTGTATCATCCTCCAAAGCATTTATCACATCATCGCCCGACACCACGTTGATTGCAATTGTAGGTGCAGTTACATCATGTGCTATATCTCGTGTAGTTTGTGTTGCAGGATTACCGGCTAAATCACTCACGTCTGCAGTTATGGTTTCGGAAGGGTCCAACGCTTGGGCATCTGTCGCTGGCATATCTAAAGTCCATGCATCGCTAGTTACCGTAGTCGTGTATGTTTCTCCATTTAGAACTACTGTTACGGTCTGACCATCTTCAGCCCCGGTGGTCGTACCACTAATAGTAACATCACTATCATCTTCAAGGGCACTAATAATATCATCTGTAGAAACCACATCAATGGTAATTGTAGGTGCCGTATCATCATGTACAATATCTCGTGTTGCCTGTACTGCAGGATTCCCCGCCAAATCACTTACATCTGCAGTTATGGTTTCAGTATCATTCAATGCCTGTACATCTACTGCCGGTACATCTAACGACCATACACCACCGGTTACTGTAGTAGTATACGTGTGCCCGTTTAAAACTACTGTTACGATCTGACCGTCTTCGGCTCCTGTAGTCGTACCACTAATAGTAACATCACTATCGTCTTCAACCGCATTGATAATATCATCGGCAGCAACTACATTTATTGCTATTGTTGGCGCAGTTACATCAATCGTAAGTAAAGCCGCATCAGAAGTAAGAGGAGAACATACAAAAGTTAAATCGGTAATTATAACTCGGTATTCAAATCCGTCTTCGGCAACGGTAGCACCTGTTAGTGTTAGGGTTTCTGTTGTACTGCCTGTATAAATATCCGTACCATTGGCATCATCGATAGCTACAAAACCACCACCTAGCTGATCGTCTACCTCCCATTGGTATGCTAATGAGATTCCTGATGCCGTAGCGGTGAATGTTTCTGGAGAACTACCATTTGTCAATACATCTTGTGGTTGATCTGCGCTTGATGCTATAGTTGGAGTTTCCCCTGGCTGTTGAAAATCGAAATCTGTATTTGTAGCACTATCTACATTATTTGGTTCGGTATATCCGTCCACCACGTTGGTACCAGTTACAACACCATCTGCGTCTACTACCAGAGCTCCGTCTCCTAAAATTCCGTCGCCATTATCATCGGTAAACCCTGCTTCTAGCACATCATTACATAAATCGCCATCCGCATCCAATTCCAAGAAATCGGCAATACCATCTGGAGTTGTCTCCGAATCTAATACCGTATAATTTACAGTACCACTATCTTGTTGACCGCTTGCTTGAACCGAATCTGGAATACCATCTGTACCAACATCGCTATCTAATAGACCATCAGTAAACGCTTGTCCACTACCCGATTCTACAATATCATAAATTCCGTCATTATCGGCATCTAAATCGAAATGATTAGGTACTCCATCACCATCGGTATCAAAATCATCTACAATACCATCACCATTTGCATCGACACCCAAATCAGTATCTCTATAATTTAAAATTCCGTCAGAGTCATCATCGGCACTTGGGTCTATACCTGAAGGACTTTCTAAAGTATCCAAGATTCCGTCATTATCATCATCTAAATCAGCAGAATCAGCGATGCCATCCAAATCATTATCATCTATAGCATTTTCTCTATAATCTACTTCAGGAGTTGTGGTCACAGCTATATTTGGTAAATCTGATGCACCATTATCTTGATCATCGTTAGAATCGAACGGTAAACCTGTAGTATCGACATCATCATAGTCATCAAACAAACCATCGTGATCATTATCTAAATTATTGGATGCCGCAGTAAAACCAGCTTCTTCGGTATCCGAAAGTCCGTCACCATCGGTATCCAAATCCAAATAATCTGGAATTCCATCGCCATCCGTATCTATTGGTGAGACGCCTTCATCACCTGTACCTTCATACTCGTCTCCTAAACCATCACCATCGGTATCATCATTTCCATTGCCATCTGTATTGGCATTTCTTGCAACGTAACCACTTGTAGTTTGCGCTTCAACATTATCTGGAATACCATCGTTATCAGAATCAATATCCAAATGATCTTCTATACCATCATTATCACTATCAATACCTTCGTTAATGGTATACACAGGAGCTGTACCCGGACCAGATGTTTCACCTGAAGGCGTACCGGCCGAATTTACTGCCGATGTAGTATTTGTAGGTGTAAATAATCCGTTAATATCACAAGTTTGAAACAATATAGACCCTAAATAATCATTGGATGAAAAACCTGATTGCAACTCACCTGAGAAGGTTACCGTAAAGTTAGTAGTATCATAATAATTGAAATAAACGGCAAGTTTTGGTCCAAAGTCAACTCCTGACCATGTTTGCGCGGGACCTTCAAAAGTAGTTGTTCCCGTAGCAGCGTTTTCTGAAATATTTAGTAATGTATTACTATCTACAGCATACAAGCCTGGTTGAGCCAAGGTTACACTTTCTTCGGTATTGGCACCGTCAATATCATAAATTACACCACCAAAACGAATTAGATTTACTTGAAAATCTGTTCCTGTTGCCACCAACCTAATATTGAAAGTAATACTACCAACAGCACCTACACCACCACCTACATCAAAACTAGGTTGCCAAGCATCATCACTACCAAAACCACCATTATCAATAGAAGTTAAGGTTGCATTGTTTATATCGGTAATGGCAACAATTGCATCTAATACCCCTAGAGACGAGGTAACCACAGTTGAAAAACGATACTCGGCACCTACAGTGCCCGCACCACTACCTGTAGCCGCTATATATGATCCACCTGTAAAAGATCCTGGCGGTATACCACATTCATCTCCTTTAGTATCCGTAGGTTCAAAACCTAATGATTCCACATAATCCAAAATACCATCATTGTCATTATCCTTGTCCAAATCATTATTAACACCATCACCATCAGTATCTATAGGTGTTAAATGCACATTGGCATCCCTAAAATCTACTTCACTGGTAAAGGGATCTTGATCATTCGGAAAATTATCTACATCTTGATTGTTATTCGTTGCCCCATTTGCATCTGCAATTCCATTTGGTGCACTAATACTTAAATCGAAATTATCATCTAAACCATCATTATCGGAATCTACACCGGAAATTGGAGTATCTGCCGTATTATCCGCATCTGTGTCATATGCTTCTACATAATCGCTTACACCATCATTGTCAGAATCTAAATCTCTAAAATCTGGGCTACCTTGTCCATCGGAATTTTCAGGTTGATTAATAGACTCACCAGAACCGGCAGGAACCACTTCGTAATTATCTGCCAAACCGTTACCGTCAGAATCTGTAGAAGGACTCAAATAACCCGAAGTTGATTGCCATTCTATGTTATCTATAATTCCATCATCATCACTATCCAAATCTAAATAATCTGGATGCGAATCACTGTCAGTGTTTACCAATGTATTGGTAAAGCTACCTCCGTTATCTGCATCAAAAACATCATCGATACCATCGTTATCACTATCATTGTCCGATAATTGAACCAGACCGGCATCGGTTTGAGATTCTACCAAATCTTGAATACCATCATTATCAGAATCAATATCCAAGTAATTGGCACCTCCGGTATTATCACTATTAACAGGAACCGCAGAAACTCCGTTTCCATCAACACCTCCATCTTCTGCAGAATCAGGAATACCATTAGAGCCTGGATCGCTTTCACTTGGGTCTATAGACCCATTACCATCGATATCTAAACTTCCATTACCTGTCTCTACGACATCTGGAATACCGTCATTATCACTATCTAAATCTTCATTATTAGGAATACCGTCATTATCAAAATCGGTTGTTCCTTCAACAGTATCAAGAATACCATCATTATCATCATCTTCATCATTAGTATTACATATTCCATCACCATCTGTGTCTATACCGTCATTATCAGGATCAAAATTAGCTCCAGCCGTAAAATCAGTACTTGCCGTTGCACCACAATCATCACAACCATCGCCATCCAAATCTTGACAAACGGAAGGGTCTAAAGGATTAGTATCAGAACCATCTGCTACGCCATCATTATCATCATCAGGATCACTAAAGTCACATAAACCATCACCATCGGTATCAGTACCATCATTGGCAGGGTCAAAATTAGCGCCCGCAGTAAAATCATTGTTTGCGGTTGCGGAACAATCATCACAACCATCACCATCAGAATCTTGACAAATGGAAGGGTCTAACGGGGCAGTATCTGAGCCATCGGGCACACCATCATTATCATCATCGGGATCACCAGAGTCACATAAACCATCACCATCAGTATCCGTACCATCGTTGGAAGGTTCATAATTATCACCTGCGGAAAAGTCAGTACTTGCTGTTGCCGAACAATCGTCACAACCATCACCATCCAAATCTTGACAAATGGATGGGTCTAAAGGAGCAGCATCCGAGCCATCGGCTACGCCATCATTATCATCATCTAAATCTGAAGAATCACAAATACCATCACCATCGGTATCGGTACCATCATTATCCGTATCAAAATTAGCGCCCGCCGTAAAATCAGTACTTGCATTAGCAGAACAATCATCACAACCGTCGCTATCTAAATCTTGACAAATGGAAGGGTCTAACGGGGCAGCATCCGAGCCATCGGCAACGCCATCGTTATCATCATCGGGGTCACTAGAATCGCAAATTCCGTCACCATCGGTATCGGTACCGTCAGTATCCGTATCAAAATTAGCGCCTGCAGTAAAATCAGTACTAGCCGTTGCGGAACAATCGTCACAACCATCACCATCCAAATCTTGACAACTACTTGGGTCTAAAGGAGCATTATCGTCACCATCCAAAACTCCGTCATTATCATCATCGGGGTCACTGTCATCACAAATTCCATCGCCATCGGTATCGGTACCATCATTAGAAGGGTCGAAATTATTTCCTGCAGAAAAATCGTTATTTGCCGTGGCAGAACAATCATCACAGCCATCACCATCTAAATCTTGACATACAGAAGGATCTAATGGAGCTGCATCCGAGCCATCGGCTACACCATCATTATCATCATCGGGGTCACTAGTATCACAAATTCCATCACCATCGGTATCCGTACCATCATTTGAAGGATCAAAATTATTACCGGCGGAAAAATCTGTACTAGCCGTTGCCGAACAATCATCGCAACCATCGCTATCTAAATCTTGACAAACAGAAGGATCTAATGGGTCTGCATCCGAACCATCGGCTACACCATCATTATCATCATCGGGGTCACTAGCATCACATATACCATCTGCGTCGGTATCTACACCGTCATTATCAGTATCAAAGTTGGGTCCTGCGGAAAAATCTATGCTTGATGTTGCAGAACAATCATCACAACCATCACCATCCAAATCTTGACAACTGCTTGGATCTAAAGGTGCATTATCATCACCATCTAGAACTCCATCATTATCATCATCTTGGTCGCCAGAATCACATAATCCATCACCATCGGTATCGGTACCGTCATTAGAGGTATCAAAATTATTACCTACCGAAAAATCGTTACTAGCTGTTGCCGAACAATCGTCACAACCATCACCATCTAAATCTTGACAACTACTTGGATCAAGGGGCGCATTATCATCACCGTCTAGAACTCCGTCGTTATCATCATCGGCATCGCCTGAATCACAAATACCATCTCCATCGGTATCGGTGCCGTCGTTATCCGTATCAAAATTATTTCCAACAGAAAAATCAGTATTTGCTGTTGCGGAACAATCATCGCAACCATCGCCATCCAAATCTTGACAGCTACTTGGGTCTAAAGGTGCATTGTCATTTCCATCCAGAACCCCGTCATTATCATCATCGGCATCACCAGAATCACATAATCCATCACCATCGGTATCTATGCCATCATTAGCAGGATCAAAATTATTACCTCCTGTAAAATCGTTGCTTGCCGTTGCAGAACAATCGTCACAGCCGTCACCATCCAAATCTTGACAGCTACTAGGGTCTAAAGGTGCGTTATCATTTCCATCTAAAACTCCGTCATTATCATCATCGGTATCGCCAGAGTCACAAATACCATCTCCGTCAGTATCCGTACCATCATTGGCAGGGTCAAAGTTATTACCTGCTGAAAAATCAGTACTTGCGGTTGCCGAACAATCGTCACAACCATCATTATCCAAATCTTGACAGCTACTTGGATCTAAAGGTGCATTATCATCACCATCTAGAACTCCGTCATTATCATCATCTGGGTCACCAGAGTCACATAAACCATCTCCGTCCGTATCCGTACCGTCATTAGTAGGGTCGAAATTATCGCCGACAGTAAAATCATTATTAGCCGTTGCAGAACAATCATCACAGCCGTCACCATCCAAATCTTGACAGCTACTTGGATCAAAAGGTGCATTATCATCACCATCTAGAACCCCATCGTTATCATCATCGGCATCACTGGAATCTGGTGTACCATCACCATCAGTATCAGGATCATTGGTTACCGTTATATTCACTGTTGCGATTTCACAAACATCTGGATCTGGATCCGTGTTACAAACTTGATAAATTACCGTTACCGTTGACCCATTTTCCGTTATTAACGGAGTGTACGCCAATTCACCGGTTAAAGCATCTAAAATCGCAGTACCACCCGCAGTACCTCCAGTTCTGGTTATTGTCGTAGTACCTTGGTTATTTGGATTATTATTTGGTAAGTAATCATCATTACTTAAAATATTGATATTAGTAGCCACACCTAACGTAGCATTAACGCTTTCATCTTGAGCAGTTGGTGCATAAGGGTTTGGATCCGTAGCGTCTAAATGACCATCACCATCACTATCTATATCTAAATGATTAGGCAATCCATCATTATCAACATCGTAAGCATCGGGCACTCCATTTCCATCGGCATCTGTATATATGGTAGTAGAACCGTCGCCAGTATTACCTACATCTTGGCTAATATCCTTAAAATTTAAAATTCCGTCCCCATCTTCATCACCAAAAGGATCAAGACCAGGGTATTCATCTAAATCTAAAATTGTATCATTATCATCATCGGTATCATCATTGTCACTAGTTCCATCACCGTCACTATCCCTTGGATCTCTCCAATCTCTTTCTCCACCAGCGGGATCATCATCTGGAAATGAATTTGGAGTTTGACCATTGTTGGTTGCGGCATTGGGGTCATCCATACCGTTAGCGTTCTGATCAAAATTATCATCTATACCATCTAAATCGGTATCATTACCCGATAAGGTAATCTCTGGTATATCATCTCCGTTTGTATCGTAAGCTTCAACAGCATCTGAGATACCATCATTATCACTATCTGGATCTAAAAAATCTGGGACATTATCTGGTGTTGCAAAAGCTACATCTGTATTAATAGGAATAAGACCTTGATTGCCTGTACCTTCATAATTATCGTCTAAGCCATCGCCATCAGAATCATTACCCGATGGTGCTATGTATGATCCTGAAGCCTGAGCCTCTACATTATCTGGAATACCGTCATCATCGGAATCTAAATCTAAATGATTTGGATAGCTATCATTATCTTGACTCGCTTCAAAAACATCGGGAACCCCATCAGAATTAGCATCGGTGTAGTTGGTTGTACTACCATCGGCATTTGCATTATATGTAGGCACGCCGTCACCAGAATTATCTAAAACATCTTGAAAATTTGGAAGTCCGTCACCATCTGCATCACCATTTGGATCATTACCATTAGATTCTACAACATCTAAAATACCGTCATTGTCATCATCTATATCAACATTATCAAAAACACCATCACCATCTGCATCGCCCACACAAACCGAATACAGAAACGTATTTATTTGATATTCACTTTGGTTAAGGTCAAATTCTTTTACAAACCCAGGATTGGCATAAATATCAAACTCTATAAAATTTATATCGTTAAACTCGAACATTAAATTACTTTCAGGACCATTGGCTTCAGATTCCGTACCAGCAGAAAGAAGTGTAGGTGGTGTAGTATCTATATCAATATTTGTAGGGATATCAGTAGCCGTAAACCGGACAGAATTACCACAATCCGTACCTACAGCTTCATTCTCTATAGGTACATTGGGGTCGGCAGGCGCCGGTGTACCATCAATATCGTTAATTATAATTCTAAAATCGTTCAGAGGAATCAGTGTAGTTTGATCTGCTTGTAAAAAACTGATTCTAATTCTTGATGGAGCACTAGTACCGCTATTGCCAGGGTTGCTATAAAAGAAGTTATCTACAGCGCTAGAATAACCAAATTGACCATTATTTCCTACTCCGCTAATTTTTTGAACTCTAACAAAAGCTAATGAAGATATAGTTGGTGAAGTAGCATTAAAATATGCATCAGTATTGGTTCCGCTCGATATACTGATTATAGAAACTTCTTCAAAATTTTGTGCTTTTACAATACCAGTTAACAACAATGTAATGACTGAAAATAATAGCTGAAAACTACTTTTACTTTTCATGAATGATAGGTTTGATATCACAATCAGAAGCGTTTTTAATACATTGAATACACTTCTCGATTTAAAAGATTGATTTTTGAATGGTAAAATGCCGAATATTTTGCGTGTTTTTAAGTAGGATGTTTTCATATTCTAACTAGGTTGATAACCCCCTATTTCTTTAAGTCATAACCGATATTGAATGGTCTTAAATTCACTCTATCAATTAAGACTCCTGTAGGAAATTTACTTTTTAATGTTCTTAGCTACTATTAAAGTACACAAATTGTAATCTAATGACTACACAATTGTAGTAATTTTTCCTAAATATAAAGTAGGATTAAAATAAACATGTAACATTGTTGCATGAATACCCTAGATTGTTGTGAAAGAGTTCTTTTTGTATGTGTTTGTAAGTGTAAAGAATGCACTTAATCGATGAAATGTTAATTTTAAAAGGGTTACAAGGTCTTAAACTAATCTTTTTGTTGCAAGAATTATTAGCAACAACGATGTCTATTGACCTTTTAAGAGTTGGAAATTTGCATGAAACTGTAAATTTCTATCATGTTCAACCCTAAATGGATTTTAAGATATTTTTTGTAAGAAGAATAATTAATAATGGTAACAAATTATTTTAATAAATCTCTATTAATTTAAAAACCATAATCCGTAAAAAGGAATTTCAATAAAATTTATTCCATAAAAAAAGTGGATAGAAGCATTGCTTCTATCCACTTTCAATACATGAGATTTTCATATTCTATTCCACCACAATAAACTCAGATCTTCTGTTTAGCTGATGGTTATCTTTACTACAAGGAACAGCGTTGTCACAACTATTTGTAAGTGTTGTTTCCCCATAACCTTTAAACGAAATTCTATCACTTGAGATGCCTTTTTCGATTAGATATTCTGCGGTTGCCTTTGCCCTATTATCCGATAATAATTGGTTGTATTGATCGTTTGCACGAGAATCGGTATGAGAACGCACCTGTATATTTATCTTCGGGAATTCGCTCAAATATGCCAATACCTTGTCGATACTTGCCCGTGCATCATCACGAATAGAATATTTGTCAAAATCAAAGTAGATCGGTTCTATATTTAAATATTTGGCAAGATCGGTTCCTAAAGGTGCAGATTTATCTACTTGAGTTAATTTGATCTCCACATCACTTACATCTCCACCCTTTTCTATTACAAAGGTACTTTCGCCCTCATCGTAATCATTCTTGCTTGCTACGATTTTAAAAATACCTTCTTTACATTCGGTTTCAAGCGTGAATGCACCATTCTCGTCTGATTGAATAGTAGATAATTTTTTACTATCGTTGTCAAATACATTTATTGCTACATTGCTAAGTGGTGCTCTTGTTTCTTCATCTGTTACAATACCAGCTATTGTAATATTGCACGTAAAATCTAACGGTTTCAATTCTACGAAGCTATAAATGTCGTCGTTACCTTGCCCACCTTTTCTATTGGATGCAAAAAAACCTTTTCCGGTCTCTACATCAATAATATAAGAGAAGTCATCTTCCTCTCCGTTTAAAGGTCTTCCAACGTTAAAGACTTCTCCGTTTTCATTTTTTAGGTCGGTTGCAAATACGTCTAGCCCTCCAAGTCCCGGATGACCATCAGATGAAAAATATAAAATATCTGAATCTGTCACGAACGGAAAGGTCTCCCTTGCTTCGGTATTGATTCTTGGTCCTAAATTCTTCGGCGTACCGAAAGTATTGTCTTTATTGATTTCAACAACATAAATATCCGATTCGCCTTTGGTTCCCGGCATATCAGAAGCAAAATATAATTTTGTTTCTTCTTTATTTAGTGTTGGGTGAGCTACCGAATAGCTGTCCCCATTAAATGGGAGCTCTTCAATATTGTTCCATTCTCCATCAACCAAAGTAGCTTTATAAATCTTTAATCTACTCACTCCGGCTTCATCCCTTTCAAACTTACCGTCGACTGAGTTGTTACGTGTAAAATACATCGTTTGTCCGTCTTTGGTAAATGCGGTTGAAGATTCGTGTGTTTTCTTATTCAGCTTTTTAGAAAGCCTGTCCACATTAGTAAAATTGCCTTGGTCATCTTGAACTGCCTTATATAGAT
Source organism: Maribacter litoralis (assembly GCF_902506355.1). Classification (NCBI taxonomy): domain Bacteria; kingdom Pseudomonadati; phylum Bacteroidota; class Flavobacteriia; order Flavobacteriales; family Flavobacteriaceae; genus Maribacter; species Maribacter litoralis. Next base: position 3,124,058 of record NZ_LR733271.1, on the reverse strand, counting down.
TTAGAAACGATCCGTTATTCCATTTATGAATATTCTTGGTTATAAGTCCACTATCCCGTGCGGTTGAGAATACTAATTCTTTCTCATAAAACGAGGGTGCAAAATCTGATACCTTCGAATTCAACCCTATATTCTTAAGTTGATACCTACCAGAACGTACTTCAATCTGTTCTAGGTAGTTTTGATTTTGATCAAACACCAATGCCCTTTGATCCGAAGCTTTTGCTACCTTAAATTTTTGCATCCACTCATCGGATTCATTATATTTCCCCAACGATTTCAATGTCTGTGCGTAGCGGTATATATATTCTGGGTCGAAATCCGCTTTTTTCAGTGCGAATAATTTCCCGTACCAGCTTGACGCCTCTTCATAGTTCGCATTCAGATAATTAGCGTTACCGAGATTCTTATATATCTCTTCTTCTGCATACCCATCTTTGACCAATTCTTCGTACGATCGTATTGCCGAAGCATAAGCATAGCTTGTAAATTTTGAATCAGCTTTCTTTATTTTTTTGTCTTGAGCGTTTGCCATTATAGCCATTACCGCCAAGCCACAAAATATATATCGAGTTTTTTTCATGTTGTTTTTATTAAAAGAATCTTGGGGTGATCACTCGTTTGTAATTCTTTAAAAATTCATATCTCAGCATAATCTCAAAAGAACCGTCGTTAAAAGTTGTAGCTCCAAGATCGGTAACTTCTTTATCGTATGCCAAACCTATCATCAACTGCTCGTTCAACTGAAAACCGAAAAGTGCACTCAATGCTGCATCCCATCTATAGGCAGCTCCTAAAGAGAACTTATCATTAAATAGAAAATTAGCACTTAAATCTATTTGCAAAGGAGCTCCTTTAACCGCTTTTACAAGTGCTGCCGGTTTAAACTTCACGTTATTTTTTAGGTCAAACACATAACCTGTTATCAGGTAGAAGTTCATTCGCTCTTGGGCGATCAAACTTGAACTGTTTGAATCTGAACTATCAAAATGCTCGGTTTGTAAAAAATTAGGGACCGATAGCCCAGCGTAAAAACGGTCGGTATGGTAATAGATACCAGCACCAAAGTTAGGAGAGAACTTATTATCGATATTCGGCATATTGCTTTCTGCGCCATAATTACGAAGTTTCGTAAAATCTACATTTAATAAATGCCCACCTGCTTTAAGTCCAAAAGATAATTTACCTTCTTCAGAAATATGTACCGTATAAGAAAATGCGGCATCTATGTACGTGTCTTGATTTGTTCCATTACCAATTTCATCGTTTACCACAGACAGACCTAAGCCCACATTATTAGAAACAGGAGTATGAAAATTAAGTGTCTGTGTAGTTGGCGCTCCATCTAATCCCACCCATTGTGAACGATGAAGTGCAGCAATACTTAACACCCCACGAGAACCAGCGTATGCAGGATTAACCGATATGGTGTTATACATATATTGCGTGTACTGTGCATCTTGCTGTGCATTTGAAACTGCAAATACAGCTACTGTGAGTACTATGGATATGAATATTTTTTTCATGATTTTTTATTTACTGCTAAATATTTTATCTATTGATATATAAGTAACCTGATTTGCTTAGGTTATCGCCATTGTTATTAAACTTGATAACATAGAAATATACACCTACAGGTAATTCTGAATCTGTACTAATGGTAGCCCTTCCATCTGAAGTTCCAGTAAATACATTTGTACTATTATCATAGCCAGACATTTCGTAGACTACAATTCCCCATCGGTTATATATCTGAACTGTGTTATTTGGGAATGACTCTATATTCTCAATTCTAAAGAAGTCATTTACACCATCATTATCTGGTGTTAAAACCTCATTAGCAACCGCTATACCCGTATCTACAACCTCAGCATTACAACCAGCTTCTAAACTTGGAACGCCACCTATAGAATCGCAAGGATTTAATGGATCTGTACCATCTGTTACTTCTTGTCCGTCAGGTATGTTATCACCATCTGAATCTGCATTGTCAGCATCTGTTCCTAATGCATCTTCCTCTGCAGTTGTTAATCCGTCACCATCACAATCACTTGCCGGTAAAGCTTTACCACCTATATGATCACAATCATCTAACGGATCTGTATTATCCAATACTTCTTGACCGTCCAATACACCATCTCCATCAGAATCTGAATTATTTGGGTCAGTACCTAACGAAGCTTCTTCATCAGTTGTTAAACCATCATTATCACAATCACTTATGCCTAAAGGTTCACCACCAATTGAATCACAATCATTTAACGGATCAGTACCATCTGCTATTTCTTGACTATCTGAAATTCCGTCACCATCAGTATCCACATTATATGGGTCTGTACCGTTGATCAATTCTGTACCATTGTCGATCCCGTCACCATCACAATCTGCCATCATCCAAATAGTATTGGTTGCATCGTATCCTATATAACCAACAACTTGGTTAGGATCACAAGGGTTCAGCGCATTGACATCTGTATCATCTGCAACACCATCACCATCGGTATCACCATTATATGGATCCGTACCGTTTGTTACCTCGTCTCCATTCGCTATTCCGTCTCCATCACAATCTGCTGTCATCCAAATTGTATTTGTAACATTATAACCTGTGTAACCAGGCATTTGAGCTGGATCACAAGGATTTAAAGCATCACTATCTGTATTATCTGGAACGCCATCGCCATCAGAATCCTCATTATAAGGATCAGTACCATTTGTAAATTCTTGACCATTTGTGATACCGTCTCCATCACAATCTGCTTCCATCCAAAGTGCATTTGTAGCATCATAACCTATATAACCAGGTGCTTGTACTGGGTCACAAGGATTTAATGCATCAGTATCCATATCATCTGGAACACCATCTCCATCAGTATCCGTATTATAAGGATCAGTACCATTTGTAAATTCTTGACCATTTGTGATACCGTCTCCATCACAATCTGCTTCCATCCAAAGTGCATTTGTAGCATCATAGCCCGTGTAACCGGCATCTTGCGAAGGATCGCAAGGATCCATTAAATCACTACCATTAACAACCTCAACATCATCCAATACACCATCACCGTCAGTATCATTATTATAAGGGTCTGTTCCATTGGTAACCTCTGTTCCATTAGGAATACTGTCACCATCACAATCGGCTGCTGCCCAAATCGCATTTGTTGCATCATAACCTGTGTAACCAGGTACTTGTGCTGGATTACATGGATTTAAAGCATCACTATCTGTATTATCTGGAACACCATCGCCATCAGAATCCTCATTATAAGGATCAGTACCATTTGTAAATTCTTGACCATTTGTGATACCGTCTCCATCACAATCTGCTGCCATCCAAAGTGCATTTGTAGCATCATAACCTATATAACCAGGTGCTTGTACTGGGTCACAAGGATTTAATGCATCAGTATCCATATCATCTGGAACACCATCTCCATCAGTATCCGTATTATAAGGATCAGTACCATTTGTAAATTCTGTACCATTTGTGATACCGTCTCCATCACAATCTGCTGCCATCCAAAGTGCATTTGTAGCATCATAGCCCATGTATCCTGCATCTTGTGAAGGATCACAAGGGTCTATAGGATCAGTAGCATCTGTTACTTCTTGACCATCTAGAATACCATCACCATCGGTATCATTACTATATGGGTCTGTACCATTAGCATCTTCTGTACCGTTAGTTACTCCGTCTCCATCACAATCGGCCACTGCCCAAATAGTATTACTAGCATCATAGCCTGTATAACCAGGTGCTTGTACTGGGTCACAAGGATTTAATGCATCAGTATCCATATCATCTGGAACACCATCTCCATCAGTATCCGTATTATAAGGATCAGTACCATTTGTAAATTCTTGACCATTTGTGATACCGTCTCCATCACAATCTGCTGCCATCCAAAGTGCATTTGTAGCATCATAACCTATATAGCCAGGTGCTTGTACTGGGTCACATGGGTCGGTTCCATTTGGGTCCGCGTTGTCTGGTACACCATCACCATCGGTATCGGTATTGTACGGATCTGTACCATTCGCATCTTCAACACCATTGGTTACCCCATCTCCATCACAATCGGCTGCTGCCCAAATAGCATTACTAGCATCATAACCAGTATAACCGGCAACTTGTGAAGGATCACATGGATCAAACGGATTATTATCTATATCATCTGGAACTCCATCTCCATCGGTATCATTATTATAAGGGTCTGTTCCATTAGTATCTTCCGTACCATTGGCTATACCGTCACCATCACAATCCGCTGCTGCCCATGTGGCATTTGTTGCATCATAACCTGTATATCCTGGAGATTGTGCTGGATCACAAGGATCTAAAGGATCAGAATCTGTGCCATCTGGCACACCATCACCATCGGTATCCGTACTATATGGGTCCGAACCACTCGCATCCTCAGCTGCATTACTTTCTCCGTCACCGTCACAATCGGCTACCGACCACGTAGTATTTGTAGCATCATATCCTGTATAACCTGCTTCTTGTATTGGGGTACAAGGATCGGTAGCGCTAGTATCTGTATTATCTGAAATACCATCACCATCGGTATCTGTATTATAAGGATCGGTATTATTTGTATGTTCTGTACCATTTGTTACTCCGTCTCCATCACAATCGGCTGCTGCCCAAATCGCATTTGTTGCATCATAACCTGTGTAACTAGGTACTTGTGCTGGATCACATGGATCGAAAATTCCAGTATTATTAGAAACTTCTGTTTGATTATCCACTCCGTCACCATCGCAGTCCTCATCATTCCAACTTGTACTCGGCGTTTCTGTAGCACTGCTTAAAACAAAATCGCACCGGTCGGAAGGATCAGTGTAATCTACCTTCACCTCGTTACCATCCAAAACACCATCACCATCAGAATCTGGGTTGTTTGGATCTGTACCTGCAATGGTCTCTTCGTCATTTGTAAGTCCATCATTGTCGCAATCACTAGTTCCAAGTGGTGTACCACTTAGAGAATCACAATCATCTAAAGGATCGGTTAAATCTGTATTTATTTCTGTACCATCATTTACACCATCACCATCAGAATCTGCATTTGCAGGGTCTGTACCCGCAGCTGCCTCTTCATCGTTAGTAAGTCCGTCACCATCACAATCATTCGTACCTTGTGGTTGCCAATTTGGATCACCTGTAGGCTCACATGGATCGTTCTCACTACCTGCCGGTTCTAACGAATCACAAATATTATCACCATCAGTATCAACACAAGCTGGAATGTCTATACTTAATACTGCGGTATCGCATATACCGCCATTACAAACTTGATAATTTATGGTTACGGTATTTGGACTTTCAGTAGGTAAGGCTGTATATGTAATTTCACCGGTTGTCTGATCAACACTTATTGTTCCAGCAGCTGTACCCGTACCTAAATTGGCTATCGTACTACCTACAAGGAAATCATCATTATTTAGCACATTAAACGTTTTTGGAATTCCTACATCTGCCGTAGTAAAATCGTCTATTGCCGTTGGAGCAAACGGATTTGGGTCTGTATCGTTTATATTACCATCGCCATCACAATCTGCCGCCTGCCAAATAGCATTCGTAGCATCATAACCTGAATAACCTGGAGCTTGTGCTGGATCACAAGGATCTAAAGGATCAGCATCTGTATCATCTGGCACTCCATCACCATCGGTATCTGTATTATAAGGGTCAGTACCATTGGCATCTTCTGTACCATTATCAACTCCATCACCATCACAATCGGCTGCTGTCCAAATAGCATTTGTGGGATCATAACCTGTGTATAATGGAGACTGAGTTGGACTACATGGGTCTAAAGCATCGGTATCGATATTGTCTGGCACACCGTCGCCATCGGTATCTGTATCATATGGGTCTGTACCATTAGTTACTTCGTCTCCATTAGTTATGGAGTCTCCATCGCAATCTGCTGCTTGCCAAGTAGTATTTGTTGCGTCGTAACCAGTGTAACCTGGTGTTTGTGAAGGGTCACATGGATCAAACGGATTAGTATCTATATCATCTGGAACTCCATCACCATCGGTATCATTATTATAAGGGTCTGTTCCATTTGTATCTTCCGTACCATTGGCTATACCATCACCATCACAATCGGCTGCTGACCAAATGATATTGCTGGCATCATAACCTGTATAGCCTGTCGCCTGCGTTGGAGAACATGGATCAGATGGATCTGAATCGGTATTATCAGGAACTCCATCACCATCGGTATCATTATTATATGGATCCGTACCATTGGTATTTTCCGTACCATTGGTTACCCCGTCACTATCACAGTCTGCTGCCGCCCAAATGGCATTACTTGCATCATAACCAGTATAGCCTGCTGCCTGTACCGGCGAACAAGGATTAAGAGGGTCCGTATCTGTATTATCTGGCACTCCATCACCGTCTGTATCGGTATTATATGGATCTGTACCATTGATAGCTTCGTCTCCATTATTTATACCGTCTCCATCACAATCGGCTACCGACCACGTAGTATTTGTAGCATCATATCCTGTATAACCTGCCAATTGAACCGGAGAACAAGGGTCTAACGGATCAGAATCCGTGTTATCCGCAACACCATCACCGTCGGTATCGATACTATAAGGATCTGTTCCATTAGTAATTTCCGTTCCATTGGTTACACCATCGCCGTCACAATCGGCTGCTGCCCAAATAGCATTTGTTGCATCGTAACCTGTATAACCTGCTGCTTGAACAGGCGTACATGGGTCTAATGGATCGGCATCTGTATTATCTGGAACACCATCACCATCGGTATCGGTGTTGTATGGATCTGTACCATTGGTATCTTCTGTAGCATTAGTAACCCCGTCACCATCGCAATCTGCTGCTGCCCAAATGGCATTACTTGCATCATAACTGGTATAACCAGCTGTTTCTGCTGGATCACATGGATTAAAAACATCATTTCCGTTAGCAGATTCTGTTTGATTATCTACGCCATCACCATCACAATCGGCACTATTCCACGCAGCACTTGGTGTTTCGGTAACGCTAGAACTCTCAAAACTACAAAGGTCTAATGGATCAGTACCATCAATATTAGCTTCGGTTCCATCCAAGACGCCATCGCCATCAGAATCAGCATTTGTTGGGTCTGCACCTGCTGTCGCCTCTTCTGCTTCTGTTAAGCCGTCGTGATCACAATCGCTACTAGCCAATGGAGTGCCACCGTTAGAATCACAATCATTTATTGGGTCTGTATTATCTACATTGATTTCTGTACCATCGTCTATACCATCACCATCACTATCTGCATTATTAGGGTCAGTACCCGCAGCAGCTTCTTCATCATTCGTTAATCCGTCACCATCACAATCATTGTCACCCTGTGGTTGCCAATATGGATCACCTGATGGCTCACATGGATCATTTATAGTCGCAGCATCTTCTTCAACATCGCACACATTATCTCCGTCTGCATCGGCACAAGCCGGTATTTCAATATAATATGTAGCTATGGCACATACAGTACCGTTACAAACTTGATAATCTATAGTAACCGTGCTAGGGTTTTCACTAACCAATGCCGTATAGGTTATTTCACCCGTAGCTTGGTTAATCGCTATTATGCCCGAAGCAGAACCTGTACCTAAGTCGGTAATGGTACTACCTACTAAAAAGTCATCATTATTTAAAACATTGAATGTTTTTGCTACCCCAACGTCTGCAGTAGTAAAATCATCTGAAGCGGTTGGAGTAAAAGGATTGGGATCCGTGTCATTTATATTACCATCGTTATCGCAATCTGCTGCTGCCCAAATGGCATAATTTTCATCTGTACTCGCAGGTGTTGTGGCACTAGTAACAGAGCAAGGGTCTGCTGGATCCGTTCCGTTTGCCACTTCGGTACCATTATCTTCACCATCACCATCACAATCGGTAGAATTCCAACTCGCATCTGCATTGGCGGTTACTTGATTTGTACTGTACACACAGGCATCATTAGGGTCGGGATCAGTGACATCAAGATCGCCATCGCCATCGTCATCATTGTTTTCTATTGTAATCGTTTCTTCTAAATCATCGGCAGTTTCATTAAAATCTACCTGATCTTGAGTATTTGATATCGTATTGGTTACCGTTATTTCTTTAGTTGGTGCCGCTATAGGGTCTGGGATAGCAACAAGCGTTAAAGTTTGTTTTTCCCCGCCCGTCATTGTTCCAATATTCCAATTTGGTTCTGTAAATGTACCAGTAGAAGGTGTAGCACTACTTAAAGTTAAACCGGTTGGCAATACATCTGTAACAACCACATTGGTTACATCATATACCCCTAAACTCTCTACGGTTATGGTAAAGGTTACCGATTCTTCTTCTGAATAGGTTGATTTATCCGCTGTTTTTGAAAGGGCAATATCTGGATTACAGTAATATATATTGATAACGTTTGAGTCATAAAAGCACCCACCTGAAGATACTTTAACATAGTAATCACCAATATCAGTTGGTGTATACGACGCAAGGTTAGCTCCTACAATCAATTGACCGTCTTTATACCATTGATAGGTATCAAAAGTATTTATCAAATTAATTTCACTACCCACACAACCATCACCAGATATGGTATAATCTACAACGGGTACAGTATCGAATCCCGAGAAATAACCACCTATACCCAATGCACCACTAAGCCCTACAACACCAACTGCGATAGGACCAGAAGATTCTACAGATACATTACCCGTTAAGCCCGGTAAATAAAAACTTTTCCAAGGTAAACCGGTAGCTTCTTGTGCTGCAGGCAAAGCAACAGTACCTGAGCCATCGGTTACAATAATATTACTATCTAAGGTAGTTGTAGAAGCCAAAATAGTTAAACCACCATTAATATCCACTCCAGCCAAATCTTCAATGTTCGCGATATTACTTAGCGTATTTGGCAGTAAACAGTTTACTGGTGCAACAAAGTTTAAGCCATTGGTTGCTGCACTTGTACTACCTGCTAAAGATTGATATGCGTATACGTTGTTTGATGTAGTTACGGTTAAATTACTACCTGCGGTGGATCCAGAATAATTCGATCCTGGAATCACAAAAAATTCGCCATTATTTATGGTAGCTATTGGTGTGGTAGCACCATTTACAAATATATCGGTACCATTTACAGTACCAATAATTATAGGAAATTCTAGAGCGTCATTTCCACCGCCCCTAATAAAAACATATTCTCTACCAATTACATCAATAGGTACTGGCTGGTCTAAACCTGCATCTTGCAAGTTAGACCCAGAGACTACACCTACCAATACATTACCATTACTAATGGCAATATCCCTGGTTGCAGTAATGTCTGCTCCCAACCACCCATAGCGGTTAGCGTCTGTATCGCCGGCCGTTCCTTGGTTATGACCTACATTTTCTAAAACAAAGCTTTCACCTTTATCTAAACTGATGGTGATGGTGTTATCTGGATTATCAATAAAACCATCTGAATCATTGCCTAACCTAAATTTGGTATCTGGGTCATAATCTGAAATGATAATATCGGTATCATCTTCCGTTGCCATAATACCTAAAGTGGCATTATAAATTGTTCTATTATGCAAAAATGGCACCCCACCCCATTTAAAGTGAGTACCCAAACCAATTCTACCTTTAGAGGTTAAAGATGCTCCTTGAGCATTATTCCTACCACGATAATTCACATAGAATTTTTCTCCTCCTGGAGCTATTAATCGAAGTCCTGCAGTCGTAAGTTTTACCCCTACACTGGCATCTGGCATCATGGTAATACCATTATCATTACTTCCTAAGGTATATGTAAATGGAGATGTATTGGACACACTTACCGTGGTTACAGGTGTAGCCGATACCCCTATATATATTTCTACACTAAACGCAGTTTCGTTCGGTGTAGAAATGTACACCGCTTGATCGCGCATATGATTTCCTGTTTGAGTAAGTGGTGGTAAATAATGCAGATCACTTAACTGGGCATATGTACCCAAAGTAGCGAAAAAAATAAGTACCAAACTTAAAAAGCACTTTTTGAATGTAAGAACCTTCATATTCATAATATTTTATTATAACTGATAACTAAGTATCAAATGAAATTTGCTGTTAAAGAAAATCAACTATATTTTAAATAATAGTTTCTAAAGCTTGATTACCAAATTGGTATAGATGAAATTAGATAAAGTGTCTTTCACTGGTTTTTGTATACCTATAAGACCAGTGAAGTAATACTTCTATTCTTTCTAAGAATTAATAGAATTGAATTACTATTTTAGTTGATCACTTTCATAACTTCCAATCAACACCAAATTAGGTTCAATAACTCATTAAGCCCTTTCGAATTTGTTTAGAAAACCTGAGCAAAAAATTAGCGGGGGATAAAAAAATCATAATAAAATGGTTAGTGTTATATTTAAAAGGACTACTCTAAAAGTAAGTGTAGGACTACAAAATAAATGTTACAATTACGAAGTTACTTCAGACATCAAGTGTTCTAAATTTTTTGTTGTGAACTAGTCTACTTTGTATGAGAAATACTGACTTCTGTATACGTAGAAATAAATAAATAATGTATTTAATCGATTACACTAGTAACGACGGACTATCACAGCGTATTGATATTTTTTTAAAAAACACCTAATTTTTCTTATTTGCAAAAAATGTACTAAAACCGGGGGTTGCAAAGAATTCTTTTATAAGAGCTAAATCAATTAAATCTTTTCCAGCAAGTGTAAAACACAGGCGGAGATAAAATTGGCAAACCAGTATTTCTTACAAAAATTATCATAAAAAATAGTAGCGATTCCATTGTTATTGCAAAAAAAATTCCTACAAAAATACTCACCTTCAGAAATCAGATATTCGCAAACCAACGAAAGCTTACACTTATTGAAATTCTCCTAAAAACACGAATTCTGATTAAGAAAAAAGATTTAAATATTCGTTAATACATTTCCTGCCAAATATTGTTCATCTTTATATATCAAACTTGAAATGGAATATCTATGAACACAGTAGAGGCTAAATTAAAAGAACGTGTAAAAGAACTTACCTGTCTTTATGAGGTCACCTCTATTATTGTAAATGCAGATTATGACCAAATAGAAGCCACACTTGAAGCTATTGTCTACTGCTTAAAAAGAGCATGGCAATTTGAAGAAGTCACCGAAGTCTTTTTAAAGGTAGGTAAATGCACGGTTAAAACAGATGATTATAAACCAACAATGGTATGTTTATCATCAAAAATTAAAGTATTTAACAAATTGGAAGGTGAAGTATTAGTGGGCTACCCTTCTGACAAGTATTCACTAGACGACTTTTTAGTTGAAGAGCAGACCCTATTGAACAACGTTGCCCTAGACATAGGTAACCTTATAGAACGCAAGCAAATACGTGATAGTGAAGCACTAACCAGAAGACAGATTGAAAGAGCTGACCGTTTACATATATTAGGTGAAATTACCGCGGGTATTGCGCATGAGTTAAATACACCGCTTGCCAATATACTCGGCTTTGCCGAATTACTGGCGGAGAAAATGACAGACCAACAAGCTGTTAGGGATCTTGAAAAAATAATGGACAATGCCATTTTTAGTAGAGAAATCGTAAAAAAACTAATGTTCTTTGCTTGCGAAATGCCACAGGAAATGCAAAGGGTAAAATTGATTCCTATTGTTACCAACGTCATTAAGTTATTGGCACCATCATTACGTGATAAAAAATTAAAACTGGTAACAACTTTTGAAAATGAAGACTTAGAATTAAAGGCAGACACGGTGCAGTTAACACAGGTAATGTTCAATCTCATTATGAATGCCATTTATTACTCCCCAGAAAATGGAACAATTACAGTCAAGGTCTTAGATACGGAAAGCCATATTCTTTTAAAAATCGCCGATCAGGGCGATGGTATACCTACAAAATTGGAAGATAAGGTCTTTGAACCCTTTTTCACTACTAAACCCATTGGCGAGGGCACCGGACTAGGTCTTAGTGTGGTACACGGTATTATCACGAGCCATAAAGGTAGTATAGAGCATAGTAAAAACACCCCTAAAGGCACTATATTTACGGTTGACTTTCCAAAATTAAACTGATGGATTTGCGCAAAGAGAACATATTAATAGTAGATGACGATATAGATATATTAGAGCTTTTGCAACGACATTTACAAGCTATGGACTACCATACCTACAAAGCTGTGTCTGTAAAGGAAGCCCTGTTTATTCTTAAAGATACTTATATTGATTTGCTCATTACCGATATTCAAATGCCGGAAATTGACGGATTACAATTATTGAAATTTACCAACGAACATTACCCAGAGATACCGAAATTAGTGGTAACCGGTTATCCCTCGGTAGAAGATTCGTTAGAAGTCATAAAATCTGGCGCAACGGATTATTTGACCAAACCATTTACGAAGTCCGAACTAAAAAAAGCTATTGAAAAAGCATTTGAACAAAATGCTACTCGAAAGAATAGAACTGTCCCTTCAACACATACCAACCTCTATTCGGATATGGTGGGCGAATCGGCCGCTTTTAAAAAAGTAACGAATATTATTGAGCGTGTTAAGGACAATAAAGCTACTATTATTATAACAGGCGAAAGTGGCACGGGAAAAGAACTAGTGGCAAGAGCCATACATTATTCGGGCAAATTTTCTAGGGAGCCTTTTATTGCGGTCAATTGCGGTGCCATACCAGAAAATCTTCAAGAGGCAGAACTTTTCGGGTACATAAAAGGTGCCTTTACAGGGGCTAATGAAAATAGAAACGGTTTCTTTCAAGCAGCCAAAGGTGGTACCCTGTTTTTAGATGAAATAGGCACAGCGTCACTTGCCGTACAGACCAAATTACTTAGAGCTTTACAAGAAAAAGAAATTACACGGGTAGGATCGCAAAAAGTGGAAAAGGTTGATATAAGAATTATAGCTGCGACCAATGCAAATTTAAAGGACGAGATAAAGAATGGCACGTTTAGGGAAGATTTATATTATCGACTAACCGTAGTTGAAATTAAAGTACCACCACTACGGGAAAGAAAATCTGATATTGCTATCCTCACAGAAAAATTCATTCGGAAATATGGTATTGAATTTAAAGACCGTTTAGTACGTATTGCCCCCGAAGCGCTTCAAATTTTAGAGCGATATAACTGGCCCGGAAATATTAGAGAGCTTGAAAACATAGTTCAGCGTGCCGTAATAATGTGCGATGGCATCATTAAAGTAAAAGACTTACCAGATATTTTAAAATATCAAATCAACTTCCCTGAAAATGAATTGCGCCCCTTGCATGAAATGGAAAAAGAATACATTCAGCGTGTATTGGTGCATACCGAAGGTAACAAGACCAAAGCCGCCCAAATTCTACAAATAGATCGTAAAACCCTTCGTGAAAAACTGAAGTAAAATCGGGGAGAATATACCCGATCGGGGAATTTTTACCCGATTTTAAAAACACCCATTAATATTTATAAATATTTAAATATTTGATTTTCAGATATTTAATCACAACAACCCAAAATATCTCTTTTTAGGGCATACCAATTGCATTTTCTATTGCGAACAAAAAAGCTACAAGACCTTTTTAAAGGATTCAAGTAGAATTATTAAAAATGCAGTAGATGAAATACGGTAGTCTAGTTTTAGAAGAGAGCGAATTCTTGGCGATTAAAAAACACCTTGAGAACAACCTTTCTATTGAAGATTATGCCCATAAGAACGTGCTAGAAATTCTAGCTCAGAATATGGCCATGGCCATGGTATTGAATACTGCAGATATTCCATTTGATATTGTAACAATTAATTCAACCATTAAGGTTACCGGAGCATCGGGCGTTCATCAAACTTTTAAAATTGTGCCTCCTGAGCAGAATGATGTAAAGCAGCATAAAATTTCTGTGATCAGCAGTTTAGGAGCATCAATTATTGGTCGCGCCGTAGGTGATAGAATTTCATTTGGGCTACCAGGTGAGATAATGTCTTTGGTTATCGAAAAAGTAAATCAGCCGAACACAGCCAACAAAACCACAACTAAAGTTCAATCGACCACAAAAGAAAAAATTCATTAACTCTAAAATCAATTAATTATGTTAAAATACGCAATCGCACTATTATTCTCAGTAAGTCTTTTAAACGCACAAGACAATGTTACAACACAAACAGATGTCAATGTTGGTGATGTTTTAGAAATAGGCAAACCAGAATCGAACAAATACAAGCACATAGATTTCCCAAGAGAAAACTTCATTATTAAACGTGGTGGTATAGCCAATTATAGAAGTGCTCATGGCGAAAAAGTAGTTGTTACCGCAGTTAAACTAAAAAAGGACGGTACAACACAGATTAAAATAAAGAGAAATGATGGCAACCGTTTCTTTGGCAGTCATACGGTAGTAACCGCAGATTACAAAGACGCTATCAGCTCTGGTGAATTACAAATTTTATAAGCTCTTTTTAGTTGGTTGATGCAATCCACTTGGCATCTATAAATAAGTTGGCTGATTTATTAAGATAACGCCGAGTGGATTCATTTTTACAATCATTAGTACAATCTCAATATCAAAACAGAAACCTATTATGTTTTCAAAATTAAAAACACAACAAAGAATGCATGCCATCTTTATATTAGGCATCACCTTCTTATTGGTTTTAGGTTCAAATAGATTGTACCAAAGGCATTTTTCTACACTACAAACTACTGTAAACACAGTTTATGAAGACAGAGTAAAGGTTCAAGACTATATCTATGAGCTAAATAACATTTTTCATGAAAAAAAATTTGAACTCCTAACAGAGAATAACTTTATTATTAGCAAAGAAAACAATGTAAGGGCTGAAAAACTATTGGACGAAGTTGCTCTAACAGAACTTACCAATAAAGAATATACAGCCTTAAACGAGTTGAAAAGTCATTTCAACAAATTAAAAATATTAGAGACCAAAGAACTTCAATCTAACAATGGTCTTCAAAGTACTAACCGATCAAATTCTTTAGAAACACTTGCCCAGATCAGTACCAATTTAAATACGCTGGCAAAAATACAATTAGAAGAGAGCAAGCAACTAACACAACTTTCTAACAAAACTTTAGACAATAATATACTAATGTCAAAACTGGCATTTGCCCTTCTGATTCTTATTGGCATTACACTGCTATTATTAATTTTTTACCCTGTAAAGTCACAGCCAGTTTTTGAATAACGAACAACAGGAAGAACATTTTAATACATCATAATATGGGCTCGATGAAAAATTATATGCGGAGCATATGCTCAACCTGCACACACATTTCTTATTGTTCAATAACAAGAGATAAAAATAGCATTTATGCGTGCAGTGAATATTATCATTTTTTGGATAACACCAATGAAGCCACATTGGTAATTTCCAACGAATTGTCAAGTAACGAAGAAAAAAGAAAATTAGTCTTAAACTAAAAAGAATGATAGCAAAAGTAGCGCCCAAAAAAGCACCTAAACAAGGTATGCTAGAAAATGTAATGCGGCAGTTTGATAATGCCGCAGACATTATTGACCTTAATAAGAACATTAGAAAAATTCTTGAGGTCACCAATAATGAATTTGTTGTTCACTTTCCAGTAAGAATGGACAATGGTGAAGTTGAAATATTTACCGGTTACCGCGTTCAACACAATAACTCATTAGGACCATATAAAGGCGGACTTCGTTATCACCCTACGGTAGATATCGATGCTGCAAAGGCTTTGGCAATGTGGATGACCTGGAAAACCTCATTGGCAGGTTTGCCCTATGGCGGCGCTAAAGGAGGCATACAATTAGACCCGACAAAATATTCAGGTTCTGAATTAGAACGTATTACCAGAAGGTTTACCTATGCCTTAGGAGACAATATCGGTCCGGAATTGGATATACCCGCCCCAGATGTGAATACCAATTCGCAAACCATGGCTTGGATACTTGACACCTACATGTCTACCAAATCGCCGGCGGAACGTTCTACCAATATGCACGTAGTTACGGGTAAACCTATTGGTGCCGGTGGATCTAAAGGAAGGGACAGGGCTACCGGCTACGGAGTTTTCTTGACCATTAAATTTTGGGCAAAAAATAACAATGTAGACCTAAAGAACAAGAAGTTTATTGTACAAGGTTTTGGTAACGTAGGTTACTGGGCCTCTTATTTTTTGGTAAAGGAAGGAGCTCTGTTGACTGCAGTACAAGACGCCTATGGCAGTATAGTCAATGAAGATGGTATTGACGTAGACCAATTACTGGCCTACAGCCAAGGGAACAAAGGAAGCATATTAGGGTTCTCAAAAGCCAGAACCATTGACAACGCAGATTTCTTCTCTTTAGATTGCGATATCTGTATTCCTGCTGCACTAGGTAATCAGATTACGGCGAAGAACGCCAATAAAATAAAGGCATATTTAATTGCCGAAGGTGCAAACGGACCAACCGATGTAGATGCCGAGAACATCCTATTAAAAAAAGGTATAGACATTATTCCAGATATTCTTTGCAACTCCGGTGGGGTTATTGGAAGTTACTTTGAATGGCTACAAAACCGTAACGGTGAAATATGGTCTTTGGAAGAGGTGATGGAAAAGTTAGAAAAGAAAATGTTGACGTCTTTTACCACGGTAATAGAAACCTCTAAAAAAAGAAATGTTGATATGCGCACCGCTGCTTTCATCATTGCTATTGAAAGATTAGAGGAAGCTTATGTACAACGAGGTATTTTTCCTTGATCTGTTGTAATTGACCAAAAAACGATAAAGAATTTTAATACATAAAACTGCCACAAAGAGCGTGGTCGAAATTATTTGAAATAAGCTAGCTACTGTTCTGGGCTGCGCTTAGAATGGCAAGGAACAATATTTTAAAATTCAATTTACACTCATAAAATACAGCATATGAAGTACGGAAATCTGGTTATAGAAAAAAAGGAATTTGTAGTACTAAAGCGATTAATGAACCTATCTGGTTATTACAAAGATGACACCCTACGTAAATCTGTTAGAAAGCTGGCATCAGAATTAGAGACTGCCATAATTTTGGATGCGACCGATATGCACGATGATGTTATACGCTTTAATACTTTGGTTACGATAGTTTCGGAAAGTGGATGGCACAAGAAATTTAAACTGGTACTGCCTACCGATAGTGATATAAAAAACAACAAAATATCTATTCTTACCCCAATGGGCGCTGCAGTAATGGGCTATAGTGAAGGCGATTCGGTATTATGGGAATTTCCATCCGGAGAACAAAAATTAACCATTGAAAAAGTAGAACAAGAGAATGAACATATAAACCTTAACATGGTATTATAACAACAACACAATGGTATTACATATGTGAATACAATGAAAAAAAACATAATATCTAAAGATGAGTACACCAAGGTCTAATACGAACCCGTACTATTAAAAAGAGCACAAACAAAAACTAAAACAAACCATATGGAAAATAGTATTTTAATACCCACAGATTTCTCAAATAATTCATGGAATGCCATACTTTACGCCATAAAATTATTTGAAGACAGAAAGTGCTCTTTTTATATATTACACACCTATTCAAAAGAAACTTATGGGCTAGATAGTTTATCCTTGCTCGATCCAGATGAGGCATTCAATAAAATGTCGGCTATTAAATCAAAGGAAAAGCTTAGGGAGTTAATCGCTAAAATATCCCATTTAAATAAAAATGAAAACCATAAATTTCATGCGGTCTCGGAGTCAATATCATTATTGAGCGCAGTTAAGAATTTAAACAAGAAATTTCAGTTCGACCTTATTGTTTTAGGTGCCAAAGGTTTGGCGAACAAAAATGAAGCTTCTTACGGACAACATACCTTGGATATATTGAAAAACGTAAGGGAAAATCCCATTTTAATAGTTCCCGGCAACGTTAATTTTGACCAGCCCAAAGAAATTGTGTTAACCACAAACTTTAAAACAAATATCAAAAAATCTGAAATTAAATATTTGGTACAGTTAGCCAAATTAAGCAATGCCAGCATACAGGTGTTGAGCATGGAGCAACCTAATAGTTTATCGTTTACCCAAAAAAGAAACAAAGTGCAAATACGCAAACAATTAAAAGGCGTAGCGCACAGTTTCACCACCATGCGCAACGTAAAAATTGCTACCGCAGTAAATTGTTTTGTAGCGATAAGGCATTCTAACATGATCAGCTATGTAGATAAAAAGCCATCATTTTGGGATCGTCTCAATTTTGGCAGAATATCGCTTAACAATTTGGGTTACTATGCAGATGTACCAGTATTGGCCATACATAGCAAATGATAAAATTACCTTAACTGCTTCGGGTTCTTACTTAGGCAAATTGTACCTTTGCCGAGCATAAAAAGAACCTGATAATGAACGACGATTTTCATAGAATACTCTTTAATTATCTTGTGGAAGCGGGTCTTAGCGATACCGCGGCATCATACCTAAATTTAGCCATACTATTAGTCATTGCTTTGGTATTGGCGTGGTTCTTGGACCTCTTGATCTGGAAAGTTTTACGTTCCCTATCACTGAAGTTAGCTAGAAAATCGAAAACCAATTTCGATAATTTTTTAGTGGCGAATAGAGTACCGAGGTATTTGGCGCACATTATCCCTTTAAGTACACTTATAGAATTTGTACCATTTGGCTTTATAGGTTTTGATTTTGCAGCTGAAATAACCATGAAATTTCTACATGTGCTTTTTGTAATCTTAGCACTGTATGTGGTTAAAAGTGTGTTTACCAGTATCAATGATTATCTAAAGACCAAGCCAAGGTTTAGAGATAAGCCTATGGGGAGTTACATACAGGTATTTATGATCTTTGCCTGGGTGGTAGGCATATTTACCATTTTCGCCATTATAACAGAAATTAAGGTTTGGAAATTCTTTACCGCTCTTGGTGCGGGGTCTGCAGTTATACTTTTAATTTTTAAGGATTCCATTTTGGGGCTGGTTGCCAGTATACAGGTAAGCATTAACGATATGGTTCGTATTGGAGACTGGATCAGTTTTGACAAATTCGGGGCAGATGGCGATGTTATTGAAATATCTTTGGCAACGGTAAAAGTGCAGAATTTTGATAAGACCATTACCACCATACCTACCTATGCCCTAATATCCGATTCTTTTAAGAACTGGCGCGGCATGCAAGATTCTGGCGGTAGACGTATAAAACGAGCCTTGATCATCAGTCAAAAAAGTATACGCTTTCTTTCAGAAACAGATATAGCGGAGTTTGAAAAAATACAATTAATAGCGCCGTACCTTAAAACAAGAAACGAGCAGATCAATTCTTACAACACTTCTAACGACATCAATAAAGAACTCGCTATAAACGGTAGAAATTTGACCAATATAGGCGTGTTCAGAAAATACGTAAACGATTATTTAGAAAACCATTCTGCCGTAAATAAAGGTATGACCTTAATGGTACGTCAATTACCCCCAACTCCGCAAGGTATACCCTTAGAAGTCTATGCGTTTAGCTCAGATAAACGATGGGAAAACTATGAATATGTAATGGCAGATATCTTTGATCACCTACTGGCCGCCCTACCCTATTTTCACTTACAGGTTTATGAAATTCCGGTGCCTTCCATTTCCGTTGAAAATTAATTTTTTTATAGCGATATTCTATTGAGCAAAATATATAAAAACAAATATAACGGCTTGTTATAATTTTTGCTCAACGGCTATATATATCAAAAGCCCTTAGTTATTGAATTTCAAGGAAAATTGTATCTTTCTTACAAATAACGCCTATTGCATTTTTTTATGTGTTGTACTTCTTTATGAACAACCTTTAACCAATGATACATTTCTTTAGAAAAATAAGGCAAAAATTACTATCTGATAATAACTTCAGCAAATATCTAATTTATGCAATAGGAGAAATAATTCTTGTTGTTATTGGAATTTTGATTGCTCTTGCCATCAATAACATGAATCAAAATCGGGTTATTCAGGAAAAAGAGCAAACTTATTTGAATGGTTTAAGAGCAGAATTTCAAATCAGTAAAGTTAAATTAAGTGAATTGATTGAAGTTAACAAGAGTAATTTCCAAGGAGCAAAGAAGTTATTAAAATATGTTGGTAATAAAAATGAATCACCATCCGAAAAGCATTTTTCTGAATTATTGTTCAATACATTTTCATCTGATATTTCTTTTAACCCTAACAACTCCCTTTTACACGAAATAATAAACTCTGGGAGCTTGAAAGACATTTCAAATAATGACTTAAGAATACAACTAACCAATTGGATTTCAACAATAGAAGATGTCTCAAAACAGGAAAATGAACTTGGCATCCAAAGGGAAAAAGTTCTTGATATTTTTAGAACAAATGATAACAGCCTGAGAACAATATTTGACCTAACCGGTGTAAACCAAGAAATAGGATTACAAAAAACAGAGCAGAATATTAGTAATCTAGAACTATTAAATTCGAGGAAGTTTGAAAATAATATTTTAATGTTTGTGCTAACAGCTAAGGCAATGGAAAAAGCACATTATCAACCCCTAATGGAAGATTTAGATTCTATTTTAAAACTGATTGAAAATGAAATAAAATAATGTGAGTATAATATCATATATGAATAATACCTAATTAATTGGTTTTTAAATAATTCAAAGCTCAGTGGAACGGCCAATGAAAATTATTAAAAAAGCATGTTTTCAACAAAGCCGGAATGATCAATACTCAATACATTGATAATGCCGATTTCTCGAATATTCCAGAATATGTATTCCGTTATGAGAGAGACAACTTAAATCAATGGCAATCTGTTGAAGGTCATCGGATGGATGAAGTAGTAGGAGCTGGAGGTATCTATCTTAGATTGAATGTTTATGCTAATTATATTGAGAAACTGCGTAATAAATCTCTATTAACTAAAGAATCACATGAATTAATTTTCAAGCCAATTTCAATGAACATGGAATTGCATTCAGAAGATTTAAAAATTCTATTAGATAAAGAATCTTCCTATGCGATGGGTTAGGAAGTGACTGATTCATTAGCTCTTTCAACCGGACTTTGGTATGGGACAAATACTTTCGTGATTTATGACCGAAAGGGCCCCTTAACAATTGTAATGCTTTCAAATTACAACGACTTTTTCAAGCATAGACTAGTAGACAAAACTTATTCAATTGTATACGATTACTTCTTTAATACTACCAACAACCTACAATAGCTAACACTAGCATACCTACAAAAAACTTCACAGATTTTTCATTGGCTTTGTATTTACTAAATTAGATGCTTGAACATCGTAACTAGCTTTATACGAACTTGTTAACAACCAACTATATAAACATTGCACTTCAAATATTATTATGCTTTCATTTTTATATATCGAGAATTATAGATATATTAAAGGTATGAATTTGAAAATAGCGACAGAAATCGGTAAATGTTTATCGAACCAAACCAGGTTTCAGATATTAGAATGGTTGAAAGAACCAGAGAAACATTTTCCGCCACACGAGACATTAAAGCATTTTAATGATGGTGTTTGTGTTACCTATATTCAAGAAAAAGCTGGATTATCACAGTCGACCATTTCAACTTATCTAACCAATATGGAAAAGTGCGGACTTTTAATATCAACAAGACACGGAAAATGGTCTTATTTAAAAAGAAACGAAAAGACAATTCAACAGTTTACAGATTTTCTAACATAAAAAAAATCACCCAAACATATCGACATTTCGCAATATAACAAACTATGAAGTTATTAATTGACATTTTAGGTTGGTCTGGTTCAGGGTTAATAATCCTTGCCTATGCCCTAACCTTAATTGAAAATAAAAAGTATGTAGATTATGGTAAGTATTTGAACTTGCTAGGAGGACTTTTAATAGCTATAAACTGTTATTACTATAATGCAATTCCACCATTTGTAACTAATTTACTTTGGAGTGTCATTGCAACTTTAACGATATATAAGTCAAGAAATAAAAAAGAGAAATGCAACAAGACTAAATGTTTAACGTAAAAATAAAACAATGAAAATTTTAATAATTGGAGGAAACGGAACAATAGGAAAAACTGTTGTTTCACATTTTGAAGAAAAGAACGAAATTTTAATCGCTGGACGAACCAATGGAGATGTGAATGTCGATATAGCCGATAGTAGTTCAATAAAATCAATGTTTGATGACATTGGCAAAGTGGATGCTATAATTTGTATCGCTGGAGAAGCCAAATGGGCTGATTTTAATGAACTTACCGAAGAAGACTATTACATAGGTTTGAAAAGTAAATTAATGGGGCAAGTAAACCTTGTACGCATCGGACAGAATTATTTAAGTTCAAATGGTTCCATAACTCTTTCCACAGGAATTTTAGCAGATGATCCAGTTGTAAAAACAACTAGTGCTGCAATGGTAAATGGTGGAATTCATAGTTTTGTACAAGCGGTTGCACTTGAAATTGAAAACGGAATTAGAGTAAATGTTGTTTCTTCTGGAATGGTAGAAGATGCTTACGACAAATACAAAGACTATTTTCCAGGACACAATCCGATACCAATGAAAAAAGTAATTAATGGCTATGTAAGAAGTGTAAACGGAAAAGGAAATGGCGAAATAATTAGAATTTATGACTGAAAAAGCCAAGGACCAACACTTTAATCGTTGCACAAGCCTTTTTATAAGATGATTTAAAAAATCAAATCATTTGTAACCAAATAGTTATAATTTTAACAAAGTTGAAAAAATAGGTTTTAATATTATATTGTTGCGCAACAGCCGCAATTACTATAAGTAATCGATTGTTCTTACCAATTTTGCTAAGGACCACCGTACTGTTAAGAGGTCAACTTTTGGCTACAACCTAAAAAACGGGTAGATAATAACCAATGAAAAAAGGAATCATAATTCTTGGAAGTGCAAACAGCAATGGAGAAACAAAAAAGATTGCATCGTTTGTAGCAGATAAATTAAACTACCCGATTATAGATTTAAAGACAAAAAACATTTCGGAATTCGACTATGAGTTTAAAAATAGAAATGATGATTTTCATCCCTTGATCGAGGAAATCGTTCGTAACTATAACGTAATAATTTTTGCTACTCCTGTATATTGGTATTCCATGAGCGGAATAATGAAAACATTTTTTGATAGAATATCAGACTGTTTAAAAATAGAAAAAGAGACGGGCAGAAAATTGAGAGGTTTAGAAATAGCGGTTATAAGTTGTGGCTCAGATAAGGTGCTAAAAGATGGATTTCATATGCCTTTTATAGAAACTGCAAAATATCTTGGAATGCATTATATTTCAGATGTGCACTGTTGGGTTGAAAATGGAACAATCCCAATTTCAGTACAAAATGAATTGAATAAGTTCATAACATCGATAGAATAGCATGGATGTACAGGTTTATTTAGATAGAATTGATTTTGAAGACACTATCGCACTACATAAAAATGTCCTTTTTAAACTTCAAAGAAAGCATCTTTTAAATATTCCTTTCGAAAATTTAGACATACATTATAACAGAAAAATAAAGCTATCGGTACCAGCCATTTATCAAAAAATAATAAATGAAAAACGAGGCGGATTTTGCTACGAACTCAACGGACTTTTTCACAGTCTATTAAAACAAATTGGCTTTGATGCAAAATTAATATCAGCTAGAGTACATATAAAAGACGATGACTATAGTCCTGAATATGACCATTTGGCAATAATCGTGAATTTGGAAAACAAACAGTTTTTAGTTGATGTAGGTTTTGGAAAATTTTCTTTAGAACCTTTAAAATTAGAAATGAATCAAACCATCTCCGATAGCTTTGGAAAGTTTCAATTTGATAAATTCAACAAAGAGTATTACCGAATAAATGAAGTAAAGGACACTAATGTATTACCCCAATACATATTTAAAAACGAAGAGCGCAAACTTTCTGAATTCAGCAAAAGATGCGAATTTCATCAGACTAGTGAACATTCCCATTTCACGAAGAAAAAACTAATCTCAATAGCAAAAACTAACGGAAGAATAACTCTGAATAATTCGCAATTAAAAATTACTCACCTTGAAAATGAAGAAGAAATCAACTTTGATGAGCGTGAGTTTGAATCTAAATTGAAGCACTATTTTGATATAGAAATCTAAAAAGGTAATGGTCAAAAAAAGGTGATTTACCACCAAGAACCCAGTAGTATTATTGAAAAAATAAGACAAAACAAAAGTGTCAATTATGACCCCAAAAGAAAACTTGAAAAATTTAGGGCTGCAACTCCCAAAGGTATCAACACCCGGTGGCAGTTATGTTTCAGTAAATGTGCGAGAAAATATTGCTTACATCGCAATTCAATTCCCAATATTGAACCAAAACTATCTTTATCAAGGTAGATTAGGAAAAGAAATCACTACGGAACAAGGGTATAAAGCAATGGAATTATGTGCCTTAAATGTTTTGGCTCAAATAGACCATAAAATAGGTTTTGAAAATATTGTAGGACTTAACCACATTGATGCTTATTTTCAATCAGGACCGGATTGGGACGACTCGCCCATTGTTGTCAACGGAGCATCAGATCTGTTCGTTAAGGTATTAGAGGAAAAAGGCAAACATTCAAGAGCAATTTTTGGGGTTGAAAAATTACCAAGAAATTTTAGTGTAGGGTTAACGGCATCATTTACCATCAATAAAAAGACATAGTAACATAACCTATTTTCCGTAAGCACTTAAATGCCAAAAGGTCTATTTCACTTAATATTTTTATTTTTTAAAAATCACCATATTATATTTATAGCAAATTTGAATAATGACTACAACAGGTTATTAAATTCTATAAATGAATATAACGCCTTTAACAAAACTCAAATTTTTTCTAATACTATTATTGGTTATTGGTTGTGCAGAAAAGAAGC
Source organism: Maribacter litoralis (assembly GCF_902506355.1). Classification (NCBI taxonomy): domain Bacteria; kingdom Pseudomonadati; phylum Bacteroidota; class Flavobacteriia; order Flavobacteriales; family Flavobacteriaceae; genus Maribacter; species Maribacter litoralis. The sequence goes on along the minus strand of NZ_LR733271.1, from coordinate 3,099,160 downwards.
CTAGAAATAAAACTGGTGAATGTAAAGATAAGCCAGTAACAAAAGCATATACGGGTACTGCAAGTGTAAGCCAGGGCATAGCCACTACAATAGCAGAAGATTTGTATTTATGTGATCGTGGCAGAAAAACAGATGTTGGTGAAATTACTTCTAGTGATGGTAAAAATGGACCGCAGCTGCAGAAACCAATTATACGAATGACAGTTCTCCGTATGCCACTGATTTATATAACTCATGCATTTGCAGATTCCAGATGGTTGGATGCAAACCGATTTCGATGACTCCAATTGGCAAGATGCATCAATATACACCAATGAAACCATAGGTGTAGCCAACAAACCTTCTTACACCAATTTCACTACACTATTTGATGACCCTGGCAACGATGGTAAATTTATTTGGACAACCAATGTTATTCTAGATAATGAAGTGCTTGTAAGATATACTGTAAAATAACTTTTTGATTACGCCCATAACCAATATCTTGTAAGCTAAAATTCAATTTGAACGAAAATTAAATGATGCGTAAAGAACTAAATATTGATGAATGGTCTAGAAAAGAACACTTTGAGTTTTTTTCAAAGTTCAGTGAGCCTTTCTTTGGAATTACGGCAAAAATAGATTGTTCATTAGCTTACAAAAAGTCTAAAGAAAACGGGTATTCTTTCTTTATGTACTACTTACACAAATCTTTAAAAGCCGCAAACAGTATATCGGCATTTAGGTACCGCATAGATAATGGCAAAGTTTATGAATATGAGGTCGTAAATGCATCGCCCACCATAGATCGTGCGAACGGCACTTTTGGTTTCTCTTATTTAGATTATAACGAAGATTTTAAAACCTTTTGTGACCTTGCGGTACCCAGAATAGAAGACGTAAAAAACTCCAACAGCCTTATGCCCGCCTTATCAGGAGAAAACGTAATTCATTTCTCGTCTTTGCCATGGATCGATTTTACATCGTTATCCCATGCCAGAAATTATGATTTTCCCGATAGTTGCCCTAAAATAAGTTTTGGTAAAATGACCACGGTAGATGGCAAACAACAGATGTCCGTTTCCGTACATGTACACCATGGTTTGGCAGATGGCTTACATGTTGGTCAGTTCTATGAAAAACTACAAGAGCTTATGGACCATGATGATTAGTTAAAAAAACTTGAATACTAACATCTCATCTATAAAGTAGAAGTCAATTTCATCATATTGGCACTCAAAGAATATAACCAACGTAGCTGCTCCCAAATCAGTTGTTCTTCTTGATGATTTCTTTTGAATTCATGAGTGTCGTTCGAACTTAGGTTTACTTGCTCAGATTGAAATTTGGGCAGTTGCTTTTGAAATGATATGACCTCATCTAAATTCATTTTCTCGCTATTTTTAGAAACTGCAGAAAGCATTTTCAAAACGGACGAAAGGTTCTCATTAATTTTAGAAGTGATGTCATTAAATCGCTCAGAAGCTTCTGTAGTGGTGTGGTGCTGAATATAAATACTCAATGAAGCCAAAGCCGATAAGAAATTATGGTTAAGCTCTACCAACTCATAAATCTTGTTTAAATTTTTCTGTTTTGAATGCGGCTCTTGCGTCATTCTTTGAAATGCAGAACTAAGGTTTGAAGTCTCTAAAAAAGCACTTTTACGTGCCAGACGATAACTCGTTGGCACAGTACCTTTATGAACATAAAAATCTGAAATCTCCTTTAGGTATGTACTATTGGCAGCTACACTTTTAGCTACATCTTTACGTATTTCCTGAAAACTCCAGCTGGGCCATAAAAATAAAAATCCCAAATATGAAAGTGCCGCACCTAATAGCGTATCTAAAATACGATATTGTATAACCGTCATTACATCTGGTTGAAGTATTCCGTAAATAAAAACGATACTTAACGTTACATATATAGCCGATAACTTATAGTTCTTTTGAAGCATCGATAAGGCAATAACAAACGAGATCAAAGCCAAAGTTGCATACACATATACATCTTGTACTAAAAATACAATAACGGTTGCTATGAGTCCGCCAATAATGGTTCCCACAGTTCTATCTTTTGATCGTGTTTTCGTTAAACCATAATTGGGTCTCATTATTAAGATAATGGTCAGTAAAATCCAATATGCGTTCTGAAAAGCGAATAGGTTACCCAATACAAAACCGATCATTAGCGTAATGGACATACGCAGAGAATGCCTAAAAATGGTTGACCTAAAACTTAGGTTTCTTAACAGGATACGCGGACTATAATCTTGTGAAATTAAGAAACGTTTTAAAATTTCTTTATCTATAAATTCTTCCGATGCCACATCATGGTCACTCAATAACCACTTGATCCTTTTAATCTTATCAAACTGTTTTTCTTGATATTCAAGAAAGTTCTGAAACATGATAAATGCTTCATAAGACTTAGCATCTTTCACTTTGCCCAATTCCTGAATCTTTAATGCCAAGTCATCAAAACGATCCTTTAGATGGTTATGCTTGGGTATTTTCTTTGGTTTGTTACCTATTGCCGCAATCATTTGTAACTGCTCAGCCATTTCAAAAATGAGATTTTGAAACAGTGCGGTAAACTCCGGATGCGCTTGAAACTGCTTATCCATCTTGGTATAATTTACAGGATTTGCACCAGCGGTCTCCAACATTTCTATCAGTTGGGCCAAAACCAAAACACGTTTGCCATTATACACCGATCTACCAGAATTTTTACGTGAAAGAATAAGAATTTCACGAAGGGTATCATGTTGTTCGGTCAATTCGCTTTGCATCAAGAACAGACTTTTTAAAAGCTTTTTTCTGTTTGAGAGCTCACTGATCAACTTGCCCCGTTTTTTCATTAACTTACCCGTTCTACCAATAGTTTCGTACAGAATCTCTTCGGTTTGCCCTTTCGGATTTATTTTAAACCACAACAGCGACAAAGCCAAATACCACATTCCGCCAAGGCCAACCAACAACGAATATTCGTAAATTTTTAACTGATCGGGTGTATGTGCAAAACTTATGACCAAGGCCAACAGACCCGAAAAACTAATTAGCGAAGCTCTAAAACCGTAAGAAGAGATCATGGATATCGCAAAACTGACCACACCCAAAATAACCAATGACAGCCATGGGGAAAAGTGCAAATACCCTCCAATAAAACTTACGACCATAACCAAGGCTGCAGAGAATAAAATGCCATATACTTTGTGCTTTAGGCTACCGTGAACATCACTAGGATTACACCAAAAAGCACCAAAACAAATAGCTACGCCGATTTCAGCATATCCCGTAGAAATACCAATGGCCAAAGGAGTAACCACGGCAATTACCGTTAATACAGATTTGGTAAAGTTGGTACTCCCCAAAAATTGAGTTAGCGATTTGATCGTATCTAAAATATAAACTTGAATTTTGCTCAATACCTACAGAATAAAGTACAAAGATAGACTTTGAAAAATAGTTTTGTACGCTTATCAACATTATGAAATAAGTATCTTATGCAATGGTAATTGTATTTCAATTTTCGAAAAACACCCGCTCACATAAAAAAGCCTGTAGGTATTATATTACTAATATTTTAGAATTTCCCTTTCTATTGTAATCTTCAACTCATATATTTAATACTTTTAATAGATTTTGATGCTTACTTAAACCTTGGAAAAAAAAACCAATACCCTCTTAATATTAGCTTTAATCGTAGGGCTAGCTTTTCATGGTTCTGCCATTTTCTTTACACTAGAGTCTACCTACGATGCATTGATACATCTATTTTTTGCGGATCATTATGCCAATAGTTGGTTTGATCCTTGGGAATATAGATGGTACACCGGTTTTACGGTACAATCTTATCCTCCTTTAGTGCACCAACTCATTGGAATCCTTTCTTATATTGGCGGACTCAAATTCGGTATGTATGCGGTGGCATTAATCGCTATAGTACTCTTTATTACTGGCGCCTACAGGTATACCCTGCTTATGACAGGAAGCCGTAGAATTGCTGGTTATGGTGCCGTTATGGCCGTATTTTCTTCAACCTTTGTAGAAACACTGCACATTTTCGGGCAACTGCCAAGCGTTTCGGCCTTATCGATCTTATTACATGCCATGACCGAAATTTACCTTTGGATCAAGACAGGTAAAACACGGTATTTTATAACATCTGCTACCATGTTGGCAGTAACGGTAACATCGCATCATGTTACCCCTCTTTTTGGTATGGTATTCTTTATAGCCCCACTGATGGGCATGGCGGTTATGGATGCGGCTAGGGAAAAAGTCAATTCCTATAAAGCCCTAACATTTAAAGTATTTTGGGGTACAACTTTACAGCATTTTTGGCGCATAGCAAAATTCGGCGGCACTGCTATATTTTTACTTGTATTCTGTATTTTTCCTTACTGGTACAATTCCAAAAGAAACCCCATTACACAAGTCGCCATACCGCATGGATCTAGAGATAATTTTTTAGAGGTAACCTCATCGGGGTTAGTTTTCTTCATTATTCCGTGGGGTGTTTTTCTATTTATACTCCCCTATTTCTTTTACAGATATTTTAGTAAACGATATGTTTTCTTCGGTTTGTCGTTCGCCTTACTGACCATATTGGGAACTGGTGGAACTACACCGATACCATTGATGATGCTTGGTGAAACTGCCTTCAATATTCTTACGCTAGATAGGTTTACCTTATGGGCGACTATTATGGCATTGCCCATTTTTGCCGAATTCGCATACCGCATGGTAGAAGGCGACCTAAAAGTGCTAATACAGTCTAAGTTTGGTGGAGTTTACCATAGGGTCTTAGGTGGTCTCATTGCCGGGGGCATGTTGTTTATGGTACTTTTCACCATGACCTTGGGGTACTTTAGGCCTTCACAACCCGCAAAAATAAAAATGCTGCCCATAGTAAACTTTTTAGGCGCAGATTCCCATGATTCTTGGCGCTACCTTCCGCTTGGTTTTGGGGATCAAATGGCATGGTTATCCGCCCAAAGCGGTGCAATGACCGTAGATGGCAACTACCATTCCGCAAGGCGATTGCCCGAATTGACTACTAGGGCCATTGAAAGAATAGAGAACTCTAAATTTAGAGGTGTAGAAGGTATAGGGTCATTACAACAGTTTTTGACCGTACCAGAGAAATACAACCTAAAGTATATATTCTCCAATGATAAATTCTATGATCCTATACTATACTACTGTGGTTGGCAGCGTTTGCAACAATTAGAGAATGGTATTATGGTGTGGGAAAAACTTAATGTAGCACCCATACCGCAAATTATGCCCAAGCAAGATGTGCCCACTATCATGAAGATTATGTGGGGTATCATTCCGCTAACAACCGTTCTTATCGCAATTTTTGTAAACATACAAATGATATGGGTAAGGCTGTTAAAGTCCAAGAAAATGCCGGAACATTCTTTTATGAAATTAGAATTACCGTACAACAGATTCCCCCCTAAACTATTGACTTTTTCTCATTGGTGGGCTTTGTTAGTATTGATTTGCTTAGGATATGGTATGTATATATTTTACGTCAAAAACGTTGCTCAATTATCGCCCAACAACGTAGTGGAATCCTATTATGATGCTTTGGATTTTAAAGAATTCTCCACAGCCCATTCTTATTTAGATCCAGAGGATAATATTGATATTGCACAGTACATGTTAGAGGTTTCGGTAACCGATGGTATTTTAAGTTCTTATGCAAAATTAGACTCCCTTGGCATTGAAATCTATGATGAAACTGAAAATAGCGCCAAAGCAAAAGTAGCGACCAGATGGATCACCCCATTGGAAAATGTGTTTAACAATGACTATCACGAACTCGTAAAACGTAAAAACAAGTGGTACATTAAATCTGAGAAGGTTGACAATGACATACCGCCAGATCAATTATTTACTGCGAACGGTACCACTTATTACAATCACGGTCGACGAAAAATAACAACGCAGGAAACCTATCATGAAGATGTACTAAAACAACCGGTACTGGAAATTTTATCAGCAAAACTGGTGAAGTACAGAGGGCAATACAGCGTAATTGGCGAATTACAAAATGTTGATAATACACCTGCCGATGTGGTTATCAATGCAACCTTGTACAATGATGACAATAAAGAGTTGGCAAATTACAATGCAAAGCACCAGATCAAACACAAGTTGATGCCCAAAGAAACTACCACGTTCAAAATAAATTTTGAAGGTATAGCCTGGTCATCTACCAAAGACACCTTACCCCCAACTTTTGATCCAGACCAATTTACACCGGTAAGTTTTGAAGAGCAACCTACCAAGTTTAATTTGCAATCTGCCGGTAACACCGCAAATACCGATTTATACAAACATGTTGCTCTACAAGACCTGGAATATACCGAACAAGGTTTTGATGGGGTTTTATTCAATTCGGGAGTACAAGAGGTGACCATACCGCAATTAATTATATCTTATTACGATGAAAATAGCGAACTGTTATGGGTGGATCATAAATTTATAACCGAAGGTGTACGTATACAGCGTAAGCAATTCTTTAATTACAAACCGTTAGAGTTAGATAGTTTAGAAGTCATAAACAGTAGTCTAGAAAATGTTTTTGTAAACGGCTTACCCAACAAAGCGGTTGCTGACAAAATTTTTCCGAATAGAAAAATAATACATGGTAAACAGCAAACCCAACCTTTTAATGGCAAAGGATTTGAGTATCTAAAGTTTGAGATTAACAGTTATATAGGTAATCCAAAATAGTATGCGCATTAGAATAGTATTCATTTTAAGTCTTATACTAATAGGTTGTTCCGATAAACAAGAAGAACAAGCTAGCAAAGTCGTATACCCAAAAGTTGACCTCGTTTCCAATATTACCAATAGTATAGCGGGCGAAGCTATATCATTGACCTTTAAAGCCGATACAGACATCAACAATATTAAATTACAGATAAAAAATGCCTTTGGTAGTGTGCTATTGTCGCCCGATGCATCGAAAAAAGAGAATATTGTATTCCAAATTCCGAAAAACTATACAAGAGTTGCCGGTCCGTGTAGATGGCAACTTTTAGTAGATAACCATACTCTACAAAAAGGTACATTCGATATTGCAACAAATGCCCCGAAAGCAACATATATAGAATCTTATTTTGGGCCCCGCAGTGTTACCGCTGGAAACAACGATTTCTCTATGCTAACCATTGCCCCCACCGACGCGTATGACAATCCGTTAGATGATGGTACACCCGTTACGGTCAAATATCAATTTCAAGATAACATTGATGAGCTACAAATTGAAACAGAAAGCTTTTTTGCTTTTTACAATGTAAGATCAACATTAAAGTCGGGAAGAATACTGGTAACCGCCGAGTGCAACGGAACATCGTCAAAAGAACTTGCTACCATAGTTTACCCAGATAACGCGGTCAATTTTTCAATAAGCAGTTCAAGTGCCCACAACTATGCTGACGGCAACCAGATCATAACTTTTAAATCTGACGTTATCAAAGACCAATACGGCAACATTGTAACTAACGGCACTTTGGTAACCTTTGTAATAAAGAATGATAAAGATGCCTATCTATACACCATTGGCACCACAATAAACGGCGTTGCAGAAGCAAAAACATTACATCCGGATAAGGCGGCAACGTGGGAAATACAAGCCTTTGTAACCGGGGCAGCCGAAAGCAATACGGACAACTTTACTTTTAAAGCCGCTATAAAAGATTATCCTGTTCATTTCTCTAAAGGCAATAGAAATATTGATGTAGGTCCGTTTGAAAGTTTCATGAAACAGTTAATACCAGATGGCTTGCTTTTACAGCTAGATATCTATGATATGAATGGTGCTTTTGTTACCTCAAAGAAAACCACTACCAAAAACGGAGTGTGTAATATTTATTTGGGAGAATATTTCTTAGCAGCGGGCAAGTATAACCTTAAGATCAGCGCTGCAGGTATAACCAAAGAATTTATAAAAGATATAGATGGCGATACAGTTGAATAAAACGTTGTACAGAACAGTACTTATAGTCACCTTTTTAGCTATAAATGGGCTAATTCTCTATGGTATTGGGGCGGCTTGGGCATTTATGAATACCGGTGCTGATAAAACATCTATGCTACATTTAGAAGTGCCTATGGAAGATGTCTATAAACCAAATATGGATTGGGTTAGTTTAGACAACCCAGGTAGGCCTATGGAAGATCAAGCCTTGGCCGAGATAACCAATGATTATATGAATGCCTGGCATGTAAGAAACATAGCTTATAAAAAAAATGACCGCTACGGTATTGAAGATTTCTACACCGATAGTGCCAGAGCTAGACTTTACGATATTATCGACATCAACAAAAAAAACAATCATTGGTACAAGCGCACTACCCTAAACCATAATTCTGCCTTAGATTTTTATACTGCCGATGGTACAATGGTTGTCTTTAAAGATTACAATGTTGAAGAATATCAAGAGATTTATGAAGGTGAGACCTTAGTGATGGCCGAAAGAGACACCACCAGTTACCAAGTAATGATGCTTTTAGAAGATGGTTTTTGGCGCATAAGGCATTTAAAAGAAATTCCTTCGCCTCCAGATACACTTCCCGAAGAACCTAGAAACATAAATATCCAACTGAAGAAAGTTGAACAGATAAAAGGAATAAATTATTACCCCAAAGATTCTCCTTGGGATACGTTTGGCAAGAAATTTAACGACTCAATTATTGAGCAAGATTTTAAGATCATACAAGATATGGGGCTCAATACCATTCGTATATTTATCCAATATGAAGATTTTGGTAAGAACAAGGTAGACCAAAAGAAGCTCAACCTTTTAAAAACACTTTTAGACAGTGCAGAAGCCTATCAGTTAGACGTGCTAATAACTTTATTTGATTTCTATGGAGATTATGATGTCTCTAACTGGACATTGACACATAGACATGCCCAACAAATAGTAAATGCCGTTAAAGACCACCCCGCATTATTGGGTTGGGATATCAAAAACGAACCGGATCTAGACTTTGGTTCCCGCGGGCGGTTACGCGTATTGAGCTGGTTAGAACAAATGATCGCCAACATTAAAAAATGGGATAAAAACCACCCGGTTACCATAGGTTGGTCTACTCCCGAAGCCGGCATAGAACTAGCCAATAAAGTAGATTTTGTATCCTTCCATTACTATAAGGATGTTGAAGATTTTAAAACTGCATATGAAACGTTAAGTGCTGCAGTGCCCAACAAACCTAAACTACTTCAAGAATATGGAATTTCATCTTATAAGGGAGCATGGAATTTTTATAGAGGAGCAGACCAAGAAGGGCAAAAAGAGTACTATAGCGAAATGCAGCAAATATTAAGGGAGAACAAGATACCGTATATGTTCTGGACCTTGTACGATTTTGAAAAGGTACCAAGTGCAGTGGCAGGAAGCTTACCTTGGAAAACAAAAAAACAGCACTATTTTGGCTGCTTAGATACATTAGGAAACAAAAAACCTTCTTATTCCGAACTCGTCGTAAAAAAGAAGGAGTAACATATTTTATTATTAAAAAGGGCTGGTGACTAATCAGCCCTTAAACACTAACCATATCGATTCTAATGAACCAATTTCTTCTCCATAGTCGATATATCAATATTAAAACCAGACGCTTTAGATTTCTGAATGGCCTTAAAGTAATCTATATACATTTGTGTAATGGCCGACATTGGTAGCGAACATGCCGCTCTATAATTTTGTTTGGCCAATTGAATTCTATATGAATCATCGGAAATAATTTTTTCAATGGCATTTGCCAAAGATGACGTATCGTGGGCGTCAAAAAACTCACCAACATACCCCTCCTCTTTAACAAGAACGCTTAAATCACCTAAATCGGGTAAGGCAACGGCATTACCATAACTACCGGCTTGGTGTAAAACTCCCGAGCTACCGGTGGTAGATGTATAAGGAAAAACGGTAACGGCACTATCTCCAAATATTTTAGGCACATCTTCTTCTGCCACATAACCTGTAAACCTAATTTGAGGTACATGACTATATTTTTGTTTCATTTCATCTAGATAACCAGGGGTATTAGGGCTATCAGTACCTGCGATAACAATTTCAATATCGGCATTGCTTCTTGATCTGATCTCCTCAACGGCCTCTATTAGAATCTCTACTTTTTTATAGGTACCAAACTTACCAAAGGCCATAACTTGTTTTGGACCTTCAGGAAGTTTAAAATCTGGTTCCGGTGGGGTTTCAAAAGCACCATGAGGTATTAGAACTACATTCTTAACCTTATACTTCTGTTCTAAGGTTGTCACGTATTTACTTATGGTCACCGCAAGAATATCTGAAGCTAAAACAAACTTTGTTAACGTTGTTCCTATAAAATTGTAAATACTTTGTAGTACTTTATTTTTAGTAAAACCGGCATTTTCCAAATCTACCTGTTCAAGTATATTGTGCAATAAAGATATTGTTGGTATTCCTTTAGATTTACAAATAAATGGTAGCATAAGCCCCAAAGCCGCAGGTATTTTTTTATCACCGAACTTTAAAAATTGTAGATTAAAAAGAACGGCATCCGGTTTCGTTTGAGAGATAGTCTTACTAATGCTAAAAATATTCCCGTAGTTATTAAAGCTCCAACATTCTTTAACCGTTATTTTACAACCTTCACCTTCAAAATTCAAATCTTTCGGTTCATTGGTACGATCGGTAATCAATATCAGTTCCGTTACTTCTTCTTGAAGCCTAAAGTGTTTCACCAAATAATAACCATATTCTGTTAAGGTTACTTTACTAGGCGGATATGCGGTTACAATTGCTAATTTCATTTGTGGTTAATTTTAATAAACTAGGTTATATAAAGTGACGTAGGTGATAAACTCCTTACGATTTTTGTTGTTCTTTTATAATTTTAGAATCGGTTTTATTCTTAATAATGAAGAATAATAATTGGGCAACCAGTAGAATTACCATTGCAATGATCTGCATGTGTACAACAGTTTCAAGAGCATCATGATAAAGCATGATCAATGCCACTTGAGAAAAGCCTAACAATCCAGATAATATTACCGGTGAGTACTGATTGAGGGATAAAAAATAGTATGCAAAAATATTGGACACGGCAAATAATGAAGTTGCCAAAGCATATTTCCAAAGTAAAGGAGCAATGCTTAAATAAGCATCACCGAACATTAACGTAATAATCAAGTTGGGCAACAGATAACAAACCGCCACTATAAATGCTGATAATGTTCCAATAAAAAATACGTACTTAAAAAGTACCGGTGCGGTAGGCTCGCCATCTTTTTGTTTTTGAATAACCGTTGGCATCAATAACATTACAAACATCCAAGCTACAAAATACACTACCCTACCGATCAAGGCCAATGATGAATATAGACCAGCCTGCTTATCATCAAAATAATGTTTCACCAATAAGATGTCACTATTATTAATTATGATTTGCGTAAGTTCATACCCTGCGGTCAAGCCAATAAAAATCCACACTTGTTTTAAATCTACCGTAGACAATCTTTCTTTCGAAAACACCTTGACTCCCTTAAAATCTGAAGGAAAGAGTCCGAAAACAAAAGAAAGGGAAATACCTGTGGCAATTAAAATACCAGGTTCAAAAGGCAGCAATAAAAGAAGTGCGAATGTTAGTAACAATCTACTCCACATTTCTGTTTGGTAGGTACCAGCCAATTTGCTAAAATCATGTCCTCCTTGAAATCGACCCCTATTTACGCTCATAACAAAGTACAAGGGTATGGCAACGGCAAAAATCATGAACATATAATGATTTTGTGTATTGAAAAGCGCTTGAAGGTTTTTTGAAAAAATGAGTACTAAAATACCGGTAAACACACCAAATACAAGAGCATATCTATACATGGTATTCTTGAAAGTTACCCAGGTTTGATCAGAAAACAGTACTGCGAATTTGGTGGTAGCCAATTGAAAAGTCATACCAACAAAAGACAATACCAAGAGTAATGTCACCAACAAAGCAGCATCTGCAAAAGCCTCGGGACCTAACAATCTACCCAATAATAAATTATATAGGTAATTACCGCCATTTACAAGCAAAGCGCTAACCATAAACAATTGTTTAGGGGAAATTCGCTTTAGTGCTAACTTTATTGTTGACATAAGATAAAGGTGGTTTAAAGAGGGTTTGTTTTAATGGGTATTACCTGTAAACGATAGCTATTTTTGCTAATTGGCCAACAATTTTCACAGAATCTTTCATCGACAATTTAGAACCATCTGCATGGATCCATCGTTTTAAAGGCTGCTCGCAAATAAGTTTTTTAGCTTCGGTTTTACCATAATGCTTTCTCATACGAATAAACATTTCAACATCAAACAACCATTTGGTAATAAATGATTTATTGAAAAGTAACGGTACCACAGAGCGGTCCATAACTTTTGCTCCACATTGCGTATCGTTAAAAGGCATTCTTAATATGGTTCTAATGATCAGGTTAATAGTCATACTGATCACCTTACGGGCAGATTCTTTGGTAATATCGGCGCCCATTCTACTCATTCTAGATCCACTTACTATTTTAAAATTCGATTTATCTAGAGTTTCGACCAGATCATCAAAATCCCTAAAATCTGTGGAAAGGTCGGCATCTAAAAATCCTATATAGTCTAACTGAGTATCTTTCGCCATATGAAGCATTCCTAAACGAACAGCTTCTGCCTTACCTCCATTTTTCTCACAATCGTATATACTTATATTACTCTCGTTGCCCTTTCTTAATTCTTCTAATACCTTTAAGGTATTGTCTGTACTACCATCGTTGACAAAACAAAGATGATACCCAAGGTTACTATGGGCGAAATCTTTAAACTCGGTACCTAAAAGACGTTCTTCTTCATTATAACAAGGAATAACAACCCCAACACAATTCTTTTGTAGCATTCTTCCACTACCTGTTACTTCAGATTTTTGTTCTACAACAGGGGCTCCTATCAGCCTTTTAATTCGTGCAGACATTTCTGATAAGCTCACTGGCTTTTTCATGTAATCGTCTATACCCAATGTAAAGCCATCCATAATAATAGCTTCTTCTGTGTTACCTGACATTACTAGAACAGGAGTATTACCTCTATCGCTATTTTTAATATGCCGTACAACCTCTAATCCAGAAATATCGGGCATGTTAATATCCACTAGAACTAGATCAGGTTCAAAAGAGTCGAACAAATCAATTCCTTTGAGGCCAGAATCAGCAGTCAACACATCATAGCCAAGTTCAGTAAGTCTTTTTTCAACAGACAAAAGAATAAGCTGTTGATCATCAATAGTTAGTATTTTCATGGTTTATTACGTAAGATTTAACCTACATATAACGTGGTAATTTTAAAAAATTGTAGGTTTTTAAGAAAATTTTATAATTTAACAGTTGACTCTTACCTACCTAAACAACTGATTTTAAGCTAGGGCACCAATTATTTCGCTATTTAGCTGTGTAAGAATTGTATTAGTTTTTAGTTCATATTAGCAATCGGTATTATTAAAGAGAATTGATAAAAAGGAGCAGCTAACCACACTACTCCTCTTTGCACTTAACCTAACTGTAGTGTTTAAAACACTATATTTTTCTCTACTAAAGGAACATCTAAGGTGAATCCTTTAGATTTTGCAACTTGTATTACTTTAAAATATTCAATGTATTTTTTGGTGATTTTAGACATCGGCAATAAGTTGGCGGCCCTGTAATTAGCCTTTGCCAAATATTCTCTATACGAATCATGTACCAATATATTCTCTAATGCATCTGCTAGTGATGAAGCACTGTTTGAATTAAAAAATTCGCCCTTATACCCTTCTTCATTAATTAATGTACCTAAATCTCCTAAATCTGGCAAGACAACTGCTTTACCATAGCTACCCGCTTGGTGCAATACTCCAGAACTACCGGTAGTAGACGTATATGGAAATACTACAACAGCGCTTTCCTCAAATATAGTGGCTACTTTTGCCTCTTCTACATACCCTGTAAAACATAATTGTTTAACATGGGCATATTTCTTTTTAACATTGTTTAAGTATCCAGGCGTGTTAGGACTATCTGTACCCGCTATCACAATTTCTATATCTTGTTTAGAACGATTTCTGATCATTTCTACTGCCTCTATCAATATCTCCACTTTTTTATAGGTACCGAATTTTCCAAAAGCCAATATTTTTTTAGGTCCGGCAGGTAAGGTATAATCTGGTTCTGAAGGAGTCTCAAACGAGCCATGTGGAATTAAAGCCACATTTCTAGATTGATATTTGTTTTCTAATATTGTTTGGTACTTTCCGATAGTTACGGCAACAATATCTGAAGCCAAAACAAATTTTGTAAGCAGATTACCAATACAACGGTAAATCTTTTGTAAAAACTTATTTGATGTAATCCCCGCATTATTTAAATCTACCTGCTCCATTATATTATGTAATAACGAAATGGTTGGTATGCCTTTCATTTTACATAACAAAGGAAGCATTAGCCCTAACGCAGCCGGTATTTTTTTATCTCCAAACTTTAGAAATTGAAGATTAAAGAGTACAGCATCTGGTTTAGTACCAGAAATGACCTTGTTAACCTTGATCAAGTTAGTGTAGTCATTAAAGTTCCAACATTCTTTGACAGTAATTTTACACCCTTTTTCATTAAAGTTCAGGTCTTTTTTTCCTTTTGTTTTATCTGTAATCAGAATAATTTCAGTTACCTCTTTTTGTAATCTAAAATGTTTTACCAAGTGATATCCGTACTCGTTCAGCGTAACTTTACTTGGGGGGTATGCGGTTACAATTGCAAGTTTCATAAGGTTAAGTTTTAAATTCTATTTGGTTATTCTGATACAAATATCTAACTAAGACAATGGTTTTTTGTCTGCTTTTAGGTGGGTGAACGATTACTATAGACGAATGGGAAAAATCACTAGTTAAACAAAAAACAAACTACATAAGAATCACATAATCAATCATTTAAATAATTTTATGTTATTAATTAAACATGTTATAGCGCTAAACCCATTAGCATCGACATGCACTGCGTTCGACATGTTTAGCTGGTTAGCCATTAACTGAATTTACTAAGTATACTATTGTGGGTGATGTAAAGTAGATGAGCCAATAGTAGCGCAACCATTGCTATAATATGCACTTGTACAATAATCGACAAGCTATTATGCAAGAAGGTGATTATTAGAATTTGAGAAATTCCTACAACAGCAGAAATGATTACTGGGGTATATTTTTTCAATGATAAATAGTAAAAGGTTATCACGCTTGAAATGGCAAATAAAATTGAAGCCAGAATAAATTGCCATAGCAATGTCGATACAGTACTATAGGTTTTCTTATATATTCTCTGTAGAATAGGTTCTGAAAATAATGCACAACAAAAAGCAACTAAAATGGCAACCAATAAGCCCATAATAGTATATTTTAAAATTCTAGAGTTAGCCATCTTACCTTGTTCACCTCTTTCAACTATATGAGATATGAGAATTACCGAAACCACCCAAAAAATAAAGTAGACAAAATGCCCTATTAAGGTTATTGATGCATATAATTCTGCTTCCAAAACACCCATATAATGCCTTATAAAAAATAGCTGCATATAACTAATGGTTATATGTACCAACTCATAACATGCTATCCATACAATAAATTTTTTGACTCTTTGATATGCCAAGTCATAATTGGTATTATACATAGCAGAATCCCTTGTTATTATATGATGATACGCAAATCCAATTAACCCCAATAATATTACAAAACTGGTCAACAAGAAAGCCGTACCATTAGATGTACCGGTAAATACCCTACTTAAAAATTGGTTTGCTATATAATTACCTCCAATGATAAGAACCGCAATACTTGTCATTAACAATTGCTCTGGTGAGAAGCTTGTAAGTATTCTTTTATTTGTTGTCATAACTATTATGTTAAGTGCCTTAAATTATATTTTCATTCAAGCCAAATTTCAGTACAATCGCCATTTATTTTGGTGTGGTTTAGGTGGCTTGCACATTACTGTAGGCCAATGGCAATTATCTTACTTCGGGAATTATGAAGGGGCATTTACCTTTACATTGTTGACAGCGACTAATAAATTTCAATAATTACCGTTAGGTATTTGTAGTATTAATCTTACCTTAAAATGATTCGTAAAATAATATTCCTTTTTCTAGTAACCACATCATTGCTAAATGCGCAATCTGATATGACCAAAGGCTTTGGTTTATTAGAGCAAGGTAATTTTCAAGCAGCAGAAGATTTTTTTGCTGAATACCTTACAAACGACCCTACTAACAAAACTGCAAAACTTTGCTATGGCAGGGCTGTAGGGCTAAGTGGTGAGCCTAAAAAAGCAACCAACTTGTTTGCTGACCTATTAAAGGAATACCCAGGAGATTTTGAAATATTAATCAACTACAATGAATCTTTTTTATGGGCAAAAGAATACGAACAGGCGAAGCCTTTATATGCAGATTTGGTTGAAAAATTTCCAGATAAATTTGGTGCTGTGCTAGGCTATGCAAATACGTTAAGCAACCTTAAAGAATATAAACTTGCTTTAAGTTGGGTAGAAAAAGCAATAGCTCTTCAACCAGAAAATGAAAGTGCTAAAATTTCACGAAAGTTTATGCGACTAGGTTATGCCAATAGTTTTGTAAATGACCAACAGTATAAGAAAGGAGAGCAAACATTAAAAAAAATATTTGAAGATTTCCCTAATGACAAAGATGTACTTATAAACTTGGCCAATCTCTATTTAATAATAAAACAGGCAGATAAAGCAAAAAGTATGTATGCTCGTTATGCCACAAATCAAAAAGATTCAATTACCGCCTTAAACGGTATAGCATTGGCACAACATATTGACGAGAATGATAAAGAAGCATTACTTACATCGAAGAGCGCTACTAATGAAGTGGACAAAATAGATGATGTGGCTCTTACCGAAAGTACATATGATAGATATGTACAAGCATTGATCTGGAATAGAAAATTTATAACTGCGAAAAAAAAGATAGATAGTTTAGAAGTGCATTATAAAAATAGAAACTGGATACATGCGTTAAGGGCAACTTTAGGGCTTTATACGGGCGATGCAAAATCAAGCGTTAAAAGCTATGACAGAATATTGGTAAATGACAGTGCTTCTTTTGATGGTAATCTTGGTAAGGCAAATGCACTTTTTGCTTCAGATCGAATTGTACCTGCGTACAAAATGGCCAACCAGACACTAAAGTTTTATAAGAATCAAAAAGATGCCAAAGGGTTTATAGAAAAATTAAACTTAATGCATACCCCTACTACAGAAGAGCATGCCGCTTATACTTTTGATAATGGTAATAATACCGCCTTCTATACTAATACTACGGTCGATGTGCCTTTTTCTACCAAATTTAGAACCACCTTTTCTTATTTCTTTAGATCTACCGAAAATACGGTGACAGATAACAAAGCCACTTCTCATGTAGCATTAATGGGTTTACAATATAAACTATTCCCTAAGACTGTTTTAAAAACGGTATTGGGTTTTAACAACTCTAGGTTTTTAGATGAAGCATATACACAGCCTGTTCTTGATATAAAATTAGATTTACAACCTTTTAAGCTTCAAAACTTAACCTTGGGTTACCAAAGAGAAGTACAAAGTTTTAATGCCGAATTAATAGAGCGTGAAATTGTACAAAACCACTACGGTTTAAATTTTAATTTAGGTACCAACGTTAATTTTGGGTGGTACACCCAATTAATGCATACACAACAAAGTGATGAAAATGTAAGAAACCTTTTATTTACTTCTTTATACTATAATATACTGCGAAAACCAGCCTTAAAAATGGGGCTAAATTATCAATATATAACCTTTAAAGATCAAGTGCCAACTATTTATTTTAGTCCAGAAAAGTATCAAGCGGTGGAGCTTTTTGCAGACCTTCGCGGTAAAATATCAGAAAAAACAAGCTATGCAGTAAGCGCAGCAACAGGTATACAACAAGTTGAAGATGACCCGAACACCAATATATTTAGGGCCGAAGCGTCTGTACTACATCAATTCTCTAAACGCTTTAGTTTAAGTATATATGGAAAGTACAGTAATATTGCTTCTGCCACAGCTGCAGGGTATGAGTTTACCGAAGTAGGCCTTAAGGCTAAATGGTTATTTTTAAAGAAACCATTATTCTACAAAAAATTGAAACTAGATTAGTAGTACCTTAAAATTTATCTTTTCCGGAGAAAATTTATTTTTCTTTTAGGGCTACTAAATTAGTTCACCACACTTCGAATAAATCAGCTATATCTTTTATTTACCCTGATTAATTTATTATAATTGTAGGAATTTTACTTACATTAGCGTAAGTTGTTAAACACAACCTTTCCCTAACGAGAAATACGAATAAAAATGAAACTCTAATTGATTTTTTATGTGGAAAAGAGTTTTAAAAATGTTTTTAGGGTTATATCTGCCTTTATTAACTCTAACTCTGTATGTTTTTTATTTTCAAAAAGATAAACAGATTACTGGGTTATCCGAGTATCAAAAGCGAGATGCAAAAATAAAAAAGGAATATTTTCTTGAGCAATGTAATAATCTGCTACATGATACCAAGTACTGGTCTAACCTTGAATATCCAGTAAATTTTGACCCCATGAACAAGCATACCGCCTTCATGGATCGTTATATAGAATTAATAAAAGAAATTACCGATTATGACCAATTTCGCTTTATTGATTTAGAAGGAAAGGAGTTCTTTAGAGCAGTTAGAAAAGGTGCCGACTCCGTAGTTATTGGTAATCTCCAAAATAAAGAAAACCATTTATATGTAATGGAAGGCTTGGAGTTGGAAAAAAATCAATTATACCTGTCCCATATTAGCTTAAATAGGGAAAACGGTGTAATTGAAAAACCCAATAAACCGGTCATTAGAGCAGTAGCCCCCATTTTTGACACCACAGAAACCAAAATCGGCTTAGTGGTCATTAACTTTAAAATGAAAAGGGTTCTTGATCAGCTTAAAGCCAAAACAGTAGATACAGAACTTTATCTGTTAGATGAAAACAAAAGAGTTATTAGCAGTAGTTTACACAAAGAAGATTTGCCTTATGAAACAGGCATAGTAGACAACTTATTACCAAAAGATTTAATTAGCAATACCATTGGAATCTCCCATGACAGTACTATTATAAAAAAAGAACATATCTGGCGCCTACAGCCCATAATATTGAACGGTACGACCAATTCGTTCGGTTCAATTTCTAATCAACCTTCTGAAATAGTTACTCCTACAAATTGGTATATGATTGTAGAAATACCCCCAAGGTTGGTAGCATCTTACATTGAACCTCTATACGATAGTCTTATAACTTTCAACGCTATTTCATTTATTAGCCTTTTTACCTTGTGTTATATATTTCAAAAAAAGAAATTAGAGAAAGAACATTTTTACAAAGAGCTGGAAAGTAAAAATATATTGTTGACCAGAAGTAAAGAAAAATTAGAAGAAAACAATATTAAGGTCAAAAAAATAAATAATAGCCTAGAAATAAGAAATAAACAGCTTAGCGACTTCAATTATTTAATATCCCATAATCTACGTTCTCCGGTAACCAGCATGTCGGTTGTTGTAGAAATGATCCGAAAAGAGAAAAATCCAGAAATACTAAATCAGTTATTGCCCAAACTAGATCAGGTTGCAAATAGCATCACCAATTTAACCAAAGATATTAATGAGTATGTATCCATTTTGGATAATAAAGAAATTAAACTGTCTAACATTAATCTTACGGATTTAATTGAAGAAGTAAAACATGAATTCACCGAAACATTGTTAGATGACAGTGATTTTGAAGTTTTGTTAAAGCTAGATGCCTGGAACCAAATAACTTTTTCAAAATTTTACCTGCAAAGTATATTACAAAATTTCGTTTCCAATGCCATTAAATATAAGAGGGAGGATGTTGATTCTTATATTTTATTTGAATCGGCCATAGAAGACAAACGCAAGGTTTTATATGTGCGTGACAACGGTATAGGGCTAAACATTAATAGGCATGGCGACAACGTATTTAAATTATATAAGAGGTTTCATAGAAACATATCTGGTAAGGGTATGGGTCTATTTTTAATAAAATCACAATTAGAAGCTTTAAACGCTACCATATCAATTGATAGTGAAGAAGGAGTAGGAACAACGTTCAAAATAAAATTTTAGATTATGAATACAAAGCCGAATATTTTGTTAGTAGACGATGATGAGCTTTATTTATATTTAATGGAAAAGACCATTCATCAACTATCAAAAGAATTAGTAGTCTCTACTTTTACAGACGGGGAACAAGCTGTTGAATATATTGCTGAATGCACAAAGCAGAATCTAGATCTGCCCGAGGTAATATTCTTGGACATCAATATGCCATTTTTAGATGGTTGGGGCTTTTTAAATGAGTTTAAAAAACTTAAACCAAAAATTATAAATAACATCAATATTTATATGGTAAGCTCATCTATGCGAGATAGTGATATAAAAAGAGCGTCTAACTTTGAAGAACTTACCGGCTATGTGGTAAAACCGGTTAATAAAATTCAATTATCGGAAATATTTAAAAAGATATACCAAGAAAGTTGGTAAAACATTACACACTTCTACAATAAATTCAACCTTCTCATTAGCTCTGGGCGGTTAGAGCGGCTAATAGGTACAACGTTCTTTGCAATTAACACACTATTATCTTCAATATCAATGATTTTAGTAAAGTTTATGATATAAGAACGATGTATTTGTAAAAACAACCGTTCTGGCAGTTTTTCCTTAATCTTCTTTAATGTGGTGTGCACCCTATAATCTTCCTTCTCCGTTTTAACGTCAATATAATCACCTTTAGCCTCTATGACTAAGATCTCATTCAACTTTAATTTAATAAGCCTTCTGTCAATATTGATATAAAGATCTTCGCCTTCTTCTTTTTCATTACCTGTAGCTGCTGGCTGCACTGGTTTGTGAGCTGGTAAACTTGATATTTTATCAATACATTTCTCAAACCTTTCTTGTGTAATTGGTTTTACCAAATAATCTACAATACTCTCATATTCGTAGGCAGCAATAGCAAAATCAGTGTCTGAGGTGGTCAAAACAATCTTTGGCGGATCCTTTAAAGTTTGTACAAAGTCTACACCACTAAAACCTGGCATGTGAATATCTAAGAAAATGACATCTATAGTCTGCTGATTTAAAAATTTAATAGCCGAGATGGCATTGTCAAACTCTTCAATGACATCTAGGTTAGGAATTTTAGAACACAATTGCTTAACAATTGCCCTTGCCATAGCCTCGTCATCAATTATAATACAGTTCATTTATATTGTTTTAATATATTCATCAATAGTTTGGAGAACTTTTATGAATTTTGACTTACTATCTTGGTTACCTTTTAACAACTCCATTTCATAGGTTACCGCAAGTTTGTATGAATCTTGCATCCCTAAAATATTGAATTTGTGTTTTAATTTATGTACTATTTCTGCGGTTTCCTTAAATCTATTATTGGTAACATGACCAAAATACTCTTCTTTCTCTAATGGAAACTCCGCTTTAATTATTTCTATGAACTGACCTCTAAAAGCAATATCATCGCCAGCAAGTTGATCGACATAATCTAGGTTTGGTTGCTCTATCATGTATTCTTTTTTAAAGTTATAAAAAATGTAGTACCTACATTTTCTTCTGACTCTAACCAAACACTACCTTCATAAAGAACTGTAATTTTCTTAACAATTGCAAGTCCAATACCAGTAGAATTAATGAAAGTCTCTAATTTTTTGAACATTTGAAATATACCTTCTTGGTGCTTTACAGGAATACCTTTCCCATTATCAGAAACACTAAATTTCCAATAGGTATCATCTGGTTCATAACCAATTTCAATTACTCCGTTCTCCAAATGTTCAGTTGCCGTAATGGCATTTAAGAATAGGTTCATGAACAATTGTTCTAACCTCTCTTTTTCGAACTCCATTTTCGGAAGATCTTTTTGATATTTAAAGGTTACATTCTCTGGAACGTAAATAGTTTTCTCAATATCCTTTAGGCTTTCCTCTAAACTGAACATTACCCTTTGCTCTTTAGTTTCACCCATCGTTGCATGGTTTAAAATACCCGTAACCAGCTTATCCATCTTAATTAAATTTTCAGATACTAATGAGCAATTATCTTTACTGATCTGAGAAAATTTATCTTTTTCATCTTCCATGATCCAATTCATCAATGCGCTGATGTTTCTAATGGGCGATCTTAAATCATGAGATACCATGTGTGCATAATTATTTAAAGATTCGTTCTGGTTTTCTAAATTAGCAACCAGTTTATCTTTTTCAGTCGTCATATTAGAAACCTTAGATGCCAAACTGCTTATGTACGAAGCTAGATGTTCTGCGTTGAATTCATTCTCGATATTAAATTCGAATTCCTGCTCATCATTTAAATTCTCTCTTAAACTATGAATAGCCTTTTCTAATGAAACAAGAATATTTTTTTGCTGTAACGCCTCTTTCTGTAATTTTTTGTTCGCTTCAAAAAGTTCATCAGAACTTATGGTAGAAGCCCTATGCAACATAGAAAATTTATCTTCAAAATTTTCATAAGACTTTTCTATAGCTTCTAAAAAGCTATCCATTTCTGGATGCGCCCTTAAATCGGCCGGTAAGTACTTTCGTATTTGTCTTTTTAAAAGAGAATGCATTATTCACTGAATAAAGTTAGTGTCATGGTCTGATTGTGCAATTTACAACTATCTTGACCACCAAAGGGTGCCATTTCTCCATAAGAGTAAAACCCGCTGATTACGGTACTATCACCAATTACCGCCTTTACTTCTTCTATTTCTTCTTCGGTACGTTGATCCATTACCAATTTTCTACCAACACAACTGATCAACAAAGCCAACTCTGGCGCTGCTTTTCTGTTCTGCATAGCCAATTCTGCCGCATGATAAGCCCCATTGGCAATATCGTCTACAGAAGACATCATTAGCTGTACCCTAGACCCTTCAGGTATATCACCGGCTAGGGTCATTGTACTTTCAACCTCATCTATATTTATAATTGTGCGTACCAAAGGTTCAGCATCTTCTGTTGCCTTTACACTTAGCGGATAAAGCAATGCAGATTTTGGTAGTTCATTGGCTTTTTCGCCTAAATAGGTTTTATAAAGATCTAAAGCTGGTTTACCATCCAATTCAAATAAAATGTTGCCTTTAGATTTTGTAATGATTCTTTCAGGACCAAAAGTAGTCCACCCGCCATAGTTTGCACTTGAAATCTCTAGTGTATCTCCATAAAAACCAATGGCAACGATTTCCCCTTCTTTAGGATTTTCATTGTACGAGGCTAAAGTGCGTTCAAAACGGTCATCATCACCACATAAACCTCCAGAAAGACCAAAGTTGTTACTATTTAAATGTTCAATTCCTTCAATTAAAGCACTACCGTTTACCGTACTACCTTCTGAAATAACGAATAGGTGTTTTAAATTATCCTTTGGAAACTGTGCGGCTAAATTAGCTCCTAATTTTTTATCATCATGTTTGTAATCTTTTACATTACATCTTTTCACTAAAATTTTACTTTTTTCAAATTCAATGGCGGTCAATACCACTGTACCTTCTAAAACATTATCATCTATTATTTCGCCAGATGTGGTACCAAATACGATATGACCTTCTGGAAAAAGTGCTCTGATTTCATTATACAAACCATCATCCTCAAGCAAATACCTGTTACCAAATACCAAAACCAAAGGCTCCTTTAACCGACCTGGATTTTGAAGTACTATAGGTTCATTTCCTTTTTTAATTGCTTGAACTATTTTCATATTTCTGTTATTCGTTATGGTCTTTTTTAATTGTAAAGTGAAACTGGGTACCTTCACCTACTACACTATCTACCCAAACCTTACCTTGGTAACGATCAATTATTTTTTTTACGATGGATAAACCAATACCTGTAGATCTTTCATTATTACCAATAGACTGGAAGATGTCGAAGATTTTCTTATGATATTCCTCCGGTATTCCTACTCCATTATCACTGATCGTAAATTGCCAAAAATCACCATTATCTTTATAAAGTACTTCTACCAGACCAACTTCTCTTTCTATATGCACTACTGCATTACCTATAATATTCTGAAATACCTGATGTACTTTAATTCTATCGGCCATAATGATCGGCAGTACTTTTGGCACTTCTAATTTCACGTGTTCGGGAATAAAAATAGTCTCACCTATATCGGCAATTACACTATTTAAATCTACTTTAGAATTATCTAAGGCAGAACTGTTTGCGGTTGAATACTCGAGTATACCATGAATTAACTTATCCATAGAAGCCACCTTTTCTTGCATTAGCTCTAAATTCTGCTTACCGCCTTCATCCAAAACATCTTTATAGTCATCACTTAACCAAGTGGCAAGAGCACTGATACTTCTTAAAGGTGATTTAAGGTCGTGGGAAACAATATGTGCATATTCTTGTAAACCTTGATTACTATTTTCAAGGTCTTTAACCAATTTCTCTTTCTGTAATTCCAGTTCTTTTTGCTCAGTAATATCAAGTGTAATACCAATTGAACCAATTACCTCATGGTTTTTATTATAACGAGGAGCAACACTTATTAACCAATGCCTTTTTTCTCCAGACTTGGTAATAACATGTACTTCATATGAATCTGAATTTCCGTTTGCACGGGTTTTGATCTTATCGGCTACTTTATTTTTATCTTCTAGGCTTACAAAATCTTTGGCATCTGTATTAAGCAATTCACTTTCTTCAAAGCCGATCATATCACAAAAACTTTGATTGACCATTTGAATAACGCCTTCTCTATTTGCCTCTAAAAGCCCTAAGTTCATATTGGCAATTATTCCACTATACTTTTCCCTTTCAGACTTTAAACGTTCTTCAGCTTCTAACTGTTGGGTAATGTCTTCAACCATCATTACGATATAGTTGACTTCTTTATAAATATTCCTTACCGCATTGACAGATAGTTTTACTTGTAATTTTTCTCCATCACTCTTTATGAACTTCTGCTTAATAGTATAATTGTCTATTTCACCATTATTCATTTTAGTTGAGTATTCTTTGGCTAGTTCTAAACTTTCTTTATCGGTAAAGTCCTCAACGTTCATTTTCATAAAGCTGTTCAAAGAATAGCCCAATAAAGAGGTCATTGTATAATTTACCTTAAGTATTATGTTGGCATCGGCAAGTATAATACCTAAGGGGGAACTGTTTACAATTACATCTAATTGTCTTTTTTGTTCAGACAGCAACTCCCTTACTTCCATTTCTTGGGTAATATCCCTTACAATACCTTGGGCGGCAACAGGTTGTTTTTCTTTATTGTAAACTAAACTGGCATTAATCTCCACCCATTTTTCAACTCCGCCTTTAACCAATATTTTTGCTCTGTAGTTTTTAAGCTTGCCTACCTCTTTTAAACTACTAAAAGATTCTATGGTATATTCCATATAATCTTTATGTACCATTTTCCAAAGGTTTACCTCTTCGATATTATTATCATAACCCAAAAAGTTTTTTGCAGATAAATTCATACTTACCACGTTAAATGATAAGTCCATCACCACATAAGGGTCAATGATATTTATAAAAACGCCATCTAACTCAGACGTTTTTTCGCTCAATAAATTTTCCAGCTTAGCATTAGATTCCCTTAAATGGCTGGCCACCTCATAAAGTTCATGAGATTTTTCCTCCAATATCTTTTCAGCTTGCTGTCGTGCTCTTTTTTGTCTTTCGAGGGCTTTTTTTAAAAGAACAACTTCTTTACTATCCATGTTGTACAACGTCAAATTTTACTTCGGTACCATCATCCTTTAGAAGTTCATAAGTAATATCTGCCTTACCATTAAAATGTTCAAATGCTTTTTCAATTAAACCATGTGCCAATCTATATAGCCCTCTAGAAGAACTATATATCATAGATATGGAATTATCTGTCTTTTCAAGAATTTTGAAAGTAGGCAGTTCCGCTTCCGGATATAATTTTTTAACGTGTACATGAATA
Organism: Maribacter litoralis; assembly: GCF_902506355.1. NCBI lineage: Bacteria > Pseudomonadati > Bacteroidota > Flavobacteriia > Flavobacteriales > Flavobacteriaceae > Maribacter > Maribacter litoralis. The sequence goes on along the minus strand of NZ_LR733271.1, from coordinate 3,073,080 downwards.
TGGTCTTCTATTGAATATAAAAGACCTATTGGTGACAAATAACTTTGTATAACTTCAGGATGTGCATTTTTTAGACTTGAGAAAAGATAAAGTCCAAATGCGTAAATAAGGTCACCAGCAGGTAAATCTACCTCTTCACTCAATTGGGTGACCAACGCCACCATTTCATTAAATTCGTAGGTAGCTACAGAGGTATAAATGCCCTGAGAAGGCAAATCTGCTTTTTCTATAATATTATCAACGGTCTCTAATCCAAATTCAGATTCGACCATTTCTAAAAACTCAGTAAATACTATTCCCTTCATTTCAATATTTTAATAACGTTTCCCAAACGTAGGAAAATTAATACGAAAATGCAGGAAAATGTTGTGAAATGAGCTTTTTTGTTAGCCTTTCACTAGTTGGTTAACACTCCAGTACTCTAAAACAGCGTTTAGTTTGTACTCGTAATCCTCGTATTTTAGTGGTTTTATCACGTAACCTGCAATGCCCACTTCATAACATTTTAATAAATCTGCTCTATTTTCAGAAGTAGTTAAAATAATTGTAGGTAAGTATCTCAACTGCTCATCTTCCTTCAATATCGATAGAAATTCTATACCGTTCATTCTTGGCATATTTAAATCTAACAATATAATATCAGGTAATTTTTCACCAGAACGTAAATATGTTAATGCTGATTCTCCGTTTTTTGCCTCAACGATCGAATGCTTAAGATTAAGTTTAGAAACTGTACGCTTCAACTTCATTACCTCTATTAAATCGTCTTCTATAAGTAAAATATCCATTGTTGTTCATTTTGATACTACAAATGTCAGATATAAGTCACAAATAAATTGATCACTGTAGACGAATGACGTTTAAGTGTCGGTGAGCGGTATTTAAGTTACGTTAAGCTTTTAACAAATTTATTGAAAATTTCGGTTGGGATCAAAGGAAAATACGTTCATAGACGTCTTATTATCAGTCAATAACTCTGAAATTAACTTGCCTGTTGCCGGTCCTAAACTCCAACCCATCATGGCGTGCCCTGTTCCTATTAATAAGTTTTTAATAGTTGTGGATCTCCCAATATAAGGTAATCCATCTGGTGACACCGGTCGCAATCCTGTTTTTACATTTTTAATTTCAGTTGCATTGATTTTAACATCGGGATAAAAGGAACTAGCGCCATTGGCTATAGCCAGAACCCTTTCTTTTCGAATAACATTATTATTACCAGAAAACTCCATAGTACCGGCAAATCTGGTAAAACCGTTCATTGGTGTAACTGCCATTTTAGATTCCATTAAAATGGCGGGAATAGTAATACCCGTTTCTCTAGCTACATTTATACTATAGCCTTTGCCGCCTTGCAGAGGTAATTTTAAATGTAGCAATTTCGCTAGCTCACCACTCCATGAACCAGCTGCCAAAACTACCTCATCTGGTTTATAATTATTCTTGTTGGTAATAACTTCGTTAATAGTGTTTCCAGTAGTTTTAAGATCAATCACTTCTTCATGGGTTTTAATATGCACCCCATTTTTATTTAAATATGACAACAATTTGGGCATAATCTCATTTGGTGTAGTATGAGCATCGCATTGGTAGTGGATAGCACCTTCTGCCTCAATTCGTACATTAGGCTCTAACTGCTGTAATTCGATCTTGTTTAATTCGGCAACATCAAGACCTTCATCTTGAACCCTTTCTGCAATCTTTTTTTCATGAAGATATGTTTCATCTGTTTTGTATAACATTAAAAGACCTTTTCGCTCTAATTGAAAATCACCAAGATCTCCAGATTTTTTAATATCGGTAAACAACTCCCTACTCAACAGATTTATTTCCTTTATTACAGAAATTGCTTTCTCCACCTTTATGGCTGTAGATGATCTATGAAAATACCAAGACCACTTTATAAAATCAAGATCAAGCCTTGGCTTCATGTAAAACGGACTTGCCGAATTGAACATCATTTTAATTCCCTTTGCTATCATACCAGGAGAAGCCAATGGAATAATATGGCTTGGTGTAATATAACCTGCGTTAACAAATGATGCACCTGTAGTAATATCGCCCTTATCTATAACCGTAACCGCACAACCTTCTTTGTGTAAATAATATGCTGTACTTAAACCAACTATACCGCCGCCAATAACAACTACATTCTTCATTTACTATTTTGTTATAATTAAATTACTTGAATCCCATGAGCATAAGGGTCATCATCATCTATGGTGATGGTATTTTGACCGTAAATTTTGGCCCAACCCTGTATACTTGGTATAATTGCTGGTCTACCAGCTAAGATAGCTTCTTCTTCTACCCTACCAATAAATTGAGACCCAATATAACTTTCATGTATAAATTCTTCTGCTATTTTAAGTTTTCCCTTGGCAAACCATTGTGCCATTCGGGCAGACGTTCCCGTACCACAAGGTGATCTATCAATGGCTTTATCGCCATAGAACACGGCATTTCTAGCAGTCGCTTTTTCTGAAATAGTATTTCCTGTCCAAAGCATATGACTAACATTTCTTATCGTAGAATTTTCTGGGTGAATACATAAATCAGGATATTTCACATTAATTTTTTCCCTTAATTCTTGACTGAATTGAATCAATTGACTGGCTGAATACTCTTGTATGCCTTTGAAATTCTTTTGTGGGTCTACTATAGCATAAAAATTACCTCCATAGCTAACATCAAAAGTTAGTTTGCCTAAATACGAAGATTCTATAGTTAGGTCACTAGCTGCTAAATAAGATTTAATATTGGTTAGTTTTACCCAATCTACCTTTTGGCCTGTTTGCTGATATGTTATGTTCACCAAGCCTGCCGGAGTTTCCATACGAACTTCACCAGGAGTTTTAGGCTGTATCAACCCCTCTTCAATACCAATGGTTATGGCTCCTATAGTTCCGTGACCGCACATTGGCAAACATCCGCTGGTTTCTATAAACAGGATACCAAAATCATTACTAGGGTCACTTGGCGGATAAAATATACTACCACTCATCATATCATGACCGCGAGGTTCAAACATTAATCCTTTCCGTATCCAATCATACTCCCTTAGAAAATGCTGACGCTTTTCACTCATTGTAGCACCGACCAAATCTGGACCACCTTGCTTTATGACCCTAACAGGGTTACCACAAGTATGGGCATCGATACAAACAAAAGTGCTACTGGCCATAGTAAGAGTATGTTATTTTTTTCAGTTTTTAGTGTATTCGCCTTCTACCAGTCGGGTGATTTTAAGAGGGTTTTCATTTTGCAAAGCCAACGGTAATAATTTATTTGGCCAATCTTGAAAAGAAACGGGGCGCACCCATCTTTTAATAGCCGATGTACCTACAGAGGTAAAACGAGGATCTGTAGTTGCAGGGAACGGACCGCCATGTACCATAGAAGAATTAACCTCTACACCAGTTGGCACACCATTGAACAAAATACGACCTACTCTACTCTGCAAAGCATCTACAACCCCATAATTATTCTCTAAATCTTCTTCAGAGCCTAAAATAGTTCCTGTTAATTGTCCTTCTAAATGATTCAAAATATTTACCATTTCGGCAGTAGCCTCACAGATTACCACCACTGAAAATGGACCAAAAACTTCTGTATGTAATTTTGTATTCGCTAAAAAATCTGCTCCGCTAACTTTTAAAATAGAAGGTTTGGCAGTATTCGCATTGGTATCCTTCTTATAATCTGCGGTAATAGTTACTCCGCTCTGTGCCGATAATTCCTTTTTACCTTCATTATACTTTGCATAGATGTTTGGGTGCAACATGCAGGTAGGCTCCAGTTTTAATATTTCTTCTGATAATGTTTTTATAAATCCATCTAACTTTTCACCCTTAACTGCCAACACCAAACCAGGGTTAGTGCAAAACTGACCAGCACCTAAAGTAATTGAAGAAGCATATTTAGTTGCCCAAGCATCACTATCGTTTTCTAAAGCCGATTGTAAAACAACCACCGGATTAATACTGCCCATTTCTGCAAAAACGGGAATAGGCTCATCTCTTTCGTTTGCCAATTTATATAATGACGTACCACCTTTTATACTGCCTGTAAAGCCAACAGCTTTTACTTTTGGGTGTTTCACCAATTGCTGCCCTACTTCTATACCGCTACTGTTCAAATTAGAAAATACACCATTTGGCATACCCGTTTTCTCAGCTGCCTTGATAATAGCAGTAGAAACCAATTCACCGGTACCAGCATGCATTGGGTGACTTTTTACAATTACAGGACAGCCTGCCGCAAGAGCACTTGCCGTATCTCCCCCAGCTGTAGAAAATGCCAACGGAAAATTACTTGCGCCAAATACAACTACCGGTCCTAAAGGAAATAGCATTTTACGTATATCTGATTTAGGCATTGGCTCCCTATTGGGCTGGGCTTTTTCTATTACGGCTTCTACCCAAGAACCTTCTTTTAATACCTTGGCAAAGGCACGCAACTGACCCATAGTTCTACCACGTTCACCCATTGCTCTACCTTGTGGCAAACCCGATTCTTTACAATAGGTATCTATCAGCTCTTCTCCTAAGGCTTCTATTTCAACTGCAATCGCTTCTAAAAACTCAGCTTTTTTTTCACCCGAACAATCTTTATACACTTTAAAAGCTTCCGTTGCCAAAGCAACAGCTTCATCAATTTCACTTGAAGATGCTTCATAAAAAGTCCATTCCGTATCTTTATTTTGTTTTGGATCGAAAGTCTTAAAAGTTTTCTTCCCTTGTTTTGAAGCTTTATTTCCTATTGAATTTGTACCGCTGATCATTTTATATTTTTATCGTATTACTCAAAAGTAAAGAAAGTACCTGTAACAATTATCTGCACCATAACTACATTTCATTAAAGTTTCAGGTACAGCATATTATGTAATGGTTTTTAAAAAATTATGTCAAATTTTTGTAATCTGGCAGGGTAGGTCTTGTGGCTATACCTTGCTTGATAATTGCAGCCACTTTATCTCGTTCCTTACCTATTAATGGTAATCTTGGCGCCCTAACATTTTCAGTTCCAATATCAGTGGCAACTTCTGCCATTTTTATGTTCTGTACCAATTGCGGACTAATATCCAATTCTAATAATGGCAAGAACCATCGATAAATTTCTAAAGCTTCTTTAATTCTTCCTGCCCTAGCCAGTTCAAAAACAGCACATGTTTCTGCCGGAAAAGCACAAACCAGTCCAGCTACCCAACCATCGGCACCCATTAATGTACTTTCTAACCCTAGTGTATCAACCCCGGTTAAAACATTGAGCCTATCTCCAAACCTTGTTTTGATACGGGTGATATTGGATATATCTCTAGTAGATTCTTTTACAGCCTGTATATTCTCGCAAACCATCAACTCATCTAACATATCAAGAGTCACCATAATTCCATAATCTATAGGGTTATTATAAATCATGATCGGTAAATCTGTACTATTAGCCGTTTCCTTAAAATAAGTAACCGTTTCATGGTCATTTGCCTTATAGCGCATTGGCGGTAGCATCATTAATCCTGTTGCACCACATTCCTTAGCAACCTCAGCCGCATGAATAGCTCCTTTAGTAGTTTGCTCGGCAATATTGATAATAACAGGTATTTTACCTTCTACCAGTTTTACCGTTTCTTTCATTAAAACCCTTTTTTCTTCATAGGTAAGTGTACTGGCTTCACCAAGTGTTCCTCCTAAAATTATGCCACTTACCCCGGCATCTATTTGGGCTTTTATATTGATGGAGAACATATCTAAATCCAGTTCATCCTTATCGGTAAATTTTGTTGTTACTGCTGGCATAACGCCTGTCCATGATATACTCATTTTTATTTCTTTTGATGATATTCAAATTTAAGCTTGGTTTCACTAGCCAAGTGTTTTTATATTATCCAGACATAGTACTATATTACCATATATTATCTTAATATGAAATTAATAATGATAACTTAGATGCATATGAAAGTGTATCCCTTTAAAATACCAAAACCCACCAACGAACATTTAATTATTCAAGTGGATAAGGAGCCTGTATTTTACAATAGGTTACATCAACATGAAGAAATCCAAATAAGCCATATTATCAATGGAAGCGGAAAATTATTAGTGGGAGACAGTATACACCAATTTTCTAAAGGTGATATTTTTGTAATTGGCAGTAATTTACCTCACGTATTCAAAAGCGTACCAGGTGAAAAAGATGCCCATATGATTACCGTTTTCTTTACCTCACAATCATTTGGCCCTAATTTTTTTAAACTCCCATATTTTAATGATTTTGAGTCGTTCTTTATAAACATCAATGCAGGTTTTAAAGTTGAGTCCAACAAAAAGAAAATTATACATCAGCTTTTAAAACTAGAGTCTCAGCATAAACTAAAACGCTTAGTTTCTTTTCTTGAACTATTAGAGGAACTTAGGCAAGCAAGTACTCAAGTATTAAGCAAGTTTGTTTATACAAAATCGTTGAGCACAAATGAAGGTGAACGTTTACAGCTTGTTTTTGAATTTGTATTCAAAAATTTTCAAAAACCTATTTCATTGGAAAAAATTGCCAAGATGGCTTTTATGACACCAAATGCCTTTTGCCGTTTTTTCAAACAACGAACCAATAAAACCTTTTTTCAATTTTTAATAGAGTTAAGGCTTGCACATGCCTGCCAACTTTTAAACCAGAACAAAGAATTGAACATCAATATAGTAGCAGATTTATCTGGATTCAATTCTATTTCAAATTTTAATAAAAAGTTCAAGAAGATAAAAGGAGTTACCCCATCACAATACCAGCAGTCGCTCGTACTTTAATAAATATTAGGTCATATATTATCATCATAATATTTTAAATTGAAAGATAGGTTTCTATATTTGCCATCCAGTAAACTTCACATAAGCCCACGTGGTGAAATTGGTAGACACGCTACCTTGAGGGGGTAGTGTTCGCAAGGACGTGCTAGTTCGAATCTAGTCGTGGGCACAAAAGGTTAGATTTAGGTCTAACCTTTTTTTTATTTTGATAATTTTAACTTTTTGGTACTCCACTGCATTTTAATAAATTGTAGATTTGTTTAATACTTTTTCAAAAAACATGAACAATGTAAAAAAGCAGTTTAGTATTAGAGACCTTGAAAACCTCTCTGGTATTAAAGCACACACCATTAGAATTTGGGAAAAAAGATATAATCTTTTATCTCCAGAACGAACAGATACTAACATTAGAACGTATAGTTTGGCAAGCTTACAAAAATTACTTAATGTAACATTGCTTTACAACAATGGCCACAAGATATCTAAGATTGCAAAAATTTCTGATAAGGATATTCCATATGTAGTTCGTGAAATTGTAGCCAAGCATAGCCATAAAAGCCAAGCAATAAACGCTTTTAAATTAGCAATGGTCAATTTTGATCAAACCATGTTCTTTAACACATACAATGCTCTTTTGAGTGAAAATTCATTTAGGGAGATATTTAAGGAAACCTTTGTTCCTTTACTGAATGAGCTAGGTCTATTATGGCAGACAGATACTATAAGTCCGGCACATGAACATTTTATGAGCAGTCTTATAAAGCAAAAAATACTGCTAAATATTGAAAAGCTGCAACATTTAGAACCTACAAAGACCGATAAGGTGTTTGTTGCATTCTTACCCGAGAACGAGATTCATGATATAGGACTACTGTATATCAATTATGAAATCATATTAAAAGGATACAAATGTATTTATTTAGGACCTACTATTCCTTTAGAGAATTTAGAAGACGTTCTCAAGTATTTTGACGACATATATTTTGTCTCGTACTTTACCGTTTTTCCTGAAAAAGATCGCGTAAACAAATATTTAGAAGATTTCAGTGAATTGGTTGCAGACTACCAAAATCCTAATTTTTGGATTCTGGGCAGACAGATCAATTTTATTGAAGATACTACAAAACCCAAGTATTGTCGAACATTCTCTTCTATAGATAGTTTAGTAAGTAATTTATAAGCGGTAGCAGTAAATGAGCAAAAGTTGTATAGTTATAGGTTCGGGGTTTTCTTCTATATCTGCTGCATGTTATTTGGCAAAAAATGGCTGGGAGGTAACCATATTTGAGAAAAATGAATCTGTTGGCGGTAGAGCTTCACAATTTATAAAAAACGGATTCACATTTGATATGGGTCCAAGTTGGTATTGGATGCCAGATATTTTTGATAAATTTTTTGCCGATTTTAATAAACAAACTTCCGATTATTACCAATTGGACAAACTTAGTCCCGCTTATAAAATATTCTTTAGCGATGATGTTATTACCATAGGTGACAGCATGGAAAAAATCTGCAAAGAGTTTGAAAGAATAGAGCCAGGCAGTTCAAAGGCATTAAAAAAGTTTATTGATAAAGCACAAGAAAATTATGACATTGCCATTAATAAAGTAGTTTTAAGACCAGGTCTTTCGCCTTTAGAATTGGTTACGAAAGAAACCGTTTTAAAAGTTGACCAATTTTTTAAAACTATTAGCTCGCAAGTACGTAAGTCTTTTAAAAACCCGAAATTGGTATCAACTTTAGAATTTCCTGTGTTGTTTCTTGGAGCTAAACCAAGTAATACGCCATCATTCTATAATTTTATGAATTTTGCAGATTTTGGTTTAGGTACTTGGCACCCAAAAGGAGGAATGTACGAGGTTATTAAAGCAATGGAAAACCTTGCTAAAGAACTAGGTGTAGAAATTCATACCAACGCTGCAGTAGACCAAATATTGGTATCCGATGGAAAGGCCATAGGTATTATGTGTAATGGTGAAAAACACCTTGCCGATAAAGTACTTAGTGGGGCAGATTATCAACATTCAGAGAATTTACTCGAAGAAAAACATCGGCAGTATAGCAAGAGCTATTGGGAGAAAAAGGTTTTTGCACCGTCTTCTTTACTATTCTATATAGGATTTGACACCAAATTAGACAACATAGAACATCATAATTTGTTTTTTGATACCGATTTTGAGCTTCACGCACAAGAAATTTACGACCAGCCAAAATGGCCTACAAATCCTTTATTCTATGCTAATTTTCCATCTGTAACCGATGCTACTATGGCACCAGATGGATGTGAAACAGGATTTTTCTTAGTTCCCATAGCCACCGCCCTTGAAGACACCGAAGAACTTAGGAATCAATATTTTGATTTAATTATGGACCGTTTTGAAAAAAGGACAGGTCAAAACATCAGAAATAATATTATATTCAAGGAAACATTCTGTGTCAACGATTTTATAGATCGTTACAACTCATACAAAGGTAATGCCTATGGAATGGCAAATACCCTAACGCAAACAGCCTTTCTAAGACCAAATCTTAGAAGTAAAAAAGTTGCGAATTTATATTTTACAGGACAACTGACTGTACCTGGTCCAGGAGTACCACCAGCATTGATCTCCGGCAAACTAGTGTCAGAATTAATTATAAAAGATAATTAGTAGTTTATGAAAGATACTTTTGACCAAGTTTCGTATCAATGTAGTAAGATCGTTACCAAACGATACAGTACTTCATTCGCACTTGCTACAAAGATGTTGCATCCATCTATACGTAGCCACATCTACAATATTTATGGTTTTGTACGCTTTGCAGACGAAATTGTGGACACTTTTCATGACTACGATAAAGAAATACTTTTTAACAAATTTGAACAAGAGTTAGAAGCTTCTTTAAAAGACCGAATAAGTTTAAACCCCATCTTAAACTCATTTCAACATACATACCATACATACAATATACCCAAACATTTGGTAGATTCATTTATGAAAAGTATGCGTATGGACCTCTTTAAAAACGTGTACAGAACCGATGCAGAATATAAAGAATACATTTATGGTTCGGCAGATGTTGTAGGCTTAATGTGTCTACAAGTTTTTGTAAAAGGCGATATTGACGCTTACAATAAGTTAAAGGAATCTGCCATGGCCTTAGGTTCTGCTTTTCAAAAAGTGAATTTCTTAAGAGACGTAAAAGCAGACTTCGAAGAATTGAACAGATCTTATTTTCCAAACACCAATTTAAAAGAATTGGACGAAGCTTCTAAGAAGAGAATCGTTGAAGAAATTAAAGAAGATTTCAAGTTGGGTTACCAAGGTATTGTAGGTTTACCTGCCGAAGCTAAATTTGGTGTTTACACTGCCTACAAGTATTATTTTAAGCTCCTTAAAAAATTACAGGGCACACCGTCTTTAGAAATTAAGAACGCGCGTATTAGGGTTCCAAACTACCAAAAATTTGGACTATTGGCCCGTTCGTATGTTAAATTTAAAATGAACTTAGTATAATGGATATAGTTATTTGGATACTTATTTTTCTAGGCACTTTTCTATTTATGGAATTCATGGCGTGGTTTACGCACAAATATGTAATGCACGGATTTCTTTGGAGTTTGCATAAAGACCATCATAAAAAAGACCATGATTCTTGGTTTGAGAGAAATGATCTTTTCTTCATTTTCTACGCCATTGTAAGTATGTCATTATTTTATGCAGGTACTACCGGTTTTTGGTATGGCTACCCATTGGGCTTTGGCATTCTTGCCTATGGCATTGCTTATTTTTTAGTGCATGATATTTTTATTCATCAACGTTTTAAATTGTTTAGAAATGCTAATAATTGGTATAGCAGAGGTGTGCGAAGAGCACACAAAATGCATCATAAACATTTAGGCAAAGGCGATGGAGAATGTTTTGGAATGCTTTTCGTACCTTTTAAATACTTCAAAAAATAATTATTTATTCCGCTATTAACTTGCTGATTAGCTCGTCTATTTTATCATTGTCCCAATCTGCAATCGCGTTTTGATGAATTACTATTGCCCCATTCTTGTCTATAAGATATGACCCTGGTGGTTTTAGCAATGTTATAGGACTTGGTTCCCCTATTATCTGGTAAGTTACGGGAAAGCTATACCCCTGCTCTTCCATAAAAAGTTCTACAGGCGCTCTATCCTCATTGGTAATGACATAAAATTTCATCTTATCACCATAGGTATCGTACAAATACTGCACGTCTTTTAATTGCGCTTGAGAAGGCATATGCCAAGATGTCCAAAAAGTGATAAAAGCAACTTTTCCCTTTGCCTCATCAAAATTAAAGAACTTCCAATTTGCATCTTTCAACTTCCAATCGTAATCGGTAATCTTACCCCTTTTTTCTGGTTTAATGATAGTTGGTGAAGTGGCAAAGAACCTGTTGAGCATAATTTTGCTATAATCACCCAATGGGGTAACAAAAAAAGAAAGTACAAAAGCAATGATCAATAAGGTAAAAACCGTTTGTCTCTTCATAAAAGTTAGCTAGGCGTCAAAACTAAAAAACTCCTGAATAATATCAGGAGTTTTCCTTATAAATTTTAAAAGGTTGCCTTAAGAAGCATTTTCTCTCTTAATTACATTTAAAGCAGAACCTTCTCTATACCATCCAATCTGGGCGGCATTATATGTATGGTTCACTTTAATTACGTCTTTACTACCATCGGCATGTACCACTTCTACCGTTAAAGGTTTATCTGGTGCAAATTCCGCTATATCAATAAAATTGAAAGTATCGTCTTCTTGAATTAAGTCATAGTCGTTCTCGTTGGCAAAAGTTAAGCCCAACATACCTTGCTTTTTCAAGTTTGTTTCATGAATACGTGCAAATGACTTCACTATTACCGCAGCAACCCCTAAATGGCGTGGTTCCATAGCAGCGTGCTCACGTGAAGAACCTTCCCCATAGTTATGATCACCCACTACAATACTTCTAACACCTGCCGCTTTGTATGCACGTGCAGTATCAGGAACTCCTCCATATTCGCCGGTCAATTGATTTTTGACCATATTGGTTTTCTTACCAAATGCATTAACGGCTCCAATTAAACAGTTATTGGATATATTATCTAAATGACCACGGAAACGTAACCACGGTCCGGCCATAGAGATATGATCCGTTGTACATTTACCAAATGCTTTGATCAATAGTTTGGCTCCTATTAAACTTTCATCTTTAATTGGAGTAAACGGCTCTAACAATTGTAATCTTTCAGAATCAGATGCTACTTTCACTTCTACTCCAGAACCATCTTCCCTTGGAGCAAGATAACCTGCATCTTCAACCTCAAAACCCTTAGGCGGCAGTTCCCATCCCGTAGGTTCGTCGAACATTACCTCTTCACCTTTTTCATTGATTAATTTATCCGTCATCGGGTTAAAATCCAGTCTACCGGAAATTGCAATAGCAGCAGTAACCTCAGGTGATGCAACAAAGGCATGTGTATTAGGGTTACCATCGGCTCTTTTCGCAAAGTTTCTATTAAACGAGTGAACTATACTGTTCTTAGGTGCATTTTTAGGATCGTTATAACGTGCCCACTGACCAATACATGGTCCACATGCATTCGTAAAAATTTTAGCATCTAACTTCTCGAAAATTCCAAGTATACCATCACGATCTGCAGTATATCTAACTTGCTCAGAACCAGGATTAATACCCAATTCCGCCTTCATTTTTAATCCTTTATCGATTGCCTGTTGTGCAATTGAAGATGCTCTTGACAAATCTTCATAAGAAGAGTTAGTACAAGAACCTATTAGACCCCATTCAACTACTAACGGCCATTCGTTTGATATTGCCTTCTCGGTCATATCGCTACCTACCTTGGTTGAAAGATCAGGAGTAAAAGGACCGTTTAATAACGGAGTCAATTCAGAAAGGTTAATTTCTATTACCTCATCAAAATACTGTTCAGGATTTGCATACACCTCAGCATCTGCAGTTAAATGTTCTTTCACTTTATTTGCCGCATCTGCAATATCAGCTCTATCCGTAGCTCTCAAATAGCGCTCCATAGACTCATCGTAACCAAAAGTAGAGGTCGTTGCCCCAATTTCAGCCCCCATATTACAAATGGTACCTTTACCAGTACATGAAAGATTTTTGGCACCTTCACCAAAATATTCAACAATAGCACCGGTACCTCCTTTTACAGTAAGTATTTCGGCTACTTTTAAAATAACGTCTTTAGGAGCAGTCCATCCAGAAATATTACCGGTCAACTTAACACCTATCAATTTTGGGAATTTAAGTTCCCAGGCCATACCCGCCATAACATCTACTGCATCTGCACCACCAACACCAATAGCGACCATGCCTAAACCACCTGCATTTACGGTATGCGAATCGGTACCGATCATCATTCCACCAGGAAAAGCATAATTTTCTAAAACAACTTGGTGAATAATACCTGCACCTGGTTTCCAAAAACCTATTCCGTATTTATTGGAAACAGACTCAAGAAAGTCAAAAACCTCGGCACTTGTCGTATTAGCCGATTTTAAATCTGCCGTAGCACCACTCTTAGCTTGGATCAAGTGATCACAATGAACTGTAGTTGGCACTGCAACTTTTGGCTTACCTGCCTGCATAAATTGCAATAATGCCATTTGGGCAGTAGCATCTTGACAAGCAATACGATCAGGAGCAAAATCTACATAGTCCTTTCCTCTGGTAAATGCTTCAGTAGGGCTACCATCCCATAAATGAGAATACAAAATCTTTTCTGAAAGAGTAAGTGGCTTACCCACAACCTCTCTTGCTTTGTCTACACGTTCCGCCATGGAAGCATAAACTTTCTTAATCATATCTATGTCAAAAGCCATAAAATCTATTTATAAAATTGTTAATCTATCTTATCCGTACAAGATACGAAATGTACACTGATTTTAAGTGCGCATATGAAATTAAGAATGATTATAAAAAACGGAAATAAAAAAGCCCGAGCAGTTATACTCAGGCTTTCCATATATTATTATTAATGAACTTTTATCTCACTAATTCCTTCGTAGAAGGCTTGAACTTCGTTAATACAATACCATCAACAGCAGCTTCATATTCTTCCATTGTAGGTGTTCTTCCAAGAATTGTAGACATGACTACAACTGGAGTTGAAGATAATAATGATTCACCTTTTTTCTCACCTGAATCCTTCACTACCCTACCTTGAAATAAACGTGTAGATGTTGCCATTACCGTATCTCCCGGCTCAGCTTTTTCTTGATTACCCATACAAAGGTTACAGCCTGGTCTTTCTAGATAAAGCATATTTTCGTATTTGGTACGTGCCAATCCTTTAGGTGCACTATCGTCAAATTCAAATCCCGAATATTTTTGAAGTACTTCCCAGTCTCCTTCTTCCTTTAACTCGTCTACAATATTGTATGTTGGCGGAGCTACAACCAAAGGAGCTTTAAACTCTACCTTGCCTTGTTGCGCCTCAATATTTTTCAACATTTGAGCTAATATTTTCATGTCGCCTTTATGCACCATACAAGACCCCACAAAACCTAAATCAACCTTTTTGGTACCGCCGTAATATGATAACGGACGAATAGTATCATGCGTATAACGCTTAGAAACATCTTCGTTATTTACATCTGGATCGGCAATCATTGGCTCGGCAATTTCATCCAAATCAATAATTACTTCAGCATGGTATTTAGCGTTTGCATCCGGTCTTAAAGATGGTCTAATACCAGTTTTAAGTTCGGTAATTCTTGTCTCTGCCTTTTCAACAAGCCCCTTAAGCACTTGCTTCTCGTTGTCCATACCTTTATCGATCATAATTTGAATACGACCTTTAGCTATCTCAAGAGATTCTATCAATGTTTCATCTTCAGAAATACAGATAGATGCTTTTGCTTTCATTTCAGCGGTCCAATCGGTAAACGTAAAGGCTTGATCAGCTGTTAGCGTACCAATATGCACTTCTATTACGCGACCTTGGAAAACATTTTCGCCTCCAAACTGCTTTAACATTTGTTGTTGTGTGGCATGTACAACATCACGAAAATCCATGTACGATTTCATTTGCCCTTTAAAGGTCACCTTTACCGATTCTGGAATTGGCATAGAAGCTTCACCAGTAGCCAATGCAAGTGCAACGGTACCTGAATCTGCACCAAAAGCAACACCTTTAGACATACGGGTATGAGAATCACCACCGATAATAATATCCCAATCACCCACGGTAATATCATTCAATACTTTATGGATCACATCGGTCATTGGAAAATACACTCCTTTTGGATCACGACCTGTAATTAAACCGAAGTCATTCATAAACTGCATTAACCTCGGTATATTGGCTTTAGATTTATCATCCCAAACAGATGCCGTATGACAACCTGATTGATAAGCACCATCAACAATCGGAGAAATAACCGTTGCGGCCATCATTTCCAATTCCTGAGATGTCATTAACCCTGTAGTATCTTGAGACCCTACGATATTTACTTCTGCACGAACATAAGAACCTGCATGTAAAGTAGCTCCTGAAGTACCAACGGCATTTCTATTGAATATTTTCTCTACTGCTGTTAATCCTTGACCTTCAATTGAAACTTCTTTTGAAGGTGCATAAACTTGAGGCACATCTATACCCAAGACCTTACAAGCAAATGTTTGCAATTTCTTTCCAAAAACCACGGCATATGAACCGCCTGCTTTCATAAACTCCATTTTTTGCGGAGTAAATGCTGCAGAAATATCTTTTAGCTCAACCTTACCATGGTACAATTTTTTCTCTTTAGTATTAATCGTTAAAACAGTTCCTGTTGCTACAGAATACATTTGTTTTAACACTGGTTCACCATCTTCATCAACAATGGTTTTACCATTTTCATCTTTTTGTTGAACCCAGTTTTTAAGGTCCAAACCAATACCACCCGTTACACCAACTGTGGTCAAGAAAATTGGGGCTATACCATTGGTTCCTGCAATTACCGGAGCTATATTAATGAATGGCACATAAGGACTGGAAGGAATACCTGTCCATAACGCAACGTTGTTAACACCAGACATTCTAGAAGACCCAACGCCCATGGTTCCTTTTTCTGCAATTAGCATTACACGCTTATCCGGGTGTTGCTCTTTTAAAGCTAATAATTCAGCTTGCATTTCTTTATTATGCTCAAACATACATTGACCATGAAGTTCACGGTCTGAACGTGAGTGTGCATCACCACCAGGAGAAAGTAAATCTGTTGAAATATCACCAACACCGGCAATATAGGTTACCACTTCTATTTCCTCTTCAACCTCTGGTAGTTTGGTAAAAAACTCAGCTTGAGCGTAACTTTCAATAATATCTTTAGCAATTTCGCTTCCGTTCTTTAAAGCCTCTTCTAAACGATCAGTATCGGCTTCATATAAAAACACCTGTGTTTTCAAGACCTTTGCAGCTTGCAATGCCAACTCTTGATCATCACCCAAAGCGATATCCAACAATACTTTAATCGATGGACCTCCTTTCATGTGAGACAATTGTTCTAAGGCAAAAGCAGGAGTAATTTCTTTCACTACAGATTCTCCGACAATAATTTCTTTAAGAAATTTTGCCTTTACGCCAGCAGCACTAGTTGTACCGGGCAGAACGTTATAGATAAAAAAGTTTAGAGACTCTTCTCTATACTCGTTATCTACATCTTTTATTTGCTCAATAATTTTGCTAAGTAAATCAGCGCCATCAATTGGTTTTGGGTGAAGACCTTGACTTTTACGCTCTTCGATCTCCTTTAGGTAATCTTTATAAATGCTCATTAATTAAGTGATTTGTATTTTAGATTGGATATAAAAGTTGAATAGTGATTAAAAATTTCTCTCTGAAGATTTGTGGAAATGAAATTCACTATTACTACAAATTGACAGAATTAGTTGATTATTGAATATCATTTATTCAATTAGAACAATGCATAGTTCTTTACTAGTATCAAAATCAAATGTCATCTGTTAATTCATTTAAGTTAACGCAATTTCGTAAAATTACGTAATAAAGAACGCATTTAAAACTAAATAAGTATGATTAGCGACTTTTTCTCAAATCAATTAAAAAGTCGATAGTTATCAAACAATTTTAATATCAAAATTGCTCAACCCTTTAAATAAACGTAGAAAAGTATGTACTTTATTAAAGTAACTTATCAATGATATCCTCTTCACTGATGCCTTCTGCCTCTGCTTTGTAGTTTTTTATGATACGATGGCGAAGAATTCCTTTTACTACTGCATGCACATCTTCAATATCTGGAGAAAATTTACCATGTATTGCCGCATTGGCCTTGGCTCCAAGAATAAGGTTTTGAGAAGCTCTTGGCCCTGCACCCCAATCTAAGTATTGCTTTACGTAATCTGATGCCGTGTCTAAATTTGGTCGTGTACTGTTTACTAACTTCACCGCATATTCCACTACATTATCGGCTACAGGAATTCTACGCACCAACTCTTGAATGGCAATGATATCTTTAGCGTTAAAAAGTGCATTAACTACTTGCTTAACATCAGAAGTAGTATTCTTAACCACCATGATCTCTTCTGCAATTGAAGGATATTTCAATTCTATAGCAAACATAAAACGATCCAATTGTGCTTCTGGTAACGGGTAGGTTCCTTCTTGCTCAATGGGGTTCTGTGTTGCCAAAACAAAATAAGGGAGTTCTAATTTGTGTTGATGACCGGCAATGGTAACAGCTCTCTCTTGCATAGCTTCTAGAAGAGCCGCCTGTGTCTTTGGCGGAGTTCTATTAATTTCATCCGCTAAGATAATGTTGGAGAAAATAGGCCCTTTTAGAAATTTAAAACTTCTATTCTGATCTAAAACCTCACTACCAAGAATATCACTTGGCATTAAATCTGGCGTAAATTGTATTCTTTTAAAGTCTAACCCCAAAGCTTGGGCAATGGTATTTACCATTAACGTTTTGGCTAAACCAGGAACCCCGATCAGCAATGAATGCCCACCTGTGTAAATTGAAAGCAATATTTGTTCAATAACCTCATCTTGACCAATAATGATCTTGGCTATTTCTTTTTTAAGCTCAGCATGTTTTACTACTAGGCGTTCAATTGCTGCAACGTCTGACATATTTTATTCTTTTACCCAATTATTAGCGAAATCACAATCTTTGTTCTCATCGTTAACGCTTATGTAGGTATCTTTAATATGCTCATCCATCCATTTTTTTATGGCGTTGTATTTTTTCTCGGTTAACGCCAACTCTTGTATTTTGGTGTAATCTTTAGAAAAATCTGCCACATGCTCATCGAACCTATTGGTAATCTTTAAGATTTTATATTTAGGCGCACCACCTCTTGGGTCTTCTTCTAAAACCGGGTAGGTAATTTCATTATCCTTTAAGTTCTGAACTTGATTGTACAACGTAGGATCCATTTTTGTCAACTCAAATTTAGAGTCGAAATTTACAGGATTACGTAACAAACCACCATCAAACTTGGTTTCTTTCTCATCTGAGAAATTTAACGCAGCCTCGGCAAAAGTAAATTCGCCATTCATAATTTTTTTACGAATAGTATCCAACTCAGCTTTAGCTTCATCCAAAACATCTTGAGATATTTCTGGCTGAATTAAAATGTGTCTAAGATCCAATTCCTGTCCTCTAATTTTTTCGATATAGATGATATGATAACCAAAAATCGTTTCAAAAGGTTCAGATACCTCACCTTCCTTTAAACTAAATGCTACATCTTTAAACTTCTTGTCAAAACCAGTGTCTTTGGTAATACTGTAAAAACCACCTTTAGATTTAGACCCAGGATCTTGAGAGTACAGAATAGCTTTAACACTAAAACTAGCATCGTTATCCTCTACATCTGCCTTAATTTGATTTAATTTATCTACTACCTTTTGCTTTTCTTCCTCAGAAGGCTCTGGCTCTTTGGTAATTTGTGCAATTTCTAACTCAGCACCAAAAACAGGGCGTTCATCTTCTGGAATCTTATTAAAGAATTGACGAACCTCTTCAGGTGTAATTTCAATATCCTTAATAATATCTTGCTGCATACGCTCAGATAGCATTCTTAGCTTATTGATCTTATAAAGCTCTTCTCTAAAACTCGCTTCATCGGTTTTCTTGTAGTACTTCAGAACTTTATCCATAGAACCGATCTGTTGTACTAACGATTGCAACTGACGATCACCTGTGGCATTGACCTCATCATCTGAAACCAAAATACTATCCTGAACGGCTTGGTTTGCATACAACCTATCCTCCATCAATTTACCTAGTAGTCCGCAATGGGTGATATCTTCTGTAGATGCACCCTGACTTTTAAGGTCGATCAATGTTTTTTCAATATCAGAATCCAATATTACATAGTCACCAACAACAGCTGCAATACCGTCTAATTTAATTCTCTTGAAATTGTTTGTAGAGTCTTTTTCTACAGTATTCTCTTCTGCAACAGCCTCCATTGACTGTGTTTCGTCTGGTATAGAGTCTTGCGCGGTAACTAAACCAGAAAGCAGTAATGCCCCTAAGTAAATACTATTTTTTGTTATCGAAAACTTCAAAATCTTTATCCTTGATTGCTTCATCTAATAATTCAGTTTCTAGTTTGCGTAGGTAGTCCATCTTTCTACGACTTAATAAAACTTGTTCTATGGTAGGTTTAATAAATGACAATGGTGCAATTTCATTAACATCCTTTGTCTCTACTATTTTCCCCAAATATACCCCGATTGAATCCTCTAATTCAAAAAATTGTGAATTTTTTAAGTACCTATTGGCATTCTCGGCGGTAATTGGTGGTATTTCTTCATAAATTCTAGTGTTTCTTACCCAAATTGAATCATTAAAATTCAGTTTACTGAACTGAACACCAATAGAATCCAAATAACGTAAATCATCTTCTTTGAACCTTTTTAAGCGCCTACCCACTTCGTCTTTGTCCAAAAAACCCTTTGGCAAGGCAACAAATCTAATTCTGGCAATGGGTTCTTTAAGTTTAAAATTTTCCTTAGCTCGTTCGTAAAACGCCTGCAATTGCTCTGCTGTTATTAACGTGTCAGTAGCTTGTGACACCAAAGCTTCTTTATAAACACTGGTATACAATTCAGTTCTATAATCATCTACCAGCGCATTATATTCCGCAAGTTTTTCTTCAGATAAGTTGATCTTTGCTTTAGATAATAACAATTGTTTAGAAGCCCAGTTATTTATGTAATTGGTGGCAAATGACGCACTATCGGCCTTGCTCATATTTTCTGTAATTAGAGGAGCCAAATCCTCCTTATACAAAAATGACTCGCCCACTCTAGCGACCGCCTCTCGCTCCTCATCTTTTTTAAACATACCCTCACATGAGGTATAGCCAATGGCAATAAGCCCTACACAAAGTAAAATGTAGAACTTGTTGAGTAATAATTTAGATTTCTTAGAAAACATCGAGCAAAAATAGCAATTACCAAATCGTGTGCAAGTGCTTAATGATTTACTTAACACCTTTTTTTGAGGCTTACAATATAATCAAATACCTAATAATCAATAAATATAGCTTTCTCAAAAAATGTAATCGCCTTTAAAATTGTAAGCGAACTAAGGTTTTTTAGGTAAATTTGTCTACTTATTTTTTTAATTAAATATCTACTTTTTTGAACCGACAAATAAAACTAATTTGGGACTTTAGAGGTCCTACCGCCCTAAAAACGGCCGAGCACCACGTAAAGCATCTCAATGAATTTATAGCATTGGAAAAAACCGCTCTTAATATAACCGGTTACAATGAAATTAATGATATGTACAGTACTGCATTTATGGTGGTCGAAGAAAATGAAATGATCAAAGTAAGAGACCTATTAAAGCCGCACAGAGGTGAAGTATACACTCCTTAAATGAAACAATATCATATGAAACATTGTATACTTTTCATTTGCTGCGCCATTATAGTTTCTTGCTCTACGGAAAAGCAAAGCTCAAATTTTCTTGAAACGGCGTTGGCTTCAAAAAACCCAAAGATCAAAAGGGTAATGGATAGTCTTGAAAAGTATAAGGTTCAAATAAGGTACACCCAAATTGACAGAAGAAACGATAGTGTTTTCTTTACCGATTACGATTTTCAAATACATGACAGCACGTACTTCTACCCCGCTAGCACGGTAAAATTCCCAACTGCTATTTTAGCCTTGGAAAAAATCAACCAGACCGATAGCCTTACCATGTATACCAAATACTATATAGAAGGAGATACTATTGAAAGTACTGTTGCAAATGATGTAAATGAGATTTTTGCGGTTAGCGATAATTTAGCCAACAACAGGTTGGTCGAGTTTCTTGGCTTTGAAGCCATCAACCAACAACTAACCAATAAAGGCATATCTCCTGTAAGGTTGTCGCACCGTTTAGGTTTTCATTCAGATGATCTACGAACCAAACCGATCATCATCTACCTTAATGATTCCACTACCGGCATAACTCAATCCATTTTAAACAAAACGCCAAAGGCTTTAGAGCTTATAGATATAGAAAAGGGAAAAGGTTATTACGAAAATGAAGAATTCATAAATGAACCATTCAGCTTTAAGGAGAAAAATTATTATCCTATATCTGCACAGCACGATGTATTAAAAAGAGTAATTTTCCCGGAAAAATTTTCAAGTAGCGAACAGTTCAATATAAGTAACGAACAGCGTGATCATGTATTAAAGGCAATGCATACAGTGCCAAGAAAAATGGGATATAATAAAAATGAATATTATGACAGCTACTGTAAATTTTTCATTTTTGGAGACTCTAAAGATGATATTCCAGAACATATAGAAATATACAATAAGGTAGGCTTTGCCTATGGCACATTAACTGATTGCGCATATATTAAGGATACCAAAAAGAATATAGATTTTCTTTTGACCGCTACCATATTGGTAAATAAAGATGGTATATTCAACGATGATGTCTATGAGTACGACGAAATAGGCATTCCTTTTTTAGCCCAATTAGGTCGAGAAATATATCAGCAGGAATTACAACGAAACAATCATTAGAAACAGGAAGTCGACTATGCAAGACAATGCCGGTAAAACCAGAATAAACAAATACTTAAGTGAAGCAGGTTATTGCTCACGAAGGGCTGCGGACAAACTTATAGATCAAGGTAGAGTTACCATTAATGGCAAAGTACCAGAAATGGGCACCAAAATTTCAGCTGGTGATATTGTTAAGGTCGATGGTGAACTAATCAAAGAACCTAAAGGCAAGTCTACATACCTAGCATTTAACAAGCCGGTGGGCATTGTATGCACAACAGATACGGGAGTTGAGAAGGACAATATTATTGATTTCATTAATTACCCGAAGCGTATTTTTCCGATAGGAAGATTGGACAAACCTAGTGAAGGACTCATATTTCTTACAGATGATGGTGATATCGTAAACAAAATTTTGCGAGCTAGAAACAATCACGAAAAAGAATATTTGGTAACGGTAGATAAACCTATCACCATTGATTTCTTGAACAGAATGCGAAAAGGTATACCCATTCTAGATCAAGTAACAAGAGAATGTGAGGTGTATGAAGTAAGTAGATACCAGTTCAGAATTATATTGACCCAAGGACTCAACAGACAAATTAGACGTATGTGCGAGTATTTAGATTATCGTGTAAAAAAGCTGAAACGAATTAGAATTATGAACGTACAACTTGATGTACCCGTTGGCAAATGGAGAGATTTAACCGATGAGGAACTAAAAGAAATCAATAGACTTGTAAGCACCTCTTCCAAAACATTCGACGGAAAAAAATAGAGACTCTTCTTTTACTCTTCATCTTTTGATAGCACTAGAGTGAATAAACCTTAAATAATTAGCTTAATTCACTAAAAATCATTATTTTAAGTAAAAAATTTGCACTATGTCAACTTTCAACTACACAACAAAAAAGTCTCTTAGCATCTTCTATGTTTTAACCCTGATATGTTATTTTGGATTGGGAGTTCATGCTATGATTGCCCAAACTTCTAATTTCACCGAATACACAGGCGAAGTATTAGACGCTGACAGCAAAAAAGCTTTGGTATTTGCTACCTTAACGGTAGATAACACAAATGTTACAACCATAACCAATTCAGAAGGTCAATTTTCTTTAAAAGTGCCAAACGAGTATAAAGAAAATAGTTTGATCATTGCTTTTTTGGGTTATAAGACCAAACAAATCAATATTGCGGAACTACAATTAGAAAAGAACAAAATCTTTATGGAAGAATTTGTTATGGCTCTATCCGAAGCACAAATAGACGCCCCAAACAACGCTGAAGCATTAGTAAAAGAAACTTTGGACAAAAAGGGAAGCAATTATTTGAACGAAAATGCGGTTATGACCGCCTTTTATAGAGAAACTATTAAAAAGAGAAGAACAAATGTAAGCCTCTCTGAAGCTGTGGTCAATGTATATAAAGCATCATACACCTCTAACAAGTCCGATGCATTAGAACTGTACAAGGCGCGTAAGAGCACAGATTATAATAAACTTGATACCGTAGCCTTAAAGTTGCAAGGAGGTCCGTTCAACACTTTATTCGTTGATATGGTAAAATACCCTAAATATATTTTCACAGCGGAAACCTTAAACTACTATGATTTTTCCTTTGATACTTCTACCCGAGTAAATGATCAATTGATTTATGTGGTAGACTTCAAACAAAAACCGGAAATTATTGACCCTTTATACAAGGGAAAACTATTTATAGATGCTGAGAATAAGATTTTGACCAGTGCTATTTATTCCTTGAATATTACCGATAAACACTTAGCTTCTCAAATGTTTGTTCGTAAAAAACCTAAAAATGCCCAAGTTTGGCCTACCGAGGTATCTTATCGTGTAGATTATAGAGAAAAGAACGGAAAATGGTATTACGGTTACAGTAATGTACTGTTAGAATTTAAGGTCAATTGGGATAAAAAATTATTCAACTCAGTATATAGTATGAGTTGTGAAATGGCCGTAACCGATTGGGAACAAAATCTAAGCAACAGTATACCTAGAACAAAAGATAGAATGAAATCTTCTATCATTTTAAGCGACGAAGCAATAGGTTTTGCCGATCCAGATTTTTGGGGAGAATACAATATTATAGAACCAGAAAAATCAATAGAATCTGCCATTAAAAAAATACAACGACAATTACGTAGAGGCAAGTTAGATAATGGTGCCGCTGCCCGTTAAACTTATTTCAAGTGGGTTTTGAAAAAAATTCCCTTTGGTTTTCTTCATTAGAAAAACAAAGGGAATTTTACTTTTATGATACCAAACCTAATTAGTTGGCTACCTCGCTAATAAACTTAAGTCTGTACAAACGAAGTTCTTCCTCTTCGTATTCACCATCAAATTCGGTCATAGCCTCTTCAAGGTTATCACTATCGGCCTCTAAGAAGTATTCATGCATTTCTTCCTGTTGATCCTCATCTAAAATCTCATCGATCCAATAATTTAGATTCAACTTTGTACCGCTATAAACAATTTGCTCCATTTCCTTAATAAGCTCTGGTATCTCTAATCCTTTCGCCGATGCAATATCAGATAATGGTAGTTTTCTATCCACATTCTGTATTACATAAAGCTTTAAAGCAGAATTTGCACCGGTACTTTTTACAACAAGATCATCTGGTCTAATAATTTCATTATCGGTTACGTATTCATTAATAAAGGCAATAAAAGGTTTTCCATATTTTTTAGCCTTTCCTTCCCCTACACCATGAACATTTAATAGTTCTTCATGTGAAATCGGGTATTTTAAGGCCATATCTTCTAAAGAAGGGTCTTGAAATACCACAAATGGCGGAACTCCCAATTTCTTTGCTTGTGCTTTTCTAAGATCTTTTAATTGCTTCAGTAATTTTTCATCGGCAATTCCGCCAGATTTGGCAGCACCAACTATGGCATTATCGTTCTCGGCATTATACACGTGATCTTTGGTCATCATGAACGAAGATGGATTTTTCAAAAACTCCTTACCATTATCCGTTACGTGCAGCACACCGTACTGTTCAATTTCTTTCCGTAAAAGTCCGGCAACCAATGTTTGGCGAATTAAAGCCATCCAATAGCCCTTATCCTTATCAGAGCCAATACCAAAGAACTCCTTCTCATTGGTTTTATGAGACGAAATAATTGCATTTGTTTTACCTCTTAAGGTATTGACTATCTCTTTAGATTTAAATTTTTCACTTGTTCCCGTCACCACTTTTAGAAGCTTCTCCACGCCATCTTTTGCCTCTTCTTTCTCCTTAGGATTTCTGGTATTGTCATCCATATCAGCACCTTCACCATTGATCTCATCGAATTCCTCCCCAAAATAATGAAGCATAAATTTACGTCTAGACATAGAAGTTTCGGCATAGGCCACCACCTCTTGTAAAAGTGCATTTCCTATTTCTTGTTCCGCAACCGGTTTACCAGACATAAACTTTTCTAACTTCTCTATATCCTTATAAGAGTAATAAGCTAAACAATGACCCTCGCCACCATCACGACCTGCCCTACCCGTTTCTTGGTAGTAACTTTCAATACTTTTTGGAATATCATGGTGAATTACGAAACGAACATCTGGTTTGTCGATACCCATACCAAAGGCAATAGTGGCCACAACAACATCAACATCTTCCATCAAGAACATATCTTGATATTTTGATCTAGTTTTGGCATCGAACCCAGCATGGTAAGGCACGGCACTTACTCCGTTTACCTGTAATACTTGTGCTAATTCTTCTACCTTTTTGCGGCTCAAGCAATATATAATACCAGATTTACCCGAATTTTGTTTTACGAAACGAATAATATCGGCTTCAATATTTTCCGTTTTCGTACGCACCTCATAAAATAAATTTGGGCGATTGAAAGAAGCTTTAAACAAGGTAGCTCCACCAATACCCAAATTCTTTATAATATCTTCTTGAACCTTTGGGGTAGCTGTAGCGGTAAGTCCTATAATCGGAATATTATCGCCCAAACGCTCCACAATAGATTTTAAATTTCTGTATTCCGGTCTAAAATCGTGACCCCATTCAGAAATACAATGTGCCTCATCAACTGCTACAAAAGAAATAGTGACCGAGCGTAAAAACTCCACATTCTCTTCTTTTGTCAATGACTCTGGTGCCACATATAAAAGTTTGGTAACACCATCTGTTATATCTTGCTTCACCTGTTTTATTTCCCCCTTGTTCAAAGAGGAGTTAAGCACATGGGCAATGCCGTTTTCAGAAGATACTCCGCGAATGGCGTCTACTTGATTCTTCATCAAAGCAATCAACGGAGATACTATAATAGCCGTACCTTCTTGCATTAACGCGGGCAATTGGTAGCAAAGCGATTTACCACCGCCCGTGGGCATGATCACGAATGTATTATTCTGTCTTAAAACATTTTTAATTACCTCTTCTTGAAGTCCTTTAAACTGAGAAAACCCAAAATATTTTTTTAATGAGGAATGTAAATCGATATTGTCAAATTCTTTACTGTCTGTCACATTTTACATTTAAGGGGACACTACTTACTTTAAAAATCTATAAGCGAACAAAATTAAACTTTTGCCTAGCTTGGCGTTTCTAAATTATTATGCGATAATCGGCATTTAAAATTAAGTTTGTTTAATTTTGTCATCTTAAAGATAATACATTCTTTTAGGAATACAATCCATAATTTGAATAATAGATTGATTGCAACGGACACCATTATTGGCTTAGCGAAAAAAACCATTGAAACTGAGCGTGATGCTATAGCACAACTTTCATCTCTTTTAACTGACGATTTTGCCAGTATTGTCAACTGCATTATTGAGGCAAAAGGACGCGTTATAATTTCAGGTATCGGCAAGAGTGCCATCATAGCAACAAAAATAGTAGCAACCCTGAATTCTACCGGTACTCCGGCTATTTTTATGCATGCCGGCGATGCCATTCATGGTGATCTGGGAACCGTGCAAGATAATGATGTGGTAATTTGTATTTCTAACAGTGGAAACACTCCCGAAATTAAGATGTTGGTTCCGCTAATTAAAAGAGGTACCAATACATTAATTGCCATGACAGGTAATACGGACTCTTTTTTAGCAAAGCAAGCAGATTTTATTTTAAACACCCATGTAGAAAAGGAAGCTTGCCCTAACGGATTGGCCCCTACCACAAGCACCACTGCGCAATTGGTTATGGGCGATGCCTTAGCTATTGTACTTTTAGAAATTAAAGGATTCAGCAGTTCTGACTTTGCCAAATACCACCCAGGTGGTTCATTAGGAAAAAGACTTTATTTAAGAGTATCGGACCTAGTTAGCAAAAACCAAGTACCTAGCGTTCAAAAAGATGAGGAAGTAAAAAGTGTTATTGTTGAGATTTCTAAAAAAATGCTAGGTGTTACTGCCGTATTGGATGGCGAAAAAGTAGTTGGTATCGTTACCGATGGTGATATTAGAAGAATGCTTAACAAGTATGACAATATAAAAGGATTGACCGCAAAAGATATCATGACCACCAACCCTAAAACAATCTCTTCAAATACTCTGGCTATTAAGGCTTTAGAGCATATGCAAAAAAAAGGGATTTCACAATTGTTGGCCATGGAAGAAGACACCTATGTTGGTGTAATTCATTTACATAATTTAATAAACGAAGGTATTTTATAATGAGTTCCAAAGCTACCACGCCACCAAACGAGATGTCATTTCTAGACCATTTAGAAGAATTAAGATGGCATTTAATTAGATCAGTTTTGGCAGTTGTCATTATTGGAAGTATTGCCTTTTTAATGAAGGATTTCATTTTCGACACGGTCATTTTTGGTCCTAAGAAAATGGATTTCCCTACGTACAAGCTATTTTGTGATATAGCCACCTATTTTGGATTCGATTCTGCCTTTTGTGCCGATAAACTTCCGTTTACCATTCAAAGTAGATTAATGTCCGGACAATTTTCTGCACACATTTGGACATCAATTTGGGCAGGATTCATAATAGGCTTCCCTTATGTGCTATATGAAATGTGGAAATTTATAAGTCCAGGTTTGTATGAAAAAGAACGTAGAAACTCTAGAGGCTTTATTTTTATAGCTTCTTTCTTATTCTTTTTAGGTGTACTGTTCGGGTACTATGTGGTTTCACCATTATCCATTAACTTTTTAGGCACCTACCAAGTAAGTTCAGAGGTAACCAACGAGTTTGACTTGGCTTCTTACATATCTACCGTTAGGGCGTCTGTAATTGCCTGTGGTGTTTTATTTGAGCTACCGATCATAATTTTCTTTTTGACCAAAATTGGTTTGGTTACACCAGAGATCATGAGAAAGTATAGAAAAATAGCATTGGTAGTGGTGTTGATCTTATCCGCGGTTATTACCCCGCCAGATGTTGCCAGTCAAATAATAGTAGCAATACCGGTATTGATCTTATACCAAGTTAGTATATATATTTCTGCCATGGTATTGAGAAAAGAAAGAAAAAAAGCTGAAAAAGAAAAAAAAGCAAATAGAAATGTCAAATCAAATTGAAGAATTTAATGCTTACCGTTCTAAGATGAACGATAAGTTGTTGGCTGATAATAATAAAATCGTAAAACGTATATTCAACCTAGACACTAACGCTTTTGCCGCAGGTGCTTTAGATGTCAAAACCAAAGAATTATTGGGTCTAGTGGCGTCAACTGTTCTTCGTTGCGACGATTGTGTAAAATATCATTTGGAAAGCTCTTACAAAGAAGGCGTCTCTAAAGAAGAGGTTATGGAAACCTTGAGTATTGCCACACTAGTAGGTGGTACCATTGTAATTCCACATTTAAGAAGAGCCTATGAATATTGGGAAGAATTAGAAAACCAATAGGTTAAAAAATCCCTAATTACTTTTCTAACAGACCAATAACCAATAGATTTGAAAACATGAAGTTACGTGCCGACAATATTATGAAATCCTACAGAGGACGTAGGGTGGTAAAAGGAATTTCCCTTGAAGTAAACCAAGGAGAAATTGTAGGGTTGCTTGGACCAAATGGTGCCGGTAAAACCACATCTTTTTATATGATTGTTGGCCTTATAAAACCAAATGGTGGCAGCATCTATTTAGATGACATGGAGATTACAAAATTTCCCATGTACAAAAGGGCCCAAAACGGTATTGGTTATTTGGCACAAGAAGCATCGGTATTTAGAAAGTTAAGTATTGAGAAGAATATTCTCAGTGTTCTTCAATTGACCAAATTAAGCAAGAAAGAGCAGCACATGAAAATGGAATCGCTCATTGAAGAATTTGGTTTAGGGCATATTCGTAAAAACCGTGGCGACCTACTTTCTGGTGGTGAGCGAAGAAGAACGGAGATCGCAAGAGCCTTGGCAACCGATCCAAAATTTATTTTATTGGATGAACCTTTTGCAGGTGTAGATCCGGTAGCCGTTGAAGATATTCAACGTATTGTAGCGCAGTTAAAGAATAAGAACATTGGTATTCTAATTACCGACCATAACGTGCAGGAAACACTTGCCATTACAGAACGTTCTTACCTAATGTTCGAAGGCGGAATTTTAAAATCTGGTATTCCTGAAGATTTAGCTGCCGATGAAATGGTGCGTAAAGTCTACCTTGGTCAAAACTTTGAGCTACGAAAAAAGAAGCTCGATTTTTAATATCGCATAGTTAGAATGCTACTCTTTGTATTTTTTTAGATTATACAATCCCCAAGCGAAGAACAAAAGATCTAGAATTAATGCGGGAGTAAATAATGGTGATACACCATCAAAAATGGTACTCACGATTCTGCCAAAAGAAATTCCTCCCATAAAAAGCACATTGCAGACCGTTGCCCCGTACCAAAATTTCGTTTTAAAAGCACCTAGAAGCCAATACACGCCAACCCCTATATAAATACCCATTACGGCACGCAGCATGTTCTTCAGTTCTAAATCAACTACCTGAAAACCTAAAAGCTTAGGCATTACAAATGTTGGATGACCACCGTATACAATCCCGCCAATTATCACTATTATACCAGAAAATAGAAGATTAAGATGTTTTGGAATTTTCATTGAACGGTTTGCCATATAGTTGAAAATATCTGAATGCCGCTATTCCACCGATAAAAGAAAATGCAGCAAGCATATAAAATACATGTTGATGCCCTTTCAAACCCGGGGATGCATCTAAAAAGTACCCCATTGCGGGACCTGCAAATATATCTGGAGTATAACCTATTAATGATATTATACCCACTGCTGTACCGGTAAGTACCAAAGGTATTCTACCGCTTTGCATCACCGCAAAATATAACGAACGAATGGCGTAAACACCCAAGGCTACTATCAATATTGAAAATAAGAAAAAGAAATAGGAAACATTTGCAACCATTCCTGAAGCAAAAACCAAAGAACCTACCAAAGCAATGATAAAACCTAAAAACAAGAATAAACTTGGTCTAGAACGGTCTGCCACCACACCGATCAGAACCCCCACTACCGGTCTTGCAAACAGTAAAATAGTACCCACTTCTGCCGAAGCTACTTCATCTAACAGCATAACATCTTGCGCGTAAAGTGAAAAAATATCGGTGATTTTATACCCTACATAAGCACATAAAATAATAATCATCAATAGTAAAACCGAAGGTAGACGAAGTACTTCTTTAATTTGGGAAACGGTAATTTTTTCAACAACTATTTCTTTTTCAAGACTTGCAGGTAATCGCATAAAAAACCAGACCAAAACTCCTACAACAGAAACTATACCAGACGAAGTCAATATCACATAGCGAAAAGCAAACCTACTTTCTTCTAAAGTGGCGACCTCCAAATTAGCCGTCATAAAAAAGGAAAACACAAGTACCCCTAAGGTACCAAATAAGGCTCCTACCAACCCTCTGCCGCCATCTAGCAACCCAAATGCCTTACCTTGAGACCCTTTTCCTCCCCACACACGTGTAGCCTTGATCATAGGTGACCAGAACAAGAAAATTGTGGTGAACCCCCAAAAGCCATATAATACCTGTAATACAAAATAACTAGGGAATGTAGAAAAGACCAATCCGCCCAAAGCGGTCATCCAAAGTGCTATAGCAATTAATTTTCTTGGCTGAAATTTATCCGCCAAAGGTCCGCCCAATAAATAGGAAACCAAAGCAACAAAGCCATACACGGAAAAGCATAAACCCAACGAAACATTATCAAGTTCAAATACCTTTAAAACTGTAGGTCTAAAAACACGTTGTAAAACAAAAGGCAAAATAAAGACACTCTCCCCTGCTAAAATCAGCAATAGCAGGTAATACCATGGAGCTTTTTCGGGTTGTTTCATTTTTCTTGAATCGGAATCCACACCTCTTCTTCTGAATTTGGATCGTTGTTTTTGTATTTTGCTCCCAAGACTTCAAAATGCGGTCTGTTATCTAAGTTATAATCGGAATTAGGAATCCATTCCCCATAAATATATTGAAAAAAGGAAGCTACATTTTGTGCACTCCCCTTGTAATTGAATACGGCAAATAGTCCGCCATCCAAAATAAGTCTATTCATTCCTTCAGGAACAGAATTAAAATCTTCAACCTCAACGCAAGCCCACTTCACATACTTTGCAATAGGAGAAAATTCCTGAAAATAGTTAGCAGGATATTCTTGCAAGGAGATAAAATCATCGGACGACCTATTGACAATTTTCGAGCTTCGTTGCCTAAAGTTTTTCCAAAGTTCAGAAGTTCTATTATCCACCAAACTCATCTCGGTAGATAATCCGACCAATTTTTTCTTTTTAAGAGGAACGATTTTCGGGGTCATATTATTCATGCTAATCATCAAACTTAAGGAAATCATTCAGAATCTAGAAAATTGACCAACCCCAATTATCAATTCTTATCACCAATAATTTCAATAACCTAAAGATAAAGTTGAACTAACATGCATTCATTAGAATTGGAACAATTTTGAAGA
Source organism: Maribacter litoralis (assembly GCF_902506355.1). Lineage (NCBI taxonomy): Bacteria > Pseudomonadati > Bacteroidota > Flavobacteriia > Flavobacteriales > Flavobacteriaceae > Maribacter > Maribacter litoralis. Next base: position 3,041,350 of record NZ_LR733271.1, on the reverse strand, counting down.
AACTACGAACCAAATGAAAACTACGAAAAACACCAGAAGAAATTTTATTCAAAAAACCTTAATGGCATCAGGGGGTATCATTTTAGCTCCTAACTTTATAAGCTGCAGTGATGATGACGATTTACAAGTTGATTATGACGAATCTCAGTTAACGGTACAGAACTTTACCTATGGGGTTGCCAGTTTTGACCCAAGTAATTCCGGTGTAATAATTTGGACGCGCTACATGGCTGCAGATGTTGAAATCATTTGGGAAGTTTCGACCCAAAACGATTTTAGCAGCATTCTAAGAACGGGGAAAATAACCACCGAAAGCTCTAGAGATAACACACTTGCCATTGAATTGACCGAGCTGGAAGCCGATCAAAAATTATATTATAGGTTTATAAGCACTTCGGATAATTCTATTTCTGTTGTTGGGGAAACTATTACCCTACCAACAGATGCTACGCAAGCAAAATTAGCAGTGTGCTCATGTTCTAACTACCAAGCAGGTTTGTTCAATGTTTACGATGCCATGGCAAATTCTGATGCTGACATTATTGTTCATTTAGGGGATTATTTTTATGAATATGGCGCCGGCGGGTATGGCTCTACAGAAGAAAATGCTTTCTTGAACCGTTTTCATGAACCTACGGGAGAAATTATTTCTTTGGATGACTACAGAACCCGTTACAAGCAATATAGATCAGATGCTTCCTTACAATTGGCACATCAAAAGAAACCGTTTATATGTGTTTGGGACGATCATGAAATTGCAAATGACACTTTTAAAGAAGGTGCAGAAAACCATGATGAAGCTACAGAAGGTAGTTTTGAGGCCAGAAAACAGAATGCACTGCAAGCATATAGCGAATTTTTACCGTTCTCAAGAATTTCAGCAGATGATAACAGCGTTATTTACAGATCTGTAAATATTGGGAACCTAGTGAATCTTGTACTGATGGATACCCGCTTGATCGGGAGGGACAAACAATTGAACATTACCGATTATTTCACCGCTACAGGTTTTGATGCCGAAGCCTTCCAAACTGCGTTAACGGATCCCACACGTTCAATTTTAGGTACGACACAGCGAGATTGGGTAATTTCTGAAATAACCAGCAGTTCAGCTAAATGGCAAGTATTGGGGCAACAGGTATTAATGGGTAAAATGAATGTACCGGCAGAATTATTAACTGCATTTGGCTCACCTAATTTTGCTGCCATACTTACAGAACTGGTAACGATAAAACTTAGATTGCTAAACAACGACCCAACATTAACAGCAGAAGAAACTGCCCGGGTGACCTCTGTTATTCCATATAATTTAGATGCCTGGGATGGCTACCCAATAGACCGTGAATTAATATACGGCGCATTGAACGGTAAAAAGATTGTAACACTTGCCGGAGATACCCATAACGCTTGGCAAAATACACTAACTGCTGCAGATGGATCAGAAGTGGGAATAGAATTGGCAACATCTTCTGTTAGTTCACCTGGTTTTGAAACCTACCTTGGCGCTAATGTCAATGCTGAATTAATTGCAGGTTTTCAAGATGCTATGATAGCCTTAATTGATGAGCTTAATTATTTTGATGCTTCTAGAAGAGGTTTTATGATGACCACTTTTACCACGACAGAAGTAACTTCTGAATGGATTTTTGTAGACTCAATTCTTTCGGAATCGTATAGTACTGAAGTTGGGTACTCCCTTACCTATTCATAAACCAAACCATAATTTATATTTTGAGGCTGCATTGAAAATTCAATGCAGCTTTTTTTATAGAATTATTAGTCCGTGTTCTCGTAATCCTAATACTTGTTTTGAATACCAAAACAATTCAAAATCTTCAAATTGCGCCTCAAAATCTTTCTTTAATTGTGCGTATGTGGTCGGTTTGTTTTCCGGACGCAGTTTTTCTAAACTTTCTGATAGCCATTGTCCTTGCTCTCTATCTACCGTAATTTCATAGGCATCTGAAGTGGAATGAAAATACATTTGCAATTGTTTCCATGTCACCCCTCTTTTCTTTTTTTCTTGCTCTTGTACTAATGGCAATTGACCTATAAAGACAACTTTTGCCGTAGGTTTTGTTTTTAAGACAACTTCCTGTTGCAAGCAATCATAAATATAATCGGGTGATATGGTAGACTGCGGAATTTCAAAATCGAACCATTCTTGCAAGCTCATATCGAAACCGATACCGTGCATAAAATTAAAGAGCGATTTTTTTAACCCAAAGCTAAAAATACTATGGTCGATGCCCGTTTCATCTTTAAAATCAATATCATTGTTTGCAAAGCTGATGTTTTTCAAATCGGGCAGGACCCCGTATTCTTCCGGATGCAAACCTACCGGACTATGAGCGGTCAATGCAAACTGATGCCAAAAACCGGATTGTATAATACCTAATTCAAACAACTGACGCACCATTTCTAAACTATCTACAGTTTCTTGAACAGTCTGCGTTGGGTAACCATACATTAAATACGAATGCACCATGATATTCGCTTCGGTAAAATTTCGTGTTACTTGTGCCACTTGTGCTACAGTAACGCCTTTATCTATGAGTTTTAATAATCGGTCAGATGCCACTTCCAACCCACCGGAAACCGCAATACAGCCCGATGCTTTTAAGAGATAGCAAAGATCTTGGGTGAAATTCTTTTCAAAACGAATATTCGTCCACCAAGTAATGGTCAATTTCCTTTTTAAAACCTCTAAAGCAAAAGCCTTCATTAAAGAAGGTGGTGCCGCTTCATCAACAAAATGAAACCCGGATTCACCGGTTTGTTCCATCAAAGCTTCTACGCGATCTACCAACATACTAGCTGCAACCGGCTCGTAAATTTTAATATAATCTAAAGAGATGTCACAAAATGTACATTTCCCCCAATAGCAACCATGTGCCATGGTCAATTTATTCCAACGACCATCGCTCCATAAACTGTGCATGGGGTTGGCAATTTCAATGACCGAAATATAGTTGGTTAATTGCAAATCGGCATAATCTGGTGTACCAACATCTTGTTGTTTGTAATCTTGCCTTAAACTATTGTTCTTATAAACAACTTTACCATCCTCTAAGACAAAAGCTCGCTTTAACTCCCCTTCCTCATTGACCACATATTGATGTACCAATTCTAAAGGAAGCTCACCATCGTCTAACGTTATAAAATCGAAGAATTCAAATACACGAACATCGGTAAGGCTGCGCAGTTCTGTATTTGGGAATCCGCCACCCATGGCAATTTTTACATCAGGATAATTTGCTTTTATAAATTGGGCACAACGAAAAGCACTATATAAATTACCAGGAAAAGGAACCGAAAAGCACACCAATTTAGGTTGTACTTCTTCTAATTGTTCTTTTAAAATCTTTAGCGTTAACTCATCAATAAAAGTGGGTTCTTCGTTTAGATGTTTATAAAGCTCATCGAATGAATTGGCACTGCGCCCCAATCGTTCTGCATACCTACTGAATCCGAAATTGGGGTCAATACATTCTACAATAAAATCTGAAAGATCTTCAAGGTACAAGGTTGCCAAATGCTTGGCTTTATCTTGCATACCCATAGTACCAAAAGCCCATTCTAAATCATTTAACTGCTCGAAACGAGAAGCTTGTGGCAAAAATTTATCAGTACATAATTGCCTTGCCAAGGTGTCATTTTTACCTTGTAGAAATAGGATTATGGCGTCTAAGGTTTTTAGATACTCATGCCTAAGGGCATATATTCTTTGCGTGTTTTCAGTAACAATAGCATCTGTTTCGTAGGCTATTTCGAATAATTTTTGAAATGTATTTTTATTGAAGAGGGATAGAATTACCTCTATTCCTAAATCAGACTGAAAAGAAGAAATCCCTTTTGTATTCAAAAACCCTTTAATGTAAGCCGTTGCCGGATACGGAGTGTTTAACTGGGTAAAAGGTGGTGTAATTAAAAGAAGGTCTTTCACAAGCGATTTTTAGAACAATACTGCAAAGATAACCGTTACTCTACTCATTATTCAATATCTCACGCACCGCTTGTCAATATGCTCTTAGATCGTTGACTTCTTTTGGCAAGTTTCTGAATAATGCGGTAATTTTCTGCACGATCTGGCAAAAAAGAAAAGAACTTATTTTCAATATTTACAATTATAGCATCTGGAGTTTTGCTCACTGTAAGGATAGAATCAATAATTTTTCTTTCAATTTGAACTTTTAATTTATTCTCTGTTTTCTCTGTAATTTTCAGTTTTAACAATGGATTTTCAATCATTTCTTGAAACTTAGACCAGTTTTCCTCACTGTTATCCAATCTTAAGCTATGCTTAGATTCTAAAAAATCTTCATATGCAATATCACTATACTTTTCATAATCAAAAAGCTGCCAAAAAGTTAAACCAAAAGCTCCAACAAATCCTACAACAATTTTAAATATCCAATCATTCAAATCAAATCCATCGAACCATAACATTACTCCAAAACATACTGGAAAAAACATAAATACTTTCAATAGAAATTTGATGGTTTTATTTTTCATAAACAGACATTAACACACCACTAATCTAAGAAAAATCTCACTCATTATTCAATATCTCACGCACCGCTTGTTGATATGCTCTGGGATTATTAGCCTTTTTTATTTTCTTGAATGCTTTGTGCGGATTAGATGTTGACAGTGCAAAATACTCCCAAAATCCTCTCATTTTCATTTTAATAGGTGTTGGTCCAGATAAAGCTTCATCATATTGCTGGTATATCGTATCATGAAATTCTGAAAAAATCTTCCAACGGTCTTTTGGGTATTCGGTGGTATTGTTCTTAATCATGCTTGGTAGAAACGGGTCGGCAATTAACCCTCTTCCCATCATAAAATGGTCAATACTAGGAAAACGCTCTTTCATTTCAATGAACTTAGCTACAGTAGTAATATCACCATTATAGTATAAAGTATGTTTGGTACTTTCCGTACATTTCTGAAAAGCATCTAAATCTACTCCGCCTTTATACAGTTGCTTGCCTATACGTGCGTGGATAGCTATATTCTTTAACGGATATTTATCTAGAATAGGAAAAACATCTAAAATCTCTTCTGCATTTTCATAACCCATTCGCATTTTCATGGATACCACCACATCGGTTCCTTCATGAGCGCGTTTTAAAATATGGTCAATTTTCTCCGGATTACAAATGAGTCCGCTACCCATACCTTGTTTTGTAACCATAGGATATGGACAACCCAAATTCCAGTTCAGCTCTTTATACCCTAAACTCTGTATGTATTTAATGACGAACAAAAACTCATCTGCATCACCCGTCATTACTTGAGGTATCACCTCTAAAGTAGTATTGTTTTCTGGCTGAAGATCTTTTTGATACGAATTTTTAATCACCATTTTTCCGTTTAAACGAATGTATGGTGCATAGAAGGTATCGATACCTCCAAAATATTTATGGAAAGCATTTCGGAATCTAAAATCGGTAAAGCCCTGTAATGGAGACGACAATAAGGTAACTGACATGTATTTATGACTGTGTTATGTGCAAACCTTTCAGTTTTGCAACAACAGATTCAGCTGCAAAAATAGCGCCTTCCATGTAACCAGAGTGATGTTTTGAGGTTTCTGCACCAGAAATAAACAATTTATTATCGTATAAAGGTTCTTGATACAGTGCATGACCACCATTTTGATGTGGAAACAAATTATCTGCCTGTCTATGAGATTTGGTAAACTCTTCATTATACCAAGCCGTTTCATGATATGATACATAATTTAGGGCATCATCCCCAAATACCAATTTCAATTGTGCTTCAATTTTTTCAATTCGCTGTTCTTTAGTAAAACGAGCACAGCTACCAGAAGCAAAACCAACTAAGGCGAACGACTCAATTTCTAAATTAGATTGATCGTAGAATTCGCTCAAAGGTCCCACATTACTAAATATCGTTCCCGACTTACCTTGCGTTCTCCAAAACGGCTTTTTATAGGTTAGGGCAACTTTAATGGAATCTTGCATCCAAGTATGAGTTTGCTCTGCTAATGAAACCAATTCATTAGGTAACTGAGGCGAAAATGTTATTTGATCTATTAACGCTGCTGGTGGTAATGTGGTAATAACGATATCTGTATTTAAAGTACGAGCAACTGTTTTCACCTCAGCGCTATTTTCTGAAACATTAACCTCATTAACCTCTTCATTTAAAAAGATAGTATTTGGTAACAGTTTAGTAGATATGGAATTCAGCAAATCAATAGTTCCGTTCTTAAACCGATAACTAGGACTATCATTTGGAACCGCTATTTCTTGTGGTGGTACATTTGAAAATGTTTGAAAATAAGATGTACCGGTCATAAATTGTTCAAAATAGGGAACCTTGAATTCTTCTACAACGTCCAATAAATGAAAATGACTATCATTAAACCATGTTGCACCCATTTCAACTTTAGCATTCCCCGATTGCAAGGTGTGTATTCTTCCACCAATTCTATCTCGTGCCTCTAATACTTTAACATCAAAACCCAATTCTTGCAAACGATATGCCGTCAATAAACCCGTTAATCCTGCGCCGATGATTATTACCGATGTATCCATACTCTAAGCAAATACTAATTAAAAAGTTTTATGAAATCTTAGATTGCAGTACGCTAACGGTCACCAATAACTGACCAATATGTCTCTGGCTGTGTTCCGCTGCGTGAAAAAGCAGTCCCATTACGGTAGACGGTAGTTTTTTTCTACCCACCGTTCTTTTTTCGGTAAGTGTACTTTCAGGAATAGTTTGAAAATATGCTAGCGCTTCAGCTACTTTTGCAGAAAATTGCTCTTGCAAATGGGTAACCTCTTTGTTCATATCAAAGGCACCTTCCTTTTTTAAAAGTTGAAATTGTTCTTCGGTAAGAGACTCGCCTTTTGCATAGGTGATCATTCTATCCAATACCCCAGTTACATGATTCATATGGAAACCAACGGAAGCCCTACCGGCGGTTTTCGCCCATAATAATTCTTTCGGAAAATCTGCAGTGTATTTCTTTAACTCTCGCTCGCTCTGTAATAAAGCATGTGCGGCTGGTTGTAATAAATTAGGTACATTGGGTATAGGACCGCTTAACCAATATTCATATTCTTCATTTTCCATAATGCTTCTTCCTATTTAATCTATTATTAAAGTCTCTCTTGTATAACAGAACTTACTACATAAAACAGAATAATTAAAGGAATAGCCATGAATTTCATGGTAATAATAAGCACAAGACTGATGATAATAAATATGTATCGCATAGCATTATCCTTAAAACTTGTATTTTTAAACTTTAAGGCGAACAATGGTATATTGGCATTTAACAAATAAGCACTTAGGATAGTCAAAATAAATAAGAACCATTGGTTAAGAATCAATGTATTTAGAAATTCATTATTCTGATACATCAGTATAAGTGGCAAGGAAAGTATCAATAAGGCATTTGCCGGTGTTGGTAACCCTATAAAAGAAGAGGTCTGATTTTCATCAATATTAAATTTAGCCAATCTATAGCCAGATGCCATCGTAATTACAAACCCAAAAAACGGTAATAAATTTTTAAATTGGAGAGAACCACTTTCTAAAAAAAAGTGAGAACCATCTCCCCATCCACTGGTTTGAGACATTGCCAATAATTGAAACATAACAATACCGGGAACTAGTCCGCTCGTAATCATGTCCGCAAGCGAATCTAACTGCAAACCCAATTCACTTTTAACAACAAGGGCACGTGCCGCCAATCCATCAAAAAAATCAAAGAAAATACCTAACGCTACAAAAATAGCGGCAATTTCCAATTTGTTCAACACGGCAAAAACAGCAGCTACACAACCGCAAAAAACATTTAAAAGAGTTATAAAATTTGGAATATGTTTTTTCATAATCATTAAAGTAAAGTATAAAACAAACCTGCTTTTGGGTCTATCCTAAAATATTTGCTCTAAAAATAATATAATTAAACGGTGGCAAAGATATTCGCAAGAAAAATACCACTAGGCAACAGGCATGCTTTACGACCATTAATGATAACTTAATCCAAAAACAGCAATATAATCTACAGATTTACTAGGAGTTATGTGGATTTCTTTAAATTAAAACCTAACTTTTACAGCAACATATCACAAAATAAATAGGATATGAAAAATATTATGCATGCATAGCATTGTTTAGTTAATATATTAGAATTAAATTATTGCCTTTGTAACAATATACACTAATAAATAAAATTTTGTAACAAAATTAAATAACACTAACCATTAAAAAGTTGTCAAGAAATGAAGATTAAAAAGGTTTTAGTAGCTAACCGAAGTGAGATTGCTATACGTGTATTACGAGCCTGCACCGAATTAAATATTAAAACGGTTGCCATTTACACTTATGAAGACCGATATTCTCAACACCGAAACAAAGCAGATGAGTCTTACCAAATAGGTGAAGACAATCAGCCATTAAAACCTTATTTAGATATTCCACAAATTATTGCCTTGGCAAAAGCGAAGAATGTAGACGCCATTCACCCAGGGTACGGCTTTCTATCTGAAAACTCTGAATTTGCTAGGCAATGTGCCGCCAATGATATCATTTTCATAGGTCCGGATCCAAAAGTAATGGACGCCTTAGGAGATAAGATTACGGCAAAGAAAGTTGCTGTAAAATGTAACGTACCCATTATTGAGAGCAACAAAAAGAAATTGACCTCTGTAAAAGTTGCTTTGGCAGAAGCAGCTAAAATTGGATACCCAATAATGCTGAAAGCTGCATCTGGTGGAGGTGGAAGAGGAATGAGAATCATTAGAAAAGATGAAGATCTAGAAATGAATTTTGACTCTGCCCGAAATGAAGCCCTAAATGCTTTTGGCGATGATACCATGTTTCTTGAAAAATATGTTGAAGAACCCAAGCATATAGAAGTACAGATCGTTGCCGATAACCATGGTAATATTCGTCACTTGCACGAACGCGACTGCTCTGTACAACGCCGTCATCAAAAAGTAGTAGAGATTGCACCTTCGCACAATTTAAATGAAGAGGTTAAACAGAACTTGTACAAATATGCCGTTGATATTGCCAAAGAGGTCAACTATAACAATATAGGTACCGTAGAGTTTTTGGTAGATAGGGACGACAACATCTATTTCATTGAAGTTAACCCTAGAATTCAAGTAGAACATACGGTAACGGAAATGGTTACTGGAATAGATTTGGTAAAAACACAAATCTTTGTCGCCGGAAATTACAAGCTAGACAGTCAGCAAATTAAAATATACGGACAAGAAACCATTGCCACCTACGGCTTTGCTCTACAATGTAGATTAACAACAGAAGACCCAGCAAACAACTTTACCCCAGATTACGGTACCGTAACTACATATAGAAGTGCTTCCGGTATGGGTATTCGTTTAGATGCGGGTAGTATTTATCAGGGCTATCAGGTGAGTCCTTTTTTTGATTCTATGCTGGTCAAGGTATCGTCTCACGGTAGAACATTAGATGGTGCTACCCGTAAAATGGTACGTGCATTAAAGGAGTTTAGAATTAGAGGTGTAAAAACCAACATTCACTTTTTACAGAATGTTATTCAGCACCCAACATTCAAAGATGGCAAGGTAACAGTTAATTTTATTCAAAATACGCCTGCCCTATTTGATATAAAACTACCACAAGACAGAACATCTAAAGTAGTTAATTTCTTAGCGGAAGTTATTGTAAACGGTAATTCCGATGTTAAGTATATAGACGAAAACAAAGTCTTTAGAAACGCGAAGGTTCCAAAATTCAATCCGTTAGAAGCACATCCGAAAGGAACAAAAGATATGCTGACCGAAATGGGTCCCGAGAAATTTTGTGCTTGGTTAATGGATGAAAAGAAAATTCATTTTACGGACACCACCATGCGAGATGCCCATCAATCTTTGTTAGCTACCAGAATGCGTACTTATGATATGTTGCGTGTTGCTGAAAGTTATGCTAAAAATCACCCAAACACATTTAGTATGGAAGTTTGGGGAGGGGCAACTTTTGATGTTTGTATGCGATTCTTACATGAAAGTCCGTGGACACGACTACGTGAACTTCGTAAGGCAGTACCTAACATATTGTTCCAAATGTTATTACGCGGATCAAACGGAGTAGGTTATAAAGCATACCCAGATAACTTAATCGAAAAATTCGTTGAGAAATCTTGGGAGAACGGTGTAGATATATTCAGAATTTTTGATTCGCTCAACTGGGTAAAAGCCATGGAGCCAAGTATTAATTATGTACGAAACAAAACAGGTGGAATTGCAGAAGCAGCTTTAAGTTATACAGGTGATATTCTAGATGTAAACGAAACCAAGTACAACCTTAAATATTACACGCAACTAGCAAAAGACCTAGAAAATGCCGGTGCGCATATGATTGCCATAAAAGACATGGCGGGTCTATTAAAACCCTATGCTGCCACAGAACTGGTAACCGCATTAAAAGACACGGTAAAGTTACCCATACATTTACATACGCATGACACCTCATCATTACAAACGGCTATGTATTTAAAGGCTATCGAAGCTGGTGTTGATGTGGTCGATGTAGCGCTAGGCGGATTATCTGGATTAACATCTCAGCCTAACTTCAATTCTGTCGTAGAAATGATGAAAAATCAGCCAAGGGCACATGAGTTTGATATGCAGAAGCTGAATCAGTTCTCTAATTTCTGGGAAGATACCAGAGAATTATACTACCCTTTTGAATCGGGATTAAAATCCGGCACAGCAGAAGTATATGGTCATGAAATACCTGGTGGGCAATATTCTAACTTACGCCCTCAAGCAACGGCATTGGGACTTGGAGACCGCTTTGATGAAGTAAAGAAAATGTATGCCGATGTCAATAAACTATTTGGAAACCTGATCAAAGTAACACCGAGTTCAAAAGTAGTTGGCGATATGGCTATTTTCTTGGTAACAAATGAACTTACTACCGAAGATGTAATGACACGTGGTGAGGAAATATCGTTCCCAGATTCTGTTATTAGTTTCTTTATGGGAGATTTAGGTCAGCCCGTTGGAGGATTTCCTAAAAAGCTTCAAAAAATCATTCTTAAAAATAAAAAACCATATAAGAACAGACCCAATGCCCATTTGGCTCCAACTGATTTTGACAAGGAATTTAAAGCCTTTAAAAAGAAGTTTCAAAAAGGGTTTACACGCGCCATAGAAATGGAAGATTTTCTTTCATACACCCTTTACCCAAAGGTATTCAAGAAAGCTCATGAGAATTATAAGCTTTACGGCAACTTAGCACTGGTACCTACCAAACATTTCTTCTACGGCATGAAATTACGTGAAGAAACCTTAATAGAGTTAGAACCTGGTAAAACGGTAATAATAAGATTACTATCTGTAGGTATACCAAATGAGCTAGGTATGAGAACCGTATTCTTTCAAGTAAACGGGGAAAATAGATTCGTTGATGTTTTGGACACTTCCTTAAATTTAAAAATTGAGGAAAATGAAAAAGTAGATCTGGCAAATACCGATCAAATCGGTGCTCCTTTACAGGGTTCATTGTATAAAGTTTTAGTCAAAAAAGGTCAAGACGTAAAAGAAAACGATCCGTTATTCGTTATTGAAGCCATGAAAATGGAAACAACGGTTACAGCATATAAGTCGGGCACAGTACAATCCATTAGTCTAAAGGAAGGCAGTATGGTAAAGCAAGATGATCTTGTGGTAACTATTTCATAGTAATCTTATCTAGTATTAGATTTTAAAAGCCACCTAATTTAGGTGGCTTTTTCGTTTAAACAGATTCATAAACACAAGTAAATGCCTTTTACAAAAAATTATAAAAAACCAATATCAGCGAAGTCTGTTATTATTCGCATCTTTGTATCTGCTATGGACTAGTACGGTTATGTTCAAAAAAATCACTTTCTTATTCCTATTACTTATCTCCGCATTTTGTGGATACTCTCAAAATGCCCAGCTATCTCCGTTATCTAAAATAAGTCTTTTAACGGTAGGTACAGGCGAAGAATTGGCTGCAAAATTTGGGCATAGTGCAATTCGTTTACAAGACCCGACTCTAGGTATTGATGAAGTTTACGGTTATGGTACCTATGACTTTGAGGACCCCAACTTCTATTTGAATTTTACTCGTGGTAAGCTTTCCTATACCATTTCACGTATACCGTTTAAATATTTTAAATATGGGTATCAGCAAGAAAAAAGGTGGGTACGAGAGCAAAGTTTAAATTTAACCTTAGAGCAACGCAATGCTATTGTTACATTTTTAGAGCACAATTTGTTGCCGGAAAATAAAAAATACAAATACGATTTTCTTTTTGATAATTGTGCTACCCGTATACCAATGGTTTTTGAAAAGACCTTGGGTAGTGACTTTGATTTTGATTATAGTTACTTAAAAGAACATCTTACGTTTAGAGAATTAATTCGCCTAAAATTAAACCCCAACACTTGGTCCAACTTCGGCATAGACCTGGCATTGGGTTCTGTAATTGACCGTAAGGCGAGTCCGTACGAGCATTTGTTTCTTCCTATTTATGTTTATGAACAAATGAAGAATACTACTATAAACGGTAAACCAATAGTCAACAAAGAAACCGTTTTGGTCGATATTCCTGAACAAGTAAGTGACTCTCCGTTTTATTTAAGCCCTGCCTTTTGGTTGGGACTATTGGTACTACTAGTTGGCTATATCACATTTAAGGACTATAATAACAGAGAACGAAGTAAGTGGTTAGATTTCGCACTCTTTTTTATCACCGGAATAGCAGGTGTTTTAATTGCCTTTTTATGGTTTGCGACCGATCACTTAGCCACCAAGGCTAATTTTAATGCGCTTTGGGCTTTTGCCCCTAACCTTGTTATTGCATTTATACTAGTAAAGAAAACAATACCCAAATGGATGCTTACCTACACCATTTTTCTAACCATTTTATTAGGTATTACATGTGTATTATGGGTTTTAAAAATTCAAGTATTTTCAATATTATTAATCTTGGTAATGTTAGCTTTAGCTATGCGCTACTTGTACTTGATACATCATATTAGAAAAGAAATCTCAATCAAAAAATAAAATTTAGCGATCCTTATATGAATTTACTTACCGTTGAAAATATTTCAAAATCCTATGGCGAAAGGGTACTTTTTGATAACCTTTCTTTTGGTATCAACAAAGACCAAAAAATAGCCTTGATCGCTAAAAACGGTACAGGAAAAACATCGATACTTAATATACTTTCCGGTGCCGACACCCCAGACAGCGGTCAGGTAAACTATCGTAAATCTACCCGGGTATCTTTTCTTGCTCAAGAACCTGTAATGGATCCAAATTTAACCATTGAGGAAACTATTTTTGCTTCTGACAATGAAGTTCTTGAGGTTATTAAAAATTACGAGAAAGCCCTTCAAAATCCAGAAGATGCAGATGCATATCAAAAGGCATTTGAAGCTATGGATCGTTTTCAAGCATGGGATTTTGAGACCCAGTACAAACAGATCCTTTCTAAGTTAAAGTTAGATGATCTTACCGCCAAAGTAGATAAATTATCCGGCGGACAGAAAAAGCGTTTGGCATTGGCAAATGCGTTAATTAACAAGCCAGACCTTTTAGTATTAGATGAGCCTACCAACCATTTAGATTTAGAAATGATCGAATGGTTAGAAGAATTTTTTGCTAAAGAGAACATGACCTTGTTCATGGTTACGCACGACAGATACTTTTTGGAACGCGTATGCAACGAAATCATAGAACTCGAAAACGGTAAATTATATCCATACAAAGGCAACTACTCTTATTACTTGGAGAAGAAAGAAGCCCGTATAGAACAAGAAGCCGTAGAACATCATAAAACAGAACTTCTTTTTAAAAAAGAACTGGCCTGGATGCGCAGGCAACCAAAAGCTCGTACTACCAAATCTAAATCTAGAATAGATGATTTTGCCGTAATAAAAGACAAGGCAAGCCAACGTAGAAAAGACCATCAAGTTCAGCTAGAATTGAATATGGAGCGTATGGGAAGTAAAATTCTTGAGCTCCATAAAATATCGAAGTCTTTTCCAAACAAACCTATTCTAGACAAGTTTGAATATGTTTTTCAAAAAGGGGAACGTATAGGTATTATAGGTAAGAACGGTACGGGTAAATCTACATTTTTAAATATACTAAGTGGACGCGACCAAGCAGACAGCGGTAAGGTAATTGTTGGTGACACCATAAAATTTGGGTACTATACCCAGAAAGGCATCAAAATAAAGGAAGGTCAAAAGGTCATAGATGTAATTCGCGAATTTGGTGATTACATACCTTTAATGAAAGGGAGACAAATATCTGCACAACAGTTATTGGAACGTTTTCTATTCGATAGAAAAAAGCAATACGATTTTGTGGACAAATTAAGTGGCGGAGAGCGTAAAAGACTTTATCTGTGTACCATATTGATACAGAATCCTAATTTCTTGATACTAGATGAACCTACCAACGATTTGGATATCGTTACCTTAAATGTTCTAGAAAGCTTCTTAATGGATTTTCAAGGCTGTTTAATGGTAGTATCTCATGATCGTTACTTTATGGATAAGATCGTAGATCACCTATTTGTATTTAGGGGCGATGCGGTGGTAGAGGATTTTCCTGGTAACTATTCTGATTATCGTGCTTATGAAGACAGCCAGATTCAAGAAAAAAGAGAGCAGAAAGAATCTCAATCTAGCAATAAGACCAATTGGAAAGAAGCTGACACCACTACCAAAATCTCATACGCAGAGCAACAAGAATTTAAAAAGTTGGAAAGAGAGATTCAAAAACTGGAGAAATCTAAAGTTGCGCTACAAGAAAAATTCACCGATGGTTCGTTAAGTGGTGATGAAATTAAGAATCTATCTATTGAGTTGAACGACATTTCCGATGCAATAGATAGCAAAACCGAAAGGTGGTTTGAACTCTCTGCCCTTATGGAGGGATAAATAATTTTACATCTCCCAAAATTACATTTTCAATACTTGATTAAAATAGTAGACGAATGGTTTTTACCATTCGTCTATAGTTAAATGTCGCCCAACTATGAGCGGCAAAATATGTTTGTTCTTGCCTGTACTTTAGCAGTGTAAAACAAATATTATGAAATCAATTATTCTTTTAACCGCTCTTTTCTTCACATGTTTCTTCGCTCAGGCACAGGCTAACGAAGAGAATGTTTCTTTAGAGATCGAAACTGTACAAGTAGAGATGGTTAAAACTATTGAAAGTAATGATATCGTTGTTCCGACTATCGAAACCGAAAACACGATCGAAGTTGCAAGGTTGTACAAGAACAAAAACAACAGAGTGATCAAGGCTTTAAAGTTCGCTACTAAATTGAACAGAGCTAAACTTTCTTAATACCATTATTAAATTTCCTTTTCGCCCCCGATCTTCACCTACCCCATTTCTTACCGTAACCTACTTTACATTCAAGTTCAAGTTCAAGCTCAAAAATCAAATTCAATCTCAATCTCAAGATGCAATGACAGTACGCCAGTCATCGTACTTCTCTCTATAGTCAGCTTTATTACAACACAAAACTCAAACAACATCAATGTTTATAGCTACTTCGCTTGTTTTCTTATGCTGATATACTAGAAATTCATAGTTCGCTCAAATTAATAATCGAACCCTAATTACCATTCGTCTATAGTTAAATGGTAACCGACGACGAGCGGCAAAATATGTTTGGTCTTGCCTGTACTTTAGCAGTGTAAAACAAATATTATGAAATCAATTATTCTTTTAACCGCTCTTTTCTTCACATGTTTCTTCGCTCAGGCACAGGCTAACGAAGAGAATGTTTCTTTAGAGATCGAAACTGTACAAGTAGAGATGGTTAAAACTATTGAAAGTAATGATATCGTTGTTCCAACTATCGAAACCGAAAACACGATCGAAGTTGCAAGGTTGTACAAGAATAAAAACAACAGAGTGATCAAGGCTTTAAAGTTCAATACTAAATTGAACAGAGCTAAACTTTCTTAATAAAATTATCAAATTTCCTTTTCGCCCCCGATCTTCACCTATCCCATTTCTTACCATAACCTACTTTTAAATTCAAGTTCAAAAATCAAGTTCAAGTTCAGAAATCAAGTTCAAGTTCAGAAATCAAACTCAATCTCAAGATGCCATGACAGTTCTGCCGGTTATCGTACTTCATTCTATAGTTAGATTTATCAAAACTCAAACAACATCAATGCCTACAGCCGATACGCTTGTTTTCTTATGCTGATATACAAGAAATTTACAGTACGCTCAAATTAATAATCGAACCCTAATTACCATTCGTCTATAGTTAAATGGTAACCGACGACGAGCGGCAAAATATGTTTGGTCTTGCCTGTACTTTAGCAGTGTAAAACAAATATTATGAAATCAATTATTCTTTTAACCGCTCTTTTCTTCACATGTTTCTTCGCTCAGGCACAGGCTAACGAAGAGAATGTTTCTTTAGAGATCGAAATTGTACAAGTAGAGATGGTTAAAACTATTGAAAGTAATGATATCGTTGTTCCAACTATCGAAAACGAAAACACGATCGAAGTTGCAAGGTTGTACAAGAACAAAAACAACAGAGTAATCAAGGCTTTAAAGTTCGCTACTAAATTGAACAGAGCTAAACTTTCTTAATAAAATTATCAAATTTCCTTTTCGCCCCCGATCTTCACCTGCCCCACTTCTTACCCGTACTTACTACTTACAAATAATAATCGTTCCCTATAATTTATTAGTTGCATCACTATTCTTACTTTTGGCAAAATTGAAAAAGTAAAACGTGTACCGCTTAATTTCTTATTTAAAATTTCTTTTTTCTGCCACCAACCAACACGGTGTACATTCACCTTTCGTATATAACTACGTCACCAAATGCCTTTACAGAAAAACGAAAATTAAGCTTCCAATATCTTTAAAAATACTTGTTAAGAGTCTTACTTATTTTGAATATAACACGCTTCAGTTATTGAAGTCCGATAAAACATCCGAAGAAAAAATAAAAAAGAATTGCCCAAATATATCCATCGTTGATAGCCACGCCGATGTTGTTTTTGGAAAGATGTCCGTTTTAGATGAGACCGAATTTAATGTGAATAAATTATCAAATGATTCGATGCTGCTTTTAGACGGAATTCATAAAAATCGACAGAATTTCGAAAAATGGATGCAACTGAAAGAATTAAAGCATGTTCGTGTCACCATTGATCTCTTTTATTGTGGTCTCGTTTTCTTTAGAAAAGAACAAGAAAAGGAACATTTTAAAATACGGATTTAAACCAGTAATTTTAAACTAAAGTAATTTACAATGCAGAATAATACTATATATATTGTATTAGGGGTTGTATTCGCTATTTACATAGCCATACGAATAACTAACAAGGGAAAATCTAACGCTCGTAAATCTAGAAAGTTCATGGAAGATTACAAGCGTAAATCCAAAAATGAAGAATAGAAGTATTCTTACCACTGCCCATCTTACGATTATCAAATAACCTCGTTTATAGCTTAACTCCAGAAAATTTAAAATGAAAGTATATACCAAAACAGGTGATGACGGTACAACAGGTCTTTTTGGAGGCACGCGCGTGCCCAAGCATCATATACGTATTGATAGTTATGGAACGGTAGATGAATTAAATTCTTGGCTTGGTCTTATTAGAGATCAAAAGATAGATGTAACCCACCAACAACAATTGATAGTTATTCAAGAACACTTGTTTACGGTAGGCGCTATTTTAGCCACAGATCCAGAAAAAGAAATTCTTAAAAATGGTGAAGAAAGATTAAAAATCACGAAAGTTGGTCTTTCTGAAATTAAGTTTTTAGAACAGGCTATTGATGAAATGGATGGTGAACTTCCACAAATGACACATTTTATTCTTCCTGGGGGCCATACCACAGTGTCATACTGTCATATAGCAAGAACTGTTTGTAGAAGAGCAGAAAGAATAGCAACTTTATTATACGAATCTGAACCATTTGATACGAACGTTTTAATGTTCTTAAATAGACTTTCTGATTATCTATTTGTATTGGCACGAAAATTGTCGTATAATCTACATGCGAATGAAATAAAATGGATCCCTAAAAAAAAGGACTAATAATTCCGTAATTTATTCGTTATCAATAAACAAATGCAAAAAAAATATCACGATAACTTGAAATTTACACTTAATTTCTTTGCTGTCTCGATTTAAAAATTACTTTTGCAAAAAATTAAAATCAAACAATTACTATGTATTGGACATTAGAATTAGCATCTTATTTGAGTGATGCACCTTGGCCGGCAAGTAAAGATGAGTTAATAGATTACTCCATCAGAACTGGAGCCCCATTAGAAGTCGTAGAAAATTTACAGTCTATGGAAGAAGAAGGTGGCGAGATATATGAATCTATCGAAGAAATTTGGCCGGACTATCCTACGGAAGAAGACTACCTCTGGAACGAGGACGAATATTAATATTCGATATCATAATTACTACTAAAAAGTCTCCTTGGAGGCTTTTTTTTTATGTAATTTTGACATGTTTTTGGGTAATTCGGTCGAAAAATCAAGACTGGAATACCTTTTGCTCTTTTATAGCGTCGAAAATATTTATCGGCTCTAAAATATTTTGAAATTTATTCTTACCATAAAACAGTGTAGAAAGTTTCAATTCTAATAGTATAAAAAATATGAGTTTCATTAATTCCATCCTAAAGGCTTTTGTTGGTGACAAATCACAGAAAGACGTTAAGGAATTGCAGCCTTTAGTAGATAAAATAAAATCATTTGAATCGCAGCTTGAACAGCTTAGCCACGATGAACTAAGGCAAAAAACCATAGAGTTTAAAAGAGCTATACAAGATGCTATCAAAGAAAAGACAGATCAAATTAGCACTTTAGAGGAAGAGGTAAAAAACTCGACCGATATTGACAAGAACGAAGATATCTATACAGAAATAGATAAGTTAAAAGCAGAAGCTTACACTATTTCTGAAGAAACCCTTAATAATATATTACCTGAAGCTTTTGCCGTGGTTAAAGAAACCGCAAAACGTTTTGCCAATAATGAAACAATAAAGGTAACTGCTTCTGAATATGACAGAACGTTGTCAGGCTCTAAAGACTATGTAACCCTTGACGGTACAGATGCCATTTGGAAAAATTCTTGGGACGCTGCCGGTAAAGAAGTTACTTGGGACATGGTACATTATGATGTACAATTAATTGGTGGTATTGCCATGCACCAAGGAAAAATTGCAGAGATGCAAACAGGTGAAGGTAAAACCCTTGTAGCAACATTGCCTCTATACTTAAATGCTTTAAGCGGAAACGGTGCACATTTGGTAACCGTAAACGATTATTTAGCAAAAAGGGATAGTGCTTGGATGGCTCCTATTTTTCAATTTCACGGACTATCTGTAGATTGTATAGATTACCACAGACCAAATTCTGATGGTAGACGCGCAGCCTATAATGCAGATATTACCTATGGTACCAATAACGAATTTGGTTTCGATTACCTACGGGACAACATGGCGCACACACCAAAAGATTTGGTTCAACGCCCACATAATTATGCCATCGTCGATGAGGTCGATTCTGTTTTGGTCGATGATGCACGTACACCATTGATCATATCTGGTCCGGTACCAGAAGGTGATCGCCATGAATTCAACGAACTAAAACCAAAGGTTGACGAAATCGTAAGAAAGCAACGTCAACACTTAACCGGTGTATTGGCAGAGGCTAAAAAGTTGATTGCCGAAGGTGACACTAAAGAAGGTGGTTTCTTATTACTTAGAGTATATCGTGGTCTCCCAAAAAATAAAGCTTTAATAAAATTCTTAAGTGAAGAAGGAGTAAAACAACTACTTCAAAAAACAGAGAATTTCTACATGCAAGATAATAACAGGGAAATGCCTGTTGTTGATGAAGACTTACTTTTTGTAATAGACGAAAAGAACAACCAGATAGAATTAACGGACAAAGGTGTTAATTACATTTCTGGTGAGCAAGATAAGGACTTCTTTGTAATGCCCGATATAGGTGCAGAAATCGCGAAAATCGAAAATCAAAATCTAGAAATAGAAAAAGAGGCCGAGTTAAAAGAAGAGCTTTTTAAAGATTTTACCGTAAAGAGTGAACGTATACATACCATGAGCCAATTATTAAAGGCTTATACCCTATTTGAAAAAGATACGGAGTATGTGGTTATGGACAATAAGGTGATGATCGTAGATGAGCAAACCGGTCGTATTATGGATGGCCGTAGATACTCTGACGGATTGCACCAAGCTATTGAAGCAAAAGAGAATGTAAAAATCGAAGCATTGACACAAACTTTTGCAACGGTTACCTTACAGAACTACTTTAGAATGTACAGCAAATTATCTGGTATGACGGGTACTGCTGTTACAGAAGCTGGTGAATTCTGGGAAATCTATAAGTTGGATGTTATGGAAATTCCAACCAACAGACCAATAGCAAGGGAAGATAAAAATGACCTTATCTATAAGACCAAAAGAGAAAAATACAACGCTATTATTGAAGAGGTAACCAAAATCAGTAAAGCGGGAAGACCGGTATTGATCGGTACAACTTCGGTTGAAATATCAGAATTATTATCAAAACTATTGAGCGTACGTAAAGTACCTCACAATGTATTGAACGCAAAACTGCATAAAAAAGAAGCAGATGTTGTTGCAGAGGCAGGTAATGCAGGTGTAGTAACCATTGCAACGAACATGGCAGGTCGTGGTACCGATATTAAATTGTCCGACGAAGTCAAAAAAGCAGGCGGTTTGGCAATTATTGGTACAGAAAGACATGACTCTCGTCGAGTTGACAGACAGTTACGTGGTCGTTCTGGTCGTCAAGGAGATCCAGGTAGCTCTCAATTCTACGTTTCATTGGAAGATAACCTAATGCGTTTGTTCGGTTCTGACAGGGTTGCCAAAATGATGGATAAAATGGGCTTGGAAGATGGTGAAGTTATTCAGCATAGCATGATGACCAAATCTATTGAGAGAGCACAGAAAAAAGTTGAAGAAAATAACTTTGGTGTACGTAAGCGTCTGTTAGAATATGATGATGTTATGAACGCACAACGTGAAGTTGTGTATAAAAGAAGACGCCATGCCTTACAAGGTGAGCGTTTAAAATTGGATATCGCCAACATGGTATATGATACCTGTGAAGTAATTGTTGAAAGCAACAAGGCAGCCAATGACTATAAAAACTTAGAGTTTGAATTGATCAAGTATTTTTCAATGACGGCTCCGGTAGAGGAAACGGAATTCAATAAATTATCTGCACAAGAAATTACCGGAAAAATATACAAGGCGGCTTACGAGCATTACAACGATAAAATGGAGCGCAATGCAGCTGCAGCTTTCCCAGTTATTAAAAAAGTACATGAAGACAATGCCAATAATTTTGAGCGTATTGTAGTACCATTTACCGATGGTATCAAAAGTTTGAATGTTGTTACCAACCTTCAAGAAGCATACGATAGTAACGGTAAGCAGTTGATCACCGATTTTGAAAAGAATATTTCATTGGCGATTATCGATGATTCTTGGAAAACACATCTTCGTAAGATGGATGAATTGAAACAATCTGTTCAATTGGCCGTTCACGAACAAAAAGATCCTTTATTGATTTATAAGTTCGAAGCATTCGAACTTTTTAAATCAATGATCGAAAAGGTAAACAAAGAAGTGGTTTCTTTCCTTTTTAAAGGAGAATTACCTTCTGAAAATGCAAGTGCCATTCAAGAAGAAAGAAACATCAGAAAAAAGGAAAATCTACAGACTACGAAAGAAGAAATTCCTAATAGCGATGAGTTAGCGGCACGTAGTAGAGCAGTTAGTCAAAACCAAACTCAGCGTCCTGCCGTTACTGAAACAATTACAAGGGAACAACCAAAAATTGGAAGAAACGAGCGAGTTACCATTAAAAATGTAATGAGTGGAGAAAGTAAAACGGTAAAATTTAAACAAGCCGAGCCACTTTTACAAAACGGGTCGTGGGTTTTAACTCAAGACTAAACGAGTTAAGAATTATAATTTCAAAAAGGCATCCGGGTTTGGATGCCTTTTTTATTTTAAAGTTTAACTTACTTAAAATAAACTACATATAAAGAATTCAGTTTTACTTTAGATTTTTTCGAATTAGAAGTGAAATGAACCATTAACAGTTTATTTCATATTTTTAACCATTATTTAGACAAAAAAAATATGTAATTCAGAAAAATATTCGTGGTTTTAACTATACTAAAGCAGAAATTACTAGTAACGTAATTCGTATGTTTTCTAGTACATAAATAATATCTATGCCCGGATTTACCATTGACAAAGAACGTCTACAGGATAAAACCAAACTATTTTTAAGGGTAAATTATACCACAAGCATTATCTCCTTATTATTTGGAGCATTGTGCTATTTCTTTTTAAATATTACCCAAGTAATCCCTTTTGTATTTCTTGCCTTTGCTGCATTGAATCTTATCAATCTTTTATATTTTAGGGTTCATAAAATTATTTTACCCACATTCAATTTCTCTTCTATTATTGGGCTTATTGCCGCAGTAGTAATTACCGTTTATAGTGGCGGTATTAATAGTCCGTTCATATTTATGATTCCATTAATTGCCTTTGGCGGATTTATCTACAGTACACGTTATGGAAGAATTTACCTCAATATTATCATATTACTGATTCTGTTAATTTTCACACAGACAATTCCAGAATTACGTATTACGGAAAATTACGTACCGGAAGCATCAAGACCAATATTTAGCTTGGTATCCGTTTTATTTTCTGTTTTTATATTAGGTAACACTTTGGGCAAAACTTTATTAAAGACCTATAACGCTATGTATAGTTCTAAAAAAGCGTTGTATTTACAGGTCCATGAAAAGGAAAACCTATTAAAAGAAGTACACCATAGGGTAAAGAATAATTTACAAACGGTTTCCAGTCTATTAAGCTTACAATCCAGAAATATAGATAACGGCCCTATGAAAGGACTTTTAAAGGGTACACAAAACAGGGTTATCGCCATGGCCATGGTTCATGAAATGTTATATATGCGTAATGACATTAGTCATATTGAATACAAATCTTATGTACAAGAACTAGGAGAATACCTTATAAGATCCATAAAAGGCAATGATAACCATGTAGATTTTAAAATAGACATTCCAGATATCAAGTTAGGTATAGATACCGCCATACCTTTAGGTCTTTTAATCAATGAAGCTTTGACCAATGCTTTAAAATATGGTATTGAAGGTGATAAAGAAGGTATCATCAGTATTAAACTACAAGAAGATACCGAACAGAAAAATTGCTATATTTTAGAAATTGGTGATAATGGTGTTGGTTTCCCAGAGACGGTGAACTACAAAACAACAAAATCGTTAGGGTTAAAACTAATTCACAACCTAACACGTCAGTTAAAAGGAACCATTACCAGAGACATGACTAAAAAGGGAACTAATTATATTATCAAATTCCATGAAATTAAGCAGCAATTATCTCCCGTTGCTTAATTAGAATAGGTCATAAATATCAAATCCGTTTTTTATTGGTAAAGTTGAGTTGCGTTGACCGTTCTTTCTGTTGCTTTCTTTATATTTAAAGTAACTAACTCAAACTACCACCTTATGTTTCGCAAAGAACTGCTTGTTGCAGCAATGCTCTTATCCGTTTTATTCTCTGTTAACGCCCAATCACTTGAAGGTGATGGCCCGCACAATCAAATGATCATTAGAGGTGTAATGCTCATAAACGGAAATGGAGCTCCACCACAAGGTCCTATTGATATTGTTGTAGAAAATAACATCATTAAAGATATAAAGGTTGTGGGTTACCCGGGAGTTGCTATCAACGATTCAAAAAGACCACAATTAAAACCCGGCGGTAAAGAGTTGGACTGTACGGGTATGTACCTAATGCCCGGGTTTATAGATATGCATACGCATATTGGAGGTGATGCACAAGGTGCAGACCCAGACTATGTATTTAAACTATGGATGGCACATGGCGTAACTACTGCCCGTGAAGTTGCCGGTAGAGGTATTGATTACTCCCTAGACCTAAAACGTAAAAGCGAGAAAAACGAAATTATTGCCCCGCGTATTATATCATATACGGCATTTGGACAAACTAGTGCATCTTTTAACCCTTTAAACGATGTTCCCATTTCAACCCCAGAGCAAGCTCGAGAATGGGTACGTGCAAATGCAAAAAAAGGTGCAGACGGTATTAAATTCTTCGGTGCCGAACCAGAGATTATGGCAGCTGCATTAGACGAGAATAAAAAATTAGGGTTAGGTTCCGCCTGCCATCATGCACAAATGAGCGTAGCCCGATGGAATGTATTACATTCAGCAAGGGCAGGACTAACATCTATGGAGCATTGGTACGGATTGCCTGAAGCTCTTTTTGATGATCGTACAGTACAGAATTTTCCGCTGGATTACAATTACCAAAACGAACAAGACCGCTTTGAGAACGCCGGAAAATTATGGGCGCAAGCAGCAAAACCCTATTCTGAACATTGGAATAATGTGATGAACGAATTACTTGAACTAGATTTCACCTTAGATCCTACGTTCAATATTTATGAAGCAAGTAGAGACTTACAACGTGCTAGAAGAGCAGAATGGCATGAAGACTATACCTTACCTTCTTTATGGGAGTTTTATCAACCTAGCAAGGTCTCACATGGATCATACTGGCACGATTGGGGTACAGAGCAAGAAGTTGCCTGGAAGCACAATTACAAACTTTGGATGACCTTTGTCAACGAATATAAAAACAGAGGCGGTAGAGTAACTACAGGTTCAGATTCTGGTTTTATATTTCAACTATATGGTTTTGCATATATAAGGGAAATGGAATTATTACGCGAAGCGGGTTTTCACCCATTGGAAATTATACAATCGGCAACCTTAAACGGAGCCGAAGCCCTAGGTATGGATGACCAAATTGGCACAGTTAGCATTGGCAAACTGGCAGATTTTGTAATCGTTGAAGAAAATCCTCTTCAAAATTTCAAAGTATTATACGGTACGGGTGCGATAAAGCTTACCGAAGACAATGAGGTGGTTCGTGTTGGTGGGGTTAAATATACCGTTAAAGATGGTATCATTTACGATTCCAAAGCTTTACTGGCAGACGTTAAACTACAAGTAGATGAGGCAAAAGCAAAAAGTAATTATACCATTAAGCAGCCCGGTGTAAAAAATTAAAACTTACGTTTGTTCACAGGTACTTTTATTGGACGTAATTTTTTCTTGTCATTTGAAGAAACTGCAACCGCTACTACTATTATCAAAGCTGGTACTAAAAGTGTAAGTAACATCATAATTTTAAATTTATAAGGTGCTTCGTTGCACCTTTTAATATATGGCAAAGATTATGCCAATTTACCATAACTCTTGTTGGTAATAAATGCCAATTCTTTGTTAACCCTTGCGTTCTTGTATCTGTATAAACGGGCTACAGATGTTTCTTCAGTGATATCAATCTTTTTCTTAGGCTTAAAATCATTAAGGCTATCAACCATAACAATACCCATTTCAGTAGTGTGAACTTTATCATCTGTTTGGGGTGTTTGGGCCAACGCAATTGCTCCGGCAAAAATTAAAACTAGTAGGGTGAAAAATGCTTTCATATCGTATTATTGAACAATATAAAAGTACCCTCAGCTTAGTAAACATGCCCGTTCACCTCGCTAAACTGCTATAATTTTCGGCTAGTGTAGATATTTATGATGAATAGACATAAAGTGTCGACGAACGGTTTTTGCCCTAAATACAGCATATCGAAACGGTGTGCATTTCATCGATATTCTGTTTCACAAAATGTGCAAAAACAATCAAGAATGCGATAGGAAAAGCATCAAATTATTTTTTGTTTCTTCCGCGTTTACCGTAGTTTTTATCTCCACGCGTCTTTGGTTTAGAGTATTTCTTTTTAATGATACGCTTATACGACCCACCTTGATTTTCTTTCCTGTTCTTTTCAGATTTCTCATGAAAACTTTCACCACGTTCCTCTTCATTAATATTTAACGGGTTTTCACGCTCTCTATGCTTTGGCTGCTCGTCGAAAGTAAGTTGTGTGGCAATTTCCACATCTTCTGGCAATGGTAATAAGTTTACCTTGAATGACATTAAGTCTTCAATAGCATTTTTTGCATCTTCCTCTTTTGATGTAAAAAGCAAGATCGATGTACCTTCTTTCTCTGCCCTGCCCGTTCTTCCAATTCGGTGCATGTAATTTTCAGGATAAGTAGGTGTGTCAAAGTTTATAACATGCGATATCTCTTGCAAGTCCAACCCACGTGCCATAACATCTGTAGTTACAAGAATACGGTTCTTGCCCTCATCGAATTGATTTATAGAACGTAATCTGTAGTTTTGTGTTTTATTGGAGTGTATAATGCATATCTCTTCACTAAAAAATTCAGATAACTCTTTGAACAGTAGATCAGCACTTCGTTTACTAGAAACAAAGACCAAGACCTTATTATACACCGCTTCATCTTGCAATAACTTCACTACAAGATTCACTTTGGTATAAAAATTAGGTGTAGCATAGGCAAATTGAGCTATATTCTCCAATGGTGTACCACTTACCGCAACAGCTATCTTTTGAACACCGGTGAAAAAATCGGTAATGAACATTTCAATATCATCTGTCATGGTGGCAGAGAACATTATGTTCTGTCGTCTCTGAGGTAATAACTCAAATATATTTACCAACTGAAACCTAAAGCCTAGATCTAACATAACATCGACCTCATCAATTACAAGTTTCTTAACTTGTTTTAGTTGAACAGCTTTTGTTAATATCAAATCATATAAACGTGCAGGCGTGGCTACCAGCACATCTGTGCCCAATGCCAAGGCCTCTTTTTGTTTCAGCATACTTTTTCCTCCAAATACTCCAAGAACACGTGTACCTGAATACTTGGCCAACTTTTCTGCTTCTTCCACAACTTGCACTACCAACTCCCGAGTAGGCACTAAAACAATAACTTTTGGATGAATTTCCTTTGAAAACTTTAAGGTATTTAAAATAGGAAGTAAATATGCGAATGTTTTACCTGTGCCTGTTTGTGCAATACCAACCACATCGCTACCACTCATAACAATAGGAAAAGCTTTCTCCTGAATAGGGGTAGTATTTTCAAAACCTAAATCCTCAAGTGCTTTTTCTAAGTTTCTAGTTATTTTTAAATCGGTAAACAATGGCATAACATTCACTTTTGTATTTCAGGTGCAAAGCTAGGCTGATTAGTTGACAAATCATGTATAGTGAAGAACTTATCGCATTTAATATGGGGTGGAACCTATTAAAACAATAAAATTCATTCTAAAATCATATTCAAGTAGAAAATAACTTAATGACCCAACACTTTACAAGTTGCTTGATGTTTGACTTCAAAATTTACAGATTTGGCGATGAAGCAATAATCATTAGCCTTTTCATGTAAAGTTTGTGCCTTTTCAACCATAGAAGCATCTTTTACGGTTACCACTGGGTTTAAGCTTACTTCTCTAAAATGACCACTACCGCTAGAAGTTTCTTCCATTACACCTGTTGCGTTATCAACATAAGCGACCACAACTACCTTTGCCTCTGAGCATAAATGTAAATACCATAGCATATGGCAAGAAGATAATGAAGATACCAACATCTCTTCTGGATTATACTTGTTAGCATCTCCCCGAAAAGCAGGATCAGACGAACATAAGATATCGGGTTTGTTCGTTACAGATACCACATGACTCCTTTCAAAATCCCGATAGTTAGAAGTACCTGAACCGTTATTCCCTGTCCATTCTACTGTAGTTAAATAGGTATGCTGCTTATTCATTTCTAGATAAAGTATTTAAAGAAGAATAATTAAAATCTAAATTACCGAAAAAGGAAATAGAAAATCAAAATCAATTAAAGATGACACGTCTTGTTTTTCCTGTTGAAAGATAAAGTGCCGAACCTAAAATTGGTAGAAAAAAGACAATTAGAAACCAAGTTATTTTTCCATCATTTCTGAACTTATGACGTAGAATATCTATCAAACAATAGGTCCATACTAAAAGTACCACCAACAAAAGTGTTTGCCATGCCAATAACGTAATTGAAAAAGAGATACCGAAGTTTTCCATAACCAATTGATTTCTTTATAATTGAATCGTATTTAAAGTTATAAAAAATAACACAGTATAATGAATACTATTTTTCAAAAAACAAGTAATTATATTTTATGAAGTCCGCTAGTCTTATTTTACTAATAATCATTCTATTATTCATCACTCCTTTGACATCTCAAGAATCTTCTATTACTTATGAGGAAGCCATAAATAAAGAGATTGCACATCAATATCCTGAATATTACAAAGAACTAGGGAGACTATTGGACGATTTTCAGCAGGAACTTATTTCTAAAGGAGTAATAAAAACGGGTACCTATAAACAATATGTTCAAGTTTTATCAGCAATAAGTAAAGATAGCACCTTCGAAATTTTTAGTGATTATGCAATTGGAGATACTTTGAGACAACTTTCTAAACAAGTGAATTATGATCACCTCAATATAATGAAAGCCGCACCAATGATTTTTTTCAAAAAAAATGCAGAAATAAAAAGTGTAGTATTCAATAATAAAGCTTCGCAGATCTATGCCGAAAAAAAGAATTTATCTCGTTCAGACCATGCCAAATTATTTTTAGATGTTTATAATGAAGCTGATTTTCAACTACCAACAATAAGAGAACAGCTATATAGATTCTTAGATCCAAATACAGATTACATTTTGTATACATATATTGGAAAGCCCACTTCACAACAATAGGGAAGTGAGCTTCAAAATTGCAATTGAAATAAATATCACCCTTCATTTCGCAATACCTGTAAAGGCGGACTATTTAATACTCCCCTACTATTCATTAATCCAATAGTCAAGACTAGTAATGCAATACCCGGAAATACCACCAAAAAAGGCACCCATGAAGGAATAAATGGAGTATCGAAAATAAAGTAAGCCAATAAAAAACTACTGACCAAAGACAGTAAAACTCCCACACCACTTCCTAAAACACCTAAAAACAAATACTCTAAAGCGTTTATTTTTAAAATCTGTTTACTCTGTGCTCCAATGGTTCTTAACAAGACACTTTCTCGAATGCGCTGGTATTTACTATTACGAACAGAACCTATTAGCACAATTATACCTGTGAGAATACTAAAGAATGCCATAAAGGTGATTACCCAAGATATTTTATCTAAAATATTTTCGACCAAGGTAACTACCTGTCTTAAATCGATTATAGAAACATTGGGGAATTTCTTCACCAATTCTCGTTGTAAATCTGCAGAGGATTTTTTATCAGGTGCGTTCGTGGTTACTACGTGAAACTGGGGTGCTTTCTCTAAAACCCCATTTGGAAATACAATTGAAAAATTTAATTGCATACGAGCCCAATCTACTTGGCGAATATTGCCAACAACCGTAGTCATTAATTTACCCTGTACGTTAAAGAGTAAAGTATCGCCCAAAGTCACCAATGCATCGTTAGCCACATTATCTGACAATGAAATGGGTATAACTTCTGAGTTTGGAGAAACGGACGGTATCCACTCCCCTTCCAACAATTTTTCAGATGCTATCATTGAATCTCTATATGTAGTTCTAAATTCATGATTCAATATCCATTTATTGATGCGTGTAGTGGTGTCTAAACGAATATCATTGACATTGCGATCCTTAATGCGTTCCAAACGCATGGTAACGATAGGTATATTATCTATTACCGGCAATCCTTTTGGGGTGATGGTATTTGCTACAGCATCTCGTTGTGCCGTCTGTACATCGAAAAGTATCAAATTAGGACTATCGGCACTTGCCTCAAACGAAGTTTTAGCGAGAAGAAAGTCTTTGGTAAAATATAATGTGCTGATTAAAAACGTACCGATACCGATGGCCAATATCAATACTACGGTTTGGTTGTTAGGTCTGTATAAATTTAAAAGACTTTGACGAGCGGCAAAACTCCATGACTTAGGAAAATTACGTTTTATCAATCTCATAAAACCAATGGAGACCCCTGCTAAAATTGAGAATGTCACCAAAATACCTGCAACGAAACTAAACGCGAACGTCCACCTTCCCAACAAATAATAAGCGAACAACAAAACAAAAACTACAATGGCAACTACAACCCATATTTGCAAAGGTCTTGCTTTTTTACCTATATTTTCCTGCACCCTTAAAACTTGCAGCGGCGATACAAACCATGTATTCACCAATGGGGACAAAGCAAACAGAACGGACATGCAAACCCCTAAAATTAAGCCCACAAATATTGCTTGAAAAGAAGTTGTTATCTCAACTTGAAAAGGTAAGAACTCCTGCAAAATAATTGGAAAGGTTTGTTGTAACACCAATCCGATAACGGTTCCTATGAGTCCGCCCAAGAATCCCATTCCTGCAATTTGAATAAGATAAATGTAGAATGTTTGCTTGCGGGTAGCTCCCAAACATTTTAGAACGGCTACTGCTTTCAATTTTTCCTTAATATAAATATGCACAGAACTAGCGATACCAACGCAACCCAATAAAAGCGCTATAAAAGCCACTAAATTCAAGAACCTACCCACATTTTCATACCTACGCCCTAAGCGCTCACTAGTATCTGTATGGGTATCCATATCCGCATTTTCCGCGTCTAATAGAGGATCAACATCCTTACTCAAAACTTCTAGATCCGCTTTGTCATTGTTGAAGTAATAATTGTATCCTAAACGACTACCACGATCTAACAATCCGCTACCTTCCATAAAGCGAAACGGCACTACAATTGGCGGTGCTGCGGTTGCTCCAATACCCGTACTACCAGGAGCAGTGATCAACGAACCGATAATAGGAAAAGTGGTATTTCCCAACTTTACACTATCACCTGGTTTTAAATTGTATTGTAGCATTGCGGTAGCATCTACTAGTGCTCCTCCTTTTTCTTGGTATGCTATTGCCGCACTGGCAGGTTCGCTCTCCAGCTCACCGTAAAAGGGAAAATTGCCTTCAATGGCACGTACTTGAACCAATTTTGTAGAAAGGCTTTTAGGAAATGCTGCCATAGAAGCAAAATTTACTTCACGTGCATCGTAACCACCCAAAGAATCCATTATTTCGGACACCCTTTCATTTGCCGGCTGATTGCTATCTATTAAAAAATCGGCTCCCATTAATGCCTTGGACTGTAAACCGATATTATCCTTAAGGTTATCGCTAAAAGATTGAATGGATACTACCGCGGCAATACCCAAAATAATAGACGCCATGAACAAAAGCAACCGTTTATCACTAGCTTTGCCATCTCGCCATGCCATTTTTAACAACCAATTAAAACCTGCTTTTGATGTTCTTTGTATTTCGCTCAAGATAGTGCTGTAGTTTCGTTGATTACTATTTTACCACCTTTAAGTCGTAATACATGCTTATTTAAGTTCGCCAATTCTAGATCGTGGGTAACAATGACCAAGGTAGTGCCCATCTCCTTATTAAGGTCGAACAAAAGTTTAATCACCTTTTCACCCGTTTCTTCATCTAAATTACCTGTAGGTTCATCTGCAAACAAAATAGAAGGTTTATTCGAAAAAGCTCTTGCCAAGGCAACACGCTGTTGTTCACCGCCCGATAATTGTGATGGGTAATGATCATAACGGTCACCCAAACCAACCTTATTCAAAAGTTCCATTGCAACTTTTGTAGCATTGGGCGCCCCTTGTAATTCTAAAGGTACACTTACATTCTCTAAAGCGGTCAGCGTAGGCAGTAATTGAAAATCTTGAAAAATGAATCCTACTTTCTCATTTCTTAAAAGTGCTCGTTGATCTTCGTTCAAGACACTTAAATCTTCCCCACAAAGTTCAATGGTTCCTTCATTTATCTCATCCAAAGCGGCACAGAGTCCTAATAAGGTTGTTTTACCACTTCCCGACGGACCCACAATTGCAAAAGTATCTCCTTCTTCAATTGAAAAAGAAATATCATCGATTACCGTCAAATTCTTTGATCCGCTCGTATACGTTTTCTTTAGATTACGTACGTTTAATATCTTTGTCATAAATCATTTTGGTACAAGACAACAAAATAAACAAATGATTTGGAATCTAATAAGTTAAGACTATGTTGAAAGTATTAAAGTTTCGTTATTTTTTGATAGCGCTGTTGTTCATTGGATGCGGAGAGAAAACCGAGAAAAAACAAACGGAAACACCAACAGAGGTAGAAAACGCTGTTAAAAAGGATGATATTTCTACAGATGATAAGGTCATATTGTTTTATGGCAACAGTCTTACCGCAGCATATGGTTTAGATGTAAAAGAAGGATTTCCAAATAGAATTCAACAACGCATTGATTCATTAGGTTTAGATTACAAGGTGATTAACTCGGGTTTAAGTGGTGAAACTACATCTGGTGGGTTAAATAGATTAGATTGGGTATTGAACCAGCCTGTTGATATTTTTGTTTTGGAATTGGGGGCTAATGATGGCTTGCGCGGCATTCCTATTTCCGAAACCATGAATAATTTACAGGAAATGATCGATATGGTGAAAGACAAAAATCCTGATACCAAGATTATATTGGCAGGTATGCAGATACCACCCAATATGGGCGCTGACTATGCGTCTCAATTTAAAGCCATGTATCCTGCATTAGCACAATCAAACAATACATATTTAATCCCTTTTTTACTAGAGGGAGTCGCGGGCATACCAGAACTAAATCTAGAAGATGGTATTCACCCAACTGCCGAAGGACAACGTATAGTTACAAATAATGTTTGGGAAATTTTAAAGACTATTGTGTTACCTGTAAGGGGAACAGAGGTAACTGAAAAGGACTTAGTTGAAGAATTGAACTAGGCA
Source organism: Maribacter litoralis (assembly GCF_902506355.1). Taxonomy (NCBI): domain Bacteria; kingdom Pseudomonadati; phylum Bacteroidota; class Flavobacteriia; order Flavobacteriales; family Flavobacteriaceae; genus Maribacter; species Maribacter litoralis. The sequence continues at coordinate 3,008,394 of NZ_LR733271.1, read as the reverse complement.
AAAAATAATGTTCTCACCCTTGGCTTAAAAAGTAATGCTTGTTTTACTCTGGCATTCTTCACTTTAAAAAACCTTGCAGCTGTTTGAAAACCCTGAGCGTTTACGTGAGACTTAATTGTTACATCTGCCATGGGCATAACAATGGTCTGCACTTTTGTGTCTGGTGACTTCTCTTGTGCTTGGGACTGGGTTCCCAAACAGATAACAAGGAATAAAAAAATAATTGTACGCATAATAAAGTAGGTAAATTTGGTTTATAGATAACCCCCTACCCTTAAGTAAACGTATTTTCGAATCGATAAGCGGTATCATTTTCACGATGAAAAGACACTTTTTCGATGTATTACCAATTTTTGTAGTCCGTTTTCCTACAAAATTTACTCCCGCTAAACCCCTAAATTGTGTATTTCATCGAGTTAATAGGTATTTTCCTACAAAAAATTAAATTACTCAAATAGGTGGACTACAAATTTTAAAAAAATGTTGCTTGTATAGACCTATCGAAATTTAACCACTTGTGTCATCTTTAAAAGAAAATCAGGATCCGGACAATTGGTTTTATAGAATGACAAGTCTTTCTTTGCACAGACCCCAGGATAATCACCTTCATTACCCTCTAAATCCTTTATTATTTGAAAATGAAGATGTGGTGCATAGTTTACGTTAATATCAGGCGTTCCCAATTTCGCCAAGGTATCTCCTGCGGAAAACGACTTTCCCTTAACAAGACCTGATATTGCATCTAGCGTTAAATGACCATAGAGAGTATAAAAAGTAATATTATTTAAAGAATGTTCCAATACTATAGTTGGTCCATAATCTCCAATGCTACTATTATTTTTAAAACTATGTACTTTACCATCTAAAGGAACAATAACCTTAGTCCCCGCTTTGCACCAAAAATCCGTTCCCAAATGAATATTTCTTTTAGGTTTGTTCAACGGGGTAAAACCTACCTTATCAGTATACAGGTTTCGTTCCTCTAAATAACCACCATAAGCTATTTGACCATTCTCCTTTTGTAATACTTTATCTATGTAGGATTGACAAGTTATATGATTTGTAATATCTACATCAACCAATTCCTTATTATCTTTAGATAGGTCTAGGGGAATATATTTATCGATTGATATAGTAGAATCCAATATAAAAATGGGTTGTTCAGAATATGATAAAAGCAACCGTTCCAATTCGTTCATTTTTCAAAATTATATCATCTTAGTATCTCCTTAACATATTTTAACCGTTTTCCTCGTAAGTACTTTGTAAATTATCCTACAAATTGCAAAAAGAAAAAGAAATATGAAATTATTACAAATTGCTTTATTGGCCACTGCCAGCTTAATTGCTACTAGTTGCCAATCAAAGAACAAAAAACATACAGTTTCTGAAACCACATCGGCTATAGAGGCGGAGCAAGAAGAAGTGTATGAGGAAGTGAAGTTGAGTCGGCAACAATTAAGTAAATATGAAACAGCATATTTTGCTAGTGGTTGTTTTTGGTGTGTTGAAGCAATTTTTGAAAGTGTTAAAGGTGTAAAAGAAGTTATTTCAGGTTACGCAGGCGGTAAACAAAAGAACCCAACATACGAAGAAGTTGGTTATGGAAAAACAGACCATGCCGAAGCTGTAGAGGTATATTACGACCCCAAGGTTATTTCGTTTACCGAATTGGTACAAGTATTCTTTGGTTCTCATGATCCAACCCAATTGAATAGACAAGGGCCAGACCGCGGTAGACAATATCGCTCTATTGCTTTTTACAAAAATGATGAAGAGAAGAAAATTATTGAAAATTATATTCAAGCTTTAAAAGATAATAAAGTTTATGACGAAGATCCTATTACAACAGAGGTAACGCCATACACGGTATTTTATGAAGCAGAATCGTATCATCAAGATTATGAAAAAAACAACCCTAACAATTCTTATATAAGAAATGTTTCAGTGCCACGGTTAAATAGATTTAAAGCAAACTTTGGCGAATATTTGAAAAAGAATGCACATTAAGAAATTTAGTAATTTACTGCTAAAGACCAGCGCCCCTATGGGGCGCTTTTTTATTCACATTCACCAATAAATCACTAATAGTGTATTAGTTAACATTAAGATTACCAACAGCCTTTATTTTTACCATATCTTGTTTTAAATACCGAAGTACTATAAATCTTACAATATTTAAGGGAATATTGTGTTTAAATTATAGATTCCAAACTAGTATTATGAAATGGACTATTTATTTTTTACTTGTAGTATGCGTTACTTCGTGTACTAATACTAAAAGCAAAAAAAATACCCACATAACTCCCGTTTCATACATAAAAGAGACACCAACACTTGATGGCAGACCTATTGAAAATTACTGGAACCTGTTAGAATGGCAGCCTATAGACCAAAATTGGATAGGAGGACCATTTGATCATGAGGACTATAACGGTAAATATAAAATGGCCTGGAATGAAGATGGTCTTTATATACTGCTTGAAATTGTTGACGACACCCTTTTTGAACAAACAGAAGACCCTTTAAAACTTTGGTGGAACGACGATTGTGTAATCGTATATGTTGATGAAGACAATTCTGGTGGTCAACATAGATTTAACCATAATGCATTCACCTATCACGTTGCCCTAGATGGTAATGTAGTTGACTTGGGTGTAAATGAAAAACCGACATTATATAATGACCATATCATCTCTAAACATCAAACTGAAGGCAACACAACGTATTGGGAAATGCACGTAAAAGTATACTCAAGTATTTTTAACGATAAGCCTACGGTAAAGCCGGTTGTATTGAGCGAGGGCAAAAGAATCGGTTTTGCAATTGCCTATGCCGATAATGATAAGAGTAAAGAAAGAGAAAATTTAATTGGGTCTGTCTTTGTACCCGGAGAGAATAAAAATGCAGGTTGGATAGATGCCAATGTATTTGGGACATTGGAATTACTGAAATAACTATTGCAATACCACTTCACTATAATCTGATGTTATTATTACAGATCGGTTACTGTTACCGTTTATATGATACCCTTTATGTATAGAGGTACTACCGTTTTTGGTTTCCACAACTTTTAAATCTGGCGGTAATTTCAAAGATGATGAATTTCCCTTCACATAAATATTGCTTGCTACTTTTGGTAAATTCACATTCAACTCTCCGTTTTTAACACTAATATCCAACTCTTCAAAATCGCTTCCCATTTCAAGAATGTGCACCGCACCAAAATTATTTTTTACAAAAGCGTTTTTAAACAACTTATCTATGGTAACGTCTGATGAAGTTGCTTGCAATTGTAGTTGCACCACCTCAGCCAAAGATATTTCTTCAGAATAAGATGTGCTTAATTGCCCATAATTCCATTTTTGAACGTTCACCGGTGTATAGGCTGCCGAAACTATGGTTTCTTCGCCATCAATAGTTACTGCCCAAAGGCTTGAATGCGAAAGGTTCGCATTCAAGTTTTTGGTATTCTCTGCCAATTTAACCTCACCATGTCTTACATCCATTTTTATTCTGGTAGACTTTGGTAAACTGATTTTAATGGTTTTTTTGATCTTAAAATTCTTTTGTTTCCCTTCAGATGAATAATAGAAGATATTCGGAGAGCCTTCTCCAGAATTGATAAACATTCTACGTTCCTCTCTTTCCTCGTGCATTTTTTCTCGCCTCTCCTCCATTTTTTCTTGTCTTTCTTGCATGGCTTCCTCTCTCTTCTCCATCAATTCCTCTCGTCTTTCATTGTACTCCTCCATTCTTTTTTCGATTGCCTCACCTTTCTCTTCCATACGCTCAGCCCACTCTTCCAATCTTTTTTGATGTTTTTTATCAAAGCTTTTCTCAAAGTTCTTTTGCCATTTCTTCATGTATTTTTCACCATCTTCTTGGTATGCTTCATAATCGAATATAAAGGCTTCGGTTTGTGGTAAGGGCGGCATCTCTGGAAAAGGTGCAATCTGAGGTACACTAACTACGAACGAAGCTATTTCGGGTACCTCAATGTGCATTTCGTTATCATCAAAGAAGGTATTCGAGTCGAATCTTTCAAAAAAATCATTGTTTTTAGACTTCGAAGAAATTTTAATCTCCTTGCTATTGCCTAAGATTTCGATGGGACTATTTTCAAAATACTCCTTTGCTTCTTCTTTGGTAGCACCTTCTAGGGAAATGGTGGCCGTAATGGCCACCTCATCCTTATCCCAAGTTTCAAACTCAATATCAGCATAGCTGGTATTGATATTTACCACAGCATCATCTGCTACAATAAATCGTTCTTGAAAAGTTTTACTTTCCGCTTGCGAAAAAACGCTCGCTGAAGTTAAAAGACCTAATGCAATGATGAGTTGCTTAGATACTAGTGTCATTGATCTGTTCATTTTTTGATAATTTTAATTCGTTTAACTTTCTTTTTAATTTCTGTAATAATTGTAATCGTAATTGTAAATTCTCTATAAGTGCGGTAATAGTTTGATCATTTGGACCTAATTCTTTTAGTTCTTTATTTAAAGTTTTATATTCTAGGTTCAAGTTATTTAGCTGCTCCATAAAACTATCTATTAACCCTTTCGTATCTGGCGAAACCTCTAGTTTAGCCAATTCCATATTAATGTTCGCTACATAGAAATTCTCTACTTTTTTAAGATCTGGCGACAGATCACCGAACGTAAATTCATTTTTTTGTTCTTCAGTGGTCGTGTTATCAACCACTGTGGTGCTATTCTGACTGTTTTCTCCATTAAAGTATACCACGCCTAAGCCTATACTTGCAATTATTGCTATAGATGCTGCAATCTTTAACCAACCCCATTTCTGCTTTTTATTTACCGGTAAGGCTTCTTCAAGTTTATTTAAAAAGCGCTCTTCATGACCTGGTTTAATGGCATGCTTTTGCTGCTCTCTATCTTTCCTGAACATTTCCCTAAGATCCTGTTCCATAATTCTTTTCTTTTAATAATTCTTTTAATTGACCTTTTCCACGAGACAATCTTGTTCTACAGGCAGATGATGAAATATTTAAAACTTCTGCAATTTCTTGGTGATCATATCCTTCTACCAAAAACATTAGTACCACATATTTATATTTTTCTTGTAATTGATCTATGGCCAACCTTACCTCATCAATACTAATCACAGAAGGCACGTTCCAATTATCATCTTCCGCAACAACCTGCATGTCATGCTCATCAATAGATATTTTATCTTTTTTAGATTTTAAAAAATCTATACTCTTGTTCACCACTATTCTCTTTAACCAAGCTCCAAAAGTGACATCTCCTTTATACTGATGAATTTTTTGAAATGCCTTAATAAAAGATTCCTGTAAAACATCTTCCGCATCATCTGCATTTTTTACAAAGCGGTTTGCTACCACAAACATACCGTCACAATATTTTCTATATAATTGTAACTGGGCAGTGCGGTCGTTTGCCTTACATTTCTCTACGACATTGCTTTGAAACATCGGTTAATTAGATTGGTTTTTGGTTGTTGTTATATTAAGGACGATATAAAAAATAGAATGTTGCAAAAATTTTTATTTTTACACTACACTATTAAAAATTTCCTTTGAAACAAGTTACAATTTCCAATGCCTATTTAACCCTAATGGTTTTAGATTATGGCGCAACCATTCAAAAATTACTTGTTAAAGGAGAAGACGGTAATTATACAAACGTAGTTGTTGGTTACAATCACCCAAGCAGGTATCGCTTAGATGACAATGTACTAGGCGCCAGTGTTGGGCGATATGCCGGCAGAATTTCAAATGGTGGTTTTGTAATAGACCGAGCTAGATATGACCTCTACCAAGAAGATGGTGTTCATTTACATGGAGGAAAAGAAGGTTTTCATCAAAAATATTGGACAATAGACGAAGTTGACAATAGCGATAAACCATTCATTAAACTTACATACAATAGCAAACATTTAGAAGAAGGTTACCCAGGCAATTTAACCGTAAGTGTCACCTATAAACTAATGGGTAACGCATTACAGGTAATTTATGAGGCAATGACAGACCGTAGTACGGTAATCAACCTTACCAACCATTCTTATTTTAAGCTAGATAAGAACCCCTATATAGATGATTATGAGTTACAGCTAAACTGTCCCTATAGATTGGAAACACAAGAAAATTTATTGCCCACCGGAAATATTATGCCGGTTCGTAAAACTGAGTATGACTTTCTTTTGCCTAAAAAAATAGGTTTACAAAGGTTTGACGCTATTTATGTGAAAGATATAGGTAATGAAAAGGTGGCAGAACTACATTCTAAAACTTCGGGTATTACAATGAAGGTGTATACCAATCAACCTGCATTGGTCGTCTATACTCCCGATGATTTCCCCGGAATATGTTTTGAGACCCAAAATTACCCTGATGCGCCTAATCAACCAGATTTTCCAAAGAGTGTTTTAAGACCGGGCGACCTGTACAACAATATTTCTATCTTTAAATTTGATATTGCGTCTAAAGACTAACTATAGCATGATAGAGCTAATTAAAGGCTAGCATCAATAAATAGTATCTTTGTATCACTATTACAGGTTTAAGTAATGACCATGAATTTAGCCAATCTTACTACATCAGAAATTATTGAGGGCATCTATTCAAATAACGTTGCAATAGTAAGTAAAGCTATTACCCTTATAGAAAGTACAAAGCACGAGCACCGCCTAATCGCCAATGATATTATTGCCGCTTGTATTTCAAGAAAAAATGATGCGATAAGAATTGGCATTACTGGAGTACCAGGTGCCGGAAAAAGTACTTTTATTGAAAAGTTTGGAAATCTGCTTACCAATTTGGGCAAAAAAGTAGCCGTTTTAACCGTAGACCCATCAAGTAGAAGAACAAAAGGTAGTATTCTGGGCGATAAAACGAGAATGCAAGAATTGGTAAAAAACCCTAACGCATATATTAGACCATCGTCATCTGGTACTTCTTTAGGTGGTGTAACCAGAAAAACAAGGGAAAGCATTGTTATACTCGAAGCCGCCGGTTTTGATAGTATTTTAATAGAAACTATTGGCGTTGGGCAAAGCGAAACAGCAGTGCATGACATGGTAGATTTCTTTTTATTATTGAAGTTGGCCGGTGCCGGTGATGAGCTACAAGGTATTAAAAGAGGTATTATTGAAATGGCAGATGCTATTGCTATAACAAAAGCCGATGGAGATAATGTGCAGCGTGCCAATTTTGCCAAAATGGAATTTACCAGAGCGCTACATATGTTCCCTCCGAAAGAAAATGGTTGGTCTCCAGAAGTTTTAACCTGTTCTGCTATAGAAAACAAAGGACTTACTGATATCTGGGAGTTGATCGATTCTTATTGTAAAAATATGAAGGCGATTGGTTATTTTGATAGCAATAGGCAACAACAGAATGAAAATTGGCTCATTCAATATGTAGAACAAGAATTGCTATCAGAATTTTATCGGCACCCGAAAACGAAAGAGCTATTACCACAATTAAAAAAAGAGGTCATCAACGGAAAATCATCGCCTTTCTTAGCAGCGGAAAAACTACTAAAAGCTCTAAAACCTACCTGAACACCCCAGAACGTTACTACCATTCAAGTAGACCTCCTTTAGTTTAAAAAACATAACTTTGCACCGATTTCAAAAACAACCCAATGCAACCTGTTACCAATTCTCTACTTTCTGTCGTTGTTCCCCTATATAACGAGGAAGACAACGTTACTCTGTTGACCCAAAAAATTCATGAAAGCTTGGTAGGATATGATTACCAAATCATATATGTAGATGACTTTTCAAAAGACAAAACCAAAAAAGTAATTAAGGATTTAAAAGACGATAAGGTTCACCTTATCGAACTTAAGAAAAATTACGGACAGAGTTTGGCATTGGCGGCTGGTCTTGACTATGCCGATGGGGATTACATCATTACTATGGATGGGGATTTACAAAATGACCCTTCCGATATTCCACAAATGCTTACCTATGCCGTAAGTGGTGAATATGATGTGGTAACCGGTATACGTCAAAAAAGAAAAGATTCCCTAGTTAAAAAAATACCCTCTAAAATTGCCAATTTCTTGGTTCGTCGTGTTACCAAATTAGACATTAAGGACAATGGTTGTGCCTTAAAGGTTTTTACAAGAGATATTGCCAAAGATTTAAATTTGTATGGAGAAATGCACAGGTTTATAACCCTATTAGCATTTCTTGAAGGAGGACAGATAAAGCAGGTACCCGTAAAACACCATGCACGTAATGCAGGGGTTTCTAAATATGGATTAGAACGTGTATTTAAAGTAGTTGCAGATATGATGCTGTTACTATTTATTCGCAAATACTTTCAACGCCCAATTCACCTATTCGGAATTTCCGGTTCTTTAATGATTATTATAGGTGTTTTTATTAACATATATCTATTGATCGTTAAGTTCGGCTTGGGCGAAGATATCGGTACAAGACCTTTGTTGACCGTAGGTATGATGTTCATTTTTGCCGGTATTCAATTATTTACAATAGGTATTGTTATGGAATTGTTGATCAGAACCTATTACGAATCTCAGAACAAAAGACCGTACCGCATTAAAAAAGTAAGTGTAGGTGGCGAAGTTAAATAAAAAAGTAACTACCGTATTAAAAGTACTGATCAGTACCGTTTTAATTTATTTCATCTTTACTAAAATCAATGTAAGTGAAATAAAGAGCATACTGATCAAAAGTGATTTAGTTTACTTGCTATTGGCTGCACTATTCTTTATCATCTCTAAACTTATAGGGGCAGTTCGTTTAAATCTATACTTTCATACGCTTCAAATTATGCTTACCCAAAAAAGCAACTTTAAGCTTTATTTGCTGGGTATGTTCTACAACTTATTCTTACCCGGTGGTATTGGTGGAGATGCATACAAGGGCTACATTTTAAAGAAAACCTTTGAGGTCAAAACCAAAAAAATTGTAAGTGTTCTTGTTTTAGACCGCCTTGCAGGCTTACTACTATTGTTCATTTATGCCTGTACACTAATAGGATTTTTAAACAATGAATTAATAGATGATTTTCGTTGGATGTTCTTATTGGCCATACCATTATCAGTATTGGTTTTCTGGTTATTGAATAAACGGTTTTTTGGTTACGTACTACCGATTTTTTGGAAATCGATTGGATTATCTGCACTGGTTCAATTGGCTCAATTGGTCAGTGTTTGGTGTATTCTACTTGCCTTACATATTGATACCAATCAAATTTCATACCTCATTATTTTCTTGATATCCTCAATTGTAGCCGTAGTTCCATTGACCTTGGGTGGTATTGGAAGTCGTGAAGTAACCTTTTTCTACGGAGCAAAATTCTTAGGTCTAGACCAAAATATATCTGTAGGTGTTAGTGTGCTGTTTTTTTTAATAACAGCTATGGTTTCTTTAGTAGGAGTGTATTTTCACTTTAAGAAAATTAAGCTAGAACTAGCAAATAACCCTAGAGATTTATCTTAGTAAAGATGTAACAAATGCATTTTACGTGTTACCTTTTTACGCGTATTAGGATTCAGGAATTTTCCTTGTAATCTTGTAATTCTAAATTGATCAACCGAAAGCTGATCATCCCAATCAAAGCCCTTTTCCTCTAGCATAGCCATTTCAGCATCGTTCACATATACCCAAACATCTTTTTTATTTTTTAAAACCTGTGGCGTAGTTATTTGCACGGGATATTGGTTATAAAAATCCAATGACCAAGTATGGTCACTCCCTACCTTATAAATACGGTCTACCGGAATATTTTTCTCCGTTATAATTTTTGACATAGACGACCCTCCTTGATAGTCTAAGAGGTTTGGATAAAAATGTAAGTTCAAGACAGCATTCAATAATAAAGAAGCACAAACCGAAATAGTAACCAATTTCATAAACACGCTTTCCCTTTTTAAAGCATAGTAAACTATTATGACTGCGGCAACCAATAAAAAGAAGTATGCCACCAAACTACGCAATTTAAACACATAAAAGCATATTAAGGCTGAAGCAATAAAGACGATACTCAGTACAAAGTATTGCCCAATAATTAAAGACTTTACGGTTTTTATATTATTCGCAGTGTACAACTTATTTATATATGCTGCAGTGATAACGGCAAATAAAGGAATTGTGATATTTAGATAGTGTGGAAGTTTAAACTGGGCAAAACTTATAATTATAAAAATTAAGGTAATACCGCCAACGGTTAAAAATTCCTTCCCTTGTTTAAACTTGAATTTTTGACCTATGAATGCTCTAATCTGATTATAGAATGCTATAATTCCTAATATGGTCCATGGGAGAAAGACCCATAGAAATGTGTGAAAAAAGAAAAAGTAATCACTACTATTTTTACCAATACCTTCACCGCTCAACCGTTCAAAACTCTGTTCCCAAAAAATAAAGAATATGCCGCTACGATTTGCCTTACCACGAATAACTTTCTCTGGGTGCATATCGAACTGAAGGTAATAAGCATATAACATAGGAGTTATGGTCACTGCAAAGATTACAAGTGCCAATAACACCTTCCAACTGATAAAAGCTTTCCATTTTCCCGTGTAGAACAAATGACATAGGATGGGTAGACCTATAACCAGCAATGCTATTTGCCCCTTGGTCGAGAAGGCTATACCCGCTGCAAACGCCCCAATAGCAATAGCTTTTGCACTACCTTTTTCAATATATGCGGCTAGTTGCCATATAGCCAGAATACTGAAACCCGTTAAAACCGCATCGGTACGAACATCGATTGCCCCAAGAACAATGGTCTGTGCCGTCATAAATATCAAAGCGGAAAGTTTACCTACATTTTTATTATACAGCAAATTGCCCAAACCATAACAACTATATGCTGCCAATAAGGTAGCCAGCACTCCAGGAATACGGTATGACCATTCGGTAATTCCGAAAATTTTATAAGCTAACGCTGCCAACCAGTAATGCATGTGCGGTTTATCTAGATACTCTTCGGGTCCTTTAAACAGGCTGAAAAAATCATTCTCCTGCACCATTCGCATGGCCATTACAGAAAACTGTGCAGAATCATTTTCAAATAACGTTACGAACATACCTGCAACGTATACCAAAAAAATTAAAACTATTAAAAACCAGTACCTTAGATTAGATATCATAGGGAGAATTTGCGAAGTGCAAATATAAATAACTTTACAAACAACCAGCCGAACAATGAGCCTATTAAAGCCCCCGTAATAATATCTAGCGGAAAATGAACACCTATGTATACACGACTATATGCTACCAATGCCGCCCATAAAACAAGAAAGAAGCCTAAATACTTAATGCTAGCTTTTAGAATGCTACCAAAAAAAACTGCTAGGGCAAAAGAATTAGAAGCATGTGCCGAGAAATAACCGAACTTACCGCCACAGTAACTCTTTACCAAACGCATATATGGCTCAACTTCTGGATCATGACATGGCCGTAACCTTGCAACTCCATATTTGAAAAAATTACCTAACTGATCGGTAACCGTAATTAAAAGGGCTACGGTAATTAAAAGCACGAAAGTTCTTTTACCACCATATTTCTGATAAGACAGAATTAGTAAAAAAAGATACAATGGTATAGCACTGAACTTATGTGAAACAAATTGAAAAAAATTATCCCATTGTGGCGTACCTAATCCATTAAGATATAAAAAAAAGTCCTTATCTAACTGTAATAGCTCTTCAAGCATAGTAGTTAATCTTCGTACCTAGAAACTTCGCGATCATAAAAAGCGGTTGCCGCCTCAATTAAATTTTCAGCCTCTTCTTCCAATTCTTTTTCATCCTCCTTAGAAAATTCTTCAAGCCACTCTACCTCATCATTTTCCAGGTTGATTATAAACCTTGGAAACTCGGTATGTACTACAAATATTGCCGTTGGATAATCAGTATTATCGCCCAATAAAAATTTTGGAAATTCCATAAAAATCTAGTCTATAATTGTATTGAATCCACTGCAGTTTAAGCAGCAATTAGTTTTTTAGTTAAATAATTAAATCGAAGATACAACATAATAGCAGATGCCGTTAACCCTGTAAGTAGACCGATCCATATTCCAGTACTTTTTAAATCTGTATGAAGACATAGATAATAACTTACTGGGAAACCTATGATCCAATAAGATATAAAGGTAATCAAGGTTGGTATTTTCACATCTTGCAAACCACGTAAAGCTCCCAAAACTACAACTTGTACCCCATCTGAAATCTGAAAGAAAGCTGCGACCAACAGTAATTCGGCCGCAATTACCAAAACCTCGGTATTATCGGCAAAATTCGTCATATCATCAATATCCAAATATAATGAAGGAAACCAATGCCTACCTATTAAAAACAAAGCGGCAAAAACGATTTCCAACAAAAAGGTCAGCAAGAAAATAGATTGGGCAATACGGCGCAATTCTTTAAAGTTGGCCAAGCCTTTTTGATTACCCACTCTGATCATAGCGGTAACCCCTAATCCCATACCGAACATAAAGGTCATACTACTCAAGTTCAATGCAATCTGGTTTGCCGCTTGGGCATTTTTACCTAGTACACCGCTTAGCCAAACTGCCGAGGTAAAAATACCAACCTCAAAAAACATCTGTAAAGAAGAGGGAAAACCCAATTCTACAATTTTCTTTATGACCGTTTGCTCTAAATTGGCAAAATTGAATTTTGTTACGTAATACTTGAACTTTTCTTTGGTTTTAAGAATAAACCATAGGTATAATACCATAAAAAATCTTGACACCAAGGTACCTATAGCCGCACCTACGATACCCATCTCAGGAAATCCGAAATTACCGAATATTAGCAGGTAGTTTAAAATAATGTTGATGACATTGGCGACTATTGTAGCATACATAGGGTACTTGGTCTGTGAAAGACCTTCAGAAAACTGCTTAAAAGCTTGAAAAATAATAAGTGGAACCAAAGAAAATGCGACCAAATCAAGGTAAGGCAAAGCCAGTTCAACCACTTCTAAGGGTTGTTTCATGGTATACATTATAGGCTTTGACAAAAGAATAAGACCAAACAGCGTTAGCCCTAAAACAGTACATAATACCAGACCGTGTTTAAGTGCGCTTTTGGCACTTTCTTTATTACCGGCACCATCAGCTTCGGCTACTAAAGGCGTAATTGCCGTTGAAAATCCGATACCCAAAGACATGGCTATAAAAACAAAACTATTGCCCAAAGATACCGCTGCTAATTCTGCAGTACCCAACTGACCTACCATTATATTATCTGCCAATTGAACAAATGTATGCCCTAACATTCCTAAAATTACCGGAACGGAAAGCTTAATATTATAACGAAATTCTCTGGTATACTTCTTTAACAAAACCTAATCTAAAATTTTGTCAAAGGTAGGGTTAATCGAATAACTTTTATTAACCTAAAGGTGGTTAAAATCATTGATTTTTTTAATTAATTATCATTAAAAAATGATAGTCTAAGTAAATAAAAAAACACTTTAACTTTACACTAAATTAACCTCTGTATGAAATGTAAAACCAGTATAAAATAACAAATACACTACTAAAAATCAGATAGATAATACTCAAATAGTTAATCTTATAAGTAATAAAGTCCACTCCAAAAACTGTTAAATTTTCAATCTATAGGATTAGATCAATACTATTATGCAAAAGGATGTCGTTATATCAACCTAACACACCATTAACCATAAAATATGTATCAAGATCCATTGGTTTGGATTATCGACGATGACGATATATCCAAATATGTAATGAAGCGTTATCTAAATCAATTATCCGTGACTAGGATTATTGATTTCCCCGACTCATTGCAACCCTTAAAATTTATTCAGGATAATGTTCGTTCAACAGATGAATTACCAGATATTATTTTCTTGGATTTACACATGCCAATTTTAAATGGTTTCGACTTTATAAAGGATTTTCAAAAAGTAGCTTCGCAGATAGAAAAGGATATTAGAATAGTAATGTTAACCTCCTCTATTAATGCTGAAGATGTTGAAATAGCCAAGTCATTTCCAGAAATTTCAAATTACTTCATTAAACCCATTAAGCATAGAGACTTAGAAAAAATTATGAACATTGAATTTAATAATTAACACTTATTCATAAGTTTTAGCTTTGCTCCAATAAACGTCCATTTCTTCTAAAGTCATATCTTTCATATCCTTACCCATTTCCTTAGCACTGTTTTCCAGAAATTGAAAACGCTTTATGAATTTTTTGTTTGTACGCTCAAGTGCGTTTTCAGGATTTACACCTAAGAACCTCGCATAATTGATCATGGAGAAAAGAACATCTCCAAATTCCGCTTCTATTTTTTCACTATCCCCTTTTTGAACCTCTACTTGCAGCTCTCCTAATTCTTCCTGAACTTTTTCAAATACTTGTTGTGGCTCTTCCCAATCGAACCCTACTCCCGCTACTTTATCTTGAATTCTATTTGCTTTCACTAATGCGGGCAAACTTCTTGGCACACCTTCTAAAACACTTTTCTTGCCTTCCTTTAACTTAATCTGTTCCCAATTTCTTTTTACATCTTCTTCATTTAACACCTTAACATCTCCGTATATATGTGGGTGCCTATTCACCAATTTATCACAAATGGCATTGGCAACATCTGCAATGTCAAAATCATTGGTTTCAGAACCAATTTTTGAATAAAAGATTATATGTAACAGTACATCACCTAACTCCATTTTAACTTCATTAAGGTCGTTATCTAAAATTGCATCTCCCAATTCATAGGTTTCCTCAATAGTCAAATGCCTAAGTGACTGCATGGTTTGTTTCTTATCCCATGGGCACTGCTCACGCAATTCGTCCATAATGGTCAACAATCTATCTATCGCCTCTAATTGCTCCTTTCTGCTGTTCATAAATGGTGTTTTAACAAAAGTACACAACCCTAGATTGTCTCGCTAAAAATGCTGTTTTGTTTTCGTACATTTAAGATTAATTATCTGTAGTGTTAATTTTTTATACAGTTATAGATAATTAAAAACAACAACTTTTACAGCTACTCAACAACAACACCAATGAAAACACGTAGAAATTTTATCAAACATGCAGGTCTATTAAGTGCCGCTACCTTAATAATGCCACAATTAAGCATGGCATCCGCTAAAAATTCAAAGTATGGCGTACAGCTCTATTCATTTAGAGATGGTATGCTAAAAAATCCGAAGAAAACTTTAGAAATGATTGCCAGCTTGGGCTTTAAAGAAATTGAAAGCGCAGGTTCTAATAAAGGCTATTATTATGGGTTATCTCCTGCTGAAATGGCAAAAACTTGTCAAGCATTAGGTATGTCACTCACCAGTGGTCATGTGCATTTAGATGACAAATTTGAAAGAACCATGGCAGATGCGGTAGCTTCTGGTCAAGAGTACTTAATTTGTTCATCCTTGCCGACTGAAGGTCAGACTATAGATAACTACAAAAAAGTAGCCGAACAATTCAATAAAGCTGGAGAAGCCTGTAGACAGCATGGTTTAAAATTTGGCTATCACAATCATGAGTATGAGTTTGAAACTGAAAATGAAGAGGTACTTTATGATGTTCTAATGGATAATACCGAAAAAGAATTGGTACATATGGAATTAGATTTAGGATGGGTAGTTGTTGCCGGGAAAGAACCGCTTCACTATTTTAAAAAATACCCGGGCAGGTTTCCTTTATGGCATTTAAAGGATATGGATATGCATGAAAAAGAAAGTACCGAATTTGGCAAAGGAGTACTTGATGTACCATTAATGCTTGAATTAAAAGAACTTTCGGGAGTTCAACATATTTATATTGAACAAGAAGAATATTCCAGCACTCCGTTTGAAAGTATGCAGCACAACATGAATTATTTACGAAATCTATAAGCTGCACCTATGAAAACTACTTATCCTTTTTTAAGCACAATTGCTCTGACAATTTTTGTTTTATCTTGTAAAGCCCAGCAAACATCTATTGTCAAAAATGGGGCAGAATTGGTTAAAGTATCTAATGCTTACAGCTTTACCGAAGGTCCTGCTTCAGATAAGGAAGGTAATGTCTATTTTACCGATCAGCCTAACGATAAGATTATTAAATGGAATGCAGAAGACAACACTTTAAGTGTATTCAAAGAACCGGCAGGTAGAGCTAACGGTCTATATTTTGACCACAACGGAAATTTACTAGCCGCTGCCGATGAAAAAAATGAACTTTGGCGAATTGATAATGATGGAAACGTTGATACTTTACTCACAAACTATAACGGTAAAAAACTTAACGGACCTAATGATATTTGGGTTGATCCCAAAGGAGGTATTTATTTTACCGACCCATACTACCAAAGGGATTATTGGTCAAGAACCGCAGCTGAACTTGAGGATAAAAACGTGTACTACATAGCTCCGGACACAAATAAAATTTCCATTGTAGCATCAGACCTAGTACAACCTAATGGTATAATCGGCACACCCGATGGCAAAACACTTTATGTTGCAGATATAGGAGACAGGAAAACTTACACATTTACAATTAATAAAGATGGCACCTTAACCAACCGAAAGTTATTTACAAAAATGGGTTCTGATGGTATGACCATTGACAACCTAAGCAACATATATTTAACTGGTGAAGGTGTAACGGTATTCAACACAAAAGGAGAACAAATTCATCATATTCCCATTGATGAAAACTGGACCGCCAATATCACTTTTGGCGGTAAAGATCAAGATGTTTTATTCATTACAGCAATGGGAGCAATCTACACTTTAAAAATGAATGTCAACGGGGTAAGGTACTAGTTAAGTACATTATGAATTCGAATGGTCTTAAATGCAGGCAGGGCTATAAATAAAACTTTGTTCCTTTTTTACCAAGAAGCATAAAACTTCTAAGTGCTGATATTCATACAATTCGACCTATTTAATTATCAATACCACAACAAACTTGTTTAATTATTCATAATCCCTCGATTTTAATTATCTTAAACACCTTAAAATCCAACCAAACTATGATGACATTTATTTTTGAATTTATTGGCACTGCAATGCTGATTTTAATAGGAAACGGTATTGTTGCCAACTTAGTTCTAAAAGGCACAAAAGGGAGTGATTCGGGCTGGACCGGCATTTCACTTGCTTGGGGTATTGCGGTATTTATCGGTGTTTTCATTTCAGCCGATACCAGTGGTGCACATTTGAACCCAGCGGTAACCATTGGCTTGGCCGTAGCCGGCAAATTCTCTTGGTCATTGGCACCAGGTTATATTGTAGCTCAGATCCTAGGTGCCATGATGGGAAATTTTCTTGTTTGGCTCAACTATAAAAAACAATATGAAGCAACGGAAGATACTGGTGCTATTTTAGCTACCTTTTGTACATCGCCGGCTATCAGAAGTCCGTTTTGGAATATGGTCACTGAAATCATCGGTGCTTTTGCCCTAGTGTTCGGTGTTTTTTATATTGCCGGTGGTACTGTGGGCGATAGCCCAGTTTCATTAGGCTCTTTAGATGCTCTACCTGTTGCATTATTAGTAATGGGTATAGGTTTTGGGTTAGGAGGTCCTACAGGTTATGCTATTAATCCTGCCCGAGATTTTGGTCCCAGATTGCTGCATGCCATACTGCCAATTAGAAACAAAGGTAAAAGTGACTGGGGTTATGCCTGGGTGCCAATTGTAGGTCCAATTATTGGTGGAGTATTAGCTGCCTTAGTATATATGCTTATAGAAATAATGCAATAAAAAAAAGAATATGAAGAAAATTATTTTACTTACCTGTATTTTTATCTCCATGAATGTACTTGCACAGAAAATGGTAGAATTGCCCTATGAAGAAAATGCCGCTGTAACTTGGTCAACAGCTGAAAGAGAATATTACTCTGATATCTGGGAAAATGAAGTAGTAACCAATGTAGCCATACCAAGGTTAGAAGTTTTTGAAGCAGACCAACCTAATGGCACTAGCGTAATTGTTGCACCTGGTGGCGGACTTTACGGACTCAGTATTAAAAGTGAAGGTAGAGCTGTGGCCAAGTGGTTGAATGAAAAAGGAATCACAGCATTTGTTTTGAAATATAGGTTAGTACCAACAGGTGTAGATGGCATCAAAGAAATTACTGATGAAGGTGCAACCAACCCTGCTAAGATCGGGGAAAGGGTAGCCCCAGTCTTACCACTATCTATTGCAGATGGTCTTGCTGCTATTACCTATGTAAGAACAAATGCCTCTAACATGCAATTAGACCCCAATAAAATAGGGTTTATGGGCTTCTCTGCAGGTGGTGCGGTAACTATGGGGGTGACATTTAATGCCACAGAAAACAACAAACCAAATTTTATAGTGCCAGTTTACCCTTGGATGACCGTAATCGGAGAGTATACCGTACCAAAAGATGCACCACCTATGTTGGTTATTTGTGCTTCTGATGACCCTTTAGGTTTGGCAAAACCAAGTACCGATTTATATTCGGCTTGGCTAACAAATGGTAAAAATACCGGTATGCATATGTATTCAAAAGGCGGTCATGGATTTGGAATGAAAACCCAAAACCTTGCCTCAGATAATTGGATATCGCAATTTTACGAATGGGCGATTACAGAAAAACTTACAGAAACTATCAATAAATAAATTAGCATGTGCTACCAACTTCCTATTTTTAAAAACTTACAAAAAACCAGCATACTAGCCGCGTTCACTTTTCTTCTTGCCATAGCCAGTTTTGGACAAGAAGAAAATATGTTTACCCAAGAAGTAAATAGCATTACCGCTAAATATGACAGCATTTGGGACGCTAGCAAAGAAACTATTGTTTTTACGGGTAGTTCAAGCGTTCGTTTATGGAGAAAGTTGCAAGAAGAGTTTCCAGACCACCAAATAATCAATAGCGGGTTTGGGGGTTCACAAGCATCTGACCTTCTGTATTTTGTAGATGAATTAATTTTATCGTACAACCCCAAAAAAGTTTTTATCTATGAGGGCGACAACGACTTATGGGCTAAGAAAAGACCTTCTGATGTTCTTGATACCACTGCAGATATCATCCGTCGAATAAAAGCAAAAAACACCGCTACACAAGTTATATTAATCTCGGCAAAACCAAGTATTAGCCGATGGAAAATTCGTAGAAAATATAAAAGGTTAAATAGAAAAATGGAGCGTTTTACTCAGAACGACCCAAATTTATTCTTTGTAGATGTATGGAAACCCATGCTGAACAAACGTAAACTAAAGACCGATATTTTTATCGAAGACGGGTTGCACATGAACCAAAAAGGTTATGATATTTGGTATGAAACCATGAAAGATTTAGTAAACCAACCCTAATTACACAACAAAATGAAAACCCTTTGTATTCGAAGTCTATTTTTTGCAAGTTTAGCCTTATTACTAATTGCTTGTGCCGAAAAGAAGAAAGAGCGAATAGCAATGCCTACTACAGATTTATCAAAAGTTAGTTTAATACCAAAGCCATTAAAAACGATACCTACAAATTCCGCTTTTGCATTAGACCAATTTACGGCAATATACACTTCTAAAAATGCGACAGCTTTTGAAGAGGTCGGCACTTTTTTAGCGGAAAAGTTAAAGGATAAAATCAACTTAACAATACCTGTAAATAGCGAAGGCTCTAACAGTGTTGAGCGTGTAATCTATATTAACCAAAGCGATAGCACCGATTTAAAAACACCAGAAGCATATCAGCTATATATTAATCAAGATTCCATTATCATCAACTCAAACACCGCTGAAGGAGCGTTTAGAGGCATACAAACATTGAGACAATTAGTACCGTTAAAGAGCAACGACACTTTGGCGCTTCAAAAAATATGGCCTGTACCATCCGGTAAAATTGTTGACAATCCTAATTTTGCCTATAGAGGTTCTATGTTAGATGTTGCAAGACATTTCTTTAGTGTTGATGATGTTAAAAAATATATTGACCTATTATCCTATTATAAAATTAATGTGCTCCATTTACATTTAAGTGATGACCAAGGTTGGAGAATTGAAATAAAATCGTGGCCCAAATTGACGGAAATTGGTGGTAGCACAGAAGTTGGTGGAGAAGCTGGCGGATACTACACCCAAGAAGATTACAAAGAAATTGTACGTTATGCAGCTGAAAGATACATGACTATTATCCCAGAAATCGATATGCCCGGTCATACCAATGCTGCCTCTGTTTCTTATCCTTTCTTAAATGGAAATGGTAAAACACCTAAACTTTACGAAGGTATGCGCGTTGGCTTTAGCACTTTTGATACTAGAAAAGATACCGTATATGCTTTTATTGACGATGTAGTTCGCGAAATCTCTGCAATTACTCCGGGTCCATATTTTCATGTTGGTGGAGACGAAAGCCATGTTACCAAAAAGAATGACTATATCCATTTTATCAATAAAGTTGAAAAAATAGTACAGAAGCACGGTAAACGAATGATCGGTTGGGATGAAGTTGCCATTGCAGATGTAGATTCCACCTCCATTTCCCAATGGTGGGCCAGTGAAGAGAACGCTAAAAAAGCAGTGGATAAAGGCATGCAAATTATTGTTTCTCCTGCAAAAAAGGCTTATTTGGATATGGAGTACGATACACTTTCCAAGTTTGGCTTACACTGGGCGGCATACATACCTGTAGATACCGCATATATTTGGACCCCGGAAGAATATGGCATTCCATTGGAGAATATTTTAGGTGTTGAAGCGCCATTATGGTCAGAAACTATTAGCAACATAGATGAATTGGAATACTTGGCTTTCCCAAGAATTATTGGCTACTCAGAATTAAGTTGGAGTATAAAAGAAAACAGAAATTGGGAAGATTACAAGGTAAGATTGGCAGACCAAGCTCCATTTTTAGACCGCATGGATGTAAAGTACTATCCTTCTGCCTTAATAGATTGGAAAAAAAGCGAGTACACTTACGAAACCATAGAAAAAGATTAAAAAAATAAACCTATAAAAAAAGCCTTGATGAATATTCATCAAGGCTTTTTTTTATCAACTAAGAAAATTTATTCTTCCTCTGTAGCTTCTTCATTCTCTACCTCTTCGCTAGAAAAATCCGTGATATCATTATCTACCAATATGTTATACCACTGAATAACTTTTTTAATGTCACTTACATAAACACGATCTTCATCATAATTAGGCAGTACTTCAAAGAAATACTCCTCTAATTTAATTTTCTCCTCTTTATGACCAATAGATGTTTTGCCACCATTTTCCTTTTCCTGTATCTTCTTGAACACATCTCTTAAAGGAACCTCCTCTTCAAGTGTGTAAATGGCGATTTCAGATAACACACTTACACTACTGCGCAAGCTTACCGTAATTCTTTTTCCATCCAATAAAGACTCTGCCACAAATCCTGTCCTAGTTTGGGTAATTAATTTATATAAACCTGGTTTTCCTGCAACGGATAAAATTTTCTCTAAACCCATATACTCTTTTAAAATTTTAGTCGACAAATATTATACTTTTCTATTAATAATGATGCGATTTTAACGTCCTTTTTTCATGGACGGAAATTTCATACGGTATTCAACACCAATCTTTCCTTTAGAAATATTGGTCAACCTACCTTTAAGCATTCTTTTCTTTAAAGCGGATAACTTATCGGTAAACAACACCCCTTCTATATGATCGTATTCATGCTGAATTACGCGTGCCAATAGTCCGTCATACGTTTCAACATGCTCTTTAAAATTCTCGTCCAAATAACTAATTTTAATTCTTTCTTTTCTACGAACATCTTCACGAACATCGGGTATACTCAAACAACCTTCATTAAAAGCCCATTCTTCGCCAGATTCCTCCTCAATGGTAGCATTAATGAATACACGTTTAAACCCGTCTAACTGTTTCTGTTCTTCCGGTGTTAAATCCTCATCACCGCTGAACGGAGTAGTATCTACCAAAAAGATTCTAATTGGCAGCCCTATTTGAGGAGCTGCAAGACCTACGCCACTAGCATTATACATGGTTTCCCACATGTTGGCAATCAATTCATTCAGTTTTGGATAATCTCTATCTATATCATCCGCAACTTTTCTTAATACGGGATCACCGTAAGCAATAATGGGTAATATCATTTAAACTGTTTTTAAAAAATCTTGTAAAATAATCGTTGCACTGATCTCATCGATCAATGCCTTGTTCTTTCTTTGTTTCTTCTTTAATCCGCTATCCAACATGGTCTGAAATGCCATTTTTGATGTAAAACGTTCATCGTGCCTTTTAATAGCTATGCCCGGAAATTTATCTGCCAATTTCACTAAAAAAGGTGCAATATGCACTTCAGATTCAGAAACGGTATTATTCATCTGTTTAGGCTCACCTACAACAATGGTATCTACATTTTCTTTTGGAATATAGTCTGCCAAATATTCAAATATGTTGGCAGTAGCTACGGTAGTTAAACCAAATGCTATCATTTTCATATCATCGGTAACTGCCAGCCCAATACGTTTTTCTCCGTAATCAATTGCAAGGATCTTTCCCAAACTAAATTTTTGGCAAAAATAAAGGATAATTTGTTATATGTGCTTTTGCACATGGGTAATTACTGTACTTCAACTTATATTTGAGGAAATTTTATGAAAATGACAGAATTAAGAGCTCAAATAGAAAAAGTATGGGAAAATAGAGACCTTTTAAAAGAGTCTGCAACCCAAGATAGCATTAGAGAGGTCGTAAACCTTTTAGATTTAGGAAAATTAAGATGTGCAGAACCTACAGAAAACGGGTGGCAGATCAACGAATGGGTAAAGAAAGCAGTAGTTATGTATTTCCCTATTCAAAAAATGGAAACCTTAGAAGCTGGTATTTTTGAGTACCACGACAAAATGCCATTAAAAAAAGGATACAAAGAAAAAGGAATAAGAGTAGTACCTAATGCCGTAGCAAGACATGGTGCATTTATTTCAGCAGGTACAATATTAATGCCTAGTTATGTAAACATAGGCGCATATGTTGATGAAGGTACCATGGTAGATACTTGGGCAACTGTTGGTAGTTGTGCACAAATAGGTAAAAACGTTCACTTAAGTGGCGGTGTTGGCATCGGCGGAGTTCTTGAACCATTACAAGCTTCTCCTGTTATTATAGAAGACGGTGCATTTATTGGTTCTCGCTGTATTGTTGTTGAAGGTGTTAGAGTTGAAAAAGAGGCTGTTTTAGGTGCTAATGTAGTTTTGACCATGAGTACTAAAATCATTGATGTAACAGGAGAAACTCCGGTTGAAACCAAAGGTGTTGTACCAGCGCGTTCAGTTGTAATACCTGGTAGTTACACTAAAAAATTCCCAGCTGGTGAATTTCAAGTACCGTGCGCATTAATAATTGGAAAAAGAAAAGAAAGCACGAACAAAAAGACATCATTGAACGATGCACTTAGAGAGTATGATGTTGCGGTTTAAATAACAGTTACATTTATAACCATTTTAATAAAGTATTATTTGTGGCGGGAAATAAATTTTTAGTGATTCAACAAAAAATGATTGGCGATGTACTAAATAGTACGCTAATTTGTGAACATCTAAAAATTCATTTCCCCGATGCCACAGTACATTATGTAATCAACGAACACACGTTACCCGTTGTAGAAGGCAATCCTCACATTGATAAAATAATACTTTTTAAAAAAGAGTACAAAAGAAGTAAAATCAAGTTTTATAAATTCCTCAAGGATTTTAAACAGGAAGAATATGCCGCTGTAATCGATGTATATTGCAAAACAGAAAGCAACCTAATAAGTTACTTCGCCAAGTCGAAAACAAAGATTTCTTACGAAAAATGGTACTCAAAATTTATTTACACAGATCTCTTTAGGTATTCAAATTCTACCAATAGCGAATTAGGCTTAGCCGTTGAAAATAGATTACTTCTACTGAGTCCACTAATCCAAAATTTAAAAAAGAAGAACCTAGCACCTAAAATATTCTTAAAGGAAAAAGAGCTTTCCCAAGCTAAAGAGCTTCTAATTAAATCTAACTTGGATTTATCCAAACCTTTATTGATGGTTGGTCTTATGGGCAGTAGCAATAGCAAAACTTACCCTTTGGCATATTTAGCAGAATTAATAAATGAGATTACCAAAGCAACAAGTATTAACATACTTCTTAATTATACTCCTGAACAAAAACCTAAAGTAAAAGAGTTTCTTAATTATTGTTCTGAAAAGTCTAAAAGTTGTATTCATGAAGAGGTTTTTTGTAATTCACTTAGGAGTTTTTTAGCCTTACTAAAACAATGTGACGGTTATCTAGGTAATGAAGGTGGTGCCTCAAACATGTCTAAAGCATTAGATGTTCCAAATTTTGCAATATTCTCCCCTTGGATTTCCAAGGAAGCTTGGTTTACCTATCATCAAAATCCAAAGAATTGGGCTGTACACCTTAAAGATTTCAAACCGTCGCTAATTCAAGGTAAGTCAAAGAAAGAGAGAAAAGAAAATGTAGAATACTTATATCAAGAATTTATTCCATCTCTATTTAACGAGCAGGTTATTTCATATATCGAAACCCAAATATTGTAGTATTTCATAATTATCAACACAATACTTTAATCCTGTTTTTTTTGAATTCTAGGCAAAAAATTACATGATTAATTTATTAACTATAAAAGATAAAAACTTTTCAGTATTTAAACGCAACCAAAATAAAATACACTCTCTTATAAAAAAGATTAAGTCTATATGGCTAGCATTCAATTATGTAAGAATTTTACTTCTTAACACAATTTTTTAATTCTTTTTTTGTTATAACTTTGTTCGCTCCAATGAGAGCAAACCTACCAAATTGGATTGTATGAGTACCAAAAAAGAACAACTTACCGCATTAGTCATTACATATAATGAAATTGGCTACATTGAAAAGTGTATTGAATCCGTTTCATTTGCTGACGAAATTATTGTGGTTGATTCTTATAGTACCGATGGAACTTATGAATACCTAAAACAGCATTCAAAAGTAAAGGTTATTCAAAATCCGTTTGAAAATTTTACCGCTCAAAAATCGTTTGCTTTAAAACAAGCTAAAAATGATTGGGTTTTGTTTTTAGATGCTGATGAAATTGTTTCTGATGTTTTGCAAAATGAAATAACGGAAACCATATCCAGTGATACAGAAATTGCTGCATTTTGGTTTTATAGACAATTCATGTTCAAAAATGAAAAGTTGAATTTTAGTGGTTGGCAAACAGATAAAAATTACAGACTTTTTAGAAAAAGTAAAGCAGTTTTTTCTGATTGTAAAATCGTTCATGAAACTTTAGACGTTGATGGAACATCTGGAATTCTTAAAGAAAAACTCACGCATTACTGTTACAAAAACTACGAAGATTACAAAGGAAAAATGCTGAAGTACGGTCGCTTAAAGGCTATTGAATCATTTTATAAAGAAAAGAAGTTTAGTTATGTAATGATGGGGCTAAAGACAAGCTGGAAGTTTTTTAATCATTACATATTACGACTTGGTATTCTTGACGGTAAAAAAGGTTTTACCATCTGCTATTTAAATTCTTTGGGTGTATTGGAACGTTACAGAGAACTTAAAAGATTAGAGCAAAAAAATGAGCTTGCCTATTACTTGGTTATGCCATAGTGTGTCCACACACTTTTCTCTTTTTTGGTAGCATTTCTTATCCCAACATTTTTTGCAATGGATTCTGGTGTTTTATACCCTCTTTTATGATCTAAATGAACACATACGGCACTATAGCGTAATTGTTTAGATTTTATGCCGAAATTGAACAAACGTTCCCCCAGCTCTCTATCTTGACCACCGTATTGCATGCGCTCATCAAAACCGTTTACATTTTCAATATCTTTTTTCCAACCAGAAGAATTATGACCGTTCCAGCTAGCATTGGTAGGTGTTACCCAATTTAGAATCTTAGAAATAATACCACGTGCTGTCAACTTATTATTTTTAAAGGTCTGCGGAATTCCTTTCTCTTTCAACCATTGAATGTTGAAGCAACGTTGTTTTTCTATATCATCTAGGGTTATCAATTTAGATATATTCATTGGGAGCATATAGTATCCTCCAGATATAAAATAACCAGGTTCTTTGTTTATATAATGCACCTGAACAAAATCTTCCCTCGGAATACAATCCCCATCGGTCATTATAATATAATCTGCAGAACAAGCAGTAACCGCTTTATTGAGTATTCTAGATTTTTGAAATCCGTCATCTTCTTGCCAAACATGAACAATTGGGTAATGAACCTTTTTCGCCATTTCTTCAAGAAGTATTTTGGTAGGCTCTTTAGAACCGTCATCAGCAATAACTACCTCAAAGTCTTTAAAAATCTGTTGCTCAAAGCCCCAAAGCACCTTTTTTAACCACTCTTCGGCATTATACGTACTTACAATGATACTTATTTTAGGAATCTCCATGCTAGGTTTCAAATTACAGCAAAAATATAAAACTCTTATCTATCTTTGAGTAAGAAAAGATGGTCTATTTTATGTAGATCAAATTACTACATTGAAAATGAAGTTAAAGGAAATACCGGTTTCAATATATAGTTCTGCTAAACTTTTATCAAAATCTTCCAAAAGCATGACTAAAGAAGTTAAAGAAGAAATTCCCGTGATTGTATCTTTGACTTCCATTCCATCGAGGTTGCAAAAGTTACATTTAACCATAAGAAGTGTGCTCAATCAAAATGTAAGACCAAAAAAAATAGTATTATGGCTTCATCACTCATTGAAAAATGAAATTCCGAACAAATTGGCATCCTTGGAATCTGACTTGTTTTCTATTCTATATTCCGATTTAACTTGCTCACATAGAAAATTAATTCACAGTTTGGAACTTTATCCCAATGATACAATCATAACATGTGACGATGATATGATGTATAGAGCTAACTGGCTCAGTTTGTTATATGAAAAACATAAGGCAAACCCAAAAAACATAATTGCCAATCAAACGAGGTACATAAAATATTCTCCGAATGGCGATTTACTTTCTTACAAACATTGGGTCAGCGAAGAAATAATCAATGAGGCCGCCGTTATTCCCATTGGTGCTGAAGGCGTACTTTACCCACCAAATAGTTTGTACAATGAGGTCACAGATTATAAATTGTTTTTAGAATTAGCTCCAAAAGCCGATGATTTGTGGTTTAAAGCTATGTCTCTATTAAAGGACACAACGGCTATTTTAGCAAGTAATAGAGCAAAAACTCCTATACCAATAATTGGTTCTCAAAAACATTCTTTGAAAAAAACCAATATCGGAGGTGACAAAAACAAAACCCAATGGAAAGCTATAACGGAACATTACAAAATAAAACCAGAGACTTTTCTATAATTTTAGCTTATAAAAAGATGAATAACGAAATCAACAGTTGCATAGAAGTTTTAGAAAATGGCGGACTCATACTCTACCCTACCGATACAGTTTGGGGTATTGGCTGTGATGCAACAAACGAAGAAGCTGTTAAGAAAGTTTTTCAACTGAAACAACGAGATGATAGTAAGGCACTTATTTGTTTGGTGGCAAATGACGCTATGCTCGAAAAGCATATAGAAAAAGTTCCTGAGCTTGCTTACGACCTAATGGACCTCTCCACAAAGCCAACAACGATAATCTATGACAATCCGCGCGGTATTGCCAAAAATCTTATTGCGGGCGATAACACTTTGGCAGTTAGGGTAGCTTCCGATAAATTCTGTCGATATTTAATTGGCAAGTTTAAAAAACCTATAGTATCCACATCTGCCAACGTATCGGGAAACAGCACTCCAAAATCTTTCCAAAATATAGATCAAGCCATTTTAAAAGGTGTAGACTATGTGGTAAATTTGCACAGAGAGAAACTGAATAGCTCCGCCTCATCTATTATTAGACTTTCTAATAACAATACGGTGAAGATTATTCGAGAATAAGAACATGCAAGAGAGCCATATAGACGCTTTAAACAACCCTATTTTCAAAACTATTTCAGAAGCTGCAGAAGAACTTTCTGTAGACTGCTATGTTATCGGTGGTTTTGTAAGAGATTATTTTTTAAAAAGAACAATACCTAAAGATATAGATGTCGTTGCAATTGGAAGCGGTATAGCCCTAGCCGAAAAAGTAGCCTCTAAATTAAAAGGAAAACCACAAGTTTCCGTCTTTAAAAATTTTGGCACCGCCATGATCAAAAGTGAAGGCATAGAGCTAGAATTCGTAGGTGCCCGTAAAGAAAGTTATACCAGAGATAGTCGCAAACCCATAGTCGAAAACGGTACTTTAGAAGATGATCAGAAAAGAAGGGATTTCACAATAAATGCTTTAGCTCTTTCATTGAACACTTCTAATTACGGAGAACTGTTAGACCCTTTCAACGGCATTGAGGATCTAGGGAATAAAATTATAAAAACTCCTTTAGAGCCGGGCATTACCTACTCAGACGATCCATTACGTATGATGAGGGCGATACGATTTGCAACTCAATTAAACTTTCAAATTGCACTACCCTCTTTGCAGGCGATAACAGAAAATAGAGACCGTTTAAAGATTGTAAGCAACGAACGTATTTTAGATGAGCTCAATAAGATAATGCTATGCCCAAAACCTTCTATCGGCTTTTCACTACTGCACAAAACGGAGTTATTGGAGTTAATTCTTCCAGAACTTACCGCTTTACAAGGAATTGAAGAAATAGAAGGTCAAAAACACAAAGACAATTTTTGGCATACGCTAGAAGTGGTCGATAATATTTCTGAAGCTACCGATAACCTTTGGCTACGTTGGGCCGCATTGCTACATGATATCGGAAAGGCACCTACAAAACGATTCCATAAAAAAATTGGCTGGACATTTCATGGCCACGAATTTGTTGGGTCTAAAATGGTCTACAAATTATTTAAGCGACTGCGCATGCCATTGAACGATAAAATGAAGTATGTACAAAAGCTCGTTTTAATGAGCTCAAGACCTATAGTTTTATCGGAGGATTTTGTGACGGATTCTGCTGTAAGACGACTAATTTTTGATGCAGGAGACCATGTAGAAGACTTAATGACCTTGTGCGAAGCAGACATTACTACCAAGAACCCTAAAAAACAGCGTAGATATCATCAAAACTTTAAAATTGTACGTCAGAAAATTGAAGAGGTAGAAGCTCGTGACCATGTAAGAAATTTTCAACCACCAATTTCCGGGGAAGAAATTATGGAGACTTTCTCCTTAAAACCATCTAAAGAAATCGGTATTATAAAAGAAGCCATTAAAGAGGCTATTTTGGAGGGAGAAATTCCAAATGAATATAAAGCAGCACAAGAATTCATGTACATTAAAGGTGCTGAATTAGGTTTACAAGTTGCTAAATAGAACGGATACGTATGGACATAACATTTAGAAAAATTGCCAAAATATCGTTAGTCTTAGTTTACCTGGTTATTGTTGCAGGCGCAGTGGTTAGAATGACCGGCAGTGGTATGGGTTGTCCAGATTGGCCTAAATGTTTCGGCTATTATATACCACCAACAGAAGTTACCGAAATTCAATGGCAGACCAATAGACCTTTTGAAAAAGGTCAGGTAATCATTTGGAAAGAAACACTACAAATATCAAAAGAAACGTTCACTACCGCAGATTCTTTTAACGCAGAAAACTGGGAGATGTATACAAAGCACGACTATGCCGAGTTTAACCCTTGGCACACTTGGATCGAATACATTAATAGACTATTTGGTGCCCTAGCAGGTTTGGCTACCCTAGTTCTTGCCATAATATCAATTAAATATTGGAAGAAGAAAAAACGTATTCCTATCTTATCTTGGCTAGTTGTAATAGGTATGGTTTTTCAAGCTTGGTTAGGCGCTACAGTAGTATATTCCGTTTTAGAACCCGCTAAAATAACCATACATATGCTCATGGCATTGGTCATTGTAGCAATGCTCTTATATGTAATCTATTTGGCCAATAATGAGAATAAACGAATAAAGTATGACAAAACTGTTTTAAACTTTAGTGTAATGGCACTGGTATTGACCCTTATACAAATTGCTATGGGTACGCAAGTTCGTCAATTTGTTGACGAGCAAATAGATATTTTCGGCTATGATGCCAAAAGTTTATGGTTGCAGAATCCTGAAGTTTTATTTTACGTACACCGATCATTTTCTATCATAGTGCTTTTAGTCAATTTCTATCTGGTATACAGAATTACCAGGTTGAATTTAGGTCACTTTAAAATTTACTGGGTCTTGTTTTTATTGGTTGTAGAAGTAATTACGGGTATTGCCATGAACTATTTAGATTTCCCCTTTGCCAGTCAGCCCTTACACTTGGTGTTGGCGTCAATTCTATTTGGAGTTCAATTCTACATACTTTTAGATGCATTAAAGCCTAGGAAAAACACTAAAACTTCGTAACTTTGCCCTCCCGCAAAAAATAAGGTATGATTTATAAAATTCGTGTAATTCTAGACGCCGAAGAAGATATTTTTAGAGATTTGGAGATAGAAGCTCACAATTCCCTAGAAGACTTTCATAACGCTATTACTCAAGCATTTGGGTTTTTAGGCAATGAAATGGCATCTTTTTATACATGTGATGAAGAGTGGAAACAAGATGAAGAAATTGCTCTTTTCGACATGAGTGAATCTGGATCAGATGTTAGACTAATGAACGAAACGTTCTTAGAGGATGTCATGACAGAGAACAACCCAAAGTTGATCTATGTTTACGATTTCATGAATATGTGGACATTCTTTGTTGAACTTGCGGATATACAGCCAAAAGAAGATGGCCGTGCCTACCCTAATGTTTTATTTACTTTTGGTGAATTACCTGAAACTCCGCCAGAGAAAAATTTTGAGGCAGAGAACAGTGCGTTTGATTTTGATGATACCTTTGATAACTATGACGATTTGGATTTTGACGAAAACTGGAACTAAACCAGCAATTTCATCTCAATCAAAATTTACATATAACCATTTAATTTAGAACATTTTATGATCAACCTATATGCTACCCAAATAGAAAGTATCTCTATACACAGAGTTGGTAACAAAAATAAGAATGAAGGCATTTTTCTTTCTGAAGAACCTTTTAGGCTTAACGATGAAACCACCGGTTTATTAAAAGAATATTTCTTTAAACCCTTTAGGGAAAAAGAAGAAAACTATTATAAACTCGCTAATGAAGTTGACGTAGAATTCAATGAATTGTTTAAAATTGTAAGTGAAGTATTCGAGGATCCTTCTAAGGCACACTTAAACTCTAAAAAAGTGGCTTCATTGTTATTTGAACAATCTAACCACCCACATATAAAGAGTGGAGAGGTGTATGTAACATATCTATCCGGTCTTTTGTTAGACAATAATAAGGTAGATGCTATTGGTATCTTTAAAAGTGAGCTAAAACACGATTTTATTCAGTTTGAAGAAAAAGGTAGCAACTTAGATATCGTAATTCAGCAAGGTATCAATATTAATAAGCTAGATAAAGGTTGCTTAATATTCAATGTAGATAAAGAGGAAGGTTATAAAGTTCTATCTGTTGACAGTAATAAGTACGATACCAAGTACTGGTTAGAAAATTTCTTAGGGGTTGATCCACTTTCAGATGATAACTTTAAAACGAAAAATTACTTAAAACTTTGTCAGAATTTTGCAAAAGATGTGGTTTTACCTGCAGAAGATAAACAACAAGAAGTATTGTTTATGAACCGTGCCGTAAATCATTTCGCAAAAAATGATGCCTTTGAGGAGACGACCTTTTTAAATGAAGTAATGGAAAACCCAGAATTGATTCCTGAGTTTAAACATTACAAAACAGAAAAAGGACCTAAATTCAGCATTGAAGATGTATCTAATTTTGATATTGCGAACAAAGCGGTATCGGATGCTCGTAAAAAAATAAAGAACGTCATTAATCTAGACACGAATATTCAAATAAAAATGGATTTCATAAACCCTGAATCTGCCGAGAAATTTGTGGAAAAAGGATGGGATGAAGAAAGACAAATGTATTACTATTTGGTATACTTCAACAAAGAACAGAAAAGCTAATATTTACAGCATATTTTATATTAAAAAGTCCAATTTTCACATATGAAAATTGGACTTTTTACTTACATAAATTAGTACTCCCTAATTATGTGCTTTAATTCTATGCTCAATAATTTGCCTTACACTTACATCTTCGTAATTTCTTCTAACAAAGTTCAACGCTAAATCTAGCACCTCTCCCATCGTATTGCAGTTTTGGAAATCCATATCCAAGGTAAGCTCCTCAATTTGTTCTCTAAGCATTGCTATATTCTCCGGAGTAGAGATTTCATCTGTTTTGCAAATTGCACGTAACTTCTTTATTCTATTACCAGAACTTAGTATTCTTTTGGCTACCATAGAACGCTCTTCTAGTTTGTATTGATCAACCGAATCGTGTGTTAATTTACTGCGTACCAACTCGACCATTTGATAGTTTTCCTTAAAAAACTGTGGCCTATATACTTTTAACTTACCTTCGAAACACTGTTGATCAAAATCTATTGCCCTAATTTTGTACACCACATGGTCAAAATCATGCGTTGGTACAATAACATAATTATATGAACGCATATCTCCTAAAAGACGAATCATACAACGTTCATTGAACTTTACGAATTCCTTTGCCAATTGGGCTTTTTCACGAGGTGTACATTTTGGTAAGTTATGTTTTATAAATTCATCACCCGGTATACCGGCAATATGCTCTTCAATTAAAGTGTCTTTATACACCAAAAAGTTAAGGTTGTACGGGGAAAGCATATGTTCCAATTCTAACCCATAAATACGAGAGGCATCGGTTTTTTTAATGTAGAAATACGTAAAATTATCGTTTAAAACATTACGGATTTTCACCCGAAAAGGTTTCGAATTTCCGAACGTACAGAAATCTACAGCATCAACATTTAAGTATTGATGAATATTATCACTACCATCAGAAAGCAAAATAGAATAAACTTTCT
The DNA here is from genome assembly GCF_902506355.1 of Maribacter litoralis. Lineage (NCBI taxonomy): Bacteria > Pseudomonadati > Bacteroidota > Flavobacteriia > Flavobacteriales > Flavobacteriaceae > Maribacter > Maribacter litoralis. The sequence goes on along the minus strand of NZ_LR733271.1, from coordinate 2,975,468 downwards.
TTAAACTATCGTCTATTTCCTTTCTATCAAATTCAGAATAATATGCTCTTACCCATAAGGTATCTTCATCATTTTTATCGTACACTACAACAGATCCAGAAAACCTAAGCAAATCGTCGTAAAATATAGGGATTTCAATTTTTCTACTATAGTGATCCAAGTAGCCATCCAAAGCCTCACTTACTGGATAAGCCGGCTTTTTTTTTGACATTAGTTTTTCTTCTGACATAAAACGAATTTACTAACAAAATAAACATTTCGGGATAATTATTTTTCCCAAGCATATGGAATTTGCGATTACATTCACATAATACGCGGTTATACAACATTTTTTTAGATAGGAGACAAAAGGTCTCTTTATTTGTTTTAAGTACTACTTGAAACCATACCGATGATTACTAAGAATAAAACCAGTATTAAATCCCTATTGTTTTTTCTGCTTGCCTTTAGTTCCTTTTTTGGATCTGCACAATTAAGCGACTTGCATTATTTACCACCAATGAAGCAGGGTCAAAATAACGCAGGTATTCAAAACCAAGCAATATATTTATCAACACCTGAGACTACACCATTTGACGTTTACGTCTACAGAGGTACATCCAACACTATTGAAAGAACAATGACCATAGATAACCTGAACCCAGGTGTTTGGACATTAGGTAATGGAGACAATAACATTACGCTTGTTGACAATAACAATACCGGAGTAGTGTTGACCAATAGTGGTTTGCGTTTTATATCGGCAAATGGAGAGAAATTTTACGTCAACTACAGAGGAAAATCTGGTTCTCAAGCTGCTTCTTTAACCGCTAAGGGTAGACAAGCAATGGGTACAAATTTTAAATGGGGCGGTGTTCCAAACAAAGGTACCCACTCATCAAAATCTAACACCTTGGGTATTATGGCTACCGAAGATAATACAACAGTGGTATTATCTGGCTATGATTCCGGTTGTGAATTTAGGGTTGGTGGTAACAGAGCTGGTATTACTGCTGATTCACATACAATTACATTGAACGCCAATGAATCGTTTGTGTATGAAACCTACATTGGCAACACCCATACACAAGCTCACGAAGATGGATGGATCGGGGCATCGATTGTTTCTACAAAAGATATTGTGATAAGTAATGGTTCTATAAACTTTGGTAGTCAAGATGGACAAAGTCATAGAGATGCAGGTATAGATCAACCTGTACCGATCAATAAGCTTGGTAAAGAATATGTTTTTATTAGAGGAAATGGAAATACAAATGGTCTTACGGAATTCCCGTTGGTAATTGCTACGGCAGACAATACACATATATATGTAAACGGAAGCACAACTGCCATTGCTACTATTGACAATGGAGAGTATTTTAAAATACCTAGTAGCTATTATTCTTCAAATACAGTGGGGGCGAATATGTTCGTTCAAACTTCAAAAGATGTCTATGCCTACCAATCTATGGCGGGATCTAGTAATTTATATACGCAAGGTTTAAATTTCGTTGCGCCGGTCAACTGTCTTTTACCAGATGTAATGGACAACATACCAGATATTAGAAATATCGCAGGAACTACGGTTACAGGCGGATTGACCATTATTGCTTCAGTAAACACTCCTGATGCCAATGTAAAGGTATTTGAAGACGGAGTAGAAATTTCAAAACCGGCTTCTAATCCCGTTGCCGGATCAGATGATTGGAAAACTTTTTACATACCAAATCTAGATGGCGACATAAGTGTTACCTCAACTGGACCAATGGCCATTGGTTTTTTTGGCTATAATGGAGCTCAAGGGGTTGCAGGATACTTTTCAGGATTTGATACAGTACCAGAAGTTGTTTTAAAAATTAATGGTGGTGTTGAAGGAGAGTGTTTTTCCGGTTCAAGTATTTTTGAAGCTTCTGATGATAACTTCGATGCTTACCAATGGTACTTTGATGGTGAAATCATTCCTGGTGCAAATTCATTTGAATATGCAGCGACCATAGCAGGTGATTATTATGTTAGAGGTACCAAAGGACCATGTACCTATGATTCTCAAACCATAAAAATCTTTTATTGCGAACCAGATGTTCTTATAGAAAAAACTGTGGACAAACCCGAAATAGTTGAAGGGGAAACTGCCACATTTACCATTAGAGCAGAGAATTTATACTATAATGATATAACCAATTTACAGGTTACAGATAATATTCCCGCCGGGCTATCATTAGTACAAGCGTCAACAATAACAGGTACATTTAATGGTAGTGTTTGGAATATTGGAACGTTGGCTCCCGGTGAAGTTGCCTTTTTAACTTTAGAGGTAACTGCAGATGAAATAGATATTTTGCCTTTACTAAACCTAGTAAATATCGCAACTAATACTCAAGACCAAACGGATGCAAATCTTACAAGAGATGAGCCCTCTGCACGAATTATAGTCCATAACGATTTCGATAATGACGGTGTTGTAGATAGTGTTGATTTAGATGATGATAATGATGGTATTTATGATGCTGTTGAACAAATGTGTATTATATCCAGTGATGTAAATTTCACTTCACCGTCTAGCACTGTACAAGGTGGTACTGCGGTAACGGAAATTTTCTCCAATTTCTCTGGTTTTTGGAGAAGTTCTACCTCGTCAAATAATCCCGTATTGCCAAACTTATCTCATGAATTATTGGCATTCACCACCGGTGGAACCACGTTTACCACTGGGGTTGCAGACGATAACCTTTATGACGCTAACGGTAATGGTTTATCAGACGGCATAGATTCCAATAATGATGGAATTGCGGATATTTCTGCTACAGAATCTAGCTGGATGGCCTTGACACCATCTAACAATATTTATGGCGAGGCAACCTTTGAATCTAATTTAAATGATGGCAATAATGACAACGCATTAGGCTTAACGATTATTAACGATCCTACCACAGATCCATTGAATCCTTTATTGACCCACGGTCAAAATGGATTGGACCTTGGTTCCGGTATTGTTAACATCGGCGATACATGGACTTATGAAATAGACCCTATCGTAGCTACCAACGTTGGTGATGGTATACCAGATATATTATTAACTCAAGTTGCAGACCCAAGTGGTGTTGGTCACGTTGTAAGTCTTTATGATGCATCAGGTGCTCCTCTAGGAAATGCCGTACGTGTGCAAGCCTATAGTGGTGGAGCACTGGCCAGTATTGTTGGTTCGTACAGATTAGATATTTATCACGCAAACGGAAGTATTTTCTATAATAACACCACGAGAGATTACCGATTAGCAACAGTAGAATTGTCAGAATTCGGTATACCCACAGCTAATTTGGCAGACGTGGCATACCTACGACTACAATTAAGTTCTAATGCAGATGTTGCCTTTTTATCCTATAATACAGCGTCCTTTTCTGGATTTTGTGCGAATCTAGATACGGATATGGATGGGTATCCAGATCATTTGGACTTAGATAGCGATGGTGATGGCTGTAGCGATGCCAACGAATATTATAAAGATGATGCTACTGACGGTGGCGATGGTGGTGAATACGGTACAGGTGTGCCTGCAGTCGACCCTACCGATGGTACCGTAAACGCGGCATCTTATACTCAAGTATTTGCCCCGGTAATTGTTTTAGGCAATACCTCAGAAACATTGAGTGGTACAGATATAAATGGCGAAGATGTTGATTTAGGCGATACTTACAATTATGTATTACGTTTTCAGAATACCGGAGATGACGATGCCACAAATTTCACCATTAAAAATGTTTTACCTGAAAATGTGACATTAGATAATATTAGTGTTGACGATGCTCCCGGAGTAACGAATACTTATGATGAGAGCACGAGAACTATAATTTTTACCGTACCGGACGGATTGGTTCAAATAGACGATCCAGAATATAAAATAGAAATTACGGTTTCAGTTGATGGGGACTGTTCTGAATTTGTTGCGGCATGTGCTTCTCAATTGGAAAATCATGCTTATGCTACATATACAGGTACATTAAATACAAATACTTTTTCAGACGAAGACGGTAGCAATCCTGCAGGTGCTTGTACCACAACGCTAGAAGTTGCAACAAACAATGTTTCAGATGCTTTGGCAAATTGTAACGTGGCTCGTTCAGTACAACTTTGTGGGGCTAGTGGAACACTTTCTGCTGGCTTAGGTTTTGACACCTACACTTGGGCGCTAGACAACAACAATAACGGTGTTATCGATACTGGAGATACTATTTTAGATGACGGTACGTCAAACACTTTAACAGTAACCAACATAGGTAACTATATAGTAGAAAAAACTTCAACATCTGGTTGTGCAAACCATACAGAATTGATTACTGTAGAACGATATGGTGAAACACAGACCAACCCAATTATCAGTTATTTAAATCAAGTAAATAGTGATAGTAATCCTGATAACGACATCCAAGGAGAAACAGTAACATGTTCTAACGATAACAGTTCAATGCCACACATCTTTCTTTGTGGTGATCTGGATAGTGCATTTATACAACTGGGCATTACCGATGCATTAAGTATTACCTGGGAAAAACTTGACGAAACAAGTTGTGATAATGCCACTTGTGGAGATGTAAGCGACAACTGTGCCAATACAGACGGTAACTGGACATGGGAAGAGGAATCCGACGAGAATAATTTTACTATTACACAAAGTGGTAAATACCGAGTAGTTATTGGATATGAAGGTGGATGTTTCAGTAGGTTCTATTTCAATGCATACCAAAATACACTGGACATTCCTGAGCCAGATTCATCTGATATCATTTGTGATACAGACGGTTCTATTAGAGTTATTGATTTAGGTAGTGGTTATGGTTACCAGTTATTCGATGTAGAAAACAACAATATAGCAGTACCTTTCAGCGCAGGTCAGGGTCCTAACTTTGATATAGCTACGAGCGGAACTTATAAAGTTCAAATTACACAATTAGACCCTTCAACAGGTTCTCCAATAGCAAACAGTTGTGTTTTTGAAACAGAAGAAATAGGTATTTCAGACAGGGTTTTTGAGGTAACCGCCAGTTCCACTCCGTTTGATTGTACCGATGCAGGAACCATAGCAATACAGGCCTTGAATGTATCACCAGAATATAGCTATGAACTATATTTCGACAATGGCAGTGGTGGCCGTGGTGCGTTAGTAGCAAACAAATTAGTTTCTACAGATAATACCCATACGTTTACTGGTCTTGCAGCAGACGATTATGTTATAGTAACTACCACTGTAGATGGTTGTAGCGATGAGAGTACTATTACGGTAGATGAAATACCTGAACTACGATTAACAGCTACAAACCAAGAAAATATTACATGTACTTCTGGTATAATTAATTTAACCGCCACTGGTGGTACAACAGGATATGAGTATGCTATCTATAGTAAAGATGGTGTTGCTCCATATGCCGACGAGACTACTATTCCAGATGCTGAATTCACATCTAATCCATCTTTCTTATTTGGATATGAAGGTACACCTTCTACTTATGTTCCAAATGAAGATGGTGATTATGTATTTGTAATTAGGGATGATAACGGATGTTATGGATTCTCGAATATAGTTTCTATGGAAGATTTAGGTTCTATAACAATTACTGCTTCAAATTCAGATATTACTTGTGCAGATTCATCTACAGCCGTATTAACGATCAATGCAACAGGTGGAAATGCTCCATATAAATACAGTCTTGATGGTGGTATCACTTACCAAACGGAAAACTTTTTCAATAATATTTCTGCCGGTAATTACACTATTACTGTAATGGACTCCAACAGTAATCCTGGAAACGCTTGTACTGAGACTATTGAATATGAAGTTACTCAGCCTTTTAGGTTAACAGCTTCACCTTCAATAATTGAAGATGCTTCTTGTGATACATCTGGCGCCACCAATCCTACGGCTTTGGTTAAAATACTAAATGCTAGTGGCGGACAATCACCTTACACATATAGTTTTGATGGTGGTAATACATTTACGGGGGTAGATGAGCAACGTTTAGCTCCCGGTACTTATCAATTGGCAATTAAAGATGCTTTAGGTTGCGAAACACCTTTAGAAATCACAGTGCCTAGTTCGGTAATAGACCCAACTTTCACCAATGATATCACCTATGAATGTGATGGTGACGGAGTAGTGACAATTACACCTTCTAACACCACTGACTTTACCTATACCTACAAACTAAACGGTACTGATAACACACCAGTAGATAACAATATTTTTAATAATGTGGCTTCTGGTACCCAAACGATAACTATTGGGTATACCAGTACTGTTGCTGCGGAGCAAAGTACCTTATTTTTAGAGAATTTTGGTGCTGGGGTTACTACACAAATTGCAGAAATAGGACCAGGATATTGCTACGAGCCACAGGATGGTACTGAAACGGACTGTAATTTAGGTCCTGCAGGAATACTTGTAAATGCGGAATATGCAGTAACGAACCAAATTACCAACCCTAACACATCTTGGAGAAGCCCTAATGACCATACAGGTATAACCGATGGTAGGTTTATGGCAATTGGCGTAAGTACCTCTGCAGGGAACAACAATGTTTTATGGTCAAGAACTGGGTTAGAAGCACTTGCCAACCAAGATATTACGATATCATTCTATGCTTACAACATTTTAGTCGATAATGCTTCAGGTAACGACCCAGAGGTATTGGTAGAGTTGGTAGATGGATCTGGTAATGTAATTAGCAGTCAGGCTACGGCAGCCATCCCACAAAATAACAATGCAGATGATTGGCACTTAAGAACGGTTACATTTAACCCAGGAGCCAATACTGCGGTAGGAGTAGTTTTACGAACCAACCTAGATAGTGATAACGGTAATTTCTTGGTATTGGATGATATTCAGGCTTCACAGACTCCTGAATTATGTGAGCAAACAGAAGACATTACGGTAATAGTAGAAACAGGAAAAACTTTTGAAGTTGCCATTTTAGGTAGTACAGATCCTACTTGTAACGGTAGCAATAATGGTAGTATCCGTTTTGAGGTTTCTAACTTCGACCCTACTGTTGGGTATCAATATTCTGTTGACGGTGGAACAACATGGACAACGGAAACCACATCACCGATTACAACCCCTGCGACATTGGCAGATGGTACGTATACTGTAATGGTAGAAAAAGTAGATGACAATTCATGTACCGCAACCTCAGCAACATCTGCAACGTTGACTTCGCCAAACGCATTAACGGCAGATCTTCAACAAACAGCTGAATTTACTTGCTTTAATACCGGAGCAACTTTACAAGCATCTGCAAATGAAGGCACACCAGGTTATGAATATCAATTAGAATTAACAGATAATACGGTAATAAGAACCTACTCTACCTCTACACAGTTTTTGAACGTACCAGCAGGTACCTACCATGTAAGAGTAAGGGATGACAACAATTGTGAAGCAGTTTCAACTGCTACCGTAACCGTAACCCAACCGGAGACTATTGCTTTTGATTTAACGGCAACACAATGTTATGATGGCCAAAATAATGGAACCGTTACAGCAACGGTTACTGATGGTAATGGTAATTACTCATTTAGAATCAATGGAGGAGCATGGCAAACACCTGCTACTGTAACAGACGTAACATATACATTCAGCAACTTATCTGAAGGTACTTATGATGTAGAGGTAAATGATGAATATGGTTGTGTTACAGCCGTACAATCCATTACCATTGCACCTACAATTTCTCTAAGTGTAGTACCCGTAAATGCAAGTTTATGTGCCGACGGCAGCTTGACTGCAACGGCATCAGGTGGAGACAATAATTTCATGTACGCTTTTGTTCCATCTGGCGATGCAGTTACCAATGCCGATTTCTCAGCTAGTAATTCTACAACAATTGCCTTGGCAGATATTGGAGCTTATGATATTTATGTAAGGGATAAAGCAAATGGTACAGATGCTTGCCAAGCTATGGTAACCGAAACTATTTCAGCAAACCCAGTATTGGATATTTCCGCAGTAGCAACCGACCCAGATTGTCATGATGGCACTGGTAATATTGCTGTAACTATCAATGACGGACTATCTCCTTACGATTACATGTTGGTAGATAAAACCAATGGCACACCTGATCAAGTACAAACTAATGTAGTGGGAACTACTAAAACATATTATAACCTAGCACCAGGTGAGTATGATGTAATTATTACAGATGAAGGCGGATGTTCTGAAACAGAAACAGTTACAATCACTGCACCAGATGAACTTACGGCAGATATTGTATTGGCTTATGCCAGTGATTGTAGCGGATTAGATACCGATTTTGGTTTTGATTTTACAAATGTCACCACAGGTCTTACAGGAACAATAGAATATAGTCAAGACGGAGGTAGCACTTGGCAGACGGGCAGTAGTTTTAGAACGGGATTGTCGTCTGGTGATGAGGTATTTCCTTCTCTTAGAACTATAGATGGTAGTGGTAACGTAATTTGCCAAACTGATTTACCAAGGGAAATCATTCCTTATCCTTTAGATGATTTAGATATTACTACCTCATCGGTAGTTGAAAATTGTGATGAATTAAAAGTAAAAGTACAAGGTGGTGAAGGAGTACCAGGGTATGAATATACTTTTTCAAGTGACCCTGCAAATTTTGATGAAAGTACAGCAACATGGTATCCAGGTGGCAGCACTCATTTAGATGGAAGCACTGTAACCGCAGGGCATGGTATGTATGAATTCACCAATTTAATACCTGGTAAAACCTATGTATTTTATGTTAGGGACAATAATACACCTGTAACTTGTATTAGACAAAGTACGGTAAATGTAAATGAAATTGCAGGTGGTCTACCGATGACCATTACACCTGAAATCAACCCTTCTTGTAATGCAGCAAACAACGGTGAAATAACTTATACGATAGTTGATGAAGATGGATTGACCGAAAATAGGATGGAATGGACATTATTTGATACAAATAATAACATTATCGACCAAAGCGCAGGATTTGTAACCTATAGCAATACAATAATTGTAAGCGGACTTTCAGCAAATGAATATTATATTCAAGTAACTCAAATTGACGATGCAGGTGACCCACAATGTATTAGCGCAAGTGAAAATGCTATTTTAGATGAATTAGAAATTATTACAGGAGACACCCAATCTATTCAAGATATTTCGTGTGAAAACCCTGGATTAATTTTAATTGACAACGTACAAGGCGGTGGAGGTGATTACTTCTATACCATTTCTGGTCCTAGTCCTTTTACCTCAATTACGGCAACAGGTGACAACCCTATTGAGATTGCTGCAGGTTCTCCAGCAGGCATTTATACCGTTACGGTAGAAGATCAATATGGTTGCTCTTACCCGCTTAACGATGTTACCATGAGCTTTACGGTTGCACCGGCTATTGACAGTATTGATATTTCAAATTGTAGTACAAACGCATCGGTAAATATCAATGCGACAGGATCTGGTACAATACTATATTCTATAGATGGTGGTACTACCTACCAAAATAATGGAGGTGTCTACAACACGGTACCAGCTGGTAGTTATAATGTATTTATCAAAGATGCTACAGGCTGTACCGAAGACACAAATATTGAGGTACACCCTACTCTACAAGCTTCGGCAACATTAGCTAAACAATTAGGTTGTGGTGTAGGATATGAGGCAGAAATAGCTATAGAAGGTATTTCTGGTTCTGGAAATTATGAGTTTGAAATTTTAGATAGTGCATCTGCAGATGTGGAAGCAAGACAAACTCTTACAGGTGGAGCCATGAATGTACCAGTAGGTGTTCCAGATAATACCATAGACACAGATTATACGGTCAATGTTTATGATATTGGCACCACTTCTCCAAATTGTTTTAGAACATTTACAGTGACCATACCTGCGGCTATTCGTCCGGATTTTACGGCAACCCCAATTGAGGTTAGTTGTGCAGGAGCTGAAGATGGAAAAATTGAAATGGTTCAAGTTAACAATGGAAACAACCCACTTGATTATGCTTTAACTCCAATGCCTGCTGGTGCATCATGGGATGCAAGCACACAATCTTTTATAGATTTACCAGGTGGCACTTATGATGTAACAGCAACAGGACCAAATAACTGTACAACGGTAAAAACAGTGGTTGTTGACGAAAACACGGCCGTAACATTTACAGCTCCCGTTCCTGACCAATTTGGTTGTGCTAACGGTAACGACACCAATAATGCCACAATTACCATAGATGCTTTAACATTTGGTGGTGGTAGTGGAACGTACAATCGATTTGAATTCATTGATGACGCAACGTCTACTGTGCTACAAAATGGAAATAGTTTAACCTATACCCACACAGATGCAGCTGGTGGTGATATCATTGTTCGTGTTTATGATGACGCTGGGTGTTCTGCAGAACATATAGTTACCATAGACCCTTATGACACATTTATTGATGCAATAGTAAATGTTGATAGAGATTTAGATTGTGTTAACAGTGGTGAAAATATAACAATAGATGTAACTAGTACAGTTACCAATTCCACGGCAAATCTTGCTAACTATGAGTTTAGAATATTACCATCTGCAACATACCAAACAGGTAACAATGTATTTACCAACTTGGCAATTGGCACCTATACTATTGGTATTAGAAATGTAACGACCGGTTGTGAAATTACAAGAACCCATATTGTCGATGATCCAAATACATTTGAAATCGAAGTGAACAAACTTGCAGATGTAGTGTGTTTTGGAACAGATGGGGCTATAGAAGTAACATTTATAGATGCTACTTATACCGGTGATTTCAATTGGGAAGTAGTAAATGCCGATGGTACCGATACCACGCGCACCGATGATGAAGGCATATTTACAGGAACGGGAACTACGGCTTCTATACCTGTAGCTGCAGGTAGCTATATTTTAAGAGCTTCACAAGTTGGAACTCCCGAATGTATTCAAGAAAGATCATTTACGATTACATCACCAAGTGCTGCAATAACATTGGCAACCATAGCAACCACAGATGTAGGTTGTAGTAATGATATGGGTACTGCAAATATTACACCTAATGGAGGTGAAGGTCCTTTCGATATTGTATTAAGACATGTTAGTTCCACAACAACTTACACAGCTAACCAAGTGAATAGTAATTTGTTTACCGGTTTAAGTGATGGTCAGTATACAGTAGAGGTTACCGACAGTTTAGGTTGTAGTGAAACCTTTACCAATGCGTTCACCCTAACTCCACCTGAACCGATTGTAGCAAATATTCAGTCCGTTCAAGGTTTAGAATGTGAAGGTGATACGGATGGAGAAATCACAGCTGGGTTTACACCAAGGTCAGTTTCCACAAATTATAGGTACATTCTTAATACCTATGATGGCAATGGTACAGGTGCCACCCTGTTGGAATCAACAAGTACACAAACCTCTGCTACATTTAGTAATTTAAGATCAGGATATTACAGTGTTACCGTTATAGATGATTTGAATTGCTCAGACGAAACTGCAATTGTTGAAATTGTTGAGCCTGTTGAGGTTAAAGGTCAGTTGGTCACTGCACAAAGAGCCACATGTTTAAATGATACGGAACTGTTATTAACCGCCTCTGGTGGTACAGGACCATATATGTGGAATACAGATGGTACATCTACCTTTAATGCTATGAATGAAACCAACGGACCAAACACTCATTTATTCACTGGTATTCAACCAGGAACATATGAATATTATATAATAGATAGTTTAGGATGTGTTTCAGTCATAAGCAACAGCATAACCGTAAATCCTATTGAGCCGTTAGTAGTCGAATTGGACAATGACAACCCTACCATTAGTTGTAATGGTGATGATAGCGGTGTTATTAATGCAGAAGCTCAAGGCGGATTAGGTAATTACCAATATGCACTATTCTCGGATGCCGGTTTTACCGCAGAGGTACGTGCTAACCAATCTACCGGTCTATTTACAGACCTGTTTGCAGGTACCTATTACGTAAGAGTACAGAGCGATGATTGTGAAGTATCGTCGGCGATGATCAATATTACCGAACCTGCACCACTTTTGATCGATACGAATAACACTACTTTTGTTGATGTTACTTGTAACGGTGCCAATGATGGTAGTATAACTGTTAATATGCTTGGTGGATCAGGTGTGTATCAATATGCAATATCACCAAACTTAGATCGCTTTAGTGATGATAACACTTTTGATGAATTAGCTCCTGGTGATTACACCATAATCGCTCAAGATTCTAACGGTTGTTTTGAATTGATAGAAGCGACTATTACCGAACCAGAAATTCTTGAAGTGACCATTGAAAGCACTCCGGAAATCTGTGTAGGCGAAGAAGATGGAACCATAGACTTAACCATAATTGGTGGTACTGCTCCTTACAGCACTCGTCTAGAAAGCGAAACGGACTTTGTACAAGACAGGTTGAGCTTTACAGACTTGGCAGCAGGTGATTATATCATTTTTATTGAAGACGCCCAAGGTTGTGATGAAACCATTATAGTTACAATAGACCCAGGTGTTGATCTTGGTGCAACCGTTGAACCTGTATATGGTTGTAATGGTAATATACCTAGTAACTATGTAAATATTGTTCTTAACGACCCTAGCATAGAAAACGATGTCTTATTTGGTCTGGATACCGTTGATCCTTTAGAAATGCAATTGACTCCAATGTTCAGAGAGTTGACACCAGGTACTCATTACATAAGTATTTCGCATGCAAACGGATGTTTAACTACTTATGACATAGAAATAGAGGCATTTGAACCTCTTGAGATAATAGTTGAAGAAAGCAACATAAATCAGATAACCGCAACTGTTACCGGCGGTAGAGAAAACTATACTTTCTATTTAGGTGACAGGGATATGGGCTCAGATAATGTATTCTATATTACCGAGACCAATACCTATGATGTAACCGTAGTCGATGAGAATGGTTGTGAGTCTACTGCTAGTATATTCATAGAGTTCATCGATATTGAAATTCCCAATTTCTTTACGCCGAACGGTGATGGGGAAAATGATTTATGGATGCCGGATAATATTGAAATATATCCTGAAATATTCATATCGATCTATGACAGATATGGTAGAACCGTTTATACCTTTAAAGACAATGAAGATGGTTGGGACGGCTTTTATCAAAACAATGAACTGCCAACTGGAGATTATTGGTATATCATTAAGTTAAACGGTGAAGCAGACACTAGAGAAATGGTGGGCAACTTCACACTTTACAGATAATTAAAAAGTAGAGGCGGTAATTTTTGCCACCTCTACTATTTTTTACGAATACCACAGATTACTGGTGTTTGACAACTATTAATTGTGATTTAAAGGTATTGTGAGTTTCTTTGTTTTCCCGCACTCCAAACATACAATGAGGCAAAAGTTAATTTTATTCATAGTATTCATGATGGTCTCTGCAGCTGGATTTTCCCAGTTAAGCGATCTTCACTATTTACCACCTTTAAAACAAGGTAGTAACAACTCATCGGTAAAGCAGCAAGCCATTTATCTTTCTACTCCAGAAACGACCGCCTTTACTGTAAATGCTTATATAGGTACCGCAACTACGCCCGCTGCAACTTTTTCAATATCAAACATAGCACCAGGTGTTTACAACCTTGCCAATGGTGACAACGATGTTACTATGGTAAAAAGTGCTAATACAGGGGTTGTAATAAACAATAGCGGACTCCGGTTTGAATCGCCTGGCGGAGAAAAATTTTATGTAAATTATAGAGGTACCTCTGGCTCACAGGCAACATCATTAACCTCAAAAGGTAGACAGGCTTTGGGTACAAATTTTAAATGGGGTGGCGCTCCCAATTATGCCACAACCTCAGATATTTCTACCTCACTTGGTATTATGGCAACAGAAGACAATACCGTTGTTGATATTACCGGATACGACCCAAATTGTGAATTTAGATTACAAAACGATAGAGATGGTATTACTAGTGATAATATCCAAATTACTTTAAACAAAAATGAAAGTTTTGTACTAGAAGCTTATACCAATGAAGTTTCGGCAAATATAGATGGATGGTTAGGCGCATCTATCGTTTCAACTAAAGATATTGCCATTAGCAATGGAGGATTAAATTATGGTGTAGTTACCACCTCAACAGGAAGTAGAGATGCTGGTATAGATCAACCTGTGCCGATAAATAAAATTGGTAAAGAGTATGTATTTATTAGGGGAAATGGTAGGGATAGCACAGAATTTCCAATTATCATCGGTACTCAAAATAATACCGAAATATTCGTAAACGGTTCCACTACCCCAATAGCAACGATCAATAACGGAGACTATTTTATGGTTCCGGGTTCAAATTATTCTGGCGGTTCGGCAGGTGCAAACATGCTGGTCACTACCTCAAAAGATGCTTATGCGTATCAAAACTTAGCGGGTAGTTCTGGGGTGCAGACCGTTGGCTTAAACTTTGTTGCCCCTGTCAATTGTCTATTACCAGATAACTTAGATAACATTTCAGATATTACGAATTCTGCCGGTACGACTCTTACCGGAGGTATAACCATAATTGCCTCCACTTCTACCCCAGACGAAAATATTTCGGTAAACGATGGCTCAGGTGCCGTAACATTACCTGCTTCAATACCCGTTACCGGATCAACGGATTGGAAAACTTTTTATATTTCCAACTTAACAGGTAATGTAAGTGTGCAATCCACAGGTCCTATTGCCGTAGGTTTTTTCGGTGTAAACTCCAACCGTGGTATTGCAGGGTATTTCTCAGGATTTGACACTGTGCCCGAAGTTGATCTCGAAGTTAATGGTGGAGGATGTTTACCAGGAGCAATCATTACTGTTGTCGATGCAAATTTTGATGCTTATCAATGGTACCAGAACGGATCTATAGTTCCCGGTGCAATATTCTCAAGCTACAACCCTACCGAAGCTGGCGATTATTTTGTTCGTGTAACCAAAGGTGGTTGTACCTATGATTCCCAACCCATAGCAGCATATTATTGTTTTTCTGATGTAGTCATTAAAAAGGTTGCGGATACAAATACAGTGGTCGATGGTGATGAGGTCACTTTTACCATCACTGTAGAGAATCTAGGTGTTGACCCAATTACAAATGTTGTTATAACCGATGTTCTACCCGACGGAATCTCTTTTGTATCATCATCTATTTCCAAGGGAAGTTTCTCTTATCCAAATTGGTCAATTGGCGATATGGCAAGTGGCGATCTTGAAACTTTAACCTTGGTAACACGAGTTACGCTTCCAGATGTAAATACTTCTACGGCTACATACACAAATAACATTAGTAATTCTCAAGATCAGACGGATAGTAACATTACAACAGACGACCCTTCCGAAAGTGTAACGGTCAATTTTAAAACCCCTACAACCGTCATTACCAATAGAAGAATTACCTTCAGAGCAACAAGAATGTAATAATTTTTGTAACATTCTACCATTTTAGTCGTCAAGTAAGCATAATCAATCAAAAAACACTTGACGTGAGTACTATTCTATCAGTCAATCATCTTACCAAAAAATTCGGATACCTTACTGCGGTAAAAGACCTTTCGTTCACTATTGAGAAAGGGAACGTTTACGGAATTTTAGGGCCCAACGGTAGCGGAAAATCCACAACATTGGGCATTGTATTAAATGTAGTCAACAAAACCAGTGGCGATTTTGCTTGGTTCGGTGGCGGCACTTCTACACATGAAGCCTTGAAAAAAGTTGGGGCTATAATTGAGCGCCCAAATTTCTATCCGTACATGACAGCTTTACAAAACCTAAAATTGGTCTGTAAAATAAAAGAGGTGTCAGAAGATAAAATTGAGGAAAAGCTTGAGCTTGTAGGTTTATTGGATAGAAAAAATAGCAAATTCAAAACCTATTCCTTGGGGATGAAGCAGCGTTTGGCAATTGCCTCTGCCCTACTCAACGACCCCGAAATTTTAATTTTAGATGAACCTACTAACGGTTTAGATCCGCAAGGAATTCATCAAATAAGGGAAATTATAAAGACTATTGCGGCAAAGGGTACAACCATTTTATTAGCTTCGCATTTATTGGACGAAGTAGAAAAAGTATGCTCTCACGTAGTCATTTTAAGAAAAGGAGAAAAACTGTATTCTGGCAGGGTAGATAGTTTACAAGCCAGTTTTGGCTTTTTTGAACTAAAGTGTTCCGATACCGATAAACTATTCTCTTACTTAAACAGCAATGAACATTTTGGTGAAATAAAAGAAGAGAATGGTTTGGTCACAGCTTTTTTAAATACTGAATTAGATGCACAAACATTAAATAAATTACTTTTTGATAATGGCATCATTGTTTCGCATTTAGTCAAAAGAAAAGAAAGTTTAGAAGAGCAGTTCTTAGCACTAACCAAAAATGTCAATTCTTAATACCCTTACATCATGATAAGATTACTTCAAATAGAATTTATAAAATTATGGAACAACCGTGCCAGTAAGGTGTTAATCATATCTTACTTCGCTCTGTTGACTTCTATCGCTTTGGTTGCCGCTATAAAATTTGACATAGGACCAATTAAGTTTCATTTGGCAGACCAAGGTATTTTCAACTTTCCGTATATCTGGCATTTTAACACCTTTATCACCGCATTTTTCAAACTATTTTTGGCGATAGTCATTGTTTCAATGATGTCAAATGAATATAGTAACAAGACAATTAAACAAAATTTAATAGATGGTCTTTCTAAAAAGGAATTTATACTTTCTAAGTTTTTGACCGTTATTTCCCTTTCACTGGTATCAACAATATTCGTATTTATTGTTTCACTGATTTTAGGGCTATTTTACTCCGATTTCAATGAAATATCAATCATTCTAACCGATTTAGAGTTTCTTTTTGCTTTTTTTGTAAAATTAACGGGATTCTTTTCGTTCTGTTTATTTCTAGGGGTGTTAGTAAAAAGATCAGCATTTGCATTAGGTTTTTTAATTCTATGGCAGGTGCTTGAGGGTATTTTTAGAGGTATCATCCGTTGGAAATTATTTGACGGGGAAACTACTGATTTCATTATGAACTTTTTCCCCTTACAGTCAATGTTCAACCTAATTAAAGAACCATTTTCTAGATTGGGCGCCGTACAATCGGTTGCCAACCAAATGGGAGAAAAATTAGCTTTAAACTATAACGTTCATTGGTACGAGGTACTTATAGTCTTAATTTGGACGGCAATTTTTATCTATGGTTCTTATGCTATATTGAAGAGACGCGACCTTTAATTCATCAATTAGAAAAAACACATGGACCTATTTATCAGGTCTAACATATCGTAAATTTTCATTTTGTAGTATATTGTATTGTTCACGTAAATACTATGAAAGAAAATTGGAACATAAGAATACCCAAGGTAATAGCTCTGCCTTTACTTTTAATTGTGTTTCTATGTAACAACTTTGCTTCTTTTTCCCAAGAGTGTCCGCCATTGCTTAGTCCTACAAATGGTGCTACTATGGTACCAGTAGATTCCCCCATTACCTGGGAAGCGGTAGCCGGAGTGCCAGGATATATCATCTCATTGGGAACGACCGAAGGTGGTAATGACATTTTAAATGAGAGGAATGTTGGTGCAGCTACCACGTTCACACCGACTACGGGACTACCTGAGAATACAGAAATATTTGTTACGATTACTCTTTTCTTCTTTAACCAACCCAATATAATCTGTGATAGTCAAAGCTTTACCACGGCAAGTTTAACCGATGTGCCTGACTGTGTACCAGCGAGCATACCTGCAAATAATGCAATAGATGTCAATACCGGCACCAACATTACTTGGAATGCAGCTACCAATGCTACAGGGTATTTTTTATCGATTGGTACTACTCTGAACGGTAGTGAACTACTAGCAAGTACCGATATTGGCAATGCACTTTCATATAACCCACTAACCGATTTACCGTCAGAAACGGATATTTATATAACTATAATACCTTACAACAGAATAGGTATGGCAATAGGTTGTAGCACTGTTCTTTTCACTACTGCGGCTGCAGCTGTTCTACCGATATGCACCAGCATGATTTCTCCTTTTGATGGAGAAACCAATGTACCTTTGAGTCCCACACTTGAGTGGAATGCCGTACCAAATGCTACTGGTTATAAAGTGTCTATAGGTACTTCACCTTTTGAAAACAATATTTTAGAAGATGCCATATTATTCAATACTTCGGCAGTGGTCATCGATTTTGAACCAAATAGAACGTTCTTTATCTCCATTGTTCCATTCAATGAAGCAGGAGAAGCGATAGGCTGTACACAAGAAACATTTTCAACATTACTGGGTTGTGGCCCCTATTACGACCCAACAAGTGGAGATTTGGTAGTTTTAAATCCTGAATTAACATTGCCGGATTCAATTTCCATTTGCGAAGGAAATAGTTCAAATCGTATAGCAGCAACCGATGAGGCAGATGGGTATAGATGGTATAAACTAGATGATAGAGGTAATGAAACGTTACTTGCAACTACTGAAGAAGTAGTGATAGATGAAGAAGGTGAATATTTGTACGAAGCCTATATAAATATTGAGGACTCTGGGCGAATAGTTGAATGTGCCTCATCAAAAACTTTTAACGTAATAATCTCTCAAGCACCCAAAATAGAAGATGTTGAAGTACAAATAAACGCAAACTCATTAGACTATACCATTAGAACTACTACAAATGGAAATTATGAATATGCATTGGATTACGAGGATGGTCCTTATCAAGATTCCAATAGGTTTGCCAATATCTCACTTGAAAATCATACTGTATTTGTGCGCGACAAAGGAGGTTGTGGCATATCAGATTATTTGGTTCAGCAAGATTTTACCGTAAACGGCTTCCCTAATTTTTTCACACCAAATGGAGATGGTATTAATGATTACTGGCAATTTATTCCCCCAACCGAAATGAAGGAAAATAACATTTTAGTAATTCACATTTTTGATAGGTTTGGTGCTCTTTTAGCTCAAATAAATCCAGGTACAGATGGTTGGAGCGGAAATTTAAACGGCAATCAACTGCCAGAATCTGAGTATTGGTTTAGAGCCAGACTATTAAATGAACAAGAAATCACCGGTCATTTTACCTTAAAGCGATAGTTGTAACGATTCTTTTTATCGAACCCTTTTAAATGGTGCTTCTTTCGTAATTTTATAGCATGAAATTCAAAGTAGTATCAGAGTTCAAACCCACTGGAGATCAACCAAATGCCATAAATGAATTGGTAAAAGGTCTAAATGAAAATGAAAAATACCAAACCTTGTTGGGTGTTACGGGGTCGGGTAAAACCTTTACGGTCGCCAATGTTATTGAAAAAGTTCAGAAACCGACCCTGATTTTGGCTCATAACAAAACGTTGGCGGCTCAGCTATATTCTGAGTTTAAGCAGTTTTTTCCAGATAATGCCGTTGAATATTTTGTCTCTTACTACGACTACTACCAGCCAGAAGCCTATATACCTACTAGCGGAGTTTATATTGAAAAAGATCTCTCTATTAACGAGGATATTGAAAAGTTAAGACTGAGTGCCACTTCTTCTTTACTCTCTGGCAGAAGAGATGTTGTTGTCATTGCCTCTGTTTCTTGCTTATATGGTATTGGTAACCCTATTGAATTTCAAAAAAATGTTATTTCTATTAAAAAAGATCAGGTAATTGCCAGAACAAAGCTAATGCATCAATTGGTGCAATCGCTATATTCTAGGACTATGGCCGATTTTAAAAATGGAAACTTTAGGGTTAAGGGAGATGTTGTGGATGTTTTTCCTAGTTATGCCGACCATGCCTATAGAATACACTTTTTTGGAGATGAAATTGAGGAAATAGAAGCCTTTGACCCTTTCAATAATAATATTATCGAGGTGTATGAGAATCTAAATATTTATCCTGCCAACATGTTTGTAACATCAAAAGATGTGTTACAAAATGCAATCCATAATATTCAAGATGACTTAGTGAAGCAAATAGACTACTTTAAGGATATTGCAAAACCACTCGAAGCGAAACGATTAGAAGAACGCACCAATTTTGATTTGGAAATGATACGCGAGCTTGGTTACTGTTCGGGAATCGAGAATTACTCCAGATATTTAGACGGTCGAGAACCGGGTACAAGGCCTTTCTGTTTATTGGATTATTTTCCAGATGATTATTTAATGGTAATCGATGAGAGCCACGTTACTATACCGCAAGTGCATGCCATGTATGGTGGTGACCGCTCAAGAAAGGTCAATCTAGTGGAGTATGGTTTTCGTTTACCAGCAGCAATGGACAACAGGCCACTGAAGTTTGAAGAATTTGAGGCTTTGCAAAATCAGGTTTTATATGTGAGTGCCACACCTGCGGATTATGAATTACAGTTAAGTCAAGGTGTATATGTTGAACAAGTTATTAGACCAACCGGACTTCTAGATCCGATAATAGAAGTGCGACCAAGCTTAAACCAGATTGATGATTTGGTGGAAGAGATACAGGTTAGGGTTGAAAAAGATGAAAGAACATTGGTGACTACACTGACCAAAAGAATGGCAGAAGAGTTGGCTAAATATCTAGATAGAATTAATATTAGGTGTAGATATATACATAGTGATGTTGATACTCTGGAGCGAGTAGAAATCATGCAAGATCTACGAAAAGGTATTTTTGACGTACTGATCGGAGTGAATTTATTACGTGAAGGATTGGACCTACCAGAGGTTTCTTTAGTAGTTATTTTAGATGCAGATAAAGAAGGTTTTTTACGTAGCAACAGATCACTTACACAGACCGTTGGTAGAGCAGCAAGAAACTTAAATGGCAAAGCGATCATGTACGCAGATAAGATAACGGAGAGTATGCAAAAAACAATTGACGAAACTGCATACCGAAGAGAAAAACAGATAAATTATAACACAGAAAATAACGTTACGCCTAAAGCTTTAAATAAAAGTTTGGACAATGTTCTTTCAAAGAATTCGGTATCCACATATCACTTTATAAAAGAGGAATTGAGAGCCGCCGAACCGGACATGGATTACCTTACAAAAGAACAAATTGAAAAGCTGATTAAAGATAAAAGAAAGGCAATGGAAAAGGCAGCGAAAGAGCTCGATTTTATGCAAGCAGCAAAGCTTAGGGATGAAATAAAAGCGCTTCAAGAGCAAGAATAAATAGTAACTATCAATTTTTAGATAAAATATTTAAAATACAAATTAAAGCTTTATTCAAATACAATTAAAAAACTGGCAATTAGTTTTTTACCATATTTTTTTAGACAAGACTAAAACAAGTACAATTGAATTAAACAGGTGATTTTAGAAGAAATGTAGTGAAGAATTCAACTTTGTAGAAATTCAATATAGTTATAAAACTTTAGCTTAACCATTGAGTATAAATATTAGTGCTATTATCACGAATTTACGTTAATTTTTTAAACTATGAAACTCAAGTAAATTCATCAATTTCCATTAAATATTTTCAAAATTTATTTTGAGTTTATTTCCAACAAATAATTTTCACAAGTACGTTTAAAAATCTAAAAACAGCTCCTGCCCTAACCTTAAAACGTAACGAAGTATCGCACCGATTGTAATCCTAAATTTAGTCAATACTAAGAATTAAAAATTGCTGCTTTGAAAATCCCAAATGAGTTAATCAGCATTTATAACAGACCTAGAAATTATAATGTTTAAATCTTTTTAATCTAAAATGGGTACCAGATTTAATGAAAGTTTTTGAAGACAAAAAAAAGTGCTTTGATTTCTCAAAGCACTTAACTAAACAACTCAAACCAACCTAAAAAACTACTTTAATTCGATCATTCTTTTTGGCTTAGGCAAAGCCTCTTCTTTTTTAGGAAGATTGAATTTTAAAATTCCTCCTTCATACGTTGCATCGATTTTATCGGTTGCAATTGTTTCCGGTAAAGTAAATGATCTTGTGAAAGATGAAATGCTAAACTCTTTTCTAGTATAATTATCATTCACCTCTTCGTTCTCACTTTTAACTTCAGATGAAATAGTTAAAACAGCTTCATCTATTTCAATGGTAAAATCTTCTTTACTTCTACCTGGCACAAAAAGTTCTAAGTGATACTCTTTTTCACTTTCTCTAATATTTACTGCCGGTACAGAACCTCTATTGTTTTCAATACCACCAAACCAATCTGGCTTAAATATTTCATTCATTAAAGCCGGAAACAACACGTCATTTCTTTTTACTAAACTCATAACTATATTTTTTTAAATTATTTGATTTTTAAATTCGATTAGTAATGGACAAAATACGTACCACACGAATTTTTAGTGTCATTTTGACATATTTTATATCTAAAACACTGTCAAAATGACAATATACACCTAAAAGAGCTTGTTATTTCCGCAAATCAGTCCAAATAAGGCTGACATTTAAACTAGTTTTAAGACATACTTTCATCCATGGATAGACTTCTAAACTTTTTTAAACACATACGATCCAAGATTGCGTTCTTTCCCTCAATAATTGCATTGGGAGGATTGGTATTGGCCTTTTTGCTGATCTATTTAGAATCCATCAACATTTCCTCTTCTCTAATTGATGTCGCTCCTTTTCTGGTAATCGACGACACAGATACGGCCAAAACGATTCTAAGCACTTTAATTGGCGGATTGATATCATTAACCGTGTTCAGTTTTTCAATGGTAATGGTATTACTTAATCAAGCTTCAAGCAATTTTTCACCTAGAGTGCTACCGGGTATTATCTCAGACCAAAAACATCAAATCGTATTAGGGCTATATATTGCGACCATTTTATACAATATTTTCATATTGATCTCTATAGAACCTACCGAGAATGAATATCAAACACCAGGGTTTTCAGTTCTTATAGGCATTATACTAACAGTTCTTTGCTTGGCAGCATTTATTTATTTTATCCACCATATCTCCCAATCAATACAAGTTGGCAACATACTTACAGCAATACATACCAGAACTAAATCTGAATTAGCCACAATTATAGAAAACCAAAAAAATAAAAATTTAGATTTTCCATCAACCGAACACTGGGAAGCACATAAAATTGACCAAGGAGGGTATTACTATGGATTATTAAAAGATGACCTTTTAGAACTATGCGAAAAAAATGCTTTAAAAATTCAAATACCTCTTCACAAAGGACAATTTATCATTGATGGAACAACAAGCTTTTTTACTGAAAAACCAATAGATAACAATCTAAAAAACAAACTAGAAAAAACAATGCTCTTTAGCCATATAGAGCTCATTGGAGAGAATTACATATATGGCTTTAGGCAAATTTCAGAAATAGGAATTAAAGCAATGTCACCAGGTATAAATGACCCTGGAACAGCCCTAAACACAATTGATTACCTATGCTCATTATTTATTGACCTTATGCAGAAAAAGGACATCGAATATTTGACGGATAAAGATTCGCTTAATTGGGTAAGTCAAAAATGCCCAACGTTTTCAGAAATTCTTTATAATGTTATGGCTACTTATAGACAGTACTGCAAGCATGATATTACAGTAATGCGTAAGTTAATGCACATGCTTAAAACTTTAAAATTACATGTTATACACTCAGACCAATTGAACATTATTGATAATGAAATCACTCAATTGAGACAAGATGCTAAAGCTAAAATTATGAATAAAAGAGATTATGAACAATTAGAAACCGATTACTTCTCGTGGTCTTAATTGTAATGTGCCTTGAAGATTGCAATCAAAATTTCAGGTGGCACTATCTTATCAGGATACTTATGCATAATAGTCAAAACTTGCTGAATGGCTCCTGGCGGCAACCCCATATTTAAACCAATGTCATAAATTTTATTCACTTCTTCATCCTCTTGCTCATTATCTACGTTCATTAAAAGAACCAACCTATGAAATTGCATTAACCTTTCTGATTGAGATTTGGGTATTATATGCTCCACATTTGTAGTAAAAAGACGATCAAAGGCTTTCTTGGTCACACGTAATTGCTGAGCCACAGAAAACAAGAAATCATATTCAGAATCCTTAATTTCGTTGTTTACTTTAGCAAACGAAATCATTTCCGACAAAATACTAAGCTTCTCTTTTTCAGTAGGCATATGAATATTCAAATAAATTATATAATAATATTATAACTTTATTTTTATGACTAAAGTATACCATAGACCAAGTTAACATATTGAAGTGATGTTTTTTTTGATTACCAAAACCAGATATAGTTTTATACATTCAACTCACAGCATACTTAAAAAGACAACAGCTGCTCGCACATGAATAATATGAATGATTGATAACACCTCATATTTTTATAATACCTTGCAGGCATAAAATTGCGATATGACCAATAATGATATTTTTAAAAAATTAAGAGTAGCCCTAAAATTTAGGGATGATGATATTGTAGATATTCTACAACTTGTAGATTTTAAAATTTCTAAAAGTGAGTTAGGGGCATTTTTCAGAAAAGAAGACCACCCTAATTATATGGAGTGCGGTGATCAAGTATTGCGTAATTTCTTAAACGGTTTGGTTATACACTTACGAGGCACTAGAGATAACCCTAAAATACCAGGTGAGGTTTTATTAACTATGGCAAAATCGACCTCTAAACCAGCGACAAGAAATTCTGAAAAGAACGATTTCAAAGCAAAACAGATGAAAAAGATTGATACCGCCATTGATTCTGTAAAATATAAAAACAAAAAAAAATCTTGATACATCTCTATGTATCAAGATTTTTTAAAAAGCATTTCCAAAATTTGGTTATGCCTTAACACGCACAGGAATAGTATACACTTTACCCTCCTCTACATTTGCCAAATTAACCTTTTGATAGTTTAATTTAGCTTTGACAAAACTTTCCATTTTATCAAACTCTGTGTGTACAGACAATACAACGATTTCCCCATCTGTATTTAAAGTAAAACGTACTTGGGCCGTTAAATCGTTATGTTCTTCAGAAAAATTATTCTCTGATAACATTTCTGAAATCTGTACAGATAATTTTTTTGTAGGGTTTTCACCTGCTACATCATTTGCTAATACATTACCTGTTGAAAGTAGCATTGCAGCTACGACTACTAAACTTAATTTTCTCATGACTTTTTGTTTTTTACTTCAGATTATCTGAAGCATGATTAATAATTGATTGATGATGAATTACTAAAAAGACGACTGAAAAATGATAATGTTACAATTTGATTTACTTTTAACATCTCTTTAATATTAATTCCTCAATTTACACCTCAAAATTAGAAATTCAAATCGTTCAAAAAACAAGATATTAAAGTCTTAACCTTTATTTCAATCAAGTAACATTAACCACAGATTAAACATAGATTAGATTACGTTTATTTAAATTTAACTATACAATAAATATCATATCGATAAAATAAGGGTGCCTAAATCCACAAAAAAAGAACGCCATATAAGCGTTCTTTCTTTTAGTCTAGATAAATGTGTAGTATTACTCTGCTATTTCAATAGGAACAACATACACTAAATCCTTATCTCCCGGTTCAAGATTTTCAAAATCAATTCTTGCCTTGATAAAATCCTTTAAATGTTTATTGTTGGTTTTAACAGATAACAATCTATATACACCATCATCTGCCAAAGCAATTTTGATTTCGGCCCTTGCTCCTCTAATTTGATCGGGAATTTCTTCATCGGCCAACATCTCATAAATCTGAGTAGTGATCCATTTAGCGCCTTTGTCTTCATTATTCACCTTTTCATGAGCTGTAACAGTACCTATTCCAAGAGCAAAAACAAAAACCAATAATAGTTTTAAATTTTTCATATTATATATTTTTAATAATTTGACTTAAATAAGATTTATTAAACATATAATAAAATTAACTATAATAATTATGAATATAATAATTTCAACATCTATTTAATATTAATTTAATAAAATATTCATCTATATGGCGCTGTTAGTATGTTTTTATCAAAAACGTTTAACTGAAAATAACGCATAAAAAAAGACCATTCAAATGGAATGGTCTTTAAACTTATAATTAAGGTGATTTAAGCCAAAACAGCTTTTACCTTATCTGCAGCTTCTTGGAACTGTACAGCAGATTCTACTGCCAATCCAGAATTGTCTATTATCTCTTTTGCCATTTCAGCATTAGTACCTTGTAATCTAACTATAATTGGCACCTGCATAGCATCGCCCATATTCTTATAAGCATCTACAACACCCTGTGCAACACGATCACAACGAACGATACCACCGAATATGTTAATAAGAATTGCTTTCACATTAGGGTCTTTAAGAATAATTCTAAAAGCCTCTTCTACTCTTTTTGCATCTGCGGTACCACCAACATCTAAGAAGTTAGCCGGCTCACCACCTGCCATCTTAATCAAATCCATAGTTGCCATTGCAAGACCTGCACCGTTTACCATACAACCAACATTACCATCAAGATCAACATAGTTAAGACCAACTTCTCTCGCCTCAACTTCGATAGCGTTCTCTTCTCTAAGGTCGCGCATTTCAGCATACTGCTTTCTACGGTATAATGCATTATCATCTATAGAAACCTTAGCATCAACAGCCATGATCAAATCATCAGACGTTTTTAACACAGGGTTAATTTCGAACATACTTGAATCACTTTCAACGTATGCTTTATATAAAGAAGCAACAAATTTTGTCATTTCTTTGAATGCAGTACCAGATAGACCTAGGTTAAAAGCAATTTTTCTTGCCTGAAAACCTAGAAGTCCTGTTGCTGGATCAATTTCTTCCGTAAATATTAAATGTGGTGTACTTTCTGCAACCTCTTCAATATCCATTCCTCCTTCTGTGGAGTACATAATCATATTCTTACCTGTAGCTCTATTTAATAGAACGGACATGTAAAACTCACTAGTTTCACTTTCGCCTGGGTAGTATACATCTTCGGCAACCAATACTTGGTGTACTTTTTTACCTTCCGCAGAAGTTTGCGGTGTAATCAAGTTCATACCAATAATTTGGTTTGCTATTTCTTCTACCTCTTTAAGGTTCTTGGCTAATTTTACACCACCACCTTTACCACGACCACCTGCGTGTACTTGTGCTTTAATAACGTGCCATCCAGTTCCGGTTTCAGCAGTTAATTGCTTTGCAGCCTCAACAGCCTCTTTTGCATTTTGGGCAACTATTCCTCTTTGGATGCGCACCCCAAAACTTGCTAATATCTCTTTTCCTTGATATTCGTGAAGGTTCATATATTCGGTGAATTTTAATTGTTAAGCAAAAATAGGAAACAGGAAGTAATAATCTAAAAATACTGAGGATTAATTAGGATAACTATTATAATTAACCTTATAAAAACACAAAACACTTAAAAATGAATTGAATTTTTCTTTCGTTCATCACTTTAAATTTCAATATCCTTAAAATCTAAAGGGTCGAAATTTTTAAAGTGTCCATTAAGCTCAATAATCTTTTTGGTACGTTCTACTTCAGATAAAACCGTAATTGTAGAAGTTAAATGTAACCCTATAAAATTTAATCGATCATTTTCTGTAGGTATCTGTAGTAGTTGGTACTCTTGCTCAAACGATAGTCCGATCTTATGGGCCAAAGTAAAACTATTGAACTCTTTTACGTTCAATTTGGTATATGGCACCTCCATAATAGCGTATAACTGTTCTATACCATTTATAATCGTTTGCTTTTTTTCTTCGGATGCTTCATAATCGTATTCCATCAACTTTACAATACCGCCGGCGTACAATTTGTTTTCCATAATATTATCAAATGCCAGTAGTTTAAAAACTTGCCGTGCCACGCACACTACATCCATTTCTCCGGTTTCATAAGTAGTTACCACTTCTACCAACTGAACTTCTACACCATACTCCATTTTATTGTTTATGAACACAGGTATGCCAAATGTAATAGCCTCGTTTCTGCAATCATTTATCAATTGCTTATAACGCTCTTCAAAGATATGTAGCGGCACGGTTTCACCCGGAAAAAATATGGATTGTAATGGTAATAATGGAAGTTTCATATGACTAAAAGTACAAAGGTATTAACGTTGTGCCAAAAAATATGATTCGATAATAATGTTTCAAATATCACAATTTGTTATTTTTCATAACTTTTGTTATTATTTTTTGTACTTATACATTTAGAAAAGTAAATTCGCATAAAAATTGTTCATATGAGAAATGAGGATTTATTGCAGATTGCAAAAACCTACGGTGATCCGGTGTATGTTTATGACTCGGAAAAAATAGTTTCACAGTTTAATAGATTGACCAATGCTTTTGGTTCAGTAAAGAAATTGAAACTTAATTACGCAGCCAAAGCACTTTCTAATATTACTGTTCTTAGATTAATGAACAGTCTTGGCAGTGGCTTGGACACTGTATCTATACAAGAGGTACAATTAGGTCTGTTGGCTGGTTTTAAACCGGAAAGTATCATATTTACCCCAAACGGAGTTTCTTTAGAAGAGATTGAGGAAGCCGCCAAATTAGGCGTTAGAATAAATATTGACAACCTGTCTATATTAGAGCAATTTGGTAGTAAGCATCCAAACATCCCTGTTTGTATTAGAATTAATCCGCATGTTATGGCAGGTGGTAATTCTAATATATCTGTAGGACATATAGATTCTAAATTCGGAATCAGTATTCATCAAATTCCGCACTTGCTTCGTATCGTTGAATTGACGAAAATGAATATTAATGGTATACATATGCATACCGGTAGCGATATTTTAGATATCGATGTATTCTTATATGCTTCTGAAATTCTATTTGAAACCGCACGTAATTTCAAAAATTTAGATTTCATTGATTTCGGTAGCGGATTCAAAGTACCTTATAAAGAAGGTGACATAGAGACCAATGTTGAAGAACTTGGAAAAAAATTAAGCAAACGCTTCAACGAATTCTGTAAAGAATACGGTAAAGATTTAACCCTTGCCTTTGAGCCTGGTAAATTCTTAGTTAGTGAAGCTGGTGTATTCCTTACAAAAGTGAATGTCGTTAAACAAACAACATCTACGGTATTTGCCAGTATAAACACAGGGTTCAATCATTTGATCAGACCTATGCTTTATGGCGCTACGCACACTATAAAAAACATTTCTAACCCAAGTGGTAGAGAGCGTTACTACTCTGTTGTTGGTTATATCTGTGAGACAGATACATTTGCCAGTAATAAGAGAATAAACGAAATTACCGAAGGCGATATTCTGTGCTTTAAAAACGCAGGTGCATATTGCTTTACCATGGCAAGTAACTACAATTCAAGATTTAGACCGCCAGAGGTTCTATGGCACAACGGCAAAGCAATTCTAATACGTGAAAGAGAAACTTTTGACGATTTAATTCGCAACCAAGTAGATGTTAAAGATTTGTTCGCTGTTAAAGAAACGGCAAAAGTGAAATAAAGCAATTAAAAATACGTTAGTTTTGGTATAATAGTTGGACTAATCCATAAAAAACTCATGAAAGCGTATTCTTTATTTTCCACCAAATCGATTTTATTCATAGCGGTACTTTTTGTTACCACCTTAAGTAGTGCGCAAGAGGTGAAATGGATTACTTGGGATGAAGCTGTACAATTAACCGCAACTGAAGAAAACCCTAAGAAAGTATTCATTGATGTATATACTGATTGGTGCGGATGGTGCAAGAAAATGGACAAAGACACCTTTCAAAATCCAGAAGTAGCCGCTTATATGGCTGAAAACTACTACATGGTAAAGTTAGATGGAGAAGGAAAAGAACCCATTGAGTATAAAGGAAAAACATACAAATTTGTTCCATCTGGCAGAAAAGGATATCATGAGTTTGCCGCTGCTTTGATGCAAGGTCGCCTTAGTTACCCAACAACTATTTTCTTGGACGAAGAATTAAATATGCTTTCACCGGTTCCTGGATATCAAAAACCAGATCCCTTTATGGAAATAGCACGTTACTTTGGTGATGATATCTATAAAGAAAAAGACTGGAAAGCTTATGCCGGTGAAGCCGGAAAATAATTTCCTGCACTTTGGTCTAATAATATTCAGTAAGCCCAAATTGCACGTATTTTAATTCATAATACAAATCTCAAATAGCGTTATACGTTGTTCAAAAATTGGAAAGCATTTTCCATTCAAGTAACTTCACAATAACAATAACGCTATTACATGAGGACCTTAATTTATTTTTGCTTTTTAGCCACATTAATCTGTTCATGCACTACTGAGCATCACGTTTCAAAGACTCCAGATGCGGGAGTTCCAGAGAAGATGGCTATGTACAGGGCATCGCAAGTTACTAATGTTCATTACAACTTAAGTTTTGACATCCCCCTTAACCAACAAGACCCTATTCTCTCTCAACTCGTCTTAGATTTCGACTTAGCACAACTTCAAGAGCCTGTTTACTTAGATTTTAAAGAGGAAACTTCTAAAATTAAATCAGTCTCCATTAATGGTGGTAGTGCAACCATTCTTCATGAGCAAGAACACATTATACTACCAAAAGAGCATTTAACACTTGGCAAAAATACTGTTACCATAGGCTTTATAGCAGGTGAACTTTCTTTAAACAGAAATGAGGATTATTTATATACGCTTCTTGTACCAGATCGCGCTAGAACATTATTTCCATGTTTTGATCAACCTAATATAAAAGGTAGATACACCCTACATATTACCGCTCCAAAAGATTGGAAGGTGTTATGTGGTACAGAAGAAATTATCAGTAATCAAAAAGGCGATTTTATTGAGCATAACTTTAATGCTTCAGATAAAATGAGCACATATTTATTCTCGTTCGTAGCAGGTAAATTTAAATCGGCGAGTCAAAAACCGGGCAATATGGAAATGACCATGTTGTATAGAGAAACCGATACTACTAAAATTAATTACAGTCTGGACTCTATTTTTGACTTACATCAACAGTCATTATCATTTTTAGAAAAATACACCTCACACCCATTTCCTTTTCAAAAGATGGATTATGCCGCCATACCCGGATTTCAATATGGTGGAATGGAACATGTTGGTGCTATACAATACAGGGAAAGTTCGTTGTTTTTAGATGAAACTGCCACAGCCAATAAAAAACTTGGCCGAGCAAAGTTAATAGCCCATGAGACATCTCATATGTGGTTTGGAGATCTGGTTACCATGAACTGGTTTGATGATGTATGGATGAAAGAGGTATTTGCAAATTTTATGGCTGATAAAATTATGAATCCCGCTTTTCCGAATATAGACCATCAATTGGCTTTTATGATTACCCATTACCCAAATGCATATGGTGAAGACAGAACTTTAGGTACTAATCCTATTCGGCAAAAATTAGAAAACTTGAACAATGCTGGCTCTCTTTATGGAAGTATCATCTATAATAAAGCACCAATAATGATGCGCCAATTAGAAGCCGTTTTAGGCAAAAATGCTTTTAAAGAAGGTATACAGGAGTATATAGAAACCTTTGCTTTTAAAAATGCCGAGTGGGGCGACCTAATAGAAATTCTTGATAAAAAATCGTCAACAGATATGGTAGCCTGGAGTAATATTTGGGTGAATAATTCAAGTAGACCAATTTTCAAAGATGAGATTACTTACGATAACAACGAAAAGATAAATTCGTTCATACTCACTCAAACAGCAGAAGACAATTCTGAACATGTATGGTCACAAACTTTTGATGTATCCTTTATATATCCTGATAGCTCTAAAACATTTACCGTACAAATGACCGGTGCAACTTTTCATTTAAAGGAAGCTATAGGTTTGGCAAAGCCAATTTCGATTATCTACAACTCAAATGCCGAAGGTTATGGTGTTTTTCCGCTGAAAGAGAAAGACATTGAAATCATACCTAAATTAAATGACCAAGTTGCCCGTGGTTATGCATATATTAATGCTTACGAAAATATGCTCAATGGTACCATTACCCCTACCGCTGCAGCCAAATTATTTATTGAAGGATTGAACTCCGAAAAAAATGAGTTACTAATTAATCTTATTTCTAGATATACCACATCTGTATTCTGGAAATATCTTACAGAAGAACAACGCATTTTTTATCAAGAGAGAATTACGGGTCATATATGGACTAGAATACATAAAGAATTACCTACCAGCATTAAAAAAACCCTGTACTCAACCTATGTATCTCTAGGTTATACCGATGAGTCCCTAGAAAATTTATTTAAAATTTGGAACAAAGAATTAGCCATCAAAAATCTAAAGCTCAACGCTGATAATTATACAGAATTAGCAATGGATTTAGCGTTGTACAATCACTCAGAAAGTGAGCAAATTCTTAAAACAGCAGAACAGGCAATTACCAACAACGACAAACTTGATAGATTTAAGTTTTTACTCCCTTCTCTCTCAAATGATCCTGAAACCAAAAAGGAATTTTTTGAATCGCTTCAACAAGAAAAAAACAGAGCAAAAGAATCATGGGTTACAGCTGCCTTAAACAACTTAAACCACCCGTTACACCAAAATGAATCCATAGATTATTTAAGGTCCAGCCTTGACTTATTAGATGAAATTCAACAAACGGGAGATATTTTCTTCCCAAAACGATGGTTAAGCAGTACCGTTGGCAATTATACTTCATCAGAAGCAAATGAAATTTTACAGAATTTCTTAGATGAAAATCCTGATTTAAAACCTTCATTAAAATCTAAAGTACTACAAGCCTCAGATGATTTAAGAAGAGTTCAACTTCTGGAAAAGAATTAGACAACTCGCTATAGAAATATCTAAGCATAAAAAAGAGGTCTAAATGACCTCTTTTTATTCATATTTAAAAGAAATGACTATCTACTATAATTAGGACTCTCTTTTGTAATAGTAACATCATGAGGGTGGCTTTCATTGATTCCACTAGATGTTATCTTTACGAATCTACCATTTTCTTGTAGTGTTGCAATGTCTTTAGCACCACAATACCCCATACCTGCACGCAAACCACCTACAAACTGGTGAATGCTTTCGTATAATTCACCTTTATAAGGCACACGACCTACAATACCTTCAGGTACTAATTTCTTGATGTCATCTTCAACATCTTGAAAGTAACGATCCTTACTACCTTGCTTCATTGCCTCTACAGACCCCATACCTCGGTAAGATTTAAACTTTCTACCTTCATAGATAATCGTTTCTCCCGGAGATTCCTTGGTTCCTGCCAAAAGCGACCCCAACATCACCGTATCCGCTCCGGCTGCAATAGCTTTTGGAATATCACCTGTGTAACGAATACCACCATCTGCAATTACCGGAACACCCGAACCTTTTATAGCGGCAGAAACCTCTAGAACTGCAGAAAACTGAGGAAAACCAACACCTGCAACAACCCTTGTTGTACATATGGAACCCGGACCAATACCAACTTTAACTGCATCTGCACCAGCTTCAACCAAGTACTTGGCCGCCTCGCCAGTTGCAATGTTACCAACGATAACATCCAACTCTGGAAATTTTTGTTTTACCGCTTTTAAAACAGCAACCACTCCTTTGGTATGACCATGTGCCGTATCTATAATTACCGCATCTACACCTGCATTTACCAAAGCTTCTGCCCTATCAACTGCATCGCCTGTGACACCTAGTGCTGCAGCAACGCGCAAACGACCATATTGATCTTTATTCGCAATTGGCTTTTGAGTCAACTTTGTAATATCTCTAAATGTGATCAAGCCCAACAGGGTGTTGTCTTTAGATACCACTGGTAATTTCTCAATCTTATGCTGTTGTAAGATATCTTCTGCTTCAGATAGTGAAGTACCTTCATCTGCAGTGACCAAATTTTCAGAAGTCATCACCTCAGCAATTGGTCTTTCATTATTTTTTTCGAAACGTAAATCCCTATTGGTAACAATACCCAAAAGCTTTCCTTCAGCATCAACTATTGGTATACCACCAATGCTAAACTCCTTCATACTAGCCTTGGCATCTTTTACCTGAGAATTTAAAGGTAGCGTAACGGGATCTAAGATCATTCCGCTCTCAGCTCTCTTCACTTTTCTAACCTTCATTGCTTGCTGCTCAATGGTCATATTTTTGTGCAGAACACCAATACCACCTTCTTGAGCCATGGCAATTGCCATTCTAGACTCGGTAACCGTATCCATCGCAGCGGATATAATCGGCACATTTATCGTAATATTTTTTGTGAATTTTGTCTGAATACTTACTTCTCTTGGAAGCACTTCAGAATATGCAGGTACTAATAATACGTCATCGTAAGTTAGACCTTCTCCTAGAATTTTGTTTTGGTGGGCTTGCATAGCAATTAAGGATTTAATTGCGTGCAAATATAGTGAATAAAGTTGGTAAATCTATTTTACACGATACCTTAACGATCACTTCATATTTAAAGCGCTTTCATATTCTGAAACATTTTGACAAAAAACCATAATCGTTGGAATATGCTACAGCTTAAACTGTAGAGTAGCATAATAAGTTCTAGGTTCTGAAGGTATAATCCCTGGTCCTGGATATCCTGTTGCCCTTCTGGTAAAGTAGCTATTGTCCATGACATTATTGATACCGGTTTCCAACTTCCAATTTTTATAGGTGTAAGACAATGAGAAATCTAAAATATCATACGCAGGTATCTCACCCTCTATACCACGTTGATTATCATTAACATCTTGTGGTGCATTGGTAGCATCTGTAAATTGACTGGATAAATAGGTATACTGCAAACTGCCCAATACATTACCATAGCCAAAATTGAGTCCGGTTTTCAAATTTACATCTGGTATAAATTCCACCTTATTACCTTCTACATTGGTTTCTTCTGAAGATAAATATTCAGAATTGGTCACCGCCAAGTTCACAAAAAAATTCAGTTTCAGCTTATCACTACTTGAAAGAAAAGTTTCTTTGATACTCCAATTAGCAAAACTTTCAATACCGTACATAAAAGCAGTACCTATATTTCCCCTAAAACGCACTATACTTCCTGTTTCCACTTCTTCTCCTAAAGCATTGGTCTGTGTTTCACTTTTTAAAATTTCTCCTAATCTATTATCATACAACAAGCTAAAGGCACTAACATCGTAAGACAATACGTTGTTATATCTACCTCGAAATCCAATATCTGCCGTAAAACCATCTTCATCAGATATATTTTCATCCACTTGATAAGAAGGGTTCACCACTCGTATATCACTAAAAGTAACCGACCTATAATTCTGAGAAAAATTACCGTAAAACTCAATACTGGAATTTAACTTATATGTAGCTCCAACCCCTAATAACAAAAAAGTTCGATCAAACTCCCTATTATCTTCCACCTCTTCATTTAAAAGTGGATTACCTGCCAGATCAAGTACAATATTTTTATAACTTCCAATACTTTCTGTTTTAATATGCTCTAATCTAAAACCAGGTGTTAGGGTAAGTTTTGGACTTATGTTAAAGATATTCTCTCCAAAAAATGCCAAGTTAGAATTAGGAAAATTAAATTGAGATTGTCTCTCATAATTTGGAAATTCATTATCTGCAAAATTAAAGTCTGCATTAGAAGCCGTTGTACCAGGACCTTGTCTTTGATTATTATCGGTTCTATAAATTTTAGAACCTAATAAAAGAGCCGATTCTGTATTACCCAGTTTATACCTAGTAAGCAATCTAGCTTCTGCACCCCAGTTCTGAAAATTATCAATTAACAACTCTCGTGGTTCTTCAAGGTCATCTGGCTGCGATACCCTATTTGTACGAAAACCAAGTGCACTTCTAGAAGCATCTAATCCAAAAAGATTCAAACTAAAATCCATTTTTGAAGAGAATTTATGATCTAAACGAAAGGAGTACAATTTCCAATCAATATCAAACCAATTACGCTCCCTATTGCTAAAAGTAGGATCTTCAATAAATTGGGCATCTGTAAGACCCCCTGGCTGTTGCGCCAAATAATTAAGAAATGTAGTCTCTAACGTAAGTTTCGTTTTATCAGAAACTTGATACCCTATGTGCGCAAAATAATTTCTACTATTGTAATTAGAATTTGGTCTAAAACCACTACCCTCTTTATAATTAAAATATGTATAATAACTTATTTTACCTACCGTACCACTAAGGCTATTAAACGAGGTTTTTAAATCATAAGACCCCACTGTCTGCCTACTAACCCATTCAATCTTCTTGTTAGGGTTGGGCTGTTTGAATTTAAAATTCACCAATCCGCCAAATTGTGTTCCATATTGTAATGATGCCGCGCCCCTAACTACTTGAATTTCCTCTAAAGCTTCAGCTGGTGGAGTGTAATAACTTTCTGGATAACCCAAAACATCTGCGCTTATATCATACCCATTCTGTCTGGTGTTGAAATTTGCCGTTCTATTAGGGTCCAAACCTCTACCACCAATATTCAATTGTAAACCTGCGTCGCCGTTATCATAAATGTTGAGTCCTACTACTTGGCTATATATCTGTCTTGGGTTGTTAGCTGCCAAATTACCAGTAATACCTTCAAGTAATACAACCTCACTCTTTTTACCGGCATAGATTGCTGTACCTTCTACTTTCTTCAATTGCTTTAATGCAAAAACCTCTTCTCGTTTCTGAATTAAAACCACTTCTGACAAATTGTTGACTTTTAGACGCTGCAGTGTTATGTTAAAAGTAACGTTGTCATTTAGAACAACATCTTGTTCTTCAATTTCAAACTCATAAGCAAATACAACAATGGTATAAGTACCTGCCGCTAAACTTTCTACTGAATAATAACCTTCTGAATTTGTTGTTTCCAAACGCTCTAATTCTTTAATGTACAATTCTGCATCAGAAACGGGAACACCATCTTCATCGGTTACTTGACCAGAAATTTGAAGTTGTCCAAATAATGGAAATGATACTAATACTAAAAGTAAATAACTAAATTCCTTTAATTTCATCTTTAAATGGTGTTATCCAATTCTTATGTAAAAAAGACTCTCTTTGTTTTCCAAGATCAATAGTAGGGTCTATATATGTTGTACTTAACCTACCATTTAAACTAACTTGGCAATCTACGAATACCTGCACATTTTTATGACCATCTTTTTCAAAATGATTTTTTAAAAAATGAGCATATTCTAAAATAAAATCTGGCTGAAATGCCATTTGTTTTTCTTGAAACGGAGTGATAAAATCTGTATTATCCACATAAAACCATCTGCCAGATTCTCCATCTACTATTTTAAACTGTGCGTAACCAGATTTTTCTATGAGCATAACCCGCCAAGAAAATCGGTATCCTTCTTCCGTCCAGAATAATTCACCAGGATACAATAAGTACCTAAATGGTATGGTTAGTTGCAAGAAAAAAAATAGAGTAATGACAATATGTTTAAAACTAACCTTAAATGAAGGTCGTTCTTCGAAAACAGCTTGATTATAAAATCTAGAATTATCTATTTTAAATACTTTAGAAATGTATTTAAAGATTTTTTCGTGAAAGCTTGCGTCAAAAAATATGAGAGCAGAAACAATCATCACATACGGGAACATACCTATAGGAAAAAGAACCCTGGTCAATACATGAAAAACTACCACCATTACAAATGCATACGGTCTTGTTTTTCTGTATAGCAATAAAAAGGGAATGGTAAGATCATAAATTGCGCCAGACCAACTAAACAAATATTGCACCCATTCTTCGCCAAGTAAACCACCTATAAACGGAGTATCGAATTTTGAAGGCAACCAAATTTTCAAAGGCATGGCCTTTAGCAACCAATCTGAATTTAACTTCGCCAGTCCCGCATAAAAATATACGATACTTAAAAGTAGCTTAATGCTATTCACTGTCCAGCTTGGTACATATTCAAAACTTTTTTTGGGATTGAGATAGGCGTCTAAAGAATATGATGCATTTGCCGGCAAAAAGATCATTAAAAAACTAAGTAAGCTTATAAAGTAATAATGGTTTAAGTACGTAGTCTTATCCATTAATTCTATATACGTAAAACTCAAAAAGAATATAACAATACTTAATTTGTACCGATAGCCCAGAGCCACCAGTAGTGAAGCAAAACCACAAATTATAAAGATGAGATAAGTATATACTCCCAATGGCTTTACCCACTCGAACCCATAGTAAGAAAAAAAGAATTTTGGCTGTATATAAAGTTTATCGATCCAACCATAGCTCCAAAATCGAACAATGCTAAAAAACATCATTAGACCAAATAAAATACGAAAGACCGCCAAAGGGGCGGTCTCTGTTGGAGCTTTAAAATATTTATTTATTACCGATTCCATTAATCACCATCGGCATCAACAAAATCAATACTAATACTCATTGCCGAAACCATATCTACCTTTAGCATAGGCACTGCTTTTTGTACCTCATCATAAGCTAAAAGCATATTGGTAGGTGGGTTATTATCTTCAATCTCTGCTCTAAATGCAGAAAGATCAACCACCATACTTTTTGCCGTATTCATTTGATCGTTGATCAAGGTAGATAAATCTTCTTCGTTTTTAACTGTATTCAATGCATCTAAATAAGATGCCAAACTTTCTCCCTGCGTACTAGAATTAAAATGCTTGCCATTAAAAAAATCTTGAACAGCAGCTAAACCTTCTAGAAATAAATCATTGGAAATACTTCCGTCAAAATACGCTTCAACATTTCTTGGCAAAGTACTTCCGGAGAAAACGCCTAAAGGAATTCCCATTTTACCTGCTCGTAAATATTTCTCATAATAGAAAATATAATCGTTTACCATACGATCCACAGATGCCGTAGATGAGGATCCATCATTGGCTACAAAAGTATCTCTGTAACCATTTGTCCAATCAGACACTACAGTTTCCGTCAAAGCCTGCATGTCTAACAAAACATCTTCTGTATATTTTAGATAAGCTTCTTTGTTATCACCGTTGTAGAAGGCTAGAATTTCTGCATCGTTATCGCCCAAACCGTTTAACAGATAATCTAACGCAGGAAAACCTTTAGCGCTTCTGTTAGAGGATAAAGATAAGTCATAACTTCCATCCACAATAAACCCATCGATTTTCTCATTATCCGTTGGATATATATTCATGTTCAACTGAAAACCTACCGATTCCGCAGGACCAATTTCAAACATTTCAACGCGCTGCCAGGTTTTATAGGCGTTCAACCATGATGCCCGCAAGGCTATCAAATTACTCTCATTAACCTCTGCCTTAAACGTATCAAAAGAATTCAACAAAGTTTCTAAGTCACCTGTAAATGCTTCATATGAGGGAATAATAATATTATCTGCCCAGTTGATCAACATAGCGCTACGTTCAAAAGAAACCTCATCTACTGGGTCAACGATTACGCCATCATCAGTTTCACTATCATTGGAACAAGCCCAAACCAAGGCTAAAACACACAAAATCCCAATAATCTTTTTCATCTATTATTTTTATTTATTCTAATTAAATGCAAAAATAAAAAAAGCAAATCAATCTTATTCGATAGAATTGCTTTTTTCCTGACTTTCAGCCAATTTATTCGGCAGCTTGCTCTAAAGTAAAACTAAACCTAGCCGCGATGTCAGCAGAAATAGCATCTAATGTAGCCGCTTCAACATCCCAAAGTCCGTTTTCTCCGTCATCCATTAAATCTACCAAGAAAGCATCAACTTCTTCTTTGGTAAAGTAAGGTTCTGTGGAATTGGTTTTTCTTGTAAACTGTAAACTGTAAACAAAACCGTAACCTTCGGATAAATCGTGAAAAGCACCACCAAAATCTGGAGTTTCTTGATTCAAGCTATTTTTTCCTTGTTGCAAATAATATACCGCTCTAATGCCTATAACTTCAGATAGTTTCTCTCTAATAATTTCTGCCTGCGCATCTCTAACATCATATTGCTTCGCTACAATCGCAGCTCTCCCCAATTTAAAGGCTTGAAAAATTTCATCGGCAATACCGGCAAAATCGTCATCCCCTTCTACTCTACCAACATATTTATTTAAAAAGCTATCTGCACCTAAATCATCATTTGGGTTTGCAGCATCTGCATTTAAACCATAAACATATCCATAAGCTTCATCCCACTTATGCTCCATATTTGTGTAGATTTTACCTTCTGCTACAACATTAGCATCATTATCTGCCCTATTATCACCTTCATCTAAAACCGCAGTACTTAAATAATTGTTGACTATTTGATCAAGAGTAAGCGCCCCAATTAAACCTTTGTTAAAAGCTTGGTTGTACTCCAAACCTTGTGCATTTACATATCTCGTTGAACTACCATCGGCAATCTGACCCGCTACACCTGCAGATGCGGCAACTTCCCAATTTGGGAACACCTCATTTACTTGTGCCGTGATAAAACCATCAAAATCTGCTCTGATCAATGTTTGGTCGGTTGCATTGGTAGAAAAGAAATCTGCCGATGCAGCTGTTTTACTTTTTACACTTTTATCGGACGCATTTAACTCTGTTTCTTCAAAATCATTGGCTCCTTCTTCATGAGCATACATACTTAAAATTTGATCTGATGTTGATGTTACATCTGTGAATGCGCTTAAAATTTCGGCACCCATTTTTAATCTTGTAGTCTGGCCGTCAAAGCTAACGGTGCTTTCATTATCTCTAGTAAATACATATGAATCTGGATTATCAATTGTTGTTTCAACAGGATCACAATCACCATCTTCACATGTAGTCAGTTCTAAACTATCATCATCACTACATGAAATAAATAGTAAACTGGCAATAGAAGATAATACGAATAGGTTCTTTTTCATTTTCTTTTTTATTAAGACTTATTTTAAATAATGCTCAAAACTATAACATATTTTAACATTTCACAACGTTAAGTAGATTAAATCTAAATAAACTTAACAAAATAATAATATGATTAAGAGGAATACAACAGAGGATCAGTGATATTGGGTAAACAGCTCGGTAGCTTTATTATAAGCTGCTTCAAAAGTCATGGCATTTACGCCGGTAAAAACTTTTTGCGAAGTAAAATACGATAACATTTTCTCCGTAGGCATGTTACCGGTTAAATCATCTTTGGCCATAGGACAGCCACCAAAACCTTGGATAGCACCATCAAACCGTTTACAGCCAGATTCATATGCCGCGGCAACTTTTTCATGCCATTTTGTGGGTGTGGTATGCAAGTGCGCACCAAACTCAATATTTGGGTATTTTGGGATTAAGTTGGAAAACAAATAAGAAATAGTTTCTGGATCAGATGACCCCACGGTATCTGACAACGATAATATTTTGGCTCCCATTTTCGCCAGTCTTTCGGTCCATTCACCAACTATTTCAACATTCCAAGGATCACCATAAGGGTTACCAAAACCCATAGAAATATAGGTTACCACCTCTTTGTTCGACGCATCGGCAATATTGAAAATTTCTTGAAGGGTTTCAACCGATTGAGCAATGGTCTTATGGGTATTTCGCATTTGAAAATTCTCGGAAATGGAAAATGGAAACCCTAAATAATCGACTTCAGGGTGACTAGCTGCATCTTGTGCACCACGAACATTGGCAACAATAGATAGTAATTTAGAGCTGGTTTTTGACAGGTTTAATTTAGATAATACCTCAGCAGTATCTACCATTTGAGGTATTGCCTTTGGTGATACGAAGCTTCCAAAATCTAGGGTATCAAAACCACAGCCAAGCAAAGATTGTAGATACCTTACCTTTTCATTGGTAGGTATAAAATGCTTAATGCCTTGCATGGCATCTCTTGGACACTCAACTATTTTAACACCTGAATTAAACATTATGTAAAAATACGAACTCTAAACAAGTAAATGCTACTAATATTTTAATAAAACTAACCTAAAACTAAATAAATCGCAATACCTACAAACACTACTACCTGGATCCACTTTAATACAAAGCCAGTTCCTTTATTATTTGTCAAAAAACTGGTTATTTGCCCCGCCAATATTGCTATTGCGCCAAACACCATAGAGGAAACCAAAATAAAAAGAAAGCCTAGTATATAAAATTGTGCTACACTACTAAGACTTTCAGAAAAAAGAAATCCAGGAAAGAAAGCTAAAAAGAAAATCGTCACTTTCGGGTTTAGCACATTCATTATAAAACCTTGCCTATATAAAGAACCCATACTTTTTTTATATCCTTCTCCCTTAATAGAGATAGCATTTCCCCCTTTATAAACCATGACGGCCAAGTAAATTAAATAAGCGGCACCAAACACTTTAATAAGTGAAAAAATGGTGGGATTATTTTTGATCACTGCAGAAACCCCAAAAGCCAATAATGATGTATGCACCAAACAACCACTCATGAGTCCAGCAACTACGGCCAATCCTGATTTTTTACCGTTACTTATACTCTGTATAAGTACAAAAATATTATCTGGACCTGGAGAAAGAGCCAAAAGAAAGGTCGCCATTGTAAAGGCTATTAGAATTTCGTAGTTCACTTATATAAATCTTAGTTCAACACGAAAAATACGAAATAGCATGATTTACACCTATTTTTGATATCTTGTTTAAAATTAACAACCTTATGAAAATTAAAGTACTCTTATTTCTCCTTAGTATTGCGTTCACGTCAAATGCATTTGCTAGCACCAACGAACACTTAAACGCGACAAAAATGATTAAAACAGATAGTCTATTAAGGCATACCGTTTTTTTTAAATTTAAAGAGGGTACAACCCCAGAACAAATAAAAAAGGTAGAAGATGCCTTTAGCGCATTACCTTCAAAAATTGAGCAAATCAAAGGGTACGAATGGGGGTTGAACAATAGCCCAGAAGGATTGAATAAAGGATTCACACACGCTTTCTTTTTAACTTTTGAGAACGAAGAAGATCGTGCCATTTATTTACCGCACCCAGACCATAAAGCCTTTGGAGCAGTATTGACGCCGTATTTAGAAGATGTTTTTGTGGTAGATTATTGGACCCAAGAATAAAAATCGGATTCCCAAAACAAAAGCCCTTGTATCGAGATACAAGGGCTTTTGTTTTTTACAATTTATTTTAAGCTCTGATCGCTTTTTCTAAAAGGGCATTATTTATTTCTTTTACCAAGGCAGGGCCCTCATATACAAAACCTGTCCATAATTGAATTAAGTCTGCCCCAGCTTCTAATTTTTCCAATGCATCTTCCGCAGAATGTATACCACCAACACCTATAATAGGAAATGCCTTGTTACTTTTTTCCGCTAGAAAGCGAATAACTTCTGTACTTCTATCTTTTAAAGGAGCACCACTTAAACCTCCAGCTTCTTCGGTTATTAAGGCATGCGACTTTAAATTATCCCTAGATATAGTAGTGTTGGTTGCAATTACACCATCAATTGAAGTATCGCTAACAATATCAATGATATCTAGCAATTGACTATCAGTTAGGTCTGGTGCTATTTTTAATAAAATTGGCTTACGAACAGTATCTTTACGCTGGCTGTGTTTCGCATTTTCCAATTGTAGCTCATTTAGTAATGCCGTTAAAGGCTCTTTATCCTGTAATTCTCGCAAACCTGGTGTATTGGGCGAACTTACATTTACAACAAAATAATCAACATGATCAAACAAGGCATCAAAACAAATAAGATAGTCTTTAATAGCTTCATTATTCGGAGTTACTTTGTTCTTACCAATGTTGCCGCCGATCAAAACTTTATGGTTCTTTTTTAAATTTTCTACCGCCTCAAAAACTCCGTGATTATTGAAGCCCATTCGGTTAATGATTGCCTTATCTTCCTTTAAACGGAAAAGTCTTTTCTTTGGATTACCATCTTGGGGTTTAGGTGTAAGCGTTCCAATTTCTACAAAACCGAACCCGAAATCGGACAACTCATTATATAAAACGGCATTCTTATCAAAACCAGCAGCCAAACCAACCGGATTCTTAAATTTTAAACCAAAAAGTTCACGCTCCAATCGCTTATCTTCTACAGCAAACATTGATTTAATAAGACCTGAAAGTCCTATTTTAGAAAAAAACTTGATACTTGAAAAACTGAGGTAATGAACTTTTTCTGGGTCTAACAGAAACAAAATAGGTCTGATAATAAGCCTGTACATGTATATATTTTAGAAGCTGCAAAAATACAAACTGTAAATGAGAATGTTAAG
This sequence comes from Maribacter litoralis, assembly GCF_902506355.1. Taxonomy (NCBI): domain Bacteria; kingdom Pseudomonadati; phylum Bacteroidota; class Flavobacteriia; order Flavobacteriales; family Flavobacteriaceae; genus Maribacter; species Maribacter litoralis. The sequence continues at coordinate 2,931,452 of NZ_LR733271.1, read as the reverse complement.
CATAAGGTTATCAGTTTTTGTCAACAATACTATCTGTATATACAGTTGGCACAATAATATATGGAGACCTATAAGCTTCTTTGCATAAAGACTGATATAATTCATATTGCTTAGGGTTGAACAATGTGAGCATTCGTTTATCTATCATAGTCTGTACCTTGCCCATACTATCCATTACGTTTTTATATTTTTCCGCTAGCTGTCGTAGTTCTGTTTCATTACCCTGCGGATGTCTCTCTTTTACATTTCGCAGTTCATTATTCAAAACATCGTTTCTATATTTCAGCTCTGCACTAAAACTTGTTAGTTTCTCTTTTTGCATTTCATTTAACTGAAATATTTCAGAAATAATAGAATCGTTGGTTATACCTACCCCTAAAACACAATCTGCCTGCGAATTAACCCTAACACTCACCAAAATAAATGCCGACCAAATTAGAAATTTATATTTTTTCATGCTACACTAATAGATTCATACGTTTACCAATTTACAATTTATAAGCTTATTTTTGATAAAAGCCTAATACGATGCAGCATATTATTGACCGTTTTATCAGCTATGTTACGATAGACACGCAAAGCGATGCCTCTTCCGACACTTCACCCAGTACAGAAAAACAATGGAATTTAGCCAACAAATTAGTAGCTGAGTTAAAAGCTATTGGCATGACCGATGTTACCATCGATAACAATGCATACATTATGGCAACTTTGCCTTCAAATGTAACTCACGATGTACCTACCATTGGGTTTATTTCGCACTTTGATACATCACCAGATTTCTCAGGCACAAACGTAAAACCACAGATTATTGAAAATTATGATGGTAAGGATATAGTGCTTAATAAAGAAAAAGACATTATTCTTTCTTCATCGTATTTTGATGACCTTTTACAATACATTGGGCAGACCATTATTACTACCGATGGCACTACCCTTTTAGGTGCAGATGACAAGGCGGGAATTACAGAAATAGTAACTGCAATGGAGTATTTAATCAATAATCCGGAAATAAAACATGGTCCTATAAGAGTTGGATTTACGCCAGATGAGGAAATTGGCAGGGGTGCACATAAATTTGATGTCCAAAAATTTAATGCAGAATGGGCCTATACTATGGATGGTAGCCAAATCGGTGAATTGGAATATGAAAATTTCAATGCTGCAGGAGCCAAAATTACGGTTAAAGGTAGAAGTGTACACCCCGGGTATGCAAAAGGCAAAATGGTCAATGCCGTTTTAATTGCCAATAAGATCGTAAGTGAATTTCCAAAACATGAAATACCAGAAGAAACCGATGGTAGAGATGGTTTTTTTCATGTACACCATATCAATGGGGAAATTGAAAATGCCACAGTGGAGCTTATTATTAGAGATCATGATTTAAAGCGTTTTAACGAACGTAAAGAATTGTTACAGGACATTATTAAAAAATACAATAATGAATACGATAATTGCATTGAACTAGAATTAACCGATCAATATTTTAATATGAAGGAAAAGGTAGAACCTGTTTTTCATATTGTTGAAACGGCAAAAAAAGCTATGGAAGATATTGGCATTGAACCCATAATCAAACCCATTCGTGGTGGTACCGACGGTTCTCAGTTGAGCTATATGGGCTTGCCTTGCCCCAACATTTTTGCTGGCGGGCATAACTTTCATGGAAAATATGAGTACGTACCGGTAGAAAGTATGCAAAAAGCCGTAGAAGTAATTGTTCGAATTTGTGAGCTTACTGCAAACCAATAATACTATGGAAAAGCAAGTAAAATTAGATAATTTCTATAATGAAGATCATCAATTCAAAAGTGGTGTGGCAACTTTAAGAAAACTTGCTTTGGCTTGTGGAATGACAGAAACCTACAAATGGAGTTTCCCTACATATACAGTTGACAATAAAAATATTATTGCCATTTGTAAATTCAAGTCCCATTTTGGAATTTGGTTTTTCAACGGCGTATTTTTAAACGACCCTAAAAAAGTTTTAGAAAATGCACAAGAAGGTAAAACTAAAGCTATGCGACATTGGAAGTTTCACGAAACATCAGACATAGAAGAGCAAACTGTTACAGCCTACATTTTAGAAGCCATAGAAAACCAGAAAAAAGGCTTACAACTTAAAGTTTCAAAAAAGCCAAAAACCAAAATTGTTATGCCTGAGCATTTATCAATTGTCTTGGACAACAATGAAGACATAAAAGTAGCTTTCAATAAATTAACCTATTCCAAGCAAAAAGATTACGCCGACTATATTGCAACTGCCAAACAAGAAAAAACGAAACTATCTCGATTAGAAAAGATAGTTCCGTTAATATTGAAAGGTAAAGGTCTAAATGACATTTATCGTAAATAGTTATTTTATAATGAAGGTAGCTCCCAACCATTATGATAGGCAGCCTTTAAGAATTGATTTGCTTCTTCGTTTTTAAATTTACCCGAAGTTTCATCCCAATAAATTCTGTCACCAGTTTTAAAGGCAACATTACCCATGTGGGAAACCAATGCAGCGTCATATCCTACTTTTATAGGTGCATTCAACATAGAACCATCTCTGCTTTTAACCGCCTCAATAAAATTCTGGGTATGTAGGTCTAGCCCCCTAAAATCACCCTTGCCATGAGAAACCGCCTCTATTTTAGGAATTCCGTCTTTTCCCCAACCTTGAAATTCGGTTTCGGGTATAACTTCCCAACCATTACGATCTACAACCAAAGTTCCATTATTACCAATAAAAGCAATACCATGGTTTCTACCATAATTACCACCATCAATACCAGTAGCGTGCTCCCATAGAATTGAGAATCCGTCATACTCGTAAACAGTTTGTAAGGTATCCGGAGTTTCAGATGCATCATTTGGGTAAGCGAATTTTCCACCCAATGCCATAACCGACTTAGGTGTACCCGCTTTCATACCGTACAAAGCATAATCCATTAGGTGTACGCCCCAATCTGTCATTAATCCGCCTGCATAATCCCAAAACCATCTAAAATCGAAATGGAACCTGTTTTTATTGAAAGCCCTATCTGGAGCCGGACCAAGCCACATTTTATAATCAACCCCTTTAGGAACCGGAGAATCCGCAACTACCGGCACAGGTTTCATCCAACCTTGGTATGCCCAAGCTTTTGCTAAACGTATTTCGCCCAGAGCACCAGAATGTACATATTTAATAGCATCTACAAAGTGTGGCTGACTACGCTGCCATTGTCCAATTTGCACCATTCTATCTCTAGACTCCACAAAATCTAACATGATATTGGCCTCCTGTACAGAATTGGCAATAGGCTTTTCACAGTACACATCTTTACCTGCCTGCAAAGCGTCGGTTAATTGTAGACAATGCCAATGATCAGGTGTGCCTATAATAACTACATCGATATCTTTATTTTCTAACAGCTTTCTATAATCACCATACCATTTAGGCTTTTTTATTCCTGCTTTCTTTAAATCTTCTGTACGTTCACGAAGAACATTCTCATCAACGTCACATAAAGCTATTACGTTGATTTCGCTCATTTTCAAAAATGAACTTAGGTCAGAAAAACCCATTCCCTTACAGCCAATTAGCCCCACATTTATGGTGTCATTGGGACCTACCCTGTTTCGCATCATTGATAATAATTCCATGGGAAACATAAATGAAGCCCCCGTCATGACCAGACCGGCGGTTCCCTTTCTAATAAAATTTCTTCTGTTGTGTAACATGTTGTTGTTTTAAGTGTACTTAAATATACCAACATTTGAACAAAAAAAACACCGATGTTTCCATCGGTGTTTGTATATGAATTTAGAAAAAAATTACTTTTTTTCCGGAGCATTTAATTTGTTGCTCATTTCCATGGATATGGCAGATCTATCGAATTTTAATTTCCCGGCCATTGTTTCCAAAACACAAGAGAAATCTTTATCATTTAAATCTACTACTTTTCCGTGCAGCCCACTTTTGGTAATAACACGATCACCACGTTTTAATTCTGCCGAAAACTTCTTTTCATCCTTCTGTCTTTTCATTTGAGGTCTGATCATAAAAAAATATGCGACCACAAAAATTAAAATCATTGGAAGAAACTGCCCTATATCACCCATCTTTGGTATATCTGTAATTTATAATTATTTAACAGGTCCTAATGGAGCTGCACCTTTTGGGTTAACAAAAGCTTTAATTCTTAAAAGCTCAGAACCTTTTTCCGTATTTGCCGTTACCGTAATGGTCTTTGTTACCTGGTTTTGACCAGAACCGTTAAAGTTTACTTTTAACTCACCAGATTCACCTGGAGCAATAGGATCTTTTGGAGGGTTAGGAACCGTACATCCACAGCTACTTTTAGCATCGGTAATAATTAACGGTGCATTACCTGTATTAGTAAATTTAAAAACGGTTTCTTGTGGAGTACCTTGTTCAATTGTACCAAAATCATGCTCTGCTTTCTCAAAAGACATCACCGGTACTGCTTTAGCTGCCTCATCTCTTACCGCCGCTTCAGCTACATTATCAGATTTAATTTTACTTGAAGCATTGTCTTTGCAAGAAGTAAAAGCTACCATTGATACAAGACCAACAATTAGAACTATTTTTTTCATACTATATTAGATTTATCAATTAAATGTAAAATTATAAAATATTTTTATAATAGACCCCTACCCATTTTGTTAAGCTTTCCTTCAGATTTGTATTCTTTAGTAAGCTTATCAAGAATACCGTTTATAAAAATGCTACTTTTTGGTGTAGAATATTCTTTGGCAATTTCTAAATATTCATTTATGGTCACTCTCTCTGGTATTGAGGGGAAATGTAGCAACTCGCAAATAGCCATTTTTAAAAGTATACTATCTATACCTGCAATACGGTCTTTATCCCAATTTGGGGTTTTACCGTCTATCTCCTTTTCCAAGGCATCATTCTTTAATAATGTTCTGGACAACAACTGCATTGCATAGGTCATATCCTCATCATCTTTTAAAAGACTTGGCAAAAAGTATGATTCTGGATGTACTTGTTTTACCTTCTTTAAATGCTTTAAAATAAAGGTATTCACAATAGGAATATCATCTACCCAAGTTAATTTATCATCCTCGAAGTAATCGTAAATTTTCTCGTTAGGAGCAATGATGCTTTTAAACAAGGTCAATATCAACTCTTTGTCAGCAGCGTAATCACTTTCTGGGGTTGACATGTAGTTGTTGTACACATCACTTTCAATGATATCCTTGTAAATAAGTTTTACATACTCTTCATTTAGGTACCAATTGTCTAACTTTCTATGAGAAATCTCCTCCTCTAGCTTTTTGTTTTCGACAATTTGTAACAACAATCTGTTTTGAACAAATTTCTTCGGATTGGGAAACTCTTCTTTTTTGTCGCTAATGTATTTTTTAGCGGAAAGAGAGATTTGTTCTTCGGCTCTTTTTTGTATTTCTACAAAAAGGCTTAACCATAACAAGTAGAGCGTATAGGTATTCTCTATGCTTACTTTTAAAAACTTCTCTTGTTTTTGTAATGAATCATCTTTAGATTGTATGAGCGCGTAAATGCTCTGCATTACCTTAACTCTAATGTGCCTTCTTGTAAGCATTTTAAAGAACTTTTTTAATAAATTAATATTTAAAGCCGCAAAGGTAAGTATCTATTTAAAGGGTCACAATAGCAATCGTATTTATCTTAGCTTATTTATAACATATGGTTTTAGGGCAAAAAACTATCTTTGACCAAAGAAATCTATAATATTCTTTTTTTCCATTCTATGAAAGAACTTAAACACCTTAACAAATACTTTAAAAAATACTGGTTTAAGCTTTTTCTAGGAATTATCATTACCATTATAGCCAGGCTCTTTCAGCTGATCATGCCATCATATGTAAACAACTCTATTACCGTAGTTGAACAATACATACAAGCAGAAATAGAAAAATCTACCGCACAAGAACTGTTAATGGAGTATATACTCATTATTATAGGTGCTGCAATACTATCGGGCTTTTTCACTTTTTTGATGCGCCAATTGATCATTAATATTTCTAGATATATTGAGTATGACCTTAAAAATGAAATATTCGATCATTACCAAAAACTAAGTCTCAACTTTTATAAAAAGAATAGAACAGGAGATTTAATGAACAGAATTAGTGAAGATGTCAACGAAGTACGTATGTATGCAGGACCAGCAATTATGTACGGCATACAGACTTTAACCCTCTTCGCCTGTTTAATTCCGTTAATGTTTATTAAGGCACCCACTTTAGCGGCTTATACATTATTGCCACTACCATTTTTATCTGTATTAATTTATCAAATAAGTAAAGTAATACACAAGAGAAGTACTATTGTTCAACAATACCTTTCTACCTTATCTACATTTACACAAGAAATATTTTCTGGTGTTTCAGTAATAAAGGCCTATGCACTGGAGCCACAAACCAATAGCGACTTACAAAAGCTTGCCATTGAGGGCAAAGAAAAAAGTGTAAGTCTTGCCAAAGTAAACGCTTGGTTTTTTCCGTTAATGATTCTTTTAATAGGTATCAGTAATATTTTGGTCATATATATAGGTGGCAAGCAGTACTTGGCAGGAGAAATAGAAGTTGGACTTATTGCCGAATTTATTTTATATGTAAATATGCTAACCTGGCCAGTGGCCATAGTAGGTTGGTTAACTTCTATAGTACAAAGGGCAGCTGCAAGTCAAAAGAGAATAAATGAATTCTTGGATCAAGAGTCTGAAATAAAGAATACCGAATCGCACAAACTCAATGTGAAAGGTAAAATTGAATTTAAAAATGTTGATTTCACTTACCAAGACACCAACATCAATGCTATTAAAGACCTGTCCTTTACCATTAATGAAGGCGAAACAACCGCTATTATAGGCAAAACAGGATCAGGCAAATCTACTATACTAGATTTGGTAGCCCGTTTGTACGACACTTCATCGGGAGAAATTTTAATTGATGACGAACCTATTAAAAATGTTGACCTCACAAGCCTACGCGAATCTATAGGTGCCGTACCCCAAGATGCCTTTTTGTTTTCAGATAGTATAAAGAACAATATTAAATTCGGGAAGGAAGATGCTACAGACCAAGAAATTATAGACATTGCCAAAGATGCCGTGGTACATGAAAACATTATGGGTTTCTCTAAAAAATATGATACTATTTTAGGTGAAAGAGGAATCACTTTAAGTGGCGGACAGAAACAAAGAGTTTCTATTGCGAGGGCTTTGATCAAAAAACCACAGATCTATTTATTCGATGATTGCCTCTCTGCCGTTGATACCGAAACCGAAGAAGAAATATTGAACAACCTTAAAAAAGCTTCTCAGAATAGAACTACATTAATTGTAAGTCATAGAGTTTCTTCTGCCAAAAACGCGGATAAAATTCTAGTTTTAGATGACGGTAGACTTATTCAAGAGGGTACGCATGACGAATTAAATACTCAAGAAGGTTACTATAAAGACCTCTACCACAAACAGCTCTCAGAGAAAGAAAGTTAGAAAATTGTTGTCGGATAGCGTTTTTTTTTTCATTTTTGATAGTATAACGACACTAAACATTAGAAATGAGCGAAAGAGATTTATCAGATCAGGAAGAAATTCACTCCAAAGTTTTACGCGCAGGTAGAAGAACGTACTTTTTCGATGTAAGAAGTACAAAGGCTGGCGATTACTATTTGACTATTACAGAAAGTAAGAAATTTACGCATGACGATGGTTCGTTCCATTACAAGAAGCATAAGATTTATTTATACAAAGAAGACTTTGAAGCTTTCAAAGAAAACGTTGAAGAAATGATGGATTTCATCATCAACGAAAAAGGATCGGAAGTGATTTCAGAAAGACATCAAAAAGATTTCAAGAAAGAAGAAATTGTTGAATCAGTGGAAAAGACCACGAGCAGCACTTCTAGTTTTACAGATGTTAGCTTTGAAGATATCTAGCAAAGAACGACAATCAGATTAAAAGCGGCCCTTAGAACTAAGGGCCGCTTTTATTTTTGAATTATTTATAAAAATTATCGCAAACCCTTTTTTAAGAACCATACGTTCAATATTATTAAAATCACCGATACTAATAAAGCTACTTTTGATGAAAGAAAAATGAACAGCACAATAAAAAGTAACAATAGATAAACAGGATATATTAGTAAGGTATAGGCAAATCTAAATGTTCCCATAAACTCATTCTCTGGAACTTTTGGCTTCAAATATTTACGCCACACCATAATAAACGGAAAGTTCAATATTGTAAACATCCATCTTAACCCCTTACGATTATTTATCTCGGTAATTGATTTGAAATCATCAGCTACTTCATCAGCATAAAGTTCAACTTTTTTGTTTACCACTACAGGATTTAGAAAATCTACCTTATCGCTAGTAAGACGATTTATGATGTGTTCATAATTATCTACGGTTGGTATATGTGTCGTTAATTGTTTTAAACTTAAAGAAACCCTATTCTTAATGGTACGGCTGGTCATATTTAAATCACTCGCATTGTACATACTTTTAGCAGATATAGGCTTACCATAAATGATCGCTACTTCGTCTGGAAACTGATCGGCATGCTTATAATTTAAACCTACAGGGATCAACGTTACATCTAAATCTGGATAACGCTCAAAAGTTCTTATCAAAATTCTTGTAAAACCTTTGCTTAACGGTCTTACCCTACGTCTTAAATTATGATTTGCTTCTGGAAACAAGAGCAATGCTTCTCCTCTATTTAGAATATCTGCACACGAATTAAAAATAGCATCGTTGTTAGACAGGGTATCTCTACCATCGCGCATTCTATAAATAGGGAGCATTTGAAAATAGGAAAAAATACGCTTTAATAATTTACCTTTAAATACGTCTGACCGGGTTAAGAAAAATGGTTTTCTATTGCAGTCGGTGGCTATTAGCAACACATCGATCAACGCACTTTGATGATTAGGTAAAAACATTACGGGTTTATCTTTAGGAATATTCTCTAATCCGCTTACCATAATTTTTTTATGGTATCCGTAAAGTCCTGTTTTTATAATCGATTTTACCAATGAATATGTGAATCCGCTCAAGCTATAGTCTCTTTTACAACTGATTTTCTATTCCAAAAAGCAGCTAATATTAATCCAGAAATTATATGCCAAATTCCCCAAAACGCAGCAAGAAGCGCCATACCTCCCAATCCGTCAAAAAATGTGAATATCAATAAAAGTCCAAGACCAGAATTTTGAATACCCGTTTCTATGGTAATAGAGCGCACACTAGTTTCCGTCAATCCAAATAATCTTCCTATACTATATCCTGTAGAAAATGCTATAAGATTATGCACTAAAACAATCCAAAATACATATAAAATATAATCCATAAAAATAACCCTGTTGTTGTATAAGGCAATAAAAACCAAGCAAATAAAGAAAACCAAAGAAAGTATCTTGAGTTTTTTGGCAATTTTCAACGCCAACTCAGGTATTTTATAATTGATAAGCATACCAAGCAAAAGAGGTAATCCCAATAACAAAAAAACCAATTTGAACATTTCTATAGAAGAAATAGAAATTTCATTAATAAGGCTAGAACTTGGAGTGTACAACATAGACCAAAAGTGAAAATTTAGCGGAGTCATAACTATGGCCAGCATGGTTGCCATAGCCGTTAAACTAACAGATAAGGCAGTATTGGCATTAGAAAGATAAGATATGAAATTAGAAATATTACCACCGGGGCATGCCGCAACCATAAACATACCCAGTGCAATACTGGGCAAAGGGTCTATTGCATAAACCAACAAAAAAGTTATGGCAGGTAATGCAATAAATTGACTAACCAGCCCAACTATCAATGCTTTGGGTTTTAACCATAAAGGTTTAAAATCTGAAATGGATATTTCTAACGCCACACCGAACATAACCAAACCCAACACAAGGTTCATTACCCAAAGGGAGCCTGAATCAAAATTAATATGAACATTATCTAAAATACTTTCAGTCAAAAAATCAGGAAATTTTTAATCCGTTAGGTACTTCCATTTGTGGTTGAAGCAATACTACCGAACTATTTTCTACAGCTCCCAATATAAGACATTCGCTCATAAAATTGGCAATTTGCTTTTTTGGAAAGTTGACAACGGCAATTACCTGAAGACCAATTATCTCTTCTTTTTTATATTTCTCGGTGATTTGAGCAGAAGTTTTTTTGACACCAATTTCTGGTCCAAAATCAATATGTAGCTTGTACGAAGGGTTTCTCGCTTCCGTAAAGTCATATACAGCAATGACGGTTCCTGTTCGCATATCTATTTTACCAAAGTCGTCCCAAGAAATTGTGTTGTTCATTATGTTAATCTAAGTTTTTCTATTAAATCTTTGGGTACATTACCAGAATACATTCCATAAGCATCTACCAAAAGTCCTTTTTCACCAGTACTGGTTTCTATAACGTACAAGATAGTATTATCATCTGGGTTACTCATACCCTCAAAACGATAAAATTTCACCACTTCCAATTCTGTAGCTTTATGAATGTTTTTTTTACTCTTATTCTCTATTCCTGCATCGCAAAGATTAAAATCTTCGGTATAACCTTCGGCTTGTAAAGCTTTAATTGCAACGGATAATGATACGTATGACTTTTCCATGATATTTGATTTAAACAATTTATGAATACCGTAAAGTAAATGCAAGCACCATTAATTTGTTAACTTAGTACATTAAAATTTTAGTTGGTATGGCAAGAACAGAAAGTAAAATGTTGGCACTAGGTACGGTAGCGCCAGAATTTAGTTTATTGGATACGGTAAGTGAAAAAACCATGAACCTTCATAGCCTTAATGGCGAGAAAGGTACTGTAATCATGTTCATATGCAATCATTGCCCATTTGTTATTCATGTCAACCCCGAAATCACAAAAATGGCAATTGAATATCAAAAGAAAGGTATTCAGTTTATTGCAATATCAAGTAATGATGTTGAGAAATACCCTGAAGATGCTCCGCATTTTATGAGAATTAAAGCAAAGGCGGAGAATTATACGTTCCCATATTTATATGATGAAGATCAAACAGTTGCAAAAGCTTACAATGCCGCCTGTACACCAGATTTCTTCCTTTTTGACAAGGAATTAAAATTAGTTTACAGAGGTCAACTAGATGATTCAAGACCGGGCAATGGACTACCCTTAGACGGTAAAGATTTAAGAACCGCCATAGAAAATCTCATTGAAGGAAAACAAGTAAATCCTACCCAGAAGCCAAGCATAGGCTGTAACATAAAGTGGAAAACAAACCATTAAGTTTATACTCTTTTATAATCAATGCAGAAAAACATTCAATTTCAAGAACTTACATCCACGCTACATGATGTATACATTGAAATAGGTATAAAATCTTACAATCAGCATTATCGCCACTTATGGCCCAAGGGCAATACCATAACCTATATTCAACATAGTTTTACGAAGAAAATATTAGAAGAAGAGGAAAAAAATCAAAACACCGTTCTTTTCTTAATAAAATTAAATACTGAATATGTTGGTCTTTTAAAAGTCACTTTGCACAAAAGTCTAATGGACTATGATCAAAACGATGCGCTTTATTTAGATAAAATTTATATTCTAAAGGAATATGCGGGCAACGGCATTGGTGGCGCAAGTTTGAAGTTTGTGGAAAGTATAGCCCAAAACCTTTCTAAAAAAGCAATTTTTTTAGAATCTATGCAAAAAGGACCGGCATTGCCGTTTTACCTAGCCAATAATTTTAAAATTGTTGATGAAAGCACAGTACCGTTTAGCAATGTCATTGAAGAAGAAAAGCCGATGTATCTTTTGAAAAGAACTCTATAAAGACCTACCAACCTTCCCTATCCGCTAAGGTTTTAATGTGCGCAAAATGGTGGTTACTATGCCACGCGTATTTTCCTATATTTTCTGCTACAGAAACATTTACATTACCATCTGGATGAATGTAGCTATTTTCTAAATCTTCTGGAGTTAGTCTTTTTAAAAGGTACACCAATTTAGCGTGTAAGGCGGTTAAGTAAGAAAGTGATAAATCAATAGGCGCTGATTTTGCATCGATCAAATTACTCCATTCTTTTTCTTGGTACACTTTGATCAAAGGTCTATTTTCGGTAAGAGCCCATTTAAAGCGTGTGTAGCTATGATGATGACTATCTGCCATATGATGCACTACTTGACGAACCGTCCAGCCACCTTCACGATAAGGAGTGTTCAATTGAGAATCAGAAAAATTTTCCACAAGATCCGATAGGCGCTTTGGTAAGGTTTCCAAAACCTCTATCCAATTAAGTACATTATCGTTGGTAATATTCTCCGGACACTTAAAGTGACCAATTGGGTATTTCAATTTTTCCAGTTCTTCCATTGAATAAAAGTAAAAAAATTTAATAGACTTTTAACCCTAAAACTTTAGCCATAGCCTTTTAATCTACTAATTTTATAGGATAAAATTAAAACATCTAAATATATAGCATTATGGCAACAATACGCTTAGGAGACAAAGCTCCTGATTTTACTGCAGATAGTTCAATGGGAACAATTAATTTATATGATTATCTTGGGGATAGCTGGGGAATATTATTTTCTCACCCAGCAGATTTCACCCCTGTTTGTACCACAGAACTTGGAACTGCTGCCAATTTTAAGGATGAATTTGACAAAAGAAACGTAAAAATGATCGCGCTTAGCGTTGATGGTGCCGCATCTCACGCAGAATGGATTAAAGACATCAATGAAGTACAGAATACTGTGGTCAATTTTCCGATAATTGCCGATGAAGACAAAAAAGTTTCCGATTTGTATGATATGATTCATCCAAATGCAGATAACAACCTAACTGTTCGCTCTGTATTTATCATAGCACCTGATAAAACGGTTAAGTTAACTTTGACTTACCCTGCATCAACGGGAAGAAATTTTTACGAACTGTTGAGAGTAATAGATTCCTTACAACTTACGGCATATCATAAAGTTGCAACACCTGCAAATTGGGAACAAGGCAAGGAAGTAGTCGTTAGTCCGGCTATATCAACTGCAGATGCAAAAGACATGTTTTCTAAGGGGGTAACAGAGGTAAAACCTTATTTAAGAATGACTCCAGACCCTACTGCATAGTCATAAAAAACAGTTCATTCTCAATACATTAGACGTTGATTATTAACCTTAAGATAACCTATAAGAATTTAAGTAGTTAAACAAAAAAAAACTATCTTCGCACTTTAATTAATATTTAATTTTTCTATTATGAGTAAAGGAACAGTAAAATTCTTCAATGATTCCAAAGGTTACGGATTTATCACTGAAGATGGTTCAAACGAAGATCATTTTGTACACATTTCTGGCTTAATCGATGAAGTTCGAGAAGGTGATGTTGTGGAATTTGAACTACAACAAGGTAAAAAAGGATTAAACGCCGTTAATGTGAAAGTAATTGACTAGGTAAAGATTTAACTTTTTTATAGTATGAAACCCGAACTAATTAGTTCGGGTTTTTTTATGCCTTATTTTTTTTTAAATTTTGTTCAACTTTTACGCAACCTTTTACATAAATACATATCTATTGAATAAACAAAATAGGTTCCCCAACCTAATACCTGTATTTATGACCACATTTTTGACCGTATTTTTAGTGTTAATGCTAATCAACATCATTTTACTTTTAGGTAGTTTCGTTACTCGAAAAAAGTAAAATCTATTACACAAAAAAACACCCATAATATAAAATTATAGGTGTTGGATTATTTTATATGAACGTAAGGTTCTTACCCTACTTTCATTAGCTCTACATCAAATATCAATGTAGCATTTGGTGGTATAACACCGCCAGCACCAGCAGAACCATATGCAAGGTCTGATGGGATAACAAAGCGTGCCTTATCACCTACTTGCAATAAAGAGATACCTTCGTCCCACCCGGGTATTACTTGACCAATTCCTAATTGAAAATCAATTGGAGAATTACGCTTGTATGAAGAATCAAAAACTTGGCCGTTTAGAAGGGAACCTTCATAATGAACAGAAACTTTTTGTCCTTTTTCTGCCTTGGCACCATCTCCTTTTTGAATCATTTTATAACGAAGTCCAGATGCGGTAGATTCAAAACCAGCGGCAACCTTTTCCAATTCAGCTTCTTGTTTAGCTTTTTCTTCTGCTAATCTAGCTTCACCAGACGCATTGAAATCTTCAAATGCCTTTAAAGCATCCCATTTTTCTGCAGCTTCACCAACTCTAACAATTTCTAAAGACTCAATAACATCGTTTTGAGCTATTGCATCCACTACTTCTTGACCAGCCTCTACATGACCAAAAACAGTATGCTTGTTATCTAACCAAGGTGTTGGTACATGAGTAATAAAAAATTGACTTCCGTTAGTACCAGGACCCGCATTTGCCATAGAAAGAACACCTGGAGTATCATGCTTTAACTCTGGATGAAATTCATCGTCAAACTTATAGCCTGCATCACCAGTACCGGTACCTTGAGGACAACCTCCTTGAACCATAAAATCTGGAATAACCCTATGAAATTTTAAACCGTTATAATACGGCTCACCTTTAGCTTTGGCACTATTTTCTTTATCACCTTCTGCCAAAGCAACAAAATTACCTACTGTACCAGGTGTTTTATCATGAGTTAATTTAACTAGTATTTCGCCTTTACTTGTATTGAACTTGGCGTAAATTCCTTCTTCCATTATTGTATTTTTTAGTAAGCCGCAAAGGTAAAGAAATTTAACGGTTTGTACATTTCACAAACCTTATTGAAATCAATTCATTAACCGACGAACACCTTCTGTAACCAGATACTAAAATCCGTTAGAATCTACCAAATAAACTAAACTTGCCATAGTAGCGGCACCTAATTGCAGTTCTCTTCTGTTCACATGTTCAAACGTGTCATTTTCTGCATGGTGATGGTCAAAATAACGCTGAGAATCTGGTCTTAAGCCCGCCATTACCATTCCATCTTTTTTCAGCGGACCAATGTCTGCACCTGCAAAGCCTTTTTCAAAATAGTGAACCAAATATGGTTTGAACAAATTTTTCCAAGCCAATACTTTTTCAAAATCCTCTTGCGAACTATCAAAAGTAAAGCCTCTAGGAGTAAAACCGCCCGAATCACTTTCTAATGCAAATATGTGCCTCTCATTTTTTGAGATAGCAACCTCTGCATATTTATTGCCACCTCGCAGTCCGTTTTCTTCATTCATAAAAAGTACAACCCTAACAGTACGTTTAGGCTTGTACCCCGTTTTTTTGAAAAGATTGAGCACCTCCATACTTTGAACACAGCCCGCACCATCATCGTGAGAGCCATCACCAAGATCCCATGAATCTAGGTGTCCGCCAACAACTATAATTTCATCGGGTTTTTCAGAACCTTTAATTTCAGCAATAACATTATAAGATTCCACGTCTTTAAAAAGTTTACAATTCTGCTTAAAGTAGAAATTTATATCAGGATTCAATTTTAAGGAAGTACTCAACAGTTCGGCTCCATTTGTACTTATCGCAGCTGCGGGAATTCTTTCAGATTCTGGTTGATCACCATAACTCATAGATCCCGTATGCGGATAATTATCCAATCTTAGATTCATTGAACGCACGATTACACCTAAAGCACCATATTTAGAAGCTTCCAATGCCCCGGCATATCGTTGATCTACACAGCCAGAATATGCGGTAAATGTATTAATTTGAGTAGCATCCATCGGTCTATTGAAGAAAACAATTTTTCCTTCTATTTGATCTTTGCCCAATGTAGACAACTGTTCAATTCCATCAACTTCAATAATTTTTGCTTTTACTCCAGTTGAAGGTGTTGCAACAGATCCACCCAATGCACATATTGCTACATTAGTGGTACTACCAGGTGTAGTCTCAAAATAAGCAAACTCAGGAGTTCCCCTAACCCACTTAGGTACCATTACCGGTTGTAACCATACTTTGTCCACACCTAAAGAATCTAACTGGGCTTTTGTATAATCAACAGCTTGTTGCGCTTGTACCGAACCAGATAATCTACCGCCAATTTGATTGGATAAATAATTTAACCAATCATAGCCTTTTCCTTCGGTTAGCGCCAAATCGTACATCTTTTTGATTTGAACCTCATCTTTACTCTGTGACCTGCCCACAGACAAACAAGCGATTATAAATAATACCGCTAGTTTATTGCTCACTTTGTAGTTGTTCTTCATAGCTGTCTAAATTAGCCATTATTTTTTCGCTTAACATTGGCTCCCTAATATCTTTGTATTTTTTTAACGATTGTAATAAAATAGATGCAACGATTACACGTGTTGCCTTTTTATTATCCGCAGGTATCGCAAACCAAGGTGCATGATCATGAGTAGTTTTACTGATCGCCTCTTCATAACAATCTTGATACACCGACCATAATTTTCGTTCTTTTAAATCCCCAGGAGAAAATTTCCAGTGTTTTTCTTTTATAGCTAGTCTTCTTAATAGTCGTTGTCTCTGTTCTTCTTTTGATAAGTTTAAAAAAAACTTAAAAATCAGTGTTCCGTTTTCGGCTAAATGCCTTTCAAAATCATTGATCTGCTCAAACCTTTTGTCCCAAAATTTTTGATCAATATCATCTACCGAATGTATACCCGGAATATGTTCATTTAAAATGTACTCTGGATGCACCCGAGTTACAAGAACATTTTCATAATGTGTTCTATTAAAAACTCCAAATTTACCTTTAGCGGGCAAGACCAAATAATGACGCCAAAGATAGTTGTGACTCAATTCCAATTCTGTCGGTACTTTAAAACTATGCACTTCTACCCCACTAACATTAAAATCTTTGAATACTTCACGAATAAGACTATCCTTTCCAGCGGTATCCATACCCTGTAAACAAACCAAAATACTATATTTACCGTGGGCATAAATAGTATCTTGAAACTCACCAAGCTCTCTCCTAATTTTTGATAAATCTTTTTTCAGTTCTTTATCCGATCTATTAAAATCTCCAAATGTCTCATTTTCAGATATTTTAAAATCTTTAGTAGCTCTATATTTTTCTATGTTTATATTATTCATACTGAAATATAAAATATTATAGCAACGAATACTAATAATTAAGAAAACTGATAAAATCTAATTTTAGGACATTCCGTTTAACCTGATTGAATGGTATTGTATCGAAAATAATATTTTCAACAGGGTAAAGCGTTTAAATTTAACCTTGTAAGGTCCCAAACCTTATACCTAAAAAACCTACTTATGAAGAAAAATATCTATTTTTTCTGCACTGTTGTGCTATTTTCTTTATCCTCGTTTGCTACAAATGTGGAATGCGAATATGCCAACTCTAATATGGGTTATGCAAAATCTCAGCTTACCGCAGCATTACAAACACAAGATATCAACCAAGCAAGGTTTTATGCTTACAAGGCTTTGAATGCCTTAGAAAAGTCTAAAGCGCAGTTAAATAATTGTGGTTGTAAGTCTGCAAAAACAACTTTATACGAGAATATTGAGGTTTTAACGCTTGCCACAAGGTCAACAACATTAGAAGGTACCATTAGTTACTTAAACGAATCTATAGCACTTACCAAAAATACAATTATGGTATTGGAGTCTCATGATACTCACCATAGTGCTTATTCAGATTATGCCCTATCTATTAATACAACTACATCATCTACAAGTACCCATACAGATAAGATGGCGAAAAAAGGAAAAAGCCTTTTTGAAACCATAGACAGCTCACTTGAGAAATATAGAATTTCACTTGATAGGGTTGTTGAAAGTGTAGACTGTAAAGAGGCCACTGCCTTTGCAACTAAAATTTATGAAGAATGCGAAGCACAATTATTAAACCCTAATATTACCGAAGGAAGCAAATATTACAATTTACGCACCAAGGAAATTACCCAAGAAGCTTTAAACAAAATTGGAAACTGTTCTGCCACTAAATAGAACCCTATTTACTAGCAAACAATTTTACATCATCTTCTGAAACCTCTTGACCCCCTAAAATTATAAGACGTTCAACTACGTTTCTAAGTTCACGTATATTTCCTGTCCAATCATAAGCTTTTAGTAGATCAATCGCTTTGCTTGAAAAGCTCTTGCCCGCCATGCCTTGCTCTTCCGCTATTTTCTTGGTGAAGTGCTCAATTAATAAAGGTATATCGTCTCTTCTATCATTTAAACTTGGCACTTGTATAAGAATAACCGCTAGTCTATGATATAAATCTTCCCTGAAATTACCTTCTTCTATCTCCTTTTTTAAGTCTTTATTGGTTGCCGCAACTACACGCACATCTACTTTAATGTCCTTATCTGTTCCTACGCGAGAGATTTTACTTTCTTGTAACGCCCTCAATACTTTTGCTTGTGCAGACAGACTCATATCGCCTATCTCATCTAAGAAGATGGTACCTTTATTTGCAGCTTCAAACTTACCTGCCCTATCTTTCACGGCAGATGTAAAAGCCCCTTTTACATGTCCAAAAAGCTCACTTTCTATTAGCTCAGAAGGTATAGCCGCACAATTCACTTCAATAAAAGGTGCCGAACTTCTAGCGCTTTTTTCATGTAACCAATGCGCTACTAATTCTTTACCCGTACCATTTGAACCAGTAATTAAAACACGTGCATCTGTTGGTGCAACTTTTTCGATCATTTCTTTTATGGTGTTTATTTCACCACTTTCACCGATCATCTCATAATTCTTACTCACCTTTTTCTTCAGTTTTTTGTTCTCGACTACCAAGACTTTTCGGTCTAAGGCATTTCTAACGGTGGTAAGTAACCTATTTAAATCTGGTGGTTTTGATATATAATCGAAAGCACCTAAGCGCATTGTATTTACAGCAGTGTCTAAATCTCCATGACCAGATATCATGATGAACGGAATTTCTGGCTTTATTTTTCTAGCGGCCTCCAATACTTCCACACCATCCATTTTTGGCATTTTAATATCACAAAGCACTAAATCATAGTCATTTTTCTTTATGGTTTCTATACCCTTTAATCCGTCTTCTGCTTCCTCTACTGAATAGGACTCGCTTTCTTCAGACAAAATTTTGACCAATACCCTTCTAATTGCCGCTTCATCTTCTATTACTAATATTTTTGACATAACTGCTTTTTAAATTCCTATTCTAATTCCTGTTCTAAAATAAAGTCCCGCTGCATCGTTCAACGTAAAAATGTCTTCTCTTTCTATGTTTCTTAATGCGCTATTCTGATAAATAGATCTACCACCTATAAAGTAAACAGACATATCCTTAGTTATTTTATACTGATAACCTAATGTCAATAATAATGCCGTAGACGATACATCTGTAGACAAATTATTACCAGGTAACAATATATCATTTTGAATATTGACATAATATCCATCTAAAAAAATCTCCGTTTGAAAAAAGTGTCCCTTTTTGGTAAAAAACTTCATACCAGATTTTGGAGCACCCAATACGTAAGACCACTTGGGGTGAAATCGTTTTTCAAAGTAAACAAATGGCAATGGAACATCTATAGGAGATGTGCCATTATATGATATACCCATTACAAGCATATAAGGTTTTTCTATATCTTTTACATTTTTATACGCACCAACCGTGTAGTTCATGTTAAAATCATCTTCTTGTAATTCCTCAACAAAATTTGAAGACCAACGTGGCGTTACAACTCCTATAAGATTCCATTTTTTACTTAACTTATATAAATAAGCGAAGTTGACATCTAAAACATGAAATTTACTCAAATCCCCGGAATCTGGAAACAAATCATCGGGCACCTCAAAATTGTACCTATTATACTCTGCCCCCACAACAACGTAATCCTTTTTATCACGGACTGCTATTGGAACATTGAGAACTAACTTTATACGAGAAGTTTCAACCTCGCCACTATTCTCTGGCATTAGCATGTACTCCATTCTAAAGACATCTGGTGTTTGAGAAAAAATTGAATCTACAATCAACATCATTACACACAGAAACGGAAGGAAAGCATTCTTATGCTTTTTCATTACTGTCCGTATTTAATACATTGCTATGTTGAAAAGGTGCCTGTTGGTACAAATGAACATCTCTTTGTGGAAAAGGAATAGAAATGTTATGCTTTCTAAACTCAGCATCTATCTTATACCTTATTTCACTTTTTATTTTAGGGTCGGTAAAACTATCTGATATGTAAAAGTTGACGGCAAAAACAAGTGCAGAATCCCCAAAGTCCTCAAAAATAACAAAGGGCTTAGGGCTTTTTAATATACTTCTTTGTGACTTTACCACATCAAATAATATTTTAGTCACCAGGTCAACGTCACTACCGTAAGCTACACCAATACGAACCAATTCTCTGGTGGTTTTATGGTTTTGAGTATAATTATAAACTATATCGCTAATAAATTTATGATTAGGTATAATTATCACTTTATCATCTCTAGTGATTGCTCTTGTAGTTCGTAATTTAATTTCAAAAACTTTACCTACTTTATCATCAATTTCAATGATATCGCCAACCCTTAAAGACTTGTCAACAATGATAAAAATACCTCCTATAATGTCTTGAAAAATTTCTTGTAAAGCCAGCCCCAGACCTACAAACAATGCAGCCGATGCCGTTATAAGAATAGTAATATCTATACCGGCGGCACTCATGGTAAAAAGAATAACCACTACATAGACCAAATACTTAATAAATTTGAAAATACTGATAAACTTAAGCTTATCATCTACTTCCATTTTTCTGGTAAAAAATCTACGTATTGCTTGTAATATGGTACTGGTAAGCAAGAAGGCTACAGTAAGCAATAGCAATAAACCTACGGTGATATGAATTGATTTTTCTCCTTCACCAAAATGATAACCCAGGTCTAAAAATTTCTTTATTGTACCCCAGACATCATCTTCAATTATCTCCTTAATTTTTTCTGTACCTTCCTGCATTATGACGAATATTTAAGCCACTTATACAATTCTTTATAGCTAGGTTTTTTACCGTACATTAATATTCCCACTCGGTAGATTTTTGCCGCTACCCATACTATACCTATAAAAGTACCTATTAAAATTAAAATAGATGTAATCAATTGCCATAATGGTACGCCACCTTCACCAATACCCCAAGGCAAACGCATTAACATAACTATTGGTGAGGTTAGTGGAAATAGTGAAAAAGCCACTGCAATTGGTCCGTTAGGATTACTAAATACAGAAAAGAATCCCACATAAATAGCCAACATCAACGGAAGTATTACCGGAAAGATAAATTGCTGGGTATCTGTCTCATTATCTACGGCAGCTCCAATAGCCGCGTAAATAGAGCTATAAATTAAATACCCCAGAACGAAATAAATAATAAAAAATACCAACATAGCTATAATGGGAATCTCAAATATTTCTTGTGCATATAACTGCACATTTTGAGTTAGCGAATCAACATTTACATTTGTACCACCTACCATACCCGGCGCTACTGCTCCGCCTTTGGTTAAACTAGCCGGATCAATATCAAAAATTGCCAAACCAACTACCAGTAAAATCCCACCAGAAATAATCCATATTCCAAATTGAGTTATACCTGCCAATGAGGTACCAATAATTTTACCCATCATTAAATGGAAAGGCTTAACCGATGAAATAATGACTTCAATTATTCTACTGGTTTTTTCTTCAATAACACTCCTCATGACAAATCCGCCATAAATAATAATGAACATCATTATAAGGTAGCCAAATGCCCCGCCTATGATAGCTTTTATTTCATTGATGCCCTTTACATTCTGTGTACCATCGAAGGTTTCTATATTAATGGCGTAATCACGATCCATTTCTGCATATTCCTTTGGAGACACACCCAACTCACGTAATCTTTCTTGCCGTAGCCTACTATTAATAGAAGACTCCAATTTATCAAGTACTGTAGAGCTAGGAGCATCTTGGCTATAGAAAAAAGCTCTTTTCGCTACCTTCTCTAGGTTCGATTCTTTAGGCAAATAAATAAGTCCGTAAAAACCCAAACTCAAGGTAGAATCCTTTGCCTCTTCTAATGAAATATCAGAGAAATTTATGTAAGAAGTAGCTTCAGATGTTACAAATTCGTTGGCAAAGTATCCACTCTCATTTAATACCCCAATTACCTTTTTGTCATTGTCGTTCAATTGGGTTAGATATGCAATCAACAATATCATACCCACCATTAAAAAGGGACTCAAATAGGTCATAACCACAAAAGACTTATTACGTACTTTGGCTATGTATTCTCTTTTAATAATTAGTGGCAATTTATTCATGATCGATATTTTTGTTCTGAATAGTTTTTATAAAAATATCGTTTGCAGAAGGTATAGTTTCCTTAAACTCATTAACATTTGCCCTTGTACCTAGAAATGATAAAATTTCCCTTGACTCATTGGAAGGCAATTGCACCTCTAAATTCAATTGATTTTCCAAATCATCATAATGTTGGGTAAGAATCTGAAATTTATCTTTCATTTCATTGATCAATAGTTCTTGATTATCGGTTTCTAAACCAATTTTAAAAATATTGTTTTTATAGGCTTTTTTAATATCGGACAGTTTACCGTCCAATATTTTTTCCGATTTATGAATTAACGCAATATGCTCGCACAATTCTTCTACCGATTCCATTCTGTGTGTTGAAAATATGATCGAAGTTCCCTTATCTTTTAAGCTTAAGATCTGCTCTTTGATAATGTTGGCATTTATAGGATCAAAACCACTAAACGGTTCATCAAAAATCAACAATTTAGGTTCGTGAAGTACCGTTACCACAAACTGTATTTTTTGAGCCATGCCCTTAGAAAGTTCCTGTATTTTTTTGTTCCACCAGTCGCCGATCTCCAACCTTTCAAACCAATACTTTAAACGCTTTTTCGCTTCTGCTTTAGAAAGACCTTTTAGTTGCGCAAGATACAGTGCTTGCTCACCAACCTTCATACTTTTATAAAGACCGCGTTCTTCTGGTAAATACCCAATTTGGGCAATATGTTCGGTCTTTAAGAGTTCACCATCAAAATACACAGAACCTTGATCAGGAAAAGTTATTTGATTAATGATACGGATCAATGTAGTTTTACCTGCACCGTTCGGTCCCAATAAACCGTATATACTATTTTTAGGAATTTCTAGGGAAACGTTCTTTAATGCCGTATGGCTCCCAAACTGTTTGGTGACATCATTAGCGACCAAAATGTGACTCATGTACTCAATTTCTACAAAGATATTGAAATGTTTTGACCTGCTGTACTCTTTATGATTATACCAAAAACAAATCTATGGTAAATAGAGAAAAAACTAGGTGCCTAAAAAAGCAAAACCCACCCTCGATAAATCAAGGATGGGAAAAAAATTGCTATGAAAAAGAAAATTAATATTGGTTGCCCAATATTATCTCAAATATACGTTTTTTATTTAATAACCAAATAATTCGCAATTAAGAGAACATATCTTTAACTTTTTCAAAAAAGGACTTATCCGATTTCTCTGGTCTAGGCTCAAAATTATCGTTGCCCTGCATTTTCTCAAAGAATTCTTTTTGCTCTTTATTCAATTCTTTAGGTGTCCAAACATTTACATGTACCAAAATATCACCGGCACCGTAACCGTTTAAGCTGGTAATACCTTTACCTCTTAATCTTAATATCTTACCAGATTGTATACCAGGTTCTAACTTAATGCGCACCTTGCCACCCACAACATCTATTTCTTTGGATGTACCCAGTACGGCATCTGAAATACTTATATAAAGATCATAGTGTAAATTGTCACCTTCTCTTTTTAAGGTACTATGCTCTTGTGTTTCAATGGCTACCAACAAATCGCCCGGTACTCCGTTACCAGGAGCATCGTTACCTTTATTCGGCACTTTTAACTGCATACCTTCCTCTACACCGGCAGGTATATTAATAGAAACAGTCTCTTCTGCAACCTTTAACCCCTGTGCATCTGCATCACCAGGTTTACCATCTAAAATTTGACCACTACCTCCACAAGTACTACAAACCGCTGCGGTTTGCATTCTACCTAAAATAGTATTCTGAATTTTGGTAACCTGTCCTCTTCCGTTACACGTAGTACACGTTTTATAGGTAACGCCCTCTGCCTGTACTTTTCTTTTTACTTTGACTTTTTTCTCAACACCGTTGGCAACTTCTTCCAAGGTCAAGGAAACCCTAATGCGCAGGTTACTTCCTTTCACCCTTCTTTGACCGCCACCGCCGCCAAAACCACCAAAGCCGCCGCCGCCGAAAGCACCGCCAAAAATATCACCAAATTGGCTGAAGATATCATCCATATTCATACCGCCGCCACCGAAACCACCGGCACCGCCTTCAAAAGCAGCATGACCAAATTGATCATAACGAGCTTTCTTGTCTGGATCGCTAAGCACCTCATATGCTTCGGCAGATTTTTTAAACTTCTCTTCAGCAGTACTGTCACCAGGGTTTTTATCTGGGTGAAATTGTAATGCTTTCTTACGGTAAGCCTTCTTTATCTCTGCAGCAGTAGCGTTTTTACTAATGCCCAATACTTCATAATAATCTTCCTTCATTCCAATTATTTAATTTCCTACTACTACTTTTGGATGCCTAATGATACGGTCTCCCAACTTAAATCCTTTTTCGATAACATCTATGACCTTACCTTTCATTTTTTTATCGGGTGCAGGTATTTGAGTAATGGCCTCATGTATTTCCGCATCAAAAACATCACCTGCATTAACCTCTACCATCTCTAAGCCTTTAGCCTTCAAAGTCTCTCTAAACTTAACGTTGATCAACTCAACTCCTTTAAAAACCTCCTTATCATCAGATTTAGCCAATTCTTTCATTGCTCTGTCAAAATCATCCAAAACGGGCAATAATGAAACTATAACCTCTTGACCTGCCGTTTTAAAAAGCTCCATACGTTCTTTAGAAGTACGCTTTTTATAGTTTTCAAATTCGGCAAATAATCTTAAAAATTTATCTTTCTCTTTTGCAAGCTCTTCACTTAGCCTCTCTTCTACAGATTTTTCTTCCTCCACATCTTCCTTTTCAGCCTCTATATTCTGATCTTGTGCATCGCCGTCCAAAAGCTCGTCTTCCAAGAATTCTTCGTCTAAAGTGTTTTCTTTATCACTCATAATTAATTGTAATTTAAATCGCTGTTTAAAAGCAGGCAAAAGTACTGCCAATTCTTTAAAAATGTCAAAATGTCACAAAAGAATAAAAAAAAATCCGCCAAAAGCGGATAATTTATCTAGGTAAGAATCTATTTTATTTATGAAACAAATTGTTTTGTCACATTACTTTTGTCATCAACGCATTTTGTACTCGTATCATATATATTACCAAGAGCCTGGCAAATATTTACATATTTAAATACAAAGCCTTCTTCTTCTATTTTCTTACTACTAACCCGCTGGCTGGCAAATAAAATATAAGCCATTTTACCCAACACGGTATACATTACAAATTTTGGAACATTTGGCATAAACAAAGGCTGCTCTAATGCCTTTGCTATCTCTTTGACCATTTTGGCATTGGTAACCGGGTTTGGAGCCACGCCATTATACACTCCTTTTAATTTATACTGGGCGATATGAACAAATATTCTTGCCAAATCTACTACGTGAATCCAAGATTGCCATTGTTCTCCAGTACCAAACGGAGAACCAACATAATATTTAATCGGTTTTGCCATTTCTGGCAACGCACCACCTTCTTTAGACATTACCAAACCTATTCTAACTTTGGCAACGGTTAACCCTAAAGATTTAAATTCATTGGCTTTTTTCTCCCAAAGGTTTACAACTTCGCCTAAAAAACTATCATCGACCTTGGTTTCTTCCTCCGTATAATAATTACTTAAAGAATCTGGATAAACACCAATAGCTGAGGCAGACACCAAAGATTTAACGGTATGCCCCTCAATCTTTAGAAGTGTCTTTTTAAGTAGATCAAGGGTATTGACCCTACTATCAATAATTTCTTTTTTATAACTACTCGTCCATCTTTTAGAAATACTAGAACCAGCTAAATTTATTATGACAGAAACACCATCTAAACACTTAGGATCTATTTCTCCTTTTGATGGATTCCAATAGTAACCTTTATGGTTTACTTCTGAAACAATTTTATTTTTTCGTGTAGTAAGGTAATTAACAGCATAACCCTTTTCATGGCATTGAGATACCAACTCGCTACCTACTAAACCCGTTGCACCTGTTATCAATACTTTCATGGAATAAAGATATTGCTTTTGATGCTCGTAGATATGCAATTTAATTTCGATTTAACATTGTCGCCAATCTTATTGACCTGCAAGGCGTTAAAGTTATATTAATGCTTAAATAGCTACGGTTTTTTTGCTCGAAGCATTTCTCTTTTTCCTGGGGGACCCGGTAATCGTTCTACCAAAAAACCAACCTCAAGCATTGCTCTTCTAACACTGCCTTTTGCTGCATAAGTAACTAAATAGCCACCACTTTTTACAGCGTTGAACATAATTTGAAAAATTTCAACCGTCCATAGTTCGGGTTGCACCCGTGCACCAAATGCATCAAAATAGACCAAATCAAAAGCATTTATCACATCGATATCCTTAAATAACTTTTGCTCTTTAGTAAGATTAAAATCTGGAGTTAGAGCAACAACTTCTTCCCATGGCGATGCATGCATAACCTTAAAATGATTTTCTAGCGCTTGTGCATTGAGTTGTTCCAAATAGTTTAATTGAGCTAGCTCTTCGTTAGAAACCGGATAAGCCTCTACCCCAGTATAATTGACCTTTAAGTTTCTTTTCTGGAACTCGATTAAAGTAATCAACGCATTTAAGCCGGTACCAAAACCAATTTCAAGAATATCTATAGTTTGATTTTTGTACAAATCTAAACCTGAGTGAATAAAGACATGATAAGCCTCTTGAATAGCACCATGTTTTGAATGGTACTGCTCTTGCCAATCTTTAATCTGGATGGTTGTAGAACCATCGGCCGTTGTAATAATTTCCCTTTCCAATTAATTGGGTACTAAAACTCCAGAAGCCTCAAAACTATAAGTTCTTTTTGGAGTTATTATCTGTGCTATCTCTTGGGCCGTTTTACCACCATCTTTAGCATAATGTCTTTGATCATCTACACTCATTTCTTCAACAAAGGCCAATCCGTTCAAAACAACTTCTTTCTCCAGAATATCGGCAGGCATAAAAAAACCGTAATCCTTAAAACGTACCATCGCTTGATTACCTTCTGGCAATTCAACAATCATCCAACAGCCCTTTACCTTACAAACTTCTTTCACTTTAGTTTTAAACTGAAGGTTCAAAGAATCTGAAACCGGCATGCCCGCAAATTGTTTCATTACCTCTTTCTTATCACTTAAAGAAGTGATTTCGAACTCATCACCATAGAATTGTGACGAATTAACATTAGTATTTTGCTGTGCAAAGCATGAAAAAAAGCCAAACAAAAAGACAAGTAATATGTTAAATCCTTTCATAAATCTCAAAAATGTTGATATACCTGCAAAACTGATCATTTTTCAACTAAAAAAGAAGGCCTAGTAGGGATATTTGTTTAATTTTATTCAACTAAAGTTACGTATTTCATGAGTATTGCAACGAAAGATATTATAATAGAAAAGGTTAAAAATTCAAAAATTGACCAAGTAGATTTTGACAATTTAGCCTTTGGGTCTGTATTTACCGATCATATGTTGGTCTGTACATATAAAAATGGAGCATGGGAAACTCCAACAATTACACCATACCAACCCATTACACTAGATCCTTCAGCTAAGATTTTCCATTACGGACAATCAATTTTTGAAGGAATGAAAGCTTATAAAGACAAGAACAATGACGTCTTTTTATTTAGACCGTTAGACAACCATAAGCGTTTAAACATCTCTGCAGCAAGAATGTGCATACCACAAATTCCAGAAGATTACTTTATGGAAGGTTTAACAACACTACTAAATTTAGACAAGGATTTTATACCTACCAAAGATGGGGGATCACTTTATATTAGACCGTTTATGTTCGCTTCAGGGAATGGATTTCATGCCTCGCCTGCCAATGAATATAAATTCATCATTGCTTGTGCGCCCTCTGGTGCTTACTTCTCTGGCAAGGTAAAGGTTCTTATCGAAGAAAAATATTCTAGATCTGCCAATGGCGGTGTGGGTTATGCTAAGGCAGGTGGTAATTATGCAGGTCAGTTTTACCCTACCCAATTAGCGATTGAAAAAGGATACAATCAAGTAATATGGACAGATGACACCAGCCATGAGTATATAGAAGAAGCTGGTGCAATGAACATTTTCATAAGAATTAATGACACACTATTAACTGGCCCAACCAGTGACCGTATATTAGACGGTATCACCAGAAAGAGTATTTTGGAAATTGCCAAAGACCAAGGCATTAAGACCGAGGTTAGAAAAATTACGGTAAAAGAAGTTGTTGCCGCTGCAAAAGACGGTTCTCTAAAAGAAATGTTCGGCGCAGGTACCGCTGCCGTTATTTCACCTATTGCCGGCTTTGGCTATAGAGACACTGATTATGACTTACCAGAACTTGAAAACAGTTTTGGTGAACGCCTAAAGAAAATCATTACAGATATTCAGTACAATAAATCTGAAGATAAATTTGGATGGCGCTACCAAGTAAAATCTTAACAAAAACAATTAAGGGGGCAAATTGCCCCCTTTTTATTTACTTAAAATCTCATCTATATTAGGTTTAAAGTAATTAGGACCTTTTAAAACCTTACCGTCTTCACGATAAATAGGCTTACCATCTTCGCCTAGCTTACTCATATTACTACGCTGTATTTCATTGAACACCTCTTCAATCTTATGTTGCATACCATGTTCTAATATAGTACCACACAATATATATAACATATCGCCAAGGGCATCTGCCACTTCAACCAAATCATTATTTTGGGCAGCCTCTAAATATTCCTTGTTTTCTTCATCCATTAGATTAAAACGCAACATATTTTTTGCTGCACCCAAATCTGCAATCATTTTCTCAGAAACACCTAGACCAAAAGAATTATGAAATTCCTTAACCGCATTGATTTTGTTTTTCATCTTTATTTTATCGTTTTAGGTTAGCTTTGCGTAAAAATATTAAAATATGTTTAGCACCGGACAAATCATTTTTGCAATCCTATTTGCAGTGGTTTTTGCCATCATAATCATCATTTCTTACAGAAAAGATCTAGAATTTCATCGCAAAAACTTTAAGGGTGTTAAATGGATTGGTATTTCCTTTGCACTTTTCTTGATTTTGTTGCTCTTTATAAAGTTTTTCCTAAAAGAATAGTTAATTTTTTTCTTACACCACAAAAATTAACGTTTTCACAACAAAACGGCCAATATCCTCGTTTAATATACCAAATACCGTAATTTTGCGTTATTCATCTATAAAGGTGCAATAAATTATGATGACATTTCTTACAATTTTTTTAGTACTAGTAGGTATCAACGTTGCATTGGTCGCAGTTAGCTTAATAAGTGTTTCTCAAAAATCGAAAACATCTGCTCAAAAGCTATCTAAAAAACCAACTTCTGTTATCTATCCATTAGATTTACTTACCACCAGCTACAAGAAAGCAGTTTAGTTTTTACCTTTATAAGGTATGAAACAAATTTTACTGGTTTTCTTAGGAGGAGGTTTAGGTAGCATATTAAGATATTTAATATCAAAAAACCTTAACGCCTACTATTCAAATTTCTACTTAGGTACATTTCTCGTTAATATTATCGGTTGTTTAATTATTGGTATCCTTATAGGTCTCTCTTTAAAGAACAATTACATTTCAGAAAATCAAACATTATTATTGGCCACCGGATTTTGCGGAGGCTTTACTACTTTCTCCACTTTTGCTTTGGAAAGCAATATACTTTTTAAAGAATCTTCTCTT
This sequence comes from Maribacter litoralis, assembly GCF_902506355.1. Lineage (NCBI taxonomy): Bacteria > Pseudomonadati > Bacteroidota > Flavobacteriia > Flavobacteriales > Flavobacteriaceae > Maribacter > Maribacter litoralis. The sequence goes on along the minus strand of NZ_LR733271.1, from coordinate 2,901,538 downwards.
CTACAAATGTCACTATACATGGGTATGAGTGTGGCAATTGGAATTTTAGCAATCTCTTTAGGTCTTTGGATCTGCAGAATGTTATAGAACTAACATTCAACATACACTATTTTATTTTTATACATTTTTTCAGGTATTTACCGATTTATTAAACAATCGTTAGATAATTATGCATTTTCCTGCCGATTATTCGACGATAAACCTAAAATCGTCTTTTCCAATTCTCGATATCATCAAAATATTCATTCATAAATAACATAACCCTAAAAATTAGGGGGTATAATTTAAGATACTGATAAAAATTAGCGATGATCCCCTAATATTTTTAGGGTGTGAATGTTTTTAACATATATTTGGCAATATCAAAAAACTTATTCAAATGAAAAAAATCGAGGCAATTATTAGAAAATCAAAATTTGACGAAGTCAAAGAAGCGTTGCACAGTATTGAAGTTAATTTCTTCAGTTACTGGGATGTAACAGGTGTTGGTAACGAAAAAGAAGGTCACGTATACCGTGGTATATCTTATAGTACTACTGATATTCAGCGTAGATACTTAACAATAGTAGTATCTGATGACTTTCTTGAAAAAACAGTGAGCAAAATTCTTGAAGCCGCATACTCTGGAAATGTTGGAGATGGTAAAATATTTGTTTCTGAAGTCCTTCAAGCATACAGAATTAGAACTAAGGAAGACGGTTTAGCCGGTATTAACTAAATAAAAAATAACTAACTAAAAACTAAACGAAATGGACGCAGGATTATTTACAGCAAATAACGTATGGATGATGTTGGCTACCGCATTGGTATTCTTCATGCATACAGGTTTTGCCTTTTTAGAAATTGGCTTAACAAGACAAAAAAATACAATAAACATATTATTTAAAAACATATTCATTATTACCGGAGGTCTACTTCTTTATTATGCATGGGGTTTCAATTTAATGTACCCAGGTTTTGAAGATGGAGATATGGGCTTATTAAAATTTGCAGGTTTTGGTATTGGTGCTCCTGAAGGCGGTATGACACCTGATTATGCAGATGGTGGTTATACATGGTGGACAGATTTCCTTTTTCAAGGAATGTTTGCGGCAACGGCAGCTACAATTGTATCTGGTGCAGTAGCAGAACGTATGAAAATTGGAGCTTTCATGATATTTACAGTAATCTATGTTGGTTTGGTATACCCTATAGTAGGTGCTTGGAAATGGGGCGGCGGATTCTTGGATTCTTGGGGATTCTATGATTTTGCAGGTTCTACATTAGTACACTCAGTTGGTGGATGGGCTGCTTTGGTAGCAATATACCTTTTAGGTTCAAGAATTGGAAAATTCGGTAAAGACGGTAAGCCAAACGCAATACCAGGTCATAGTATACCAATGGCAACTGCCGGTGTATTAATACTATGGTTAGGCTGGTTCGGTTTTAACGGTGGTTCAGTATTATCTGCCGATCCAGAATTAACATCTTTAGTATTGGTTACAACTAGTTTAGCTGCCGCAGCAGGTGGTTTTGGAGCAATGATCACCTCTACTATTCTTTATAAGAACTTAGATTTGACAATGTTCTTAAACGGTATTCTTGGTGGCTTAGTAGGTATTACTGCAGGAGCTGATTTAATGTCTCCTAACGAAGCTGTTATCATTGGTTTCATAGCAGGTATCATTATAGTAGGTGGTGTTGCTTTGGTTGATAAATTAAAATTAGATGACCCTGTTGGTGCAGTAGCGGTTCACTTGATCTGTGGTATCTGGGGAACATTGGTTGTAGGTATCTTCGGTAGCATGGCTAGTGGAGCTCAGTTCATGACGCAATTATACGGTGTATTGATCGTAGGTGGGTTCTGTATTGTTACTTCTGGTATCATCTTAGGTGTACTTAAAGCTACTATAGGTCTTAGAGTTTCTAAAGAAGAAGAAGTTGAAGGTTTAGATCTTCATGAGCACGGAATGGATGCTTATGCCGATTTCAGAATGAACCAACACTAAAAAAAATACGGAGCGTTTTGCAGAACGCTCCGTTACATAACCTTTTCAATAAATAAATTTCTCAAAATTAATTCATCCCAATGGGGATTAAATCAAAACTTATGAAAACGATTATAAATACAAAATACGTAAAAAATATTTTTGCAACAGGTCTTATGCTTTTTGCAGCTGCCGGTGTGGTAGCTCAAGAAGATGAAGAAGAGAAAAAAGTAAGCATTAGCGGATCTGTAGATGCATACTACCAAACAAATTTAAGCGCTTCAGATGCTACACCTCAATCATTTGGTAGTTCATTTGCAAATGAACTAGGTTTCGCACTAGGTATGGCAAATATTATTGCCGCTTACGAAGGAGAATCAACAGGTGTAGTTGCAGATGTTGTTTTTGGACCTAGAGGCGATGATGCAGTTGGTGGTTACAACCTTAATCAATTATATGCTTACTGGAACGTATCTGATGCTACTACTTTAACAATGGGTAGATTCAATACATACTTAGGGTACGAAGTAATTTCTCCTGTAGGTAACTTTAACTACAGCACATCTTACTTGTTCTCTAGTGGACCTTTTTCTCATGTTGGTTTAAAAGCAGATTTCGCACTTTCTGATGATTTCAGCTTAATGTTGGCTATTATGAATGTAACTGACACGAACAACAACTTAACCGGTGCTTACTCTGCAGGAGCTCAATTAGGTTATGCAGGTCAGTACTTAAACCTTTACTATGATGGTGGAGAGGCATTAGGATTCGAAATTGACTATACAGGTGGTTTTGATCTTTCTGATGAGTTCTTCTTAGGAATAAATGCTGCTTATGCAGACAATGATGGCGAAGGCTTTTCTGGTGTAGCTCTATACCCACAATACGCAACATCAGATGACTTTTCTATTGGTTTAAGAGGTGAGTATTTCACAGTAATGTCTGATTTAGTAGATGACGACCCAAGTGTACTTGCATTAACATTAACAGGTAGCTACTCAGTAGACAACTTGATTATTAAGCCAGAAATTAGATTAGATTCTTGGGGTAGCGATGTAGAGCCTTACTTTGATGCAGATGGTGCAGATTCTAAAAGCTTATCTTCTTTCTTAGTAGCAGCCATCTACTCTTTCTAATTGTTGATATAATTAATGGTTGATTTTATAGTTTAAGTTTTAAAACCTCGGCAATACCTGCCGAGGTTTTTTATTTTCATCGATTAATGTTCAAAAGCTTTTACCCCTACCCTAATTTCAGTATCTAAATGATTCACCTTGGGTACAATTGGGCAACTAAACTTTTTGTTGTAGGCACAATACGGATTATAGGCTTTATTAAAATCTAAAACAATTGTACTGCCATTCGGTATCCTTAAATCTAAATACCTTCCACCACCATAAGTTTCTTCCCCATTGGTATTATCGGTAAAAGGTAAAAACAAATAATCTTCGTATTTATCTTGGGTAATTAACTCTGGAGATTGATAAATTTCCAATTCATGTTCTTTACCATTTAAAGTAAACTTGGCAATACCATATACAACTTCTGTTGACTCTCGCCCTGTGGTAGTTGGCATAGAAAAAGGCAGTGCATCCGGAGTTCTTATCAACTTTGCCTCAACAATATAATTAGTATCAGGGGCAAAGAAATTCAATGTTTCAAAATCAATTCTAAACCTATCTGCTAAAGGAGAAGTCTCAGGGTTTTTAAATTCAGCGTTCAGCTCTTCCTGAAAAAGTAAAATATCCGCTAATTTATCTGACTTAGTTATTGATTTTATATCAGGTTTTGCATCATGATATTTTTTCTCTTGTCCGCATGAAACAACTATACACAACAATAATCCTATTATACTTATTCTCATTTCTCTACTTTTACACATCAAAAATACAATATAATCATTGTAAGTTTTTCACTTATCATTGTACTTTAGAAGTCGAAATATATCCATATGAAATCTATATACCTCTTATTTCTATTACCGATTATACTAATTAGTTGTAATCAACAAAAAATCGAAAACGAAAAAGCTACTACCAATGAAGTAGTTAGAACACTGCCCGAACTAAACCCCGAAAATTACAACGTTGCATTTCTTATAATGAACGGCACTTTCAACACAGAATTTACTGCACCGTTCGATATATTTCAACATACTAAATTTAGAGACGGCATAAAGGCGATGAATACCTTTACCGTAGCAAATACGTTAGAACCCATTACCACTTTTGAGGGCGTGCGCATTTTACCAGACTATGATTATACAAAAGATGACCTGCCCACAATTGACATTTTGGTTGTACCAAGTGCAGAACATAGCATGGATAACGATTTAAAAGATGAAGCAATGATCAACTTTATTAAACAGGTTGACAAAAATGCATTGTACGTTACCAGTCATTGCGATGGCGCTTTTCCTTTAGCTAAAGCAGGAATTTTAGACACTGTTGCATCCACTACTTTTCCAAGTGATGTTAAAAATTACAGAGCTATGTTTCCTCATCTTAACATAAAGGACAATGTTCTTTTTGTACATGATGGAAAATATATCACTTCAGCCGGTGGGGCAAAAAGTTTTGAAGCAGCCTTATATTTATGTGAAGTTCTTTACGGAAAAGAAATTGCAAAGTCGTTAGCTAAAGGTTTGGTGATAGACTGGAATCTTGAAAATGTACCACACCTTACCGTTCAATAACATCATACCTGGCACTTTTTAGATATTTTTCAACCATTTCGTTGAACTCCGGCATAATTCTAAATAGAGCTGTGTGCTCTAGCGAATACAGCGAATTTTTATCTGTATAGCCATTTTTAAGCAACTCTTCTAAATAAAAAAGAGCAGTACCATAATCTTCCATTTTAGAACTAATGGAAATTACCTTCAAATATGCATCAAATTCTTTTGGCGAAGTAATAGTCTTCATCATATACAGCAAATTAAGGGCTTCAAAATCTACATTTTCCTGAGCGGAAACAAAATCAATATTATCTGACACCAATGCATTGATATAACCTCGTAACCTACTAGACATTTGTCGCTCATAAAGGTTGGCGCTCTTATCTAATTTATCTAACTCTTGCATTTGAAAATTCCACCAACCTAAATTTGCGTAATTATAAGAGATAACATCTTCTTCTAAATAATAGCTATAATCTTCTTTAGTAAAAGATTCCTTTAAAAAGTAACTGTTCTGACTTCTATTGGCCTGTCTATAAACAGTACTTCTTTTCAATGTTTTTTGCGTGGCTTTCAAAGAATCTAATTCCATAAAAGGATTGAAGATTTTTTCCATATCCAATAGCTGATACCTTGCCAAAAGTGGTTTTTGGTCATTTAGATGATTATTGGCCAAGGTTAAAAACCGATTATATGACGAAGTCACCAAACTATCATTTTTTACTATATGACCTTTAGCCATACTTGTTAAAGTCAACATTCTAAATGCATTTACGATTAAGTCACTTTCCGGTAACAAACGTTCACCATCAAAAACAATAAGTTCATTGGGGAATTTTAATTTATTCAGCAGATCCTTACTATTATTCATCTCGGTAAAATTATAATCGGACCTATTTACCAGCCCAACAAATTGAAAAGGCTTCTTTGGGTTCAAAATTTCCACATGCCCAATAGCTGCTCCAATAGAAATTACACCATCTAGTTTACCTATAAAAGTCGGCAGAATGGAAGCGAACATTGCACCGCTACCAAAACCTACCGTATAAGCACGGTTTTTTTCAGTTGGTATAGTACTAAAAACGGAGTTGAACATTCTGTTGGCTATTAGAACATTTTCTGAGATAGATAGTGAATCGCTCATATTATCTGAACTAGCCAAAACATAGCCCTCTTGCTCAGCGGCATTGACCAACATTGACATTGCAGCCTTACCCTTACCCTTAAGGTCCATTACAAAAGCAACAGGCCAAACCTTATTGACCTCAAATTTAGTAGGTAAATAAAGAGAGTAGGTTTCGTTTACCGTATCGTTAACAATAATATTTTCTGAAATAGCACCTCTTAAAAGCCTCAATTCTTGAGAAAATATTGCCGTAGAGGTTAAAACGAAAGTGAGAAGTAGTATTTTTTTCATTATTTAATTTCTATCAAAAATCTAGCCAAAATTATCTAGAAGCATTTACCAAGGTCTAATTATTAGCTAACTTTCATTTTCCATTCATGATTTTATTCCCAAGCTTCAATAAGCGTTTAAGATTAAAATCATTTAATTTTATGCATTGGAGCATTGGAAATCACCTGAGAAAGAACAATATGGGTTCTAGTTTCACCATATTGAATAAGCTGATCAATAAATTTTTCTAGATGAAATTGATCTTTAAGTACCACCTCCATTACAATATTCTCATTACCAGTAATTCTATAACAGTTTATGACTTCTTGCAAGCTGGGCACTACAGCTAAAAAGGGTTTTAATTTTCCCATAAACGCCCTTAACGTAATAATCGCTTTCAACTGATGACCTGTTAATGCATGAGACACTTCTGCCTTGTAACCATGTATAATACCCAGGTCTTCCATTTTCTTTACACGCTCGGCTACAGCAGGTGCCGTAAGCCCTACAGAACGACCAATATTAGCAAAAGATTCCCTTGCATTATCCTGCAATTGTTTCAGTATTTTCCAATTAAGCTCATCTATCTTTGGATTCAAAAGTATATTTGTTTAATTATTTATTATCAAAGGTAAAAATACAAATTACGTTTACATTCAATAGAAAATTATCAAATATCTAACGTAATTTTATATGACACTAACAATACCCCACACAATGGCATATAGAAGTTTAAAACATCTGCCTATTTACAGAAAAGCACTGGAACTCTGCACAATGAGCAGAGAGATTGCCTCGTACGTTACATTCAATAAAGATTTAATGCGCCTATGCGAATCAAAAAGTCTTAGGGATATAATGGCCAATTCCATTTTGACGGATTCTATTCTTATACCTCAAAAAATCGCTCAAGTAGAATACTCCAGCTGTACTAATGAGCGCAAAGAAACCATTTCGTACATCAATATTATTATAAGAAACATTAACTCTTACTGTATGGGTCTTGAAAAACATGGAGTAAAGGAAACCGAATACATCAACCTGTTAAGAAAAGAGATCAAAAGCTTTAGAAAATCTTACAAGGCTTGGAAAGCTGAACATTCATAATTATCCAAAAAATATTACATAACAACGTTTTATAACAAGTATTTAAAGGATTATGGGCTATTTTTGACTTCAAAAATACCTTACAATTGAAAACAACTATACTAGTTCATTGTCCGGACCAAGCGGGTATTATAAGCACCGTAACCGGATTTATTCATAGAAACCAGGGTAACATTGTATATCTTGATCAGCATGTAGACAAACCTGCCAACGTATTCTTTATGCGTACCGTTGTTGAATTTGAAGATGACCTATCCGATCTAGAACATTTTAAAACTTTGTTTCAAAAGGAGTTGGCTACACCATATAATATGGAATGGAGCTTGCACACCGATGACAAATTACCTAAAATGGCAATATTTGTCTCGAAATATAATCATTGCCTTTATGATTTATTAAGTAGATACCAATCTGGCGAACTGGCTGTAGAAATTCCGTTTATTCTTAGCAACCATAATGACTTAAAGTACATAGCCGATCAGTTTGACATTCCGTTTTTTCATGTTCCCTTTACCAAAGCAAATAAGGTAGCTGCCGAACAAGAACAAATTGCGATACTTGAAAAGTATAATGTAGATTTTATTGTTTTAGCAAGATATATGCAAATTGTGAGCGGTACACTTATCGACAAATACCCTAACAAAATAATAAATATCCACCATTCTTTTTTACCAGCATTTGCAGGAGCAAAACCGTATCATGCGGCTTTTAAAAGAGGTGTGAAAATCATTGGTGCAACTAGCCATTATGTAACTGAAGAACTAGATGCCGGTCCAATAATTGAACAAGATGTTACCACTGTAACCCATTCTCACTCTATTGAAGATTTTATTACCAAGGGTAGAGACTTAGAAAAAATTGTACTGTCTAGAGGAGTAAAACTCCATATTGCACGCAAAACAATGGTGTACAACAATAAAACAGTGATATTCTCGTAAATACTAAAGTAAACCCTATTTAAATAATACAATAATGATTAAAAAAATCAGTTTGGCACTTTGCATGCTATTAGCAGTATCGTGTAATGAATTACAGCAAGTTGTAAATCAACTACCAACATCTACAGATACCGTACTTAGCAACGAAACCATTGCCAATGGCTTAAAAGAAGCTTTAGACCAAGGGATAGAAAAGCAAGTAAGCAAATTAACCGCAACTGACGGATTCTATAAAAACGAATTGGTTAAAATTTTACTGCCCGAAGATTTACAAAAGGTAGATAAAACCTTACGAGATATTGGTTTAGGCAGTTTAGCAGATGAAGGCTTAAAGGTGTTAAATCGTGCCGCTGAAGATGCAGTGTCCGAAGCTACCCCTATTTTCGTAAATGCCGTAAAGGATATGTCTTTTGCAGACGCTAAAAATATTCTTCTAGGAGATAATGATGCTGCAACAACCTATTTAGAAACCAAAACGAATACTGAATTATATGCCAAATTCAACCCTGTAATTAGTGATTCTTTCAAAAAAGTAGGAGCCGATAAAATTTGGAGTTCCATAATCACCAAATACAACGCTATACCATTGACCAACAATATTAATCCTGATTTAACGGATTATGTTACGCAAGAAGCATTATCTGGTGTATATAAAATGATCGCTGTAGAAGAGGAACAAATTAGAACACAATTTTCTTCAAGAACTACAGATGTACTTAAAAAAGTATTCGCTCTTCAAGATAAAAAGTAGTTTTTTATACTGAGCTACAATAACTTAAAAAGTTATGCGTTAAAACTTAACAGAACAGTATTAAAGCATTCATTTTCAATTTTTTGAGTTAGTTATTTTTTGAGTTAGTTAGTTAGTAAAAACCGGTGGGAGCATCGGTTTTTTTTATTTTATACTCTTGTAAGCACAGCAATGACGAGTACACTAGTTAAAAAACTAAATTGAGCGTTGCCCGCATAAATAATCTATTACTTTTTCGTTGAAATATCTGGGCTGTTCAACATTTACCACATGACCACAATTTTCAACCACTACCAATTGTGAACTTTTATGTAAGTCTACTATTTTGCGAATACTTGGCAAAAACAAATAATCTTCTTCTCCCATTACGTATAATGTGGGGATATTGATGTCTGCCGACCGAAAAAATCGCAACAACGGATTTATCTCCGACGTCAGCTTAAACCATCTAATAAATTCTTTTTGATATAACTTTTTTGCTTCACGAACAAAAAGCAATCTAGATTCCCTATGATTCTTATTGGGCATAATGATAATTGCAAAGAACTTATACAGCCATAAGTAAGGTATAATCGTTTTAAAAATGATACCTAGTTTCATTAAAATCTGAGACCTTAAGTTCAATTTCATTATAGCACCGCCCATCACCATACTTTTTACGCGTTCAGGGTGATTCTCCGCTAAATTTCTTATCAAAATAGTACCCAATGAAATTCCTATAAAATGAGATTTCTGAATATTCTCAAAATCAATTACCTCAACAATATCATTGGTTATAACATTAAACGTATACTTTTCATCGAATACATTCTTTAAACTAGGTTTAGAATTACCATGCCCTCTTAAATCTAACAGTAAAACATTAAAATGCTTTTTAAATTCTCGTATCTGCTTATACCATATAGATGAACTACCACCTGCACCGTGTACAAATGTAACCCACTCAGTAGCGGTTTTATGATGGTAAGTTATGTAGTGGAGCACAGGTTATCATTTAAAATAAGTTGTAATGTACAATGTATATATTCTTATTCACAATCTGTTCAAGAATATAAAAATTCAGCAAGTATGCCCATTCAATTAAATTATTCTAGCGGTATTTGTTAAAAAAAAGACATATTACCTATAAATTAGGTGTACCGCTGCACATACACACATCCAAAACCTGAATCTGAACGTATATTTGTAAGAAACTAAAACCAGGATTATGGAAAAGCAATATTGTAAAGTAGGAACAGTAACACCTTTAGAAGCAAATACAGACATGATAAGCCTGTTGGAGTATCAATATCAAATGTTTTTAGAGAAAGCATCCACCATTCAATCAAATACGCAATTGGGCGAATTTTTTGAATCGAAAGCACAGAAAATCAAAAAAACTTTAGAAGACTTAGTTTAGTTTATCTAATTCTTTTTTCATCGCTTCTTGTAATTCTTTTGCCTTTTCTCTAGCGGTATCTGCAAAATCCTCCTGGTCAGACGCATAGATAATTCCGCGCGAGGAATTTATAAGTAGTCCGATATCTTTTGTCATACCATATTCGCAAACATCTACCAAGCTACCACCTTGTGCGCCTACACCAGGCACCAACAAAAAGCTGTTTGGTACTATTTCTCGAATTTCTTTAAGATACTCTGCTTTAGTGGCACCAACCACGTACATTAAATTTTCAGAGCCTTTGTAGGTCGTAGAGACAGACAATACTTCTTTATACAACTCTTTATTATCGATTTTTTTGGTTTGAAAATCAAAAGCTCCTTCATTAGAAGTTAAGGCAAGTAAAATAGTATGTTTATCCTTGAACTGCAAAAATGGTTCAACGGAATCTTTTCCCATATACGGGGCAATTGTGATGGAATCAAAATTTAAATCCTCAAAAAATGCCTTGGCATATCTGGTTGAAGTATTCCCAATATCACCACGTTTGGCATCAGCAATGGTGAAAATTTCAGGATAGTTCTTATTTAAGTATTTAATTGTTTTGCGCAATGCAGACCACCCTTGTACGCCATATGCTTCATAAAAGGCTATATTGGGTTTATATGCCACACATAAATCGTGTGTGGCATCTATAATTGCTTTATTAAACTCAAAAATGGAATCTTCTTCCTCCAATAAAAAAGCAGGAATTTTTTCTAAGTCCGTATCCAAGCCTATACATAAAAACGATTGTTTTTTATGTATTTGGGCAACCAATTCTTGGGTAGTCATATATTAAAATATCTCGGAGGCTTCCCTCAATTTTTCGGTATTTTCAACAAAACTCAACTCATCGATTATCTTCTGGATATCCCCATCAATTATATTAGATAAGTCATATAAAGTAAGACCTATACGATGATCGGTTACCCTACCTTGTGGATAGTTATACGTTCTAATTTTTGCAGAACGGTCACCACTGCTCACTTGAGAGTTTCGTTTGGCAGCATCTTCTTCTTGTTTCTTCGCCAATTCCAGATCATACAATCTAGAACGAAGTACTCTAAATGCTTTGTCCTTATTTTTATGTTGAGACTTCTGATCTTGGCACTGCGCAACCAAGCCTGTTGGAATATGCGTTAAACGTACTGCAGAATATGTAGTGTTTACAGATTGCCCACCAGGACCAGACGAACAGAAAAAATCTATACGAACATCTTTAGGGTCTATTTGTACATCAAAATCTTCAGCTTCCGGTAAAACCATAACCGTTGCGGCACTTGTATGTACCCTACCTTGGGTTTCGGTCTGTGGTACTCTTTGCACACGATGAACACCAGCTTCGAACTTTAAGGTTCCATATACATCGGTACCCGATACTTCAAATTGTATTTCTTTATATCCGCCACTAGTACCTTCACTAAGATCGATCACATTGGTTTTCCATCCTCTGCCTTCGCAATATTTGGTATACATTCTAAAAAGGTCACCTGCAAAAATACTGGCTTCATCACCACCCGTTCCAGCTCTGATCTCAACTACCACATCCTTTGCATCTTCAGGATCTTTTGGAATCAACATCAATTTGATTTCCTCTTCTAGCTTTGGAAGCGAACCCTTAGCCTCTTCCATCTGCATCTTCGCCATTTCCAGCATTTCTTCATCACTGCCATCGGCAATAATTTCCTCAGCTTCGGCAATATTATTGGTAAGCTCTAGATATTCATCTCGCTTATCCATTAAATCTTTAAGGTCTTTATATTCTTTAGTAAGCTTTACATATTTATCTTGGTCAGATATTATGTTAGGTTGGATAATAAGGTCTGAAACCTCATCAAACCGTTGTTTTACTATGTTTAATTTATCTATCATATGCTTACTTCACTTGTACGGCAAATTTACAATAAAATTACGGACACGCTAAAGTGATTATCGACCTTAGAAATAAAATAAAGAATGTAGTTCTTTGAATGTATTTTACTCAGTTGAGCAGAATGCCATTGCTCTTATACATTTTATTGGCACTATCAACTATAATTACCTCTGTATCCCCAAGTTGATTAATAAGCGCCAGACCAGCATCTAGCCCCATTACAAAAATAGAAGTTGCTAAAGCATCTGATAATTCAGCACTTTTTGCAAATACCGAAACACTATTGATACCAGTAGCAGGAAATCCTGTTTTCGGATTAAGAATATGGGTATATTTCTTATTACCTGACATAATAAAGTTTCCATCACTAGATGTAGTTGCAACAGAAGACTCAAGAATAGGAATCCATGAGGCAATACCTCCTTTTAAATCGGGATTTACCACCCCTATCAACCATTTATCACCGGTTACTTTTGTACCCCAGCTAGTAATATCGCCATCTAAATTGATAATACCGGCTTTAACGTCTTTTGACACCAATAAGGCCTTTGCCTTATCTGCAGCAAAACCTTTGCCTATACCTCCAAAGGAGATTCGCATTCCCTTCTTACGTAGAAATACGGTTTGGTCTTTACCATTTAAAACAATATTCCTGTATCCTATTCTAGCCTGTCTAGCCTTTACGTTTGCAGTTGTTGGCATGGACTCCATAGAACCATCTAACTTCCATAAATCATTTAAGGGCGTAAAAGTGATATCAAAAGCCCCATTTGTAATCTCAGAGATTTGTATGGATCTCTCTATTAATTTAAAAAGTTCCCAACTTACCGGAACAGGTTTGATACCTGCATTTTTATTAATCAAACTAGTTTCAGATTCCGCATCCCAAGATGAAATAAGTTTTTCTATTCTTTGAACTTCTGCCAAAGCCTCTTGTATGTAAATATACCCCAGCTCCTCATCAACGGAAATTACAGTAATATCGAAATCGCCGCCCATAACTTCGTACGACTTTTTTACCGTAACGTACTTTTTATCTTGACCGTACGTAAAGCAGGTCATCAAAACTATTAATAAAGCACAAATATGTTTCACTTACTTTCTCTACTTGGGGGTCATGTTAATCATTAAAGAATAATAAGTTAGGTTGGAGATATTGGTTTAAATAGGGTAGTTTAATAGATTATTCAAAGACACGTAGAATATCACCTTCAAGTGAGGTATTATATATTTTTAATGCTTTTGATGTGCTATTAGGAATTTCATTTAATGGCGAGCCCGTTTGTGAAAACTTAGAACCATGCACATCGCAATAAAAAATACCACCTTCTTGATCTATAAACCTTACTTGGTCGTACTGCTCGTGGCTACATATTTGAGTAGCGGCAACAAATTCACCTTCTAAATTTCTAACAACGACTACCAGGTTCTTTAAAATAAATCCGCCATTTTCAGCTAGATTGGAAGCTTCATCAGAAGTAAGATCAATAGTAAAATCTACATCTGTAGGTTGCGCAACAATATCTCCCTCAACTTCATTGTCTTTAGAACAACTGCCCAAACAAGGAAACGTTATAGCAAATGCAGCACCCGCGCCCAGGGTTCTTAAAAATTCTTTTCTTTCCATAGCAAGATAGGTTTATACAAAAAGAACGATTTATTTGCGCTAATCGTATGTGCTAATACACAAAGGTGCCGTACTTGCTTGAAATTGTCAGTTTTTTTGAATCTGATGCCTCTACCCTACCAACAATCTGTGCATTTACCCCAAAACTTTTAGAAACCTCAATGATATCGTTTGCAATCTCTTCCGGAAGGTATAATTCTAATCTATGCCCACAATTGAACACCTTGTACATCTCTTTCCAGTCTGTACCAGACTGTTCTTGAATTAATTGAAAGAGCGGTGGCACATCAAATAAATTATCCTTAATTACATGAAGATCATCTACAAAATGAAGAATCTTGGTCTGCGCCCCACCACTACAGTGAATCATTCCGTGTATTTGATCCGCACTATATTTTGAAAGTATCTTTTTGACAATTGGTGCGTATGTTCGCGTAGGTGATAAAACTAATTTACCGGCATCGATGGGAGAGTTCTCAACAGCATCTGTCAATTTAACATCACCGGAATACACCAAATCTTCAGGTACTTCGGCATCAAAACTCTCAGGAAATTTTTCAGCTAAGTAATTTGAAAAAACATCATGTCTAGCAGAAGTAAGTCCGTTACTCCCCATACCGCCATTATATTCTATTTCATAATTTGCCTGACCGAAAGATTCTAGCCCAACAATTACATCGCCTGCCTTAATATTGGCATTATCAACAACATCACTTCTTTTAAGTCTAGCAGTAACCGTTGAATCAACAATAATGGTTCTAACCAAATCGCCCACATCGGCAGTTTCGCCTCCTGTAGAATGTATGGTAATACCAAATTCAGCTAAATCACCGATTAACTCCTCCGTTCCGTTAATAATTGCAGAAAGAACTTCACCCGGAATTTTATTTTTATTTCTACCTATAGTTGATGAAAGCATAATATTATCTGTAGCACCAACACATATCAAATCATCTATATTCATAATCAACGCATCTTGAGCTATACCTTTCCAGACAGAAATATCTCCTGTTTCTTTCCAATACATATATGCCAAAGAAGACTTGGTACCGGCACCATCTGCATGCATGATCAAGCAATAGTCTTCATCTCCCGTTAAATGATCAGGTACTATTTTACAAAAAGCCTTAGGAAAAAGACCTTTGTCAATATTTTTAATCGCGTTGTGTACGTCCTCTTTAGAGGCAGAGACCCCACGTTGCTGATATCTTTCGCTGCTTGATGTAGACATAATATAAATTTGTGGCAAAAATAAGGGAATCATTAAAACTGTAACCTCTGTTCAGCTTAATATTCCCTCATTTTTAAAAATTATGAATAAGACTTACTCTATAAATAGCAATTCTCTATACTTGGTTAACGGCCATATGTTATTATCCATCAATTTTTCCAATTTATCACTATGGGTTCTAATGTCTGAAAAATAGGGTTTTACATTATAGCAATATGCCTGAGCCTTCTTTTTGGTATCTTTTAATGCGTTAGCCTTTCTTCTAGCATCTGCCATAGCGTCCACCATTTTCTTGATGCTTACTACATGCTCTGCAATTTCTTCTATCATGGTCAATTGCCCTTCGGAGAATTTTTTATGGGCAGCTCCATAAATTTCTTTTAATCCCGATACATTTTTTATCAGCTTATTTTGATATTCCAATGCGGCCGGCACAATAAAACCGTAGACCAACTCATTATACACCCTACCTTCTATTTGTACGTGCATAATGTAATTTTCAAGATCCACTTCATGGCGGGCGTTAACCTCTACCTCGCTCATTACGTTCATAGAGCCAAAAAGGGCAAGACTATCTTTTGAGGTCAACACCTCAAGAGCTTCGGGAGTATTTTTATTATTGCTTAATTTTCTTCTTTTAGCCTCATTTTCCCAATCAATACTATAGCCATCACCATCAAAACGAATTCGTTTAGATGTTTTTATATATTCACGAAGCACATTAAAAACAGCTTCATCTTTTTTAAGGTTTTTCTTGTCGACAAGCGCATCTACTTCCTTTTTAAAATCCCTTAATTGCTTTGCAACTATTGTATTTAAAATGGTCATGGGTTTGGCACAATTTGTTTTAGACCCAACGCCACGCATTTCAAACTTATTTCCGGTGAATGCAAAAGGAGAAGTTCTGTTACGATCGGTATTATCCATTAAAATTTCTGGAATTTTACCTACTACATTCAACTTAAGTTCCGTTTTTTCCTCGGGAGATAATTTACCTTTAGATACCCCTTCTAACTCATCTAAGACATTACTAAGCTGTGAACCTACAAATATTGAAAAAATAGCAGGTGGCGCTTCATTGGCACCCAGCCTATGATCATTGCTGGCAGATGCAATAGACGACCTTAAAAGTTCCTCATAAGTATCAACGGCTTTAATCGTATTGATAAAGAAGGTTAAAAATTGCAGGTTCTTCATTGGTGTAGAACCAGGACTCAGCAGATTAACACCAGTATTGGTCTGCAATGACCAATTATTATGCTTACCAGACCCATTGATCCCAGCAAACGGCTTTTCATGGAACAGCACTTTAAAATGGTGCTTATCGGCTATTTTATCCATCACATCCATAAGAAGAAGGTTGTGGTCAATTGCTAAGTTCGCTTCTTCAAATACCGGTGCCAATTCAAACTGATTTGGCGCAACTTCATTATGCCTAGTCTTTACCGGTATACCCAATTTTGTACATTCCTGTTCCAAATCGCTCATAAAACTCAATACACGACTAGGTATAACACCAAAATAATGATCATCTAATTGCTGGCCTTTTGCAGGAGTTTCCCCTACCAAAGTGCGACCGGTCATCATAATATCGGGTCTAGAATGTGCAAGAGCTTTATCTATTAAAAAGTACTCCTGTTCCCAACCCAATGTTGCATTGACCTTTGTAACGGTTTTATCAAAATACTTAGCAACTGCGGTTGCCGCTTCGTCTACCGCCCCCAAAGCTCTTAATAATGGCGCTTTATTATCTAAAGCTTCACCAGTATAAGAAACAAAAATAGTAGGTATACACAATGTAGTACCATAAATAAAGGCAGGAGAAGATGGATCCCAAGCGGTATAGCCCCTTGCTTCAAATGTATTTCTAATTCCACCACTTGGAAAGCTAGAAGCATCTGGTTCCTGTTGAACCAATTGGCCGCCTCCAAATTTCTCTAAGGCCGTACCATCTGGCATAAGGTCAAAAAAAGCATCATGTTTCTCGGCCGTAGAACCCGTTAAAGGTTGAAACCAGTGTGTATAATGAGTAGCCCCCATTGTAATGGCCCAACCCTTAATTGCCTCCGCTACTTGATCGGCTATTTTTCTATCTATTTTGGAACCGGAATCCATAGCCCCTTTTAATCCTTCAAAGGCATCTTTGGTAAGGTATTGCAGCATCTTTTTTTCGTTGAACACATTGATACCGAACAAGTCTGACCTTCTACCCTTCTCTTCTATAGCAATAGTATTTCTATTTTGACTTTCTGCAATTGCCTTAAATCTCGATGTCATCATATCTAAATTCATTATTAATTTGACAAAATTACACTCTATAAATATAAATATGATAAAATACCCGACAAAAATTAGGGGTGTATAGAAATAAATTTAATTTTTACAGATTTACCCCCTTAAAAATTCATACAGATTGATAAAAAACATATTTTTGTTGGTAACTTATTTTAAATTATAACGAGCACATTATGAGCAAAACAAAATTAGAATACATCTGGTTAGATGGATATTTTCCAACCCAAAACATGAGAAGCAAGACCAAAGTGGTTAATGACTTTGGTGGTAAATTAGAAGATTGCCCAATGTGGTCTTTTGATGGAAGTTCAACACGCCAGGCCGAAGGTGGTTCTTCTGACTGTTTGCTTAAACCAGTTGCTATTTTTCCGGATCCTGCAAGAAAGGATGGATATTTAGTAATGACTGAAGTACTTAATGCAGACGGTACTCCGCACGAATCTAATGGTAGAGCTTCTATTGATGATGATGATAATGATTTCTGGTTCGGTTTCGAGCAAGAGTATTTCATTATGGATACGGCTACTGAATTACCTTTAGGTTTCCCAAGAGGTGGTTACCCAGCACCACAAGGTATGTACTACTGTTCTGTTGGTGGTAAAAACACTCACGGTAGACACATTGTAGAAGAGCATGCTGATTTATGTATTGCTGCAGGTCTTAACTTTGAAGGTATTAACCAAGAAGTTGCTTGTGGACAATGGGAGTTTCAATTATTCGCTAAAGGCGCAAAATTAGCTGGTGACGAATTATGGGTAGCTCGTTACTTATTGGACAGACTTACTGAATCTTACGGATACTATATTGAATACCACCCAAAACCATTAGGAAAAGACATGGATTGGAACGGTTCTGGTATGCACGCAAACTTCTCTAACACTACGTTAAGAACTTGTGGAGACCAAGCAACTTATGAAAAAATATGTGAGGCATTTAGACCGGTGGTCAAAGAACATATTGCTGTTTACGGAGAGTTTAACGACCAGCGATTAACAGGTGATCACGAAACTGCTGCTATTACAGATTTCAGCTTCGGTATTTCTGATAGAGGTGCATCTATACGTATTCCTATCGCAACTGTTGAAAGCGGTTGGAAAGGATGGTTGGAAGATAGAAGACCAGCTTCTAACGGTGATCCTTACAAGATCGCAGGTGTTATCGTTAAAACGGTTAAATCTGCTAAAGTATAATACCAAATTAATTGTAGATTATATTAAAAACGCCTTGGATTTTTTCCAGGGCGTTTTTATATTTATTCAATATTTAACGCTGTTTTGGAAAGGTGTATTCATCCAGTAATCCTTACCATCGTACGGTCTACTCATAGATTGATTTTCAAAAATGGGTTTCTTTTTATCCATTAATAATTTTGAATCAATGAAACGAGGATTTAAATTATGTTCTTGAATAAAATATTCCCTGAATTGATTATAATATTTGGTAGACCACATACCAACCTTATTATCATCAATATCTCTTAATTCAGGTAAATTAAACTCCACCAGATTACGCATAAAATTTTCTTTCTCGGCATTAAACTCTTCAAAGAATTTTTTGAATTTTACTTTGTTCAAAGCAGGATATAGAACCATTTGATTACCGATAATAACAGCACGATTTATTTTTATAGACTGACCTTTGAACAGAATATCCTTTTTCCATAAATTATTGGTTTTAATTCCATTAAGATCTCTATTAAATGTCAAAACAAAACTATCACCATTATACTCAACCTTTTCCTTTTCTAATCTTTCTGCATTGAAGTTAAAATCTACAAATTCTACATTAAATTTTGGCGGCACCATCACCCTAAATTGATTATTTAAGGATATAAAACTCAAATACATTTTATTTCCCTTCATGCGATACTCCGTAATAACTTCAAAAATTATTTGTTTTATTGAGCCATTTTTATCAGGAATATTTAAGTTATTTTTACTGTTATTATCGTATACGACATACTCTAGTTTATAAATTGAAAAATTATTTTTATCAATATACAATTTACCAATAGCAGTATAATTAGATATTTTTTTAGTGAATTCAATGGTGTATAAATAAACACCATCTAGAAAAGTATCTTCTATTTTTTTAAAAGAATGTTCACTCAATAAATCAGTCTCTAATATGTAAATAAATGAGTAGCTGCTAATTTTATAATTTCTAATAGCATTATGTACGTTTAGAATAACAAATTCATTGCCTCCATAACTGTCCAAATAAGCATTATCAATTACCTTACCACCTTCCCTTAAATTATAATCATATGGTTTTAAAGCAAAAGTATCTCTTCTAAAATCTTCATTTTTTAAATAGTCATAAATAATAACCTTCGAGGTAGTTGAATCTATAGCTTTAAAACCTTGGTCAACTACTTCTATTATTGCCTCATTTAGATTTATATATTCATTCTTATCTTTTTGATAATCTCGATAATAGCCAATTTGAGAATAAGGTTTAATAGGATAATTAGAGGTAATTAATGATATGGATTTCGAAACTATTTCCTCTGGAGACAACTCAGCCTTCGAGACTTTAGATGCAGAAACATCGACCTCTGATAATTGAAAAGTTGCTGGATGTAATTTAACGATAACAATACTATCCTTTAAAAATTCGTCGATAATGCGTTCTTCACTTTCATAACCCATCGAAGAAAAAACCAAAATATCACCCAATAGCCTATAGCTCAATGGAATTCTAAAACCTCCATCAAAATTAGAAATCACACCCATATTCCTATTTTTTAAATGAATGTTTGCAAAGATAACCGGCTCACCAGTTTCAACATCAACCACTTTACCATATAAATATTCCAGGTCTTGAGAACTAATACCTTGAATGCTTACAAATAGTAATATTATTATCGTAGTGACCTTTTTTTTTATTTGGCTAACATTCATTTAGGAGATAGTTGCATAGACAAAAGTTAAGTAAACTCCTACAAGAATTGTACCATCTCTCCAACCTAATCGTAATCCTTTAGGTATAAAAACCAAGGGGAGAATAAGAAAGGAAATACCTAACATCCAAAAGATATCATTTGTTAAAAGCCCTTCATCCATCACAGAAATAGGAGTAATTATAGAAGTAATACCTAATACCGCTAAAAGATTAAAAATATTGGAACCAATTAAATTTCCTAAAGAGATTGCTTTTTCTTTCTTTAATATAGCAATAATCGATGCCGCTAACTCGGGTATACTAGTACCTACCGAAACAATGGTTATTGCAATTACACGCTCACTTACTCCAAATAAAGTAGCAAGACCAACCGCTCCGTTTATTAACAGCTCAGAACCTCCCCATAGCGCCGTACCACCTAGGCCTAAATATAGGGCTGTCTTATACGTTGGCATCATAACATCTGGCTCGTCTTCAGGATCCACCACCGCTGGCTTTTGAAAACGCAGCAAATACACCAAGAAAAGAAATAAAAATACCACCATTACAATACCTTCATATTGCTGAAGCACTCCATCAAAATATATAAAGAAGAAAAAAAGTAATGAAGCAAGCATCATTACCGGCCAATCCGTAGTATAAAAACTCTTACTCACTTCTATAGGACTCAATAATATAGTAACAGCAAGTACCAAACCTAAATTTGCAATATTAGAACCCACCACATTACCTAAGGCCAAATCTGGAAAACCATCTAATGCAGCATTTACACTAACAATTAGTTCTGGTGCCGATGTTGCAAAAGATACAACGGTCATACCTATTACTATTTTTGGAATCTTAAGTTTCAATGATAAATCGACCGCAGCTTTCAATAACCAGTTTCCACCTGCTATCAATAAAGCTAGTCCGCCAACAATGAATAAAAAATCTTGCATGTAAAAAATTTTAACAAATATAGATAGAACATTTTTGCGGACATATGATATTTGACATCTAATGAAAACTAAAAATTTCGTTAAATAACTATTTTTATAGTTTTATAACTACAAAAATAGTTTATATTAGATGTGTCAACATTTTGAATATGGAAAAACTTACGAACAAAGAGGAAGAAATCATGAAAATTCTCTGGCGCTTAAAAAAAGCGTTTGTCAAAGACATTATGGAAGAAATAACGGAAAACAAACCGCACTACAATACACTTTCTACCATAGTAAGAAATTTAGAAGACAAGAAATTTGTAGGCTTTACAGCTTATGGAAAAACACATCAATACTTTCCACTTATAAAAAAAGAGGATTATTATAAAGCCTACGTAAATAAGGAAATGGTGGGGTACTTTGACAATTCTTATAAAAATATAGTTTCTTTTTTTGCCAAAGAAGAAAAAATATCTGTGGATGAATTGAAGGAAATAATCAACCTCATTGAAAACGGAAAATAAATGGAAGATTTTTGCTATTACCTACTAAAGTCCAGCTTTGTTTTAAGTCTTTTTTACATTATTTACTACCTACTATTAAGAAAGGAAACATTTTTTAAATTCAATAGGTTCTTTCTACTGTTAGGTTTATTAAGCGCTGTGTTCTTGCCCTTAATTTATATTACAAACACTGTAGAGCTTCCTACTCAAGATATTTCTGGTAACGCAAATAGTATTGATTTACTAAATGAACAGGACGGTTTTGATACTATATCTCCATTTACCATTATACTAGCTTTCTATGTTTTGGGAGCAAGTTTTTTTCTGACCAGATTTCTATTCCAACTAATTACATTAAAAAGAATCATTAAATCCGCAATCCGTAAAGATGATGCAGGTTTTAAATATGTTATCACCACAGACAAAGTAACTCCATTTTCATTCTTTTCAACAATCATATATAACCCTAAATTACATAGTCAAAAAGAGTTAGATACCATTATTTCACATGAAGAAGTACACGTACTACAAAAACATTCATACGATGTACTTTTAATGGAGATTTTTACAGCACTACAATGGTTTAATCCCGCAGCATGGCGCTATAGAACGGCTATAAAACAAAATCTTGAATTTCTAGCAGATACAGACAATAAAGAGATTAAACAAAATAAAAAAGAATACCAATATGTATTACTAAAACAGGCAACTGGCCAACAAAATTTATCAATCATTAATCCATTTTTTAATTCATTAATCAAAAAACGAATAGTTATGATCAATCAACAAAAGTCAAAAAAAGTAAATCTGTTTAAAAGCTTATTAATAGTTCCATTATTAGCATTGTTTCTTATTAGCTTCAATACCAACAAAACTTATGTAGCGAAGGGTACTACCCTATCAAAAAATACTATTGAAATTCTAATAGATAAAAACACCACAGATGCCGAACTAATAAAAATTAAAAAAGATTTAGCCAAAGAAAATTTTGATTTTTCATATACCACTGTTAGAAATAAAAAGATGGAAATACAGAATATTTCATTGGAAATAACTGGAGGAAGTAAAAGTAAAGGCGAAGTAAGTAGCCGTTTTAATTCAGCTTCGGATAACGATACCATTGATAACATCTATATATTTTTAGATACTAAACAAAATAGTATTTCCATAAACAATGCAGATGTAAAACATAAAGTCTCCTCTTCTAAAACCGGTCTCAAAAACAACAAAGAACAGATATCGATAGCAACCTCATCATCTGGAGATTACGATTTCAAAATTTCTAAAGAGACGGAAAAAGACTTTAAGTTTACAACAAATGACGAGGACAAAGAGCCGTTATTTTATGTAGACGGTAAAAAATGGGATTCAAAAGCAGTTTCTAATTTAGATTCAAGTACAATTGAATCCATGAATGTATTAAAAGGTGAAAGCGCTAAAGCTAAATATGGCGACGAAGGTAAAAACGGAGTTATTGAAATTACTTTGAAAAAATAATATCCAAAATAGTTCCTGTTTACGAATGAAATCCGAAGTAATATCTACTTCGGATTTTGCTTTAAATGACGAAAATGAACAAAACTTACGATATTAGACCATTTGTCTTCTACAAAATTGTATTTTCAATTAAAATACCCCTTGAATTCCTTCACTTAAGAATCGAATACACATTTTTAACTACAAATTAAAACAACTTTATAGAGTACAAATTTCTTATTTAAATTGAATTCATCATTTTACTTATAAATTCATAGTCAATTACAATAAAATAACACAAATTTCTTGCCTGAACATGTAGACTATAATACCTTGTGTGAACAATCAATAACAACAACTAAAACCACATTTATGATAGCCTTAATTAAACTTATAATTGTTTTCATTTTCAGTTTAATAACAACCTTGGTTCTTTAATTGGGTAAGATTTAATTCTTTTTCCATTACCATAGGGCGACATGAACAATACCTTTGATAATTATGTATTTTTGTAAAAATCAATACATTGAAAAAGAAGTTCTACAAATTTATCGCCAAGCTTAACAAAGCACTATTACCTTCATACAGTAAAAAACAATTAGACCTTTCTAAAGCAAGTAAGCTACAAATGGCTATAATAGGATGGCGCTATTTTATAACCACTAAAGCACTCGATTAATAGGTCAATAAAGATTTCACCTGATAATCTGCTATTTTAGAAACGCCTTCAAGAAAAGATAATTCTATTAAAAAGTTACACTGTACAATAGTACCACCTAGTTTTTCTACCAATTTGCAAGCTGCACTTGCCGTACCACCTGTTGCCAGCACATCATCATGAATTAATACTCGGTCTCCTTTAGTAATACTATCTATATGAATTTCTAAAGTATCGGTACCGTATTCCAAATCATAAGTTTCACTTAAGGTTGTATATGGTAATTTACCGGGCTTACGAATAGGCACAAAACCTGCATTTAACTTGCTTGCCAATATAGGACCAAAAATAAAACCCCTACTCTCCATACCGACCACTTTATCAATCTTTTGATCGTTCAGTAATTGCGCTAATGCCTCGGCAGTTTGTTTCAGCATTTCTGGGTTTTGCAACAAGAGGGTTATATCCTTAAAAATGACTCCTTCCTTTGGAAAATTAGGCACATCTCTAATAAAGCTTTTAAAATCCATTTAATATTGTGTTCTTAATTTTGTGGTAAAAGTAAAAAGAAATATATTTGCACCCCGCTAAGGAAAAATTAAAAATGGCCTCGTGGCGCAACTGAATAGCGCATCTGATTACGGCTCAGAAGGTTACAGGTTTGAATCCTGTCGAGGTCACAACAAAAACCCCATATAATTATGGGGTTTTTTTATGCGTGCTATTTTCTAACCTTAGCATCAATTCTAAAAAATAGAAGTCTGCATAGTTAATTGACACATCCATCTCATCCTTTTTAGGCCAATTGCCAGTACTATGTTTTAAAATAAAAGGAGCTTCTATTCCAGGCGATAAAATATATTCATTGCTCTTTAACGTTCTCAATACAAGCTTTGAATAATCAGAATACAAACTCTTGTTCGTAAAAGATGCTAATTCAACCAATGCTGAAGCTACGACAGTAGCAGCAGAAACATCTTTTAGCGCATTGGGTAAGCTTGGATCATCAAAATCCCAAAAAGGAATTCCATCATTTGGCAAGTTTTTGTGTTTCAAATAAAATTCAGCAGATTTTTCCGCTTGTTCCAAATAAACGGGGTTGTTAGTATATCTATAACACATAGTAAACCCGTAAATACCCCAAGCCTGTCCTCTAGCCCATGAAGAACTATCATTATAGCCTTGGTGCGTAACTTTATCAATTACATTACCAGAGACAGTATCATACACTATTACATGAAAACTACTGTTATCATCCCTAAAATGATTTATTAGGGTTGTATTGGCATGTTGTACAGCAATTTTATGAAAAGCACTATCTCCCGATATTTTAGTAGCCTCAAATAAAAGCTCTAGGTTCATCATGTTATCTATAATGACCGGATACTCCCAAATATCTTTATTAAAGTCCCATGAACGTATACTGCCTACCGTTTCGTTAAATCTGGTTGCCAACGTACCTGCACTCTCGATAATCACATTTTCATAATGTTCACTTTTGGTAACTTCAAACCCCTCACCAAAACTGCTATATATTTTAAAGCCCATATCATGGGTACCATCATTGAACTTTTCTTTTTCAATATAAGCTGTTACATCTCTTGCTTTTGACTTAAAAGCTTCATTTTCTGTTAACTTGTATAACTGCCAAAGGTTACCTGGGTAAAATCCGCTCGTCCAATCTTTAGGTGCTACTTTAAATATCTTATTTATCTTGGGGTCAAAACTTCTTGGTATAGTCACAGAATCTACAGGGTAATCTAAAATCTTCTGATACCGAATTTGCAATAACGAATCTACCGGAAGAATTTTTGCAATTTCTTTTTTGTTGGTATTCTCTTTACAAGAAAGCAGGGCTAAAATAAAGAATACACCAAAGCCTTTTACCCATAATTTACCCATAGCAAAGTCTTAATTTGTGCCCAATAGCACATAAATTACAATTGTAATAATACACAAAATTATTGCCATCGGTTTTGTGTACTTCCATTCTTTCATCTCTACAAAATCATGTGCTTCTTCTTTAATAGCTTTCTTGTTCGGGTAGAAATAAGAAACTGCAAACATTACCAACATGTTCAATACAAATTCTATTCCCCATATATGCACAAAGTGAATGTCTACTTTAAATATAAAGGTTGTCAAAATATAGAATAACAAACCTATGAGCAAGGCTACTTTAGCTGCCATGGCCGATATCTTTTTTAAAAAGAACCCTGCCAACATTATTGATGCTATGGGTATAAAGAAAATACCATTGAGCTGCTGTAACAACTGATAAAGACCGTCTGGAGCATTGGCTACCATTGGCGCTACCAAAATGGCAAATACCGCAAGTATTGTTGATGTCAATTTGCCTATTCTCACCAACTTTTTATCGCTTGCATTTTTACCAAAATGTCTTTTAAAAACATCTATACTAAATATGGTGGCAGCACTATTTAAAACACTATTAAAAGTACTTAGTACAGCACCCATAATTATGGCTGCAAATACCCCGACAAAACCAATGGGCAATACTTTTTTTACTAATTCGGGATAAATCATATCTTGATTATCATACATGGAATCTCCAAAATAATAGAAGGCAATTACCCCTGGCAAAATTATTATTATCGGTACCAGAATTTTTAAGACTCCTGTATATAGCAGTCCTTTTTGCGCTTCAACCAAATTCTTCGCACCTAATGCACGTTGAATAATTGTTTGATTCATACTCCAGAAATATAATTGATTAATGATCAAACCCGTAAAAAGTACTTCAAATGGCAAAACGGAATCCTTAGCCCCAATGACATTAAATTTTTCTGGACTGTGGTTAAACACTTTAGACAAACCTTCAAAAGGATTGCCATCACCAATACCTACCAGTGCAATTATAGGTATTGCCAAACCACCGATCAATAATCCATACCCGTTAATCGTATCTGAAATAGCTACAGCTTTTAAACCTCCAAATATGGCATAAACAGATCCTAAAACCCCAATACAAACTACTGTCACCCAAAGACCTTCTTCTTTGGTAACATCTAGAACTTCAGAAATATTAAATATACTCTCAATATTTATGGCTCCGGTATAAAGTACAATTGGTAATAACGTTACTACAAATGATACCATTAAAAATAATGCTACCAACGTTCTGGTAGTACTGTCAAACCTAGTTTCTAGATACTCAGGTATTGTGGTAAGCCCCATTTTTAAATACTTTGGCACAAAATAGATTGCGGCAACTACCAATGCCAAAGCCGAAGTAACTTCCCAGGCAATAATTATAAATCCGTTTTTGTAAGACGAGCCGTTCATACCTATTAAATGTTCGGTTGAAATGTTCGTCAACAACATTGACCCGGCAATAACAACGCCCGTTAAACTTCTTCCACCAAGAAAATAACCGTCTTTTGAATCCAGTTCTTCTTTTCTCAGTTTATACCATGAGTAAAGTGCCACAAAAGCGGTAAAAGCAATAAATGTAATAGCTGTATACATATCGTTAGTTGGTTTAATAAATAGATGAAGGCAAAAAAAATGCCCTAGTAAAAATGCTAGAGCATTGCCAAACTCAAATAAAAATTAAAAACTCAACTTTTCAGGTAAGTATTTCGCTACCAGTTTTTTATAATATGGAAGTAATTTTTTCGCATCTGGCGGTACTGGAGCTTTAGAGTATAGATCATAAGGGTTGAATTTCTTGACCCACTCGAACATTTCAATGTCTTTTGCCGTCATTAAATGTGTATAATCATTTTCTCTATGTTGCGAATAAAAAGAATGATATCTAATCATATATAGCGCAGGTTCGGGCAAATAATCTTTCATTATTTGGTATAGATATTCATCATGTCCCCAGCTCATTTTCACGTTGTCCAATCCGCAATTTGGCTCGTAGATACCATATTTGGTATTATATCTACTGTCTGTGGCATCAGGATTTGCGCTAAAAAATTCCGGATATACGATTTTATCGGAAAAGGCACAGCCAACAGGGAAGGTATCGCCTACAACAGCCCATTGAGGCTCACCGAATAGGCAGAGAATTTTTCCTAGATCATGAATAAAACCTGTAAGCACAAACCAATCTGGATGACCGTCGGCCCTTATAGCCTCAGAAGTCTGCAATAAATGTTGTAATTGATCTAAATCAATATCCGGGTCACTATCGTCTACCAATGTATTTAGAAAATCAACGGCTTCCCAAATAGACATTTCTCTCTTATCGAATTGTAGAAATTCCTTTTCCTTTTCAACTACAAAGTCATACGTTTGAAATTCGTGATTTATTTTATAAAATTCTTTGACCGTATCTAACCTTTCTGAGTCCACATAATTTCTAAACTCTTCTTTTTCTTTTGTTGGCTCTTCTGGATCAGGGTATCTCTCCAATAAATTATCTTCCCAATCATCAATGTTATCCATAGGATGATTTTGATTGTTGTTCAACGCTTTTTTCATAAAAGTCGATATTAAAGTTTTGAATAAGTTGATTTGTTGTTGTTTTGACAGTTGAACTATCTACATGCAATTTATAGTATATATATTATAATTTGATGGATAAAACAACCATAAATATGGATTTAACAGCTAACTACAACAACATAAACTATTCTATTTCAATAATTTACTAGGAGGAAAACCAAATTGCTTCTTAAAACACCTACTAAAATATAGTGGATCATTAAACCCAACTAAATCGGTAACTTCAGACACGTTATATTTTTTTGTTTTAAGTAATTTGGCAGATTTCTTAAGTCTAATTGTGCGTATAAATTCATTAGGTGCCAGATCGGTAAGTTCCTTTATTTTTCGGTATAACTTTGAAGAGCTCATACCTAATTCTTGACATAAATAATTAGTGGACAAATCAACATCATCAATATGCTCTTCTATGATATTGGTGACTTGATCCATAAGTTCTCTGTCTATTGGTGAATGCGTAAGTAAACCCACTTCACTTTCTACCTCATCTGAAAATTTTGCCTTAAGTTCTAAACGGGTTTTAATGGTATTTACAATAACCGATTTTAATAACGAAGGATCAAAAGGCTTAACTAGATATGAATCTGCACCAACATCATAACCTTTGACTTTATCTTCATTTTCAGATAAAGCTGTTAGAAGAATAACCGGTATATGGCTTATAAATTCATCGTTCTTTAGTTCGTTGCAAAATTCGAGTCCGTCCATTACTGGCATCATTACATCTGCAACACATAACATGGGTTTAATTTTTCTACAAAGCTGTAAACCTTCTTTTCCATTTTCTGCCTCATAAACCTTATAGTAGGCAGACAAGTAGTCAATAAGATATTTTCTTAGTTCAATATTATCTTCAATGACCAAAACTTTATCCTTGATCTCTGTATTTGTAGTCTTTCTTTTTGCAGGAACAAATATTTCTGGCTCATTTACCTCTTTATTTGAAATAAATTCAAATACTTCTTTCTTGGTATAGCTTTCTCGGTCTATAGGAATTTCAACTGTAAACGTACTTCCCTCATTAGGTTTACTTTTAACGACTATAGTACCTTTATGTAATTCAACCAAAGATTTTACAAGTGATAGACCAATACCCGAACCTGTATTGTTTTCTTTACTATTTGTAGCCTGATAAAACCTGGTAAAAATCTTTTCTTGACTTTTAAGGGGTATACCTATACCATCATCACTTACTTCAATAACCAACGTATTTTTATCGTTTTCCTTAAGCTTAACAAAAAGATCTACATGACCATATTTGTTGGTAAACTTAATGGCATTAGACAATAAATTATATAAAATCTTATCGAACTTGTCTCGGTCTATCCAGCCAAATAAATTTTCCACTTCACTGATAATATTTAAATCAATTTGCTTGTTAAAGGCAAACTCCTTGAAGGAATCGAATGTATTGGTGGTGAACAATAATATATCTGTTTTGGACACCTTTAGCTTAAGCTCCCCAGTTTGTGCCTTTCTAAAATCTAAAACTTGATTTACCAAGTTTAAAAGTCTACTGGCATTTTGATGAATTAAATTGAACCTGCTTTTCTGATATTCGCTACTATTATCATTACTTTCTTCCAAAAGCTGTTTTGCTGGTCCCAAGATCAATGTCAAAGGCGTTCTTAACTCATGTGATATATTGGTAAAAAAGCGAAGTTTTTCGTTATTTAGTTTAATATCGCGCTCTCTATTTACTTTTTCAGTAACCAATTCTTGCTTCAACCGAAGTCTATTCTTCATTTCTTTTCTAATGAAGTATATAATCAAAATTAAAAGGGCAAGAAATAAGAATAATGCTTGATAGGTTAACCAAAAAGGAGGTTTTATGGTGATATAATAAGCATTTACATCGCTCCAAAAACCGTCGCTATTACTTGATTTTATTTTAAAGGTATAATCACCAGGAAATAAATTTGTGTACTGTACCGTTCGTGAATTACTGGTTGTTGAAATCCAATCTTCATCAAAACCCTCTAACATATACTCAAACCTATTCAGCTTTTCCTTTACATAAGAAGGAGCCGAGAACTGAAGCGAAAAATTTCTGTTTTTATATTCTAAAGTGATATTCTTAGTATCATTTATATCTTTTATCAATGGAACTTGACCGTTAATCTCAACCCCTGGTTCAATTTCCTCATTCTGAATTTTAAACTCAGTAATCATAGGGGTTTTAGCAATTTTATTTTCGCTAATGGCGTGAGGCGAAAAATATATGATACCGTTTTTACCCCCTAAAAATATATTTGAATCATTGAAATTGTAAAAACCACTGGAACTGAAAACATCTAATCTATTGCCACTTTCAACGTCGTAAACGTTATGACTTTTTAAATCGGATTTTAATCTGGCAACATTGTTACTGTTCATATTAAACCAGATATCACCATTAGCGTAGGTAAGCATATCTGTTATCCACTTATCACTAAGTTCTGCTGGTTCCTGCAGAGGCTTAAACCTTTTAATATCAAAATCAAATAGACTAAGACCTTTTCTTGTTGCAGCCCATAAACGCCCTTCATTATCGAACATGATATCGCTTACATTATCATGAGGCAGTCCAATATCTGGTGTTGAAGTTGATGAATAGTATTCAAAAACATTTTTATCCTTAAGATAATTCACCACACCTGTCTCCGTAGCAAACCAAATACTAGAATCATTTTGCTTTACAATTTCATTTATTTGATATCCTTTTAAAAACTGGTCTGTTTCAGTTTCATTCTTAAGGCTTGTTGTATTTAAAATCATTACCCCTTCACCAAAAGATCCTATTAAAAGTTGATTTTCAGAAAAGGTTTCAAAAGCAAAAATTGGTGACTGTTCAAATCCCACCGAAATTACTTTAGAGGAATTTTCCCTATAATTATATACCAGTAGTTTACCATTCCATAGACCACAATAAAATGTAACGCCATCTATAGAATAAATACTGGCGATATCTTTTTGGTTGTTATAAAGAGGTGAAAAAGCATCTTCATTTGATATAAAAAGTCCGTTGTGTCTAGTAGCCACAATAACTTTATCATCATAAGTTTTACTAAAACCTCTAATTCTAGGAACTTGATTATCTATATGTAAAGAGATATCCTTATTACTATTAAATTGATTCTCAAACGGATCGTACTTATCCAAACCATCTTCAGTACCGATCCACAACACACCAGACGAATCAAAGAACAACGCCGACACCTGGTTATCTACCAAAGAGGTATCATCTGTAAGTACTGAATAATACCACTTATAATCACCTTTTTGAATATCTTCTAATTGATTGCAAACTAAAAGTCCGCCTAAAGTACCTACCCAATACTTGCCATCATCTGCTTGGGTAACCGAAAGAAAATAAGGCCCCAGACCATCCTTAATTTCTGTATCCTCAATTTCTAGATTTAAAAATTCATTAGAAGTTTTGTTCAACTTATAAAGGCCCTCTCTAGTACCTATAAAAATATCTGATTTTGCATCTTCGTAGATGAAATTTAAATACGGATTCTTTTCAGTTGAATTTGGAATTGAAAGCGTATAAATTAGTTTTTGGGAGATTTCACCTTCAGCATCAAGAATTAATTTGGCAACACCGCCAGATTCATAACTACCGATCCATATATCACCATTTTTATCTTCAACAATAGCTTTTATATAGTTAAAATTTGCAATTTCAACCTTTTTAAAGTTGCCGCTTTCTACGTTTAATATATAGAGCCCACTATTCTTTGTACCTACCCAAACTCTCTTAAACTTATCTACAAAAACAGACCTTATTTCCCCTTCGGGAAGACTTTGTTTATTATTCTCATCTGGCAAATAGGTGTTGAAAGTGTGCGTATCTGTATTGTATAATGAAAGTCCGTCTCTTGTACCGATCCATAAATTATTTAATTCTTCATCTAGAACTAACGCTGTAATATCATCATTATGCAGATTAGTTGTATCGCTAGAACTTAAGTAAGATTTAAATTCATAGCCATCAAACCTGTTTAAACCGGCGAAGGTGCCTAGCCATAAAAACCCATGTTTATCTTGTACAATGTGCCTAACGGCATTATGAGACAAGCCACTATCATCATTATAATGCTCAAATTTTATGTCTTGTGCAGTTACACTTGCAACTAGCAAAATAACACTTATAATTATGCATAAAAATTGTCGCATGTAAGCTATTTAATGATTCAGTTAATTAGTTTGATTGTTTAAGTTCAAAGGTCTTGAAAATACAATTTTTCAATTCTCAAGGTAACACTCTTTCTATCGACCCTTCAATTAAATCAATTTTAAAATGATCAGCGGGTTTGCCATTTAAGCTTTTATCTAATATTATTGCCCAATTACGATAAGCCTCTTTTTTAGATGTAAGCATTTGGTTACATAGCACTTTATATTGTTGTAAGCGAGCATCACCAATATCTGTAAAAGCCAATTCATCTGCACTTCTTAATCTATAAAAATCATAAACCATATCAAAACCTGTCCAAGTTTTAAAATCTGCTTTCATTAGATTAACACTATCCAATACAGCACTGTTTATTTCTTGTTGCTCTAACTGTTCTAATAAAAGCTCTTCTCCTGTTTTTTGTATAAAGTCGTCCACAAATTCTTGCGACCAATCATCTGGCAAAAATCTCAACCTGACCAATTCTTTTAAATGCCACTTTGTAAACTTTCTATAATTTTCAGAAGATAGTATGTCTTTGTTCCAAATATGAGTTGCAGTAATACTTTTTAAATAATCATGTTCTTGCTCATATAATGAAAACAAGGTTTTAAAATTTTTAGCTTTCTCAATAACTACTGTTTCAATATCAAAGTTAGTTTTAGTTTGTATGGTCAACACTTTATATGCCGGTGCGTATGCAGCAAGCGAAGGTGTTTGTATATTAAATAATGAATTTCCCTTTGCACTTTTGTACACACCAGTATCATTGATATGCATATGACCCCCAAAATGAACTTGAATACCGGCATCAGAAAAAACTTCGGCCACTTCTTCTTTTGGCACCCGATGTAGCTGCATTTTGTTACTTCCAAAAAACTGCATCATTTCATTAGATGCACCATCATTGAAATCTACCAGAGGGTAATGGCTAAAGGCGATTAAAACCTTATTCAAATTTTTGGCTTTATCCGACACCCTTTTCACCCAATCAATTAAATGCCGTTTTTGTAAAAGCACATTATTATAGCCAACACTTGCCCCTTCAAAATTATTGGCGTTTTCAGTTATATTCGTCAACTCTTTTTTA
This sequence comes from Maribacter litoralis, assembly GCF_902506355.1. NCBI lineage: Bacteria > Pseudomonadati > Bacteroidota > Flavobacteriia > Flavobacteriales > Flavobacteriaceae > Maribacter > Maribacter litoralis. Next base: position 2,868,067 of record NZ_LR733271.1, on the reverse strand, counting down.
GGCAAATAAACATTGGCATCAATTGCCATAAGCCAAACACCGTCAATAGGTTCCACTAAATAACTAGCGTCTGGGTGTTGGTTATACTTATCAATAAAATAGGTTCTATTTTCTAAAACGGAAGCCTTTTTCGCTTCATCTAAAGTATAATCAGCATAAGAATAAGTAGAAAAAGGAGTTTCCCAATACACATATTCCTTCTGCGGATAAAATCCAAATGCAGACATTTCATTTAGAATATCTTTGTATCCCCACTTCTTTATTCCATTGGTAATTATTGGCATAAGTTGCCCTGCAACTGAATCATTACTATTATTAGTTACACTGGTTATCATCTGTTCTTTACCACCAACACCCAAAAAATCGGTCTTACCTGCATCATGTGCAAATGGCTTCACCGGATCATGATTACCTGTGGTAGCAAAAAATAAAATTCCGTAATCGTCGGCATATTGTTTCAGAATCTTACGCAATCCCCTTACATGAATAGGTTGACCATCATCACTAAAATCACCGGGCAAGGCTACAAATTTTATACCCTTGGCTACAATATCATCTAAAGCTTCAATAAAGGCAAAATAGTTTTCATTGAATATTCTGGTAGACTGCAATTGTGCACTCATGGTTCTTATATTTACAAAGTCGCCCGTTTCGGGGTTTTCAATGCCTTTGTAATTTGCATCTTCAAAATGCGCGTAAATGTCTTGAAAGTGTGCATCTGCAATGAAAGCAATTTTCACCTCCAAAGATTGCTTTTCCTTTTTAACATCACAAGAAAGTATCATAAACAGAAGCACAACAAATAGAAATCTAGAAGGAAGCTTCATACCTAACACCTTATTTTTTCACTGTTTCCTTTGGAAAAGCATAGCTTTTTTTCCATCCTCCCAAATCTATTAAAACCTGATCTATCATTACCCCTGGGTCTACCATCCATATTTTTAAAGTGTGCTTTCCGGCTTTATCAACAATTTGTTTCACCGACTGTACCGATGCATTTTTTAGCACGTTCCGCTTCCATTCATCACTGCGTCCTTTGGTTTCAAAATCTACCAAAACTGGTAGCGCATCATCAATGGATACTGCGCATCTAACACCAATACCGGCATAGGGAGCGTGGGTAGGTACTGCCTGTAAATTTACGCTTGCCTCACCAAAATTAAAAGTATGAAAATCATATTCTAAAACCGGACTATTCATTTTAATTTCTTCCAAATCAACCAAAGGTTTGGCTGTTCTAGGTAAAGCGGTAATTACCTTGTTAGTATATCCCATACCTTCAATGAGCTCCCAGTTAGCTTCTTTACCATCTTTTTTACGGGTATAGTTCTCAGCATAAATAGAAACATATCCTTTGTCCTCTACAAAACCTTTGTAATGTTCCAAGTCGTCAAATTTAGGATTATAAGCAGATACACCTATTGTAATCGTTTCATCATCAGCCTTAAAATCTATAGCACTGTTCACCTTATAACTTGGTGGAATCAATTGAAAATCATGTCCTAAAGGGGCTTCTTTTTTATTTTCTCCCTTTGGTACTTTACTCCAATCGATACTGACCCATATTCGCTTTTCTAAATGTTCATCATCTAAGGTTCCGTTACTTTCTGATAGTCTTATATAATCTGCCTTTGGTTTTGCTTCCCAATTAATAGCTCCTTTACCCTTTTTAAAAACATCTATAAAATAAGTGCTATTGGTATAGTTATTAAACACTGGTAGAACATCTGCATAGCTATTAATAATTTCATAGTTAACTTCCATTTGGTAGCCTTCTAATGCTAAACCAATACTGGCTTTTCGCTCATTAACAATAGTGGACATGGCTGGCTTTGCAAAAACCGGAAGAAAACGTGGAGCCATGGTCATGATATGATTCCACTTGCCATTTCGTAGCGTTTTGTTATAATAATCTGTCTCTTTTACAATCCGATCAAAGGCTTCATTAGATAACTCTCCGTATCTATTAGCACTTTGCCTTCCTTGTTTCGCCGTAAATTTATTCTTATAATTATAAAGCCATTTTTGATTCAATTTAGATGCGCCGATGACCGGATAATACACCAATTGATAAAAAGCATCTTTTCTATGTGCCGGTATTTCTTTGTACACTTCTTCGGTAGTATCTATCAATTTTTGATAGCTTTCTATGCGGTTTGTAACCTCATCGCCATAATGATATTGTGTTAATTCTGTTTCTCCTTCTTTGGTTACCGGTTCCACCTGACTCCATGCCATAAACTCTGGTCTTCTTATATATGCCAAGCGATTATTTTCAAATAACAAATTGGTAATTGTAGATGCCGTAATATCTGTAAACTCTCTTGAAACCCATTTCTGGGTATGTTTTTTTACAGATGAACTTTCTTTAAAATCATCTATATTCCATGCCATATCTAAAAAGAGTTCTATGTTATACTCATGAGGTTTAATATCACCACAGTTCAAGATCCATATATCACGAGATTGAAACTCGTATGCTTTTGACATTTCTTCCCACATTAAAACCGGGTTGGTAGAATTTAACCAGAGATAATCATGTGGCCTGCCCCAATACGAAGTATGATAATATACCCCTGCACCACCTTCTCTAAGTTGCTCTTTTGGGTTACTGAGCTGTCGTATATAACCATAATTATCATCGGTCCAAACCAGGGTAATATCTTCGGGTAATTTTAATCCGCTTTGATAATAGTTCAACACTTCTTTATAGGGTACAAAAGCTTGCGGAATAGTTTTAGGGTCTTTTTTAATTTCTTTTTCTAAAATAGCTCGCTGATCTGTAATTACACGCTCCAATAAGCTTACCTGTGCATCTGTATCGTCTTCTCCAACAATCATGGGCGAATCGTGTTCTCCACGCATACCCGTAGTGTAAATACTCTCGAATTTTGCAGTTTCCTTTGCTCTTTTTGTAAAGAGGTTTTTAATGACCGTAGCATTAGTGTCGTACCGATACTCACCCATTACATCATGCTTCCATTCAGTATTGATATTGCTTAGCATTGGCTCTGCATGCGATGTACCTATTACAATGGCATAATCATCTGCAACGAATTTATTCTCTGGATAAGAATAAAACGGTTTCGTGCTTGAGTGCATTGCCGGCCAAATGGTATTTGCCCTTAAACGCAATAAGAGTTCGAAAACCTTCGCATAGGTCTTAGGACCAATATCACCCGTTTCAGGTTCATAATTTAATGCGGCCCAACGTTGTAACCCCCAATCTTCATCATTCAAGAAAACCCCTCGATATTTTACGGAAGGAGATTTTGATACTTCTTTTGCGATAGAAATTGAGAGTGACTCTTTTTTTGTAGGTGTAACATCTGCCCACCATTCCCATGGAGATACACCAATTTTTTTGGATATTTCTAAAATACCGTACGCCGTTCCCCTGCGATCACTACCCACTATGATCAAAGCTTTCTCAACTCCTGGAACGGGATCTTCAACTATCTGAAGTTGATACCGTTCCCATCCCTGTTCTATTTCCGAAACATTGATTTTACCATTGGTTATCATTTTGTCGATCCATTTGTTACTACCAATAGTACCCGCGATAATGGTATTACCTGAAACTTTATTCGAGTTTAACACCACAGGAATTTTACCGGTAATTTTCTCAATATCAGTCGCTAATATGTTAGATGCTATACTAACTACTGTAGCATCTTTTTTATCGATTAATATGGATACTTTACTATTCTTACTAACAATTGTAAAATCTGATTTTGACTGCTCTTGTGCATTTATTAAAAACACTTGAAAGCCAACAAATAATAGCGTTACTATTTTACAAAAGTTATTTTTTCTTAATTCTCTCATATGTTCCATCTTCAAAAATCACTTTATAATCAGAATCAAATAATGTAGAAGGTTTATAATAATCGGTAGAAATTACTTGTGCTCCAGAAGCTTTTGCCTTTTCAAACTTTTCATAATCATTAGTTCTAGCTTCTTTAGTACCGGCATCTGCTCTAGTACGTACCATATACCCTTTGGATACCAATTCTTTTATATATTCAAAATCACTGATAGGATTATTAACTATTCTAAAACCAGCTTCAGGGTTACCTTCTTTACTATTCACAAATAGAACTCTTCCATTTAAAGATTCGTGACCTACCAAATAGTCTTGTATTCGATTTTCTTTTTCGTCCAACACAAATAAAAACTTTCCTTTTGTGCTATTGATGTTAGGCCATCCTTCCGTTAGTATAGCCTGCTCTAGAGTTTCAAAATCACCTCTAACATTGTCAGGTACAATTAGCTTACTTGCAGGTAGCACACTTTTTATTTCATCATCTAGTGTGTTTAAAGCATTTTTATCAAATGACAAAGGTTCTCTTGTTTGGGCTACCTTTTGGTCTTTGGTATTTATTAGTATAATTATAGTCGTATGACCTGCATTATTATCCGACCAATTTTTTAAAGCGGTCAATGCATCTTTGAACAAAAGGTAATGACTTCTAAAGTCAATATCTTGTATATGAAACAATTTAAGACCCGGTTCATTTAGTTTCCTCTCCACATCAAAAGCCAAAGGTTCTTGACCTAGAGATTTTACTATTTCCAACCCTTTTGGGTTAGAAAAATGACCACCCTCTGGATCATAGAACACATCTAATTCTAAATTGCGCAATCCTAATTCCAACTGCTCTTCCAAAGGAATGTGAGTATATTGCAATCCTTCCATTTTATTAGGTTGCACGGTATGCAAATAATCGAATAGAGAGGATTCTATTGCCAATTTATATGAGTTATGACTACCTATTACTTGAATATCGTTTAAGGTAGTTTGCTGGCTTTTACAGCTAGCTATGCAAAAGAAAATACATATAGCCAACCAGTTTTTTTGATAGATCATACTTCTGATAGCTCTCAGTTATTTATAAATTCTACATTCGTTATTTTAACCACTATAGGGTTTGGCCAAACTTTATCGTTATAGAGACGTTGCGCTCTACTTATTGAAATTTCCAATAAGTCTTTATGTTGAATATACCTTGATGTAGGTGTGTTTTCTGGCCAGTATTCTACTACTAAATCATTCTGCCCCAGAACCGAAACATTCGTGTTTTTAGTGGCTTTCATGTTCTTGAGCAAAAAACTCCTCCTAAAACCTTTAAACCAATCTTTTTGACCTGATATTAAAACATATGCTGTATTATCATCTTTATCTTTGGTAAACCACATATCGCCATCTTTTATACTAGTTGGCACTGTTCTAACGTTCTTTATACTTTCATTGTTAACAAACATCCACAAGCCTATTTCTCTTAATCGTTCTTCTTGCTCTATGGGTATTTCGCCATTTGGCTTAGGACCAATATTCATTAAAAAATTTCCGCCCTTAGCCCTAATTTCCACCAACTTTTCAATAAGCTCTGTTCCGCTTTTATATGTCTCATTTGTAGGTTTATATTGCCACTGCGTACCCATAGTCATACAAGTTTCCCATGGACCTGGTAAGGCGGCATTAGGAATGTTTTGCTCTGGAGTTTCCATTTCCCCTCTAGTAACAACAATATTGGGATCCAATGCATGTACATATTGAACAATTGGTTCTGTTTCAAAAGCATCAAAAAAGATAACATCTATGGGACTAAACTTCTCCACAAGCTCCTTAACCTGTTTTTTATCGTAGTCCAGTAATTCTGAGTTTTCTGTAATCTGGCTCATTTCTCTTTTACGAGATATAAGATTGCCTTGTTTATTAAGAAAATTAAAGTCCTCTGGAGAAAAATAGACACCTACTTTGAGACCGTGTTTACGTAAAGCATCAAAAAGTTCTTTGGTAATATCCTTACCATATGGGGTATTCATGATATTAAAATCTGTCGTATCTGTATCCCACATACAAAAACCATTATGATGTTTAGTAGTGAAAACAACATATTCGGCACCAGAAATCTTAAACAATCTTGCCCATTCATCAGCATCAAATTTATCTGGATAAAAAGTTTTTGGCAATTCATTAAAATACCTATTAACATATTCATCCGAAGCCCCAACCAAGGAATGACTTATAACACTACCCAATTGAGAATCAATGCTCCAATGCACAAAGATTCCGAATCCCATATCCATGAAATCCTCTTCAAGTTGATTATTGTTCTTTAATTGCGAAAAGACAGATGACGCTGTAAATACTAGAATAAATATGAACCTAAATTTTACCATCCCCTATTTTTTATTAGTCATTTTTAAAACTAATTCTCCACCTTTAACAACATCATCATGTTTAATACTACTGCCTTTTAATAGGTTTCCATTAAATTCACCTTTAGATACAAATACATTTTCATCATTGTTGTTATCGGCTTTTATGATAAAGGTTCCCCCTGGGTAATATTCAGGATTTAACTGTATATTGATTTCGTTAAAAATAGGACTCCCTATTTGATATTCTGGATTAGCTTCTGTACCACCGTTCATTTGAAAAAGACCGATTTTCATAAGTACTGCCAAGCTGCCCATTAAACCTTGATCTTCATCGCCGTTATACCCAGTTGAAGGTGATAAGCCGCCAAACACTTTTTTTACAACTTTTCGCGACCAATATTGCGTTAAATCCGGTCTTCCTAATTGATGAAAAACAAAAGCTGTTTGAATTGAAGGTTGGTTACCAAAATTGATAGGAATTCTACTATACTCCGGATGTAGTTCTAACGCATGAGAAGTACCTGCCGTATAACCTAAATCTTCAGCAGTTTTAAATTGTTCGTTCAATTTTTGAACAGCAATATCTTTACCACCCATTAATTTTGCCAGACCGTTTAAATCATGCGGTACAAACCAAGTTGACTGCGCTCCATTAGATTCTATGAAACCATCTTCTAAATGATATGGGTCATAGTCGGCTTTCCAAACTCCATCTACATTTTTGGGTCTCATCCAACCAATCTCTGTATCAAATACATTTTTATAATTGGCAGATCTTTTCAAGAAATAATTGTAGTCATCTTCATGCCCTATTTTTTTGGCTAATTGCGCCAAAGTCCAGTCTTGGTAGGCATATTCCATTGTTAAACTTGCCCCATCTTGATGACCTCCAAACTTACCTTCTGGAATCGGATAAGGAACATAACCTTGTCTCATGTAGTATTTAAAACCACCTCCAAAATTTGTAGTATGCTCATACCCAGCTTTTTCCATTATACCACCAGCTAAGTGATTTTTCTTTAAAGCTTGATATATACTTTCCAATTCATCTACTATTACGCCTTTTTGTATAGCCGTTACCAAAAAAGGCGTTGCACTTGCACCGGTCATCACATAAGTATAATTACCACCTGATGGTCCACGAGGTATGAGTCCGCCATCTTTATAATACTGCATTAATGAATTTGAAAAATCATGCATTATTTCAGGATACACTAATCCCCAAAGGGTGTTTAATGTCCATTGTGCTCCCCAAAAAGAATCTGAATTAAAATGATTGAACATAGGCTTTCCGTCAGTATTTAAAGGTAATTGCCCTACCCTAAAAGAATCGCCCGTATTATCTGGATAAGCCCCGTTGACATCATTGATAATTCTTCTACCTTGTAATGCGTGCCACAAATCTGTATAAAACCTTCTTTGATCGTTTTCAGACCCGCCTTTAACGTCAATTCTACCAAGCAAACCGTTCCATTGCTCTTTAGCCTCGCCCTTAACATTATCAAACTGCCAATGTGGTAATTCTTTAGTTATATTAAGTTCTGCGTTGGCAACAGAGGTGTAAGAGATACCTACCTTCATTAAGACATCCTTCTGTTTATCATCTAGTATTATGAGAAAATTACCTGTTTCATCATCCTTTTCAAGGGAAGATATTTTAGTGTCTAATTTTACTTTAAAGTAAACCGTTATTGGTTTTGGACGTCTATGCGTAGGCGCCATAATAACACTGCCGGAAAGTTCATTTTCTGAGTTTTGCTCTAAAACCCCATCGGTATTGCTACTAGGCCCCAACAAAGTATTTAAATTAAAAAGGATCGCTTTTTCCTCCGAATTATTAGGGTATTTATAATGATGCAAGCCAACTCGTGTTGTACTTGTCAACTGAGCGTCAATTTCATACCTATCTAACCGGACTTGATGGTAACCCGGTGCAACAATTTCATTATCATGATTAAATTTTGAGTAGAAATTTTTAAAAATGGCACTTTTACTATCCTTATTGGTGGTAACGGGCATTACCGAAATACCGGACATTTGCCATGCGTGAATATGGCTAAATCCTTTTATAGTATCTGTTTTATATCTATAACCACTGCCCCAAGCGCCACCAATTTGTGTATCTGGACTTAGGTTGACCATACCAAAAGGTCTACTGGCCGAAGAAAAATAAAACCATCTAGAATTTTCTGAATCTAAAAGCGGATACACCTTTTTGGTATAATCAATTTTTTGCGCACTGACCTTTGTAGATTCTTTACGCTGTTCTTTACATGCACCTATAAGTAATATTGAAATGCTTAGTAAAACAACATTGTTTTTTAATATGTTAGCAAATGTCATTCGTTTCAATTTTAAAGTGTCATTTTATTAAGATTAGCTTCAATTGCACTAAGCATTTCATAGGTAGGAAAACCATTATTTTGCCTTCTATTCGCAATAGCATACCAATTTTTCCATTTATCATCAATATCACCAGAACTTCTGCGGTCTAAGATGATATCTAGTTTCTTTTTTGCTGTTGGCAATAATGAAATAGCCTCATTTAGGTATCGAATATCTTTGGTTGTTTCAAATTCCTTTTTAAGCATCGCCATTTTATGCAGCTCTATTTCAAAACCTATTAAATCTGAATACAGCTGCGCAGGAAGTAGAATATATGAGTGATAAAAATTGTCGTTCCTATCTAAAATTTCATACCCCAACTCCGCTTCTGAAAGCGATTTTTGCAATACTGCATTTACCCTTTTCACATTCTCCACATCACTGATGACGCGATCATAGTCGTAAGGAACGGGAGTTTTTCCTGGTCTTTTAATTGGAGCGTTAGATAGGTAGGATACCGCTTCCCTTATTTCCCATAAATGTTCTACATATCCTTTTCTTCCTTCTTGTGCTTCATTTAGGAGTTTCATAGACTTAACAGCATGTAATGCTGCTTTCGGTGTAAAATATTGTTCTGTCCAATCTTTATAAAAGGTATCGGCATGAAAAGCATCTGGATCATAACAAATTTCACTATACGCAACTAGGTTCAACAGAAACGGTCTAAAGTTTTGCCCATTGACCAAGCAATAATTATCCGCATCATAATTCTGAAACATTTCTTTCATCACAGATTCAACCTTCTCGGGATATGGATTGTGCACGGTATGGTTCAGCCAATAACCAGCATGCATGTACGTACCAAAATCATACCCATCAGTGGTATTTGGCAAATGTTCAAATTCACCAAAGCCATGATCAGACCAAAGAACTGTCCAATCTTTAGGAGGTCTAAAGCCGTTGTTCCACATTTCCATTCCATCAGAATAGCACACTAAAACCTTGTTAGAATTGGGTTTATACTCATCTACCAATGCTCCAAAAGCTTCGTAAACTTCATTGAACACTTCAATTTTGCTTTCACCACAGGTACTCTCGTATTCCCAGTCCCATACTTGGTGGCGTGGCCTTAGAATAAAAATGTCGGTTTTCGCTAATGGAGTATGTTCAAAATAGTAGCGCCAAGCTTTTAGCCAATCTGCTTTATATTCTTTCCAGCAATCTGCCTTATCAGCATCCATAGGATGAATTTGATATCCTAGGGCAAAATCTACCGCTACTTTCATACCCTTTTCATGTGCATAGTCAATCATTTTATCCACATAGTCGATGTCTATTTGATAATCTGGTTTTAGAGTCTTGTATTCTGGTCTTATAAAAAACTCTGGTCTGCCCAACATATCGAACAATTGAATAGAATTGTAACGAAGGCGTACCAATGAGTTGATCATTTCTGTATAACTTTCCCAGTCATATTTTAATAGTTCGCCTCTAAAATTGGCAAGCTCATCTACATCATTCTCAAAATATGTAAGAATAGGTACTTTTGGTGCCGCTATGGTTTTCGGTAAAAAATTCAATAAATCTTCAACACTTTTATTCTCAGGTAATTTTCCGGTCCAATATTCTAAAGGGTCTACGCCCAATATATCCTTAGAGAAGTCATAAATCGCGTATTGAAAACCTTGTACATCAGATCCAATAATAGCAATGGCATCATTTTCACCATAAATATTTTTAGCCCAAATACCAGCACCTGGTTTTAATCTTGATATTTCTATTTTACCTTCAGAAACCATGTTTTCCACAACGGTATTATTATCGGGAGTTCCCAAAATAAATACCAGCGTATTTTTTGGTATCTTAGAATTCTCTTTAACAACGACCACTTCTTCATCTAAAACTTTCTCCAAATCTTTTTTTAAATCTTGAATCGTTGACGTTTCTATTTTATTGGCATTATCACCCTCAATTAAGTATACCACCGAAACATTTTCAGCTTTACCATTACACCCCATGCATAATGCAATACTGACAAACAGTAATAAGAAGTATTGTATTTTACTATATTTTTTAATCATTCGTTTAGGTCTTTCTATTAAATAGAAGTTTTGGGTATTTTAATCACGTTCATTTAAGATTAAGTATCTTAAAAAGGCATTTTCAACTATTATTTGATTAAGAATTTAGGAACTGGAAAAGGAAGGCTAATCTCTGTAATAAGTTCAACTGTAGTATTAAATCATGAATACTATATAGTTAAGAATGAAATACCTTACTACTAAATTCATCTATTTTCGTGCTATTGTAAAATACAGGCAGGTGCAAAACCTGCCTATATCAACACAAAGAAATAAAACTAACTTCTTATCTATTATTGTAGTTCTTCAATTCTTAATAACCAGGGTTTTGTTCTAAAGAACCATCTGACAATTGAAGTTCATTAGCTGGTATAGGTCTTAATAAATGCACACCGGCATCAAAAGAACCATGATCAATAACATGCGGGTTATAGAGATCTATACGTTCTTCTAACTTACCTGTACGCTTTAATACCGCCCATCTATTCTCTTCGCCTGCAAGCTCTACTGCCCTTTCGTTTAAAATATCATCAATAGTTATAGAGGTATATTCATTTGCTACACCAGTTGCTCTTTCACGAACAATATTTAAATGATTTAGTGCAGATGCAGTATTACCGGCACCCAAATAAGCTTCAGCGGCTATTAAATGCGTTGCCGCAACCCTAAATACAAATGTATCTCTTGCACCATCAGTATCTTCGTTAAAATCTTGATCGTCAAACTTTTTAAATATTGGGAAATTGGTTCTTTCAATATTCAATGAGTATAGGTAATTCACGCCCGGCACATCTTCAGGTAACCCAAAAAGATACTGGTCTGGCTGATATACCCAATAACGATCTAAACGCTCTGCAAGCTCATCTGCATCTAATGCATTTTTAGGATAGTACACAATGGTATCACCTGCAACAATATTATCTGGACCATCTGGCTCATCACTATCGGCAATAATGGCACGGTGAATCGTAGCATCTTCTCTTGTATCGTTATCGGCGAACAAAGAATAAAAGAAAGGCGTAGGCATTGCGCCAAATCCGCTTACCCCGTATGGAGTGGTAGTTCTATTTACGCCAGGATAATTAAATACCTGATTCATAAATAAAGAGTGCTTATTATTGCTTTTATCGTCGGCCAAACCACTGTTACCATATTGAATTGCAAACAATATTTCATCATTTTCTTGATTACTATAATCAAAAACTTCAGCAAAAGATTGGCTGCGAATATCATAATCGCCTATAGCCTGCTCAGCTAAAGCTGCAGCAGTGTCAAAATCAGCAGAACTACCTTCAGCGGTATACGCTCTGGTCAAATATACTTCTGCCAACAAATGTTGTGCAGCACGTTTAGATATTCTTCCTGTACTAGGGTCATCTAATAATAATGGAATAGCCTCTTCTAAATCTGAAATTATTTGTGAGTAGGTTTCTGCTTCGGTGGATCTAGCATAATCTGTACGAATAGTCTGTGCTTCTTCAAGCTCAATAACTACCCCACCGTACTGTTGTACCAAATTGAAATAAGCCAAACCTCTAAGTGCTTTTGCCTGTGCAATACCATAATCCCTAGCTCCTAAATTAGCATCGCTCCAATTTATCTGATTTTCAAATCTGCTAATTACACTATTAGCCTTACCGATAACACTATAGTTATTGGACCACACTGCCAAACCTTCACCAGAATTTAAATTAAAATAATCATTGGTAGGTGAAAAAGAGAAAATTTCGCTTTTACTGGTAAAGATATCCGTACCTAAATATTGAAAAGTATATTCTTTGTAAACTTCTCTTAAACTGCTATATACCCCAATGACCAACTGATCTGCATTGTCTTGTGTAATAAAATTTTCAGATGTGATATCTGAATATATTTCTTCTTCTAAATAATCATCGCAAGCATAGCTCAGCGAAAGCATAACCAAGAAGACCGTTATAATCTTTATATATTTTAATAGTTTCATCTTTTTATAGTTTAAAAATTAGTACGATAATTTTAATCCGAATAAAACTGTTTTAACCGAATACCCCATGTTATAGGAATTCTGTAAACCTGTTTCTGGATCCGGACCAGCAAAATCGGTAAAAGTGAATGGATTTTGAACATCAAGTGACAAACGTAGCGTAGACATTTTCCACTTGTCTAAAAGGTCTTGAGGAAAAGAATATGCAAGACCAATATTACCTATTCTCACAAAAGACATATCTTCATAGAACCATGGATAAGAAGATTCTCCATATTCTGGCGAAGGATATCTAGCATCGGGATTATTAGGAGTCCAATAATCTTGTTTCAAACTATTAAAGACCGCTGCATCACCATTGAACGATGCAAAATTCTGATGAAATTCTGAATGTCCGAATACACCTTGTCTTGTATTCACCTGAACGTTCATTTCAAGATTTTTATAATTAAAGGTATTTGTCATACCTGCGATCCAATCTGGAGATTGAGAACCAATAACCCTTTTATCTTCTTGATTAATAACTCCATCACCATTTTGATCAACATACTTATACTGGCCAGGTAAAAGCCCAAAAGACTCCGCTTCAGCGGCCTCATCTATTTGCCAAATACCATCTACCTCATAATCAAATGTTGCATCAATGGGCGCACCCACTTGTAACACTCCGTTCAACCTTGAATCTGAGCCAACTAATATTTGTTCTATACCATCGTAAAGCTCAAGTATTTCGTTGTCATTGTTGGTGTAGTTGATGTTGGTTCGCCATGTAAAATTGTCTGTGCGTACATTTACGGTATTTAAGGTAAGTTCAACACCTCTATTTCTTACGGAACCAAAATTACCTATGGTACCAGAATCTCCAAAGCCTGTTACAAACGATAATTGACGGGCAAGAATACTACCCTCTGTTTCTTTGTTATAATATTCAAAACCAAAATTTACTCTACTATTCAGTATACCAAAGTCTAAACCAAGGTTATATTCTTTAGAAATCTCCCAAGTTAAATCGGCATTTGAAAGCCCCTCAACAGATTTACCCACATTAAAATCATCTCCGAACAAATAACTGTCCTGTGCTAAAAATGCTAAAGAGCTGTATGGATTTACTGTTTTATCATTACCAGACTCACCGTAACTTAAACGTAGTTTTAAATTACTTAACCAATCAACATTCTGTAAAAAAGGTTCTTCACTAGCTCTCCAAGCAAAGGCTGCTGACGGAAAGAACGCCCATTTATTACCTACCGCTAGTTTTGAAGAACCGTCATATCTACCAGTGAATGTGAAAAGGTATTTATCTTTAATACTATAATTTATACGACCTGCAAAAGAAGCTAAAGTCTCCTTTTCATAAAAACTACCGTAATCTCTCGGTACTTCCGCTCCACCTTCAGTATTAAAGAATAAGTAAGCATCGGTATCAAAATCACGTACTTGTATATCGCTTCCTTCAGGGTTAGAATAGTATAGTGAATTGATCAAAGTCGTTTTAAGATTGTGCCCATCGGCAATATCGAAGTTAAAATCAAGAATATTATCCCAAGTATAAGAGGTTTTAAAGTCAGATTGATAATGAGACTGAATTCTAGTTGGGTCATTTCTAGATGATTTCGTTAATAAACCTCTATATTCCCCAAAACGTTGTGTACTAATATTAGGTGAAAACTGTGTTTTAAAGTTAATCCAATCGTTTGGTTTATAATTGAAAAACACATTGGCGATAACATCAAGGGTTTTGGTATTTATTCTCCAAGCACCCTCTGCATCATAAATAGGATTTACAAATCTTAAATCTTGATCATCTGGAAATAAAATTGGTTCTCCATTTTCATCAAACGGATTCACCGTAGGGGCTAAACGTAGCGTACTTCTAAACAACTCTCTACTACCTTGCTCCCTTTCTGATAAGGCTAAGTATGATTTGATACCAACAGTTACCTTATCTGACACTTTTTTAGATAATGAAGCACTTAGGTTATATCTTTCAAACTCTTCTATACCCATAACACCTTCATCATGTAGATAACCAATTGATCCATTATATACCAAACCATTATTACCACCAGACATGCCAACGGTATGGCTCGTTTGCAAACCAGTTTTTCTAAATAGATCCATCCAATCAGTATATCTACCATTAGCCACATTTGATGCTTCTTCGTTAGATGATTGAATTTCGGTAGAACGGTCAACTACTATATTATTATAAGACGCAACGGTCCTGTCCGTACCCTGCCAAGCTCTTGCCCTTAGTACGTCATCAACAAATTCTACATATTCAGGACCTGAGTAGAGTTCTGGTATATTAGTTGCCGATCGTAAACCAAAAGAAGAATCATAAGTAAAAACAGTTTTACCTTCAATACCGCTTTTAGTAGTAATGATTACTACACCGTTCGCACCTCTAGATCCGTAAATAGCAGTTGCCGATGCGTCTTTTAAAATATCCATCTGCTCTATATCGGAAGGGTTTAAAACACTGATGTCATCGAAGAATATGCCATCTACCACAAAAAGAGGCTTAGAAGGATCATCTTCGAGATTATCACTAACACCATCTCTTTCATTACCTTGGTTAGCGGTAATTACAGTATTACCACGAATCTTAATTGATAAGGGTGCACCTGGTTTTGAATTGAGGGTTCTTACATCTACCCCGGCGATACGACCTTGTATTGCCTGACCTACATCTGTCTTTCTCTGCTCTGTAAGTGTTTCGCTATCTACCGAAGCCACAGCACCGGTTAGGTCACTTTTCTTTACAGATCCATAACCAATTACCACAACTTCATCAAGTTGAGCAGTATCCTCTGTCATGGTAACAGATAGATTAGCTTGACCAGAATAGGTTACTTCTATAGGTTTATAACCCAAGTAAGATACACTTAACACATTTCCGTCTTCTACGGCAATACTAAAATTTCCATCAAAATCAGATACCGTTCCGTTTGATGTTCCTTTTACTACAATAGATGCTCCCGGAATAGGCATACCCTGATCATCTGTCACCGTACCACTAACGCTGTTCTGCGCCAATAGTACCGATGACATGCCCAATAAAAGGAATACCATTAAAAGTTTTAGTTTTTTCATTTTTGTTATCATTAAGTTAATTGACTACTAATGTATTGTTAAGAACAAGTTAATGGATGGACATATTCATCGAAAATATGGACAGCGGCAAAAAAATCATTTATTTTCACGGTACTAATTTCATAAAATACAGCTTAAATAATTACGAAATTCACATAGTTAGTAGATTCGAAATTTCATATTTTCATTTTTCAAAGAAATGACCAAATTTTTGATTAGAACGCAAAATCCATGCTTTGTACTAAAATGTCCATCTCAAAAAATTATAAAACTTTTACTTTGTAAAGCCTTATTTAATCAATATAACAACAATGAAAAATTACCCATTAAAAAGTAAACTATTACTTGTAGCAACTACCGTCTTACTATTTAGTTGCGCCGAAACACCTAAAGACGATGCCCCTTGGGTGGATCTTTTTGACGGAGAAACTTTAAACGGATGGCATAAATTGGGCGGTGATGCCAGCTATGCTGTAAAAGACGGTGCTATAGTGGGCACCACTACACACAATACGCCCAATACATTTTTAACTACTGATGAAATGTATACCGACTTTATTTTAGAATTAGATTATAAGGTAGATTCTACCATGAATTCCGGTATACAAATAAGAAGTAACAGCCTACCTACATATAGAGATGGTAGGGTACATGGCTACCAAGTTGAAATAGACCCCTCTGAAAGAGCATGGAGTGGTGGAATATATGACGAATCTAGACGTGGTTGGCTTAACCCAATGACCGATAATCCAGCAGCTCAAAAAGCTTTTAAGCAAAACGAATGGAACCACTATCGCATTGAAGCCATTGGAGACACTATCAAAACATGGGTAAATGATGTACCTGCCGCCTATTTAATAGATGACAAAACATCAAAAGGATTTATCTGCTTACAGGTTCACAGCATTCATGAAGACCAAAAAGCAGGCACCGATATCATTTGGAAGAACGTAAAAATCATTACTGATAGCGTTTCTAAATATTCAAGAACTTCTCCATTAAAACCTATTATCACTAAAAATCAATTGACCATTGATGAAAAGAAAAATGGATGGAAATTACTATGGGACGGTAAGACAACGAATGGTTGGCGAGGTGCCAAAATAGAAGAATTCCCAGAGAAAGGATGGAAAATTGAAGATGGTGTTTTAAGTGTACTTTCTTCTGGAGGAGCTGAATCTGCTGCCGGTGGAGATATAGTAACCACAGATTTATATGAAGATTTTGAACTGAAGGTCGATTTTAAATTAACACCAGGAGCCAACAGCGGTATTAAATATTATGTAGATACCGAAATCAATAAGGGAGAAGGATCTTCGATAGGTTTGGAATACCAAATACTGGATGACAATTTACACCCTGATGCCAAAAAAGGAAACCATGAAGGTAGCAGAACAGTTAGTTCTTTGTATGATTTGATCAAAGCTGATGTTAACAAACCTATTAAACCAATTGGAGAGTGGAATACAGCCTATATTATTTCTAAAGACAATCATGTTGAGCATTGGTTAAACGGTACTAAAGTTCTTGAATATGAAAGAAAGAGCGATGCCTACAGAAAATTAGTATCTGAAAGTAAATATGCCAAGTGGCCCAATTTCGGAGAATTGGACAAGGGTCAAATTCTACTTCAAGATCATGGAGACCTAGTATCCTTCAAAAATGTAAAAATTCGTGAAATCAGTAATACAAAAGAATAAATACAATGAGTTCAAACAGAAGAAATTTTATTAAGAAAACAGCCCTTGGAGCAGTAGGCGCTACAATAGCAAGTACTACCGCTAACGCTATGTCTGCAAAGAGCTATTCTAAAATAATAGGTGCAAACGATAGAATTCATGTTGCTATTCAAGGTTTAGGAAGAAGATATGGCGCCTACATACCTGCCATAGCACACAAGAAAAACAATGTTGAGCTATCTTACCTATGTGATGTCATGAAAAGTCAGCGCGATAAAGCCGCCTCTGAAGTAGCGTCTAAAATTAGCAACAAACCAACTTTGGAAAATGACATTCGTAAAGTATTGGATGATAAAAATGTTGATGCCGTATTTATGTCAACTCCCGATCATTGGCATGCACCAGGTGCTTGTATGGCAATGCAAGCCGGCAAACAGGTGTATTTAGAAAAGCCATGTAGCCATAACCCTCGTGAAGGGGAATTAGTGGTAGCTTATCAGAAAAAATTCGATAAAGTAGTTCAAATGGGTAATCAACAAAGGTCTGCCCTTGAATCTCAAGAAATAATAAGGGACATACATAACGGTGTAATAGGCGATGTTTACAAGGCAACCGCTTTCTACATTAGCGGTAGAGGTCGCGTGCCTCACCAAACCAAAGCAAACCCACCTGAAGGTTTAGATTGGGACCTATTTCAAGGTCCTGCTCCTAGAAGAGCGTATACAGATAATACGTGGGACTACAACTGGCATTGGTACGGTTGGGATTATGGTACTGCAGAAATGGGGAATAATGCTACCCATGAACTCGATATAGCCCGTTGGGCATTGGGAGTTACCTACCCTGAATATGTTTCTGTTGATGCCGGTAAATTTCATTACAAAGATGACGGCTGGGAAATGTACGATACCATGGAGGCAACTTTTAAATTTGCAGGAAATAAAACGATAAAGTGGGATGGCAATAGTAGAACGGGCTATCATAAGTATGGTAATAAATATGGTAGAGGAACTATAGTTGCCGGTTCTAAAGGTACTGCCTACATTGATCGTGGAGGATATAAGTTATTTGATCAAAAAGGTAACTTCATAAAAGAAAACCTATCCTCTGGTAAAGAAGCAGGTACGGCACTTGGTGGCGGTGGCGATATGTCTACATTACACACTGTCAATTTCTTTGATGCCATTAGAGGAAAAGCGGAGTTAACCTCACCAATAGATGAGGGTGCTATTAGCCAAATGTTAACACATTATGCAAATATTGCATCAAGAATTGATGATTCATTTGAAGTTGATGAGACTACAGGCCGCATTTTTAATAGAGAAGCCATGAAATTATGGTCTAGGGAATATGAGCCAGGTTGGGAAATTAAAGATGTATAATTCGCCCTTCTAAACATAAATATGCTGGTACATAATTTTTCTTTTTATCTGGAAAAATTATGTGCTAGTAATTCTACTTATTAGTTATTAGACTAGGTACTATGTTGAACTAGCATAGTATCTGGTTCTAATTATCATTACCAACTTACCGAAAACACTATGAAAAAGCATATTTACATATGTCTTGCATTACTGTCTATATCAATATCTCAAGCTCAAAATAGCCTTAAGAATATTGACTTGAGAACAACTGATGTTAAACCTACCAAGGTCGATAAATTAGATACTGAAAGTTACTTAATAGATTTCGGAAAAGCATTCTTTGGCACAGTCCAATTAAGTAGTACTAGAGGGCAAGTAGATTCACTGGTTATACATTTGGGCGAAAAACTAAATGATGAAAATAGAATAGACAGAGATCCGGGAGGCACAATTAGATATCAAAAAGTGGTCTTAAAAAATTTACCCGCTAACCAAAAAATTAAGGTAAAGCTCACGCCTGACAAACGAAATTCAACCGGAGCTGCAATTTTATTGCCTGATAGTATAGGTGTGGTAATGCCATTTAGATATTGTGAGATAGAAAATTTAAAAATTCCGTTTAAAGAATTATCAATACATCAAAGAGCATTGCACAATAAGTTTAATGACAATGCCAGTTCATTTTCATCATCGAACAAAATATTAGACTCCATTTGGCAGCTTTGCAAACACACGATTAAGGCTACAAGTTTTACAGGTTTATATGTTGATGGTGATCGTGAAAGAATTCCATATGAAGCAGATGCCTACATAAATCAATTAAGCCATTACAGTGTAGATAGTCTATACAATATGGCTAGAAGAACCAATGCATACTTTATTGAAAATCCTACTTGGCCAACGGAGTGGTTACTACATACCGTACCCATGTTTTACACGGATTATATGTATACGGGCGATTTGAAAACCTTACAAGATCATTATGAAAATCTGAAATTAAAAACATTGATGGATTTAGAACGTGAAGACGGACTCATTAGTTCTTCTTCACCCCACCTGAACAAAGAGTTAATTGAAAAACTAGGGTTTAAAAAACCTGACACTAAAATAAAAGATATTATTGACTGGCCACCTGCACAAAAGGATACAGGTTGGAAATTGGCAACGGCAGAAGGTGAAAGAGATGGATACGAAATTGTTCCGGTAAATACAGTCGTAAATTCATTCTACTATTACAATCTAAAACTTATGGCAGAAATTGCCGGTTTTCTTGATAAAAATGAGGATGCAATTCTATTTAAAAAGAAAGCCAATACCGTAAAAGAAACCATAAATACAAAACTCTTTAATAAAGAAAAAGGATATTATATTGACGGCGAGGGTTCCGCTCATTCTTCTCTCCATGCCAATATGATGCCCTTGGCTTTTGGTCTTGTACCAAAAGAACATATTACATCGGTTACTGATTTTATAAAAACCAGAGGGATGGCATGTAGTGTGTACGGGGCCCAATATTTGTTAGAAGGATTATATAAAAGTGGCGAGGCACAGTACGCATTAGACCTCATTACAGAAACCAAAGGCGATAGAACCTGGTGGAATATGATACAAGTTGGCGCCACCATGACTATGGAAGCGTGGGATGTAAAATACAAACCAAATGCTGACTGGAACCATGCTTGGGGTACGCCACCCTTAAACATTACTACACGTCACATGTGGGGCATAAAACCCAAAGCACCAGGGTTTAAAGTAGCAGAAATACAACCTCAACTAGCCAACTTAACGTATTCCAATATTAAAGTACCTACTAAACACGGTGCTATTATCGCAAATTTTAAAAAAGACAAAAATAACCGTCATTATAACATAGAAATACCTGATAATATGTCCGCTGAATTTACAGTTCCCCCTAATAATCTAAAAGGCAGGCACAATGGAAAAAAAATAAAACCAAGTCAAAAAATAATAATCCTTAAAAGTGGGGTTCATTCAATTGACTTAAAACAATAACCAGCAACAAAATGAACTTATTCAGTATAGAAGACAAAGTAATTCTTATCACCGGTGGTGGTGGAATACTTGGTGGAGAAATGGCAAATTACTTACTTGCCAACGGTGCTAACGTAGTTATTTTAGACTACAAAGAAGATATTGTAAATACAGCCATAGCACAATTAAAAAAAATTGGCGACAAGGTAACAGGCTTTGTGTGCAATGCATTAGATAAAGAAAGCTTGGTTGAGATTTCAAACAAAATTATAGCAGAGCACGGTAAAATTGACATCTTAATTAATGCAGCCGGCGGTAACATGCCCGGGGCTACTATTGGTGAAGACCAAACCATTTTTGATGTCAACCTTGATCATTTTAAAAAAGTGGTAGACTTAAACCTTTTTGGCAGTATTCTACCAGCTTTGGTATTTGGCAAGGAAATGGTCAAAAACAACAAAGGTGTCATTATCAATATCTCTTCTATGACGGCACAAAGCGCAATTACCAGAGTTGTAGGATACTCGGCATCTAAAGCTGCAATAGATAATTTTACAAAGTGGCTTTCCGTAGAATTAGCTACCAAATTTGGTGACGGTATTCGTGTAAACGCTATAGCCCCTGGTTTTTTTATAGGCAACCAAAATAGAAATTTATTAGTTGATCAAGAAACCGGTAAATTTACCGAACGTGGAGATACCATTATTAGAAACACACCAATGAAACGATTTGGAGAAACCAATGAGTTAAACGGTACCATTCACTATTTATGTGCCGATGCATCTAAATTTGTAACAGGAGTGGTAGTACCGATTGATGGAGGATTTAGTGCTTTTAGCGGAGTATAATAAAAAATTAGAAAGAATAAAATGGAACAAACATGGCGTTGGTACGGACCAAATGATCCGGTATCATTATCAGATATAAAACAAGCAGGTGCAACAGGTATTGTAAGCGCACTACACCATATTCCCAATGGCGTTGTATGGTCTGTAGAAGAAATAATGGAGCGTAAAAATATAATTGAAGCAGCGGGCTTAGTATGGTCTGTTGTAGAGAGTGTTCCTATCCACGAGCAGATCAAGACCCAAAATGGTGATTATAAGACTTACTATGAAAATTACAAACAAACACTATACAATTTAGGCGAATGTGGTATTGATACTGTATGCTATAACTTTATGCCGGTACTGGATTGGACCAGAACGAATTTAGATTTTGAAATAGAAGATGGTTCTACAGCACTTAGATTTGAAGCCGATGCATTTGCAGCCTTTGAATTGTATTTACTAAAAAGACCAGGTGCAGAAAACACTTATACAGACGCTCAGAAATCTGCCGCTAAAATATATTTTAATCAACTTACCGAAGAAGGAAAAAAGAAATTAATAAGCAATATCATTGCAGGGTTACCTGGGGCTGAAGAAGGATATACATTAGAAGAATTCAATACCATTTTAGCTACCTATGATAAAATCGGACCGAATGAATTGAAGCATAATTTATTCGAGTTTTTATCGGAAATTATTCCGGTTGCAGAAAATTCAGGTATACGTATGTGTATTCATCCAGATGATCCACCTTTCCCTATTTTAGGCTTACCACGCGTTGTAAGTACGGAGCAAGACATTGTTGACCTTTATAAAGCAGTGGATAGCCCAAACAACGGATTAACTTTCTGTACAGGTTCATTTGGTGTTCGACCAGATAATGATTTACCTGGAATGGTAGAACGTCTGGGAAATCGAATTCATTTTATCCATTTACGTAGCACACAACGTGATGCTGATGGAAATTTTCATGAGGCCAACCATTTAGAGGGAGATGTTGACATGTATGCTGTTATGAAAGCTTTGATCAAAGAGCAGGATAAAAGAAAAGCCTCTGGCCGTAAAGATACCAGAATGCCTTTACGCCCTGATCACGGACACAAAATGTTAGATGACCTTAGAAAAAAAACCAACCCAGGGTATTCCGGTATTGGTAGACTAAGAGGTTTAGCCGAATTAAGGGGCTTGGAAATGGGGATCAGAAAAAGTTTGAAATAGCGCTATCTTTATTTCTCATCTAACGCTTGTAATTCAGGTTCGGTGAATTCCATTCCCGTTCCTGACTTCACATTCCTTAATTCACCAATTCGTACTTCGCTTAATCTTTTGGATCGATCAGAAAAAGCATTGGTAACGTATGATATAATATTGGCAATATCTTGATCACTAATTGTTTCATTTCTAATAAGTCCGGGCATTGCCAAATTTATATCATAGCGTTTTCCGTTTACATGAACAGGACCTTCTAAGCCGTGTAAAATAATTAACGCCAAACGCTCTGTATTTTTTACGTGTTCCGACCCCATAAGTGGTGGTGCCAGCCCATCTATACCCTTTCCATCTGCTCCATGGCACGATGCGCAGATCTGAAAGAACATTTTAGACCCGCTAGTACGTGTATCTTCAAGAATTACTTCGCGCGTATAGATAGCGTTCATTCTGTCTTCTTTTTTATTGGCCAGTGTTTTTTCCAGCTTTTCAATAAAAGGGGTGTTTTCAAAATTTTGCCTAATGTTACCATCATTCAACAAAATGGAATCAGTTTTGGCTATACTACTTAAAACGGCATCGGTAACCGTAGTATTTTGCTCCCTTCGTTTTAGAACTTTAATAAGCAATGGCTTAAATTTTTCTTTGTTGAGTGCAATCCAGTGACCAAGAGCATTTGCCAAATACACATCTAAACCTACATCATTTCTGTTTAAAACTTCAGTAAAGAAGTTGTTTGCCTGGTCAATAGAATTCACACTTATAAAATCTTTTGACAATACTAGGGCATGTGAAGCAACCTGAGGTTCACTTTTATTACCAACATCGGCAAGAAAATCGAAGGACAATGCATTCCAACCTTCAAGCACATACAATGCATGAATTTGACTTAATGGCTTTTTTGTATTCAATGCAAGCTCTTTTACTTCATCAATTACAGCATTAAATTTTTTAAAGATTAAATAATGCTGGGCACGGTCGCGAACCCAACCATTATCGTTCAATAACAACTTTACCAATTCACTACCGTTCAAACTATTAAAGTCTGGTGTAACATTCTCTTCAATATTTTCACGGGATACTTTTAAGATTCTTCCAAAATTCACAATAGTATCCAATTCTTTTGCTTTCGCATTATCCCTTAAATACGGACTCATATAAGCATGATGACCTATCATACCTCTATGCATATCAACAACATACATATTTCCATCAGGTCCATTTTTTAAGCTTACCGGTCTAAAGCCTTCATCTGTAGACGTAATAAATTCTTTCTTTTGCCAAGCTTGTTGAGCAATGGTAGAGTCTCCAGTAAAATTTAAAAGAACTCGTTTAATTAAATTCCCTTCAGGAATACAGACAAAAACATTTTCCTCATATGACTCGGTAAACTTGCCACCTCTATAAACCAACGGACTACAAGCAGCAGTAGCATTAACTAAAATACTATCTGCATTTAACACTCCCTTTGCGTACCCCCTATTTACAGATCCTGCAAAAGCAGGATACACTCTTTGATCATTGGTAAGAAGTTTATCAACACTTTCGTTAGGGGTAAAATACTTATTTTCTATTACGCTATTGGGCAACACATAATCTCCCAACAAAATTCTGGAATTGTCATTGTAATATAGTCTTCCAAAATTATCATGGGTAATACCCCATTGCCCTCTAAAGGTCGTAGGCTCTTTTTTCCATTCCCCGTCAATTCTTCTATACCTAAAATTGGACTTAGCATTGTAAATCCAGTTATCAATATTCAATTCCAATCCGTTAGGTTGATGCTCTGGGTTTCCTTCAACCGCGTAAATAGAATCGACCATAACTTTGTTTACCGGTTTATCGTCTTCTATATCAACAAACCATAAATACGGAGGCTCCGCATATAGCAAACCACCATAAACGTGCGCTAAGGCACGAGGCATCACCAAGCTATCCATAAAAATTTTTGAATGATCCGCAATTCCGTCTTCATCCAAATCTTCAAGAATTACAATACTACCGTTTGGATCTTCTTCACCAGAACCTTGTAAATCGTTCATATAACCAGGCATTTGAGCAACCCAAATTCTACCCTTTGCATCAAAATCTATAGCAACGGGAGCTTTTAATAATGGTTCTGCCGCCAATACTTTTAAATTAAAACCTTCCTCTATAGTATAGGGTTCTAAAGAAACTTGAGTTTCTTTAAAGCTGGTTTGACAAGAAATTAAAAGACAGAAAGTGATTAGAAAACCAATATGAATAGTACGCATGAAAACTAATTATGTAAATAGGGAACTCTGATTTAGATAGAAAAAGTTTACACAAAAAAACAGGTGAAATTCAACCACTAAAATCAGTTTTAAAGTTAGGTAATCGATTACAAAAAACAGTTAAAACAAGATGAAAATAACTGTTTTTTGCAATAAAAATAAATTCTATTATACACCGGAAAAAGATGTGAAACCACCATCAACATCAAAGATACTACCCGTAACAAAACTAGATGCATCACTAAGAAGATAGTGAACCATACCGTTCAATTCTGACGCATCTCCAAAACGACCCATAGGTGTATTTTTAATGATACTGTTTCCTCTTTCAGTAAAAGAACCATCTTCGTTGGTAAGCAAACGTCTATTCTGATTTCCTATAAAAAAACCAGGTGCCACTGCATTAACCCTAATTTTATCACCATGTTTAGAAGCTAACTCATTAGCCATCCATTTTGTGAAAATATCAACAGCACTTTTTGCCATTGAATATCCAAGAACTCTAGATATGGTTTGTTTTGCAGCCATTGAAGAAATATTTACAATAGACCCATAACCTTGTTCTACCATTAATTCACTTAAAATAACCGTTGGGATAACAGTGCCGAATAAATTAATATCCACTACTTTTCTAGTATCGCTCATAGCAATGTCTCTAACAGTCTGGTCTGGTTTTACGGTTGCCCCAGGTATATTGCCACCTGCAAGATTTACTAGTCCGTCAAGATGATTGAAGTCTTCTTTGATTTTATTCTTTAAATCAATAAGCTCATTTTCGTCCATGACATCGACTTTGAAAATGAACGTACTGTTTTCCACAAGTGCATTCAATTCATTCTGTTTATCCTTTAACTTATCTTCCGACCTACCTAGCAATAAAACTTTAGCACCATTCTCTACCAAATATTTGGCAATTGAACCACCTAAGGTTCCTGTTCCGCCAGAAAGGGCATAATTTTTATCTTTCAAGGATAATAATTCGTTCATTTATTATGTATTTATTTAGTTGTAATTATAATTTAAAAAATAATAACTCGCTATTTGGTTAGACGATTTATATTGTGATGCCAAGTTAAGAGAATTATGAAAAACTATCTCTAACCTTACCTCTATTATAACTTTTAACTTCGGTATTATTAACCATAAATATAATTGACACACTATTTTGGAGGTTCAATTAGAATTTGAGTCTCATAAATGTCAAAAAATGTCTCTCTTTATTTTTAGTATGATGAAGAAACTTCAATTACACCGTTGAAAAACAACCTTTTATTAGCTAATATTATCAGAATGATAAAACTTAAGAATAACCCACAATTATCACAAATTTACTCGGGGATTTCTATAGCGCCCCTTTAACTTTGCAAGGACAATTTTGGACTGTGAAGAAGGCAATTTTATTTATGATCATTAGTACGTTTTCGTTTAGTCTAATGAACTCGTTCGTTAAATATTTAAGCCACTTTCCTACATTCGAAATTGTATTCTTCAGAACTATTGGATCATTAGTTTTAGGTACATCCTATATTTTGATCAATAAAATTCCTATACTGGGTAATAATAGAAGGTTCATGATATTTAGAGCCCTTGCGGGATTAACGGCAATGAGCTTATTTTTTATGTCATTACAATACCTGCCAGTAGGCACAGCGGTTTCCTTACGATATTTAGCTCCTATCTACGCTGCAATTTTTGCTGTCTTGTTGTTGAAAGAAAAACTAAAACCCATACAGTGGCTGTTATTTTTATTTGCTTTTGCCGGTGTTTTGGTTCTTAAAGGATTTGACGATAATATCAATACTACAGGTTTACTATTGGTTTTAGCGGCATCTGTATTTAGTGGTTTGGTATATGTTCTAATTAGAAAAATTGGAAATAACGACCACCCCATGGTCATTGTTAATTATTTCATGTTTACGGGTACGGTAATAGGTGGTATTTTAAGCATAGGTAACTGGATAACCCCGGTAGGAATTGATTGGCTTTTACTTTTAAGTCTTGGTATTTTTGGTTTCTTTGGTCAAGTGTTTATGACTAAAGCCTTTCAAATTGCACAGACCAATTTAGTGGCTCCATTAAAATATATTGAAGTGATATTCACAATAATGGTGGGCATATTTTGGTTTGGTGATATATATTCCCTTTGGAGCCTTATCGGAATACTAATGATAGTCGCGGCTTTAATTACCAATGTAATCGTTGGAAAAAAATAATTACAAAAAAAAGCCGCAGATTATTCACCTGCAGCCGTGGTAATGGTCAGAAATTGTAGTTATTTATTTGTTTGTAGTCTCTTCTGCTAAGCTATTACTCACATCCTGTAAGGAAGATACGAGTACACTATTTACTTCATCTTCTATTTCATTGGAATTCTTTATATAATAGACCGCCGATAAAAGTAACGCTAGCGCAATTAAAAGGTTTGCTATCATTTTAGAATCAAAAAAATTTTCTTGCTTATCCATAAACCCTACCTTATAATTATGATATGAATATAATACGAAAACAATTAATTAACAAATTTTTAAGAAATCAAATAATAACTTAAAATGCTTGGAATAAAGCATTTAGCATCTTCACTGATTTTGAATATTATATTTTAACTTACAATTAACTGATTCACAAATATTTAACATGTTTTTGAATCAAAATTATATGTTATAACAACAACGAATATTTCTACTTAATTCTACATTTGAAATAGAGAAATTATTACTAATACATAAAAATTTAGAACACATGAAAATTTTAAAATCAATAACATTCGCTGCCTTATTATTTTTAGCCGTTGGTGTAAATGCCCAAAGTGATAAAGATAAAAAGGTGATGAAGGATGCCGATAAAGCAAAAGAAAAATTAATGACAATGGAAGTTGGATTGGACCAATTTTTCCAAAACTCTGCAGGATACGTGGTATTTCCAAATGTAGGTAAAGGAGGATTTATCATAGGTGGTGCATCGGGTAACGGTGTAGTTTATGAAGATGGCACCAAGGTGGGTATGGCTGATCTTAAAAAGTTAAGTGTAGGTCTACAAGCAGGTGGACAAGCTATTACAGAAATAATCTTTTTTGAAACTAACGAAGATTTAGAAGAGTTTAAAGAAGGAGATTTTGAATTTTCTGCTGAAGCCTCTGCAGTAGCTATTAAATCTGGAGTTGCAGTTAATGCAAAATATAGAGATGGTGTTGCCGTATTTGCTTTACCAAAAGCAGGATTGATGGCAGATGCATCTGTTGGTGGTCAAAAATTTGATTACACTCCTTTGATGCAGTAATTAATTCACATTAAAATAACTAATAGCCACCCAATTGGGTGGCTATTTTTTTGTTTCCAATTACCCATTGGCGGTAAACCCTGGGTAGCACGTCATTCCTCCATCTACAAAAATTGTAGTTCCGTTAATGTATTCAGATTCATCTGACGCTAACCAACTTGCCACACTACCTATATCATCTGGCACGCCTATTTGGTTGTAGGGTATTAATTTCAACATTCCGTCCCTACCCTCTTGCGTACTCCAAACATCTTTATTGATGTCTGTTTTAATAGCACCAGGAGCTATGGAATTACAACGTACTTTATCGGGACCGTACTCTTGGCAAATGGTTTGCATCAACATTACCAAGCCACCTTTAGATGCAGCATAATTGGCGTGACCAGCCCAAGGTATAACTTCGTGCACCGAACTCATATGAATTAATTTCCCTAGTGACTTGGAAATCTCTGGACGCATTCCCCTTCTCTTAAATTCTATAATGGCCTCTTTAGCACATAGAAATTGACCGGTAAGATTGACATCAATAACCCGTTGCCAATCTGATAAAGGCATTTCGTGTAACGAATGATCCAATTGCAGACCTGCATTTGCTACGCAAACGTCTACCGTTCCAAATTCCGAAACTGTTTTCTTGAACATATCTTTCACATCATTTTCTTTACTAACATCGCATTTTATGACAATTGCATCTCCACAACTTGAGTTTTTGTTAATCCAATGCGCAACTTCTTCCGCTTCCTCCTTACTGCTATGATAATTCACGACAATATTGGCACCTTCCATTGCCATTGCCTTGGCCACTGCTTCACCGATACCATCACTAGAACCGGTTATAATACACGTTTGCCCTTCTAATCTTTTATTTGGTTTTTGCATGTCTAGTATTTTTTAGTTGTTTAAAAGTAACTTTCTAATCATGTATTACTTGCCTCAAAAACAAATATTTATAATGCATGAATAATATTACCGTGTTGGTATAAAAAAAGTGCCACCTTAAGTTAGATGGCACTTTTTTAAATTTAATCTAGTTCTTTATTTTCCATTAAAAAAAACCATAATACCTATTACGATTAGTACAATACCTATAGATACACTAACATCTACCCAATTATAACTACTCTTATTTTTAATCTTTTCTTCTTCGGATATGGTACCGAAAGTAAGGTTGGCTATTTGATTTTTATCCGGAACCTCTGTCAATAAACTTACTACAACCATAAATATTAAACAGAATAAAAAGAACCAGGCGCCAAATGTCAAGAAATTCATATCTCCTAAATAATACAATACACCATCTGAATCAAAATTCTCTTTTAGCAACTCTAACGCAATTCTAAAAAAGGCAACTATTATGCCCATTATCAACGTGGCAAAAGCACCCGTAGCATTTATTCGTTTGTAGAAGATGCCCAATAAAAAAACTGCAGTAATTGGTGGTGCGATATAAGATTGAACACTCTGTAAATACTCATATAATACGCCCGAAATGTTTGCCATAATCGGAATCCAGATAATTCCGATGACCACAACAAAAACAGTTGCAACCTGACCTGTTTTCACCAATTTTTTCTCAGGGGTATTAGGGCGTAGTTTTTTATATACGTCGACCGTAAACAAAGTGGAACAAGAATTAAATACCGAAGCTAATGAACTCATTAAAGCAGCCAATAATCCTGCAGCCACAAGACCCCTAAGTCCGGATGGCAATAAATTACTCATTAAGACGGGAAATGCTTCATCTGCACTATCCCAATGTAATTCTCCCCTCATTTTTAATGTCAATGCAATAACACCCGGTATTAAAAACAAGAAAACCGGTAATAACTTTAGCAAAGCACCAAATATGGTACCTCGTCTGCCTTCTTTAATATTTTTAGCCGTTAATGTACGCTGAACAATATATTGGTCTGTACACCAATACCAAATACCCACTATAGTACTTGTTATGAACAACGATGGCCATGGAAAATCTGGATCTGTTGCCGGCCTCCACATATTAAAATATTCAGGCCCTAGGGTATCTACCATACTTCCCCATCCACCAACTTTATCCAGTCCTATAAATGTTAAAACCGCTGCTCCCACTACTAATAAAATAGCCTGTAAGGTTTCTGTATACACCACAGCTCGCATTCCTCCCAAAACCGTATATAGTCCCGTCAATACCACCGTAGCAATTGCACCCGTCCAAAAATCGATCCCCAATAATGCAGATACCACTACACCACCAGCGTAAATGGTTACCGAGATTTTGGTTAGCACATAGGCCACAATCGAAAAAACGGACAATACCCATCTTGACCTAGCATCAAAACGTTTTTCTAAAAATTCGGGCATTGTAAATACTCCGCTTCGGGCATAAAACGGAAGAAATACCCAACCTAGCATTAAAACTACCCATGCATGTATTTCATAGATAAGCAAGGGCAACTTATTACTGGCACCGGTACCGGCTAAACCAACTACGTGTTCAGAACCTATATTAGAGGCAAATATTGAGGCGCCTACTACAAACCAACCGACATTTCTACCGGCTAAAAAGTAATCTTCGGTATTGTCTTCTTTTTTTCGAATTACCCATATGGCTACCCCTACCAGAAGTAAAAAATAAAATGAGATACTGATCCAGTCGAGACTGTCTAATTGTTGCATGAGGTTGGTTGAGTTGGTTGATTTTAATTAATTAACAGAGAACTTAAAGGTTGTTTTAGTTTCATATTTTTCACCTGGATCTAATACTGTACTAGGAAATTGAGGTTGATTTGGCGAATCAGGATAATGTTGTGTTTCGAAACAAAATCCGCTTCTTTTGCCAAAAACCCCACCATTAGGTGTAGGTAAGGTACCATCTAAAAAATTACCGGTATAGAACTGCATACCCGGTTGATCAGTAAGCACTTCCATAGTTCTACCAGAATCCGGATGGTATGCTTTTGCGACCGAACGGTAGCCTTTGCCCTGATTGTTTAAAACCCAGCAATGATCATAACCACCACCTAAGGTAACTTGCTCATTCTTCGAATTTATATGTTTACCCACTAAGGTTGGTGCTCTAAAATCAAACGGAGTATCGTCAACCGAAGCTAAATTGCCGGTGGGTATCAAAGTGTTATCTACAGGTACAAATTTATCCGCATTAATTTCCACAACATGATCTAGAATTGTATGCGAGAAATCGCCCGAAAGATTAAAGTATGAATGTTGTGTAAGGTTTAGAATGGTAGTTTTATCTGTAGTTGCTTCGTATAAAACATCTAGACTATTGTCATAATTCAAAGTATAGGTTACCGTTGTCTTCAAATTTCCAGGAAAACCTTCTTCCATATCTTTACTAAGGTAGCTAAGTTTTAAAACTACCGAAGTTTCATTCTCCTCAATTTTTTCCACCTTCCAAACAACTTTATCAAAACCCACCAAACCACCATGTAGGCTGTTTTCTCCATTATTTTTTGCTAGTTGATACTCGATATTGTTTAAAGTGAATTTCCCTTTAGCAATACGATTTCCATATCGACCAACAAGAGCTCCAAAATATGGGTTTGGTTTTTCATACTGTTCCAAGTTTTTGAAACCTAAAACAACATTCTCTTTATTTCCATTTTTATCAGGAGTTTCAACAGCTGTTATTCTACCGCCATAGGTTATGATAGAAACTTGAATACCTTTCAAGTTATATAGTTTAAATACATCTATTTTTTCGTCATTTTCCGTAACTCCATAACTACTTCTTTCAATTCCCATTACACTTTTTTCATTTTGCACCTTATAGTTTACCGTATTCTCTTTACTTCCTAAATATATTATCAAAAAAGCAAAAATCACCCCTGAAAACAAAGATATATTCATCAATTTCATAACAATTTGTGATTAATAGAAATTAATACTTCATTTTAAAATTTATCTGAAATTTTAAAATGAGCACTCAATTTTCCGTAATAAAAAAATTTTTTTTTGCTATCTACAATTGTACAATTTTAAAAAATAGATTAGCACTTTTAAAGTTATGCAAAAAAAATGACCGCCCTGCGTTTTTCACTTGCTGCGGGAATTTTATTAAAATAAAAACGAATCTTTTTAGTCTAAAAATAAACCCCTTTTTAACCACTAACACGTTTAATAATAGACTACTAAACAAAAAAATTATGTGCCATTTCTACTCTAAAAATGGTGCTGTTAAAATGAAACTCACTAATTTAGGTCCGCAAAAAATTAGTAATGGTTTTGAATAATTATCGCAAAGAGGACAAAGTTCTTCTTGCTATAGATTGTATTATTTTCGGATTTTATCAAGAAGAATTGAAAATTTTACTCGTTGAAAGAGACTTCGAACCTGCAAAAGGGGAATGGTCACTTATTGGTGGATTTCTTAAAAATAAAGAAAACCTCGATGAAGCTGCCGCCCGGGTATTAAAAAATTTAACGGGTCTGAGCAATGTTTATATGGAACAGGTTCATTGCTATTCTAAGTTAGACCGAGATCCTGCTGAAAGAACCATTTCTGTAGCATACTTTGCACTGATTAACATTGCTCATCATTGTAAAGAAATTTTAAGGGAAAATCCGATTAAATGGTTCGATATAAAAGATGTTCCCGAACTTATTTTTGATCATAATGCTATGGTAAAAGATGCTCTTCTACTATTGCGCAATAGAGCAAGTAATAAACCGGTAGGGTTTGAACTTTTACCCGAAAAATTCACCATGCGACAGCTCCAAAAGTTATATGAAGCTATTTTGGATACCGAACTTGACAAAAGAAACTTCATCAATAAATTCAACTCTTTTGACCTTTTGAACAAATTGAAAGAAAAAGACATGAGTTCTTCGAAAAAAGGTGCTTTTCTATTTGAATTCGACGAAGAGAAATATCATAAAAAAGTGGAGAAAGGATTTAGCTTTAAAATTTGAGTCAAACGTAGTTTCGATCAATCTTATATAACACAATATTCGTAAATTTGCCATACACTATTCTATGAGCAAGAAAGCTACCATTTACGATATTGCAAAAGAATTGAACATTACTGCTGCAACGGTATCGAGGGCTTTAAACAATAATCCTAAAATAAGCGAAAAAACACGCGAACTCGTTTTAGCTACCGCCACTAAATTAAACTACAAACAAAACCGACTTGCCTTAGCTTTAAAAAGTGGTAAAAGTAAAAATGTGGGTGTCGTTGTACCTTTTATCAACAAAAATTTCTTTGCATCGGTTATACGTGGTATTGAAGACGAGCTGTACCCAAAAGGGTTTCATGTAATTATTTCTCAAACTTATGAGGATACTACACGCGAAAAGAAAATAATTCAGAATCTGCTTAATGCCCAAGTAGACGGTATTCTTTTATCAACCGCATTTACAGAACAAAACAAGGAGGAATTTAGAGAGTCTTTGAAAAAGAACACCCCTTTTATTCTTTTTGACAGAGTATTGAGATTTAAGGAAATTAGCACCGTAACCATAGACGATTACCAAGGCGGATTTAAAGCTACCGAACATTTAATTTTACAAGGTTGTAAAAGAATTGCCCATTTTGATGTTGACCAAAGCATTGAACTTTATAAACATCGTTTTAAGGGATACAAAGATGCTTTGGCAAAATACAATTTACCGTACAGGCATGAATATGTAATCTCGTTAAAAAGTAATATGGAAGCGGGTAAGGATGCCGCCGAAAAACTAATGAACTTACCGATACCACCAGATGCCATATTTTCTTCTACCGATAATGGTTTATTGGGCGCTGTAAAGTATCTGCAGAGCCAATCTGTTCGTATTCCCGAAGATTTAAGAGTGGTTGGGTTTAGTAATGAGCCTTTTACCCAATTTATGGAACCCTCTATTAGTTCCGTAGATCAATCTCCATTAGAAATGGGCAAAATGGCAGCACAAGTTTTTTTAGAGCAAATTGAAAACGATTCTATGGATAAAGTACAGAGCAATGTGGTCTTGCCAGCAAAATTGATTGTTAGAAAATCGTCAAGCAAATAGCAGAATTTTTAACTACTACAAATCAAACAAACTAGGCAACCATAAGCTTAACTGCGGAATATATGTCACCAAGAACAATGCAATAATCATTGCTATGAACAAGGGCAACAAGGGTTTAAACACCTTTTCTATTGTCGTTTTAGCCACACCTACCCCAACAAATAAGACGGAACCAACGGGAGGAGTACATAAACCTATACAAAGGTTCAATACCATGATAATACCGAAGTGAACGGGATCAAGACCCAATTTGGTTACAACGGGTAAAAATATCGGTGTAAAAATCAGGACAGCGGGAGTCATATCCATAAAAATCCCTACAAACAGTAACAACAAATTAATAATTAATAGAATCACAATTTTGTTCTCACTTAGACTTAATAGCCCAGAACTAATGTCTTGCGGTATGTTCTCATACGACAAGGCCCACGACATACACATAGATGACCCGATAAGTAACATTACAATTGCAGTAGTTGCAGAAGAATCTAACAAGATCTGTGGTAATTTAGGCAAGGTTATCTCCTTATATATAAAACCTAAAACCAAACTATATAGAACCGCTATAGCAGAA
This sequence comes from Maribacter litoralis, assembly GCF_902506355.1. Lineage (NCBI taxonomy): Bacteria > Pseudomonadati > Bacteroidota > Flavobacteriia > Flavobacteriales > Flavobacteriaceae > Maribacter > Maribacter litoralis. Next base: position 2,833,263 of record NZ_LR733271.1, on the reverse strand, counting down.
GCTTCGGTAGCTGTAAAAACACCAGATACTATACCTCCAATAACCACTACAAGCATAAAAAGACTTGGCAAAGCGTCTATAAAAGTTTTACCGACCTGTTTTAAACTACTTCGCTTTCCAACTTTGTATTTTTTCTTTTTAGCCCAAAAAGCCGCAACGATCATCAAGAACAATCCTGTCATGATACCAGGAATATATCCTGCCAAGAACAAGGCCGCAATAGATGCACCTCCACTGGCCAATGAGTAAACAATCAATACGTTACTAGGTGGTATTATTAAACCCGTAGTTGCTGACGTGATATTTACGGCAGCCCCAAACTCTTTGGAGTATCCTTCTTTTTCCATTTCAGGACCTAGTATACTACCCATTGCCGATGCAGATGCCATTGCCGATCCAGCTATAGCTCCCATTAACATGGCCGCTATCACATTGATCAATGCCAAACCGCCAGGAAAAGATCCCACCAAGGTTTTAGCGAATGCAATAAGCCGGTGTGCGATACCTCCCTTGTTCATGAGTTCGCCAGATAGTACAAAGAAAGGAATGGCCAAGAGGGCAAAACTGTCCAGACCGGTCGCCATTCGCTGAGATACCGTTGTAAACGCAGGCATTGCAGGTATACTGACCAACATGGTCAACAAAGATGAAATTGCTATACTCCATGCCACCGGCGTACCAATGGACAATAAACATATGAAGCTTATTACTAAAACTAGAATTGGTAAATACTCCATCATGAGTTCATATTTTTTAGGTCAGAAATTTTATAATACATAATCAGCAAACCGCTAATAGGTATAATAACGTATACGAATGCCAAGGGAAGCTGTAATGACGGTGAATGCTGCCCCAGCACATAAGAAATATACACCAAACGCGTACCACCGATTACAAAGGCGAATAAAACGAAAAGAATGATTAATACGGTAACAATAATCTTCAGTTTTTTCTGTGTCTTTAAATTCTGCCTAAGCGGTAAAATATCAATGGCCACATGAAGATTGCGACCAGAAACGTAAGCCGCACCTAGTACTCCGATCCATATCATTAAATAACGTGCCAACTCATCGGTAAAGGAACTTGGGTTTCCGGTTACATATCTGGTAAAAACTTGCCATAGTACGTTAATAACCATAACGGACATAATAAGCACCAATGTCTTGCCTAAAACGGCGTCTATTTTGTTTCGCATAGTATATTATTTAGTTTCTTGAATTTGTTTGATAAGCGGATATATTTCTGTATCATCTTTATATCCTTCGTATATACCTTTCACCTTTTCTGCAAATAGTGATTTATCTGGTCGAATGACTTCAACGCCCGCTTTTTGAACTTCGCGTAGCGCTTCCTCCTCTGCCTCTGCCCATAAGACACGCTGGTACTTTACAGATTCTTTTACCGAAGCATGCAACCATTCTTGCTCTTGCGCATTTAACTTATTCCAAACATACGTACCAATTAATAATACATCTGGTAGAACGGTATGCTCATCTAAAGAATAATACTTACATACTTCATAATGTCTTGACAAATAAAAACTAGGTGGGTTGTTCTCTGCACCGTCCACTACACCTTGTTGTAAAGATGTATATAGTTCACCCCATGAAATAGGAGTTGGTGAACCCCCTAATGCTTTTACCATATTAACGGCAGTTGCACTTTCCATAACCCGTATTTTTTCTCCCACAAGATCCTCTGGTTTTTCAATAGGTTTGTTCATCGTGTAAAAACTACGGCTACCTGCATCATAATATCCTAAACCTTTTAACCAATACTGCTCGCCTTCGTTCAGTAATTGTTCACCAATAGGTCCGTCTAAAACATTGAAAGAATGTTGACGATCTCTAAAAAGAAAAGGAAGACCGAGTACTTTCATTTTCGGTGCAAAATTTTCCAATACTCCCACAGATACTTTCGTCATGTCTAAGCTACCGATCTGCAAAAGCTCTAAACACTCCCGCTCCGTTCCCAATTGTTGGCTAGGGTATATTTCAAGTTTGAGCTTACCACCCGAACGCTCTAACAAATCTTCACCCATTTTTACCATGGCCTTGTGTACCGAATGACTGACATCTAAACCATGCCCTAATCGAATAGTCTTTACTTCATTTTGTATTTCACAACCTAAACAGGTAATGATCAAAACAAGAAACGATAGTATTTTTGCACTTTTCATAGTATTGGTTTATACGATTTTACGAACCGAAACATTAGTAATTAAAATTTGAAATACTCTTTGGCATTATTATAACTGATATCTTGTATAATTTTGCCTACCAACTCAAAATCTTGTGGTAGTTCTCCCCTTTGCATTTCTTGCCCAAATAAATTACAAACTATTCTTCTAAAATACTCGTGTCTGGGATAGGAAAGAAAACTTCTAGAATCTGTCAACATACCAATAAAACAACTAATTAGTCCCATATTGGATAGTGCATTGAGCTGCTTGGTCATTCCGTCTTTTTGATCTAAGAACCACCAACCAGAACCAAATTGCATTTTACCTTTTACCTTACCGTCATTATAATTACCGATCATGGTAGCAAGCACTTCATTATCAGCAGGGTTTAGGTTGTATAAAATAGTTTTTGTCAACTTATCCTTAGCGTCTAGCCTATTCAAAAATTTAGATAGTGTCTCAGCTTGCGAGTAATCACCAATAGAATCCCAACCTGTATCAGGACCTAAAAGCCTTGTCATTCTTGCATTGTTATTACGCAATGCGCCAAGGTGAAATTGTTGGATCCACCCACGAGAATGATATTGTTCACATAAAAACAACAAAATGGAAGTCTGAAACTTTTCATCTTCCTCTAAGGTCAATTGCTTTTTAGCTCTTCTCTTCTGAAAAATACCTTCTATTTCCGCATCTGTAAAATTTCTAAAAGGAACATAGCTTAGACCATGATCGGACAGCGTACAACCATTTGCTTCAAAATAATCTAAACGTACACTCAACGCATCGCATAAGGATTTATATGAATCAATGGTCACATTACTTACCTCAGTTAGTTTATCTAAATATTCTAAATAGGTTTCGTTTGATATAACAATCGCTTTATCCGGTCTAAAAGCAGTGGACACTTTTACGTTGAAACCACTATTCTTTATTTTGACATGATGATCTAGACTATCAATCGGATCTTCAGTAGTGCAAATAACCTCTACATTCATTTTGGTTATTAGATTATGACAATTATAATCTGGCGTTTGCAACTTAGCAGTAGCCTCATCATAAATATCATTAGCGGTTTCAGCATTCAATAAGGTATCAATATCAAAATAGCGCAACAGCTCCAAATGTGTCCAATGATATAACGGATTTCTTAAAGTATAAGGAACGGTTTTACCCCATTGTTGAAATTTTTCTTTACCGGTGGCGTCACCTGTGATATATTTTTCTTCTATGCCAAAAGTTCTCATAGCACGCCACTTATAATGATCACCGTCTAACCAAATTTTGGTCAAGTTCTCAAACTGACGATTATTGGCGATATCATTTGGAGGTAAATGACAGTGATAATCTATAATCGGCATATGCGATGCAAAATCATAAAAAAGTCTTTGAGAAAATTTATTTTCCAATAAAAAATCTTCTCGTATAAAGGTCTTATTAGCTACCACTGACATACTTATTTCTGTAATTATTTTTATTCGATTTCCTTTCCTAAAAAGAAAAATAATCCCTAGTTAACTATTTAATTAGATGCTATTTTTTTTAGAAAACATTGCATTATAAACCTTTAAAATTGATGAATAACGATTTTAATGCAATCGATTAC
>NZ_LR733271.1:2692095-2829378 GCF_902506355.1 Maribacter litoralis | reverse complement strand
TTTTTAACCTTAGTTCTTTTTGTATAATTCCTAATTATACCTATAATTACCCTAGAAAATTCTTATTTCGCCAACTAATTTGGTCCGATATATGGTTTAGGAAAAATTTTAACCGAATAAAATGTGAATTGATCTCGAAAAAAAGGCTTTAAACCACCTTATTTCGTTAAATTGTTCATAAATACTATTATCTAATAGCCTCATAACTATATACAATCGACAAAGAATTGCGTAATTTGAATATTATGTTAACTTTGAAAAAAAAGCATCACATGGAGTTACTTGAAAAAGCTCAGGAATTTGAGAGTCGAAAAATGAGCAATATGTCAACTAGTGACCGAGTAGAAGCATCGAGAGAGGCAAAAGCACTTATCTTAAGCATCAACGAAGTTTATAAAGAAACTAAGGATCCTAGTTTAATGGACGTAATGAAAAGATTAACCGAGAAAAAGAAGAAGATTGAAAAAAGATTGAATGGCGTGCCATTGGTATAATTTCTCTCTAAACTTATATTTTATTTATTTTTTAGATTAATCAATAAAAAGACCCCTTATTTCTATAAGGGGTCTTTTTATGTTTAACAATTTAATATTTATAATCTAAAAAACTCAAGTTATCTCTGCACTGAGTCCCGCTTGTAATAATTTTGAGCATTGCGGCTTAAGCTCTTCATACTCCCCGGTTTTAACCGTGCATTTACCTTTATAATGTACAATTAAAGAACATTGTTCTGCCTGTTCTGGCGAATGTTCACAAACCGAAATCAATGTATTTATTACATGATCAAATGTATTCACCTCATCATTAAAAAGAACGATTTCATTTTGCTGAACCGTCTCTTCTTCAAGGAGTAGTTCTTCGTAAATTTCTTCTTTTGTGCTCATATGAATCTCAATTAATACTAACTAATTTACATATTTTGCTGCAACCCAATTATTTCGTTCAAGGTTTTTTTCAAATTTTAACTCTAATTCAGTGCATTTTTGTGAAATCATTTCCAAATCTTGGGTATAAAAACCACTTAACAATAAAATACCCCCTTCGTTTAAAGATTTCGCATAGCTTGGTAAATCTGCCAATAAAATATTTCTATTGATATTCGCTATGATCAAATCGTACTTCTTTCCTTCCAACAAAGCAACATCACCTTCATACACAGATATAAAATCCATATTATTTCGAGCAACGTTTTCTTTAGCATTTAAATAACACCAATTATCAATATCAATTGCATCTATGGATGTAGCGCCACGCATACCCGCCAGAATTGCCAAAACCCCGGTACCACTACCCATATCTAAAACAGTTTTATCTTTTACATCTAATTGCAAAATATGCTGTAGCATCATATGTGTAGTTTCATGATGCCCAGTACCAAAACTCATTTTAGGTTCAATAACAATATCATAATCTACCTTTATCTTCTCATGAAAAGGCGCTCTTATCATGCATATATCATCTACAATAATGGGCTGAAAGTTTTGCTCCCAAGTGGCATTCCAATTTTCTTGCGCTATTTCTTTATATTCATATGTAATCTCAAAATTGGAATTTTGTAGAATATAAATATCATCTAAAATAGCTATAGACCAATCTGTTTTTTGAATGTACGCCAAAACATCATCATCTTCTTCTATAAAACTTTCAAAACCGGCTTCACCCAATTCTGCAATGAGAATGTCTGAAGCCGGTTCTTTAGGTTTTACCGTAAAACGGTATTCAATATATACGATATCGCTCATTATAGTTTTCTGAACTTAAATAGCGTTTATGATTGCGATAAAATCATCGGCAACCAAAGATGCGCCACCAATTAAACCACCATCAACATCTGGCTTAGAGAAAATTTCTTCTGCATTACCTGGTTTTACACTACCACCATAAAGTATGGTAACGTTATTTGCAATAGTAGCGTCAAAAGCTTCAGAAATAGTTTTACGAATAAACGCATGCATTTCCTGTGCCTGATCTGGAGAAGCCGTTTCACCGGTACCTATGGCCCAAACAGGCTCATATGCCAAAACAATATTTGACCAAGCTGAAGGTTCTAAATTAAAAAGTACGTTCTTCAACTGGCTTTCCACTAATTTAAAATGGTTACCAGATTTACGATCTTCCAATTCCTCACCAAAGCAGAACATTACACGAATGCCTTTTTGTAAAGCGGTAATTACCTTTTTAGATAATATGGCATCACTTTCACCAAAGTAAGCTCTTCTTTCCGAGTGCCCTATAATTGCAGTGTCAATTCCTATATTCAATAACATATCAGCAGAAATTTCACCAGTAAATGCTCCACTTTCCGCATAGTGCATATTCTGTGCAATCACCTCTATTTTAGAATTATCTAAAGCACGTACCGCACTTGAAAGATTTACATACGTTGGTGCTACCATAACTTCTGCATTTGTATCGGGTAATTTTGCCGACAATTCTGCCAAAAGTGTTTCGGTTTCTGCCAAATTCTTGTTCATTTTCCAGTTACCTGCTACTATCTTTGCTCTCATATTTATGTTTCTAGTTGTTCTGTTTCAGTTTAAAATCTTATTCAAAAATTAAATTCTCTAAATCGTTGTAATGAACTTTTTGTTTGATCGTACCTTTCTCTAATACCAATACCCCAGGGTTAGATCTTACAATAGTTTTTAATGTAGTCTCGTCTGTAAAATAAAAATCAAACCCCAAGCTATATTCTTTCTTCAAAGCATCTGTTTGATCAGGTCCGGATGCAGACATGCCAATTACTTTGTAGCCTTTGGCTTTCGCTTTATCGGCAACCGTTTTTATTTCTTTGAAAACCTCAAGGTTAGACTTTCGTAAATCATACGCTATCACCATTACCAATTTTGGTTCTTGCAACAACGAGCCGGCAAAATCCTCTCCTTCCTGTTCAATTGTAAAATCATGAACCGGTGGTTCATATCCTGCTTGAATTTCTTCTGTTTCAACATCAATAAACTCCCCGTTTACTGTTGGGTAGTCGCCATTAGTTACATGTATTTCCTCGTTTCCATTCACATTGAACTTCCACCTGTATTCAAAAATAGCCTTGGGAGCATCTTCTGGCGTGCTCATACCTTCCTCTATATTCTTACCTATTTCATAAGGTCTAAAATCAATAACAGGCAAATGATTTAATACATAATACACATAGCCAATACAAGCAATGAAAGAGATATACAATACTGGCATCAATGTTTTTGAACTGACCAAAGGAGTTATATACTTTCTACCGGCATAAATGATCAATATGAGTATCAACAGCACCACATCTTTTGAAAAAGATTGCCAAGGTGTCAATTTTATGGCATCACCAAAACAACCACAATCGGTCACTTTATTAAAGTATGCAGAGTAAAAAGTTAGGAAAGTGAAGAAAATTATCATTGCCAACAATGTCCAAAGCGTGAGTTTACGCTTATAACCAAGAATTAGCATAACCCCTACCATTACCTCAACAATTACTACCAAAATTGAGATGGCAAGTGCAAATGGAGTTAAAAAGGGTAAATCCAATACCCCTTGACTAAAATATTCTTCTAACTTAAAAGAAAAGCCAACAGGATCATTCAATTTTATAAATCCGCTGATAATAAAAAGTATTCCAACAAAAATTCTAACGACACCTACTAAATACTTCATTCCTATTTTTTATTTTTCTGATTCAGAACCTAAATGTATCAATGCGAATACCGCATAATTGATCATGTCTTGATAATTGGCATCAATACCTTCACTTACCAAAGTTTTACCTTTATTATCTTCTATTTGTTTTACGCGAAGTAATTTTTGCAATATTAAATCTGTAAGTGAACTAACTCTCATATCTCTCCAAGCTTCACCATAATCATGGTTTTTGTTCAGCATTAGTTCCTTAGTGATTTTAATATGCTTTGCGTATAATTCAACCGCTTTTTCAGTACTTAGGTCCGGTTGATCAGCTACACCCAATTCTAACTGAATTAATGCCATCACAGAATAATTAATGATACCGATAAACTCCGACCGTTCACCTTCATCGACCTTACGTACGGCGTTTTCCTGAAGACTGCGTATACGCTGTGCTTTTATGAATATTTGATCTGTTAGCGACGGCAATCTTAAAATTCGCCATGCACTACCGTAATCTGACATTTTTTTCTGGTACAGATTTATACAAACCTGAATTACCTCATCGTATTCCTTTGCCGTATCTAGCATGTAATTCTATCTAATTTGTGTAAATTTCGCTTAAAAAATTGTAACCATCAAGATAGATGGTTTAAACTTGAAAAATGCCACAAAATCCTTTCAAATATTAACAATGACCATAAACTGCAACGGTAAACTTATATCTCTTGAACAACCCAAAATAATGGGTATTTTAAATGTTACTCCAGATTCTTTTTTTGATGGTGGAAAATACAAGGATGAGTCAAGTATATTACAACAGGTAGAGAAAATGCTCAATGAAGGTGCCACTTTTATAGATGTTGGTGCCTATAGCAGTAGACCCGGCGCTTTAGAGGTTGATGAAACCACTGAACTGAAACGGATAGAACCTATTGTCAGCCTTATACTAAAGAAATTCCCTGAAACCAATCTATCCATTGATACTTTTAGAAGCAATGTCGCAAGAGCATGTATAGAAAACGGTGCCGCTATTATTAACGATATCACTGCAGGATTACAAGATGATAAAATGCTAAGCACGGTAGCTCAATTAAACGTACCGTATATTATGATGCATATGCGAGGTACGCCTCAAAATATGCAACAACAAACCAGTTATGATGATATTTTGAAAGAAGTACTTTTTTATTTTTCCGAAAGACTTTCTGTTGCCAAAGCATTGGGCATTAAAGATATTATTATAGACCCTGGTTTTGGTTTTGCAAAAAACCTTGAACAGAACTATGAACTTTTAAACAAAATGGAACTCATGTGTTTTACAGACCAACCTTTACTAGCTGGTATCAGTAGAAAATCCATGATCTACAAAACCTTGGGCACTTCCGCCGAACAGGCATTGAATGGCACAACAGCCCTACACATGGTGTGCTTACAAAAGGGAGCAAAAATTTTGCGCGTTCATGATGTCAAAGAAGCTTTTGAATGTGTTAAACTATATGAACAATTAAATGCCTAAGTTTATATTGATTTCTTGTCATCTAATTTCTTAATTTTACTAAAACGGTACTGCTTGGATTTTTTAAATTTTATTGACTTTAAGATTACAGATGTTTTAGACATCATTTTTGTTGCCGTGCTACTATACTACATTTATAAGCTGGTAAGAGGCTCGGTAGCCATCAACATTTTTATCGGAATTGTTATTGTTTGGGCTTTCTGGAAGCTTACCGAATTGCTAGACATGCAAATGATCAGTAGTATGGTAGGTGCCTTTATGCAAGTTGGGTTAATTGCATTGATCATAGTATTTCAACAGGAGATACGAAAATTTCTATTAATGATCGGTTCTACCAATTTTGCGAACAAAAGAAATTTTGTAAAGCATTTTAAATTTTTAAAACAAGAAGGCATTTCTACCGATACCGATGTAGATTCGATTATAAAGGCATGCGAAAAAATGGCCAGCACTAAAACAGGGGCTATTTTGGTTATTGAGCGTAACAACTCCCTAGATTTTATTAAAAATACGGGAGACCGTATGAATATTGAAATAAACCAGCCAATTCTAGAGAGTATATTTTATAAAAACAGCACATTACATGATGGTGCTGCGGTTATTGTTGGAAATTACATTGTAGCTACCCGTGTAATCTTACCAGTGTCTAACGAACGTAACATTCCCCTTCGTTTTGGCTTACGACATAGAGCTGCCGTTGGAATTAGTGAAAAAACCGATGCACTTAGTCTAGTGGTCAGTGAGGAAACCGGACTCATATCCTACATTAAAAACGGGGAATTTGTGCTGTACGATTCGATTACCCAATTAAGTAATATGCTGAAGCAAGATTTGGTGCAATGAATTGTAAGAACTGCGAAAACAACTTAAGAACGGATTTTAGCTATTGTCCCGATTGTGGCGCTAAGGTAATTCGCAATAGACTTACGGTAAAGAACTTATGGTATGATGCAACCGAGAGATTTTTTAATATAGATAACACTTTTCTAGTAACATTCAAACACCTTTTCACCAAACCTGATGAAGTTATAGGAGGATACATTAACGGTGTTAGAAAAAAGTATTTAAATCCTATAAGCTACCTCACCATTGCAATTACTTTTGGCGGACTTTTTGTTTATGTCTGTACGGAATTCTTCCCCAATGCTTTAGATTTTGATTTTAGATATGAAAATTCTTCATCTTTAACTGAAGCAGAAAATTTAGGGCAAGATTTCCAAAAGACATGGAATACGTACCTTTTTAAATACCAAAGTCTCTTCTATATTGCTATGCTACCTTTTCTTGCTTTAATGTCAAGAATAGTTTTTATCAATAAAAAACAATTTAACCTTAGTGAGCATTTTGTAATAAACATCTACGCATATTCACACCTGTCCATAATTATCAATACCGTTTACATGTTGGTTTTATGGAACTCTAAATTACTTTACTACGTTTCAATGGTCAATTTGGTATTTCAAATTGGGTTCTTTACTTGGGTATTTTACAAGCTCTTTAATTTGACTATAAAGCAGACCATATTGAAACTTTTACTATTTCTTGTTTTATTCGCTACGATATGCTTTGTAATAATGTTAATTGCGATAGTATATATAGCCCTTTTCACTGATACTTTTCAGAAAATGGCAGCCTAATTAAGCAACCTCCTCAGCTAAGAACTGAGCTTCATAAAGATTACTATAGTAACCTCCTTTTTTAAGCAGCTGTTTGTGTGTACCGGTTTCAACGATGTTACCGGCATCCATTACGATAATCTTATCTGCTTTTTTAATGGTAGCCAGGCGATGTGCAATAACGATAGAAGTTCTCCCTTGAGTAATCTTATCCGTAGCCAATTGTATCAGCTGCTCAGAATAAGTATCTACTGAGGAGGTAGCCTCATCTAAAATTAAAATACTCGGGTTACTTACATAGGCTCTTAAAAAGGCTATTAATTGTCGTTGACCACTAGAGAGCATAGTTCCACGTTCTTTTACATTATAGTGATATCCGCCGGGCAAACTAGATATAAATTCATCTACTCCAATAGCTTGGGCAGCCTTCTCTATATCATCGACAGAAACATTTGAATCTTTTAAAGAAATATTATTGGCTATGGTATCGGCAAACAAGAATACATCTTGTAAAACCACTGCAATATGCGCCCTTAAAGAAGATAATTTATAATCCTGTATATCTACTCCGTCCACCTTGATAGACCCTGAGTTGATCTCATAAAATCTATTCAATAAATTGATTATAGTACTTTTTCCCGCTCCGGTAGCACCAACGATAGCGACTGTTTCCCCGGCTTTGACTTCAAAAGAAATACCGTGTAGAACTTCTTCATCCTCCAAATAACCAAAACGAACATTTTCAAAAGAGATATCGCCATTTACAACTTCTTTCTCATAAGTACCTACATTCTGTATATGACTATCGGTATCTAAAATCTTAAAAACCCTATTGGCAGCAACCATACCCATTTGCAAGGTGTTGAACTTATCTGCAATTTGACGTAATGGTCTAAACAGTAAATCGATCAACATAATAAAAGCAAAAAGAGTACCGGCTATATCTGTTGTGATATTGGCTACATTCTGTAAGCCACCGTACCAAACGATCAACCCTACCGTTAAAGAAGAAACAATTTCAGCAATTGGAAAAAAGATCGAGTTGTACCAAACCGTTCTTAACCATGCCTTTTTATGCTTCTCATTAATTTCCCTGAATTTATCGCTCTCAATTTTTTCTCTTGTAAATAGCTGAACGATTTTCATACCTGTAATACGCTCTTGTACAAAAGAATTTAAATTAGAAACCTCTGCCCTAACCTCGGTAAAGGCAACTTTCATTGCTTTTTGAAACCACCTAGTGGCATAAATAATTATAGGCAAAAGGGCAAAAACGATTAACGAAAGCTTCCAGTTTATAAAAAGCATTACAATTGCGGCTACCACCATCTTCAATAAATCGGCAACAATAACAAAGAAACCTTGACTAAAAATTTCCCCAATTCTCTGCATATCGGCAACTGCTCGAGTAACCAGTACACCTAACGACGAATTATCAAAATACGTCATTTTAAAAGAGAGCATTTTTTTAAACAAATTAATCCTAATGTCTTTGATAACAGATTCACCTAACCAGTTTGCGTAGTAGTTAAAAGCCAACTGAAAAATTACCTGCCCCAATAACACCACAAGCATGGCAACCGTTAAGTTCAAAAGCAATTCTTGATTACTACCTTTTATAGCCTCATCAATAATTTTTTTTACGATCAACGGGGTAAGAATTGCGAATCCGGACAATAATATAGCGGACATTGCCACGCCATAAAATGTAATTCGGTACGGTTTTGTGTAGGCAAGTAAGCGTTTAAAAAGACGAGTGTCAAATGCTTTGCCAGAATCCTTATCCATTCTTTAAAATAGTATTGGGGTAAACAATAGAAGTCAAATATAGTCCTTTTGCAGGAACAGAAACCCCTGCTTTGGTTCTATCCTTACTTTTTAATATGGTATTAACATAGTCTGGTGAATATTTGCCCAAACCAACATTAATGAGCGTGCCTACTATAGCTCTTACCATATTTCTAAGAAACCTATCTGCCGTTATAGTGAAAATCAAATTGTTCTCTTTTATCGACCATTGTGCTTCTCGAAGGTCACAGATATTAGTAAATACATCGGTATTCGATTTTGAAAAACATTCAAAATCTTTCTTTCCCAAAAGAAGATTTGCTGCAATACTCATTTGCTCAACGTCTAGCTCTTTTTTCACAAAATATGCCAAGTCCGTCGTAAAAGGGTCTTTGCTTTTTGCAATATGATATTCATAGGTTCTTGCCGTAGCGTGAAAACGGGCATGCGCATCATCCTTTACCTCAAAGATACGCTCAACCGCTATATCATTGGGCAAAAATGAATTAAGTCTGAATATATAATCTTGAATATCTTCCAACGCATCAACATCAAAATGGGCATACATCATTTTTGCATGTACCCCAGTATCTGTACGCCCAGCTCCCATCAATGAGACAGGGCTGTTTAAAAGTTTAGACATACCTTTTTCCAAAACCTCTTGCACGGTAATGGCATTCGGTTGATTTTGCCAGCCATGATATGCTTTACCGAAGTATGAAAATTGAATGAAGAATCTCAAAAGGATATGCTAGTTTTGTATCTCGCAAAGATATTAAAAACGATACGTTTTAACATTCTTGGACAAACACTCAAATAATAAAAATTGATTTCACTTGCTATTCTGCAAGAGGACGCAATGAGCAAACATGTAATTACAATACACAAATGACCAAAATTCTTCTACTTTCCGATACACATTCATATATAGATAATGCTATTTTAAAGCATGTGGGCTGGGCAGACGAAGTATGGCACGCAGGAGATATTGGGTCTTTAAAAGTTACGGATGCCATTTCTAAATTAAAACCATTAAAAGGGGTATACGGAAATATTGACGACCATATTATTCAAAAAGAATTCCCCGAAAATAACAGATTTTTCTGTGAAGGGGTAGATGTACTTATTACCCATATAGGAGGTTACCCTCCAAAATACAACATTAGAACTCGAGATATTATTAAAGAAAATCCGCCAAAACTATTTATCTGCGGTCATTCTCATATTCTTAAAGTTATGATGGACAAAAAACTGGGCGTCTTGCATATGAATCCTGGTGCATGCGGAAAACATGGTTTTCATCAGGTACGTACCATGCTACGCTTTATAATTGATGGGGATAATATTAAAGACCTTGAAGTAATTGAACTTGGCAAAAGATAATACAGGGCAATTTTTAGTTTTCCTCACCCTGTATTAAGCTAATTAATATTCAAAAGATACACCTAAAGAGATGGTGCCCCCATCATAGATATTTTTTCTATCTACCAAAAAACCTGCATAATCTGAATACTGTGCCACCAAATTGAAATGATCGGACACTTTATACATTGATGTTACACCATAATTAGTGAATGTTGTTCCTTCTCCGAACAAGAAAGAGCCACTTTGTACATTATTTTCAGATGACAACCTTTCTTGCACTTTCAATTTTCCTATGAGATATAATTTATCAAAAAACAAATGTCCTACTTCAACACCTGCTTGAAATTGATTACTAAATTCTTCTGTTCTAAAATTTATACTGGAGAAAGCAGAAGCATATGTTTTGCCATTCTTGAAACCATGTGACGCTGCCAAGGTTGTCCAGATATTAAATTCACCATCGGACAAAGGCAGATTAATCTCATCAAACTCACCAAAAGCATTTGCGTTTTTAGATTGTGCAAAGTTAGTACCATCATTACTGGGTATGTCTACTGCCACCTGTAAGGACAGCGGGAAATTTTTAAGAAGTTTATATTTTACTCCCAACTGTATATTACCCACGCCAGCAACAGTTTCAGTTGTGCTGAAACTATTAAATTTGACTACAGGTAGATCTACTATGGCGGTAAGTCTATTTGAAATTCCGTATTCACCATAAAGCAATAGCCCCCCGGTTCTAAATTCGCTACCTTGATCGGCCAATCTGCCTTCGGTAGTAAAATAATCGTTAGAAGAAAAATACGATGCCGACGCTTGAAGATAAAATCCCTTTGCTTCCCTTGTCCATCCACTTTGTGCTTGTAATCCTAATACGAATAAGCAACAGCAGATACCTAAGAAAATTTTATTTTTTTCCATAATTCTGTTATTTCCGGTTATAGGTCTACAACATTGAAAACCCATAAAAAAAGCCTTTGGGAGACATAGAAAAACAGAATCAGGTGTCTCTATTCCCAAAGGCCATCAAATTTTTCTAGTTAAGGGCTACATTACCAAAAGGAATATTGGCAGTGGCACACCATAATATTATATGCGTATACTTAGCATCTGGTGTAGCATCTAGTTTTATGAACATTTCACCATTACCTGCAACATTACCGATCAACATTAAATCTGGATTTCCGTTTGCCGGATCAGCCGTAAATGTATCTGAAGTAGATAAAAATATCCCTACGGTACCTGTACCCAATTCAGTAGTAAAATCATCTCCAAAACGAACAAAGTTTGTACTTTCTGAATCTACACCTACCTCTACTAGACCTTGCGTAGGCGTACCGCTTTCTGCAACCAGATTTCCACTTAGGGTCACCATTAAATCACCTACCGGCATTGAGGAATCCACTTCAACTGTTTCTGTTTCCACAACTGTTTCGGTTACCGTTACAACTTCTGCGTCATCATCTGAACAGCTAACGAAGAAAGTTGTTAATGCGCTAGCCAACAATACAAGAGTAAATTTTCTGTTTTTCATAATCGTAATTTTTAAATTGTTTATATTTTTTAAATCAGCGTAACTAACGACTATCGTTAGCCTTGCTGTTTCTTGATACAAACATAGAATTGTGGTATCACGAAGAATTCAAGAAAAAGTAAACAGTTTATCACATGCTAAGGAAATCTTGCAATATTTCTGTGATATTTAAAAAAGCGAAGACATAAAAAAACCCGGTAACTACCCCGGGTTTTAACGCACTAATACTACTAAGATTATAGGTTTAACGCAAGCGATCGACAGATTTTACAAGATCTTCATCCTTTTTTATAGCCCTATTTGCAAGAACTAAAAAAATGATAGAAAATACTGGAATCAGCATCCCAATACCCTTCTCAGAAACCGAAGCTTCTCCGGATAAGTTTAGTGATCGGTAAACGAAAAATCCTAATAAAAAAACGTTCAATATCATGTTCAGCCTGTTAATAACAAACTGAGATTTTCTATTTTTAAATTGTACCATAGACCAAATTGCTAAAACGGCACTTGCGTAAAACACAATAGAAATGAGCATTTCATTGTTTGCATATACCTCGGTACCATCTACATCAATCCATAGATTAAAGAAGAACGGTAGAATACCTGTAAGTATTGCCACAATTACTAAATAAAGGCTCTGAATTCTCTGAATCATATATCTATTATCGCTTTACGATGCAAAAATACAGGTCTTTTCAAAAAATATAGCCATTTTATTCAAAATAATTTGTAATATTGCTACGTTATCACGTCATAACACCTACCAATTAAGGAATAACCTTCCTTAGAGATTATCCAAATAAAATTATTTACTTCTTACAATACAAACTACTTATATAATTTATTCTATTACTTAATGTTTGAGATTTCAGATTTAAAATCGAAAAAGCTACCTGAGCTTCAGGAAATTGCTAAAGGACTTAAGGTTCCTAAATTCAAAACCTTGAAAAAACTAGACTTAGTTTATCAAATTTTGGACTTACAAGCTGCCAACCCTAAAGTTGCTGCCGCTATTGCTCCTACCACTACAGAAGAAGCAAGTAAGCCTAAGGAAGAAAAGCCGAAACCAAAACCAAGACCTAGAAAACGTGTTGTTCAAAACACGAGCAAAGAATCTAGCACAGCCCCTAAACCAGCTGCGGAAAAAGCTGCTCCCGTAAAAAAGGAAACTCCGCAAGAAAACGAGGCCAAAGAAACTACTGAGCAAAAAAGACCTAGACCGAGACCTAAGTCTACCAATCAGTCGAACAACAATAACAACAAAAATTCGCAGCAGAATAACAATCACAAGAAGAAACCAAACCCAAGGACTCCCCACGACAAAAGCAATTTTGACAAGGATCTTAAAAACAGGTACAAAGAACCTGAATATGAGTTTGATTCTATTATAGCCAGTGAAGGTGTATTGGATATTATGCAGGATGGATACGGATTTTTACGTTCCTCCGATTATAATTACCTATCATCTCCTGATGATATTTATGTTTCTCAATCACAAATTCGTCTTTTCGGACTTAAGACCGGAGACACTGTTTTGGGTAACGTAAGACCACCAAAAGAAGGGGAAAAATATTTTCCACTTATTAAGGTGAATAAAATTAACGGTATAGACCCTCAAATAGTTCGCGACCGTGTGTCTTTTGAACATTTGACCCCGTTATTCCCTCAAGAAAAATTTAATTTAGCTGAACGCCAAAGCACAATATCTACACGAATTATTGATTTGTTCTCACCAATAGGTAAAGGACAAAGAGGCATGATCGTATCGCAACCTAAGTCTGGTAAAACCATGCTTTTAAAGGATATTGCAAATGGTATTGCAGCGAACCACCCAGAGGTTTATCAAATAATACTACTTATCGATGAACGTCCTGAAGAGGTTACTGACATGCAACGTAACGTACGTGGCGAGGTTGTAGCTTCTACTTTCGACAAAGAACCAACAGAACATGTGCGTGTAGCCAATATTGTTTTAGAAAAAGCAAAAAGATTGGTAGAATGCGGTCATGATGTAGTAATTCTTTTAGATTCCATTACACGTTTGGCAAGAGCATACAACACCGTTCAACCGGCATCGGGTAAAGTATTAAGTGGTGGTGTTGATGCAAATGCATTACATAAGCCTAAGAGATTCTTTGGTGCAGCACGTAATATCGAAGGTGGCGGATCACTATCTATAATTGCTACTGCTCTAACGGAAACCGGATCTAAGATGGACGAGGTTATCTTTGAGGAATTTAAAGGTACCGGTAACATGGAGCTTCAATTGGATCGTAAGATTGCCAACAGAAGAATTTTCCCTGCTATTGACCTTACTTCTTCAAGTACACGTAGAGATGACATGTTGTTAGACGAAAACACGTTACAGCGTATGTGGATCATGCGTAAGTACCTTGCCGACATGAATCCGGTTGAAGCAATGGAGTTTATCGAACAACGCTTTAAACAAACTAAAAACAACGAAGAATTCTTAATGACAATGAATCAATAGAATTCTTTTTGAGTATAAATTACAATCCCGATTTTGTCAAGAAATCGGGATTTTTTATTTGCTGAAAATCTTTCCTTCGCAAATTGAAAAGGAAATAATCTTAAAAATTTTTCCTACTATTTTTTTAATATCTTTATACATCAGAAAGAACTATCCCCCAGTCTTTTAGCATTTTTCTTTAATAACCACTTAAATATCAGAAAATGAAAAGACCATCTATCCTTATCGGCAAATTCTTATGTGCAATTATCATCTCTGCATCTATCAGTTGCAATGAACAACCCAAAGAGCAAGACCCAAAGAAACCGGAAAAACCAGTTGTTCTAGCACCACAAGAGATAGTACCGATATCACAAGCAAAAAACATGTACGATTCGTATGAAAAAAGGCGAGTACCCTTAATTCAACGCTATGAAGATTCAATAAATAAGGTTACTAAAAATGACAAAGAGTTCCATGTTGGTAGATTTGTTTACTACGACTATAAAACCATCAAACAATATTTAGAATATATTGAGCAAGAAGTTGCCGATGCCGGTGTTGAAATTTCGACTTTGCGACTCTATTACTCCAACTACCCAGATGAGGAATTTTTCCCAAAAACTAAAGATTCAATCAAACATCCTAGACAGAACAGCATCATGTTATCCCCTACTTACAATGATGGTAAACGAGATTATCTTTTTTATATAGCACAAGGTGCTAAAGGAAAAGAAGCAGTGCCCATGAACAACAGCTTTGAACCTATTAAAGTAGAATATGGTCATAATAACGACACCAATACAAAAGCGTATGCGTCGTTTGTACCGACTACCAACCCAACGAAAGCTGCACCGGCAATACTACAAGGCGAAGAAAGTTTAACATTAAATAGAGGCACTGGAGTACCACCACCAAAAAACCAATAAATATTTCACAGTAAAACCGCTCATTGACTATGTTGGAGTATCTTTTAAATAATTACTATATCTCTCTCTATTTTATAGCGCTGGTTTTATCCATTACCAAATATAGACTGTACTATGATACCGTTTTAAAATATCTGCCCATAATTCTTAGCTATGTTTTACTGTCAGAAATTTTAGGCGCAATCGTTAGGGATGTAGATGACATACAGCTAGTCTATATACCTGAATATTATAATTACAACACTATAATTTTCAACATTTTTGACATTGTATTTTATCTATATTTCTTCTACATTTTCTATCAATTAATAGATAAAAAAAGAAGTAGGAATTTCATCAAATATGGCAGTGCTTTATTTTTATTGACCTGTATAGTCAATTTGTTTTTGCAAGACTTTTACACAGAACCGCAAAATTATGCCATTATTGTTGGAGCGATTATATTAGTATTTGCGTGCCTAACTTATTTGTACAAGATATTTTCTGAAGAACAGAAGTTTATACCTAGAAAAAACTTACTGTTTTGGATTACCTTAGGCTTACTTGTGTTTTACATCTGCTACCCTATATCAATGTACATATTGTCTTTTGATTATCCGTTGTACACCACATACAACCTTTCAAAGTATCACTATATCTCTATAGCCACTATGTACCTCTGTTTTATTATAGGGTTTTTATCAATGAGAAGACTTAGACTTCCTGTAAAACAGCTTGAATAAAATTTAACCAATAAAAAAAGCCTTCCAAAAAATGGAAGGCTTTTAATTTCTTAAGGCAATCTCTTACAAAGCGGCAACGTGCTTCGCTAATTTACTTTTTAAGTTAGCAGCCTTGTTATCATGAATGATATTACGTTTTGCTAAACGATCGATCATACTAACAACACTTGGAAAAAGAGCCTCTGCATCTTTCTTAGATTCTTCTGCACGTAATCTTTTTATAGCATTACGTGTAGTTTTATGCTGATATCTGTTACGTAAACGAACTGCTTCGTTTCTTCTAATTCTCTTTAATGCCGACTTGTGATTTGCCATTTTATTCTTCGTTATAATTTCATTGGACTTTCATCCATTCTAATTTTGTAGTCCGTAGGGGAATCGAACCCCTGTTACCAGGATGAAAACCTGGCGTCCTAACCCCTAGACGAACGGACCATTATGTCACTTACTTTGGAGATACCCCCAAAAAATTTAATTTGTAGTCCGTAGGGGAATCGAACCCCTGTTACCAGGATGAAAACCTGGCGTCCTAACCCCTAGACGAACGGACCATACTTTGCGCAATTGCGGATGCAAAAATACAAATATTTTTCACTATCGCAACACCTGAATATATTTTTTTAAAAAAATTAATATGCTTTTGCAAATAACACCCTTTTATGAGATGGTTTACCGGTAACCATACAGACACCTTCTTCGTTCTTGGCATCAATGGGAATGCAACGTATAGTGGCTTTTGTCTCTTCCTTTACACGTTCTTCGGTTTCTTTACTACCATCCCAATGGGCAGAAATAAATCCGCCTTTTTCTTCTAAAACTTTTTTAAATTCATCATAAGAATTCACCTCGGTAATATGTTCCGTTCTATAATCAAGTGCTTTTTGATACATATTCTTTTGAATATCATCCATTAAAAACTCAATTTTAGCAACTACATCTTCCGCATTCACCGTTTCTTTTTGCAGTGTATCTCTTCTAGCAACTTCATAAGTTCCGTTTTCCATATCCCTTGGTCCTATGGCCAATCTAACAGGTACGCCCCTCATTTCGTATTCATTAAACTTGAATCCTGGTTTGTGCGTATCCCTATTATCGAATTTCACCGAAATACCTTTTGACCTCAACTCTTTTACCAAAGGATTGACTGTTTCCGAAATTTGATCCAATTGATCTATACCCTTATAAATAGGAACGATTACAACTTGTATGGGTGCTAATTTTGGCGGTATCACCAATCCGTTATCATCACTATGTGTCATAACCAACGCACCCATTAATCTGGTTGAAACTCCCCAAGAAGTTGCCCAAACATGCTCTTTACCACCTTCTTTAGTAGCAAACTTAACATCAAAGGCTTTTGCAAAATTCTGCCCTAAAAAGTGAGATGTACCAGCTTGCAAAGCTTTACCATCTTGCATTAAAGCTTCAATACAATAGGTTTCAATAGCACCGGCAAAACGTTCACTTTCTGTCTTTGTACCTTTTATTACGGGTACTGCCATATGGTTTTCAACAAAATCAGCATAAACGTTCATCATTTGCTCAGCCTCTTCAATAGCTTCCTTTTCAGTAGCATGAGCTGTATGGCCTTCTTGCCATAAAAATTCTGCCGTTCTCAAGAATAATCTCGTACGCATTTCCCAACGAACCACATTTGCCCATTGGTTAATCAATAATGGTAAATCTCTATAAGATTGAATCCATTTTCTATAAGTATCCCAAATAATGGTCTCAGAAGTTGGTCTAACAATTAACTCCTCTTCTAGTTTAGCATCGGGATCAACTATAATTCCGCTACCATCCTCTGCATTTTTTAATCTATAATGTGTAACAACTGCACATTCTTTAGCAAAACCTTCCACATGGCTAGCCTCTTTACTCAAATATGATTTTGGAATAAATAAAGGAAAATAGGCATTTTCATGTCCCGTCTCTTTAAACATCTTATCCAAACCAGCTTGCATCTTCTCCCAAATACCAAAACCATATGGTTTAATGACCATACAACCTCTTACGCCGGAGTTTTCGGCTAAATCAGCTTTAACTACCAATTCATTATACCATTTGGAATAATCCTCGCTTCTCTTTGTCAACTTTTTACTCATTATCTGGACTTTGGCACAAATTTTGTGATTCTTAGTATGTAATAATTGGGTAAAACTAGTTATTTTTAATATGTTCAACAATATAATTTTGATCCGATGATATATTCCTTACCCCACAACAAACTTCGCAACATCTCAATGTTGGTAACCCTTGCTATATTTACAGCTTCTTGCGGTACCTACCAGCAATCTTCATATTACGACAATGACGGCATCTATTCAGATGATGTTACCAGAACAGTAGAAAGAAGACCGGAACAAAGAAATTACAACCAAAACTCCGCTCAAGACGATACCTATTCAGCATATTTTGGCGATAAAGCCGATCAATATGATCAAATATTGGATAGTGAAATATTTACCGATGTAGATTCTTATTCAAGCAATATTGTAAATGACACAATTACCGATGAGCAGTTAACGGATTATTACGCCGATGCAAATGACTATGAAGGTTATGGTAGCTGGGGTAGCAACAATGCCGATGTAAGTATTTATATACATAATAATGGTTGGAACAACTGGGGTTATGGAGGTTTTTATGGTTGGAACGACCCATTTTGGGGTTGGAACAATTGGGGATGGAACAACTGGGGTTATGGCGGATACTACGGTTATGGCTGGAACAGACCTTGGGGATGGAATAGATGGAATAACTGGGGTTATACCGGTTTTGGATTTGGCTATGCAGGTTTCGGTTTTGGATGGAACCGTCCTTATTATGGATATGCTTATCGATACGGCTACGGAAATAGATACAACAACCGTTATCGTGGATATACCAACAGAAGCTATGCGGTCAACAATTCAAGAAGAGGAAATTATACAAGAACAAGTACCAATAACAGCGGACTTTCTTCAACGGCGGCAAGAGGTCGTTCTAATGTAAATACCAGAGGCAACTCACCAAGATATAGAAGTACTTCTACACGCGCCACTACGGCAAGAAGCTCTGCAAACACTCGTAGTTCTAGAACCTATTCAGGAAATACAACTACTAGAAGAACCGTCGGTGTAGATCAAAACAGAGCATACAGAACAAGTAGAAGTACAAGAGCTACACCTAGATATAGTAGTTCTTCAAGAAACTACAGCAGCAGATATAGTAGCAGTCCTAGAACCTATAGTTCCAGTTCAACTAGATCTAGCAGTAGCAGGGTTGCGGTACCAAGAACTTCAACATACAGAAACTCTGGCAGTAGCTCAAGAAGTTATTCATCAGGTAGAAGCTCTGGTAGTTCAAGTCGTTCATACCGAAGCACCGGCAGCAGTTCAAGAAGCAGTAGCAGTTATAGCTCTGGCAGAAGTAGTTCTAGTAGCAGATCCTACAGCAGCGGAAGCAGCTCTAGAAGTTCAAGTAGCGGATCATCTAGATCTTCTGGATCTTCAAGAAGTAGCAGCGGCAGAAGAAACTAAAATCAATCACTTATCAAAATCGAAATATTGCTATGAAAAGATATTTAACTTTCGTAATACTAATGGCATGCGCCATTGGTAGTGCACAAAATATAAATGAAGCCTTACGTTACGGCACTGAAAACCTTCAAGGTACTGCTCGCTTTCAAGCCATGGGAGGTGCTTTTGGAGCACTTGGAGGCGACTTATCATCCCTAAATATAAACCCTGCCGGATCAGCGGTTTTCAGCAATAGCCTTTTTACAATTTCGGGATCTAATTATCATATTAATAATGATGCCCGTTATTTTGGTGATGCCAATATTACAAAAGACAATAATTTTGAAATGAACCAATTAGGTGGGGTATTCGTGTTTAGAAATACGAACCCAAATTCCGATTGGCAAAAATTTACACTTGCCTTTAATTACGATTTAGTAGATAATTTCGATAACGAATATTATGTTTCGGGCAGTAGTAATCAAGGTATTGACACCTATTTCTCAGAATATGCACAGGGCACGCCATTTGGATCCATTCTTGTACAAGATGGTGAATTCTTGGAAGAAGCCTATCTTGATATTGGCGCATTTCAAGGATATAGTGACCAACAGGCATTTTTAGGGTATTATGGTGGTATACTTGATCCGGAAACCGAAGATGACACCAACACTAATTATATAAGCAATACACTTTATGATTTTGTTGATCAAGATTTCATAAGAAGAACTACGGGCTACAATAGTAAATTTACAGTAAATGTTGCTTCTCAATATAAAGAAGATATCTACTTAGGCGCCTCGTTAAATTTTCACAGTGTTCTATACACACAATATGATGAATTTACAGAAGGAGGATATGAACCCAATTCTGAAATTACAAGAACCACTTTTGATAATTATTTGGAAACAGAAGGAAATGGTTTCTCTTTTAGCTTAGGTGCTATTGCAAAATTAAATGATAATGTTCGTTTAGGCGGTAGCTACCAATCTCCAACTTGGTACCGTTTAGAAGATAATACGTCTCAACGCATTAATTCTGATCTAGCTGACGAAGAGATTAATTTCATCAACTTCAACATTGTAAACCTTTTTGAAAAGTATACCGTTAAAACGCCAAGTAAACTTACAGGTAGTTTGGCTGTTATTTTCGCAAAAGACGGATTATTAAGCTTCGATTACGGTTACCAAGATTTTTCACAATCGGAACTACGACCTACTAACGACCCAAGTTTTCAAATGGTGAATTCACAAATTGCAAGTGATTTAGGTGCTGTTTCCACATTTAGACTTGGTGGCGAATACAGAATTCAACAAGTTAGCCTAAGAGCAGGTTATCGTTTTGAACAAAGTCCTTACGCAAATGGCAATACTATTGGAGATTTAAATGCTATTTCTGGCGGAATTGGGTATAATTTCGGAGGAAGTAAATTAGATTTTTCTTTAAACCGTTCTCAACAAGATGTTAGCGAAAGACTTTTCAATGCAGGAATTACCACTCCTGCAATGATTGATAGAAGTATAACCAATGCCACATTAAGCTATACGATAAATTTTTAAAAGACTCATATACAAATAAAAAAGGGGAGCAATTGCTCCCCTTTTTTATTTTATTGGCACCGCCAAAGGGTATAATACCCCGAGGCTTGCCTAGAAATTAAAAGTTTATTTCCTTTAAATGCCTCATGAGCCTGTCCTGAGGGTTTTACCTTTTTAATGAAAAATGAGTTTTTCGGGTTTTGGCAACCAATAAGCCATCTTCTTGCTCGCCATATTCAAAGCGAAACCAATAATCAGTAGATGGCATTTGCTGTCCGTTAAAATTACCATCCCATCCATCTGTGGGTCCTAATTGCTTCAACAACTTACCGTATCTATCAAAAATAAATACAACAGGGTTATTTAATGTTTCAATACCTTTTACATTCCAGTCATCATTTGTTCCATCACCATTTGGCGTAAAGAACTTAGGGTAGCCTACCACTAAAAATTCCAAAGGGTCGGTTATACCACAGCCATTTTTATCGTTAATAATAACCGTATTAATTCCTGGAGGCACATTCATAAAGATCGGACTATCTTGAAATAAACCATCATTAATAGCATATTCATAATCGCCATCACCTTCTACAAAAAATTCAATATTATTTTGATCTGGATTAATAGAAAGATTGGTATCTAATGTTTCTACACGGTCTAAAATCGGCGTGCCATAAAAGGTCACCAATACTCCACTATCATCACGATATGTTAACGGTCCGCCTGACGAGGCGTCAGCATATACCGTAGCGAAATAACGCCCTGTATTCGGACTAATTATTACTAGTTCCGATCCAAAATCCCCTGACCCAGCTGGATAATCATCAATTACACCATCATCATTATAATCAACCTCCCATTCTACCCTTTCAATAGCATCACCAGCAGGAGAACTCATTGCACTAATAGTAATGGGATCATCACCTTCACAAGCCACAATATCCAACCCTAAAAACTCATCACGAAAAGTACAATCTAAAGCTGTATCTGCATCAGCATTTACAGAACTACCCGTAAAAGTCAACATAAAGGGCTCTGGGTCACCAGTAAAATTATCAGCAAAGTTGTTGATCAGTATATAATAAATTTCCCCTGGCAGTACATCTAAATACTCATCATATGTGTTTTGATTGCCCGTTAAAGAAGCCTGACCTTCTTGACCACTATCTGGATTAACACCGAGCCCGGTAAAATTTGTATCGTTCACTTCGTAATTACAACGAATTGGCTGAGCCGTACCATTACTAATATCGGCACAATCAACATCTGGTCCATAAACGGCAAAATCCCATTCTGCCGTAGGTGTTGATCCCGAAGATGGCAGCGCTTCAATATCGAAACCGACTTGACCACCCGTACCCGCTCTAAAAACGAACCATGATGTATTGAACTCTATGTTTGCCGAGGTTAAACTACCTTTTTCCAAGCAGCCCGTTTCCCTGATAACTTCTGGATCAAAATCATCAACATCACCAGAACCACCTGCAATACCCATTATAGGTTGATCGGCACAAACAGGAATAGCCGTTCTACAATCGGCTGAATTCTGTGCAGCAACATTCCAACAGAAAAGAAACATGCAGCAAATAGAACAAATGAGTGTTCTCATAAAATGTGTAGCTATTTAGTATACGTGATGTATATTATAACTACACATGACCTGCTTTAGTATCTTACAGCGAAGATTATGGCATTTAATCGATAAAATACACTTTTAGACACTAAATATTAACCCTAGCGCTTTAAAGTAAAGTGATTATTAATATAAGATGCGTTGGTATTTTCACCTAAGGAATTGGTGAAGGAAAGTTTAAACCAATAATCTGATTCTGGTAACAGGCTTCCATTGAACGAACCGTTCCAACCACTAGAACCTTCAAAGATCTGATGCAATAATTTACCATAACGGTCATAAATAGTTATCACGGGGTTTTCCAATGCAGACAAACCATTTACCGTCCATGTATCATTAACATTATCTCCGTTTGGAGTAAAAAACTTTGGAAACCCTACAACCACTATATCTCTGGTATCTGACCCACAACCATTTATATCTCGAACAGTAATAGTATGCTCGCCAGGGAATAGATTATTAAAAAGTCCGCTACTTTGTGGCGTTTCATCATCTACTTGAAATTCAAAATCACCATCTTCCTCCAAATAGACATTGACTACATTAGAAGCATCATCTTCATATTCAGTGGTAATATCTGATATTACCGGCGGACTAGAAAAAACCACTGTAACCGATCTAACGGTAATACACTGTATCAACCCTTGAGTATTGGTTACAGACAACGTATATACACCGGGTTCAGCTACCGTTATTAAAGAAGAAGTTTGACCCGAACTCCATTCGTACGTAAAATTAGCCTCGGGTACTCGTTGACCAATAGTCACAACAGGCTCATCGCCACAGATATAAACTTCTGTTTCAAAATCTAACACCGGCAATTCAATACCGTTTACCTCGAAAGATTCAGAGGCATCAAAACACATTGAATTCTCTATTGAAGTAGTTCTAACATATATGGTCTGCGAAATTTGTGTAGGTATATATTCTTTTGAAAGTGCGTTGGCTCCATCAAATGCATCTGCAAAACTTTCATGATAAGAGACACGAAAATCCATCGGACTTTGTCCTCCCAATGCTTCGGCATCCTTTTGATTAAAATCAATTGCCGTACCATCTAAACATGCGGTTTCATCTTCCAATTCAAAAGTTTCGGGCGATGGCGCATAAGCTACTTGTGTTTCACTAATTAAATTATTCCCTAAAGGTCTTACCACCAAAACGCGATACATACCAGAAACTGCGACAGATAACAAAGGGTCGCTTTCTCCGGGAATCTGCTGATAGCCCACCCCAGAATCAAGATACCATTCATAATCTAAAGCATCAGTGGTTGTAGCATCTAAAACTACCGTTTCATTATCACAAGCGATAATTGGCGGCCCCAATAAATTGTCGATAATATCACAATCTAAAGCGGAATTAGGAAACTCTACAAAGATGTTTCCTGAAAATTGAATGGAAAATCCGGAGTTATTGTTACTGAAATTATTGATCATTAACAGGTATTCCTCACCAGGTTCTACCGTTAACCAATCATCATACTGTATATTATCAATACCAGTCGGGTCCTCCCCCACTCCTATATAACTACTATTATCTGAGTTATCAAAATAATTACATCTCACTGGATCTCCCAATGCGCTACAATCATTGGTTCTGTATAGGGCAAAATCCCAATCTTCACTAGAATCAAATCCTATATTAAAACCTAATTGCCCTGTTTCACCTGTTTTAAAGGTATACCATGCAGAATTGGTTTCTATGGTACCGCTACCCTGGGTAATACAACCAGAAATAGAAGCGCCGTTATAATCATCTATTCCGTATCCATTAGTTCCTCCATTAACAGGTGTATTATAACAAATAGGTACTGCATTGGCACAGTCTGAAGACACTTGAGCAAAACATGTGAAGACACCAAAAAAGCAAATTAAAAAAAAGGAGATACCATACTTGGTCATAGGGGTCATGTGATTTGGAAAAATAAAATTAACGAGACCTTAACGTTATGGCTAATTTATGTTGTGTAATGCCCGCAATTAGTTATAAAGTGGCACATATTGTATATCTTTGCAGCTTGTAAAAGAAAGATAAAATGAAAATTGAGGATACACTGGAAAATCAATTTGACGAAATAGGAAACGATCATATTTCTACGTCAGAAGATACTCCATTACGTTCAGACGCTTTTGATTTGGACGATGCCGAAAAGATTGAACGTATTCGCAATAACGTACGCGATATCATGCTAACATTGGGTCTAGATTTAACCGACGATAGCTTAAAAGGAACTCCTAACAGAGTTGCTAAAATGTACGTGAACGAAATTTTTGGCGGATTAAATCCTAGCAGAAAACCTAAGGCTTCTACTTTTGACAATAAGTACAAGTATGGTGAAATGTTAGTTGAAAAAAATATCACATTATACTCTACTTGCGAGCATCATTTGCTACCTATAGTTGGTCGTGCACATGTTGCCTACATCTCAAACGGTACTGTAGTTGGGCTTTCAAAAATGAACCGTATAGTCGATTATTATGCCAAGAGACCTCAGGTACAAGAACGCTTGAATATTCAAATCGTAAGAGAATTACAAAAAGCGTTGGGTACTGAAGATGTTGCTTGTGTAATAGATGCAAAACACCTTTGTGTAAATTCTCGAGGCATACGCGACATAGACAGTAGTACGGTTACAGCTGAATATGGTGGAAAATTCAAAGAAGAATTGGTTCGCCGTGAGTTTTTGAACTACTTAAATTTAGATACCCATTTTTAATAGCATATAGCTTCATGCAATTGTACGAAAGTCAAGAAATTAAAGTATATAATTCCTTAACAGGAAAAAAAGAAGTTTTCAAACCCATAAACACAGGTCATATCGGCATGTATGTTTGTGGACCAACAGTGTACAGCAATGTTCATTTAGGAAACTGTAGAACTTTTATGTCCTTTGACATGATTTTCAGATACTTTAAACACTTGGGTTATAAAGTACGCTACGTACGTAATATCACCGATGCCGGTCATTTGGTAGATGACGCAGAAGACGGTGAAGATAAAATTGCAAAAAAGGCACGTTTAGAAAAATTGGAGCCCATGGAAGTTGTTCAGCGTTACACTGTAGACTTTCATAATATTTTAGAGAAATTCAATTTCTTACCACCGAGTATTGAGCCTACCGCAACAGGTCATATTATAGAGCAGATTGAAATTATTAAGGATATTCTTGAAAAAGGATTTGCTTACGAAACCAATGGTTCTGTATATTTTGATGTAGCAAAATTCAATAAAGAGCATGAGTACGGTAAATTAAGTGGGCGCAAGCTTGAAGACATGATTGCCAATACACGTGATCTTGCCGCTCAAGACGACAAGCACAATCCGCAAGATTTCGCATTGTGGAAAAAAGCAGAACCCCAACATATTATGAGGTGGCCATCACCATGGGGAGATGGTTTCCCAGGGTGGCACTTAGAGTGTACGGCCATGAGCACCAAATACCTAGGTGAAACTTTTGATATTCATGGCGGCGGAATGGATTTAAAATTTCCACATCATGAATGCGAAATTGCCCAAGCTGAAGCTTGCAACGGTCAAAGTCCGGTAAATTATTGGTTACATGCCAATATGCTGACCTTGAACGGAAGAAAAATGGCAAAATCTACAGGAAACAGTATTCTTCCTGGTGAGATTTTTTCTGGTGAGAATGATATTTTAAGTAAGCCCTTTTCCCCTTCAATGGTAAGGTTTTTTATGATGCAGGCACATTATACCAGCATTTTAGATATGAGCAATGATGCGCTACTGGCATCTGAAAAAGGGTTTAACAAGCTAATGGAAGCTTTTAATTCTTTGAAATCATTAAAAACGGGCAAATCCACCGATTTTGACGTTAAAAGTTGGAAATCATCTTGCTATGTTGCAATGAACGATGATTTCAATACACCTATTTTAATAGCAAAACTTTTTGATGCCGTTAAACACATCAACTTGATCAAAGAGGGTACTGAATCTATTACGGAAGAAGACAAGCAAGAATTAGAAGCTACATTGTACAGTTTTGTATTCGATGTTTTAGGTCTTGAAAATAAAAGTAGTTCAGACGCAGATACAGAAAAATTAGGTGGTGTAGTCGAATTGCTTATAGAGCTGCGTAAAGCTGCAAGGGAGAATAAAGATTTTACTACCTCAGATAAAATACGCGATCAATTGGCCGAACTGGGCATTCAATTAAAAGACGGTAAAGACGGTACAACTTACAGCCTTTAATCTAAATATCTGGATTTTTGAATTTTAGACTGGTATTCGCCGGGTGCTAAATGCTGCCTTGTTTTAAAAACTCTATTGAAGTACGATCTACTTTCAAATCCGCAATCAAGATACACATCTTTTATACTTCTATTGGGATCTTGCAATAAACCTACCGCTAGTTTTATTCGTTCATTATTTATGAACTCTACTGGTGATATACCCAACTCTTGCTTAAACGTTCTATAAAAGTGTGACGGACTCATACAAGCCATTTTACTGAGAAAATCTACGCTTAAAGATTTGTGAACGTTATTTCTTATATATCGTATAACCTCGGTCAACCTACTCTCTTTCTTAATGGCCAATGTTGCATTACTATATATTTTACGTTCATTGGTCTGCAGAATTCGTATGATCAGCTCGCGTAACATATTATCAACGAATATATCCTTTGATGGGTGATCTTCTGAAAAAAGAAACAATAAACGCTGTATAATTTGATAGATTCCCCTATCATTCACAAAATGAAAATTATAATCCATTAGTCCCCATGCCTCTTTATTACTTTTAGGCATGTTCTCGTTCATAAACTGCAACACCTTATTAATCTTTTCTTCAGATATTGCCATTGCCAAACACCTGGTCGGGTTCTTTGCCATGGCCTCTGGAAAATCGATACACATACTTTCATTGGCGGGCAATACCAAAGATTCACCGGGCAAAAAGTCAAATGCCTCATAATCGCGCAAGTGCATTATCTTCTTTCCCTGAATCATACTTGCCAAAACAGGTTGTTCAAATTTTAGTAGAACACTTGCTGCTTGCTCATGGGTTTCAAAAACATGCATGGTCGCATTGTTCATCGTGTACGATGTTTGGTTCTCGACCATGGTCTCCAAACGTCTTCCTTTTAAAAAACTGTCAGATAACTGAATCACAATTATATTGATTTAATTTTAAGGAATTTACAAAATTATATACTTAAAAAAATCATAAAATCAATTATTGATAGAATAGTTCACATTATTCGTAGAATGCGTCAGACAAATTGATATTATGAGAAGTACATTTAGAGTATTGTATTGATGCACACTCAATACACTTACTTCCAGTATTAACTTAAATCATATATTATGAGCACAACAGCAACCGTAGAAAAAGATGTACTTCAAAAACCCAAATTCAAAAATCAATATGAAAACTATATTGGCGGCAAATGGATAGCACCAAGTAAGGGAGAGTATTTTGACAATATTTCACCTGTAGATGGTAAATCATTTACAAAAATACCGAGATCAACATCCGAAGATATTGAAAAAGCAATAGATGCTGCATGGAAAGCAGCTCCATCATGGAACTCATCTTCAGCTACCGAGAGAAGCAATATGCTTTTAAAGATTGCAGACAAAATAGAGCAGAATCTTGAAGTTTTGGCAAGAGCAGAAACTTGGGACAATGGTAAGGCAATTCGTGAAACCCGCGCAGCAGATTTACCATTAGCCGTAGATCATTTTAGATACTTTGCAGGTGTTATAAGAGCCGAAGAAGGTTCTGTAAGTGAATTGGATTCTAATACCGTGGCTTTAAATGTTACTGAACCTTTAGGGGTCGTCGGTCAAATTATTCCTTGGAATTTTCCTTTATTAATGGCTACTTGGAAATTAGCACCGGCTTTAGCTGCTGGAAACTGTGTAGTGTTAAAACCAGCAGAACAAACTCCCGTAGGAATCTTAATTCTAATGGAAATCATAGAAGGAATTTTACCTGACGGAGTTCTTAATATAGTAAACGGATTCGGTGCTGAGGCAGGCAAACCATTGGCATCTAGCCCAAGAATTGACAAAATAGCTTTCACAGGTGAAACCACTACCGGACAATTAATCATGCAGTACGCATCTAAAAACATAACTCCGGTTACCTTAGAATTGGGCGGTAAATCTCCGAATATATTCTTTGAGAGTATTATGGACGCCGATGATGAATTCTTTGATAAATGTTTAGAAGGTGCCAACATGTTCGCTTTAAACCAAGGTGAAGTTTGTACATGTCCGTCTAGAATGTTGGTTCAAGAAAGCATATTCGACAAATTTATTGAACGTGTCATAGAGCGTACCAAAGCAATTAAAATGGGGCACCCCCTTGACCCTAATACAATGATGGGTGCGCAAGCCTCTAACGATCAGTTCGAAAAAATTCTCAGCTATATTCAAATAGGAAAAGAAGAAGGTTGTGAAGTGCTTACCGGAGGTTCTCAAGCGTACAACGAAGGTTTAGAAGGCGGTTACTACATAGAACCAACCATCTTAAAAGGAAATAACAAGATGCGCGTTTTCCAAGAAGAAATTTTTGGTCCCGTTCTTTGTGTAACCACCTTCAAGGATGAAGCGGAGGCCATAGAGATTGCAAACGATACTTTATACGGATTAGGTGCCGGAGTTTGGACACGCGACACACACCAAGCATATCAAATCTCAAGAGCCATAAAGGCAGGTAGAGTTTGGGTGAACTGTTATCACCTATACCCTGCACATGCTCCTTTCGGTGGGTATAAAAAGTCAGGTATTGGTAGAGAAAATCACAAAATGATGTTGTCGCACTATCGTCAAACCAAAAACATGCTTATCTCTTACGATAAGAAAAAAATGGGATTCTTTTAAAAAACCTAATACAATGAAGACAAAAAGAGTTCTGGTAACCGATAAAGCAGCAGAGGTAATTGCCCAATTAAAAGAAAAACATGGAGAACTTATGTTTCACCAAAGTGGTGGGTGCTGTGATGGTTCTTCCCCCATGTGTTTTGAAAAGGGTGATTTAATGCTTGATGATAATGATGTGTGCTTGGGCTCAATTGAAGGTTGTGATTTTCATATGTCTAAAGATCAGTTTGAATATTGGAAACATACGCAGTTAACAGTTGATGTTACCCAGGGTATTGGCTCTAGTTTTTCATTGGAAATTCCTTTAGGTCTTCGGTTTTTGATTCGATCTAGATTATATACTGAAGAAGAAGCATCTCATTTAGAACCCATAAGAATAGGTGCCTAAACAAAAACCATTTTAATGTCATAAGTCCGGATGCAACCCATCCGGACTTATTATTTAATTACATTCTACAGTTTTGTAGTAAATTTGCAGTATCAATTTATCGATTTGAAAATCACACTAAAAAAAATTCTCATTGCTCCTTTTGTTTTGTTGGTTCGTTTTTATCAACTAGCCATATCACCTTACACTCCTGCTACTTGTAGATATTCTCCCACTTGCTCGCAATACACCTTAGAAGCATTAAAAAAACATGGGCTTTTTAAAGGGGGATGGCTTGCCACAAAACGAATTTTTAGCTGCAACCCTTGGGGCGGTAAAGGCTACGACCCAGTTCCTTAAAAAGTTCAAAATACAAGCTCAAGAATGAAAACTAGGCAATTCAAACTAAATACAGTAGGTCATAAACAGCTAACGTAGTTTTACAAATTAAATATTCTTTTCAATTATCTATTTTCACTTTTCTCTATTCTATATTCTTTTCTCTATTTTCAAAATTCTTAACGCTCTTTTAACCTATAACAAAACCGATTTCCACAATCTAAAGCCTAGGTAGATTTCTATTTTATTATCTTAGCCTTTCTAAATTCAACACATGCATTTCTTAGGAATTACTTGGAATCCGAATGAGACACTTTTTAATATCGGCTTCATTCAAATAAAGTACTACAATCTACTTTGGATAACCGCCTTTGCCCTAGGTTGGTTTCTAATGAAAAAGATTTTCCTCAACGAGAAAAAATCTGTAGAACAGTTAGATTCCCTTTTTATTTACACGGTTTTAAGCACCATGTTGGGTGCTAGACTAGGTCATGTGTTTTTTTATGATTGGGCATATTACTCTAATCACCTTATAGAGATTTTAATTCCTGTTCGAGAAAGTGATTCGGGCAGTTTACTGTTTGGGCTAATAGATGGTTATGAATTTACCGGTTTCACTGGTTTAGC
Source organism: Maribacter litoralis (assembly GCF_902506355.1). Lineage (NCBI taxonomy): Bacteria > Pseudomonadati > Bacteroidota > Flavobacteriia > Flavobacteriales > Flavobacteriaceae > Maribacter > Maribacter litoralis. Next base: position 2,798,971 of record NZ_LR733271.1, on the reverse strand, counting down.
AAGTCACGGAGCCACCATAGGTATTATCATTGGAACTTACTTGTACACTAGAAAATATCCTGAATTCAATATGCTTTGGATATTTGACCGAATGGTAATACCAGTTTCTATAGGTGCATTCTGTGTTCGTTTAGGAAATTTCTTCAACTCTGAGATCAATGGTAAGGTGGTTGATGAAAATTTCATATTCGCCACTAAATTCATAAGGGACTCAGACGACCTACATCCATCAAAAGCATTAGGGATTACACAGGAAAAAACCTTGAATGCAGCTTATTCCGCTATTGAGAACAATCCGCAATTTTCTCAGTATTTAGCAGAGATACCATACCGTCATCCTGCACAATTGTATGAAGGAATAGGCTATATATTTATATTCATTTTACTGTACTTTCTATATTGGAAAACCGACAAAAAAAACAAAACAGGTTACTTATTCGGTTTGTTTTTTGTCCTACTGTGGACGGTGCGTTTCTTTGCGGAATTCGTAAAGAAAAGCCAAGGAGGTTTTGAAGAATCATTAGGACTGCTTTCTACTGGCCAATGGTTAAGTATCCCTTTTATCTTAATCGGTTTCTATTTCATGTTCAGAAAAACTAAAACTACATAACATTGAAAAACATACTTAAAAGTTGGGTTCTTTTAATTGTAGCGGCAATATTGGTTTTTTCTTGTAAAGAAGAGCAAAAAAAGACCATTGCCACACAAAGCATAGATTTCACCTATGAAGGGGATTTAACCATTTTTCTAAATGCAAGTGATACGGTTAAGACCAAGTTCAACATTGAATTTGCAGAGACCGATTACGAAACCCAAACCGGACTTATGTACCGCAAGGGCATGGAAAAAAATCAAGGTATGTTATTCATTTTTCCTGATGAAAGAATGCATTCTTTTTACATGAAGAATACAGAATTTCCATTAGATATCATTTACATAAAAGAGAATTTGACAATTGCCAGTTTTCAAGAGAATGCTCAACCACTTAACGAGACAGGCCTTTCATCTCAAGTTCCAATAAAGTACGTACTAGAAATAAATGGTGGGCTAGCACAAGAACTAGGGCTTTCTATTGGTGACAGCATTAGTTTTAGTAGAAACTAAATATTGTTTACTTACGTACCTTTTAAAACAATATAATGCCAGCATATGTATTATTCAATGAAGAATCTGAACGCCTACTTTTTAAAGAGGTAAAAGATTCTGATTTTGAAGATTGGCTACCCTTTCATGAGGAACCTTTAAGCAGTCAATATTGGTCTGGCTTACCAAGTGACCCAATAACCGCCTGTAAAGAACAGTTTCAAAGAATCTTTGAACGTTACCACAAAAACTTAGGCGGTATGAATGCGCTTTTTTTAAAAGGTAGCAATACTCTTGTCGGTTTATGTGGCATATTAATACAAGAAGTTGATGGCAAACAAGAATTTGAAATTGGTTATTCCATTTTACCTAACTATTGGAGACAAGGTTATGCATTTGAGGCTGCTGAAAAATGTAAAAAAGTGGCCTTCAACAAAAAATGGGCAAACAGTTTGATATCTATCATACAGGTAGATAATGTGCCATCGCAAAAAACAGCAATAAAAAACGGCATGTTTTTAGATTTCACGACCACCTACCACAATAATCAAGTTCATATTTATAGAATTAATGCATAAATGAATCACTGGGCAATATATCTAAACAACGACTCTAACAAGAAAGGCTTCATTAAAGATTTTCAACACGGAAAAATACCCACCGCCCTTAAGGAGTTTGCTTTAAAAAACGGAAAGCTATTTTCTCATTTTACCTTAGAAAAGCTAATAGACGAGGAAGACAAGCATGACATAAAAATTATAAGCAATGAAGGCCAGGCACTAAAAACTATGTCAAGTGGAGAACAAAAAAGAGCATTACTCCATCACTTGTTAAACGAGAATCCTGATTATATTATATTGGACAACCCTTTTGATAATCTTGATGTGGCATTTCAAAAAAAACTAAAAACCATACTTGAAGCACATTCAGAATCTATTTCCTTTATACAATTAGCAAGTAGAAAATCCGATACCCTTTCATTTATCAATAATTACGGACTTATTGAAAAAGACAAGTTTTCAGTTATGGATTCCTCTCCATCTAACGAAAACAAGATACCCAACAGCTTTACCACTATTAGCATACCTAAATCTGGTATTGAATTCGCTAATTTACCAGATACATTGGTTGATTTTAAAAGCGTAAGTATTTCATACGGAGAGAAGAAAATTCTTAACAACATCAATTGGTCTATAAATAAAGGAGATTTCTGGCAATTATCTGGCACCAACGGCAGTGGTAAATCCACTATACTTTCAATGATATTTGGTGACAACCCAAAGGCATATGGTCAAGAAATTTACCTCTTTGGCAGCAAAAAAGGAAGCGGCGAAAGTGTATGGGACATCAAGAAAAAGATCGGCTATTATGCCCCGGCAATGACCGATAAATTCAGCGGAAGGCATTCTATAGAAAACATGCTTATCTCTGGGTTAAACGACTCAGTAGGTTTATATACACGCCCAACGGAGTTTCAACAGAGAATAATAAAGCAATGGTTGGCATTATTGGACTTAACATCAATAAAAAATACTTATTTCAATAAACTATCAACAGGTAAACAACGTCTGATCATGACTGCGCGTGCCATGGTAAAACAACCACCTTTATTAATTTTAGATGAACCAACGGCAGGCATGGACGACGAATCGGCTGCGTTATTGGTTGCCTTGGTCAATAAATTTGCAGTAGAAACAGATACCGCTATCATTTTTGTATCCCATAGAAAAGAAAAAGGTTTAAAACCCAAACGAACCTTAAACCTTATACCTTCTGAGCAAGGCTCAACAGGCCTCATTCAATAGGTGCCATTTTTATAGAAACAAAAAGCCGTTCATTTCTGAACGGCTTTTTTATTTTGAGCTAGTTAAAATTTATTACTCTTTTCCAGATGTAATTTTCTTGCTTAGTGCATCGAACATTACAGGAGTTGCAATAAATACAGATGAATAAGTACCTATAACAACACCAACTATCATTGCGAACATAAATCCTCTTAATGATTCACCACCAAATATGAAGATTGCCAATAACACTACCAAGGTAGTCAATGACGTATTCAATGTTCTACTTAATGTACTGTTTATTGCATAGTTAATGTTAGCACCGCCATTCCAGCCTCGCTCTGCCAATGTCTCACGAATACGGTCAAATACAACCACGGTATCATTTAACGAATAACCAATTACAGTCAATATTGCCGCAATAAACGCTTGATCGATTTCCATGTTAAATGGCATCAATTTACCGAAAATAGAGAATACACCTAGTACGATCAATACATCATGGAATACCGCAACAACAGCACCCAATGAGAATTGCCATCTTCTAAATCTTAATAAGATATATAAGAACACTACTGCCAATGATCCTAGAATTGCCAAGAAAGCATTGTTTTTAATATCATCTGCAATAGTAGGTCCTACTTTTACAGATTGTAAGATCCCAACTGCTTCATCATCAACACCACCCAAAACAAATGCATCTTTGCTAATACCGTCTGGCAAGTACTTCTGTAAAGAAGTAAATAGCTTATCTTGAATTTCAGTATCAACTTCAATTCCTTCAACATCTACTTTATAAGGGGTAGTTATTTTTACTTGGTTAGACTCACCGTATGTTTTTACATTAGTACCACTACCAAAAACAGTATTTAATTCTGATGCTATTTCCGATGGATTAACAGGTTGCTCAAAACGAACTGTATATGAACGACCACCAACGAAATCTACACCTTGCTGTAATCCTGGACCAAAGAATAGAGACGACAAACCAATAGCAACCAATATTCCAGAAATAACATAAGCTATTTTTCTTTTCACCAAGAAGTCGATATTGATCCCTTTGAACAAATTCTTTGTAATACTAGTAGAGAAATCTAAACTTCTACCTTTTCCTCCAATATACCAGTCAACTAACAAACGGGTAATAAATATTGCAGTAAACAAAGAAGTTATAATACCGATCAATAATGTAGTTGCAAAACCTTTAATTGGTCCTGAACCGAAAACAAATAAGATAATTGCCGTTAAACCTGTAGTAATGTTCGCATCTAAAATTGATGACAATGCATTACCAAAACCATCTGCAACAGCTTGGCTCTTGCCCTTACCTTTTGCCAATTCTTCTTTAATACGCTCAAAAATAAGTACGTTGGCATCAACCGACATACCAATTGTTAATACGATACCAGCAATACCAGGCAATGTTAATACCGCATTTAAGCTAGTTAACACTCCAAAGATCAATAATATGTTCAATAGTAAAGCAACATCTGCAAAAGCACCAGCTTTACCGTAGTAAGCGATCATCCATAAAAGTACGATTGCCATAGCGATCAAGAAAGACATAAAACCACTGTCAATAGCTTCTTGACCTAAAGAAGGACCAACAATTTCAGACTGAATTATTTCAGCAGAAGCAGGAAGTTTACCAGCTCTAAGTACGTTAGAGATATCTTTTGTTTCGTTAACTGTAAAGTCACCCGTAATTTCTGAACGACCACCAGAGATAGGACCAGAAGAAACACCAGGTGCAGTATAAACTTTATTATCTAAAACAATTGCAATACCAGTTTGGTTGGTGTAAGCATCTCCTGTTAATTTTTCCCATTCTTTAGCTCCTTTAGTATTCATGGTCATTGATACTGCAGGCTTACTGAACTGATCAAAATCTGCTCTTGCATCACTTACCACATCTCCACTAATTCTAGGCGTACCTTCGCGATTAGATTTTAAGGCATATAAATCAATAACCTCAGTATCTTCGGTAGCAGGTCTTTCCCATACAAACTTGGTGAACTGAATATCAGCAGGTAATAACCTTCTAATTTCCGGCATTCTTAAATAAGACCCGATAGTTGCCGTATCTTTTATAGCAGCACGGAACATTGCATTTGAACCTGGATTAGCAGGAATCAATAACTCATATAAAGGATTCACCTGTGTTGCCAAATCTAAAGAATCAGCAGAAACATCAGATAACAAAGAATCTAACTCAGACTCTTCTTTAACTTGCTCAGGCTCTTTTACCTCAACAATTTCTTTTAGCTTCTCATTTGCTTGAATTAAGAATGTGCTGAAGCTTGTATTACTTTGCTTGTACGTTTCCCAAAACTCTAATTGAGCCGTACTAGATAAAAGGTCTTGTGCACGTGCTATATCTCTAGCTCCTGGCAATTCGACCAAAATACGACCAGAATTACCTTCTCTTTGAATGTTTGGCTGTGTAACACCAAAACCATCGATACGTTCTCTCAATACCTCAAAAGCAGAAACGATAGACTCATCTATTTTTCTACGGATGATAGGCTTAACCTCATCATCTGACATTTGAAAGTTAATTTCATCACTAAGACCTTTGTTAGCGAAAATATCAGGTGAAGCCAATTTAGTATCTCCTTTTATAGCGTCAAAAGCCTCAAAGAAAAGTTCAATGTAAGTATCGTCACTATTTTTAGATGCGGCATCTGCATCAGCTAAAGCCTTATTGAAAACTGGGCTTTTAGTATTATTTGCCAGTCCTTTAAGAATATCCTTCACAGAAATTTGAAGGGTTACATTGATACCACCTTTAAGGTCAAGTCCCTTGTTTAATTCTTTCTTTTTGGCTTCATTATAATTGGTATAGCCAAAAACGGTATTATTACCGATAGAGTCTAGATAGTTAGCCGCTACCGTTTCTCTCTTTGCTACATAACCTTCTTCTGACTCAGACACACGGCTGGCCGCGAAGGTGTTCGCTTCTTTTTCTACCTTGCTTGTCACAAAAGTATAGGATAGCTGGTATATACTAACTAACCCGAATAATAAAGCAAATAGCTTTATAAGTCCCTTATTTTGCATTTTTATATATTTAATTTATGTTGATTATACGTATTAAGTAATTTAAAAATCTAGGCATATTACTTTGTCGCAAAGTAATTACGTCTTACATAGATATTGAAGTTTAGCTATTTCTATTCCCTTGGGGACCTGCCCTAACCTCGGGAATATTATGTGAAGTATTATTTACGGTAATTGCAACATCTCTATTGATCTTTATTGCCAACTCATCTATGGCATCATGATCAATGGCAATTTCGTTGTTTACGGATAGTGTAAATGAATTGTACGTAATCTCAAACTTATAATCTTGAGCGGTAACTAGAGTCGCTTTTAACTGAAACCCATTATCGATTTGTTGATGAAGATCTAATACGACCAAATTATATTGACCAGGCAATTGCTCATCTTGATTATCAACAGGCTTTTCACCATTAAACCCAATTGTAAACTGACCTTCTTCAGAAAGAAATTTTTTGACACTCTCAGCATCAACATCACTGTAATAACGAATGCTTAGTTGTCTTTCGTCATTCTCTATCACTTCGATAGCATCAACACCAAGAACTTCGAGCTTTTTGGTTATTACAGCCAAAATCTCATCATGAGCGGAATTTGAAGACCTTTCAACATCAGCAAATTCAAGTGAAATTTGTTGATTAGAAGTTTTCTTCTGCTCTTGACTTAACCCAAGTAGGGCTAGAATAATAAATAAAGTACTTACGCACCATTTTGCATTCATGCGGCAAATATAAAAAGAAAAATATGCTAGGTAGTATATTTTTTTACAATATATGTACCTGAAGCCTATCTTCTTATACCAAGAAACCCTTTATAGTTGAACTATAAAGGGTTTCTGTTGTGTTTAGAAGTTAAAAAACTACAACTCTAAAAGTCCATTTGTTTTGGTTACACCTTCTGCACTTTCCTGCATTTTTGCTTTTTCAGCATCACTTAATGGAATATCAACAATTTTTTCAATTCCATTTTTCCCTAAGATTACAGGCACACCAATACAGATATCATTTAAACCATACTCCCCTTCTAACATTGTAGAACAAGGGAACATTTTCTTTTGATCACATGCGATAGCCTGTACCAAAGCAGAAACTGCTGCACCTGGTGCGTACCAAGCACTTGTACCTAACAATCCGGTTAAAGTAGCACCACCAACCTTAGTATCGGCAGCAACTTGCTCTAATCTTTCATCAGACAAAAATTCTGAAACGCGAATACTGTTTCTAGTTGCATGAGAAGTTAAAGGTACCATACCTTTATCACTATGCCCACCAATTACCATACCGTCAATATCAGAAATAGGAGCTTCCATAGCTTCTGCCAAACGATATTTAAAACGTGCACTATCTAAAGCACCGCCCATACCAATAATTCTATTCTTAGGTAAACCAGTAGTTTTATGTACCAAGTAAGTCATAGTATCCATTGGATTACTTACTACAATTATAATAACATTAGGTGAATGCTCTAAAAGGCTGCTAGATACCGTTTTTACGATACCTGCATTAATACCGATCAATTCTTCTCTAGTCATACCCGGTTTTCTTGGAATACCAGATGTAATTACTGCAATATGGCTATCTGCAGTTTTTGAATAATCATTTGTACTACCTGTTATTTTGGTATCAAAACCGTTTAATGATGCAGTTTGCATCAAATCCATAGCTTTACCTTCTGCATAGCCTTCTTTAATGTCCAAAATAACCACTTCTGATGCAAAATCTTTAATGGCAATGTATTCTGCACAACTAGCACCTACTGCACCAGCACCAACTACTGTAACTTTCATTTATTTTAATTTTATGAATTATTATATATAAAATGGAATACCCACCTTATGTGTATTGAATTTTCACCTCAAAAATAGGTATTTATTGATGAATTATGCTATTCGCAGCTTGATTTAATTAGCTGAAAAAGTGGTTAAAAACATCGACAAAATGCACATTTTGTTAAAAAAAATTGCGCTTTAACGAAGAAATCGTCAAATAGTTACCATACATCGAATTATAATAATAAGCCCAAACTAGTCACGTTAATTACTATGGATCCCAAATCCAAAATTAAATTAACCTACTTATGACTAAGAAGTTCCTCTCTTTGTTGGCCATTTGTGCCATAGTGTTTCTTGCGAACTGTTCTCGCATAGAGCAAAACACCGATCCCATTATTGGAATTTGGTCTCAGTCCGATTTGATCGTAACCGAAAATTCCGCTAAGCAAACCGTACGTAAAGAATGGATTTTCAACGATGTCTATCTTGGTAGATATCATGAAATAGAAGGTTCTACCATTACCTTAAAAACAGATTTCAATTGGTCTAAACAAGACGATATTTATACAGTTGAGTATAAAGGTCTAGACGGAAAACCTAACAATATAATCACCATAAAATCTACCGATGATAGTTTTTACCTTCAAGAGAAAGATGGTGCCACCTTGGCAATTAGGGAATAAACGATTTTAACAGGGCCATGGGAAAAAGGCTGTCCGGAGAGATCTGGGCAGTCTTTTTTATTCCTATGTGTTGGCTGTTTTTTTGGTTGTTGGTTGTTGGTTGTTGGTTGTTGGTTGTTGGAAAAAAGTAAATTCAAAATCAAGTTCAAAAATCAAGTTATATCAAAAGTCAGATTTATCTCAACATTAATACTATTTAGCATCGCTTAAAACAACGTTAGAGCACGGATATGTCCAACATTCTCAATACTTGATACTATTACTAGCAATTTACCTAAATCCGAAGTTAATACCTACCGTAGCCGTATTGAACTCTCCTAAATTATATTCTGCATTTAATCTAAAGAAGCCCAACTTAAGTTTTGTACCTAAAGTACCGGTTACACCATTTACTTTTTTGGTGATAGAAAAAGGATCTACATAGGTATCAGATGCAAATGGACCGCTGGTAACTCTATACGTTCCTAATACGTCTGTAACCGATTTGCCGATAATATAATTAACACCTCCATAAAAATTAATAATCGGTAATTTAGTAGAAACTACCGCACCAAATGCCCAACTCCCTATCTCAGCCTCTATCCGTTGATCTTCACCATCGATTAATTTTGCATTGGTCAAATCATAATCTCCACTTATATTAGAATATCCTATCACGGCTGAAATTGCCACAGGTAATATTTTATCGGCTGGCAACAATTTAGTAAAATCATGCTGTATACCTACACCAAATAGACCTACAGACGCATCTTCATATTCCATTTTAGGCAAAAAACGCGCTTTTATTTCGGTTCCTTTTATTAAACCTACACTAGCCTGTATATAACCCGAAGGAACAAAATCTATATTTTCACCTGCCAAACCAGAAGGCAATTCAAAGGTTTCCCTAACGGTTACTCCAAGTACCTCTCCTTCAACATAAACCTGTGTACCAGAAATATCACCTAAAGCGGTCGATACTTCTCTAGCCACCCCGGGGTTCTCAACAAAGTCCAAGTTTTCATATTCGCTAGGATCAAGAATAAAAGTCTTTTTATCCTCTTTGTTTTTAAATCCTGTAATATTTCCTATAATTGAAATTTCAAATCCGCCGAGAGGTTTTGCATCTGCGGTATTATACCATCCTGTTGACATACCATAGACTACACTTTCAGATAATGGTTCCATGTACGAAGTGGTAAAACGCTCTGCATCTTCAACACCTGCCGAAAGCACATTGTTAAAATCGGCCTGAGCTGTTGCAGTTAAGCATGTACCTATAAAAACACAAGTAAGTAGACTTTTCATATTTCTAATTTTACCTAAAACTAAAAAACCTGCGCCGTAGACGCAGGTTTTTGTTGTGTAATGGGTATTTTCTATGTGTCAATGTTTGCATAAACAGCATTTTTCTCAATGAATTCTCTTCTTGGCGGTACTTCATCGCCCATAAGCATTGAGAAAACACGATCTGTTTCGGTCGCATTATCTATAGTAATTTGACGTAATGTTCTAAACTCAGGGTTCATGGTTGTATCCCACAATTGCTCGGCATTCATTTCACCAAGACCCTTATAACGTTGAATACTTACACCACCACTGTAGCTATCTGCAATTTCATCACGTTCTTTATCACTCCAAGCATATCTCTTTTTCTGACCTTTTTTAACCAAATATAGCGGCGGAGTAGCGATGTAAATATGCCCGTTCTCTACCAACTCTCTCATATAACGGAAGAAGAAAGTTAAAATTAAGGTTTCAATATGGCTACCATCTACATCGGCATCACACATGATGACTACCTTATGGTATCTTAATTTATCAAGATTCAGTGCTTTACTATCCTCTTCAGTACCAATGGTTACACCAAGGGCCGTATACATATTTTTGATTTCCTCGTTTTCAAAAACCTTATGCTGCATAGCTTTTTCAACGTTCAAAATCTTACCTCTTAATGGAAGGATAGCCTGAAAATTACGATCACGGCCCATTTTTGCGGTACCGCCCGCCGAATCTCCCTCAACAAGGAAAATCTCACATTTTTCAGGATCTTGTTCAGAACAATCTGATAGTTTACCAGGTAAACCACCACCGCTCATTACATTCTTACGCTGCACCATTTCACGCGCTTTAGAAGCTGCATGCCTTGCTTGTGCCGCAAGAATTACTTTTTGTACGATGGTCTTTGCATCATCTGGATGCTCTTCAAGATAATCGGTCAACATTTCAGACACTGCCTGACTTACTGCTGCCGAAACCTCTCTGTTACCTAATTTTGTTTTTGTCTGACCTTCAAATTGAGGTTCAGAAACTTTTACGGATACGATTGCCGTTAAACCTTCACGGAAATCATCTCCCTGAATTTCAAACTTTAACTTATCCAACATTCCAGAAGCATCGGCATATTTCTTTAGAGTAGAAGTTAATCCTCTTCTAAATCCAGATAAATGCGTACCACCTTCGTGCGTATTAATATTATTTACATACGAGTGAAGATTCTCTGTATAACTAGTGTTATATATCATAGCTACTTCAACAGGAATGTCATTCTTTTCCCCTTCCATAGCAATAACCCCTTGTATCAAAGACTCACGGTTACCATCTAAAAACTTAACAAACTCCTTAAGACCTTCATTAGAAAAGAACGTTTCTCCAACGAACTCCCCTTTTTCATCTTTCTGGCGCTTATCCGTAATACTGATAGTTACTCCTTTATTCAAGAAAGAAAGCTCACGCATTCTATTCGCCAAAGTTTCGTAGCTATATTCTATAGTTTGTGTGAAAATGGTATTATCAGGGTGAAAAGTAACCTCTGTACCCCTATCTTCAGTCTCCCCTATTCTTTTTACCGGGTATAAAGCCTTACCACGCTCATATTCTTGCTGCCATATTACTCCGTCTCTAAAAACCGTAGCGGTCAAATGATCAGAAAGAGCATTTACACAAGATACACCAACACCGTGAAGACCACCCGATACTTTATAAGAATCTTTATCGAACTTACCACCGGCACCAATTTTGGTCATAACAACCTCTAATGCAGATACACCTTCTTTTTTGTGCAAATCAACAGGAATACCCCTACCATTATCTCTAGTGGTTATGGAATTATCTTCATTTATGATTACGCTAATGCTGTCACAATGACCACCCATAGCCTCATCAATAGAGTTATCAACTACTTCATATACCAAATGGTGCAAACCACGGACCCCAACATCACCTATATACATGGATGGACGCATACGTACGTGCTCCATTCCCTCCAAGGCCTGAATACTATCTGCCGAATAATTTTTCTTATTTGCTTCTTCGCTCATAAAATTAAGGTTGTTTTACTTCAAATTTTGCAATCTTACAAATATACGCAATACCCCATGAAATATAGCCTTTCTAGTTATTGGGCAAAGGTAAGTTATCAACAATTATTGTGGAAAATTAGAGGTTTTACCCTAAAAAACAGAACCAACAATAGTATCGTTGTAAAGTGCCATTGGAAAGCGGATAACAAAACACTATGCTCACTCCCCTTTCTACAACCTTAAAACACCAGAATATTCTTTAAGATTACCTTATATGATGCGGATTTTCATAAAGACACTCCAAAATTAACGGTATTAAAACCAATGTTTGCCCTATCGCCTATTATTAAGATCTCCTTTACATGTAGCGATTAACTTAGTGAAATAACTTAAAAACAATATATCATGAATGAAGAACAATTTAAAGGCAAGTGGAATATAGCAAAAGGGAAACTTAAACAGCAATATGGTGACCTTACAGATGATGATCTAACATATGCCGAAGGAAAATCTGATGAATTACTTGGAAGAATTCAAGAAAAGACCGGTGAGTCGAAAGAAAAGTTAGAACAGATGATCAAAGACATCTAAACGTTGTTGAAAGTCGTTAAAAAAAGCAAACCCGTCTAAATAATTAGACGGGTTTTTTACAATAAGTATTAATGACTAATTCAAACCCTATTGCGTTACGTAAGCATCATCGTGTACGTTAGCTACAGCTCTACCAGATGGATCGTTCATGTTTTTGAACGCTTCATCCCATTCTAGAGCTATTTGAGTACTACAAGCTACAGAAGCTTCTTGTGGCACACATAACGCAGCAGCGTCTGAAGGGAAATGCTCTTCGAATATAGAACGATAGTAAAATTCTTCTTTTGATGTAGGTGTCTGTAATGGGAACCTAAACTTAGCGTTTGCCAATTGCTCGTCTGACACCTCAGTATTTACAACCTCTTTCAATGTATCGATCCAGCTATATCCCACTCCGTCAGAAAACTGTTCTTTCTGTCTCCATGCCACACTTTCTGGCAACATATCTTCAAAAGCTTTACGAACCACCCATTTTTCCATACGCTCACCGTTGATCATTTTATCTTGTGGGTTAATACGCATGGCAACATCCATAAATTCTTTATCCAAGAACGGTACACGACCTTCTATACCCCAAGATGCCAATGATTTGTTGGCACGTAGGCAATCGTACATATGAAGCTTGCTCAATTTACGTACCGTCTCTTCATGGAATTCTTGTGCGTTAGGCGCTTTATGAAAGTATAGGTAACCTCCAAATAATTCATCTGCACCTTCACCTGACAACACCATCTTTATCCCCATAGATTTAATAACACGTGCCATTAAATACATAGGCGTAGAAGCTCTAATTGTGGTAATATCATATGTCTCTAGGTTATATACTACATCTTTAATTGCATCTAAACCTTCTTGAATGGTAAATTTAATTTCATGGTGTACGGTACCAATGTGATCAGCCACCTTTTGTGCGGCAGCCAAATCTGGAGACCCCTCTAAACCAACAGAAAATGAATGTAATTGTGGATACCAGGCATCTGCCGTATCGCCACTCTCTATACGCTTTTGAGCATACTTTTTAGCAATTGCCGAAGTAACCGAAGAATCTAATCCACCGGACAATAATACACCATAAGGCACATCAGACATTAGCTGTCTGTGAACGGCAGCTTCTAATGCTTCTTTGATTTCTTGAATGCTGGTTTCGTTTTCCTTTACGGCATCATACTCCATCCAATCTCTGGAGTACCATTTTTTTAATTCCCCGTCAGAACTATGTAAATAATGCCCTGGAGGAAACAACTCGATTTTGGTACAAGTACCTTCTAAAGCCTTCAATTCTGAAGCTACATAGAACGTACCATTTTTGTCCCATCCCATGTATAAAGGAATAATACCCATATGATCACGAGCAACGAAATATTCATCTTTTTCAGCATCATAAATAGTGAAACCGAAAATACCGTTCATTTCATCAATGAAGTCAACACCTTTTTCTTGGTAAAGTGCCAATATAACTTCACAATCAGACTCGGTCTTAAAATCGTATTTTCCTTCAAACTGCTTTCTAAGTTCTCTGTGGTTGTATATTTCACCATTGGCAGCAAGTATTAATTTACCATTAGGACTCAATAATGGTTGTTTTCCAGAAGCTGGGTCTACAATCGCCAAACGCTCATGCGCCAAAATGGCCTTATCATCTGCATAGATACCACTCCAATCCGGACCTCTATGTCTAATCTTTTTTGACATTTCTAAAAGTTGAGGCCTAAGTACATCGGTACTTTCCTTAACGTCAAATGCACATACTATTCCACACATAATCTAATTATTATATCAATTCGAATACAAATATCTATTTATAGTTTCAAATAACAAACATATAATCCAATTATACTTACATATTGTAATCATAAAATGAATTTTATATTCTATATGATAGGGTTTTAAAGAAATTACTGTTCTAAATATGGCGAAATGTAACTTTGTAAATTTTAACTTCTTTTTATTAATATCACTGTAAGGAACTGCTTAGTTTTATGACCTAGTAAAAAACTAAACAATTATTATGAAAAAAGTATTTACACTCGCAACTTTATTGTTAGCTGTTGTGATGACCACTTCGGTATCTGCTCAAGATTTCTCGGGAATTGACAAAAGTCCTATGGATATGGCTGCCTACCCTACAGATTACAAAGTTTCTGAAAAAGCGGTTCGTATCATTTATGGAAGACCACAATTGAAAGGTCGTTCTATGGAAGAATTGGCTCCAACTGGAAAAGTATGGAGAACAGGTGCTAACGAAGCTCCTGAAATTACATTCTATAAAGATGTAAATTTTGGTGGTAAGGATATTAAAGCCGGTACTTATTCATTGTTTACAATTCCTGGTGAAGAGGAATGGACAATAATTTTGAACAAGAACTTAAACCAATGGGGTTCTTACTTTTATGATGAGTCTGCAGACGTTGCCCGTGTAACTGTACCTAACGGTTCTGATAGCGCGTCATTAGAAGAATTTTCTATCGCTTTTAAAGATGCGAAAGATGGAACTTCTTTAGTTATGGGATGGGACAAAACGAGAGTTGCCGTACCAATTACAATGTAACTACAACAATTTGATAATATTAAAAACCTCGGTCAATGACCGAGGTTTTTTTATTTGTACGCCTAGCGAACAATACCATCTATAAATGTTTGTTCTGCCCTTATTGTCGGTATTTCTTCTACCGGAACAGTCATCATATCTTTATCATAGATCACAAAATCAGCAGATTTTCCCGGTTCTATACTACCTTTCTCCCCTTCTTCAAAATTAGAGTAGGCAGCCCAAATGGTCATTCCCTTTAAAGTTTCTTCCCTAGTTAAGGCTTCTTCCATTTGAAAGCCACCTTTTGGATATCCACTCGTATCTTGTCTCGCTACCGCCGCATAGAAGGTTAAAAACGGACTAACATCTTCTACAGGAAAATCTGTTCCCAAAGCAATAATACCAGCCTTGTTCAATAAAGTTTTGTAAGCGTAAGCTCCACTAACCCTATCCCCCAAGCGCTCTTCTGCCCAATACATATCACTAGTGGCATGTGTAGGTTGTACTGATGGAATAATACCATCTTCAAAATAATCGAAATCACCTTCTGTCAACACTTGTGCATGTTCAATTTTCCAGCGTCTATCACCTTTGCCTTGCAACACTTTTTTATATGCCCTTAACACCGCAATATTCGCCGAGTCTCCAATTGCATGGGTATTCATTTGGTATTCTGATGAAGCCAATTTTTTCGCTAAAGCCTCAATTTCGTCAACGGGGGTAATCATCGCTCCGAAATGTTTGGGCATATCACTATATTCTTCTTTTAAAGCAGCCCCTCTAGAACCCAATGCACCATCTCCATACACTTTTACCGATCGCACATTTAATCTGTCGGTTTTAACAGGACCTTTGTTAATGAAGTAATCCACATCTTCTTTAGTATTACTTACCATGGCATATATCTTAATTGACAATTCACCTGCCTGCTGCAAACTGTCTATAAGTTCAATGGTACTTCTATCTAACCCCGCATCATTCACTGTGGTTAACCCGTGGTTCAGGCTTATTCTTTCTGCATCTTTCAATGCCCTAATTTTATCTTCTAGCGTTGGCGATGGCATAATGCTATCTATAAGAGTCATTGGATTATCCACTAAAACTCCGGTAATACCAGAATAGCCATTAGCCCATTTCTTTACAATTTCACCACCTTCAACTTTGGTACTCCAATCAATACCTGCCATATCCAAAGCTTTTTGGTTTACGAGGTAAGCATGTCCGTCTATACGTTCTAAGGCCACAGGTATATCTGGAAAAATAGTATCCAATTCCGTTTTCGTAGGAAACTCTTTAACCTCCCAGTCATTCTGATCCCAACCCCTGCCTCTTAAAAAAGATTTAGGATTTTCGGCATGGAATTCCTTTACACGCTCAAGTACCTCTTCAAAACTTTTGGTACCGACTAAATTTACAATTTGTTGATTGAGTCCTAATCCGTAAAAATGACAATGGGCATCAATTAAACCCGGAGTAATAGCCCTACCATCGGCATCTATCAATTGATCTGAAGTATATACATCCCTAATTTCATCTATTGTACCCACTGCAATAAATTTGCCATCTTGTACGGCAAAAGCTTGAGCTTCTGAAAAGGAATCATCTACGGTGTAGACCTTGGCATTGACAACAACTAGGTCGACTTTCTCTTTCATGAGTTCGCAACCAGTTAAAAATACGAGTAGAATAGGAAGTAGTTTTTTCAAAACAATAGCGTTAGTTAACAACAAAAAAAGCAAGCATAACAATGTCTGCTTCCAATTAAAATTGAAAACTAAGTATTTTTTCCTAAAGTTCTAAATATTTATTGTTCAGGTAATTGGCGTACACCAAAAATTTCGCTATTACCTATTGCAGAATAACTTTCGCCCATAATCTTATCGTCCTCCACGACCAGTACAAATGAAACGCGTTTTAAACCCTCAAAATTTACATTAAAGTTTATTCCATTACCTTTCACCAATACATCTTGGCCTGTAAGCATTCCCGTAGTCAATTTAACGGCTACGTCATAAAAATCACCCTTTTTCGTTATAAAGAATACCCCTTTTTCATATGGGGCATCAACATTTGTCATGGTATATTCCCATACACCCAAAACAGCGTCTGTATTTACAAGAGCTATACTATTATTCTCTGAAACGTGATGTCTTTTCGAATTAATTTCGGTAGATGAAAAGGAACTAAAGGCCATGATAAGCACTATTCCTAAAACTAAAAATTTAACGGTCTTCATTAATGGCTGTGTTAATCTTTAAACTCTTAACGTTGATTCTTATTGAATATTTCACCTAATTGTTAGTCTTTTAATACTTTACATTTCCTGTTGAACGATCCAATTATCAATCTTTTCTTCCAACAAGATCAATGGCAAGCTACCAGAATTTAAAATTTGACTATGAAAATCCCTAATATTAAAATTATCTCCCAGCGCTTTCTCTGCCTTAGTACGTAGTTGTCTAATTTTTAACTGACCAATTTTATAAGACAAAGCCTGCCCGGGTGTTGCCATATACCGCTCAATTTCCGCTATGATGCTCTCTTCTGATTCTGCCTCGTTCTCCAAAGAATATGCTATTGCCTTTTCCCTACTCCAGCCCTTTGCATGAATACCTGTATCTACCACAAGCCTTATAGCTCTATGCATTTCCATACTTAACATACCAAAATATTGATATGGATCTGTATAAATTCCCAATTCTTTTCCTAAGGACTCTGCATACAATGCCCAACCTTCTACAAAAACACCCATACTTTCTGGGTGTAAAAACTCCGGAAGACTAGTATTCTCCTGCTGTAAGCTTAGCTGAAAATGGTGCCCTGGTATAGCCTCATGCAAAAATAAAGCCTCATCATGCAGCATATTGTATGATTTTGCATCTGGTATAGGCACATAAAATATTCCTGCTCTAGAACCGTCTTTTGAGCCGGGAACATATTCTGCACTGGCAGATGCCTCTCTAAACGCTTCTGTTCTGCGTACGTTAAAACCTGCCTTAGGGGTCAAGTTGAATAAGGAATCTATACTTAATGCAATACGGTCGTTAATATTATTAAAGTGCTCTATAACTTCTTCAGGTTTAGAAAAAGGCATTAACTCTTTATTGTTTCTTAGGGAATTAAAGAACAATTTAAGATTTCCCGTAAACCCTATCTCATTTTTTATCGCTTCCATTTCCTTAGAAATACGAGCCACTTCAGACAAACCCAATTCATGGATCTCATCTGCGTTCATGTTGGTGGTGGTATGTAATTTAATTAAGTATTGATAGGTTTCATTTCCGTTGGGCAGGTCTAACAAGCCATCGGTATCTCTGCATGCAGGTAAATATTCATCCGTTAAAAATGCATTCAGCTCTTTGTATTTAGGACTTAATTTTTCTTGAATGAAGTCTTCGTAATTACTCTTTAGAATATCCATATCCACATCAGAAATGCCGTCGGGAAAATTCAAAACAGGTTGAAAAAATAAATTTTCTTCTAAAGGCACATCTATAAACGAACGTACTTGGGGCAGCATTTTTAAGGTCAATACTTTTGGAAGCACCACTCCGCTTTCCATACCCACTTTCATTTTCTCTATGGCCGTATCTATAAATGTTATGTAGTCTTCTAGCCGGCTCAACCAATTATTATAATCTTCAATACTTTTAAAAGGCTGTACACTGGTACCGCCAGCCAATTGTGCTACGTATAGATGCAAAGATTGAATTTGAAAAAGCGGCATAAGCTCAAAGCTAGGCAAATCATATATAGGTGATGCCACTGTGACCATGGGGTTCATTACACCCTCAAGTTTTATGGTACAATCCCACTCCATAACGCGCATACTCATATAGTCTGCAGCACTTATTTGTGTTGAATCATATTTACCTATCTCTTCCAAGAAATACGTATAGCGATCTTTTAAATGTAAAATATAGTCGTCTGAAATGTAGTTGGCAATGGTATCATTATAGTCATGGTAACCAGCTTTGGTAGCTTCAATAGGATTAATTCCCTTTTTAAAATCATAAAACTCGGCAAATACCTCAGAAATTGGTCTTGTTAACTTACCCTCGTCTTGTTTTGGGGTTTCTTTACAGGAATTAAAAACGAAAATAAAAGCCAAAAACCAGAGCGTACGATACATAGCATAAAATTTAGACAGAAAAATACAAACTAAAATGATGGTTTAAAACATTGCCATACAATATCACTTTACTTTTTAGCCTTTGTGGTATTTTTCTCTTTGATTTTAACGAAGATCAATTTTTTACGCCCTTTAGAGTCTTCGCGTCTTTCAATTTCAAAGTGTGGAATGGAATTTATAAGCGGCGTTAACTTTTGAAAACCATAATTACGGGAATCAAAATTAGGTTGCTTTTTCTGTAGCAAACTACCCACATCACCTAAAAAAGCCCATCCGTCATCGTCAGCAACATCATCAATGGTAGTTGCAATAAATCGTAATGCCTTTGGGGTAATTTTATCTACGGTATTCTTTTCTGTGGCTGCTTTATTATTGTCAACAGCTTCTTCTTCCTCACTTCTACTTTTAAGAATTTCAATATAAATGAACTTATCACAGGCCACTATAAACGGATTAGGCGTTTTACGTTCACCAATACCAAAGACCTGCATACCCGCCTCGCGCAATCTTGTTGCCAAACGTGTAAAATCGCTATCACTACTTACAATACAAAATCCGTTCACCTTACCCGAATATAAAATATCCATGGCATCAATGATCATGGCAGAATCTGTAGCGTTCTTACCTTGGGTATAACCATATTGTTGTATAGGCGTAATGGCATTTTCTAACAGTACATTTTTCCATTTTCCCAAACGCGGGTTGGTCCAATCGCCATAAATACGTTTAATGGTAGGGTTGCCATATTTGGCGATCTCTTCCATCATTTCTTTTACATAGGCAGACGGTATATTGTCACCGTCTATCAATACTGCTAAATTCAAGTCCATTCGTAGTGTTTTTGTAAAGATAGATTGATTTCTACTTGAACAACAAAATGTCGGTCGATAAAGTTAAAAATGATTTTTTTACTGCGGGTTATTTGCCTTAATGGATCCAATTGTAAGAAATACCAAAAAAGCCAAGCCTAAATAACCGACCATTTGATACGATCCAAAGGTAGAAAGACACAGACTAAAAATACTTGGCGCCAATGCACTTGCCAATATTAAAAAGCTCATTACTTTTCCTGTGATGCTACCTAAATGTTTTCTTCCAAAAAATCTTGGCCACGCCACGGCGTTCAAAACAGCAAAGAATCCGCCCAATATTCCAAACCCGGCAATTAGCATAGGTACACCGGCTACAGTAGAAAGCAGTAAAAATCCTAAAGATGCCAAAAACCCGCCCAATAACATTAGGTACAAATACAATTTTAAAGGAAGATTATCGCTTAAGAAATTAAATACCGTCGATACGGTTACCGCTACCACCGAACCCGGCAAGAAAATGGAAATGGCATCTTCTTTTGCAAAGCCTTCGTGGGTAAAAATAGATACGACATGAAAAGTGAGCCCCGTAATAAAAAAGCTATTGAAAGCAAGTGTTAGTCCGTACATCCAAAAAGCTCTTTCCTTTTTAGCCTCTGCAAGGGTGAACTGTTTTGTGAGCACTTTTTTCTTATCTTCTTCGGTTGATAACGATTTTACACCATCGGGCAGCAAACCATGTTTTTCTGGTGAAATTTTATAGAATGTGTAAATAAAAACACTGAAAACTAATAACCCAATAGCTAAAAATTGCCAAGTACTTTCCCATCCGTAGCCTTCAATAAGGGCATTTACCCAAAGCGGAGAAGACGAGAATCCGAAAGAAAGCGCCACGCTACTAAAAGAATTGACCTTACCCCTGTTCTTATCGAACCAGATCATGATCACGTTTCTAGAGGCCATGGTCAACACCCCTTGCCCTGCAAAACGAAGCATAAAAAATAAAACAGTCATTAATGCAAAAGGCACCATCCAGGTATCAACCGATAATATTTCCTTAATATACGAACTCATTACCGCAGACCATGAGCACAAGAATAAGGTGACTCCTAGAGTTATGGCCGCAAAGAAAGCAACATAACGCGCCCCATACGTATCAAACCAAACACCTGCCCTGCCAATGACCAAAGAACTTACAATGGTACCGATCATATAAGCATTACTGAATTGATTACGGGTTAGCCCCAACGCATCTTTAACAGGATCTGTAAAGACCGAAACCCCAATAGTCTGACCAGGAATACTGCAGTAAATACCGATAGTACCTATAACCAGAATAACGTAGCCGTAGAAAACAGGACTTTTAGCTGGGTCAATTAGCGGTTTTTGAAATATGTTGGCCATAGAAGTGATACTGGCACAAAAATACAGTATAGCTTTCGTTCATTTTATCATTAACTTGTTGTTTTAAAAACAAATTCAGAGTTCATGAAATACAAGTTCCACTATTTACTATTTATATTCATTTTCATGCTGGGCAATTCTTTTGTAAGCTATGCCCAAAAGCAGGAATACTATCAGCTAAAAACGTACACCATAAAGAACGACACCCAAGAAAGCATGGTAGACAATTACTTGAAAAATGCCTACTTACCCGCGTTAAAAAGAATGGGTATTAAAAACATAGGTGTTTTTAAGGTACGACCAGATAAATTTAAAGTCAGCGATAAAATTTATGTATTGATACCCTTTCAATCTCTAGCAACTTTTGAGAACCTAGAAGCAATGTTAGCGGTAGATAAAACGCACCTTTCCGCTGGGGCAGATTATATACATGCTACGCATGACAAAAAACCATATGAAAGAATTAGTTCGGTATTGCTTCGTGCATTTCCAGATATGCCAAAAATGAAACCTAGCCAAGTTAAGGGTGAACGAACTGATAGAGTATATGAGCTAAGAAGCTACGAAGGCCCCACAGAGGCTATGTATCGAAGAAAAGTAGATATGTTCAATGAAGGTGGCGAAGTGGAACTTTTTGAAAGTTTAGGTTTTAACGCCGTTTTTTATGCGGATGTTATTTCGGGAGATAAAATGCCCAATTTAATGTACATGACCACCTTTGAAAACATGGAAAAAAGGGATGTCCTTTGGGATGATTTTGGATCATCTGATAAATGGAAAGAAATCTCGGGAATGGATAAATACCAGAATACGGTCAGTCATGCAGATATTTACCTCTTATACCCAACCGAATACTCAGATTATTAATTTGGTTTGCTAAGTAAAAATTCTACACGCCGGTTGAGAAATCTACCGGCTTCTGTGTTATTGGTAGCTATAGGTTTTGAACTGCCATAACCTGCAGAGCTTATCCTGCTTTTTTCTATTCCGTTTTTTACAAAATAAGCGACTATTGCCTCTGCTCGCTTAACCGACAGTTTTTGGTTAAAGCTATTGGAACCCTTATTATCGGCATGCCCTAAAATTTTTATAAGAATCGTTGTGTTCAACGTCAAGTAAGAAAGTAGCCGTTCCATTTCTTGCTGGTGATCACCCCTAATGTTAGCCTTATTGAAATCGAAATACACATCTTTAAATACATGCACACTGTCCAACGTAAATTCTTTGACCTGTGCGATTCCAATATTTTTTGGTTTCGAATTTACATTACTTACAGAAACCATATCTAGATAGTAATAAGAACCTTTGGTAATTTCTCTTTTTGTCTGATATTTTTGGGTTCGTTTATTGTTTTTAAAGTTACCTATTGTCATATAATTTTCAGTTCCATTGGCTTCATAAGTTATGGTCAATTTGACCCATTTTATTTCATCGGAATAGTAATTGGAATAGGATATTTCTAATGCTGCGGATTTATCTCCCTTTAATTTAGAAAATTGAAAGCCAGATAACACTTTGCTCGTTTCCACCGCTACTGGCAGTTCAGTAAACCGGATGCCAAATTCCTTCACAGCAAAATCAGACCGTTCGGCCAAGCTTACGTAAAAAGATATGGAATACTGCTCACCCTTCACCAAAGTAGAGCGTAATTTCGCCTGTATATACTCACGATAATCATTTGGGGCGTACATATATAAACCCACATAGCCCGTACCAAAATCAGATGGTTGCTTACCATTAAAATTTTCGGGTGTGCCCATTGCAACACTACAACCATTAAAATAATCTGTAGACCCTTTGGTCGGCATATTCCAATCAATTACATCTTTCTCAAGATTACCCAATGTTACAGGGCAATTGGCATACGATTCAAAACTGGGGTTCAGCACCAAATTCTGACCTATCAAAAAGTAGGGTGCGCAAAATGCAAGCAAAAACAGAAAACCTGAATGTAGTCTAGTAAGGTGCATGCATTTCAAATAGATTCCCTAAAATACAGAAAAGTTAAAAAATGGTCGTTTTCATCTAGTATACAAACAAAAAAAGCCCCTCTTATATATTAAGAGAGGCCAACTAACAATAAAAACTTCAATCCTTAATTGTTGTACAGATAAATAGAAGCTGCCGACATTAAATCGTTACTAACTGCCGGTGCAATATTACCATTTGCATTCAATGCATCTGAAAAGGCTAAAACCTTGCCATTGCCAATCTCTGCGACAAATACTGTTTGAGTTTTATGATCGTAAGCTACATCTATAGGATTACCCATTTCAGTTAACGAACCGGCAACTCTGGTTTGATCAGATAAAGCCAAACTACCACCATCATTGATAGCTACCAATTTAGCCGAAAAATCTTGGGTTATTTGAAAACCACCATCTGTATTTGCATCTGAAGCTTCGCCTATATCTGTCATTACCAATACATCATCAGCTTCGCTATAATCGATACCATGTGTTCTTACAATACCATCGATGGTAATTCTTTTTGTTGGGGCTATTGCTCCATCTGCGGTAAACGCAGTTAAGAAATTATCATAAATCGCTAGGTCACTTGTATTATCTACTACTGCTAATAAAGTGTTCCCCATAAACGTGATTCCCCAAGTATCAAAACCTGCATCGAAAGTATTCAACAAAGTAAAATTAGAACCACTATATTCATACACGTAAAACTTGTTCTCAGAGTTACTGGAAACCACTACTTTATTTCCAAAAACAGCAATCTCTCGCGGACTTGCCAATTCGGCACTACCGGAAAAATCAGCAGTAATGTTTGCTAGGTTCGTAACAGCCGAGAAGCTTCCATAATACTCCAACGCCAATCCTGATCTAGATGCCTGAACTATAGCATCATTAAAAGCGTCATAATAAATACCTTCTGTAGCATCAGACCCAGTGTAAACCGTTTTTGTCAACATACCTGAACCATCATAAATACTAACATCTCCGTTTGCCGTACTTGTAGCATACAATCTTGTTGCCCTAGCTTCGCTAGAATCACCTGTATTACCGTCGGTCTCATCACTACTAAACTGAATAGATGAAGCCATTGCTAAATCTTTATTGAATGACGGAGACAAATCTCCACCAGAACCAATAGAAGTAAATCCTAATACCTTACCGTTACCTATTTCAGAAACGTACACCGCATCTGTTTCAGAATCGTAAGCAACATCAATTGGGTTACCCATCAGTGTTGAAGAACCCGCTACTCGTACTTGCATACCTACCGGTAATAATTCGCCATCCGATAGTGCATCGAATTTAGAGGAGAAATCAGAAATTATATGAAAACCACCATCTGTATTTGCATCAGCGGCATCTCCAATATCGGTCAAGACCATAACGTCATCCGTACCATCATATTTAATACCATGCGTTCTTACTATACCTTCGATAGTCACTCTTTTTGAAGGATTCAAAACTCCGTTGTTCGCATTTGAAAGAAAATCGTAATAAACCGCTAAATCTCCCGTAGTATCTACAACGGCATATAAATCATCACCTTTAAAAGTAATACCCCATACTGGAAAAGGCACCTCAACCGTACTTGTTAATGTAAATCCGCTTCCTGTGTTTTCGTACACAAAGAATGTATTGGAACCGTTATCGGCAACCACAAAAGAACTTCCGTTGACCGCTAATTCCCTCGGACTTTCCAAATCCGCAGCACCAGTGTATGAAGCCGTAATTGCATCACCATCCATCAAAGTACTCAAATCGGCAAAAGCCTCTAATTGCAAGGCACTTCTAGATGCTTGATACACTACATCTGCCGAAGCATCGAAATATATACCTTCTGCTGCTGTAGTGGTTGTCATCAATGTCACCAAAGAATCTCCGGTTACACTATATCTTGAAATATTTCCGTTATCGTTATTGGTTACAAATAGATCTGTTCTACGACCCAATACCGTCATTCCGTCACCACAAGGCTCGCACATAGAACCGCCGCAATCGACTCCTGTTTCATCTCCGTTCATAATTCCGTCATCACAAGTAGCATCTGGTGTAACATCTACCATACCGTCATCATCATCACTGCAAGAGGCCATAAACAAAGCGCCCATAAGCATTGCTAAATAAAAAATAGATTTTTTCATAATTATATATAGGTTTAAAAGTTGTTCTGCCCATATTTACGAAGCGACCTATTTAAGGTTTGGTTTAAGTTGTTAAAAATATGCTAAAACCAAAAACACCTAAGAATTAGAAAATTCTGATTCTTAGGTGTCTATTTTTTATTAAGCAAAGGTTTTTTAGAAGTCGAACTTATATGTTGCCCCTGCTAAAATTTGAATACCTTGTACTTGAAAATTTGACCAACGTTGATAGTTGTTATTAGAAAGATTTGCTCCTTTAATAAAGAACGACCATTGATCGGTGTAGCGATAACCTACATGTGCATTGGCATCAAAATAACCGTCTAAAGTGATAAGCGTGGCAGGAAATTCACTTGGTTGGGCATCTTCTATTACCGTAGATGAAAAATCATCACGCTCGCCAACATAGAACAAATTGGCACCGGCATACCATTTCTCACCAATCTGATAATCCATAAACAAAGAGGCTTGTAAATTTGGCAGATTCCATGCCGGATTTCCGGTTTCAGTATTATAATCGTACACCTCAACATTTACACCGGCGGTGAAGTTACGGTTTACGTCTACATTCAATTCTCCAAAAATTCCTAGTGTCTTTATATCATCATAGAATAGACCGAAAGAATTACCGTAATAGTACCCTTTCTCATCTGACCTAAAACTATTTACAGGGTTCAACGTATACAACGGCTTATTGTTTTCTGCCGAATAAGACCCCTTAACATTATAACTTAAATTAGGTAATAACTGACCTTTAAAACCAACATATGCGTTGTACTGACTATCTGTTGGAGCAATGGTCAAAGTAGGAGACACAAAGGTATTTCCCTCTACAAAATCATAATATGAATTCTGCTTTAATTCACCCGTAACCCCTCCATAAGCAATAACGGATTCATCTAACAATCTGTACGATGCCGTTACCGCAGGGTAGATATAAAAATTGCTTTCACTATGCTCCAAATCCATACCGTACACCAAATTGACCCCTAAATTCAATGAGAGATCATCGCGTAACATGGTTAAAGACGGATTTACGCCTACCTGTAAATTTCCATAGGATATACCGCTATCGTTCGTAGTGCTGTTTACATCTGCATTTTCAAATGTACCACCTACATAATCTACCTTTACTTTGGCATTTAAAATTTCCTCGTTCATTGGAAACTCAAATCCGGTGTTGAAAATAGCCCTGTTTTCACCTGAACTTACGGCATCAAAGAATCTTCTATATTTTAAATCGGCTCTTTTAAAATAAGCATCTTCCACATTAATGTGACCGCTTACCTCACCCATGTAATAATTTTGACGCTCATCAATACCGTCAAGCTCTGTTGCGCTGAAAATGCCAGGTTCAATACCGTACCAATTATATAATTGATGTTGTAAGCCAATAGCCGCACCCCAATCTAAATCTCTATCTCGTTTTGCATATGATGCATCTAATCTAGTATCATAAAACGTATCGTTCAATTCTACCCCATCAATACCTCCACGGGAAGACAAGTGGTTGAAACCAATATCAAAATTCTCATCTCTATTGATAGTTCTACTCGTATAAAATTCGCCCAACACATTGCCATACAATCCCGCGCCTAAAGAGGCATAAGAGTTATATAACACCGGCGGCGGTAATTTTTCCACTTTAGAAGCGGTTCCTTTAGAAGGCGTAAAAGTAGATGCCACTGGCACTGAGAAAATGCTGTATGTAATCGGTTTTTTCTGAAGCACGATAGAATCGTTCATATTTGGTACCGATTTAATTTTAAAAGCATCTGAAACGGTTGGCGTGTAGGCTTTGGTCACCGTTACGGTTTCCGTACCCAAATCTTTTTCCTCCTCTTCTTCTTGAGCAAAACCAATTTGAAAGCCAAGCGTTAAAAATATAAGCGTAAATATATGTTTGTTGTACATAGGTGTTCTTTTACTGGTGTACGTGTTTTTTTTAATTAGGATCTACAGATGAATTACTCTTAGCTTCCTTAGATTTTATGATCGCCAATTCTGCTCTTGCTTCGGCAACAATTTCAGGATACTGCGTAAAGTTGGTTATTACGCTCTCTAAAATATAGGTTGCTTGATAGGCGTCATTTAGGGCATAATAGTTCTTGGCCATAAGCACCAAGCCTTTACCGCCCCATTCTTTGTAAGCCGCATAATCTTTCGCTAATTTTTGAACTGCCACATTTGAGTTCTCATAAGCGCCATCTTTATGTTCAAAATAGGCATCATAGTATAATGCTTCAGCTGCGGTTGCACCAGATGCGATCTTTAATACCTCTGCATAGGCAGATTTAGCTTTTGCCTCATCATTGGTTGCTATGGCCGATCTTGCGATCATAATATGCGCATCACTCTTAATTCTATTGTCAATGCTTGGGGTCGATAAGACCTTATCTGCATATTCCAATGTTTTTGGGTAATTCTTCTGTTTGTAATACCCTTTCATTAAGTTAGAACGTGCAAAAGTTCTGTTCTGCTGAATATTTGCCTGGCTCTCCAATTTCAATAAATATGGTAAGGCAATTTGATAATCATCTTTAGAAATATAGACTTCACAAACACGGGTTAATGCCTGTTCTGCATATTCGCTCGTACTTCTATCGGCTACATACTTATAATAAGGCAAGGCAGCTTCTTTATCGCCTTTGCCAAAATACAATTGTGCTAAGCTAAAGTTGGCATCAACGGCATGTAATCCGGTAGGGAATTGTTGAATGTAGTTCTTATACCCTTTAATGGCAGCGTCAATATTACCTTCTAAGTTTTGTTTTTGTGCCGCATCGAAAGTAGCATTATCCAATTCGGCATCGGTAACCTCAACAAAATCGAGTCCGCGTACCCACTCGGCATACTCATTTACCTGCCCCATATCAACATACACCAATTTAGCAGTGGCAACCGCCTGTATGGCTTCTTGAGTTTTAGGAAAATCTCTTACAACGGTTTTAAATTTTGCCAAAGCAGCTTCGTTTCTACTGGCATTATAATTAACCAAACCTTGTCTCATTAACGCCTGTGGCACCAAAGAGCTACCTCTGTACTCGCTTATCATGCGGTCATAAGCTTCTAAGCCTTTGCTCTCTTGACCTTGTGCAACGTAGGTATTACCCAGTTCAAATAAAGCATCATCCCTAAAGCTTGATCTCGGAAACTGATTTACAAAATCCTCCAAATTCTCTATTTTACTTGCCCCTCTATCCACATAACCGTAGCTCATTGCTTTTTGGTAGAAAGCATAATCTTTCTCAGGTCCGGTCAAAGCCAATGCCTTGTTATACGTTTCTATAGCTGGCCAGTATTTACTGGTAGCATAATAACTGTCACCTAATCGTAAATAGCCATCGTTTAATTTCTCTACATCGGCATTTCCGTTAGATGTAAATGCGTTGAAATAGGTAATGGCATTATTGTAATCTTTCTGCTTAAAATAACCATATGCCAAATTGTAATCGACATCGGTAATCATTTCCGTATTCGTTGATGACGGATTGTTTTTAAAAGCAGTATAGCCTTCTACCGCATCTTCAAAACGGTTAGACAAATAATCGGATTCCGCCTTCCAATAATCGGCACGTGCTTTAAAAAGCATATCTTCTGCACTACCCAACGATTTTGCAAAATTCTCTGAAGCCGCATTATAATCGCCTTCCATAAAAAGCTCTATACCTCTGTAGTAGGCTACTTTTTGATAGACCGATTTACTGGCGTAATTTTTGTTCTCCTCTAGCAACTGCATTGCACCTTCAAAATTCTTTGAAGTGATGTATGAATCTACCAACAAGGTCTGCATCTCTTCTTGATGCTCGTCTTTAGGATAGGTTTTTAAATAATTGGTGATAACCTGTGGCACCGGCTCATAAGCATTCCCTACCTCATAACTCAATCGAGCATAATTTAAAAAGGCGTCTTTTTGAATCTCTGCACTATAATCCATTTGAGATGCATTACGGAAAGCGTTCAACGCCTCTTGCTTTTTGTCCAATTTTAAATAACATTCTGCCAAGTGGTAGTATGCGTTTTGTGCCACACTATTGGTACCACCAATAATTTTGTTGAACTGAGCAATGGCATTGGCATAATCACCACCTTTATAATAGGCATAGCCCAAATAGTAGTAATCGGTATTGCTCCATTTACCACCTTTACCTTTATACTCCGTTAAGAAAGGGATGGCGTTCTCATATTGGTTTAAATTAAAATAACTCTCCCCTATTATCTTGTTCAATTCAGACACCTCACGTCGGTCAGATTTTGGCAATTGTTTTTTTGCCAGGGCAATGGCCTCTTCAAACTTACCAAGCTTAAAATTCATATCCGCCTGATAATAGCTAAGCTTCTCTTCCAACACATCTTGATCCGTAATTTGATCAAAACGCTGATTTGCCGTTTCGTAATCATCTTGTTGGTATGAAATATAACCCAAATAATATTTTGCCTGAGAACCGTAAACCTGCGAAGTGGTCACTTTCTCAAGGTATTTTTCTGCCTCTTTTGTTTTGCGTGATGAGAATAACGAGTAGCCATAATTGAAGTTGAACTTGTCCATTTCTCCACGGGAAAGTGAACTTTGATCAACCTTGTTGTACCATTTTAAAGCGTACGGATATTTCCCGGTCTGAAAATAATACTCTGCCACATCTGCATAGGCAGAATTTCGTTTGGTAGATGTAGGATATTTTTCTACAAAGTCTTCCATTAACCGGTCTGCACCGATCTGGTTCAACCTTACTGCCGCATTAGCGGAATAGTAGGCACTGTTGGCAGCTGTCTCCTCATCATCCGTTGACACTTTGACCTTATCAAAAATAGTCTGTGCTGCTTGGTATTGTTCGTTGTTGTATAGCGCTAGTGCGTCTTGAAAAGCTTTCTGTTCGTGGGTATAGATTTTGGTCTCTTGAGCAGTGCCCAAAGCTACCAAACCTAATACCATAGGAATAAAAGCGGTGAATTTTTTAAGCATAGTGTTCTGTTACTATTTAGTATTACCGTTATCACATGTGATAACGGCAAAAATTGTACCTAAGTATGTACATTACCCATACAAAAGAAAAGAATTTGAATAAGGGTTCTCTAATATCAAATGGAACTTATTACTTTTATATCAACATTTGCGTTATGGAAGAGATTGTTTTAGAACTTAAAGATGCTGCTATTTTTCAAAAAGAGAGCTTGGTACTAAGTGAAGTGAGTTTAAAGATCGCTAAAGGTGAATTTGTTTACCTGATAGGTAAGACCGGTAGCGGTAAAAGTAGCTTCATGAAAACCTTGTATGGCGATTTACCACTTCAAAAAGGAGAAGGCCATATCGTGGAGTTCGATCTTAAGACGCTAAAAGAAAAGGATATTCCCTTTTTACGCAGAAAGTTGGGTATTGTTTTTCAAGATTTTAAACTATTGCCAGACCGTAATATCAACCAGAATATGTTCTTTGTTTTGAAAGCGACCGGTTGGACGGATAAAGCCGAGATGGATGCAAGAGTAGCCAACGTTCTTGAAAAGGTAGGCATGAAAACAAAGGGTTTTAAATTTCCTCATGAGCTTTCTGGTGGTGAGCAACAACGTATTGCTATAGCAAGAGCATTATTAAACGATCCTGAGCTTATCATTGCCGATGAGCCAACCGGAAACCTAGATCCACAAACTAGTGTAGAGGTGATGAAGGTTTTACAGGAAATCAACAAATCTGGCAGAACCATTTTAATGGCCACCCACGATTATGCATTGATATTAAAATTCCCGTCGAAAACAATTAAGTGCGACGCCAATAAGGTATTTGAGGTAGTGCAGAGAGCGGTGTAGACATATTCATATATGCCAAGGATTATTCTTAAAACCAAAATCAACGCAAAAAAGGAAATTGTCTTTGACCTTTCTCGAAGTATTGACCTGCACAAAATTTCTACGGAACATACCAACGAAGAGGCAATTGCTGGCGTAACTAGCGGATTAATAGGTTTAAACGAATGGGTTACTTGGCGGGCAAAACATTTTGGCGTTCATCAATACCTTACCACCAAAATAACGGCCTATGAATACCCAAATTCTTTTACCGATGTAATGGTAAATGGAGCTTTCAAAAATTTTAAACACCAACATGTTTTTGAGAATTACCAAAATGGTACGTTGATGACAGACTATTTTGATTACATCTCTCCTATGGGGTTTTTGGGTAAAATTGCGGATGGATTATTTCTAAAAAAATACATGACTAATTTTCTAAAAAAACGAAACTCCACCATTAAATCTTTTGCGGAATCTGAAAAGTACAAATTGATAATTTTGATACAAGATGAAAAAAATTGAATTAGATATAACTCCTTTAGCTATTTCCACTATCCTCATAATGATT
Source organism: Maribacter litoralis (assembly GCF_902506355.1). Taxonomy (NCBI): domain Bacteria; kingdom Pseudomonadati; phylum Bacteroidota; class Flavobacteriia; order Flavobacteriales; family Flavobacteriaceae; genus Maribacter; species Maribacter litoralis. Next base: position 2,767,383 of record NZ_LR733271.1, on the reverse strand, counting down.
TCAATAGCCATTACTTTATTTAGTAACTACATTTTAAGTTTAGAACATTATATAGGCATGTTTTGCTTATCTATTTCTATATTTTTATATTTTACTAAAAGAAAATTATATTATGTTTTTTTTGGTTTATCATTACTTGCTGGTCTTATAGGTTATCTAGATTTCTATTATGTTAATTATAAATTTGGTTTTGGAATTATTAGTTTCAACCCCATATTCCTATTATTAATAATCCTTTTATTCATATTCGCATATTATATAGCTGATAAGCGAGATTCAACAAGGAACAATAGATAAGGTATTTTCATATGATTAATAATTGGTATTTAATCCACGAATAAATTACACCGACATCAATATCTATAATTAAGATTGAGTGATTTACTCAAACGGATTTTTGGTCAACCTTAATTTGATGTAAAAAAAAGATAAATGATCGCACGAATTTGGGAAGGAAGAACAAAAGTAGAACACCTCAACGAGTATGAGGAATTTATGAAGGTTCGTGCTATACCTGACTATAGTAGCACAGACGGTTTTATAAAACTAATGTTCTTAAAAAATACAGATAATCAATTTGCCTATTTCAAACTTATCACCGTTTGGGAGAATTTAGAAGTCATTAAAAATTTTGCTGGCGAAGATTATGAAATAGCAAAATACTATCCTGAAGACAAAAACTATCTTATTGATTTCCCTGAAAAAGTAACACACTTTGAAATCTTTGCTGATCAATAAAACATAGTACAATACCTTATGAAAAACCCTGAAAAAATCCGCTTATCCCAACAACAAAAAGAAGAAAAAGACTGGTTAAAATGGGGACCGTATTTAAGTGAACGTCAATGGGGAACGGTACGTGAAGATTATAGTGCCGGTGGCGATGCTTGGAACTATTTTCCGCATGACCATGCTAGAAGTCGTGCTTTTCGGTGGGGAGAAGATGGTATTGCAGGTATAACCGATCGCTACTGTAATATGTGTTTCAGCATCGGTTTATGGAATGGTAAAGACCCTATTATAAAAGAGCGTCTTTTCGGGTTAACGGGTCCGCAAGGTAATCATGGAGAAGATGTAAAAGAACTGTATTACTACCTTGAGAATACTCCGTCTCATTCGTACATGAAGTATTTGTACAAATATTCGCAAAAAGCATACCCGTACAACCAACTTATTGAAGAGAACCAAAAACGGAATAGAAAAGAACTAGAATACGAACTTTTAGATACCGGAATTTTTGACGACAACACCTATTTTGATGTCAGTACCGAATATGCAAAGGGAGACGAAACCGATATCCTCATAAAAATTACCATTACCAACAGAAGCAACCAAGCAGCGCCCATAACACTATTACCACAAATGGTAATGCGTAATCATTGGTCGTTCAAAGAAATGTCGAGAAAACCCGTTATTTCTAAAAAGGGATTAAAATCCAATCCGTTCGTGAAGATCGACCACCCTTATGTGGGCAAATATAATCTCTATTTTCAAAAAGCGGCACATTTATTTTTTACCGAAAACGAAACCAACAGAGAGAAGTTATATCAAGATAAAAACGACCATCCGTATAAAAAAGATGTGTTCAATGATGCGGTCTGTACCAACGATTTTAGTTTGGCTACCAAAAATAGTTCTGGTACTAAATTTGCTCCGCTGTATCAAGAGATAATATCTGGGGGCGAATCAAAAACGTTTCAACTTCGTCTGACCGAAGAAACACTTGAATCTCCATTTTCAGATTTCGATTCCATTTTCGAAGCGCGACAAAAAGAGTGCGAACTCTTCTACAACAACATTGCCCCCAAAGCCAGCGAAGACCAAAAGAACATTTTAAAACAAGCCTTTGCAGGGTTACTGTGGACAAAACAGTATTATAATTACGAAGTGGAAAGATGGCTAGAAGGGGATTCTAAAACCACACCACCACCTCAACAGCGTAAAAATGGCAGAAATAGCACATGGAAAACTTTGCGTAACCACGATGTGCTTTCCATGCCTGATGCTTGGGAATACCCTTGGTATGCGGCATGGGACTCCGCCTTTCATTGTGCATCGTTCGCCTCTATTGATCCTGAATTTGCCAAAGAACAACTCTTGTTGTTCACGAAAGAATGGTACATGTCGCCCAACGGACAAATACCTGCCTACGAATGGAATTTTAGTGATGTAAACCCACCGGTACAGGCTTGGGCAACTTTACAAATCTATAGTACGGATAAGAAAATTACGGGTGAACCAGATATTAAGTTTCTAAAACGTATGTTCAACAAACTATCGTTGAACTTCAACTGGTGGGTAAATCGTTTGGACAGAAATGACAACAATGTTTTTCAAGGCGGATTCTTGGGCTTGGATAATATTGGAGTTTTTGACCGTAGCCATGGTGTGCCAGGTGGCGGGTTTTTAGATCAAGTTGACGGTACCGCTTGGATGGCACTATACAGTTTGAATATGTTAGAGATGAGCCTGCGCATAGCCGAGCACGATGATTCTTATGAAGACATGGCGACCAAATACTTTGGGCATTTTGTGTTCATCGCGGAAGCATTAAACAAGATGGATACCGACAAGGCAAATGTTTGGGATGATATTGAAGGCTTTTTCTACGACCGACTGACCTTACCTGACGGACAATCGACAACCATTAAAATAAGATCAATTGCCGGTATGTTATCTCTCGCAGCTGTACTTACTATTAAAAAAAGTGTATTGGACAAGTTCCCTAGGTTTAAGGCCAGTATACTTTGGTTTCAAAAATATCGTGCGGAAAACTTAAAGTATGAGGTAATTCAGCAATACGAGGCTGATGGCGACCTGCTACTTTCACTTGTTCCAAAAGATCGCATGCAAAAATTGGTAACTACCTTACTAGATGAAAATGAGTTTTTGAGCGAATATGGTATTAGATCCTTATCTAAAATACACGAGAAAGCTTATCAGATAAAAATTGCCGGGGTAGAATACAGCATCGATTATGAACCTGCAGAATCTACCGTTCCATTATTCGGTGGAAATTCTAATTGGCGCGGACCTATTTGGATGCCTATGAACTATCTTTTTATTCAAGCATTACGTGAATATCAATGGTATAGCGGAAACGACTTTTTGTTCGAATACCCCACAGGCAGCAACAAGCTATTGAACCTGAAACAAGTGAGCGATGAATTGAGCAAACGCCTGATCCACATGTTCGAGAAAGATGAAAAAGGCAATAGGGCAATCAACAAGAACTACGAAAAATATTACCAAGACCCTCATTTTAAGGACTTGATATTATTCTACGAATATTTTCACGGAGAAAACGGTCGTGGTCTGGGAGCATCGCACCAAACAGGTTGGACAGCAATGGTTGCCAACCTTATTGAGCAGCTAGAGCAAGATTAATTAGAATTTCGACTCAGAAAAACCTAATCCGTGTTTTTCGGTCGGATATAAAATTCCTTTTTCCAATTTAAAAATGGAATGATAGGGATCATCAATTATATCTAAATGTCCGTCTAAATCGGCATACTTTATATTTGGTCTGGACAGGGCAAAATGGAGTCCCGCTGCAATGCCCAATCCGCATTCATCTATACACCCCACCATAGCGTCCAATTTGGCTGCCTTGGCTACCGAGTTGATATGCATACCAGCCCAAATACCACCAACCTTTTGTAGTTTTATGTTCACCATATCCACGCGTTCATTTTGTGCCAAACGAAATGCATCGGTCAATGTTTTTAGGCTTTCATCTGCCATTATGGGTACATCTACCTGATTCATTACCTCGCCCAATCGTTCTTCAGCCTCAACTATGGTAGGTTGTTCAAAAATTTCAACCCCAATAGCCGCTGTAGCTTTGACAAAGGCAATAGATTCTTTTACCGAATAGCCCTGGTTACCATCAAACCGTAATTCAATATTCGGGTACTTTTCGTGGATCATTCGCATTTTAGCTATATCCTCTTCAAGGTAAGAACCGCCTTTAACTTTTAAAATGCCAAAACCTTGTTTTACAAATTCACTAGCTTGAGCCAAGGTCTCGTCTACACCCATAATACCAATGGTAATACTGGTAGCAATTTGATTGCGATAACCACCCAAAAACTTGTATAAAGGCACCTCGGCTTTTTTAGACATAATATCGAACAACGCCAAATCTACCATTGCCAAAGCAGACGATCTTTTGCCCAATAACACTTTCAATTCCAATAAAAGCAATGCATAAGTAAAAGGGTCTTTACCGAGTAAATAGGGAATGATGGTGTTTTTAATCGCGTCGGTAACATCATTTGGTGATTCATTGGTAACCACTGGATCGGGTGCAGCACAACCGTAACCCACAATTTTACCATCGGTTTCAAGCTTTAAAATGAAGTTACTGGTACGGTCAATGGTTTCATAGGCAATCGTATACGGATCAGACAATTTTAGGTCTAAACGCTCAAAAGAAATATGGGTTATTTTCATTTTACTTTCGTCATTAAAAGCGCAATTAAATCGTCTGCACCATACTCCAACACATCAAAAGCTGGCAATTTTGTTTCAAGGGTGATGGCCTTACAAACATCTAGAATTTCGCTTTTTTCCATTCCTTCATGATTCACCGTAATCGCAATAACCTCTTTACCCGAAATTACTTGAATGGCATGTATCTGCTCTTCTAACGAATGCATTTTATATCCTGGGAACCCATCATACTCCAATCGTTTTGGTGCGTGTTGCAGAATAACGTAATCGGGTCTACCTGCGGCTAGAATTTCAAATCCGCCAGGGTATGCAGGGTTCATTAAACTCCCCTGCCCTTCAATTACAATAACATCTGGATCTTCATTGTTATAGGCACTAACAACGGCATGTTCTATTTCACCAGAGACGAAATCGTTGATACAGCTATCCATTACCATGCTATATTTTGCTCCCTGCATCCAACCGGTTTGTCCCGTTCCGATCATTTCCGCCTTTTTACCCGCTTTACGAAATGCATGTACCAATATCCAAGCAGTTGTACGTTTCCCCAATGCGGAGTCCGTACCCAAAACAGCCAACTTTAAACAATCAACTTTCTCAATATCACCTGTAAAAAAATGTAGTTGATCACGGTCTGGTGTCTTTCTTATATCTCTAATTTTTACATTTTTTTCTTTTGCCAATGCCACAAGTTCAGGGTCATTGGTCAAGAAATCGTGCAAACCACTATCAATGTTCCAACCTTTTAGCAATGCATTTTTAATAGTTGCCTTTGCCACTTGTGGTAGTCTACCACCATCTGGCGCAAGACCTATCACCAAATAACTTGGCAAGTTCTCGTTAGCTGCAAGAGCTATAATCGCAGCTTCCAGATCTTTAAAAACCGGAATTCCGTTAGGTCTACCATCCAAAACATCACCGGCATCACTACCTGCATATTTTGCATCTAAAACACCTACAACCTCATACCGTTCGGTAAAGCGAACCAGCCCATGTGCCGTTTTACCGTTAGGAGTATTAAATGCTCCTTCACAATACACCAATGCCTTACCATCAATAACTTTTTTCATCTATTTTTTAATTTTTTGCAGTGAGCACCGCCACAAACCGATCAGGCTCAAAATTCATTTTTTCGTCCAATTCTAAAAGTCCGATCAAACCCGCCGTTGAAGCAGGTAAAATTCGGAATCCTTCCTTTTTATGTAAAAGAGAAGTCATCTCTTTCAATTTTTTATCACTAATATTAAAAGCTTCGCCCTCAGATTTTTGTAAGGCATACAGCGCCTCTTCCCCATCAAAACTGTGCCAATTGATTAATGGTTCGTTGTATTTTGTTTCTTTAATTGCTGCTGGATTCAAATCTTTACAATGATCTAAATTTTGTAAAAACGATTCAACAATGGGGTTTTTACGAGAAGAAGAAGCCGCAATCATTTTAGGAATTCGTGATGTTTTTCCTCTTTTATACAGATTTACAAATCCCCTGTAAATACCGGCAAACAATGTTCCGTTTGAAACCGGAACGGCACAATATTTAGGTGCATCCCCTAAATCCTCAAAGATTTCTTGTGCAATTTGCGCATAGGCTGAAATTTGTAGTGGCGTATTGGCACCACCTGGGTTGGCATCATACCAGCCATGTTCCTCCGCTAAACGAGAACTTGCCGTCACTACATCTTCGTAACTACCGGGAATACGAATAATCTCCGCTCCCAAGGTTTGCATCTCTACAGCACGATCAGTATGATAACTTTCGGGAATATAAATTTTACAGGCAACACCTGCCAAATCTGATGCCAATGCCATGGCAACACCATAATTGCCGCAAGTAGCCAAACTCACCACTTCAAATTCGCGACGGAGTGCGTCATACAACTGAGCAAATGCAATACGATCTTTCTGGGTACCGGTAGGGTTATCACCTTCATATTTTAGGTAGAGCTGGCGAACATCAAACTCACGTTCCAAAGTTTTTGCTCTATGCAGACCGGTATCTCCTACTTCTAAACTTATGATATCCTCAAAACACTCTAAACGGTCCACTAAAGATTTGCTTTTATCTTTAACCATATCGCTGAGTCTACGCGCCTCTGTCGACACTTTATTCTCAGCAGTTTTAACACCGTCTTTAAGATTCATAAGTCCATATAAATTCCATTTTTAAGATACAGTTATTTAATTGAAGTTAGGCATAAATTTTTAACCCATTTGCTCATAAAAAGAGACGCATAGGTAGTATAAAATTAGAATTGATTTTAAAAATTAACACAAAATCAAATGTGATTTTTGCAGCAAGCTATTTACGGCAGTTGCCGATGACAAGTCAAATTAAAAATTAACATTTACGTTGCAGTTGCTGACGTACAAACGAATAAGAATTAAACAAATGTAATGCCTTGTTTTGCACAAATTTGAGCTACTTTTTCAAAATCTGGCGGTCCGGCAGGTAACTCAGATAATTCTTGAAACATAAATTCAATACCCGCAGGTAGTGCAGAAGTTATCATTTTAGCTTTTTCGGTTCCTACCACCTGCCAAGTATGGGGCACACCTTTCGGTGCAAAAGCAATATCCCCGGCTTTTAAAACCGTGCTTTCACCGTCGATAGTAATTTCCACTTCACCTTCAACCACCCTAAAAATTTCATCTTCCTTAGTATGAACATGGGGTGGAATACCAACACCTGGTTCTACATTATCTACCCATTCAAAAATCTGATTATTGGTTTCGTCTCCCATTAATTTATGGGTCTGGATATCCCCTATAACATTGAATACCTCACCGTCTGCATCACGCATGATCTTAGGATCGTTGCTATTTGTAGAAACAACTTCATCATCCTGCTTTTTGCAGAAAATGAGTCCGGAAAATAAAGCGTAACTAATACCTGCTCCTGATTTTTTTATAAAACTTTGTCTATCCATGATTATATTTTTATACCAAATTAGGTATAAACCATAGTCGTAAAAATGTGAAAATCACGGTATAAACCTTGAATTTAAGAACCTACCGATCTTCTCAACAAAGAAGGCTTGGTGCCCGTCTGTGTTTTAAAGAAATAGCTGAAATAATCTGGTGTAGAAAAACCAAGTTCATAGCTAATTTCCTTAATCGTTTTATTTGAAAATTTTAATGCGTGTCGCGAACGAATCAACAACTGTTCTATAATGATACTTTTTGAACTCACATTAAGCACCTCTTGCACACATTCATTCAAATATTTTGTGGATATATTAAGGCGTGAAGCGTAGAACCCTACCTCATGAGAATCTTCAATATTCTGATCTACCAGTTGCTTAAAGGAATACACAATGTTTGCTTTTGTGTGGTTCTTTTCAATAATCGACTTAATGTTGCATTGACCATCGCAATACACAAAAAAGGTATTCAATAAAGATATAAGGGCATCTTCCTTATGGTTTAAATGCGAACCCAATAGCTCATCGATCATTTCTAGAATGGCTTGGGTACGTTTCTCTATACCGGGACTCAATTTAAACAAGGGCACCGTGCCCGAATTGAACAGGCGAACTTTATTGATATGCAACTTACTTAATAAGGGGTGACTTAATACCTCTTGAGACAACTGTAACAGATACCCCGTATTTGGAGCTCCTTCTTTAACATACAACTTCCACTGCATCTTATTATCAAGAAAAAAAATGGAGTTTGAAATATTGGCATAAAGAACACCATCTATCTCTATACCTTTAATTTCATCTTTGATCCAGCAGACGGTATAGTCAGCATCATTAGTAGTATGGGGAACATTTTTGATTATTTTCGATATGTGGATAGTATCGTTTTTCATCAGAAAATGTTATTTAATTAAAAAAGGCTATGTAAAAACACATAGCCAATTATCTAATATACAATATTTTAAATGAAGTAAAACTAGGAATGCTGTTCTAATTCCATTATTAGGTTTGCAATTAGGGCCGTCCACCCCGTTTGGTGCGATGCGCCCAACCCTTTACCGGAGTCACCATCAAAAAACTCGTAAAAGAAATGTTCGTTCTTAAAGTGTTCATTATTGGTGAATACATGATTGGCATCTTCTGAGTGATATACAAACTTACCATCTTCATTAGGCTCGAACAGTTTGATCAATCTTTTGGAAATCTCATTTGCAATCTCGTTCAAGTTCATTTTTACGCCCGATCCCGTTGGAAATTCATAAACATATTGATCACCATAATACGAGTAGTATTTTCGTAAAGATTGAACAATCATATAGTTAAGTGGTAACCAAATTGGTCCACGCCAGTTAGAATTTCCTCCAAACATGTTAGATCTGCTTTCACCTGGTTCATATTGAATTTGGTGATGCCCATTATGTTGAAAAACATAGGGGTGCTCTTCGTGATATTTTGAAAGTGAGCGAATACCGTAATCGGACAAGAACTCTTTTTCATCTAATAATCTACAGAGTAATTTCTCTAATCTAAACCCTCGCATGATGGAGAACAGGTAGTTACCATCAGAGTTGAACTCTTCAATATTAGAAATCAAAGAGGCCAAATCTGGTCTGGTTCTTACAATTTCTGCAGCCCTAACTTTAAAATGCTTTAGCTCGTCGAACAAATCTTTGTGTATGATCTCTACAGCGAACATGGGTATAATACCTACTAAAGACCTTACTTTTAAACGATCTGTTCTACCGTCGGACATTTCTACTACATCGTAATAAAAATTATCCTCATCATCCCAAAGGGAAATATCCTTTTGACCAATGTGGTGCATTGCCCAGGCGATATTCAAAAAGTGTCTAAAAAATTTGGCAACACTATCTTCATAGTTTGGGTTCATTGACGCCAATTCTAAAGACATACGCAACATGTTCAAAGTAAACATGGCCATCCAACTGGTAGCATCTGCCTGTTGCATACGTGTAATACCTTCTGGCATGTGGTTACGATCAAATACCCCAATGTTATCCAACCCTAGGAATCCGCCTTCAAAAAGGTTGGTTCCGCTTTTATCCTTTTGGTTTACCCACCAAGTAAAATTGACCAATAATTTTTGATAAGCTTTTTCCAGAAAATTGGTATCGCCTTTACCCGTTCGTTTTTTATCTTTTTCATACACGGTCCAAACGGCCCAAGAATGTACTGGCGGATTTACATCGCTAAAATTCCATTCATAGGCAGGTATTTGTCCGTTAGGGTGCATATAACTTTCCTTAAGAACCAATAGCAATTGTTCCTTAGCAAAGTATGGGTCTATTTCTACAAACGATGCCATGTGAAAAGCAAGATCCCAAGCGGCATACCATGGGTACTCCCATTTATCGGGCATGGAAATTACATGTCTATTGGTAAGATGTTCCCAACGCGTATTACGGGTATCTGTTCTATAGGGTTTGGGTTCTCCCGGACCACCAAAAAGCCATTTATATACATCATAGTAATAAAACTGCTTGGTCCATAATAATCCTGAAAATGCTTTTCTGGCAATTTCTTGTTGCCCTACCGGTAGTTCTTTTTTTAAGATATCACCATAGAATTCTTCGCACTCCTTAATTCTTTTATCAAAGATAGCATCATAACTTCCCCAAGGGTCTTCAAGCTTTTTCTTACTTAAACGTACTTTTATGGTCTTTTCTTCACCCGATTTTAAACGCATTTTGTGCCATACGGCAAACTTAGATCCTTTTTTATCGGGGTTGACCGTTTCTTTACCTTCAACTACATGGTTGTTTATTCCGTCCTTTACATAAGCGACCTCATTGGGCACATTGTAAATACGTTCATTATTGGTCTCGTTCTCACAAAAAAGTTGCTCACCTTCTTCATGATAAAAGTAATATCGACCGTTTCTTGTACTACGTGATTGTACGGCGTTATTGGAAATAGCTTTCATTTCGGGCCGCTCGAACCTACGGTTATGCTTCCAAAAATTACGAAACCATAAATGTGGCAGTACATGAATAGTTGCTGCCCTTGGTCCTCTATTGATTACGGTGACCTTCATTAAAATATCGCCAACATCTTCTTTGGCATATTCGATAAAGCAATCAAAATATGTATTGTTCGCAAATGCCTTTGTATCTAAAATCTCAAATTCAGATTGCTCTCTATTTCTATGTTTGTTTTTACGTACAAGCTCTGCGTACGGAAATTTTTTATGTGGATATTTATATAAGTATTTGGCGTAAGAGTGGGTTGGCGTAGAAACCTGATGAAAATAAAGTTCCTTTACATCTTCCCCGTGGTTACCCTCATCATTGGTAAGTCCGAATAAACGCTCCTTTAAAATAGGGTCTTTTCCGTTCCAGAAAGCGGGTGCCAAACATAGAATTTCTCTAGAATCGCAAAAACCACCAATACCTTCTTCTCCCCATCTATAGGCATTACTACGGGCTTTATCATGACCAACAAAACTCCATGCATGCCCTTGCGGACTATAATCTTCCCTTACGGTACCCCATTGACGTTCAGCTAAATAAGGACCCCACCTTTTCCAATTTTTATAATTGTCCGCTACGGCTAATCTTTGTTCCTCGGCGTTCTTATAATTCATAGGGTTTTTTTCTATTTTACTATTTTTCTAATTCTTTGGATATAAATTAAATAGTTGAATTGGGTTCTAAAATACTACTTGTTATATCATTTGAATGATTAACGTAGACATCAAATGAATAGTATTGTTCAATCTTTACAATTAAGGTCAAATAGATAGCAACTTGTTAAAAACAACTTGTATATACTATTATCTTCATAATCGAACTTCGTAAATCTGAATTTACATTTATAACTCTTTGTTACGAATTTAAATATAAGTGTTACTATGTTGGTCTTATTGGAATATTCCAAGTCCATCCAACTCAAAACCTACTTGATTCGCCATGGCGGGTTTAATCTATTTTCACCTCCATAGAATAATATAAGTTGATTACCATCAAGATCTTTTAACCTTGCTTCTCTCCATAACCATCGTTCATCGGTAGGTTCCTTTTCAAATTGTATGCCTTTCTCCTTTAGCGTTGCTACATGTTCATCTAAATCTTGGCACTCAAAATAAATATATACGCCATCTCCCTTAGGTAATTTTTCGGTGAGATGAATAGAGAAGGTGGAATTCCCATCCGGACATTCAAATCTTGCATAATTGGGCAGTGATTTTACTATTAATTTCAATCCTAATTTTTCATAAAAAAGAATTGCATTGGCAACATTTCGTGATGGAACGGTAACTTGATTTAAATTCATACTAGTTTCAATATCGTTTATCGCTTTCTAAAATGGCATATTCAAAACTGTCTGACCAACCTGTTTTTAAAGGTAAAATCTGCCTTTTAACCCCTTCCTTGATAATACCCGATTTTTCCAAAACTTTTACAGACCTTATATTATCAACGGCACAACCAGCCTCAATTCTGTGGAGTTTAAGCGTGTTAAAACCATAATTCAATACTGCTTTTACTGCTTCGGTAGCATAGCCGTTACCCCACTCGTCTTTATGAAGCTTATACCAAATTTCAGCTCGTTTATATTTTTGTGCACCCAGCCGTAGACCGAATAACCCCATAAACCCACCAGTTTTTTGATGCAGAATGGCAAAAGTGTAATTGCTTACTTCTTTTTGATTATTCGCAGTTACCCAAGGTGTTATAACACTTTGGGTCTCATCTAAATCTTTAGGTATACCAAGTGCATTGAATTCATCGGTTTCGGGCAAGATATGAAGCCGATGTATTTCGTTTAAATCATTAAGGGTAATTGGTCGTAATGTTAACCTTTGGGTTTGTATTACCAGTTTTTCCATAGCATTACCATATTCTAGTATATTTTTAAAAATACCATTTAATTTGGAGCTTTAAATAAACTTGAGAAATACCTATCAAAGAGTTACCACAACTAGGATCGAGAATAATTTCTTAATGCGAGTGAGATGAATGTTCTTAATTAGCTAGTAAAATCTACCGGTAGGTAAACAATAAAAGTGGCACCTTCTTCTTTTTTACTAATGGCATGTATATAGCCGTTATGCTTCTCAACTATTTTTTTACAGATTGAAAGTCCGATTCCCGTACCAGAATATTCATTCTTAGAATGCAGCCTTTGAAAAACCTCAAAAATATTACTTGCAAATTCCGAATCAAAACCAATACCATTATCCGTTATCGATATCTTATAATAGTACTCTGAATTCTTAACGAAATTCTCAGAAATTGCATGACTTTTTATTTTCTCCGAAACAATTGTAATTACAGGCGCAACATCCTTTTTACTGTACTTGATGGAGTTGCTGATCAAGTTGATAAACAATTGTTCTATTTTAAACGGAATACCATGAATTATCGGTAGCTTTTTATAGGTAATAACAGTTTTAGTGTCTTTTACCAATTGAGAAAGTTCTTCTTCTACCTTGCCAATTGTAAGGTTTAAATCTATCTGCTCAAAATTAGAATTTATCTTATCTATTCTTGAGTACGACAGTAAATTTTGGATCAACTCCCTCATTCTAAAGGTGGCAGACTTAATTTTATTAAAGTAAGCAGAACCCGAATTAGGCATGCTATTATCTCCATCATCCTCTATTCGAGAAATGAACATTTGAATTTTTCTCAGCGGTTCTTGAAGATCATGGCTCGCTACCCTATTAAAAGATTCAAGTTCTTCATTACTTAGTTGAAGCTTTTCATAACTTTCAATAAGTTCCCTATCTTTTTCTACCCTGCTTGTAATATCTTGAACAATACCTACCGAAACCGGTCGGTTATCAATCTCTATATTTCTTCCTTTTAAATCTAAATGTCTAACCCCTTTCTTTTTATTGTAAATTCTATAGGTAAAACTGGTTGATTTATCCTTTTCTACCGTGGTAGTTCCCAGAGACTCAAATATGGAGATATCATCTGCGTGTACATACTTCTTGTAAGCATCAAAAGTAACCTCGAAACTATTGGGCTTTACCCCAAGAATTCTATAAAAGTTATCTGAAACCGTAGCGCTACCATCATCAAGATACCATATAAAGCTACCTACCCCGGCAACATGTTCAGCTTCTTTAAAAATGGTGTTTTGAAGGCTTAGATCTTCATTGAGCTTTTGCAGATTCTTTTCGGCCTCTTTAACCTTAGTGGTGTCCCATGCCGTATTGGTAATACCGTTGGCTGATTTTACAATGGTGTTGAATATATATTTGTTTTGACCTTCAAAAGTGTAGATACTCTCATGTTCTTGGGTTTTGCCACTTACAAAACACTCTTTCATGATTTCAAAAAGTCCGTTCTCCAATACCATTGGATATGTCTCTAAAAGTGAGCCACCGATAATATCTTCTTGTTCTTCGCCGGTAACCTTCTCAATGGCGTCTGAGGTATATTTAAATTGAAAATCAATAACATTTTGTTCAGAATCAAGAATGGGTTCAAAATGACTTATCACATTATTTGAACTCTTATATACCCCTTTTAAAAACTCTTCCGTCTCCTGCAGTTTTTTATTCTGAATAAAAACCTGACTATTTACTTCTTCTATTTCCCCCTTTTGTTTGTAGATGCTAATAAAACCTATTAAGAAAATAATCAAAGCCGTAAGTGCCACCAATAGCGATGACATGGGCGTTAAAAATGATTGAGAAGTGTATTCTTCCTTACGGGCCACCATTAAATAATTCTCTTCGGATAGCATTCTCTCCTTAAGAATCTGAGATTCCTCTACAATTTTAGAGATTCTACCAATACGCTGATACCTTTTACTTGCCAAATTGATTACCACACTATCCTTAGCTTCTAAACTATCTATGACAGCAACACTATCTGCGGACTCGACCGTATCTACCTCGCTACTAATTTTATCACGCAATTGCTCCAAGACCTTTACTCGCTCTTGTTGGGCTTGGTTATCTGAAGTTAGCAGCTTTAACCTCTCTAAAGTCTGTTCCATTTCTGAAACTACAATGCCACTTAAGTTACTACTATCCTCTTTTAAAAGTACCTTTAGTTGTATAGACTCCAGCTCTTGAAATTTAGCTGAAAGCTCTACAATAGTACGCTGCACCTCTAATGTATGCGCAACCATATCTCCGGTTTCATGAAGTCTATTTACCTGCTTGTAACCTACGCTCACGGTATACAATAGAAGCCCTATTGCCAAAATTAACAGTACAACATATGTTTTTGCGGAAGCGATCAGGGCTTTCAACTTCATCATGGTCTCTTTTGAGAATAAGGTTGTCATTTTTAGCATCAGTTTAAAAGGGGGTATTACCGACCATTAAAATTTCAATCAATGAATATACCTCATTTTAACACTAGAAAACCAAATTAATCCTGAAAAATTCAAATGATTTTTAACTCAAAAAATTTTTGAGCAGTCAATAAAAGTTAAGTTGAGATTGTTGTTTATGATGGGTATGAATTTAACACACATTGCACCGACATTACAACTTAAACTACTCCTTTTTAGATTTAGCTTTTTTTCGTTTCGCCTTATAAAACTCTTTATCGGCTACATAAATTGTTTTGTGTACCTCGCAGAAAACCTGAGTCTTTTCTATATTGGTAAGATGGGTGGTTTTCAAAATCTCCCATTCTTTGTGTTCGGCTACCTTCGTCTTTATTTCTTCGAGCTCGTTCTTCGAAAAAATAAATTCCGCATACAAATCTTCCCTTGCCGGTCTTTTGAATTTTATTTCGGCAGATTTATCCCACACAACATAATCACTACCGATTAAATTCATTAATTGCACCATAGGTATAGGATCAACCGCCGCAAACATACTACCACCGAATATAGAATTTACGTAATTCTTGTTTTTCCAGCTGATCGGTAGCTTTATTGTAATATTCAATAGGTCGTCTGAAACGTCGGTGATTTTCGCCGTACTTCTTTTATACATTGGCGATAGGTTGAAACCATACTTAAAGAGCTTACTTTGTGGAAAGAACTTAGAACTAATTTGAGAAATTTTCTGGTAAACCGACATGCCTATTATTTTAAGACAAATCTATTAAACTTAAATAAGTTTCATTCTTGATCTCACCAATATATAGCAAGTACATCTAAAATACATTACAAATTTGTGTGCTGTAAAAAATAGCCTACAGATGTGTGTTACAGTAAGGTAAACTTCATTCTGTCCATTAACCGCCACGTATCTTGAATTTTATAGGACTTCTTTAAAATTATCAGAAATTTTTTGTCATTGCTAGCACATACCAACGTAATGTTCGCTCTTTCTATGTCTAATTTAGCATGTGGATTAGGTTCAAATTCCGCTTTTTCCAAAACTATATTTTCCCACGCTACACCAAAAGAACTTCCTCTTTCTATGATTTCCTTAAAGTTCTTGGTAGCGCTTGTCTTGAAAACTTCAATTATTTCATCAGCTTCCGGAATGCTCTCATCTGGATGCGATTCCTTGATCTTTGGGATGAGATAATCTATTTCTTCTTTTGTAGCTAAACTTTTTAAAAGTACATTTTCGTCCTGCTCTTTAAATGCTTTAAATACCGTGGTTACAATATGGGTATTCTTTATATTTTCTTGTGTATGACCAGACTGAAAAACAAGCAGAAAAACTACAATAAATAAGAGCTGAACGGGACTTTTCATGGATTGGTATATTTTATTCCGCATCAAAAAAAATGCGCTATTGATGGGTGAAAATAACTAAACATCCAAGTAATAAATGCATTAACTTCATTAAAATTATGAGCAACGTTTATCATTTTTAGACCTTAAGATGTAGTCCGATTATCTTATGTAGTGAAGATTAATTCTTTAAAGGTTGTATCTTCTTTTTGGAGTAAAAATTAGCTGCATCTTCAGCCAAGTTCTAAAAAGAATTTTTACATACATTTGAAGCTGGAATTATTTCTTTTCTACTCGTAAAATCTTCTCCATTTTACGACCTTTCGCCAATTCATCAATAAGCTTTTCCATTTGCCTACAGCGTTTGTATACTTCAAACTCCTCCTCTATTTCTTCAATGCGATAACCACAAACAACACCTTTGACCAAATATTCATTGGGGTGAATTTTAGCTTTTTCAAAAAACGTTCTAAACGTTACCTTTTCATCAATAAGAGCCTGTAATGTATCTTCATCAAAACCGGTAAACCATTCTAACACCTGGTTGAGTTCTTCTTTTGTTCGCCCATTTTTCTCTAATCTGTTTAAGTATAGCGGATAAATAGAGGCAAATATCATATTTGCAACCTTTTCATTTTTCTCTGGTGTTACCTTCATTCTCTTATGCAATTCATGTTACTATTATCTTTTATAATTCTGTATTTCCTAAAGTTAGGTTCTTATTTGTAGTATTCCATTTCATAAATGTAAACTGTGGTAATCGTTGCTACAGAGCCCACTTCATTAATAGTTTTCATATTCACATTTTTTTTACTGTTATACTTATAAATTATAGACTTTATTTCTTTTCCTTTCTCAGAAAAATGATGTTCCTCCAGTAAAGCGTTTTTGTAGGTCATAGATTGCCTACTTTCTAGAACATTTTTTATATAAACCTTTATTTCTATACAATTATTAGAACTATCATAAGCGTAACGTTCCTCAAATCCCACCTCATCATTTGTAATTGTATTGGAATGCTTCATCTTTTGCAATAAACCATCTACATAGGTATACGTAATAGTGTTACCATAATTTTTACCATCTTCGTTATAACAGCTTTCTGTCATTGTTGTTAATTGGTTATTTTGGTTATAAACAAAGTTTTTCTCGCAGAATGTACCAAATAAATTATTGTTATTTTTTGAGTAAACAACGTTGTTATTTTTATCTATTTTTACAATAGATGATTCCACCAATTCATCATCTTCAAAACTTTTGCTTTCTATTTCATTTTCCTTATAAAAATAATTTGTAAAGGTAGTATAGCCGTTTGGTCCAATTATTTTTTCAGTTTCCGTGTTTAATTTATCATTAATATAATTGTATTCCGTAACACTATGTATATTTCCGTAAGAATAGACGGTTTCTTTTATTAAAAAACCATTTACATTAAACTCCTTCTCGGTATCTAAAATGAGAGAGTCTTTATTAGTGCTGATTTGGGTGAACTCTTTTACACTTTTTACTTTTCCCGTTAAGTTTAATTTTTCCAAATCGGTTTTATTATTTTCCCTCATTTTAGTTTGTTGTGCGTTACAAATTGATGTCGCAAAAAATATATACAGAAATAGTCTTTTCATATCTAGATAATCTTATACTTAAGTTTGCCTTATGTACATTTCAATATTACTTAAGAATTAAAATAGTAAGCGAATACCGCAATATTTAAGATTGTTAAAAAAGTACTTACTACCCACGTCCATTCAAATTTAAGAGTGGTGTATAGGTTTATTGAAGTTAATATACAAGTATACAATGCTAGTAGACCTGCCAATGCCAGTAGACCTATACCAACATCCATTAAATAATCTGATTTTGACTGCCATATAAAATAGCTTAGTTTAACAAATATAATTAGGCCACCAGATAAGGTCAATAGAAAATAAAGAATCAATAGTTTTTTTGAACTCATAAATACAGTTTAAAATCTTCTGTCACGAAGAACGATTTTACTTAACATAAAATGGATTTTCAATGTCTTCATCATTACATTCCATTTTTAAAATCCAACGACCATATTTTGAGAACTCTATATAAATTACATCACCCACATTTACTTTTTCAAAATCTTTTTTCAACAGACCATATTTATCAAAATCCGGGTTCTGTTCAAATTCTATTTCATAATGATGGAAGTTATCCATATTTCTTCTTTTATATTTTACTTTTAATTCGGTAGAAACTTTAATTTTCGCCTCTAAATCTCTCTCTGTTGGGCTTTTATAAAAGAAACGGAAGTATGGTATAAATGAAATAACAAAAAAGAGACAAGCTAAAAATTCAATAAATCCAAACCCTGGCTGTTTCAATAATCCTATAGCAATAACACCTAAAACTATGTTAGCAATAAACCATGCCACATTAGATTTTTTGCTTTTTGAGCGAATAATTTTCAAGTCATCTTCCGTAAGTGGAGCTTCGTATTTTTTAAACTGATTCAAATTTTAATAAAATGATTTGTAAAAGTTTGGCTTAAAAAACATTAGTGAAAATTGCACTTAATTCCTTTCATTTTCAAAGAGAAATCTACTTGTAGTTATGTTTTCTACAATCCAAAATAATTCAATATAAAATTGTAATCATCTCTGCTCGAAAGTAGTATTATTCATAATAGGTATATTCACGCTCAGAAACAAAGACTACCTCCCCATTATTATATTTGGTTTTTTTTATCCAGTTGCCTTCATTATCGTATTCATAGGTAAAAGTAAAATGTTCTTTATATTTATCTAGATCATTTGCAATAGCATATTCAAGATTTGCTTTATCATCTCCAAATTTTAGAAAGTTAATCTCCTCTATCCTATTATTTCTATCATCATATTTATAAGTTGACCTAAATTTTAATCTTTCATCTGGCGCAAACATTTTAATCAATATTTTATTTCCATTTTCGTCATAGTCAAAAATAGCTCTTTCCACTAGTAGATCATCTGTATTGTAGAGTGTTTCCTCAATGACTTTACCTTTTTCATTATACTTATAATTAGTTCTTTTATAAACCTTACCTCTGTGGTGTACTATAAATTCAGTCTGATTTCCATTCTCATCATACTTATACATCCACTTTCCCTGGCTATATGAACTAGACCATTTGGTTGTAACAAGATTTCCTTCTTCATCATATTCAAAAATTCTTTCTGCTAATGGACCAGAACCATGGTCAGTTAAACTATAGACTAGTCTCTGAACCATGCTCCCTTTGTTATCATATTTAAAAATGGTTTTATCCTGAAGTCTATAATCCCTTTTTTCTATAGCATATCCTTTCTTATTATACTCATTAAAAAACAGTTTCTTTTCTGTTGTACCCTTTAGTTTGTTTACATTAGAACTTACTTCTTCAAAGGTTTTAACTTTACCTTTTAAATTATCTTGAGCCCAACTATTCTCAAGAATTTTATTCGAAAAACTGTTACATGATATCATTATCATTGAAAGAAATATAGCCAACAATTTTAACTTCATACTTATAATTTATTGAGGTACTAAAAAAGAATTTAAATCAAGATCTGATTTTACCAAATCTTATGACCTGCATTTATCTAGTAAACATTAAAATCAACGTTTAGTATTAGTTTTTATTTTCGAATACACATTCGGGTCATGCTTTTCCATATAAAATTCAGGATTAGATATCTCGGTAAAACCGTACTTTTTATATAGCCATTCTGCAGTATTGGTCAATAAGATCCAACGTCTTAATCCTTGTAAATTAGGGTGCTCCATTATTTCATTTATCAGCCATTTACTTAACCCCTTTCCTCTATATTCCTTTAGAATATAAACATCTCCTAAATAGGCAATAGTAGCAAAGTCTGAAATAATTCTGGCAAAACCAATTTGTTTCTTTTCGTGATAAAGCCCAAAATTTAAGGAGTTTTCAATAGAAGTTTTTAAAGTATGAATTGGAATTCCGTAAGCCCAATCTGTTTCGTTTGATAGAAATTTGTGGATGCTTAAAACATCTAATTTATCCTTATCAGTTGAAATGACAAACTCATTTCTTTGTGTTTCTAAAGTCTTCAAATCAATTATATTAAATAATGTATAAAGGGGTTAGTATAAGTATAATTACAGATTTTCAAATACTTACTTTTCGCTTACATACAAAACATTTTTATATACTTACTTTCATTTCTGCGATTAAACTACACTTTTTTACCATGCTGTAACTCGCTTTACAGTTCTACCATTTTAGCTTGTACTAAATTCAGAAAAGTTTTTAGATTTTAGAGATTCCCAATCCTCCTTTATGATACTGAAATAAACATCATTTCTACTTTCCCCATTTGGAGCGATGTAATTATTTCTAAAAAGCCCTTCTTTTCGTGCACCAAGCTTTTCGATAGCTTTTTGAGATCTTATATTCTCTTCATCTGCGCTAAACTGTATGCGTCGAAATCCGATCTTTTCAAAACCGAATTTTAATAATTCAAACTTACAGGCTTTATTTAGTCCGGTTCCTTGAAACTCCTTTCCGTACCAAGTCCAGCCAATTTCGCATTTTTGACTTCCTCGATTCAAATAGCCATATCTAGTACTCCCTGCAATTCGGTTATTTACTTTATCAATAATGATGAAGGGATAACAAATACCATTGGCTTTATCTTCAATGGTCTTTGAAACATAATTGAATTCCATTTCGTTTCGCATGTGCATGCCCATATACTTCCAAATCTCATTTTCGAAAATTATTTCTTTGAGTTCTTGGTTCCTTTTATTCTCAAAGGGGAGAAGTAAAACTCTTTCGTTTTCTAATTGAATTTTTGTGTTCAGAATTTCGAAACCCATTTATTTTTGGTTAGTTGGTATATTATATGCACCACTTTTTAGCCCTACTTTCTTGCAGATATGTAGGCACTGTTGTGTTAGCAAAAATTTTATTCATTCTCCATAAAATCAGTCACCACAGCACTTTTTTCAGATTCCATTTCGCAAGTCCAACTATCGATCCACCATCTTCCGTTTTCATAATGAAGCTGAACACTATTCAGTCCCCTAATATCAGATTCCGTATTTGGGTCAGTTCGTATTTCAAATGCACTCCAAACTTGTGCAATATTTCCGTATTTGCTAACCTTTCTTTTAAGTTCCTTTTCGAAAAAATCTCCTTTCGGTGATAATCCTATTGGTATGTATTCCGCTTCAAGAGTATGTGATTCTGCATTTCCATTTTCATCCAGTCTTGTGATTACAGCATTTTCTGAATGAATATATTTATCTCTTTCAAATTCCCATGGCTCATTACTTAATCCTGATACAACATCATAATATGCATTAATTATTGCAGCTATAGATTTTACATCTTTCGCATATTTATCTTGGCCAGTTTGCCCGAAAATAGAATTACAAGCAAAAATTATGCTTAATGCTATTAGTATTTTTTTGGTCATTTTGCTTGGTTTTAATTTTTGCTACCGATTCGGCTTTGGTTATTATTTTAATAAAAAGCGATTAGCCAAAGCTTTTTATTTGTTTGTATCTTTCTCTTATTCAAAAACCTTAATTCCCTATAGCTATGAAGATTTGCGACTTTATAAATATACTAAGACCTTTCGGTTTTACCCTAGAGTTCTCATTCGGTTTGGCATAGTTGTGTGCAGTTACTATTTAACCTAATTGATAGAAAATGCAATAAATCATGCCTAAATTAAATGCTGAATGACAAAGAATCGCTCCTAAAATCGAATGAGATTTTTTTCTACATCGGTAGAACAATATACTAACGAAAAACATACTTATCACCCAAATTATAGTAGGCAGCATCAAGAATTGCCATTTTTTGTTCATAAAAATTAGTCCGAAATGAGAAATGTGGACAAGTGCAAATACCGCACTATCAATAATCGATGCCTTGTTGTCCCCAACAGAATTGGCAAAACTTGAATGTACAATTCCACGAAAAAAGAGTTCTTCTCCAATGGGACTAAATATCATTCCGGTCAGTGCCATAATGCCAAACATTATTAGCTTACTTTGCTGGTCAATTTCATTTGGAATGTTATAGGATTCACCAATATAATAGTACCAATTTTCATAAGATTTCCCATAAAATATTTCTCCTAAGAAGTAGAGTAAAATGCTAAATACGAATCCAATTACGAAGGCTATAATTAGCCAACGATAATTAGTTGGCTTTATAATCCCAATTTTTCTTCTACCCAACTTGCTTAAAAACACAAATGGTAAAATCGCAGAAATGACCATGATTAGTCCTATGTAGCCGTAGTTCGCTGTTTCGTTGGCGTTCAGAACCAAAATAAAGCGTGGAATACATAGTATTAGAATAAGAAAAAGTCCAAATTTCCAATCAAATTTGAAAACCTTACTCCAAAAAGGTTTTAATTCGTTTTCCATAATTTGGTATAAATACTCGGTTTTTGATAGTTACTCAATTTGTGCATCACTTAGTGCATGATTAGTTTTACTTTTTACACAGAAAATATCTACTTGACTATAAAGATAATTGATTGCATGAATTACCGTTTAGGAAATCCAACACCACTAAATATCCGAGATAACATATGTTTTTATGGTTTAAAATTGGTTTGACAGTCAAAACAATAGCTTTTTTTTGATAGGAATGGAAAAGGAATTCCAATAAGAAGTATAGCTGTAGCAATGGATCCTCTAGATGGTTTTGGTTTTGAAACTTCCGTTGAGCCACAATTTGGGCATTTTAATTCTTTCATCAATAGTATCTGCTCATTAGATTTGAACAATAAATAGTTAATGAGTCAGAACTCATAATTAGTTCTTTTTGGTTAATCTCATATTCATATTTTCTTTCAAGAAGAAAGTCCAAAGTGTCAATTTCCGATATCTTTATAACATTATTTACTAGTTTCCATTTACCATTAATTCTAGGTGAATTAAAACCAGGAAAATTTATATGTCCAGTAGTTTCAAAGTTTATTTTCTCTAAACATGTACCAACCAGGCGTATTTGTATTTGGTCCGATAAGGTATATGGAATATATTCTTGGTTTTGATAGACTATATAATCCACACACCAATTTCTCTTGGTTAAGAGTTCTATATCAGTCGGACGATTTAAATATCGATAAACAAATAAAGTTGAGGCTAATACTATAGTAATGGTGACCAATGAAAAAAGTAAAAATTTGATTCTTTTTTGAAATATTGGGTTGTCGATTGTTTTTTCAATTTTACTTTGTTCAGGCTCTTTCTCTTTTTCCGCAAGTCCACTTTCCTCAAGAATTTTTCTAGCTCTTTCTAAATTAGATTCCTTTACTTGAAGTCGAACTCCACCAATTGCTTGTGAAAGAAAATTATGTGCCTGAACAATATTTTCGTCGAGGACTCTACAATCAATTCCTTCTGATTCTAGTTTGGACTTAACCACTGCCAGTTCTGTAGGGAACATGAAAGTCATTAAGGTTTTAAAATTTTCCAATATTTCTTAAATAAGTGCTACACAAATCTTTGCAATAGCTAATAAGTAAGAAAGATACTATAATCTTTGAAAACCAATAACCGTAGGAAATGTAAAAGTATTGAGCAGTTGAGTAGAAAAAACGGCACAAAAAAAAGCCGGTATGCAAAATACCGGCTTTCTATAATTATTTAAGAAGTATTCCCTATTCCGCTCCCAACTCGGTAATTTTTTTCTCGTAGAGCTTTTTACTTTCTACAACGGCAACGTTCAATTCTTGCATGATACCGTCTACACGACCTTCTATGCTTTTCATTTGATCGTTGATATTATCGAAAGAATTCAATGCCGCAGCTACTTCTAAAGCCTTTACGACCTCAACGGCATCGCCATGTAACAACCTAAGTTTATCAATTGCCTTAGAGGTGTTGGCTAAAGTGCCGTTATACTTTGTACGTGCCTTTTCAATAGCACCCAGCAAGGTTTTTTTACTTTTTTCGTCACTTAGACTATTGGTTTGGGTTTCCATAGCCGTAAATAGATTTGAAGCCTTTTCCTTAAGATCTTCATACTCTTTGGTAAGGTTTTTTACCCTGCGGTCTACTTTTTCCCAGTCGCCATACACTTTAGCGAATTCCTTATCTTCATTTTTAGTATCCTCTAAGGCACTCTTTAATGCGTTTAAGGATTCTAGCCCTTTATTGACATTTTTGTTAGCCGTTTCCTTTTTATTCTCAAAGGCATTGACCTGCGATTTAAATTTATCTTTTAAACGAATAAGGTCTTCTGGACTTTTATCTTTCCAACAAGAAGTCAATGATAATGCTACAAAGGCAATGAGTAGTGTTTTTTTAAACATATGTATACGCTTTAGTTAATGGTGGGGCAAATATACATAATCTGTTCCCTTTTATTTAATGGCATATACAACCCGTACCACAGCCACTTGCTCAAATTAGGGTAGTTACTACTCTTGTTCTTGACATTTTTGATTTAAAAATTTTTGATCGGTAAGATTCAATACCATTGGGGTTATACTTGTTTTACCTTGCTTTACGGCCCACCGATCAGATTCTTTTTCCTCGGGTTCTAGGGGAGTGACCGTAAACCAAAAATGTTCTCTACCCATTGGGTCTTTGTTCGCCAATATTTTACCGTCATATTGCCGAACAGATTGGCTTGTCCATAATATTTCACCATCTGGATGCTGAGGGAAATTGATATTCAACAATTTTAATTCATTTTCATGTACAACCTCATCCAATGCATTTTTAGTAAAGGGTTCCAACATTTTAAAATCTGGTTCATCTTTACCTATAGAAATACTCAAAGCAATACCCCGAACGCCAAAAAGTACAGCCTGCCTAGCCGCTGAAAGCGTACCTGAATGCCATGCGGAATTACCTAAATTTGCACCTATATTAATGCCGGAAAGTACAAGGTCTATACCTTCGAATAAATGCAGCCCAAGTGCCACACAATCTGCAGGGGTACCTGCTACCCTATACGCCTCTATACCTTCAAAATGGATTGGCGATTTTTTATACGTTATGGGTTTACCCGAAGTTATGGCCTGCCCCATAGAAGACTGTTCTATATCTGGCGCCATTACGATTACCTCCCCATATTGTGAAGCAACCTTTGCAAGACTAGAGAGTCCCGGACTATAAATACCATCATCATTTGTTACCAATATCTTCATATTCTAATATTTAAAATTTGTTAATTGGAATCTTTCAAAAACCTTCATTTCAATTTACCAAATAATATACTTTTTACATTTCACCAACCTGAATTGCATCAACATTTGCTTTAAATGAAGCAATAACTGAACTGAACAATACGGAAATTTCTATATAGGATAGCATCCTCTCTGCTAAAGAAAGGTTGTATATCACAGTTAATAATTAGACTTAAAAAATGAAAAAAACACAAATAGTTCATAACCCATCATCAGGAGATGGTAGTCATACCAGAGAGGAAGTAGTGGCCCAGGTTGAAAACAACGGTTTTAAGGCAGCATATGTATCTACAAAAGATGACGCCTCTTGGCAAAAATTTCATTTTGGGGAAATGGAAAATATATTTGTTGCCGGAGGAGATGGCACGGTCACTAAAATAATGGAAAAATTATTGAGCGAAATACCCGACCAAAAAGTATTGTTACATGTATTACCACACGGAACCGCTAACAATATTGCCAAAACGCTTCAAACAACAACCATCATTGAACAACATTCTATCAAAGACGATAAAAAGACTAAAAATTTTGATTGTGGAGTGATTGAGGGCGGACCCACAAAGTTTTTCTTTGAAAGTTTAGGGATCGGAGTTTTTCCGGAATTAATTACTCTAATGAAACAACTAAATACATCTGATAATCCTTCAAAGAAACTGAAACGATCGTTAGATGAACTGATCGGCATTCTACAGAATTTCGAAGCCATTGAAACCAGTATTGAGGTAGACGGATTAACATTGGAAGGTTCCTTTATTCTGATAGAGCTTATGAATATTAAATATTTAGGGCCCAACTTACATTTAGCGCCCAACGCCGATCCCGGTGACGGGTATTTTGAGCTTGTTCTAATAACGGAAGAAAAACGTGCTGAATTTTTACATTATCTAAAGGCACTATCAAATGGATCAAAATCAAAAAATAATATAGAAACATTTGCAAAAACCATACGAGTACAAGCATTGAAAATGAAGTGTATCAATAAAAAACTTCATATTGACGATACTGTGGTAGATAACTGTAGTAACGATACACTAGAGATTAAAATACGGCAAAACTGTCTACAATTTTCAAAAATCCCATTTGAATAATATTAAATCAAAAATATTTACGCGTTAGGTATAACGACAAAACCACTATCTTAATTCATCTATAAATAGCGATTTTGCAAAAGTTTTTTATAAAAAAAGAACTGCTTAACAGTTCCTTTTTCATTTCGTAAATCTACAGACTTATATTTCGATTTCTAACTATCTTGATTATCGACCGCAAAAGAGATTTTCGCATTTACCCCGTATGAGGTAATGGCATCATTTTCTACTTTAGCATTCATTTCTTTGATGTATATCGATTGAATATTCTTTACACTTTTTGAAGCTTCTTTAACGGCATTTGCGGCAGCGTCATCAAAACTGGTTGTTGATGTTGCCATAACTTCTATTACCTTAACAATTTTCATTTTATACTTAATTTTAATTCAACAATACGTCTAACTTGTTAGACTTTTACTTACATAAACTTAAGTAGACAAATCATTTAGGATCAACACAAAACCTTGAATATTTAGCACTATCCCTAAGCTAATGTACACTAGCCCATTGTTGACTTTTTGAAATACTTTTACGCAAAAAAATGCGATATAATGCTCACCCCTAAGATCAAGTTGAAATTCTGATTAATAGGTAGATTATCAGATTTAATACACACTACTTATACTCCATTAAAACCTTGGCTACCTGCAATACATCTGGTTCAAAAATTTCTGTTTGGGCCGCCAAAGGAAAAGGTTGTTGCCCAGGTCTGCTTACAAAGGCTGCACGCCAACCTGCCCATAGTGCACCTGCTACATCCCAACCATGGGCTGCAATAAGCATACACTCATGAAGCTCCACTCCCATTTTTTTAGCTCCCCATGCATAGGTTTCGGTAAAGGGCTTGAATTTTCCCGTTGGTTCAACGCTTAGCATTTCATCAAAATACTCGGTCAATCCGGCATTTTCAAATTGCTTTTTTAGACCGTCTTTAGATGAATTGGTGAATGCGACTAATTTGTATCCGGCAGTTTTTAATTGAGACAAAGCTTCTTTTACCTCTGGGTGTGCGGGTAAATTACCCATTGCTCCAGAAATAATCTCGCGTGCCCTATCTTCGGAAATAGAAATGTTATGGTTTGCCGCTACCATTTGTAACGCTGCGGCACCAATATGTCCAAATGGTTTATATTGGCCACTTGCAGATACCACTAAAGCATATTGTAGCATAGTTGTAAACCATAAGGATAGCAACTCTTCTCTACCACCAAGTGCCTTACCCACTTCTTCTTTGACCGAAGACAAATCTAAAAGGGTTTCATTGACATCAAAAAACAAAACCTTTGGTCTAATACCTTTAACAGATGGGTTGCTTTTTTCTAAATCCATATTATGTTGTTTTATAAAACTTCGTTACACCTTCTTACTAAATATATAAGAAACAATCAATGCAACCAAGGCTATGGCCGCTGCCATTTGTTCCCCATCCCCTACCATAATATGTGCAAAAAATGCTAATAGCACCGCAAAGAAAAACGCGGCATATGCCCATTCTTTGATCAAATGAAATTTAGGATTCCATATAGCGAACAACCCCAGTAATTTTGCGGTTGCGTATGGATAAATTAAATAAGTAGGGTAGCCCAAACTGGTAAAGGCCGTCTTTACATACTCATGATTAAAAAAGTACATACCAGCGGAAAACAGCATTACCAAAGTAAATATTCCCGTGGCAACGTAATAAATAATCTTGTTCATAGCTTTTCGTTTGTTTTTCGTCTACTACCCTACCAAATCAGTAAGCACCTGTTTAAACGTATCTACCGGTTGTGCACCGGTTACGGCACTTTTCATATTAAAAACAATGGTAGGCACGGAATTTACACCCATGTTTTTCCATTGTCCCTGTTTATTCCTCACCTCGTATCTGGCTTCTTCGTTATCTAATTTTGCCAATGCTTCATCGGCATTTAAACCAACATCCAACAAAGCTTGTTTTAGCACTGCTCTATCGGACACATCTTGCCTTTCATTAAAAAAGGAATTCATTAGTCGCAGTTTGAGCTGGGTCTGTTTACCAAAATCTTTGGCATACTCCAATAATACGTGAGCATCAAAAGTGTTTGCCATACGCATACCTTCAAAATAGTCGAACTTAAATCCAAGTTCTTCCCCAATTTCGGTCATGTTCTGTTGCGATGCTTGTTGTTGCTCTAAAGTAGAACCATACTTTTCGGCAATATGTTCAGTAAGGTCTTGCCCTTCTGGTGGCATGCCCGGGTTGAGCTCAAATGGCTGCCATTCAATCGATACCTTATCTTCAAAACCTAGCTCGGTAATTGCTTTTTCCAACCTTTTGTATCCTATAGCACACCATGGGCATACTACATCCGATACTATATCTATTCTTAATTTTTCACTCATAATTTCATTCTTAAAAGTCAACAAACGTACTACTTGTCTAAGTTAGTTGACCGTTACTATTTACTAATGGCAGTTGTATTCAAGTATTTTTCCTCCATTTGGCGATCTTTAAAACTTCTATCTTCGGATGTCATATTCAACACCATAGAATTTACTACCCTACTTTTACTAAAATCCTGCTTCACAATAACCGCCTTATGATATACGCCTAGCGTTTCTGCCGGAAGCGTAGCGTTGCTATTATTCATAATCACAATATGATATGCTTCCTTATCGAACGATTTTAATTTCGTTGTAAAGGGTACCAATAGAGATTCATCCTCTTTAAACACGGGAGTGAAATTGACTATATGCTCATGATCATTTGCTTTTGCAAAGGCATGATAGTCTGCAATGTGCAACTCACTTTCCACCTCGCTAGGTTCATAACCTAATAACAGAAAAGATTGATCGCCTGCATTATCTACATGAAAAGGAGTATTCACCTGCTGATCGAAACGCACCAACCAATGATAGCTCAACTTTTTAGAAAAATGGGTTTCACTCAAAAGGGACAGTTCCTTTTTCAGTGTTGTCATGATCGTTCTAAACTCTAACGGTGTATTATTCTTACCTAAATCAAAATGATGAAAACCAGGTTTATCGGTATCTGTTCTAAAAACAGCACTAAAACACTGTTGCGCCAATTTTTCAATAGATACATCTGTATTTTCCATATGCTTTTATTCAACCGATTATTAAAACCATTTACCAACCGCTAGGCAACTAATTGTTCTGATTAACAATTGGTTTAGAAAGATACCAGATCACTGATCTGAATTTCTCCTTGCACATTGCTATAGTTCTTTACATCATCTGCAAATGTAGCCGCATGCGGACCAAAAGCTGCTTGAAAAGAAGCAACGTCATCAAATTTTAAATGAGCAATGGCTACATAGGGTGCAGCTTCGCCTGGCGCTCTGCCACCAATACCAAGGTCCAATTCTAAATCTTTCAATGCACTGCCCACTAGTTTTTGAACCATGGGCAAATGTGTGTTTTTATAATAGTCCGTATTAAACTGAACGCCTTCGCTATTCGGATACATTACAGATACTTTAATCATGTTTTATATTTATATAGTTAAAAGAAAGTAGGTATTCCTGAAGACCAGAAATACCTACTGCTTTGTTTTATTTGATTTCTGCTAATATTTGACGGATCATTTGATTGGTGAAACCCCATTCGTTATCATACCAAGTCATCACTTTTAATAAATCGCCATCTACGACTCTGGTCATTCCTAAATCAACCGTAGAAGCATGCGGATTCTTTACTATATCGGAAGACACCAAAGGCTGATCTGTGATGTCCAAAATATTCTTATACCTGTCGGTAGCCGCTTCTTCCTTAAAGATTGCATTTATTTCTTCAGGAGTTACTTCGCGTTCGGTTACAAAAGTTAAATCTGACATCGATCCAACCGGAATTGGTACACGTAGGGCAACACCATCGAATTTACCTGCAAATTCAGGTAACGCTTTGGTAGTTGCTATAGCCGCCCCCGTTGATGTAGGTACAATATTGGCGGCACCGGCACGTCCCATTCTCATGTTCTTTTGTGATGGTGCATCTACAATACCTTGAGAAGCGGTATAGGCATGTACCGTTGTCATGATTGCTTTTTTAATACCAACTCTACGACCCAATACTTCTACTACCGGACTAATATTATTGGTGGTACAACTTGCACAAGAGAAAATATTGGTTTCCCCGGCATCGGTATTAACACCGTGTACTACTGTTGGTATATCTTCACTTTTTGTAGGAGCGGAAATTATAACCGATTTGGCTCCCGCTTTAATATGTTTTTTGGCATCCTCACTCTTGGTAAAGAAACCGGTACTTTCAATTACGACATCAATTTCATGTGATGCCCAAGGTAAATCTTCAGGATTGCGTTGCGAGTTGTATTCAATTTTTTTACCATCTACGATCAAGTTGTTCCCATCATGAGAAACCTCTTTTTCATATATACCATATACAGAATCATACTTTAGTAAATAAGCAATATTTTCTATGGATACAATATCGTTTACCGCTACCAATTCTAATTCTGGCGTATCTAAAATCACCTTTAAAGAGGCTCTTCCTATACGTCCCATTCCGTTAATTGCTACTTTTTTCATTTTCTCGTTTTTTTTAAGTGTTACAGATTAAGATTTCTTAATAGCATAACTAAGAAATCGATATATAGACTACCCTAACTTACTTATTACTTTACTACAAGACGATTCTATTATATTAGGGTTTTGTTAATTAATAAACCTTCTGCCCATAAGCAGAAGGTTTACAACAATCAACCCATGGTTTCTTAGGGGGAATTACGAAACCAATTTATTTAGACCATTCAAATTTTTTGAAAGCATCGTCTACCGGCGTGTTTGCAATGTGGTTAGTATAATTACTAATTGTTTTTTGCGCCAAGCCTAAAATAATTTCCAATACTTGTTGTTCACCGTAACCTACAGCGTAAAAAGCATCTAAATCTTCTTGCGTTACGTTACCTCTGTTACGAACAACACTTAATGTGAACGTACGTAAAGCCTCTAATTTTTCATCTGCCAAAGGAGTTTCATTACGTAAAGCTTCAGTAATAGCTTCATCTACCTTCATCATATTTGCAATACCGGTATGTGCAGGTACACAATAGTGACATGCATGCTCAACATTGATCGTTTGCCATACCACGGTTAACTCATCGTTATTGAACGAAGTTTCAGTAAATAATTGATGTAATACTTGGTAACCTTCCAAGGCTTTTGGTGCTGATGCAAGTACCCCATGAAGACCTGGTACCATGCCAAATGCTTTTAGAGAGTTTTCCAATAATGGCTTGCTACCTTCTGGTGAAGATTCAATGTCGTGTACTTTTAAAGTTGTCATAATGTTTCTGATTTTAATAATTATTATATTTATGTTAAATCTAAGCAAACGCTTAGTTATAGATTAAAAAAAATGCTACAAGTGTAAGAACGTCATTCTAATAATATCTTTAAGCGTTGCTTCATTGAACACTTTAGATGAAATGGACAGTCCTAAAAGAGCGTTCATTAAATAGTCGGCTTGTGCTTCTATTTCTTTTACATCCCTTTCGTCGTCTTGTTTAAGATTCCTTACAAACAATTCTCTAATATTTAAAGAAAAGCGTTTTAATGCCGCCATAATAATGGGGTTGGAATCTTCTTTTATTTCGTTTACCGTATTGGTAACCAGGCAACCCTTAAAAATTGCACCTTCTCTTGAGAAGTCTAAAAAATCATAAAAATAATTTTTGATTCCCTCTACTCCGTTATTGGAATTTTCCAAGGTATTGGTGATGGATTTAATTTGAGCATTATAAAGTTTAATACTCTCTAAGAATACACCTTCCTTATTTTTAAAACTGGCATATATTGAGAACTGGTTGATACCCATTTCCTTTTCCAACATACGAACAGAGGTACTCTCATAGCCATTACGCCAAAACAAGCGCATTGCCTTTTCTATGACCTCAGCTTCGTTATATTGTTTTTTTCTTGCCATTGATTCTAATTCCAATACAAAACTAAGCAAGTGCTTTGATATAAAAAAGTTTTTAACCAAGATTTAGCAAATACGAATGTAAAGCATAAAAAAATGAGCCAACCCAGAGGCTGACCCATTTTAGGAAAGTAAGCAAAACAGTTTTTTAGGTCAACACCTCTACTTCTTTTTCAATTTTCTTTGTGTTGGATACCGCGTCAAATTGGTTTGACGTATTCTTGGCTCCACCTGCTTTTAATGCCTTATCACCAGCAAAAAACGATTTATGATCATCTCCAAGATCAGACCCCGCCATTCTCTGGTGTTTTACACAAGCCACACCTTTACGTATTTCTTGTCTTTGAACACCTTTTACATACGCCAGCATACTTTCTTCACCAAAATAACCTTCAGTAAGATCACTCATATGCAATGCAGTAGTATGATATGTAGGTAATGTAATTAGGTGGTGAAAAATACCGGCGTCCCTAGCACCATCAACTTGAAAACTTCTAATTTTCATATCAGCTCGGTACGACAATTCTGAGGTATCATACGCTTCTGACATTAAATTATTTCTATCGTATTCCGTCATATTTTCACCTTCGGCAAGCATTTCATCATAAGCCTGACCACGGAAATTTAAGGTCCAGTTAAACGAAGGCGAATTATTATATACCAATTTCGCATTAGGCACCACGGCTCTAATTCTATTTACCATATGTGCAATTTGCTTCACATTTGGCGTTGGTGTTTCTATCCAAAGTAAATCAGCACCATTTTGCAAGCTGGTAATACAATCTAACACTACCCTATCTATATTGGTACCATTTCTAAATTTATACAATCCGTTTGGCAAACGAATTGGGCGCACCAATTTACCGTCTCTTTTTAAAAGAACATCATCTTCGCGTGCATCGGTAATATCAATTTCTTCAGCTTCAACAAAGGCAAGATACTGCGACGCCAAATCGCCAGGTTCTTGACTTACAGGTAATTTTTGGGTAAGTCCGGCTCCTTCAGAATCGGTTCTTGCAACAATCACCCCATCGTCAATTCCCAACTCAATAAACGCATATCGTACTGCATTTAGCTTGGCTATGAAATCTTCATGAGGTACGGTTACCTTACCGTCTTGGTGGCCACATTGTTTGGCATCTGAAACCTGATTTTCTATCTGAATGGCACATGCACCCGCTTGGATCATTTTCTTAGCCAATAAATAAGTTGCCTCTTCATTACCAAAACCGGCATCTATATCTGCAATAATCGGTACAATATGGGTTTCATAGTTATCGATTTCATCTTGTACATCTTCCCCTTCCTCCAATCTTCTGAACAGATCGTTCAATGCAATAGCATCTGCCTGACGCAAAAAGTCATAGATTTCTTCAATTAAACTAGGCACGGCAGTTTTTTCATGCATAGACTGATCAGGTAAGGGTCCAAATTCTGATCGTAAAGCAGCCACCATCCACCCAGAAAGGTATAAGTATTTTTTATTAGTGGTTTTGTGGTGTTTTTTTACGGCAATCATTTTTTGCTGTGCCACAAATCCGTGCCAGCAACCCAAAGATTGTGTGTATTTCGACGAATCTGCATCATACTCCGCCATATCTTTTCTCATGATGCCCGCAGTATATCTGGCAATGTCCAAGCCAGTTTTAAATCTGTTCTGTGCGACCATTCTTGCAGCATTCTCGGGGTTGATATCGTTCCAAGTTGAACCATACTTTTGCTTTAAGTTTCTTACGGTCTCCAATGCCGAACTGTACTTGCTTTGTTCTAAATTTTTCATAATTTTGAAATACGTTATTTATTATTGATAATGAGATCCTGCACATTGTTGCCGCAATGGCAGGATCGTTTTTATTTATATGAACTTATAGGCGGGTAAGGTTAAAAATTCCTCGAAATCATCTGTCACCACCAATTTATCGAACAGTTGTATTGCCAATTCAAACTTGCTGTTCTTCAGGTTTTCTTCTCCCACTTCGGTAATCAGTTTTTCCACCTCGTTATCGAAAATTTCCATGTATAGTTCATTGGTCAACTTACGCCCATCGGCTAAAATGACTTCATTTTGTAGCCATTGCCATACTTGGGTTCTAGATATTTCTGCCGTAGCGGCATCTTCCATTAAATTATATAATGCCACCGCACCATGTCCTCTTAACCAAGCTTCGGTATACAGAATACCTACATTGATATTTTTTCTAATTCCAGCTTCCGTAATAGTTCCTCTAGGTATTTCCACTAAATCTCCTTCCGTAACATTTACATCTTCACGCAATACATGCATCTGGTTAGTTGTTGGCATATGTTTATTAAATTCGGCCATAGCAACTTCTACCAAAGCTGGGTGAGCCACCCAAGTACCATCATGACCGTTTTGAACTTCGCGTTCTTTATCTTTTCTTACTTTCTCCAACGCTTCGGCATTAGCCTTCTCATCGTTCTTTATCGGAATTTGAGCCGCCATACCACCAATAGCAAGTATGCCACGTTTATGACACCTTTGAACCACCAATTTTGCATAGGCATCCATAAAGGGTGTGGTCATAGTTACCTGATCTCTATTAGGCACTATAAAACCAGCATGATTTCTGAATTTCTTGATGTAAGAGAAAATATAATCCCAACGGCCACAGTTTAACCCAACGATATGGTCTTTTAGTTCGAAAATAATTTCATCCAATTGAAAACTAGCGGTAATGGTTTCTACCAAAACGGTTGCTTTAAAAGTACCGGTGGGCACACTCAAATACTCTTGGGCGAATTCAAAAACTTCGTTCCACCAACGCGCTTCTGTATAATGCTCTATTTTTGGCAGATAGAAATATGGTGCAGTTCCATTCTCCATCATTGTTTTGGTATTATGAAAAACGTAAAGTCCAAAATCTACCAAACTACCTGATGCCTCCTCATCATTGATCAACAAGTGCCTTTCGTTTAGATGCAAACCTCTAGGTCTTACCAACAACACCGCAGTGTTTTCATTCAATTCATAAGATTTACCACGCTTGGTATCCGTTAGACTAATAGTCTTTGTATTGGCGTCCATCAAATTTTGCTGTCCTTCAATACTATTTTTCCAACTTGGCGAATTACTATCCTCCAAATCTGCCATGAACGTTTTGGCACCGGAATTCAAAGCATTGATAATCATTTTACGATCTACCGGTCCGGTAATTTCTACCCTTCTATCTTGCAAATCCTCAGGAATACTTCCTGCGGTCCATACACCTTCACGAATAGATTTAGTTTCTTTTGGAAATTGTGGATACCGACCACTATCAAAGACTTCTTGCTGGACTACACGGTTTTTAAGTAGACGTAATCGTTTGTCGTTAAAATTCTCATGCAACGCTGTAAGAAACTCTAAAGCACTGTCTGTTAGAATCTCAGGATAGTAATGATCTACCTGATTTGCGTACTGAATTTTCGGATGTTTTAAAATCGTGTTTTCCATTGTAAAAAGTTTTTGTTGACACAATGATAGACCAAAATCTTTTACAAAACAAGCGAACGTTCGCTAAATTGATAAAATTCACTTTTTTTACGGTGTACGCAAAATGTAGTATCTTTAAAATCTCATTATGGAACAAGAATACATTAAACTCATCTTTGGCTTAAAACTGAAGCAAATTCGAACCGATAAGAATTTATCCTTATTTGGGTTGTCTAAAATTTGCGGACTTTCAAAATCTTATTTGAACGAGATTGAAAAAGGAAAAAAATATCCGAAGCCAGATAAAATAATTCTACTTGCCGAAAAATTAGATGTACCATATGATCAAATGGTCTCTTTAAAGCTAGACAAGAATTTAGCCCCAATTGGCGATCTACTTCGCTCCAAGATATTAAAGGAGATTCCGCTAGAGCTTTTCGGAATAAAGGAAAGTGACCTTATCGACATTGTAGCAACGGCACCTGCAAAAGTCAATGCATTTATTAGTACCATAATTGAAATAGCCCAGCATTATAGCTTTAGCAGGGAGAGTTTTTTCTTGGCGTCGTTACGATCCTACCAAGAAGCCAACAACAACTACTTTGACGATCTAGAGCAACAAGTATTAAAATTTGCCAAAGCCTATCATTTAGACCTATCAAAAACGCTCACTTCAAAAGATTTAGAGGAAATACTTATTGAAGAATACGGCTATTCTATAAACAATGGTGAATTAGAGAAATATGAGGCGTTGGAAAACTTACGCTCATTATTTGTACCCGAAACAAAAACACTATTGCTCTCTGCCGATATTAACGAGCCGCAACGAGCATTCATATACGCAAAAGAAATAGGTTATAATTTTTTGACCTATACAGATAGGTTATACTCTTTTCCCTGGATAAAATTTGAAAATTTTGATCAGGTCTTGAATAATTTCTACGCATCTTATTTTGCAGGTGCACTAGTTATACCTAAAACTCAATTGGTTCCTCAGCTTGAAGAAGTATTTAAAACAGACCATTTTGACACTAAAAAGTTCTTAAGCCTTATTAATAGTTTTAATGCATCACCAGAATCTGTTTATCAACGACTAACAAATATATTACCGAATTCATTCAACATTCAAAACCTATTTTTCTTACGTTTTACACACAGATTAGGCAGCAAAAAATACCATTTAAAAAAAGAATTGCACCTTTCGCACCAACACTCCCCCAGAGCCAACGAAACCAATGAACATTATTGTCGACGTTGGGTTTCTTTAAAAGTGCTGAATGATATTAAAATAAGCCAAAAAGATCATGAATTCGATATACAAATATCTGAATATGATGGTGAGGACAATAGCTATATCGTTTTATCATCTGCCACAAAAGATCCTTTTAAAGACAATCAATTTAGAAGTATAAGTATTGGCTTATTGATGAACAAACAGCTTTCTAAAAAGGTAAAGTTTTTAGAAGATACCAAAATCAAAACCCAACAAGTGGGAGTTACCTGCGAGCGTTGTGCCATTAAAAACTGTAAGGAACGACAAAACTCACCCATTATTCTTGACCGGATTGCAAAAAACAAAAAGGTAGAATCTATTGTACAAGAGTTGCATTTCAAGTTTAAATCTTAAACTAAGCTTTTAATGTTTTACACTAAAAACACACTACATCATCGCTTTTAATTATTATGAGTTATCTCTGCAAACAACTGTTTGCAACCACCATCTAACACTGCCATAAATCTCAAGCATCAAACCCAGCACAAAAGGCTAGGTTATCGCAGAAGGTTTTAGCTAGACTGACTTACAGTTATTTACGATTAAAAAATCTATCATAATAAAATGATAAAATTCATCGTTATTCAACTAATTAGATTTCATTTGTATCAACTTTTCTCACCTTAAAAAAGTGCTGAAAACCGGACAAAAAAATCGATAATTAACTTAACAAGAAAAAAATGAAATCACTTTTAATTGTATTGTTCGTTTCCATTTCTAGCTTGACGACATTTGCTCAAGATGAAAGCACTATGAACGCCACCTATGAAGGCTTTGTTAACGATGCGTATGTGTTCACTGACGGTGAAGGAGAACGTATTGAGTTTAACAATGTAAGCAACCAGGTTAGTGCCAAGTACGACCTTAAGGGTACAAAATTTGTAGGTAAGCAATTTTCTATCACGTTCACGGTAGATTTTGAGCTGGACGAAGATGATGAAGAAATACAAGTAAGCACGATTACCGGCTTGCTCATGCCAATATAAAAAACATCAAGGACCTTAAAAGGTCCTTTTTTTATGCCTTCAAATTAGAATGAAATATCACAAAATAGACTCAAAATAATCTCACTTCAAAGAGCCGAAACTTTTTCGTTTCTTTGTAATTCATAACAAAACATAAAATGACTTTACTTGGTATTGATGTAGGTGGTTCTGGAATTAAAGGAGCTTTAGTTAATTCTGAAACCGGAGAAATGATTTCTGAACGTTATAGAATACCGACTCCCATACCTAGAACTCCCGAGGCAATGACCGATGTTATCGCCAAAATTGTAGCCCATTTTGACTATAAAGGTAAAGTTGGATGTGGTTTCCCTACCATTATTAAAAACGGTATCTGTAAAGCTACCGGTAATCTTGACAAAAGCTGGTTGGGTGTAAATGTGGAAGAATTATTGGAAAAGAAAACCGGACTTGACTTTACCGTGATCAATGATGCCGATGCAGCAGGTTATGCTACCATGAACTACGGTATCGGTAAAGGAGAAAAAGGTTTTGTGGTTATGATTACCATTGGTACCGGTTTAGGTAGTGGTGCTTTTTTAGATGGAAGATTGATTCCTAATTTTGAACTTGGGCAAATTCCTTATAAAAAATATTCAAAAATTGAAAAATGGGCAGCAGGCTCAGCCAAAGATCGCGAAGGACTATCCTATAAAAAATGGGGCAAAAGATTCAATACCTTCTTAAAGTATGTTGAATTGATCGTGTCTCCAGATTTAATTATTTTAGGCGGTGGCGCTTCAAAAGATTTCAAGGAGTTCAAATCAAAAATAAAAATAGATACCAAAGTTATTCCCGCAGAATTACAGAACCATGCAGGTATTATAGGCGCTGCGGTAGCTTCGCAATACAAAGCGAAAAAAGCTTAAATAGAATAATAACAGTATAACATAAAAAAAATCCCAAAGATACCTTTGGGATTTTTTATGCTTTTATTTCAGCTACAAATTAGTTCAAAATCTTAGCGTCTGCAGGAGCATCGAAAAAGTCTTTTGGCAATTCTTTCTCAAAAGAGACATCTGTAAAATCAATTTTGGTAATGTACTCTCCTGGCTGATCACCATCAACGGTCCAATACGTTTTAAATCCGCCTGGCATGGTAATTCCGTCTACGGTTTGCTCACCAACAAATTCAGTGAATTTTTCCGGAGCATGACCACCATCTTTAAAATACTCAGGATAAGAAACAATGTAACGCATAACCGCAATTTTACTTGTTTCTTTATTTACATATAGAATATAATAATCGTCTGGTGCATCACCTGTACCCGCATCAAAAGTTACTTTTACCGCATTGTAATCTTGGTCTTTAAAAGTAGTGGGTTCTAGCAGCTCTAGATTTACCCCTTCGCCACTTAAAACAAACGGATGCCCTACAAACCATAATGGTGTAAGCGCCCAAAATTTGGTATCATAAGCAAAAGCGGTACTGTCTTTTGCCTTTACCCAAGCCTTTTCACCTGTCCACCCAAATTTTGCAGTTTCATCGGTTGTACTAGTATGTACGGCACGGTTACTCCACGTGTCTACCGTTTGGTAACTATCTCTTGCCGTTTTACCGTTTAAAGGCTGATAATTAAAACGAAATGAAATAGGACCGTTAGCAAACCAAGTATCTAAACCACCATGGGCTTCCATAGCATTCCAAATAACTTTTCCTGCTTCAGATGCATTTAGTCTTTCTTTTGTTTTTTCAACTCGTGAATTCACCCAAGATTTCGGATAAGAAATAACATTCGTTTCAGCCACCACTTCTTTAGTTGGTTCACTAACCGATTTAGGAGTTTCTTTACAGGAAATAACTACTGCAAATACTGATAAAAAAGATAATTTGTAAAATAATTTCATAGTTGTGTGCCGTTTGTTTATTTCCCAGTCAATATCACACGGCTTTATGATCTAAACTGGCGGTTTTTCGTTCCTCATAATTTTCGGCAACCTTTTTATCCAATTCCTCTGGTGCCTCAAAATTCAAGGTATTTTCCTTGAGTCGTTCTTCTCCTCCAAAAATTACCTGAATTTCTTTATTAAATAAACCTTCTAATGAACGCTCTGCAACATACTCGGGCGCATCCATTTGTCTGCCCTTAAATTTCTGCATCATTTCGGTATCCGTAGCGGTTGGAAAAGCACAGGTAACCGATACCTTAAAAGGAGCCAATTCGCGTCGCATAGAATCTGAAAACTGACGAATTGCCGCTTTTGTACTACCGTAAACAGCATAGAAAGGCATACCGATCAATCCTAGTCCCGATGAGATATTCAAGATATAAGCCTCTTCAGAAAACTTCAATAACGGAATACAGTACTTTGTCAATAACATGACCGCAGTAAGGTTAACGGCTACCTGATCGTACAAGTCTTCATCTTGTATATCTTCTAAAGGACCTGCAGCAACAATACCAGCATTATTGATCAAAATATCAAGGTGCCCCCATTTATCTTCAATTCGCGCAGCTGCATCGCGCAACACCTGAATATTTGCGACATCACCTGCAATTCTTAGAAAATTAACCTCTGGAAATTCTTCCGATAACTGCTTAAGATTACCCTTGTCACGAGCTATTACGGCTACGTTGGTTACACCGTTTTTAATAAGATGTTGAACCATACATTTTCCAATACCACGAGTACCCCCGGTAATGAGTACATTTTTACCTTTTAGTTGCATATTAATAAGTGTTTGAGTTGAGTTAAATTGCACTTTAAATTATATAAAAATTGGTCTACAAACGAAGAAAATTGCAGGATGAATGCATTATTAAGGAAGTAGGAAAATCTATCTTAAAATTTTGCGTTTTTCTTAGTTAATAGCCGTTAATCACCAACAAAACAACTAAGTAAGCACTAAACGTTCTATGTAATAAATCTCTCTAATTACCATAAAACAAAAAAAGCCACCTTAATAAAGGTGGCTTTTGCATTGTAAAGTAAAATTTTGCCTAAAAAAGACTTTTACTTATGCTATTTTGTTACGCTTACGGTCATTCTCGGTTAAGTAGATTTTACGAAGACGTAAAAACTTAGGAGTAACCTCAACATACTCATCTTTCTGAATATATTCCAATGCCTCTTCTAATGAAAACTTAATTGCAGGAACAATTTTAGCTTTATCATCTGCACCAGAAGAACGTACGTTAGATAATTTTTTGGTTTTAGTAATATTCACGGTCATATCATCTCCACGAGAGTTTTCACCAATTACCTGACCTTCGTAAATATCTTCACCTGGATCAACAAAGAACTTACCTCTATCTTGTAATTTATCAATAGAATAAGGAATCGCTTTTCCTGTTTCCATAGAAACCAAAGAACCATTTTGCCTTTGTGGAATATCTCCCTTCATTGGTTGGTATTCCAAGAAACGGTGTGCCATAATAGCCTCACCAGCGGTAGCGGTCAACAATTGGTTACGAAGACCAATAATACCTCTAGAAGGAATTATAAACTCGCAAACCATACGCTCACCTTTAGCCTCCATACTGGTCATTTCACCTTTACGCATAGAAACCATTTCAACAGCTTTACCTGAAACAGCTTCTGGCAAATCTATCGTCAATGCCTCAACAGGCTCACATTTAACGCCATCGATCTCTTTAATGATAACTTGTGGCTGACCAATTTGTAATTCGTATCCTTCACGACGCATTGTTTCAATTAAAACTGAAAGGTGCAATACACCACGACCGAATACTAAAAATTTATCTGCACTATCGGTTTCGTTTACACGTAACGCCAAGTTCTTTTCCAATTCCTTTTGAAGTCTATCGTTGATATGACGAGAGGTAACGAACTTACCATCTTTACCAAAGAACGGACTATCGTTAATGGTAAACAACATGCTCATTGTAGGTTCGTCAATAGCAATAGTTTTCAATGCTTCTGGATTTTCAATATCGGCAACGGTATCACCAATTTCAAAACCTTCAACACCAACTAAAGCACAAATATCACCCGTTTCAACCTCTTCTACTTTCTTACGACCTAGACCTTCAAAAACGTATAATTCCTTTATTTTGGATTTCACGATAGAACCATCGCGTTTTACCAAAGAAATTTGCTGATTTTCTTTCAATGTTCCTCTTTGTAATCTACCGATAGCAATTCTACCTGTAAATGAAGAGAAATCTAAAGAAGTGATCAACATTTGAGTATTTCCTTCTTTTGGTTCAAAAGTTGGAATATGCTCAATAACCATATCCAATAAAGGCTCAATGTTTTCAGTTTCATTTTGCCAATCAGTACTCATCCAGTTGTTCTTTGCAGAACCGTATACTGTAGGGAAATCTAACTGCCACTCTTCGGCACCTAGTTCGAACATCAAATCGAAAACTTTTTCATGTACCTCTTCTGGAGTACAGTTTTCTTTATCTACTTTATTGATCACCAAACAAGGTTTTAAACCAAGATCGATTGCTTTTTGAAGTACAAAACGTGTTTGTGGCATAGGACCCTCGAAAGCATCTACCAACAACAAAACACCATCTGCCATATTCAATACACGTTCAACTTCACCACCAAAATCGGCGTGACCAGGAGTATCGATTATATTTATTTTCGTGTCCTTATATATAACGGAAACGTTCTTAGAAGTAATGGTAATACCACGTTCTCTTTCCAAGTCGTTATTATCCAAAATTAAATCACCTGTATTTTCGTTTTCACGAAACAAGCTACAGTGGTACATTATTTTGTCTACCAAGGTCGTTTTACCGTGGTCAACGTGCGCAATGATCGCAATATTTTTTGTAGTAGTGGACATAAAAGGTCTTATTTAAGCGTGCAAATATACTTTAAATAATAATAGCCACACTTAAACTTATGTTATTTTTATCTTATTGATTTTGAGAGAGTTCTATAAGATTAGACTACTTTTTTCTACCACCGATCACCCAACCTAGTCTTATATCAATTAAAATGCCCGCATCTACATAAAACTCATCGGCAAAAACACTTGGACCAAAAGCCAACCCCCAATAAAATCCCTTTTCATACGTACGCTGCATACCATAAACGATCGCTGCGTTATAAAAGTAGTCAGAAGCATATTCTAAATCACCTATAATTGGCGTTTCAAATTGAAGCTGATTTAAAAATGCAACGTAATTACCGGTATTGCCCGATATATTCTTTCCTTTCTGCAATCTTCTATTAAAATTAATATATTGCCTAACATCCGCCTCAAGACCAGGGTAAAGACCAAAACTGGTTTCCCTATCTGACCCTCTATTAAGTGCAAAACCTAAAAACGCCTCAAAATTCAAGGTAGTTTTATCTGCGACCCCTACTTCATAAGATACACCCGGTGCTAGTAAATTAATTTTGAAGAGTCCGTCTTCAACTTGTTTATTCGACTGAGCGATTACACAAACAACGGACATAAGAAATGCCGTTAAGAAAATAATTTTTTTCATGATTGTTTTGGTTTGATTATGCGAAGTATATCAAATATCAGACCAGTTTAATCGAACGTAGGTTTCCTAGATTTTCGTTTTGTAGCCACCCAACCGAAAGTGAAATTTACCATGAAACCATGCCCATTATCTACGCCGTTTCCATCAAAATAACCGTACCCTACCTCTGCATTTATATTAAAGCCTTTTCTATTGGTACGTTGTATACCGTATACTCC
Organism: Maribacter litoralis; assembly: GCF_902506355.1. NCBI lineage: Bacteria > Pseudomonadati > Bacteroidota > Flavobacteriia > Flavobacteriales > Flavobacteriaceae > Maribacter > Maribacter litoralis. The sequence continues at coordinate 2,723,848 of NZ_LR733271.1, read as the reverse complement.
GCCATAGAAAGCAAAATCATAATCACTACTTCCGTCAGTGATATTATCGGTAAACTGTACCGGTTCCCAAAATACACTACGCGCAGGACCAATGTAATTTGCAGAGTTACCAACCACATTTTTATTGATATCTAATCGCTCTTGAAAATTATGGTAATATCTAATTCTGGTATGCCATGCATAACCCAAAGTATAGCCTTCTTGATATCTAGCAAAAGCAGGAGTAAAGCTAGTTGATGCACTAACGTTTTTAAAAAGACCCAACTCATATCGAATACCAGGACCCAATAAGTTGATGGTAAATTGATGCCTTTCTAGATTAATGAGTCCGTTACCTTTTTCAGAAAAATCCCTAATCTGAGCTTGTATTGTAACCGATAAAAACAGAAGAATAAGTGTAATTTTTTTCATGTAGATTGATTGATGTTGCAACTAAAACTACATGATTTAAAAAAAGTAATCACTTGATTTAAAGAAATATTAAGAAAATACTTACGCAGTTAACGACCTACGCACCAGCGTTTTTCACTAATGATAAAACCAATACTTAAGTTGGCCACTGGATAAATACCGCCTTCAAACTGCCCAGCATAATAAGCCGCACCTACATCTACCGAAAAGTTGAATCCAGAATCATAACTGCGCTGTATACCAGTTACCAAACCGGCATAACCGAAGGCTCCTTTTACATTTTCATTTTCTATAGTTCTAGGGCTAGGAAAAAACACAGCTGCCGCGGGTGCTATGTAGTTAGCAGAGTTACCATAGATCTGTCTTCTATTGCGCTGTCGTTTTTCAAAATTGTAATAATACCGGTACTGTGCGGCAACCGCAGGAAAAACGCCCAATTCATGATATACGTCTGGCAACAGAGGATCTAAAGCAACTTGAATACCTGCTTTAATATCAAAAGTGGTATTGGCACCCAATGCCATTTCATATTCCAAACCAGGATTTATAAGATTGATCTTTACCTGCCTTAACTCACAATTTTTACCAAATTGAGCATGGGCTTTGCCCGTTAGAAGAACAAGCGATATTAAAATTAGAAACTGTTTAATTTTCATTCCTATATGTGATTTCGACAATCTTATCCTAATAGAACAGTAAGCTTCTTAAAATAGTATCTTTGTTTAAAAATATTCGACGAATGAACCTATCTCTTATACCCCAAATAAAACATACGGACAGTAATAATTTTTTCCTTCTTTCAGGACCTTGTGCCATTGAAGGTGAAGATATGGCCTTACGCATTGCAGAACACATTGTGACCATAACCGACGAGCTTAAAATTCCTTATGTATTCAAAGGAAGTTTCAAGAAAGCAAATCGAAGCAGATTGGATTCCTTTACCGGGATTGGCGATGAAAAAGCATTGAAGATTCTACGTAAGGTTTCTGAAACTTTTAAAGTACCTACGGTTACCGATATACATACAGAGCAAGATGCTGCCATGGCTGCAGAATATGTAGATGTATTACAGATTCCTGCATTTTTGGCCCGCCAGACAGATTTAGTTGTTGCCGCTGCAGAAACAGGAAAAACAGTCAACATCAAAAAAGGGCAATTTATGAGTCCCGAGAGTATGAAGCATGCAGTAAATAAAGTTACCGAAACTGGAAACGAGCAAGCTATCATCACCGACCGCGGCACCATGTTCGGTTACCAAGATATGATTGTAGATTTTAGAGGTGTACCCACCATGAAACAATTTGCCCCTGTAGTATTAGATGTTACGCATTCGTTACAACAGCCTAATCAAACTTCTGGTGTTACAGGTGGTAGACCAGCAATGATCGGTACTATGGCACGTGCAGGTGTTGCAGCAGGAGTTGACGGACTTTTTATAGAAACTCATTTTGATTGTGCCAATGCAAAGAGTGATGGTGCCAATATGTTAGACTTAGGATTGATGAAAAAGCTATTGACAGACTTAGTTGCGTTGAGAGCTGTTGTTAATGAATTTTAGATAGTAATTATATGTATTATCATAAATTCAATCTAGTTTGAATTGGTTTGGGACGTTCGAAAAAACTGTACAAGTAATTAGGGATTATTATTGGATAGCCCTAATCCCTATTGCCTTATGGGCCCTTTTAAAGAATATTAGTGAAGAGAAAGATATTGAACAAAACTTCGCCGAATCTTACGGTGAAATATATAATTCAACCTCTGTTTATAAAAAAGCAAGTAAAAATAGCTATAAATATAAATTTGAATATAACGGAATGGAATATTTTGGAAGTTCCATTGGAAGTTGGCAAGATGGTATATCGGTAGGAAAAATTTATAAGGTTGAATTTTCCAGCAAAGACCCGCAGCATTCTCGAATGAATTTTGAAATAGAATATTCAAAAAAAATAATCCAAAATAAAGAAGGAAAACTCGATACTGTTTTTATCCCGACTTCAGAATTACGGTTAGAATTATCAACAGATTTAAATAACAGACTTCAAAAACTAAAGAAGTTAAATTAAACAAATTGCACTTAATACAGTTACTTAGTATCAAAGTAAATCCTTATGCTTATAAAACCCATTTTTACGAACGGAGTAAGCATCTTTTAATACATCAATTAGAATATCGTTATCAATACCTTCAAGTGTACTATAACGTAATGAACGTACTACTTTTCTATTTTCAGAAATTAGTACGTTCAAATGTTTTGTAAGGTGGGCAGAATTCCAAAAAGCAATATCCACGAACTTCTTTTTATGATTTGCATTTAAATAACAAATGGGCGACTTACCAATGTAGAAACACGGAATATTCCATTTAAATTTCATTTCAACCTCTGGCAAGGTTGTTTCGATCATCATTTGCAAATGCATTAATATACCTTTGTATGGTTCCGGTTGATTAAAAATGTAGTTCTCTGCAGGGTTCATATCTATATCAATTGCATTAAGATATCGCACAATTACGACTATGATTTCTAATCAAATATATAATTTTGCCACATTAAAATTCATCATGAATACAAAAACAACTTCAATACTATCCGCATTGTTATTTTTTGCTTGTACTATTTGTTTATCACAAGATAGTGAAGATGACAATTGGTACTTTAACAATAGTAAAAGCTTAACCGAATTATGGGAACTTGATGATGAGCACCATCGTGGTAACTTTATACTTACCTCTTACAAGCCCATTTATATGACCTTAACCAAATACTCCACCAACCCAAACGAGTTTCCAGTAGCCGAAAATTCAGATAAAGTCTTAGATGAACCCAACAGTTTAAATGCTGTGGAGGCAAAATTTCAGATCAGTTTAAAAACAAAGATTTTCCACAATATGTTAGGCGGTCATATGGACCTTTGGATGGGTTACTCACAAACTGCCTATTGGCAAATTTATAATACCGAGCGATCAAGACCTTTTCGTGAACTCAATTACAAGCCAGAAATTATAGCCAATTTCCCGATTAAATTTCCTATTCTGGGGTTTGATGCAAAAATGGTTGGTCTATCAATCATACATGAATCTAACGGACAGTCAGATCCTATATCCCGAAGTTGGAACCGTATTGCTTTACACGCCGGTTTTGAAAAAGGCAACTGGCAAGTAATGCTTAAACCTTGGTTACGTATAGGCAGTAAAATAGACGATAACGAAAACATATCTGATTACATAGGGCGTGGTGAAGCCGATATTACGTATGATTGGGGCAGACAACGCTTTAGAGCCATCGCCCGACACTCACTAAACTTAAGAGATAAAAGCAGGGGTAGCTTACAATTGAACTGGTCTTTTCCAATACACAAAAACTTTAATGGACATGTACAATTCTTTGATGGTTATGGAGAGACTTTAATTGATTATAACCATAGACAAACTACGTTAGGCATTGGTGTTTCGTTGATCAATTAACGGTTTTAATACTATACTTGCTATAAAACCGACGTTTTATATTTTTTAGGGCTAGTACCCTCTTGTCGCTTAAAAGCTGCAGAAAAATGGGTCGCATTTTTATAACCAATCTGTTCCGCTATTTCATAAATAGGTAAATCTGTATTCACCAATAATAATTTAGCCTTTTCTATTTTTTGATTGATACTATACTCATGAACCGTTTGCCCAAATACCCGTAAAAATTCCCTATTCAATACCGTCTTGTTCATACCGACCTCTTTAGACAATTCTGCAACCGAAAAATTGATTTCTAAATGTTGATTGATTTTTTTCTGAACACATAAAAGTTTCTTTACCCTTTGACTACTTTGAATGGAGTTGTTTTTAAAATGCTCTTTTTTGTAATTAGAAACTTGTATGGCCAACATTTCAAAAACCTTCGCTTTTAAATAAATTAGTCTAGCTGTACCTTCAAAATTCAATTTATCAAAAGATTCTAAAATACTCCTCATTTCATTTGAAATGGGAACTATTAAATTATCATCAATAAGTTCTTTTAACTTAATATCATTGAAAAAGCCATGTTTCTTTAAGAATGCGGCAGACAATCTTATTTTGATTTCTTTATAAGTTTTATTTCCGGCTATTTTAGAAGTACCATTGAACGATTTAATATTAGCCATATACGAATCGCCGCTCGTTAAAAAAATATCGTCACAATCGGCGACAGATATTACTCGCTCCCCTTCAATTAAAAAAGTGAGTTGCACAAAATCTATTGTCAACTTTTGTTTTAAAACTATATCTGAATGCAGCCTTAAGAACAGTGTAGTAATACTAACATCTTCAAATTGAATTTCATCAATACTACCTTGACCAAATTGCTCTTTTATGCTGTATACCCTATGGTCAATATCATGGTCTTTCCTCACCTCAACACAATCGGCAATTTCACTATAAACGATGCTTTTAGACTTCGATAAGTCAACAATCTGTACATCTGTAAAATTGCGTCTTTTTTTTACCATTTCACGTCATTCCTAATCCAAGACTAAGTTATAAATTCGCATCAAATTTATTTAGACTAATTAAAAATAACTAATATTAAATGAAAAATCTTTACACCATACTAACCTTTTTAATGTGTTCAGTTAGCATTTATGCGCAGTCCGGGGGACTAGCCGGATTGGTCGTTGACCAAAACAACAATCCACTTTCAAATGTAAATATCTCCATATCCCGTACAAGTTTAGGTACCACCACGAACGCTAATGGAAGATTCAAAATTACCGACCTGGCATCTGGTTCGTATACCCTAACATTCTCGATTATGGGTCATGACACCGAGCAAATTTCTGCCAATGTCATTACCAATAAAGTGACACAAATACAAACAGTTTTATTACCTGAAAAAAGTGAACAATTAAACGAAGTAACGGTACAAGGCCATCATAATAAATATGCCGTGAACACACCATCGTCAACATTGAGGCTAAAAACCGAAGTTGCCAAACTTCCACAGAATATTCAAATTATAAGTAGTGAACTGCTACAAGACCAACAAGCTACTAGCATAATGGACGGGGTAATTAGAAACGTATCTGGTGTTACTATGTTAGAACACTGGGGAAACTTTGCCAGGGTAAATATGAGAGGATTTAGGTTACCGGCCTTTAGAAACGGATTTAATGTACAAGATTCTTGGGGACCTTTATCTGAAGATATGGCATTTGTAGATCAGATAGAATTTGTAAAAGGACCTGCAGGTTTTATGATGTCTGCTGGTGAACCTGGCGGATTCTATAATGTGGTTACTAAAAAACCGACCAAGAAAACCATTCGTCAAGTTTCCTTTATGGCAGGTAGTTTTGACAATTACCGTGCTACGCTAGATCTTGGTGGTAAAGCAACAGAAAACGGTAAATTATTGTATCGTTTTAACGCCATGTACCAAACATCTGACAGCCATAGAGGCAATGAAGATGCCGAACGTTATGGCTTTGCCCCTGCCCTTACCTACAACCTATCAAAAAAGACATCCGTTACGGCAGAACTAAATGTACAGCAGGCAGAAAGCTATATGGGTGCCGCATATGTTTTTGCTCCAAATGACGATGGTTACGGTAGTTTAGACAGAGATTTTAAATTTACCGATACCAACTACCCAGCATCCGACATTCAAGAAGTTACTTTCTTTGGTACCATAAAACATGATTTTAATAAAGATTGGAGCTGGGAAACAAAGTTCGGCTCTTTACGCTATGATCAAGTAGGAAATTCTATCTGGGTATGGTCTATGGAAGAAAACGGAGATGCCGTAAGATATATTAGTAATTGGGATGCATTATCCGTTGGAAAATACTTTCAAAGTTATATTTCTGGAGCATTTAAAACCGGTAGTATCACCCATAAGCTACTTGGAGGATTTGACTACAGCCAAAAAGAATACTGGGCAGATTTTAATCAATTTGCCATTACCGATACCGAACAGCCATTTAATATTTACAACCCTGTTTATGGTAATACCGAACTACCTGTTTTTGAAAAATCTATACCTGTACAATACAGGGACAACATCTACAATTACGGTGGCATTAACCGTTCTGTATACCTACAAGATGAAATTGGTTTCTTTAATGACAAAGCCCGATTAACACTTGCCGGTAGATATACACATTTATTTACAAGAGGTAAAGATGAAACAGATTCAAAAGTTACCCCGCGTATTGGTCTAAGTGTAAATATACTACCAACCTTAACCGCATACGGACTTTATGACCGTTCCTTCATTGGTCAAAGCGGTGTTAGTTTCAGTGGTGAAGCATTTGATCCAGTTGATGCCAATGATATTGAAGGAGGTTTAAAAAAGAGTTTCTTCAATGGCAGATTAAGAACATCTTTGGGCGCCTACCAGATTACCAAACAAAACGTATTGGTGACGGATCCAGAGAATCCTAATTTCTCTATACAATTAGGTGAAATACAATCAAAAGGTATCGAGTTTGATTTGCAGGGCGAAATTACTCCCGAGTTAAACCTTATTCTTAACTACGCCAATACCAATGTCGAAATTACGGAAGACACCGACCCAGAAAACATTGGTCAACGTGTAGCCGGCCATGCCAAACACATTACCAACGGATGGCTTAACTATAAATTCTCAAACGATTCAAAATTACATGGGTTTGGTGGTTCATTAGGCTATCAATATCAAATTGATCGTTCTACTTGGTCTTGGGGTGCAGATAATGAATCTCAATTACCAGACTATTTTAGGTTAGATGGTGCGTTGTCTTGGAGCAATGACAAATTTAGAGTACAACTAAACGTAAACAACATACTAGATGAATACCTCTATTCTGGCTCTAATTATGCCACATATTTATACTGGCAGTCAGAACCTGGCATCAATGGTAGGGTAACTGTAACCTACAATTTTTAGAAAATACTAAGACAGTTTTTGTTGAGTTAGTTCAAATTGGTTATCCCTCAGTTCTACTGAGGGCTTAACCTTAAAACAATACATTATGAAAAGAATACTTATTACAATAGGCTTATTGCTATTTACCGTTTCGCCCATGTTTGCACATTATTTGTGGCTTGAAACCGACCGTACCGGAAACCTGAACAAAAAACAAGAGGTTCGTGTCTATTTTGGAGAATACACCCACGGCGTCATTGAAAAAGTCAAAGGAGAAAACTACCCATCGGTTTCAAAGTTTAATTTGTGGCTTATTCAACCAGATGGCACAAAAACAGCTCTTAAGTCCACCGCAAAGGAAAATTACTACGTGGCCTACTTCACTCCAAAAACCAACGGTACCTACACTGTTGCTCTGAATAACGATAACATAGAAGTTTTAGACTATACCAAGTGGGATTTCGGAATTTTTAAAACACACTACCAATCTACCGCCAAAGTTCAGGTAGGTAATAAAATTAGCGAAACCAAAACCTTAAATGGAGATGGAATAGTTATAAAAGAATTGGCAAACGAAGATGATGAAATTAAACTGCAAGTATTATTTAAAGGAAAACCCCTCGCAAAAAACGAGTTTAAGATTTATGTCTCTGACCTATGGAGCAAGACTCTTGAAACCGATGAAAATGGTGAAGTAAGTTTCTCATTACCATGGAACACCAAGTATACTATGGAAACAATTTATGAAGAGCGAGTACCAGGTACCTACAATGGTAAGGACTATGAATTTGTTTGGCACTGTGCTACGTATTGCATTAACAATTAAATAAAACAGATGATTACCCTAATTCTAATACTAAGCTTTACAGGTTTCTATTTGGGCTATGCCACAACAAAAAGACAAAAAGTACCTGTACACTTATATATTGAAAACTGGTGCCAACAGAAAAGTAAAGCAGCAAATTCTTTAGGTTATGTCTTGCTGTTGTTTGCCTGCTCCCTAACCATATATCAATTTGGTTGGGGTTCAGGTATTTTTATTTTCACCATCATCTTAATGACCATAGCAAGCCTTGTTATACTCTTACAACCCTTGCACCTTATCACCTATAAAACAATACTACCAACCATTTTGATCCTATTTCTAATGGAACTCTCAATTCTTTAATATGCCTGCTAATACAAAATATCTGAATCCTTCATTTTGGTCCCGATTCTCCAAAATAACCGCCGCAACTGTAGGTGGCTTTATGGTATCTATACTATTTCATTTAGCTATTGCTAGTTGGTTTGATCATGTCAATGTAATTATCACCAGTACCTATAGTTCTTTAATACTTTGGGTAGGATTAATGATAGTCGCCTTTCTTGCCAAAAGCGGATGGAAAATTTGGGGAATATATCTATTGGCATCCATCATATTGTCAATTATCATGTTTTATGGCAAAGCATTAAATCCTTTAGTATAATGAGCAAAAGAACCTATAATATTCTCTTTCATTTGCATACCGTTAGTGGTATTGTAATTAGTGTAGCTCTTTATGTTATTTTCTTTACCGGTTCATTTGCATTCTTTAGAGATGAAATTGTTAATTGGGAACGTGGGCACAACGTTGAAGTAGCAGAAGAAATTCAATTAGATTTTGATGACACTTTTAAACAAATGTCTAACGAAAAAAGCCTTTTCAGTAGAGATATTGAATTAAAACACTATTATAACGAACAGAACATCGGAGTGAGTTTAGGCGCATCTAAAGACACCTTGCTTTCGAAAGAAAAAGCTGCTCGTTCTTTTTATTATCTGAACACCAAAGACAAGTCTACCACAAATTATGTAAGCTCATATTCATTAGGTGAGTTTTTATACAGACTACATTTTTTTGCACAACTACCTCACCCTTTCGGGTATTATTTATCAGGATTTGTTGCTTTCTTTTTTCTCTTCGCTCTAATTACAGGTATCATAGTTCATTGGGATAAAATTATTTCTAATTTCTATGTATTCAGACCTATGACAAAATTGAAAACGGTATGGACAGATGCGCATACTGCTTTAGGCGTTATCGGTTTTCCCTTTCAATTCGTTTATGCCGTAACCGGTACGTTCTTTATGCTAAAAGTGCTTTTAATCGCCCCAACAGCACTGGCATTATATGATGGTGACGATAACAAACTATATGAAGATCTAGAATATACGCATGCAGAATTTGAGTTCCAAAATTCTCCTTTAGAGAAACCTGTTAGTATAAATGCTTTGGTACAACAAGTGAAGGACAACTGGGAAGGGTTTAAAGTAAATGAGGTACATATTTTCAATTATGGAGATACAGGCATGCATGTATCGGTAAGTGGAAATTTAGACTATAAAGATAAAATAAATGGATACGGCTACACTATATTCAATGCTGCCGAGAATAGCATTTACAGTGTTAAAGACCCAACTAAAAAAACATCGTATTTAGATGCTGTTAAGGGTATTTTCTACAGGCTTCATTTAGGTGATTATGGCGGTTACGGATTGCGAATTATCTCTTTTGTACTAGGTTTAATAGGGTGCTTTGTTATACTAAGCGGAGTACTTATTTGGTTAACAGCACGAAACAAAAAAAACAAACCCCCCAAGAAAAAGAAATTCAATGAGGCGGTTGTACGTTATTATTTAGCCATTTGTTTAAGTCTTTACCCAATAACCGCACTTTCATTTGTTTTGGTACAGGTAATTAACCCCGCTGGGATGAGCTTATTGTATAAATTTTACTTTATTGGTTGGTTATTGATTTCCATCTTCTTCATTATTAAAAAGGACAATTATTTCACCAACAAATACACCTTGCTTTTGGGCAGTTTAATAGGTTTGGCTATTCCGCTGGTAAATGGTTTCTGTACGGGTAATTGGATCTGGGTAAGCTACGCAAATGGGTATGATCAAATACTTTTCATCGATATATTTTGGATTATACTTAGTCTTTTAGGGCTACTTATTGTGGGTAAATTAAATGAGACTGAAAAGAAGACGAAAGCAGATTGATAGTATTTTGCAAAAAAGACATGAGCATCCATTAAGCGTATCAATACTTGCACATAATACAAACCCATTTTTTAAAAAAATTTGATACCTATCGCACTTTGAGCATAACAAGAAAATTCAAATTCGAGCACCACTTCAAAGTGAAGTTAAAAGGTAATTTCCCTTTCCAACCGTGCTTTTATTGCATTTCTATATTTGGCAGGGGTTAATTGAGAAACAGAGATGCTTCTTGATTGAAAATCCACATCAAAATGGAAACAGGAAAAATCTGTACAACCTTCTATACATTCGTTGTTAGCAATTAGAAACTTAACAATTTTTGGTCTAAGCTCATATTCAATATCAATGCATAACTTATGAAATGATTTATCATCGTTATCACCTAATATCCAATTGAAATTCATGTCTTTATCAGTTATTGCCGACCACAATATAACACAAAATTAACAATTGATTAACATTATAAAAACAATGTGAGAAAGAGCAATCAATTAAGCTATGTAATCTTTTAAATAGCTAAAACGCTCTGTAAGTTTTCCATTCTTGGTCATTCTAGCCCTTTCAAGAACACCATCTTTATCATTGTTAAAGAAAGCCGGGATCACATTTTTTATAAAAGCTTCACCAAACCCTTCACTTGCATCTCTAGGTAACTCACAAGGTAAATTGTCTACCGCCATAACTGCAATGGCATTCTCATTTTTAAAATCAGCTTCAGATTCCGTTGCTGGATCATAACCATAAATGGGGTCAGCAATGGTAGAAGGTTTAATAGTTGAAGCAACCGGTCCGTCAATATCACAGCTTATATCGGCAACAACCTTAATTTTAAAATCTACATGTTTTGCGTCATCCCTTGTAAATAAATAAGGAGCCCCTTGACCATAAAAATGACCGGCTATATAGAAGTCCGTCACCTTAGCAAACCTAAAAAAATTGGACCTGTATTCTTCCGGATTTGCGAAAAAATCAGCTTTATTACCGCGTACACCATCTTTACGCTTATTATATTCACCGGCATCAATTTGGCAGTACACCGGCTCATTGAATGTTTCTTCTAAATATTCGGTAACATTGACCCTACGCATACCCATACCATCTAACATTTCTCTAGCGCCATTACCTACTCTGCCTTTACCGGTAAGTAATACTTTTATGTTAGGGAGTTTGCTGTTTTTAAGTTCTTCAATTAAAGCTTGTTGGTCTGGCAGGTCATTTGCTTTTGGTAATTGAAAAGCGTCATATTTGAGTCCGTATGCACGAAAACCGTTATACGCCCCAACAATACCTGCGTATCTACCAAAGGCAACCACTCGCTGCTCCTGTTTATTAGTTATCACCTCATGATCGTACAATTCAATATTCTTGTCTAAAATCGCACGAAGTAAATCTCTATTATAAGGTTGCTTTTTAATGGTGTGCGAAAAGAAGAAGTATTTTTTATTCGGAATCAACGCATCAATAGGCACTTCTTTAACACCCAATAGCACATCACAAGATTCCATGTCATTAGCAACCGTGATGTCTAAATCTTGATAATCTGCATCGGCATAAGCTCTAATTGGTGAGGGCTCTACGATAATTTCTGCCTTTGAATACGTATTCAAGACTTTTTGACATGCTTTAGGTGATAGAACTACGCGCTTATCTGGCGGATTCTTACGTTCTCTAATGATTCCGAACTTCATATGGGTTTGGTATAAATATTGCACTAAATTATACAATTAGATACACTTGGCTTGGGTCTAAATAAAAATTATAGTGGTTGCCAAAGTTTTGTTAGCTTTGCTGCCCGTTATTTATTAGCTTATTTATAAAGCTAAAATTTGACTTCAAAGTTCATTTACATATTGGGGCCGACCGGTTTTGACAGCGAGACCAGTTGGAATGTAAGCATGTCGAGCGCTGGGAAACAGCTCGTTAATCTCATTTTTCACACTTTTAATTGGCGAAAATAATTACGCTCTTGCCGCTTAATCTGAATCATAGTAAGATTAGCCTCGTCCCTACAAGGTAGGGAAGCGAGATGTTCCTGAATAGCCCTTGTTGATGGCGATTCACTTAGGAGCACCAGAAAAATCAACATAAGGGTGTACGCTCGCTTTGGCGTCACCACCAAAATCTTAAGAAGATAAGTGTGTATTAGGCGGTTTCTGGTCAGGTACACATCGAAAATTAATCAGATCCTAAACATGTAGAAAGCATTTTAATTGCTTGTTTGGACGAGGGTTCGAATCCCTCCGGCTCCACAAACACACCCTGTAAACCCTTTGTTTATGGGGTTTTTTATTTTGCGCTAGGAAAAGCGTTAGTATTCTACATTAATATGTTGTGTTTCTTACAACGATCGTAATTTAGTATTTTTAGTTAATAAGCACTAATTAACACTAAGATTATGAAATTACATAGACTTTTTAAGTTCATAGAAATTCTTCTAAATTTTATGAATAAGTTACACTCAAAACCCAAAAAGCTTATTTTATTTTATCAGAAAAACGAAGATAAGTTTACCATTATCTCACTCTTCATATATTTTCTACTTATTGGAACTTGGAGTTTTTATCAAGCTACAAATCAAAATTTTATTTTTTTCAAAATCACATTTTATCTAATTGCTATAATGGCATACTATTACTCCTTCTTAAGCCTAGGCAATATAGTTATCACTTACAATTTAGACTACGATTTCAAACTAAAATTATACAATTACCAATTTCAAAATGACAAAATTATTGAAATAGAAATACCATCACCACTTCTCAATAAACTACGTAAAAGAAAAAGAATCGAGGATGATTCATTTGGAGAGAAAAAAATAAAACGAAAGGTTGAAAATGTAATTTTCAATTTTTCAAATACTATTAGTAATCATAATTTAAATGAATATAATATTACCAACATCCTAATCAAAGATTCATTTAATACTGTGGTGAGTGATATGAAAAAAGATAAGAAACATGAAAATAGCTCTACGAATAAAAAACATAATGAAGATATAGATATCCAATGTAATTCTGAAATTAATTACAAAAATAGACCTTTAAAAACCCCTGGTCCTGGTGGGGACTATTATAAATATTTCGCCTTAAAATATTGCTTAATTCAACAGTTCTACCCAAAAGAAAGAATTAATACCCGAAAGTACAAATCACAAGAAGATTTCCTTGACAAGATAGCAAAGCTTGAAAATATAATATCAGGAAGTTTAAAAAATTGGTATCCTGTAATAATGAAAGAAGACTTTGAAATGATACTTAAAACTTACTCAAGATTAATTATTTTACTGCATCAAAACAACGAATTAAAAATGTACCCTCTTGCTGATAATTGTGCCAAAAAACTCCTTAGCAAATAAGAAGCCATAGCAGAATTAATTCTGTATTAATTCTCTTAGTACCTTATACCCATATTTGTAGTGATTAATAATAAAACTCTATAAATATGAGCACATTCGCAAACCCCTTTTTAACCCTTCATCATGAGCTTGCTCAAATAAAGGATTTACTGTTACAAATACAGAACGCCAATGAAGTCGACTACAAAGCTAAATTTTATACAAGACAAGAAGTTGCCGAAATATTAAGGTGTTCGACTCAAACCATAGATAACTACATTAAAAATGGCTGGGTTGAGATTCAAGATGTTGGTAAAAAGAAAAAACTGATTAATCATTATCAAATTTTTAATGATGATCATTCTTTAAAAGAATTATGTAGTAATAAAAAAGCATAAAATGCTCTAACATTCTATGCTTATAAAATTCTTAACAATTTAAGCCAAAACCTTAAATCGTATACAAATATACGATTTTCTTTATTTCGTATACCCAATGACTGGTCCAAAAAAAAAGCTTTACATAGTAGAGGATTCAAATACCACTACTGTTTTTGATCACACCTTAAAATATATCAATGACAAATATGAAATACACTTTAATGAAATTGCCCTTGACTTTGAAATTAGGTTAAAAGTGGATGATAATGAGGAATGGAGAGTTTTAAACGTAGAGGCATTATATATTGAACTGGTACAATCTGGCGTAAATATCCCAATTTCCAAATTAGAAATTCTTCTCAAATCCGAATATATACTAAAGTATAATCCAGTAACAAGATACTTTACACATCTTCCAAAGTGGGACAAAATCGACCATATAACCAAGCTTGGTTCGCATCTTCCAGTTAGTGAGCCTGAAGCCTTTTTATACCATTTAAAAAAATGGATGGTAAGAACAGTTAAATGCGCTGTTGAACCTAATTATTTTAACAAGCAGGCCCTAATAATTTGCCACAAAGCACAAAATTCTGGAAAATCTACCTGGTGCAGGTTTTTATGTCCGCCGGAACTATCAAATTACATAGCCGAGGATATAAGTAATGATAAAGATGCTCGAATATTACTATGCAAAAATTTTTTAATAAATCTAGATGAACTATCGTCATTGACTAAAAAAGATGTCAATTCCCTAAAAGCATTTTTCACAAAGACAGTCATAAATGAACGTTTACCATATGACAGGAAAAGTACCATTATTAATAGAATATGTTCATTTATAGGTTCCACTAATATGAGCGAATTTTTAAATGACGAAACAGGATCCGTTAGATGGTTGTGCTTTGAATTATTCGGTCAAATTGATTTCCGTTACTCAAAAGAAATTGAAATCAATAAGGTTTGGGCTCAAGCTTATCACTTGGCTTACAATGACAAATCATTTAATCCTGAGCTAACTACAGATGATATAAAACAAAATGAAGAAAGAAATAAGAAATATACCAACCTCTCAGAAGAACAGGAATTAATATTAAAATATTATGAAAAATCGGATGACAAAAATGATTTTAAGACCGCTACAGACATTTTGAACTCACTATCGTGTATAAGCCCTAGAATTAATAAAGTTAATATCGGAAGAGCTCTTTCAGGCTTCAACTATACTAGAGTAAAAAGTCCCAAAACAAACCATTACGGATACTTAGCAAAAGAGTTATTTATTGATACACCTTGGAATATTGAATTTGGCAAAAAAAAATAAAAACATGTTACCATCTTACCCAAAGACCTTAAACCCTTTAAAACATTACAGAATCCCGGGTAGGATGAAATATAATAAGTTACCTACATCTTACCTATACTACCAAATAGGGTAAGATTGGTAGGATGTAAAAAATTAATAAACACTGAAGACACTACGCTATACTTCGTTTAGGTAGGATGGTAGGATGTTTTCTTAAAAAATGATTGCAAATGAAAAAAGAAAAACTCACTTGTGAAGAAGCAAGAAAAATAGATATAATCAATTATTTAAGCGAAAATTCAATACTACCTATACGTGAGAATAACAATAGCGCATTTTTTCTTTCCATTTTCAGGCAAGAAACTAAGGCATCATTAAAAGTTGACAAAAGACTTAATCTATGGTTTGACTTTGGAGAAGGACAAGGCGGCAACATAATAGACCTGGTCATTAAATTTAAAGGAGTTAATGTATCGGAGGCACTTAATATTCTTAGTAACAATAGCACTCCCTTTTTCTTTCATCAGCAGCCTATTCATCTAGAAATAAGCCAAACAAAAATTGTAGTGAAAGCCGTAAAACCTATTCAACACCTTGGTTTAATTAATTATCTAGAAACTAGGGGGATTTCGATTTCAACAGCTCGTTCCATTTGCAAAGAAGTTCACTTCATTTTAAACGAAAAAAAATACTTTTCAATAGGATTGAAAAATTTATCTAAGGGTTGGGAATTGAGAAACAAATATTTTAAATCCGGGTCTTCCCCAAAAGATATTTCGCTGATTAAAAACAGCTCTACTACACTTATGGTAACTGAAGGAATGTTTGATATGTTATCCCTATTAGAAATGGATAATTCTTTAATAAAAAAGGCAGATTTATTGATTCTCAATTCTTGTTCTTTCCATGAAAAGTTAATGAATTATAAAAATGATTATGATGAAATTGATCTCTACTTAGACCATGATGAAACTGGTCGTAAGATCACAGATAAATTTGTTAATGAGCAAATGAATTTTCAAGACTGTTCAAAATTATACTTGGGTTACAATGATGTAAATGATTGGTTGATTAACAAAAATGAAATATAGAGTTTGAGTAAGAATTCAAGATGTGTGTGCTGGGCCCACAATCTTGATTTTTCTCCCGATGGTCGCAAAACAAAATAGAAACTAATGAAAAAAAAGGCAAGGGTAATAACCAAATTCAGATGTACTATTTACGAGAAAAAACTTTTAAAAATTAAAGCTAAAAAATCTGGGCTATCCTTAAGTGAATTTTGTTTTAGAGCCGCGTTCAATAAAGAAATAACCGCGAGATTAACCGAAGAGGAAATTGAAGCTTTCAAAACCATTTCAACATATAGCAGAAATTTCACTTTGATAGGTAATATGTTTCGAAAAAGAAACCCTCAATTAAGCCATGAAGTATACGCCCTATCTAAAGAGCTTAAAGAACATCTAAAAAAATTCAAAAAATGATTGGTAAAGGTAAATCCATATCACATACAAATGCCTCAATGGCATACGGCTGGAACCAAGAAAAAGATGCATCTGTGATATTAAAAGAGTATTTAGCAGGAGAAACTCCACAAGAACTTACCAAAGAATTTGAAATAATTCAAAGCATGAACGAGAACTGCAATAGAAATACTTTGAGTTTTGTCTTAAGCCCAACCATCCAGGATGGAAAAAAATTATCTAAAAAGGGATTAGGAGATATTTCAAAAAAATTCTTGAAACAAATGAAATTAACAAACCGTCAAGCAATAGCTTTTGTTCACAGGGATAAAGCTCATACACATATTCACTTATATGTCAATAGAATCGACTTTCAGGGAAAAGCTTATCCAGATAGTTTCATAGGTAAACGGAGTAATAAAGCCGCTAGACAAGTAGCTATTGAAATGAATTTAAAAACTGTTCAACAAGTACAAGCAGAAAAACTTAAACCCTTACAGAAGATAAGAAGCGAAATACGCTCTATTCATATACAAGTTCAAAAGAAGGAACGACCTAAAACTTTTGATGACTATATCAAAAAAATGGCTGCCAATAAGGTGAAAGTAATTCCAAGTATCAACAAAGGAGGTACACTTCAAGGATTTAGGTTCGAGTATAGCGGCATAAACTTGAAAGGAAGTGAAGTTCATCGCTCCATGAGTGGTGGTAAGATTGCAAATGAAATCGCAGCCAATAGTAGTGGAGAAATACTTAAACATTCAGATCAAGCTGTGAACATTGCTGGAAAAACCCTAGAGTTGAGTACAAATATGATAACCGGTTTAGCAAAAAAGGCAATAGAACAAACAATAACTAAGGGAATTGAATTAGGAATATAACTATGGCAAAAATTGACGATTTAGCAGAATTATTAGTTGAAGAGATTAGTGACTTTAAAGTCCAATTACAAAGAATGGAGGAATTATCTGTCCAATTACAACTGATTAAAATAAAGCCGGATATTACTACTATACAATCCGCCATAAGCGCTCCACTGAAAGAACAAGAGTTAATTCTTAAAAATCAAAATAAAGAATTAGGCAAAATCACCAAGAAACTTACAAAATCAAATCACTATCCTAATTGGCTACTTATTCTTTTTAGCACAATACTTCTTAGTTGTTTTCTCTTCATCGGTATCTCAATCTTTCAATTAAAACAAGTTGAAGAAAGTAATCAGGAATATTATATCAAAGGTCAAAAAGAAGTGATTAATCACTTCAACAAATTTATAGAGAGTAATCCGGAAGCTAAAGAAATGTATCAAAAATGGGAAACCAACTTAAAATAAAATAATGGCAAAAATCATCTTGATTACCCATCAAAAAGGTGGAGTAGGAAAAAGTACTTTAACTTTTAACCTTGCACAGAATCTTAGTGAACATTCAAAAGTTGCTATACTTGACATAGATGCTCAAGGCAGTCTATCACAGCTTGCAAAAATTGTCGATTCATTTGAAATAACCACAGATGAAAATATTTTAACGACCAATGACCATTTGGATTTCATTTTCGTTGATACGCCCCCTTACCTATCATCAAAGCTGAAAGAACTTATCAAAATTGCAGATTTACTATTAGTACCGACAAAAGCCGGAATTTTAGATTTGTTAGCTATTGACAACACAATTAGTTTGATTAAAGATGAGTTGAAGGAGAACAAAACCATGATTATCCTGAACATGATAAAAGCTAATACAACCATTACCGAAGATATCTTGAAAAACCTTGATTCGCATAAAATAAAAATAGCACAAACAATGATAAGTGATTTGGTAGCATTTACTAGGTCTCCTTTGCTTAAAGGTGTTACAGCCGATAGAAATGCACAAAGGCAAATTGATAGCTTAACAAAAGAAGTCTTAACAGCTCTTATATAAATACATATTTATATAAATGATTAAATATATATCTACATTATGTCAAAAGAAGGATTCAGTGATTTAATAGTCAAAGCAAAAGCCTCTAAACCAGAAAAGTCTATTCAAAAGGTTGTACCAGAAAAATCTATTAGTACAAAAAAGGTGGCACCAGAAGAATCTATTAATAAAGATGCAAAGATATTTTCATTTCATATAGATAAAACAGTTCTGAAAAAACTAAAGGCAAAAGCTTTAGAAGAAGATAGAAGCGTAAAGTCAATTATAAATGAGAGTATTCTAAATTATCTCAAACAATAATATTCTATTCATTGTCCTTAAGCTAAGTATTGTGTAAAACAATCACTTAAAGACCGCAGAACCTTTTGATATTCTTATGATAAAATTTTATGTAGCGTAAAACTTTAAATCGAATGACTAAAAGTTTGCACAACCATTGCATTTAGATTTTGATATCTTTGTAATGATGAAATCATTAAGCTTCATACTAGCTGTTCTAATGTTGACTTTGACCGCAAAGCCCTGTTCTGACGGTCAAAATTTTGAAGACCAACAACAGGAAGAATTGAGCTTAGACCATAACCATCAAGATGATAATGACGATTCTTGTCCCATAACTTGTATTTGTAGTTGTTGTGGTATGTCAATAGCGTATGAGCCACTGACCCCATTTGAATTCACTTTTCACTCCAGTATATCAACACTTTTAACGACTAACTATCAGTCGATTTATAGGTTTGATTTTCATTCCAATATTTGGCAACCGCCACAAGCTTAATTCAGTTTTTAAAGGATTACTATATCCAATTTTGAGCCTAAAGGGTTCTTTTCATTTCGTGTAATTCTATTTCTTATATCAGAATTATTTCGAATAGTTTAACTGAATTAATACATTTTCTATGATTAATAAAATCATTGATTTTTCAATCAATAACAAATTCATTATTGGTTTGCTTACGCTTACCATAATCGGAGCAGGTATTTGGAGTATGACCAAAGTACCAATAGATGCTGTTCCAGATATTACTAATAACCAAGTACAGGTTATAACACAATCCCCCAATTTAGGTACTGAAGATATTGAGCAAATTGTCACTTATCCAATTGAAGTGGCAATGAGCAATCTTCCTGATGTTCAGGAAATAAGGTCAATTTCTCGTTTTGGCTTATCTGTGGTTACTATTGTATTTGATGATGATATGGGAACTTATCTACCTCGCCAATTAGTAGCCGAAAAACTAAACGAAGTCAAAGAACAAATACCTGCTGGATTTGGCGAACCTACAATGGGTCCTATTTCAACAGGATTAGGGGAAATTTACCAATACACACTAAAAGTTGCACCAGAGTTTAAAGACAAATACAATATTGCAGATTTACGCTCAATACAAGACTGGATTGTACAGCGTCAAATGGCAATGGTTCCTGGTGTGGTAGAAGTAAACGCTATTGGTGGTAAAATTAAACAATACGAAGTCGCGGTTGACCCAAACGATTTAAATGCTATTGGTCTAACAATTACTGATGTGTTTAATGCACTTGAAGCCAATAATCAAAATACAGGTGGTGCATATATTGAAAAGAACCATCAAGCTAATTTTATTCGTGGAGAAGGCTTGGTGCGAAGTTTAGAGGACATTAAAAAAATCACCGTCAAGAATATTAATAACATACCTGTCACTATTGGTGATATTGCAACAGTACAATTTGGCTCTGCAATTCGTTATGGTGCATTAACCCAAGATGGTGAAGGGGAAGTTGTAGGTGGATTGGTAATGATGTTAAAAGGAGCTAATTCCAATGATGTTATTGCCAATGTAAAAGAGCGAATGACTCAAATTGAAAAGTCGTTACCAGAAGGCGTAATTATTGAACCATTATTAGACCGAAGTAAATTAATTGGCGAAACAACTTCTACAGTAGCAACTAATCTTATTGAAGGTGCATTAATCGTCATTTTTGTGTTGGTCTTTTTATTAGGTAATTGGCGAGGAGGTTTAATAGTTGCCTCTACTATTCCATTATCCTTATTATTTGCTTTTATTTTAATGAATGTTTTTGATGTTTGGGTAAACCTAATGAGTTTAGGAGCAATTGATTTCGGAATCATTGTAGATGGTGCTGTAATTATTGTTGAAAGCACTGTTTTTCTTATAGCATCACAAGTTTTGAAAAAGAAACAACTTACATCTAAAGAAAGAGATAAAGTTGCTTCTAATGCTTCAAAAAAGATGATGAATGCTGCCTTCTTCGGTCAGTTGATTATCCTTATAGTTTTTCTACCCATTTTAGCCTTACAAGGTATTGAAGGAAAGATGTTTAAACCAATGGCTTTGACTTTTATTTTTGCTATGATTGGTGCAATGGTACTTTGTTTAACCTATGTGCCTATGATGTCAGCTCTAATATTAAGAGCACCAAAAAATGATAATAAATCCTATGGAGATAGATTTGTACATTGGGTTGAAGACAAATACCAACCCTTATTGGTTAGAGCCTTGCGAAAAGGGAAATGGGTAATTGGTATTGCAGTTGTGTTGTTCGGAATAACCGTTTTTATGTTTTCAAGAATGGGTGGCGAGTTCATTCCGCAACTCGATGAAGGCGATATTGCATTTCACGCTATTTTAAAACCAGGTAGTTCACTTACAGAAACTATTGAAACTACTACCAAAATAGAACAAATAGTAAAAGCAAAATTTCCAGAAGTCGATAAAATTGTGAGTCGTATTGGTGTTGCCGAAATTCCAACCGACCCGATGCCTATGGATATTGCCGATGTTTTTGTAATCCTGAAACCTAAAAGTGAATGGACTACAATAGAATCAAAAGATGAATTGATTGAAGCAATGAAAGAAGCAGTTGAAATGGTTCCTGGTGTTAATTATGAGTTTACACAACCTATTGAAATGCGTTTTAACGAGTTATTAGAAGGTGTTCGTGAAGATATTGCCATAAAACTTTATGGTGAAGACATTGACATTCTATCTCAAAAAGCCGAAGAAATATCTAAAATTATCGCAGGTACTGAAGGTATTGGCGATATGAAAGCGGAAGCCACAACAGGTTTGCCACAAATGACAATCAATTACAACAGGAATAAATTGGCGCAATATGGACTTCAAATAAATACGCTTAATCAAACCGTACAATCTGCATTTGCAGGTGGTACAGCAGGTGTGATTTTTGAAGGTGAAAAACGCTTCCATTTAGTAGTACGATTAAGTGATCAAAACCGTAAGGATATTTCAGATGTTCAAAACCTGTATATCAATTTACCTTCAGGTGCTCAAATTCCTTTGCGTGAAATTGCAGATGTAAGCTACAAAGCAGGACCAATGCAAATAAGTAGAGACAATACCAACAGAAGAACCTATGTAGGTGTTAATGTTAGAGGACGTGATGTAAAATCGTTAGTAACTGAAATTAAATCAAAATTAGATGCACAATTAGAATTACCATCAGGTTATTTTATTCGTTATGGTGGTGCATTTGAAAATTTAGAACGTGCCAGCAACCAATTACAAACCGTCGTGCCTATTGCATTGTTACTCATATTTATACTAATATATTTTGCATTAAAATCTTTACCACAGACCTTAATGATTTACATAGCAATTCCAATGGCAACTATTGGTGGTGTTGTGGCGTTGTGGTTACGTGATATGCCATTTAGTATTTCGGCAGGTGTTGGTTTTATTGTGCTGTTTGGTGTTGCAGTTTTAAATGGTTTGGTAATGATAAGCGGACTCAACGAATTAAAAGAAGAAGGTGTAACCAATCTAAAGGATAGAATAGTTGAAGGTACTAAACGAAGAATCAGACCCATTATGCTAACTGCTTTTACAGATGTATTAGGCTTTCTACCAATGGCTATTTCATCATCAGCAGGTGCAGAAGTACAACGTCCATTGGCAACGGTTGTTATTGGTGGACTATTAACTTCAACACTGCTAACACTATTTGTGTTGCCCATTTTATACCATTGGGTAGAAAACAAATCTTTTACGTTTAAGCCAAACAAAAAGTTAGTAACAACAACAGCATTGGTAGTATTACTATTTGGTTTTTCGCTACAAAGTAATGCACAAGAGTTGAATGATACAATGCTCAAAATTTCATTACAGGAAGCTGTTAAACTCGCAAAAAGTAATTATCCATTATTAAAGCAAAAGCAGTTGGAAATTACTAAACAAGAGCAATTGAAGGCGACTGCATATGATTTTGGAACTACTCAAGTTTTCACAGGTGGAGAAGAAATTGATAATGGTAGTGGCATTTTTACAACCATTGGTGTTGGTCAATCTAACATTGACTTGTTTGGTATTGGTTCTAAAAAGAAGCTACAAGAACAACGCATTCAATTGGCACAAAAAGCCTTTCAACTTTCCGAGTTGGAATTAGAATTGGAAGTTAAAAAAGCGTGGTCCAATTGCTATCAAATGAAACAAAACTATGATTTGTATAAGGAATTGGATTCCATTTATTCCAAATTCGAGCAAGCAGTAGCTTTAAATTATGAGGTCGAAGCTATTTCTAAATTAGAATATTCGGCAGCAAAAAATCAAGCGTTTCAAATTCAGAATAAAAAAGCGCAGGCCTATAGTAATTATCTTATTGCCTTACAGCAATTCAATTTGTGGTTGGTATCAGAAGAAATTTTTACAGTTTCAGAAGAATTTGAGGTAGCGATAGATAGTGATAAGGAAACGTTCAGTATTGAAAGTCATCCATTGTACAGTATGTCGAAGAACATTGTAGATGAAGCGGAAGCCAAATATAAAGCTGCAAAAGCAGATAATTTGCCAAAGTTCAATCTTCAAGGTGGTTTACAAAAAGTAAATGGCAATTCAGGGTTTTACACCTATCAAGCAGGAATTTCAATTCCGTTTTTATCAGGTTCTAACAAAGCACAAGTTAGAAGTGCCAGAATTGATAAAGAAATAGCGGAAACCAATGTAGCGTTCAAAAAACAGGAAGTGCAATCAAGGTTTGTTCAGGCTAAAGAAAATTATATGAAATGGAAAACATCTTGGGAATTTTACAAAGACCAAGTTTTACCATTAACAAAAGAGCAAAAAACAGGTGCGTTACTGGCATACAGAGAAGGCGAAATAGATTATACTGCATTTACGCAGTTAATAAAAGAAGCAATTCAATCGGAACTGGGAGCACAATCAGCATTAGTAAACTATTTAGAAAGCACATTTCAATTACAATATTTTAATCAATAAGACAATGAAAAATAAAGTATATAAAATTCTTACCGTAATGGTGATAACCATTTTTGTTTCAGCTTGCGGAAATAATGAAAATGATAATCATTCTCCAAGTGAAGAACAAAAAATTGAAGTTAACAAAGAAAATAAGGAAATTGAAGAAGTGATGCTTTCCCAACAACAATTCGATGCTCTGAAAATGAAAATAGATACGTTGGCATTACGCAATATGAGCGCATATGTAGAAGCAAACGGAACATTAGAAGTGCCACCACAAAATGAAGCAGCTATTACTACTGTTGTTGGTGCTAATGTCGTTTCAATTGAAATAATTGAAGGTGATAAAGTGAATAAAGGTCAAGTTGTAGCTTATTTATCGCACCCAAAAATTATACAAGCGCAAACCGATTATTTAAACGCATATAGCAATAGTGATTTTTTGAAAAAGAATTATGAACGCCAACAAAAATTGTATGAAGCAGGCGTTGGCTCCGGTGCTAATTTTCAAAAGGCAGAAGCAGAGTATGATGCATCAAAAGCTATGGTTAATGGTTTAGAAGCGCAATTAAGAATATTAAATATCAATTCCACTTCAGTTCGTAATGGCACAATTGCACAACGCATTGCCTTGCGAAGTCCTATAGAGGGTTTTGTACAAAAAGTTGAAGTAAAAACAGGTCAGTATGTAGAGCCACAAACCGAACTATTTGAAGTTGTAAATACGCATCACGTTCACGCAGATTTAATGATTTTTGAAAAAGATGTCTATAAAGTAAAAAAAGGTCAAAAAGTTAATTTTACGGTACAATCTATACCAGATACAGAGCTTGCCGCAGAAATCTATTCCGTAAGTAAAACCTTTGAAGATAATCCAAAAGCAGTTCACGTTCACGCAGAAATAGAAAACAAAAAAGGTAACTTAATTCCTGGAATGTATATTCAAGGTAAAATTCAAGTAGATAATAACCAAGCAAAAGCATTACCAGAAAGTGCAGTTATAAAAGAAGGCGATAGATATTATGTGTTTGCAGTAGAAAAAGAAAATGACGATTGGAGCTTTAAACCTATTGAAGTTGTTATAGGCACTAAAGATAGTGATTGGGTATCGGTTCAATTTACAGATAACATAGACAGTAATACACAGTTTGCTTATAACAATGCTTATTACCTTAACGCAGAAATAAAAAAAGGAGAAGCAGAACACGCACATTAATTATGGATGCAACAAGACAACAAGATTTAAAAAAGGCAAGAGCACTTCAAATATGGAATATCATTTATGATGTTATTGAAGTGGTCGTATCTCTTATTGCAGGATTTGCTTCAAACAGTTCAGCTTTGATAGGTTGGGGATTGGACAGCACTATCGAGGTGATAAGCGCAGCAACTTTAGGTTGGCGATTACACGGAGAGATTAAAGGTATTGATAAAGAAAAAGTGAAAAAACGAAAGAAAATTACACTCTACGTCATTGCAGCATCTTTCACATTAGTCTGTATTTTTATTACTTATGATTCTGTTACAAAACTTATAAGTCAAGAAACTGCGACCTGGAGCACTAAGGGATTAATTATTTTATTGGTTTCGTTGGCAGTAAACCCCATTCTTATTTATTTCAAAAGAAAATATGGTAAAAAGCTTGATAGTCCAGCACTACTGGCAGATGCCAAGGATACCTTTATTTGTCTTTACCAAACGTTAGTAGTACTTATTGGTTTACTCTTGGTTAATCAGTACGGTTGGTGGATGGCAGACCCTATTGCAGCACTTCTTATTGTTCCATATGCTTTAAAAGAAGGCTGGGAAGCATTGAGCAAAGCAAGAAATATTAATTATAATTCGACTGCAAAATGATAGAAGTAGAAAAATTATTAGAGTCAAAGAATATTCGTGTTACAGCAATGCGGCTATTAATTTATAAGTTACTTTTTGAAAACAAGACTGCTGTTACGCTAAGTAATATTGAGAGTGCTTTTGAAAAGGCGGATAGAACTACGCTGTATAGAACAATAAAAACCTTTGAGGAGAATAATATTGTCCATCAAATTGATGACGGTACAGGTATTACAAAGTATGCTTTATGTGAAGATGGGTGTAAATGTGATTTAAAGAATGATTTACACTTACATTTTCATTGTAACAACTGTAATGAAACCATTTGTTTAACCGAACATAAAATACCCCAAATTAAAGTTCCGAAGGGGTTTGTTTCAGAAAATGTAAACTTAGTTGTAAAAGGTATTTGCGATAAGTGTAGTGGGCTATAAATGCACTTCCATTGCACTATCTATTAAACTAATTTTATCTAAATTAATGAATATGAAGTTTAATACTAAAATACCTAAACATCTAAAACAAGCTTATAATAAAGAACTAAAACAGTACAGGTTCTGTTTAAAAAATAAGCAGTTTGGTAATGCTTGGTTTCATTTAGAACGTAGTCATATAATAGGACAGTCTTATCCTGTAGAACATACCTATTCACATTGGCTAATGCTCAAATTTGGCTTTAGACAAAAAGATACTAAAGAAGTATTGGGTCAAATTATTAGGTTGCTTGTCGGTGGTTGGAAATCATTTATAAATCACGTTCCTCTTGGTAATACAGGTGGAGCAAACGTACCACCATTAAGACGTATGCCTATTCCAAGTGATATTAAATCATTGTTCTGATATCATAATGGTATTGCGTATGATATTTAATAAGACTTACTAATAGAATAATTAACGAAAATGAAAAATAAATTAGCATTCACAAGTTTTCTAACAGCAATCACAGCTTCATTGTGTTGCATCACACCTGTTTTGGCATTAATTGCAGGAACAAGTGGTGTAGCTTCAACTTTTTCTTGGATAGAACCATTTAGACCTTACTTAATAGGGCTAACTATATTAGTTCTTCTCTTTGCTTGGTATCAAAAATTAAAACCAGAAAAAGAAATCGACTGTGAATGTGAAACTGATAAAAAACCAAAATTTATTCAGTCAAAAACCTTTTTAGGTGTTGTAACAGTATTCGCAATAGTGTTGTTGGCATTTCCATACTACTCAAGTATGTTTTATCCCAATTCAGAGAAACAAATTGTTTTCGTTGATAAATATAATATCAAAACAACAGAGTATAAAATAAGTGGAATGACTTGTGCCGGTTGTGAAGCTCACGTAAACCACGAAGTAAATAAACTTAACGGAATTATAAACTCAATAACATCATACAAGAATGGTAACGCAATCATTGAGTATGACCAAACTAAAACTAATGAATTAGAAATTGAGAAAGCAATTAATTCTACAGGTTATAAAGTAACTAATAAAAAAGAAAATTAATGAAAACTATATTAAAATCGGAAATCACTTGCCCTAACTGCGGACATAAAAAAGTGGAAGATATGCCAACTAACGCTTGTCAATTCTTTTACGAGTGTGAGCATTGTAAAACGGTTCTAAAACCAAACGAAGGTGATTGTTGTGTGTATTGTTCTTATGGAACAGTTCCTTGTCCACCAATTCAACAAAACAAAAGTTGTTGTTAAAACTAACTTGATGAAAAAAAAGAAAGTCAATTTAAGAGATTTAAAACCAAATTCAGAAGAACAACATTCTCACGATGATGGTCACGACCACGGAGATGGAAGTGCATTCAAAACATACATTCCCGCTATTATAAGTTTTGTTATGTTAATTATAGGTATCGCTGTAGATTATTTTGATGCCATTCCTCAATTTGAAGGATGGATTCGAGTAGTTTGGTACACTTTAGCATATATTCCAGTGGGGTTCCCTGTAATTAAAGAAGGATGGGAAAGTATTAAAAAAGGTGATTTCTTTACCGAATTTTTCTTAATGTCCATTGCTACAATCGGAGCATTTGTTATCGGTGAATATCCTGAGGGTGTTGCTGTAATGCTCTTTTATGCCGTAGGTGAATTATTTCAAAATGCAGCGGTAAATAGAGCAAAGGGTAATATAAAAGCATTACTGGATGTACGACCGAATGAAGCTTTGGTCTACAGGGATGGTGATTACATTTCGGTAAATCCTGAAACCGTGGAAATTGGAGAAAAAGTACAGGTGCGTGTAGGTGAAAAAGTACCCTTAGATGGTATTTTACTGTCCAATAAAGGATCATTTAATACAGCAGCTTTAACTGGCGAAAGTAAACCTGATACCATTCAAAGAAACGAAAAGGTATTTGCGGGAAGTATCAATCTGGATGGTGTAATTGAAATTGAAACTACAAAGGAATTTAAGGATAGTTCGATTGCCCGAATTCTCGATATGGTGCAAAACGCCACAGCTCGTAAATCTAAAACAGAATTATTCATCAGACAGTTTGCTCGTATATATACACCAATTGTAGTGTTTTTAGCTATTGGAGTTACTTTTATACCTTACTTTTTTGTAGATGATTACGTCTTTAGAGATTGGTTATACAGAGCATTAATATTCTTGGTAATATCATGTCCTTGTGCATTGGTAATTTCTATTCCATTAGGTTATTTTGGCGGATTGGGTGCTGCTTCAAAAAATGGCATATTGTTTAAAGGTGCTTCGTTTTTAGATGCAATGACTAAAATTAACACCTTGGTAATGGACAAAACAGGAACCGTTACAAAAGGTGTTTTCAAAATTAAGGAAGTGGTTAATAATTCTACTTTCACGAATGAGGAATTTATGCGATACTTGATGGCGATAGAAGAACAATCTACGCACCCCATAGCTAAAGCGATATTAGAGTATAAGGCAGAAGGATCTGATTTAGAAGCAAAAGATGTTTCTGAAATAGCTGGAAAAGGGTTAAGTGGAGTTGTAAATGGAAAAACTGTATTAGTAGGTAACAAAGCCTTAATGACTGCCAATACTATTAAAGTTCCAACAGATACCGAAACCATCGTAGAGTCAATAGTGTTAGTGGCAATTGAAAATAATTTTGCCGGTTATGTGGTCATAGCCGATGAATTAAAAGACGATGCTAAAGAAACCATAACAGCACTAAATAAGGTTGGCATTAAAAATATTATGATGCTTTCCGGTGATAAAGATTCCATTACCCAAAAAGTTGCTTCCGAATTAAATATTGAAAATGCCAAAGGCGGATTATTGCCAGAAGATAAACTGAGCGAAGTAGAAGCACTTAAACAAAATCCTAAAAATAAAGTAGCGTTTATAGGAGATGGTATTAATGATGCACCGGTTTTAGCTGCAAGTGATGTGGGAATAGCAATGGGAGGATTAGGTAGTGATGTAGCGATTGAGACTGCCGATGTCATCATCCAAACAGATCAGCCGTCTAAAGTGGTCAGAGCAATAAAAATAGGACGTTCAACAAGAAAAATAGTATGGCAAAACATTGGTTTAGCTTTTGGTGTAAAAGCAATTGTTTTGATTTTAGGCGCTGGAGGACTCGCTACAATGTGGGAAGCCGTATTTGCTGATGTAGGAGTAGCATTTTTAGCAATTTTGAATGCTGTTAGGCTTCAAAAAATGAATTGGAGCTAATTGCTCTTAAAAATTGCAAAAGCATAAGATTTATAAAGAATATAGATTTTCCTGTTAGTGAATAATAACTTTTAAGGTTCACAACTTTATCAAGGTTTTAGCTAAATTTGAAAAATAATTAATCAAAAAATATAAGGAACAACAAAGAATTTTAAAACATAAAAAGCATTTTGCTTTTGATTTAGTACCGATAAAATCGCCAGTTTTAATAAACACTACAATCAAGACAAATGCCCACGCTCTGGCGTGGGCTGTTCTTGTGTGGTGTTCGGGTGTCTGGCGATACCTTCGGTACTAACAGGTTCAGTTCCACGCTTTTTTTATGGACAATACTCAAGAAATTAATTACTCGGTAATCATCAAGAACAATCCAGATAATGAAACAATTAGTTTAATTAATTCATATTGGAGCTATAATAAAGGGGAGTTCATAAACAAACCTAAGCTACTGGCCAACGAGAAAAATATTAGTCTTTATGATTTGATTCTGACCATTAAAGAATATTCACACGTAGATTTAGAATGTAATTGTGGTTCTTGTAATGAAACCTTAAAACAAGAAGTTACTTCACAAACACAATTTATAAGTATCCTTAAAAATTTACCCTTATGCAAAGAATGCATTGACAAACGAAAATTAAAAGAGGAAGAAGAAAACAAAAGATTAATAGAAATACGTAGAAAAGAATATGAGTTAGCTGAAATAAAATTCCAACAGCAAAAAGCATTCAATTCCGCAATTGAAAGATATAAAGAAACAAGAATACATGAAGATGAAGCAAGGTTTATGATTCATTTTATCAATACCTGTCCAAATAGAATTTCTTTATCTTATTACAACGAAAATTATTTAAATTTTCACAAACTCAAATTACTGGAACTTATACATATAGAAGAAAATTTTGCAGATGAGTATGCTGTGATTTCCTATCCTGAAGAACTTAAAGATTTATTAGTCCGTGAAATTAATAAAAATTCATTGGGTACTAAACCTACAATTGCTAATACCTGGTCTCGATTAAGCTTCTTACTAGAAAAAAATAAAACTTACCGAAATATCCACACACCACGTTTTAGCGGGACACTTTTAATTAAAGAAGATGTTTACTTAGAAAAAGGAACAAAATGCCTGTATGGGGTCTGGGATAGAGATCATGATGATGCCTGGCTTACATTAACTCCAACATCTGATATTATTGTTGCTAAAAATACACCTATACATAAAGAACCGGAGCATATAAGAGATTTACTGAATAGGTTTTTGGATAATCCTGAAAATAGAGATTATTAAACCTAATTAAAAAGTGCTATAACCAACATTGCAGAAGCTATTGTTCCAAATAATACTACTCCTGAAATAACAAGACTCAATTTACTTTCTACTTTCTTAATTGTAGTTGAATTTTTCATAGACACAAAAAGTTTAAATTTTACCTGTCCTAAATTAATTATTATTGAAATAAAAACCCTCGCACTTCATAGTATTAGTTTTGGTAAGATTTGGGTTTTGATTCTGACCCAAGACAAGATTATTCTATAATTATAGCTTTATATAATTACAGAATTAAAAGCCAAGTTGGGAGACACTTAAATCTAATTAGCTAAAAAAAAATGCTTTGATTATCCTTCCTGCTGATTGGGAAAAATATGGAAGAGCTGCAGGTCCCAAAAGAAATACCCAAATGGCGGAATATGCAACTCACTTACTTTCCTTTTGGTATTGTTTAAAAAAGGAATCAAGTTGTAGCTAGTAAATAAGATTATTCAATCGCTATACCAAGTAAACTTACACCTCCTGTTGAATTACGCTTTATTACAGTAACGTATTTACTTCTAATTTTTGCTCCAAAACTGTTTTCACTTTCCACATAACCAACCACCGTATACTTTTCTCCATCCTGAGTTATTTTCGACTTAAATAAAGGGTCGAAATCAGCAGAAGAAGGAACTTTTAATTGACCTTCAACAAATTGTTGAGCTGCTATTGCAGCTTCATTATCCGTTAGTGTAGTCTTTACTTTAGTTACGACCCTAGCTTTAGGCTCACTATTCATTTCTTTATCAAATTCTCTTCGATACTCTTTTAATTCTTCATCAAAGCTATTATTCATATTCACTATTATAATAGTGAAAATTATTAGCACGAAAGCAATTATAGCTATTGTAGTTTTTTTCATTTAGATATTTTTTATAATCAATTCTTCTACCCTTTTCTAAAATGTTTTTATTCCAAAAATTAATGATATACTTGAATTGAATAGAAGACAAATTTATGATTTAGAATTCGTCTTATATTACGGTTTCCCGTAATTATATATTTATATAAATG